>JBBSEX010000040.1:0-25501 GCA_038239345.1 Bryobacterales bacterium
AGACGGAAGATCGGAGCATGGCGGGAGGAATACAATACAGAACGGCCCCATAGCAGTTTGGGCTACCGGACGCCAAATGAGTTTGCCGAACAATTGAAATCCTCAGTTATCGCTGGCTGAGAAAATCGAGGCATGTCAGCACTCCTCGTTATTACAATGTCTGCGGGGTTCACAACCGTGCCCGCGCTCGCCACGGAGTTATATTCCTACCAGGGACAAGGCGGCATCATGGGGCAGCTAGGCTTCTACCTCATTGGAGGTGAATACCAGATCTACGTGCGTGCGCAACTTCCAATCGGGGTTATCCGTTCGCCCGGCAGGCGTGCGTACATTTTTAGCGCGGTTATGGAGTGGCCGAATGCCTCAACGGTTGTGCTGGGCCAGGGCACAACAATCACTGGATTTGTACCGTTCAAGCTGCAAACAATCCTTCCGAAGATGTCTTCGGGAATCTACCACTTTGCGGTCACGCCTGGGAGCAACTGTGATTGGTAATGAACATCATTTCGACGAGCCAAAACACTGCCGGTGTCGGGCCAATCGCGCAGATGTACAGAATCACGGGTGGAAACGCGCAGGTTTCGACGACTGCTTCGTTGAGCGGCACCGTCCAATTCTTCACGCAATTCCGGACCGAGCATGATGCGCCAGTGCCGCTTTCGGGGACGTTACAGCTCATCCACGATGGAAAAATCGTACAGACGTCCCCACTCTCGAGTAACCTTGGCAATTGTGTAGTGCGAGAGTGTCACTTGGCTCCGCATCTCGGATTTCCATATTTAAGCGGGCGGAAGTCCTCGCGCTCATGAAACGGGCCAGGGCGTAACGTTAGCCGCGATCATGGAAGAGACGAGTTGGCAGGCGCACACGGTCCGCGGATTCGTCAGCATCTTGGGAAGTAAAAAGGTCACTGTGAATTAGCGTTCTTGGTGTCGTTCCGATGATAGGGCTGCTCTCGGCCCGTCCCGAAGAACCTGAAAACCGATACAATCCGGTGGTGACTCATTTGGCGCGATACAAGATCATGCGCTTATTGGGCGTCGGGGGGATGGGTGCCGTGCGCCTCGCATTTGATCCCATAGTCGACCGGCGTGTAGCCATCAAGACGATACCGGGGCAATTGTTTCGGCAGAGTAGCAGGAACGCTTCCGGCGGCAGATGTCTGCGGCGGCAAGGCTCTTGCATCCGAACATCGCCATATCGTGGGACGCCGGTCAAATCGACGAAACCGTTTCCGTCGTAATGGAACTTATCTAAGGCGTGACCTCGAGACAATGCTCAAATCCGGTCCAATTCCCCCCAACGCATTCTTGAGATTCTGTTTGCATTGGATGCCATGAGCGCCGCAACTGTGGTGAAAGCTATGCCGACTACAGGTCCAACAACCCGCAATTCCCTGCTTTTTCTTGGTGCCATTATGCTGCGCACCTTGGCTGCTGCTCAATCGCCGCAGTCCCCTGAAAGCTTCTTTAAAGGTAAGCTGCTCGTGGTGGCTTGTGATACGGATATGCTTCCTTCCGCATACCTGGGCGGCCCGCTCGGGCCGAATGTCGGCCCCGATCAGTTGGCAGTCATACGTCTTGATCAGCCTCTTTCCGGTGCGCGGGCCGCAACAGTGCCGGTTTCCAACTCAGTCACTGGTCCGCCAGCTTCTGTGGCGACTACGCCAGACGGCCGGTACGCTATTGTTATCGAAACTCGTGGAGCCCGCTCTGCAAGCGCAACAAAACTTTCTGACCTGCCGCCTGGACATGCGGTAACCGTTATCGATCTCGCGGAGCAGGATCATCCGCGCGTGGTGCAGAAGTTTGAAGGATACGAAAATCCGCTTTCCATTTCTATCAATTATGACGGAAGCTTAGTCGCGGTTGCCTATGCCGCTACCGACAAACAAATCGTCCCACCGCTTGCGCTGTACCGCTTCGACCGTGGACGCCTATCGAAGCCTTTTGCTCCTCCTGTTCCCGGCTTCACACAAGGGCAGAAGCTTACCAGTGCGAAGTTTCATCCTCTGCAGAACACCCTGGCGCTGGTGTATGAGACCCCGGCCAAACTGGCGTTCGTGCGGCTGGCCGATCAAGATTCTGCGTTGGCTCTAAGCAGCATGGGAAACGATGTACAGGTTGATCAATCTTCCTTTACTGCCGTATTTACACCGGATGGGCGTTTCGTTCTGGTGAATGCCATGCTGCCATTCGTCCGCGGAACCGTGTCCAGCATTCGCGTGGGTGCGCCCCATGGACCTGCGGACAATGCTGATGGTCAGCCGCACAATTTTCTGGTTTCGCGCGTGCAGGCGGGTATATTTCCGGAAGGGCTGGCGGTGAGTCCCAACGGTCAGTGGGCCGTCACCTCAAATTTGGAAAACAGTACGTTTCCACTGGACGATGCCCGTCAAGGCTTCTTCTCCTCGCTAACACTGATTCGGCTGGAGCCAACGACTGGCATCCTCACCAGAGTTGGTGATTACCCATTCGACGGTATGCTTCCCGAAGCACCCATTTTCGATGACTCAAGCCGCTTCATCGCGGTGACCAACTATAGTCAGTTCCGCAACGCCAAGGGCGGCGGGTCGATAGACTTCTGGCGCCTGGCAAAGGATGCTTTTGACCCGGGGAGGGCCGAACTGGTGAAGATGGTTGAGTCCATCCCGGTTCCGCGAGGGCCGCAATCGATATCGATCGTTCGAACAAAATGATTGTGTTGCTAGTTGAACGGCGCACAAGACGTGCGGGTCACCGCACTGGCTCGCGATGTGGGAACAGCCGCCAATCTCTCACGACCGGAATCACCCAATCTACCCTTCGCCGTTATGATCGAGGCACAACATCTTCAATGAACTTTAGGAAAGCTCTAAGTTTCGAAGTCATGCTGAGGCGCGTGGGGTACAAGACGTAGAGTTGGATAGGCTTAAGGTTCCACTCGGGGAGCACTCGCAAGAGTTGGATCTTTCCACCATTCTCGTTTGCAACTCAAAGGAAAAACCAACATGTTCGAGAAAACACCGGAATACCCGCTTATACCCGCAGACGATCTGAAGCGCAATCTTACGATTGCTCA
Organism: Bryobacterales bacterium; assembly: GCA_038239345.1. GTDB lineage: Bacteria > Acidobacteriota > Terriglobia > Bryobacterales > Bryobacteraceae > JBBSEX01. The sequence continues at coordinate 3,061 of JBBSEX010000040.1, forward strand.
GCCTGACAAAGACCAGGATTTGCCTCATATTGGCTTAGTGGGTGACACCTACACTATTACCGTTACCGGAAATGATACTGGAGGCCGTTTTTGCATTATCGATATGCACATTCCTCCCGGCGGTGGACCCGCTCCCCACCGCCATGATTTCGAGGAGACTTTCATCCTAATGGAAGGCGAGATGGAGGCGACTTTCCGCGGCGAGAAATCCATCGTGCGAGCCGGAGACACCATCAACATCCCATCCAACGCTCCTCATCAGTTCCACAACGCGTCGGCAAAACCAGTTCGGCTGCTCTGCATCTGTTCTCCGGCGGGTCAGGAAAACTTCTTTATGGAGGTTGGTGTAGCGGTCGCTACCCGTACAGCCGCTCCCCCGAAGCTCGATTCGAAACAGCAAGCCGAATTCATGGCGAAGGCGAAGGAGCTTGCGCCGAAGTATCGAACAGAATTTCTTACAGAGGCGTAGGTTCAACAGCTTTTCGTTTGCGCTTAACCGCGTTTATTGTGTGCGGTCAACTGGCCGCGCAGAACCAGGAGCCCTACCGGTTGTTGCGCGCCCACGGGGCGAAGGAAATAGCAGTCAACTAGCCTAGAAGATACCTACCATTCCAGGGAAACCCGTCATGCCTACCTCGAGAAGTTCGTGCGCGACCATAACAACTTCGGCGACTGAACATTGTTTACCGCAGTTCCCGGCTCAAGCCTGTTTACGACCTTGGAGAAGAAAGGATCTTTGAAATCGGAAGAACACAAATCCAGAAAATCCACGAGATGGACCTGAACAGCATGACGCCGACCCAACTCCTGCCCTCGCTTAGCCAGCACACCGTCAGTGCCCATCCCGAGTGGCTACCTGCGGGAATATCTGACAAGAGCGTCATGCTTTCCTTAGCTTTCATAGCTGGCTTGTGCGCCATGAGGGTAAGGTAATTTTGATCGATACCGGCGCGGGCAATCACAAGCCGCGGGCAGAGCAAAAGGTTCTTGACCACATTCACAACCCTTATCTGGATGCGCTGGAGAAGGCGGGCGTGCAGCCTGGCGACGTTCAGGGTAAACCGGTCGAATGCGCCGCTCGCTCATTATTTCTTGGCGGCAACTGTGTCTAGTGAAAGGCTAAGTGTCAAAGCCCGCGCCCTAAAGCCGGAGAGCAAAGACACTCTCGTGAATCTCCGAGTAAGCGTTATGATTCAAGACATGGTGATCGTGCAACTGTTACTCGACCGGTGCCAAGGACTTGCGCTCTGACCGGAAAAAAGCCATGTTTGAACGAACGCGCGGCGGAGTTCGAGCTACAGGACTCTACCGGAACATCACACCGTCTGTCAGAATTGGTCTCATTTGGCGCGACGGTCGTGCTGTTCTATCGCGGATCGTGGTGACCGTTCTGTCTCCGCCAGTTGGCGGATTATCGTGACCATTACAAGGAAATTCGGGAGATTGGAGCCAGCGTCGTGGCTGTCTCCGTAGATGGCCGGACGGCATCAGAGGCATTGCGGCGCGACCTGGATCTACCGTTTCCAATCTTGTGCGATACGGATCGCCGCGTCGTCCAAGAGTGGGATCTTTATAATCCTCTGGAGAAGGGCGGCATCGCAAAGCCCGCAGTTTTTATCATTGAGCGAGATCGCACGGTGAGTTACGTAACGATCGATAAAGTCGCCGCGCGGGTGCCTGCTTCGGAAATCCTCCTGGTTCTGCGATCAAAGCAAGGGGACCATCAAGCCCGCCGAAGGACGTACATTCCTCAACCGGCTGATTGGTTTCGGGGTCTAAGAAACCTACTTCGGCGATAGTCCAAAGCCTCCTAACCTGCAGCCATTAGCAGATCGAGAAAGCCTGATTCGTCTGGCGCCTGGCTTGGGGACTGCAACTATCTTAGGCGTGAGAATCGATATGGCACCCTTCGCAGAGATGTGCACTCTCACCGCGATCACCCTCGACGGACCGATCGTCGTAGAGTGCGTGCCCGCTACGGAATCGCAGGCAGAAGAGGTTGGGCCGATTGGGGCCAAGATGATATTCGTTCACGACTGAAACAAGTTGGGCGATTAAAATTCTTCGGACACGCGGGATCGGATTGGCCCCTAGTGTTCACCTTCGACTTGGTTCAAGTTTCTCACTTTGGTTTTTTGGCCGGTGCAAGAGCCCCGAGGTCGCGCGGCGGACCGATCCGGCGAGCTTCTATCCGCTGGAAGCCCTTCACCCATGTCTGACCGCCGTCCGTAGAACGGTCCGCACTCCATGAAAAGCTGTCCGGCTGAATATTGTAATACCTGATCCGCAGCGTTATCGGCTGTCCCGCGGCCACGCCGAATCGCTGTTCAAGGTGCATCTCTGCATTGACACGTTGCGCGGTACCAAAGTCTTGCAGGCCATTGGCGGAATCCATCCCAATCAATTCCCACCGATCGGCCACGGCGTTATAGGCGCGGATGGTAGAGGTGACATATATAGTCTCGGCGTTGTCACGAAGCACTCTATACTCGTCAAGGATCTGCCCCGTTTCCAGGCGCACTGCGCTCCAACGTCCCGGGAATTTCCCGTAATCGTGGTGCTCGGAAGTAAACTCCCAATCTCCGAGTAGATAATCGAAATCGGCCCTATGCGCTGCGGATAAGGCCTTAAGCTGTTCAGGAGTACGCTTGGAGGCAGCTTGTGCGTAAAGCGTCGTCCCCAGCATTCCCGCCAGTAAGGCCGCAGCGATAAAGCGAAGAGAGTTCATGGAACGATGCTAGCGAGGTTTTTGACGCCGAACAAATTTGTGCAGCAGGCGGCGTACAGCTTGCAGCAAGCGGTGCAAAACGACATCTTTCGATCCGCGGGCGCGACCAGATCTATGAACTGGTCAAGGCTGACGGCGCAGTAGTTCATCCAAGACCGCGCGTCGCCTTCGACTGACCGGTATGCGCGATCCGTCCCGCAATATCGCCTCATCGCCTCGCGCTGCGCTTCGCAGTTCCCTTAAGCGATCGAGCTGCACAATTGCTGCACGGTGAACGCGGACGAAGCGCGACGGGTCGAGCCGCATCTCAAGTGAGCTTAACGACTCCCGCAGCAGGTACGTTTTCGCGCCAAGATACAGCCGCGCATAGTAATCGTCGGCGCCGATCCAATCGATCTCGGCTACAGGGATTATGAGGTCGCTCTCCCCCGATGAGACTACCAGTCTTTCAACGCCCTTTCTTTCCCGCTTCGCGCGCTCCTCGGCGAGAAGAGCTGCCAGCTTCCCGGCGAGATCGGCTGTCTGCAGCAGGCGCAAGCGCTCCCGGGCACGCTGCAGCGCTGCTTCGAACCGCTCTACATTAAGCGGCTTTACCAAGTAGTCGATGGCGCGCGCTTCGAAGGCGCGAACCGCAAACTGGTCGTGCGCGGTCACGAATATGATCGCCGGCAGGCGGTTGGCGGCGCGCGCCCGGATCACGGCGAAGCCATCCATCTCCGGCATCTGCACATCAAGGAAGAGCAAGTCGGGCTTGAGTGCATCCAAGGCGGTGAGGGTTTCCGGTCCGTTGCGGCTTTCGCCGACGATCGTCATGTCGGGGTGTGGCGCCAAAAGTTGACGGACCCCGCGTCGCGCCAGCGGCTCATCGTCCGCTACCAGGACACGAATGTTAGGCATTTCCTTCCGCCTCATGATACGGCAGGCTTACGGTGGCGATGGCGCCCCCTCCTTCCGCGTTAGCTATCGTAAATATCGCGTTGCCTTTGTACAACGCCGCCAACCGCTCGCGGGTGTTCGATAATCCCACACCGGTCCCCACCTCCGGCGTGGCGAAACCCGGACCGTCATCGCGCACGGTCAATATGAGCTGATCGCCGTCTCGGCGCGCGCTCACCTCGACTCGGCCTGCGTCGGCGCGACGCGCGATTCCGTGACGTAGCGCATTCTCAACTAGCGGTTGCAGCAGGAATCGCGGGACAGCGGCATGGGCTAACGCAGGATCGATATCGATTCGCGGCCGGAGGCGATCCGAAAAACGCACCTGCTCAATCGCGAGATAACGTTCTAGAAATTCCAGCTCCCGCGAGAGAGCTGTCTCGTGTGTCTCGTCGGTCCGGAGGACCTCCCGTAATACGTCACTCAGCAGTTGCAGCATCCGCGACGCATCCGCGGTATTGCTGTCTCGGACCAGTACGGTAATCGCATTCAAGCTATTGAACAGAAAGTGCGGGTTGAGCTGCATGCGGAGAGCGCCCAATCTGGCATCGGAAAGTTGCGCCGCCAGCCGCGCCGCGTGTGTTTCGCGCTCCCGAGCCTGGGCGAAATAGAAGAAGGAGTGCTGAATGCCCACCAGCGCGAAATAAGCGCCTACGCCGAACGGCAGCGTGGTGAAGACCCAGCTCACAAAACTGAGCCAGATCTTCAATGGAGTGCCATTGGTTTCCGGAGGAAATATGCCCAGCCGCAGGATGGTACCGAGAGCGGCCCAAGCAACGCACATGCCGAGGGCCCCAAGAACATGGAGCGCGATGTTGCGCGTTAGATGCACCCGTCCCAGTGGAAAACGTCGGCTGAGCCGGAAAACAATTGGCGTGAGAACCGCATAGAGCAGCCAGTCGATTGAACTGAAGATCACCCAGCGCCAGTCCGGAGGGCGACCCTCGAGACGATTTTGTACATAGGTGTTGAAGCCGGAGAGCAGGGCCGGCACGAGCCACGCTGCGAAGACGAGGAGCCAGAGCATTAACGCGCTGCGCTTGGGACGCGGCATTTCGGGAGCATACCGCTGTGTGCGTGGCGATGTCCAGTAATGCCGGTCTTTAGCCGTTCGCTGCGAGAAGCCAGCCGTCCGCTGCACAGATTTGTGTTCCGCTGGTCAAGCGAGTTCTTCAAAACGGACTCGACGCTCTTGTAACGGCATGACCGGAGCTTAGCTTTCAGGCTGGTAATGGAAAAGGCAACGGATTTAAGAAGTTAATGGAGTCCGCCGCAGCGAGCGGCTCGGTAAAGGAGGATTCTTGCAGCCTGTACATGCGACGGATCGGATTCTCGACTCGCGCGCCCATCGTCTTGAAAGCGAAGGGCATGCTTCACTGGTGCATTCGTAGCGTCGAGCAGTCGCTTCGTCGGAGATTCAGAAGCTCCGACGAGGTTCTTTCGAAGCTTGGGTCGCCGCTCTGCGCTTCCGCATACGCTTATTGGGTGGCCAAGAGTAGGCTGCGAATATACATCACCACAACGTGGAAGCGAACAGAGTAATCCGGCCTGCGGTAGGCAAGGGCTCGACCATCGCTAGCGTTCAGGCTTCGTCAGGCGGTCTGCTCCGTCTTGGGAATCGGGAAGCCGCCACCGGGCCACGATTGGAACTGGCCGTCGCTATCCACCACACCACACTTGGCGACCTGCGGCTCCGAGTTTGTGATTTTGAGGGGCGCGCTGGAAGCGGCAGAATGAGGGATCATAAAACGTTTCGCCGTTACGGCCGGCGCAAAAGGGGAAGTACCCGTCCATTCCAGGGCGGCGTTCGCCGTGTCTGTAGTCAAAATCACCTCGTCTCCCGGGTCAAGCCGGTGAACTGTGTAAGAAACCTCTGTAGTGCCATTCGCGTCCTTGTTGATTCTGCACGTGATCAAAGCCATCGTCTTTTACTCCTTAGAAGTAGGTTGAATGTTGCGTGAAGCCAGCAGCTCTTTAAAGCGAGAACTGTGGCGAAGTTCCGCCAAATCTGCGTCGCGGCTGAGGCGGCCGAGCATTTCGTCCGGCATACTCCGCAGGACCGCTATGGCTTGTTCATCGTCCCCGAGAGCGTCCCAGGTTAGCACAGCCCACCATGAGACTTCCACAGAATCCGACGCCGGCTGGCGGGCTCGCTTCAGCTCTGTCACGGCCCGGCGGCTTTGGTCCAATCGGGCACAAAGATAAGCCAGTTGAGCCTTTACAATGGCGTCGCGGGGATTTTTCTCCAGTTCACGTTCCGCCAAGCGCCGCCCCGCCAGATAGGCTTTTTTTGCCGCCGGAGCATTACCCGCAAGCCGGTATGCCGTCCCAAGATCACAGTACATCAGGCATCCAGCTGGGCCGATCTCGATCGCCTTGAGAAGAGCGGGATCGCTTCAGCCGGCCGGCCCTGCGAGGCAAGCGCAAAGCCGCGGCTGAAAATTGCGCTGACCGATTTCGGATCCAGCTCAATGGCGCGTTGAAACTCCGTCTCCGCTTCCGCGTACTTACCCAGGCAGAATAGCGAGATGGCTAAAGCATAGTGAGCGTCGGATAAATCGGGCACCAACTGAACAAATTTGCGGCACTGCGGAATAGCTTCGCTATAGCGTGCCTGTTCAAAATTAACGGCGCAGAGATCCTGATAATTCGGAAAATAGTTCGGCTGCATCTCGATCGCTTTTTGGAACGCGGCCACGGCCGTGGGAAACTGATTGTTTTGCTGGTAAATGCGACCCAAGCGCCGCCATGCGTCCCCGTCACGCGGATCGATTTCAAGGGCTCGCTTAAAATCTGATTCAGCCGCCTCGTACAATCCCTGAACTTCCTTAATTCTGCCGGATACAATCCAGACGAGTGCTAGATCGGGGTTTAGTCGCTGCGCCTCTTTGAGTGATTTCTGGGCCTCGCTTAGCCATGGCGCGTCAAGGCTAAGCCTGTACTTGCGGGCTTGCGCTTCTGCCAGGCGAGCGTGAGTGAGGGGAGAACCGGGATCCAGCGTAACGGCCCGGGTCAGGAACGGTAACGCGGCATCCACTTTGTCCACCTACAGAGAACCTAGCCCCTGAGCGAAATCGGGATATGCTTTGGCGTTCACCGATGCGGTATAGGCAAGAGGCGGCAAGCGCAAAGTCCCGGTGACCAAGCCCGCCAGCGCGACGGGGAGGCTACCTAGTTCGCCCGGGTCATAATCGGCATCCCACTCTCTCAGCTGAAGCCGCGAACGCGCGTCGGTAAGCACTGCGTGGATCGAAATACGGTGGTTGGCGTCAGCGACTCTGCCGCTGAGCGTGTGGGTGGCCCCCAGCAAAGCGGCCGCCTTTTCCGGCGCGTCCACTTTGTTGCGGAGCGCGTCGCGAGCGGAAATCACGGTGAGTTTTTCGCCGCCATCTTTCATGCGGCACAGCCGGTCGGCGGTATCTTGCAGCAGACCGTCACTTAGAGACTTGCTCTCGCCGTTGGCGGTAAAAGGTAAGATCGCCAAACGAACCGCGGGCGGAGGCGCGCCGTTCTTGCGATACCAGAAGGTGCCCACCGCAATGAGCAATAGAACAACGGCGGCAATCAGAGACACGCGCAGCCGCGGGAATGGAACCAGAGCTTTCGCGACTTCGGGAACAGCGGTCCAGCGTCGCGCCGGGTCCGGCTCCAGGCATCGCGCGATGGTATGGGCCCAGGGGTGTTTTGATAGCGCGGGGCGGCTGATAAGCCGTTCTTCTATCGATACGGTGCTGGCGAACGGTGTGCGCCCCAACGCGATTTCATGCAGGATCACCCCCAACGCGTAGATATCGGAAGCAATGGACGGGGTACCGCATTGGAACAGCTCAGGCGCCATGTAGTCCAGCGTTCCGCCCGGTTCTCCCGCAGTGGACGCGGGATTTTGCGGCATCCAGGAGCGCGCGAGACCGAAATCCGTAATCGCGACGCGTATACCATCGGGCGCGGAGGCAAGCAGAACGTTGGCGCTCTTCAGGTCACCGTGAATTACCTGCCGCCGATGAGCTTCCGCCACGCCGGCGCAAAGTTGATTGGCGATGACGCGCGCTTCTATCCGGCAGAGGGCCTTCGCGCAGCCTTTCCGCCAGCGTTTGGCCTTCAATGAATTCCATCGTCAGGAAGTCGAAGTCTCCGGACGCAGAGGATGCGGTGTGGATGTCCCATGTCTTGCAGACATTCGGGTGATTGATTTCGCTGGCGTGCCGCACTTCCGGAGAAAGCCGCGTATGGAAACCGACCTTGGCGCATTTGATCGCGATGCGCCGGTCCAGCTTTAGATCCCACGCTTCATAGACAACACCCATACCGCCCGCGGCAACCTTGCGAACAATCCGGAACCGGTGATCGAGTATCTGTCCGGCTTCGAGCGTGGGCTCGTCAACGGGCAGGCGGCAGACGGGGTCCAGGAGAAAGCCCTTCATGCGTTCGTCCCACGTTACGTAATGCCACACCTTCTGAAATAAAGGATCGTCGCCGGCGCAGGCTATGCGGGCGTACCGTTCCCGATCTTCTGAGGGCCGGTCAAGTACTTCTTCCACCAAGCCCATGACGAGATCATCGTCCTGCGTGGCCACGGCCTTATGAAGAAGCTCGTAAAGCGTTTCCCGCTTCGATGCGTTCGAATAGCCACTGGCGGGCATCGCGCCAGCCGCGCTGCACCGTGCGGAGCGCCGTGCCCAGACCCTCCGCGGCTTCCTCATCCGTGAGCCCCAAAAAGTATTTCGCTTCCACAATCTGGCACCATTCAGGATGAACCGCAGCCAATTGGTCCAGCAGACTGTCGACGGTGACGGCTAGATCGAGCCCACCGGTCATTGCGGGTAGCAGATCCTCTTCGCCTAGCGCCGTGAAGATTACGCCGGGCCGGCCGCGCGCATGATCCACCAGATACCGGCGCATCACTCTTGCGGCGATTGCGAAGAAATGTTTCCGGTTCTGCCAATCCTGATTTCGAGCGGCAACCAGGCGCACATAAATCTGATTCACCAGTTCGGTGGGCTGCAGAGAGTGCTCTTGGCGTTCCCCTCTCATGAAGTGGCCGGCCAAACGACGCAGGTCAGGCATAACCAACGTGAATAATTCGCTTTCAGCCTCGCGGTTACCGGAGGCCCATTCACGCAGACTCCGCTTCCCAGATTGTGAGCCCGGCAGAATGTAAAGCCGGCAACAACTAGGAGCACCACAATGACTGCATCGACCATCCGCGTTCTGGCACTTTCCGGCCTGATCGCCACACTTACACCGCTAGGTCTCATGGCCCAGGGGCCCGTTACCGTCGCCATCCCGTTCGACTTTACGATTGGATCGAAGATCCTCTTGAAGGGCGAATATCGCGTCACCGAACCATGGCCGCACGTTCTGAAGTTCCAGGGCGAGGGCCGCAACTCTGCCATCGTCATCACCACTGGCGATCAGCCGGGGAAAGATAGCGGTACAGTCAGGTTCACGTTCCGCCAGTATGGCGACCAGTACTTCTTTGGCAAAATGGCGGACTCCAACAAGGGATGGTTGACGCCGAAGTCAGTTCATGAGAAAGCGCTCATGATGGAGGCCCGGGAGTCATCGAAACCGATTGACATCGTTGCCTCAAGCAAGAAGTGATCGAACCAACCGGCCAGACGAACGCGGGGCGCGGGTCAATCCAGATCCGCGCCAACCCGCGTAAGGCGATACTGGGTTGCCACCACCAGAAACAGCGGCGCGATAATCGCAATCGCAATCAGGCTCCAGGCGATTGATTGGCTCCGCATGGCCCATACCGAAACCACCAAAGTAAGCACCGCGTATAAGCCCATGATCATCCGCCCCGCCGAACTTAACCGCCGTGGCCGAAGACGTTTCTTCAGCCGCTGATCGAAGCCTAAGGATAAGCTCGGCGCCGCAGCGCTGGCCATCATTCCGCGCAGCAAACTGTCCATCTTTTCTTGCTCAGACATCTCTTGCTCAGACATCTTCGAATCCTCGCTCTTTCAACATCTCATGCAGTAGACGCCTCGCCCTATGCAAATACGACTTCACGGTATTCTCCGGAACGCCTAACAGCGAGGCAATCTCCAACACGCTTTCCCCCAGCCAATAATACAATCGCAGACTGGATTGATAAACTTCTGGCAGTTCGCTCATACATTCCGCCAAGGCCCGCTGGCGTCCGGCCTCGGCGATCCGATCCGGTGCATTGATAGCCGCCGAAGCTGTCTCGGCCAGCGCATCGTCGCTCACATGCGGCGCCCGATAGCGTACACGCGCCTTCAAGTTCACCGCCTGATTGAAACCGATGCGATAAATCCAGGTGCTGAACTGCGCGTCGCCACGAAATCTAGCTAGCCCGTGATGCACTCGCAGAAAAACCTCTTGCGTAAGTTCTTCCGCATCCCCTCGAAACTCGGCCCCAAGAATAGAGATCACCAAGCGAAATACCCGCTCACGATAGCGTTGGACTAACTCTGCAAAGGCGTCCTGATCGCTGCCAGCGCGGCAGCGGGCAACCAGCGCCTCATCACTGTCCATAGTTATTTAGCGCTCTCGATTCGCCGCAAGCAAATGGTACAGCAGCAGTCCCAGCCCCATCATCGCCACCGGCAGCGGGATCGGCCAGAACGCTCGACTTTCCAAGCTCGGTAAAAGGCTAAGCGCGATCATCGAGCCCCCGCCAACTGCCATCAGCGCGATCCCCAATAGCGGTAGAATGCGCGGGTTCGGCGCCTTTTCAATAATCGGCGGATCAATCGGCAGTTCCGGTAAAGGGATGCCCTTATCCATCGCCACCAGCCTTTCCTGATGGATGATTTCCAGACGTCGCGCCCTCCCCAGATACTTCAGATACAGGTATCCCAAGAGTGTCGCGGCTAGCGCCACTACAATGATTCCGTCCCCAATCGAATGTCCCACGTTTTCATCTCCTCACTCGTTGTGACAGGGTGTAAAGTCACCAGGTTGCATATTCGCTCCGCAGTTCGGCCGGCTTGTGGTGGGGTAAAATCGGGCATCGGCTAATGCCCCTCACTCCCGGCACCCTTCTGGGTCCGTACGAAATCATTGAACCCATCAGTGCTGGTGGGATGGGCGAGGTCTACAAGGCCCGCGATTCACGGCTTGAACGCCGGGTTGCCATCAAGCTGCTGCCGGCCAGCATGGCAATGGATCACGAGGCTCGGGTACGCCTTCGTCTGGAAGCCCTGGCAGCCGCCGCGCTCGATCATCCTTATATATGCAAGATCTTTGAAATCGGTGAACACGGGGACGCTTTATTCCTGGTGATGGAATTCATTCCCGGAGATACTCTGGATCGCCGTTTGCAGGACGGCCCGCTGGCTTTTGCCGAGACGCTTCGCGTTGCTGGTGAAATCGCCGAGGCGCTGGAAACCGCTCACGCCGCCAGGATTTTGCATCGTGACCTTAAGCCCGCCAACATCATGCTCACCCAGCAGGGCCACGTCAAGATCATGGACTTCGGTCTCGCCAAGCGCGTGGCCGACTCCTCGCCGCCGGCCGCCGGTGACGTGACAGCTCGCATGGAACCGCAACTGACCACGCCAGGAACCATTATCGGCACGCCTGACTATATGTCGCCGGAGCAAGTGCAGTGTCTGCCCCTCGACGTCCGCTCCGACCAGTTTTCCTTTGGCGTAATTCTCGCCGAGATGATCGGCGGCCGTCATCCCTTCCGCCGTTCCACGACGATCGACACCCTGATGGCCGTGGTCCGCGAACCACCTGACATCGCTACAGACATCCCTCCAGGCTTAGCGGCTGTGTTGCGGCGTCTCATGGCCAAGAACGTCGAAGATCGCTACCCATCCATCGCGGACTTGCGCGCCGATCTCGGTCGCCTTGCTTCCACTGACCTGCCGGTTTTGCCGGAGCCACCGGCGGTATTCGAGAAGCCTCACACATCCATTGCATGGAAATGGCCAGCCTTGCTATTCCTCGCCATCGCGATTGTGGGGTTGGGTGCTTATTGGTTTTTCCGCCCCGTATCTCACGCCATTCGATCGCTGGCAGTGCTTCCGCTCGACAACCGTTCCGAAAGCGGCGCTAGCCAGGACTTTTTCGCCGAAGGCATGACCGACGAATTGACTTCCAACCTTGCTACCATCAGCGGCCTTCGCGTCATCTCCCGCGGGTCGGCGATGCAGTTCAAAGGTGCGCATCGACCGTCGGCCACCCAGATCGCCAAAACCCTCAACATCGATGCGATCGTTGAAGGATCAGTGGCCCGATCCGGTGATAAGGTGCGGATCAACGCGCAATTAATTGACGCCCTTGCCGACAAGGTGTTGTGGTCCCAAAAATTCGAGCGCAACTCCCGCGATGTGCTCGCCATGCAAGATGAATTAGCGTCGGCGATCCGCCAGCGAGATTCACATTCAACTTACCCCAGCCGAAAAGTCACGGCTCAAGAGCGCGCCCAGCGTTAATCCCGAAGCGCATGACACCTATTTGAAAGCCCGCTATTTCTTCAATCGCCCCAGCGACGAAAACCTCAAGAAGGCAATCGCCCACTTCTCAGAGGCCGTTCAATTGGATCCAAAGTTTGCGCCCGCCTATTCCGGGCTTTCAGACGCATACCTCTGGGCCGGTTACAACGAAGGCTTTCTCACTGCAACAGAAGCCCGGACCAAGGCAAAAGCCGCCGCGGAGATGGCCATCCAACTGGACAATAACTCGACCGAAGCGCATACGTCCCTGGCGGTTTTTAAGCTCTTCTACGAATATGATTGGGCTGGTTCGGAGATCGAATTCCGCCGCGCCTTCGCACTGAATGAAAACTACGCCTTCGCGCATGATCAATTCGGCTTGGGGCTGGGCTTTCAGAAGCGGCTTGACGAATCGCTGGCCGAGGGCAAACGGGCATACCGGCTGGATCCCCTGTCGCCACAAATCCCCATCGACACTCTTCTTGGAATTGCCTGGCAAGGCAAATACGATGCCGCGAGGGAGGAGGCCAGACGAGCCACCGAGCTGGATCCCGCCTATTTCATGTCGCAATGGGCATACGGCTGGATCGATATCCAGGCCGGCAAACTCCGAGATGCCATTCCAAAGCTGCAAAAGTCGAAGACGATGGACGCCCCCACCTTCGTCGGCGCTTGGCTAGGCTACGCCTACGGAGCCTCCGGCGATCAAACCCGCGCCTTGGCCGAGCTAGCCGACCAGCAAAAGAATTCCCTTCACGGCTACGTCCCGCCGTTCAACCTGGCAATCATCTATCTCGGCTTAGGCGACCACAAGAACGCCCTAAACAACCTGGAAGCCGCGTACGCCGCCGATTCCCAATGGCTAGGCTGGCTAAAAAACGATCGCATCTTCGACCCTCTCCGCTCCAACCCCCGCTTCAACTCCCTCCTAAAAAAGCTCCGCTTCGAAAAGTAATTGAGAAGAGTAAGCTCAAGATTAGGATGAGTCGAACAACCGCATCGTTCTTCCTGGCGTTGTTGGCGGCGCTGCAGGGGTTCATGATCAGCATCCCTTTTGCATTCGCCTACGGAATGCGCCATGCGCCGAAGAGCGAGTTCGCCGGTATCGCTGTACTGGGGACGATTCTAATCGCCGGAGCGATCACGAGCGCTATAGTCTTCCTCTCTACGGCGCTTGTCGCCTACCGCTACTGTCACCACTTCGAACAATGGTTCAAGATTTTCGGCGCCTCGATCGTTGGTACGGTGCTGTTGTACTTCATGGTCCGAAGCATTATGACTTAATGGGTGAGTCTGGTTCAGACGGATTGGTTGGACAGCGGAAATTCGGTCCTGCGGCGACTGCAACAACCTACTACCAGGGTCTGCTGTTCGATGTGAATCTACGTCAAGCGGTGACCACCCTTCCGGATTTGTACGACGGCGACCCCACGGGTGGCCGCTTGGAAAGCAAGGCGGCATCTTTGGCAGAACCGATTCCTCTCTCGCGCTGTCTGAATCGCCCTCGAAAATAGCGATCCAGCATGTCGAGTGGAAATCCATTAGAGCTTGGCCTGGTTCGGAATGCGGCGATTTACCCATGGTCCAGTGCAGCAGTCCATATTGCCGGACGCTCGATGTACGGAGTCCTTCAATTAGATTGGAATAGCTTGCCTCGATACGGAGGCGAAACGGGTTGGCGGGGCCTCATCGAGACCCACCAGATATGCGCAAGGGACAGAATCTTCGCCGCTGCACCTACTCCGGGAGACCCGTTGGGACAACCACTTTCTTACAACGATGGAAGCTCACTTCGGCATGGGCCCTGTGCCCCGCTTCGCTTCTATCCACCGGACACTTGCCGCTCTGACTCTATTGCCGAGGCCATCACATGTTCCTTTGGAAACACGGGACTCAGGTGGTTTGCCCGAGGATTTCAACGGTTGAAACACTTATACAAACTGTCCTACCTCGCGTCTTTGAACTCTCTGTTAGCTGTGCTCCGACTCGGCAACATTCACCTAAGGCGACAAACGCTGACACGGATGGGCTTCCAATGAAGAGACGAAGAAAGTGAGAAGAAACGCGAGACATCATGATCTTTGCGAAAACCGGGATTCCTTTAAAGGGACAGAGTGATCTTTGCGAATAAGCCAGGAAAAATCGATCTCACCGGCACTATGAATCGATGCCAATAAGATCCCGCTGTGCCCATCTCGGCCGGCATTATCACCTTACGCCACGCGGTACCAACCGTGAAGATATGTTTCATTCGCACCAAGCTCGGGACGTAAATCGCAGTCTCGCACGGGACAGCCTAAACAGTGTCGAGATTAAAAGCCGTCGCCTACTGCTTCATGACGACGTCCGTCCATTGGATCGTATTTGTTGGCGGTACTGCCTCACCGAATCGCAATCCACACTCCGGACTGGCTTGCTTCAACATGCCCGGCCGACACGAACACAGGCTGATTCCCCGTAGCAACACCGGTGGGAATGACAAAGTTGACCTGCGAGACTCCAGCCGGTGCATAAGGTGCGGCCCCGGCGTACAGCACTTGCGCGTTCTTTCCGCCAACGAACACCTCAACCGTGCCAATGTTCCTTGGCAGTAGCGACGGGTCGGTAATAGTCCCGTCGGGAACCGCTTTGTCCGTCACGCCCAGCCCAGTCACATAGATGCCGACTGCTGATCCGACCGACGCCGGATTCGCCGGACCATTCGGCGTCCCTTCGGCATTGTTAAAAGCCGCCGCTTGTCCCACCCCGGAAGCCGCCATGGAAAATACTCCCGGCGCCACTACCGTAAATCCAGGGCTGACGTTGGCCAATGCAATACTCTGCGACGGTCCGGCGGCGCCGTTTTTCTCCACTACGACCTGCACCTTATCGTTCCCCGCGGTTCCATAAGGCACGATGGCGTTGATCTGGTTCGGTCCCTCATACAGCAGAGGTGCGGCAGCCCCATCGAACAATACGCGAATTGCGCCTAACGCTGTGGGCACACGGCCGGTCCCGTCGTTCTGATAGGCCAAGCCTTGGGAATCCCCGATGCCCGGCCCAAATAATGTCACCAGCTCTCCGGGCGCAACCGCTCCCGGTAAATAGCTCGCGCTACTGACGACCTCAAATGGCAACCCGGCATCCGCTGCCGGACCGAAGCGCGACAGAAAGACGTCCGTGCAAATGCTCGGGCCGAAGGATGAAGGAGAAGCTTCAAACGTGCAGTCCGGCCCAAAGGAGCGATGCATTTGCGCCGCTGACGTGGTCGCAGGCAAAAGGGCAGAACTCGTTGTTCCCGCCAGATAGACCGATCCGTCCGGTGCCATCGCCAGCGCCGTTCCACCCTCGCCGCCGTTGGAGCCGAAATACGTCGAATAAAGCAGTCGCGAACCCGAAGGGTCAAGCGCCGCAAAGTATACATCGCCGCAGTTTAAGATATCGCCACTTCCGCCGAATGGGCCAGGAAAGCCGCCGAAGCATGCGGCGTCGGTGTAGCTGGACTGGTACGCATCGCCGGTGATCGGGAAGTTTGAGGTGCTAGTCCGGCCGGTGAGCCAGACACTTCCGTTACTGTCAACCGTGATAGCGCCTGGCGTGGTTCCCGCACCGGCTATTAACGAAACGGCGTAGGCGAGTCGACTCCCATCTGGACTCAACTTCACCGCGTATACGCTTGACGGATACGTGGCTGGCTCAGTGGGACCGGTAAACGCTCCCGGCGTTCCAGGAAAAGCCCCCAGCGTATCGCCGGTAATATAAGCCGCACCCGTGCTGTCCACCTCGATACCCGAACGGCTCGTGTTCGCGATACCTCCGAAAAACGTCGAGTAAACCAGTGCACTCCCGGCCGTGTTCAATCGCGAGACGAAGCGCGAAGCCGCCGCGTTGAAAGGAGCGGGAGCAGGAGGAATGGCTATTTGATACGCCCCCTTTGTGATCGGAAAATCCGCTGACGAGGTGACCCCGGTCACCAGCACTTCTCCCGCCGAGGTCAACGTCATGGCCTGCGGCGAGGCTCCTTGCGAGCCACTCAGGTAAGTGGAGTAAATCAAGCCGGAGCCGGTCGCATTCACCTTGATTACGAACCCATGCGTTATGGCATTTAGCGGGTTAGACGGCTTGGCCGCAATAGTCTGCAACGCCCCGGGTGTAACCGGAAAATCCAGAGAAGTGGTGGTCCCCGCTACCAGCGCATTTCCTGCCTGGTCGATTCGAATTCCTGCGATGTTGAACTCTGACCCGGAGCCGCCGACAAGGGTCGAGTAAACCAGCGCCGATCCCGACGCATTCAGCTTTGTCACGAACGCATGCGTCGAGATGCTGCGCGGGGTGCTTTGGTATGCGCCAGCGGTAACAGGAAAGTTCGGCGACGTCGTGGTCCCCGCAATATATGCAGCGCCGTTCGCATCAACTGCAATCCCGTAGGCAACATCACCGCTGCTCCCGCCCAAGTACGTGGAGTATACGATCTTGCCCGAAGCGTCAACCTTGGTAACAAACGCGTCCGAAAGGTAGCAACCGGTGAAGATTGAGCAATCCGTTCCGGGTTTGCCGCCGTGCTTGGGCTGCAACGCGCCAGGAGTTACCGGAAAATCGGACGATACGGTTTCGCCCGCCAGATAAACGTTGCCCTGCGAATCCACAGCGATAGCATGAACCAGGTCATTGCTGTTGCCTCCCAGGTAGGTCGAATATGTAAGGGTGTTGTGAGACCCTTCTGCCGGCCCTACGGTCTGGGCTTTCAATGCGGTTATGGCTAGGCCCTGGCTCAGAATGGCCAGAAGTATGGTTAGCTCAAGAGTCGCCACGCCAGTAATTTTATCACCAGCTCGGCGAGCGATTTCTCTTCGCAGCGAACCTGCCGCTGTGTTGCGTCCGACCCTTCAGCGGTGAGCGTCCTGCCCGCGCAGCCGAAGTGCCAGCGGCGCCAGACGCGCAAGTCGGCGAAGAGAATCAATGCTTTACCGTAAGTTCAGCGGGTTAGTCATGTTATCCTACGCTTGCAGGTTGATACCGCTTTTGCGAACCGTGTTCTCTCTGCATTCACTTATATATGAAGCTCACGTGGACTAAGACCGACGAGGCACCGGCCCTCGCGTCGTACTCGCTGCTACCCATTCTGCGAGGGTACTGCAAAGGGACAGGGGTAGAGATCGAAACGGCTGACATATCACTTGCCGGCCGTATTGCGGCGACCTTCCCTGAGTATCTTACGCAAGACCAAAAAATACCCGACGAGCTGACGCGCCTGGGGGAGCTGGCGAAGTCACCGGGGGCCAACATCGTCAAGCTGCCCAACATCAGCGCCTCGATTCCACAGCTCCGAGACGCGATTGCGGAACTGCAAGAAAAGGGCTACAACATTCCCGACTATCCAGACGCTCCCTCTACAGAGGAAGGGCGAGCGTTGCAGGCCCGGTTCGCCGGGGTCCTGGGTTCGGCCGTGAATCCCGTGTTGCGCGAAGGCAATTCCGACCGACGTGCTGCCGCGTCCGTGAAAGCGTTTGCCCGCAAGCAACCAAACAAGGCAATGAAGCCTTGGCCGAAGTCCGGCTCGGTGACGCGTGTCGCCCACATGAGCGACAAGGACTTCTATGGGAGCGAGAAATCCGTCACGGTGAATTCCGCCACCGCAGCGCGTATCGAATTCGTCGATTCCGCAGGTGCGGTGAAAGTCCTGAAGCAAAAAATGCCGCTCATCGCGGGCGAAGTTGTCGACTGCGCGGTCATGAACGTGACGGCACTGCGGAGATTTTACGCGGAGCAGATCGCTGCCGCGAAAGCTGACAATGCGCTGTTCTCGCTGCATCTGAAGTGCACGATGATGAAAGTCTCCGACCCGGTTATGTTCGGGCACTGCGTGGCAGAGTATTTTGCCCCTTCCCTCGTGAAACATGCCGCCGTCCTTGCAGAGAGCGGCGCCGACGTAAACAACGGACTGGCCGACGTGCTTAGCAAACTCGGCCAGCTTCCTGCCGGGAAAAAGGCTGAGATCGAAGCCGATATCGCAGCTTGCTACGAAGAGCGGCCCGCTTTGGCGATGGTGGATTCGCGCTCCGGCAAGACCAACCTGCATGTGCCCAGTGATGTGATCATCGACGCCTCCATGCCGGTGGTGATCCGTGATGGCGGCAAGATGTGGAACAAAGAGGATGCTTTGCAAGACACGGTTGCAGTGATCCCGGACCGCTGTTACTCCACGATCTATCAAGTTGTGATTGAGGACTGCAAGCAGAACGGCCAGTTCGATCCGGCGACCCTGGGCAGCGTGTCGAACGTGGGGCTCATGGCTCAGAAAGCCGAAGAGTACGGTTCGCACGACAAGACCTTTATCGCGCCGGGAAACGGTACGATTCACATCGTGGAGGACGGTGGCAAGACCCTGCTTGCACAGAGCGTTGAGCGGGGAGATATCTTCCGCGCCTGCCAGACGAAAGACGAGCCCGTCCGCGACTGGGTGAAGCTCGGCGTGACACGGGCGCGGGCAACCGGCACACCGGCGGTGTTCTGGCTGGATCCGGATCGCGGTCACGATGCGCTAATCATTCAGAAGGTAAAAACTTATCTGGCCGAGCACGACATCTCCGGCTTGGACATCAAGATCCTGAATCCCGTAGACGCGATGAAATTCTCGCTCCAGCGAATTCGGCGCGGCGAGGACACCATCTCCGTCACAGGTAACGTGCTACGTGACTATCTCACCGACCTGTTCCCGATTCTCGAGTTGGGTACAAGCGCCCGTATGCTATCAATAGTGCCGCTTCTCCAGGGCGGCCAGTTGTTTGAAACTGGAGCCGGCGGTTCGGCCCCCAAGCACGTGCAGCAGTTTCAGAAGGAAGGGCATCTGCGCTGGGACTCGCTGGGGGAGTACTGTGCGCTGGTTCCAGCGCTAGAACTGATGGCGACAAAAGGCGGCAACGCTAGCGCGGGCCTGCTTTCGAAGACACTGGACGAGGCCATCGGCCAGTACCTTGAAGACGCCCGCTACCCCTCGCAGAAGGTGAACGAGATCGACAACCGCGGTTCGACGTATTATCTTGCGATGGCGTGGGCAAAGGCACTCGCCGCGCAGGACGAAGACGGGGATTTGAAGCAACGCTTCACTCCGGTAGCCGCTGCGCTGGCGGCGGCCGAGAGCGAGATCACGGAGGAGTTGTTGGCGGCGCAGGGCAAATCAGTGGACGTCGGGGGGTACTATTTTCCGGACGACGATAAGTGTCTCGCAGCGATGCGGCCAAGCGCCACATTGAACGCGATCATAGACGGAATCTAGGGCCTTCCGCCGTTTACTGAACCGATTTCCGCTGGTGTTATTAACCGCTAATTAGGGCAATGACTAACTTGACAACTCATCGGGTTCCAGCTATTATTGATTTATGGAACCCACCACACTTCAAGAAGCCATCGTATACTTTGCCGATCCGGCGAACTGCTATGACTACCTTGTCTCTCGTCGGTGGCCGAACGGCGTAACCTGCCCACGCTGCGGGGGAACTAATGTACTCTATCAGTCCAAGTACAAGCGATTCCAATGTGGCGCAAAGCATGATCTTCGCCAGTTCACTTTGAAAACCGGGACTATATTCGAAGATTCTCCGATTGGCTTGGACAAGTGGCTTGCGGCTATGTGGCAGATAGTGAATTGCAAGAACGGCATCAGCTCGTACGAAGTTCATCGAGCCATTGGCATCAGCCAGAAATCCGCGTGGTTCATGGACCATCGCATCCGTTTTGCGCTGGGCATGGAAGAAGAAGGCAAGATGTCCGGCCATGTCGAGGCCGACGAAACGTTCATCGGCGGCAAAGCACGCAATATGCACAAGGACGTCAAGGCGCTAAAGGTTACCGGCACTGGCGGTAAAGATAAGACGATGGTGCTTGGAATCCTACAGCGTGGCGGCAAAGTCCGCACGAAGGTTATAGACAGCCGGAAGAAGAAGGCACTACAGGCTGAAGTTCGGCAACACGTAGAAGCTGGCTCTGCAATCTACACGGATGCCCTGAAGTCGTACGAGGGTTTGGACGAGTTCGAGCACCCCGTCGTCGATCATGCCGTTGAGTATGTGCGGGGGAATGTCCACACTAACGGTTTGGAGAACTTCTGGAGTTTGGTAAAACGTGGTTTGAACGGAACCTATATCAGCGTGGAACCGTTCCACCTATTCCGCTATCTCGATGAACAAATGTTCCGTTATAACAACCGGAAGGGTGAAGATGGAGAACCGTTGAAAGATGCGGACCGCTTTGACATAGCCGTGCGCCAGATCGTCGGCAAGCGGCTTACGTGGGACGTTCTGACAGGGAAGGAGGAGCCCTCATCGCCCGCTAACGCGGCGTGAGGCGCAACGGCAAGGACGTGGGAAGGGTCGCCACTGTATAATCACCGGAACATGAGTTTGCAAAGGGAAACCGCCACGACGGCAAATCGCGGCGGTTGGGTAAGACTTTTGGTGCCTAGCGGAGATGGGGTTCTCAGCTAGGAGTCTATCATATGGCCGCAAAGACACCAGACAATCGCCTAACATTCAAGCTGAATGGATTTACGCCGCAGACGCTTCCGCTCAACGTGTTCGCTGAGTACGTGTCTGGCTTGGCGGCACTGCTCGGTAATCCGAAAGACTGTCATTTTGTGCGAGTTGGTAAGGGAAGCGCCAAGCTAGTGCATGACGTGGATCGAGATGCTATACCAGAAGTTCGGCAGCGTATCCATAACGTCCAGTTGCACGAAGCACCCCAAGAGGTCTTGGAAGCCTTCTTCCGCGTCAACCAGTTACTAGTGCGCGACCGTACAACCGCCTCTATTTCCCTTGGGCCCTCCAAACTCATTGAATTTCCAGGCAGTAAAATGGGCCTCAAATCTCCAATCGGTCCTATTAGCCAGCCAGATTACCTTGATGGGCAACTGATCAGGATCGGCGGGAAAGACGAAACCGTACCTGTTCAAATACGCGATGAGGATGGACAGATCTACTCCTGCACGGCCAATGTCGCTTTGGCAAGAGAGTTGAGTCCATACCTCTACCGTCAGACTATCCGCTTGAATGGGACGGGATCTTGGTTTCGGTATGGCGATGGGAAATGGGTTCTCCACTTCTTCAGAATAGATGGATTCGATAAGCTGGATGATAGCCCTATGGCCGATGCCGTAGCGGCAATTAGAAACGGTATTACCGCGCCCGAGTGGCCGGAGAATATTCATAAATCTCTGGCCGAACTACGGGACGGGGAGTGACCCAACAATGAAAGTGGCTTTCGACGCATCGTTTTTGGTGTTCTTGATAAATCCGAAGGCGAGTGCGTCTGTCGAACGAGCATCGGAAAGAGTTGACGGGCTGATATCGAAACTCACAAGCAGGCGAGACAAGATCGTGATTCCTACGCCCGCGCTAGCTGAGGTTCTTGTGTCTCTCGATCAAAGCGGACCTGCCTATATTGAAAAAATTAAAAAGCACGCGTGTTTTCAGGTGCGGGCATTCGACGAAAGAGCCGCGATTGAGTTTGGCGTTGCCGTGCGAGCCAGAAAAACAGCAGTAAAGAAGGCTACCGTCAAGATGACGCCGAGAAACAAGGTAAAGTTTGATCACCAAATAGTAGCCATCGCGAAGGTACAGGGCGCGACCATCCTCTACTCGGACGATGGAAAACTACGAAATTTCGCAAGAGAATGCGGCTTGGATGCTGTTAGTCTGGCGGATGTAGAAATACCGCAAAAACAGGAAGAGTTGGATTTCCAGCGTACGATGGAGTCGTCAGCATGAACCCACTACCAGCACCGTCAGTCCCCGGTAATACCGAATGGGAACGCTTCGATAACGCAGTAAAGAAGGTCTTCAGCGTCCCCGTTGAAGCCGTCCAGAAGGAGAAGGCGCGAGTGAAGTCGGAGCAAGAGAAGAGAAAAAAAGCGAAAAAGTCGCACTGATAGTCCATGGCTAACCGTCCGTCTTTCCTGATCGACACAAGGATTATCTATTGTGGAGATTGCCTGGACCAACTCCGCAAGCTTCCAAGTGCTTCCGTTGACCTCTGCTATATTGATCCACCATTTAACTCAAACCGAAACTATGAAGTGTTCTGGGGCGAGACCAAAGAGAAGCGAAGCTTTGAGGATCGGCACGAATCGACAGCCGCGTACATTGACTTCATGCGGCCCCGTTGCATTGAACTCGCCCGCGTTTTAAAGAAAACTGGATCTCTCTACTATCACTGCGATTGGCACGCATCTCACTACGTTAAGGTCATGTTGATTTCGGTATTCTGATCTGGCCCAGTTCGGCGGTTTGATTTGGCCCACCCCTGACGAACGGGTACTCTGATTCGGGCATAGCCCGAACGGAGGGGACTCGTTGGACTGGAGAGCGAAAGTGGAGTTATTCGAACA
>JBBSEX010000041.1:0-24377 GCA_038239345.1 Bryobacterales bacterium
ATCTGTTCGAATAACTCCACTTTCGCTCTCCAGTCCAACGAGTCCCCTCCGTTCGGGCTATGCCCGAATCAGAGTACCCGTTCGTCAGGGGTGGGCCAAATCAAACCGCCGAACTGGGCCAGATCAGAATACCGAAATCAAGGCTACAGGCGAAGTTTCCAAAGAAGCGATGAGCCCGCACACGATGGTCAGTGCGATACCCACACGAAAGCGATTAGTCATTATGTCGGGCTCAGTGCCACGAAGGAAGTATATAGCGTATCCCTTCATGCCGACAGCAAGAGCCGTGCGTGTCAACAATAATGAGCCCACCGCGTACGAGTTAAGCAAGTATCGTGATCCGGTCGCGGGCGGTTGATGCGGACATCGGAGGGCAGTTGCGAAGCGCCGCTACCAATTCCAGATCGCCGAATTTTTCTCGAAAATCGACAGCTTAATTGCGTCCAGATGGCGATGGCAAAAGTCGGGCACGTCGGTGCCTTTGTCCCAAGCTTCTATAGCGCGATCAAGCTTCGATTCCGCAGATAGTTGCTTTCCAGGATTTTGGTGTTCCTCACGATAAAGAAGCGTCGTGCGGTAATTCATACAACAACTAAAGCGCTTGAATCCTTCGACGACAGGGTATTTGCCGAGATTAGTGGAGGCCTCAAATCCGCATTTATGCGGAAGATACAAACCTATCGCATGGCAGAATTCGTGGACAATAGCCGCCTCTTGGCTTTTCTTATTGTTGTTGTGCGTCGTGAAGATGAAAAGCTGGCCAGTAACGAAGACGTCGTCGTTTACCTTGACAGAGGCGCTCTGTCCACGAAGATTGCGCGTTCCCGTGTAGATAAAGCGGACGGAAAAGTTATTGGGGAAAGAAAATCCTCCTCTGCCCAACCATTCGACCTTTTCGGAATAGCGGACGCCTACGGTCTCCTTCGGGTACTGCAGAAGTAGCTTCCGTTCATTGGCAAGTGTGTTCGCCTGGAAATCGGTGCAGTAGTCCTCCGGCTCGACAATGAATACCGACTTCTGGCCATACGCGTGTGAGGAAACAACCCGGAAGTCTACATAGTTTTCGTCTTCTGGCTGGTTGGCCAGGTTTTGGAAGAGACGAATCTTCGGGGGGAGGTTGACCGGGGGCGCCGTATCTACGATTACCCCCATCAATCTGTCGTGACGCTTGTACGTGGCCGTGGTGATCGTTGTGCCGATGTAAAACTCCTGGTCTTTGACGTGGGTAAACGCCGCATCTCCCTTGTACACCGTGATGCTGCAATGAGTGGCGTTATAACGATTTGCTTCATCTCCCACGACTACAGGCGGCGTGTAAGCTGAACAACAAGACATCAACAGGAACCACCCGACATCTTTATTGCGCCGGGCGTTAGTTCTTGCCAATTGGGCCATGACCGGCGGAGCAGTGTCGTAATCGGTCGCCAGGATGTCGTCTCTTTGAATCTCCCGGGCCAACGTAATGTCCATCTGCACGAAGGCGGGCTCATAATATTTGGGAACTCCGTCTACTTCCAAGACGGTATCAGTCATCCGTAGGAACTCGACGTCGATGCGTTTCCAGATTCGGATCACTCCCGTAGTATCGGAAGGGCCTTCGCCTGACCCGCCGCAGCGCTCAAATTCACTGCGCGAGAACGAAGCGTTGAGCTTGAATCCGTCGCCTCCTACATTCGTGCAAACCAGCTTCACGGCGCTGATGTAGACCACCTTCGGCCCGTCCTTTATGGTCAGTGTCTTTTGCCAGACGGGCGCGGTGCAGGTGCCAGCTCTGTCGTTCGAGCTGTCGGATGACAATGCCTGGCCGTCGACGGACGCGAAGCGGAGTCCGGTCTGCGAGGCGTCATCCTTATCGCGACTCCCGCGCAAAGGGCCTTCCGCCGCCCATTTCCAAACGACCTCCGTCGGCCGCAAATCGCCTTCTTCCACGATGACAATCGCGATCACTTCCTGCGTATTGGCTTGTTTGAGATTTTCCCAGGTTGGTTGTATAGTCCAGTCCATCGTCGCGGGCTCGATCGGCGCCCGATGGAAATTGAACACCCGGCCTTTGTCATCGCTGCTCTTGTAACCTGCCGCGTAAGTGGAATGCTTGGCGGTGGTAGCAGCATCCTTCCGTAGTAGCTGGTTAACAGGCTGGTAAACACCCCACAAGTCGGCAATTGCCAACGCCGGAGCCTTCTTGACGACCTTTGGGCGGTCTTCAACTCCCTCTAGCTTCGGCTTGGGCTTGGGTTTCTCTACCGGTTGCTCGATCTTCTTGGCCGATGTCCGCCCGCAAGGAAGAATGGTCATGCCGATTCCGACTGCCGCCACGACCGTTACTGCCACGGCTACAACGGGATTCTGTTGTACGACTTGAAGCAATATTCCCGGGTCTTCGAACACTGCTCCGACGCCTTCAATCAAAGTACTTACAATGTTCGGAGTCATGGGCGGCCACGCAGAACTGCGTCTTTGAGGAACTGTTCGGCGGCCTGGGTCAGCAAGACCGCCCTGGCTTTATCCTCTTCCCCACCTTGCAACACGCGGAGCGCCCAGTCGTGCTTCCTGTCAAATTCGCGGCCAAACATGAACATCAGGCGGATATAACCCGCAATTGCCGGCTCAGAGATGATTCCGTACGATGAAGCCTTCTCTATTCCAAAGCGAACATGTTTGCGAAGACCCTCCGCGCCGAGAGCTTCACAATGTCGAGGAAGAATTAGCTTTAATTGAGCGGCAGTTATATCTACAAATCGCGCAATGGACGATTCCGATAAAACTGCCATCTGGCGCGATCTGATGGTTAGCATTGCGGTTTCCCGAAATAAAAATTGTAGCTCATTGTCGAACAGGCGCCACAAGTCAACGACCATATGCGGGAACAAAGCCAATAATGCGACCGTCCGAGGCTAGTGAAGTGTGGAATATCAGATTTGAATGAAATCGAGAACCAAACCGCCGGCTCCGCTTCTGGGGACATGCAGGTTTTTATTTGGCGATCGAGGAAGAGCCTGGACCCGACAGTTAACTGAAAACGCACAAGGAGTCGCGGGGGGAGAGCCGGTGGCGGTAACGAATCGGCTGTTTTGGCGCGCAACTTGCATTGATCCACTGCGAATGGCCCGTATCTCTCAATCTGTTTTCTCATTGGCAATAGCGTGCTCCTCAGTTGCAGAATCGACGTCCCGTTATGGACTTAGCGGCCACAACCGTTCTTCAGACGAGACTGCCTCGCATCTCCGCCATATCGCTCGCTGGTGTGTGCCTTGCGAACGCAACGCTCGCGGGCGGATCAAGCGATCCTCGGCTGCCCGATCCGCTTCGCAGCGATCATCCTTGTCCCGAGACTGCGGCGGTTAAGGGACCTCGCCCAGGCTACCTAGTCGACCACGTCGTTGCATTGCGGCATGGGGGTTCCGATGCGAAGGAAAATCTGCAGTGGCAGAGTCCCGAGGAAGCCAGGCGGAAAGATCGAGTCGAATAGCCGGACTAATCCCCGCCAGATTCGAAGCCAATGTTGAATCATTAGCCAGATTCATGGTTCGCCTTAGCGACCATCCGGGGCCTCGTTTTACATTTGTATCGTTGAGTACTTGTGATTCGTAAAATACAGACCCTACCTAACCTACACGTCTGCTGATTGCCAGTCGCTCCAAGCTAGTAATCGCGTTCCAACAACGCCTTGCCTTTCGCTCTGAGTTTTGAAAAGCACTGCAGTAATAGCCATGCGTTGGATTTTCGCAAACGGTAACTCCGCGTGTAAAAGGGTGCGCGGGCCGAAGCAGCAGTCCCGCACGGGTCACGCAAGAACGACTTGCGCATCGATCATTGCTCTCGACGTTTGTTCAATCCTAAGCGGGCGACACGATTCTTTTGGGCTCCTTATATAGGCACTTCGACGTCGTCCCCTGTATTACGAGACAACATCAATGTTGTGATAAGTATTCCACCGGCCCCAGAAACCGACTAAGCCACGTAATTACAGGGAGATGAGGCGGGGCAGACGCGTTGGGAGCGGCACCCCGCACCGCCCCGGGTACATAGTAGCGGTTTTGGACTCCATTTGGACTCCGTTGATGACGGCTCGGCGTGTTCAATTCGAGGTATCGAGAGCGGAACTAGTAAAGATAGGGCTTTTTAAATGGTGGCCAGGGACGGACTTGAACCGCCGACGCCAGCCTTTTCAGGGCTGCGCTCTACCAACTGAGCTACCTGGCCAATGGAGATCGTGCAGATCTCTTAGTATTCTAGCAAATCAAACCCGGCGTTTACATGTTCTGCAACGCCGCTAAATTCTTTCCTGTTGTTTCCGCCACATCGGCGTGCAGGCTGTTCCCGTGGGAATCCATTGTCACAATTGCCACAAATCCGTTCACCTTCAGGTGCCACATCGCCTCGGGGGTTCCGAATTCCAGCAGGTGCACATCCATCACTTTCTCCACGCTCCGTGCGTAAAACTGCGCCGCGCCCCCGATCGCATTCAGGTATACCGCGCCATATTCCTGCAGCGCCGCCAGCGTCTTCGATCCCATGCCGCCCTTCCCGATCACGACGCGAATTCCGTAGTTATGGATGATGTCCGCCTGATACGGCTCCTCGCGGCTGCTGGTGGTTGGACCGGCTGCCTTCACACTCCATTGTTCGCCCTGCTTCAGCATCACCGGGCCGCAGTGATAGAGAACCGCCCCGTGCAGATCCACCGGTGGCTGGTGCTTCGTCAGATGCTTATGTACCGCGTCGCGACCCGTATATATGTCGCCCGTAATCAGCACCACATCGCCAACCTTCAGCGCCCGTACAGCCTCTTCGCTAACCGGGGGCGTCAGGATAATTTCCCGGCCGGTTAACGGAAAACCTTCGCTATTTGTCATGTGCTCGATCGCTCGCTCCGGGTCGCGATATAGCCATCGCGTGATGGCTCCGTTCGTAGCATCCAAGCGCACGCCGAGCCGCCGGTACGCCCAGCAATCGTAGGCAACCGACACGAAGAAGCTAGCGGGCAAGCGGTTTGCCGCACGAATCTTGCAGCCGATTAGCGAGACTTTACCGCCGAAACCCATCGCTCCCACTCCGATTCGATTCGCCTCGTCCATGATCTCGTTCTCAAGTGCTTCTAATTCTGGAATCGCGTTCGTATCGTCCAGCGGGCGGAATAATTCCTGCTTTGCCAGCACATACCCGTGCGCCCGGTCGCTCCCGATGCAAACACCGACCGCCCCTGGCGCGCAGCCCTGTCCTTGTGCCTGCCACACAGCGTGCAGGATACATTTTCTGACACCTTCCAGATCCCGATCCGCGCGGCCCAGCCGATCTAATTCCACCGGCAGCGAGTACTGAATGTTCTTGTTCTCGCACCCGCCTCCCTTGAGGATCAACTTCACTTCGATCTCATTTTCTTCCCATTGTTCGAAATGGATTACCGGGGTTTCCTCGCCTAAATTGTCGCCGCTATTTTTACCCGTTAGTGAATCCACCGAGTTCGGACGCAGCTTGCCGCGCTTCGTGGCCTCGGCGACAGCCTCCCGAATTTCTCTTTTAATTTGGATCTGATTTACGCCGACGGGAGTATGAACCAGGAAAGTTGGCATACCCGTGTCCTGACAAATTGGACCCTCGTCCTGTTGCGCCATATCGATATTCGACGCGATAATATTCAGCGCTTGCGACGCTTGTGTATTGGTCAGCTCCGTGGCCAGAGCCAATCCCATCGCGGCGCGCACGTCGGGCGGCAGATTGGTTGAGGTTTGGGTGATTAGTTCCACCAGGCTGTTCTTCAAAAACTGCATGGACATTAGTGTAGCGGGATGGTAACTTGCGCCGTCGAGCCCGGTTTGATGTTCGCCGTGGGGCTCTGAAAATCAATGAACACTCGTGTGTTTCTGATCTCTCGCACGGTTCCGGAGATGGCTTGATCCGGTACTTCGGCAACACGAACGAAGGCCGCTTGTCCAGCCTTAACCCGAGAGAGCAAGGGCGGCTCGGGTTCAATTGCCACTTCCATCGAAGCACGATCGATGGCCAGTTGGAATAGGTCCTTCACGGTGCGATCCACGGGATCTCCAGGCAGTCCCCGCCGCGATATAATCAGCCCGTCGGAAGGCGCATGGACCTCGCCCGACGCTGCGTTCACTTGCGCCGCTTCCAGTTCCTTCGTCTTCTGATCCAGCACGCCGCGTGTGGCATCCAAATCCTGGGCTGCGATGTTTGCTCTTTCCTCCGCCTGCTTTGCCACGCCGTCGCGGCTATCGGCATCGGTCTTCAGCGCATTAAATTCGCGCTCCGCTTTTTCGAATACCAAGCGAGGCGTGGCGCCTTCCCGCAAAAGAATCTGCTGGCGCTCGTACAGCTTTTGCGATTTCTCCAGCTCTCCACGTACGCGCAACGCGTCGGCTTGGGCCCGGGATGTCTCCAGCCGCGTAGCGATCACCGACGCTTCCAGATTAGAGACACGATCCTTCAATTTCGCCAGCTCTTTCGAAACGATGTCCGAGCTGGCGGCGACATCGCCATTACGGATGCGGGCCAGCAACTGTCCTTCGTATACTTCCGTTCCCGCGTCGACAAAGAATGCATCCAAAATTCCGTTGGTGGAGGCGGCGATGGATATTAAATTTCGGGGCTGAATGCGCCCGCTCATGTTGATCTCGATTGGCGGCGGTGCGGTTCGTGCGGCCGGCGCTTCGGTTCGGGTTGCTGTCTGCGCGGACTTGGATCTCAGTGCAAGCCACCCGCCCGCGGCAATCGCAAATAATAAAACCACTACACCACAGGCGAGCCAAATCCGGCGCATAAGCCGATCATAAACCACCCCCTGCCAACCCGATCGCGCAGCTAACTCACCAAGCAAGCTGGTATAATGCGAGCAACACCGTGGAACTACCAATGTCTGAGCTGAGACTCGGGGACGTGATCGACGATTATTGCATCAAATGCCGTCGCCTAACGAACCACTCGATTGTCTCGATCGTTGATACCGCGGCTGCCAAAGTACGCTGCCGGACCTGCTATAGCGATCACGATTACCGCCATGAAATTGCACCACCAACAAAGAAGGAGTTGAAGAAGCTAGAGCTCTTCAATCAAGTACTGGCGGGCATCGATCCCAATGCGGTGATTGAGGCCGATGGAGCGGTTGATTTGCACGCCCTCACCGCAGACAGCGATGAAGAGATCGCCGAAGAACCGGAAGCCGCCGAGCCCGAAGAAGCCGAAATCGTACCGATTGCAGCGGTATCGGAGCAGCCTAAGGCCAAAAAGACTCGCGGCAAGGCACGTAAAACCTAGCGTTGCCGCCCAAAATCGCCTGCTTACGGCCGAACTTCAAATAGAATCGTATCGGAGTGCTGATGGCGCCATCGCCAGTACTCGGATTGCTCGTTGCGCTTCAAGCGGTTGATTTCCCGATATTCCTGCCCGCGTCGGTTATCTTCCCAATAACGCCGATAAGCGCGATTTTCATTGTCATTCCAGCGATGGTAGTCTTTTGCGTCCCGATCGTAATACCGTCTCCCGTGGTCGCGATTGTCGCGATCGTGGTCGTCGGCAATCGCCGCGATTGGCACCAGCAACGCTGCGCCAAGAACTAAGCCCGACAAAATCCGTTTCATAATGGCTCCCGGCTATTAGAGGGCCGCCTCACACCAGGAGTTTCATGCTCAATTCGGGTGGCCCTTCTGCACGATGCTCATCGCCTTATAGTGTATGATTGCGATCTTAGGAGTTCACTGTGTCTAGCTATCCCCCGCCACCGCCCAATCAGCCGCCATATCCGGGACAGCCCCAATACCCGCCGCAGCAGGGCCCACCCCAGCAGGGTTACCCACCCCAGCAGGGTTACCCACCCCAGCAAGGCTACCCACCCCAGAAAGGCTACCCGCCACAACAAGGCTATCCGCCGCCGCAGCAGGGTTATCAACCGGGTCCGCCGCAACCGCCCAGAAAGAAGAGCAACGCTCTGTGGTGGATTTTAGGGATTGTCCTGGGCTTTTTTGCTTTGGTGGTTATTGGTGTGGCTGGAGTCGGCTGGTATGCGATGCACAAGATCAAGGAAGCCGGGTTGGATCCTGATTTGTTGAAATCGAATCCCGTGATGGCCGCCGCTAAGCTAGCTGTCGCGGTCAATCCCGACCTTGAAGTGATGTCCAGTAACGAACGTACCGGGACGATTCAAGTCCGCGACAAGCAGAGCGGGAAAATCACGACAATGCGCTTCGATTCGGACAAGAAGCAATTGGTTGTGATAGACGAAAACGGAAAGGAATCCACGTTTACCGCAAAGACCCAGGGCAACACTGGCAGCTTCGAAATGAAGACGCCGGAGGGCACGTTTAAGGCAGGCAATACGGATAAGACACCCCCTCCGTCCTGGGTCCCGATTTACCCTGGGTCTACCCAGGAAAGTTCGTTCGCCATGGAGGCTCCGGATGGCAGGAGCGACACATTTGTTTACGCTTCAAAGGACAGTGTTTCGGCAGTCTCGACGTTTTACCAAGACGCGCTAAAAAACAATGGACTGAACGTCAGCACCTCGGCCAAGGACGCATCCGGCGCGATGTACTCCGCTACCGACAGTGACAGCAAACGAACCGTAGTTGTAACGATCAGTTCGGATTCGAGCGGTACCAAGATCGCGCTGATGGCGGTGACGAAAACGAAGTAGCCGTGGTCGCGGCTGGTGGCAACGATGTTCGGCGCCATCCAGCCGCCTTTCGCCTAATGGTTGGTTCGCGTCAGCGACGCTACGGCCTTCTCCACGTATTTATCGTACGTGCCTTTGGATGCTTCTTCATACTCGAAAAGTAATCCCAGCCAGATATTTCCCGACAAAATTTCCTTCTCGTAGAAAATCTTCGTGCCGGCTTTGCCCGAAACTACGTACCCATTTACCAATTTCTTCTGCAGCGTTACTGATCCTCCAGGCTTATCGGCGCGGCGCTTCACGGACGCCGCCATCTTGTCGGCGATGCTTTCCTTGAGTACATTATTCTGTCCCCATACTGCCATTTTCGCCTTACCATCAGCCGAATAAAACTCTCGTCCATCGCCATTGGTGGCTTCCTGCTGGGCCTCCAAAACACGCCACGCAAACTTCACGGTATACCCGAATCGAGCATTTGTATAAGACTTGAAGTCGGGATCGTCAGTGCGTGATATGGTCGGGTCGGCGGCCGGTTGTTGTCCAACAATTATCGGCGCAAGGGCCAGGGCAAGCGGCAGGAATCTGCGCAACATATTCATCACCATCGATTCTCGCAGAAGCACGCTGGCCTTTGGTCTAGGCCCGGCCTAGCCGATCTTCCGATGCGCCGCGCGCCGTTGGAGCCGCATCCTGTTATCAGGAGTACAAAGTAATACATGGAAAACGTTCTCGTAGGATTGTCCGATGACCTTGCCACCGCGGTCGAGCGCGCTGGACCGGCAATCGTCGCCGTGCATGCCCGTCCGCGAGTGTCTTCGAGCGGCGTACAGTGGCGTCCTGGCGTAATCGTAACGGCCGACCATACCATCCGCCGCGATGACGAAATTCGGATCACGCTAGCCGATGGGCGCAAGGTTGCCGCCGAATTAGCGGGACGCGATCCCAGCACCGACATCGCGGTCCTTTCCGCACCCGAGCTATTAGACCCCGTCGTGGAATTCTCTACCGGAGAAGATCTGCGGCCCGGAGCCCTGGCGTTGACGCTTGGGCGGGGCGAAGAGACCGGCATCAGCGCGACCATGGGCGTGATCAGCAGCGTTTCCGGGACTTGGCGCACATGGCGTGGCGGACGCATCGATCAATTTGTCCGCTTAGACGCCGCGCTCTATCCCGGGTCGTCGGGTGGCGCCGTCGTCGATGTTCGCGGGCGGATTCTTGGAATTGCGACGTCAGGCTTGTCGCGGACGGCGGCCATCTGCATTCCGGTCAGCACGGTTGATCGCGTAGTGAAAGAGCTCCTCGATAGTGGCCATATCCGCCGCGGCTGGTTGGGAGTCGGCTTGCAGCCCGTCGCCATCCCCGATCATTTGCGGCAGAAGTGGAATCGCGAAGAACGCTCCGCCATCATTGTCTTAAGCGTCGAACCCGGCAGCCCGGCGGATCACGCGGGGATTCTATTGGGCGATATTCTGCTCACTCTCGACGGAAAGCCGTTGAGCGACGCGGGCGAAATTCAGAACGTCCTGACGGGGGATGCGATCGGCCAACAAGTGGAAGCTGTCATTATACGGGCGGGCGAGGTCACCAGCATCAAGATCGTTGTCGCCGAACGGCCGCGGAAGGGAGAATGAGATGGGATTCGGCGAGATCGGTGAACAATTACGCCGCTCCACGGTTCAGATTCGAGCGAGCGGCGCGCGCAATGAGGGCAGCGGATCGGGAATAATCTGGGAAAGCGATGGCCTAATCCTGACGAACAATCACGTAGCACAAAGCGATGCGGTGGAAGTGGAATTGTGGGACGGCCGCAAGTTTCCCGGTGAGGTGAAAACCCGCGATCGGCGGCGCGACCTGGCTGCGATTCGAATCTCCCGGCCTGGTCTTATAGCAGTAACAATCGGCGACTCCAGCAGACTCCGCGTAGGGGAACTGGTCGTCGCCGTCGGCAATCCGCTGGGGTTTGTCGGCGCGCTCACCACCGTCATTATCCACTCCGTCGGCCCGCTGCAAGGCTTCGGCCGGCAAGATTGGGTGAAGGCCGATATTCGTTTAGCCCCAGGCAATAGCGGCGGGCCATTAGCCGATGTCCACGGGCAAGTAATCGGCATCAATACGATGATTGCCGGCGTTCGACATCCATTTGTACTAGGCAAGTCGGGCGTTGGCCTCGCCGTTCCCAGCAATGCGGTTTCGAAGTTCCTCAGCGGCGGCAGTTCTGGCGCGTCGCTTGGCATAGTGGTCCGTCCGGTACGCTTGCCCGGCTCAAAGACCATCGGCCTGTTGGTTCTTGAAATCGTTCGCGGAGGAGCGGCCGAAGCGGCATCCTTGTTATTGGGGGATGTGCTGACGGCAGTCAATGGACAGCCTTTCCGGTCATCCGAAGAGCTGAGCGACGCTTTGGATCAGCCGTCGAACGCATCCATCACGCTGCGCTTTCGACGCGGCGATCGTAAGGCGGATAGAGAAGTCACAGTATCGCTTGCGGCGCGAAAAGCGGAGGCGGCTTGATATTGGGCCGGGCTATCCGCGGATGATCCGTGTAGCGATTGTGGCTTCTTCCGCGATAGTGCGCGCGGGTCTGGAATCAATGGCTCTGTCCGGTGGCGGCGTTGAGATTGTTACCAGCGCCGCCACCTTGGCCGACGTCCATGCCGACGTCGCCCTGGTCCAATCCGAAGAAGTTCCCGACCTTACCGGCTGGCCTCCCACCATTCTTTTAGTGGACCCGGCCGGCACCGCCTCCATTCTCGAATTGCTTCGATCTGGCGCTCGCGCCGTGCTCCCCGCGCAGGCGAATGCCAACGAAATCTCAGGCGCTCTACTGGCGATCGCCGCCGGTCTGATCGTGATTCACCCCCATGATCTGGAGGACGTGTTTCCAGCTACCCAGCGGGCGGTCGATTCCGGCGTTCTCGATTCCGCGCGGCTCGATTCACTCAGTCCCCGTGAGGTTGAGGTTCTCGGGATGATCGCCGAAGGTCTCAGTAATAAAACCATCGCCTGGCAGATGCAGATTTCCGAACACACGGTGAAGTTTCATGTTGGCTCCATCATGACGAAGCTGAACGCCGGTAGCCGGACGGAAGCCGTTACGCGTGGATTGCGGCAGGGGCTGATTTACTTATAAACTGGCGGGCATGAAAGTACTCGTCGTGTACTACAGCCTTTATGGACATGTGCTGAAGATGGCGCAGGCCGTCGCCAATGGCGCGCAGCAAGTGGAAGGCGCGGAGGTGTTGTTGCGCCGCGTGGAAGAATTCGATGTCGTCAAGCAAGCTATCGCCGGCAACGAATTCATGACCCAAATCGCGGACCTGCAGAAGGACATCCCCATTGTGTCGCTGGATGAGTTGCGCGACGCCGACGCAATTCTATTCGGGTCGCCGACACGCTACGGCAACATGGCGGCGCAGATGAAGCAGTTGTTCGATTCCACTGGGGCACTATGGGCGAAGGGAGAATTGGAGGGGAAAGTCGCGGGCGTTTTCACTTCAACGGCGTCGACGCATGGGGGCCAGGAAACGACTCTCTACACGATGATGCCGCCACTATTCCATTTCGGAATGATCGTAATCGGCGTCCCTTACTCGACACCGGGAATGCTCCACACCGATAACCGCGGAGGCACGCCCTATGGAGCGTCGACGATAGCCGGAGGACGCGGCGAATTGTCGCCCGCCCCGGAAGACCTCACCATCGCCGAAGCCCTGGGACGCAGAGCGGCACAAATAGCAAAAAAATTGAAGTCGTAATGTTGCGCTGGAATTGTAATTGCGGGCCGCTCCGTGAAGAGCGACCCGGTTTTGATCTAACTGCCCGCTGCTATTTCCCACCAGACATTCGGCCCAAATGGCCCTTGATTCACGTGTAGGTGGAAGGTTCCGCGGTTGTCGATGAATTGGTCGCCGTTTACATAGTTGCCCACGCCGGGCACGTTGTAATAGATGTTCCCGATAGAGCAGGCGCCCACGGGATTCGTAATGTGTGGAGGCGCTGCCGGTGGCGCCGCTGGAGGATTGAATGCCGGATAGACCGCCGGATCAATGGATACTTTGATCGAGCCCGCCGGCGGATTTTGCGGATCGTAGGTATCGATTCCAGGCATGTTGATTCCGGGAATGATGCGCGGAATGGGCTGCAATAAGCTCGGATACCAGGTCCACCCTTGCTGTTCGCGACGGTGCATCACGTCAAAGGGTCCCCAGCCAAATGCCATAACTTCCGTATCGATAACATAGCCCTGCCGTGCGAGTTGAGCGGCCAAATCTTCGCGGGCCATTCGCTCGGTCAGGTCCGATGTGGTCATCGAATTGAGCTTCTGCACCGGCGTCGGCTGCGCGGCCCAGTAGATTGCATCGAATTGCGCCGGAGTCACGTTAAACCCCGGTGCGGGCGGCAGCGTCGGCATCGGCGGCGGCGCCATATAGATCGTTTACCGGTAGGATCGCGATTTTCTTGACGTAGGCCAAAGCGCCGGATACGCCATTGGCGGCGAACTCGTTTGCCAGTAGTTCGGCCAGAAAAGTCGCGCCATAGCCCTGCACGGCGAATTGCCCCGGTTGGCCGCCTTGGCCGGGAAGCATTCCGGAAACACTACCAGGAGTGTTCCATTTCGTGTGGAAATTGGCCGCCAGTTCCGGATCGGTCTGTTGGATTCCAGGCGGCACCCAGCCGGATCCCTGAAAAGAAAAACCAGCCTGCGTAAGGTCAGACTGCAATGCATAAAACTCAGTGAAGTTCATCATCGGTTAAGGCTCCTATTTGGTCGTCGATTCCAGAAATTCGGGGTCGCCGCGGCATGCGGTTATCAGGAATTTCACGGTCGTACTTCTTGTTTAATTGTCGGGCGCCTGTTGCTACTAACCGGCACCCGCGCTTGTAACTGTAGGAGATTCCAGACGAAATACTTCGGCTAAGTTTGTGACCGCGTGCAGCAACCTAAATCGAATCCAACGCCTGCTCAAAGTCGGCTAGCAGATCGCGCCAGTCTTCAATTCCCACCGACACTCGCACCAAGCCGTCACCGACGCCGGCCTGGGCAAATTCTTCATCCGTGAAGCCGGAGTGCGTCGTTGTTTTGGGATGGCACACCAGCGTCTCCACTCCCCCTAACGACACCGCATTACGGGCGATCCGCAACGATCGCAGAAATTCGAATGCCGCCGTTTTTCCGCCCTTCAAATCCAGTGAGAACATCGCCCCAGGGAAGTCGCATTGGGCGTCGAAGATCCGTTTCTGCTCCGGCGCTTCAAACAAAGTCGGGTAGACGATCTTGGCCACTTTGCGATGTCCGTGCAGCGCTTCAGCAATGTGTTGCGCGTTCTTACTCGCGCGATTCATACGCAGCCCAACCGTCGGAAGACGTCCGTCCAGCATCCAGCATTCATCGGGCTGTAATATATTGCCGAATAAACTGCGCTTACTGCGGATTTTCTTCACCACCAGCGGATCTTTAGCCAGCAAAATTCCGCCAATCATATCGCTCAGGCCCGACAGATATTTTGTGGCCGAATACAGTACAACATCGGCCCCCAAAGCCAGCGGATGCTGGAACGCCGGCCCCAGCAGAGTGTTATCCACCATCACCAGCGGTTTGTAGCCTGGCCCCTCGATTCCGACGGTCGCGTCGCAGGCCCGCCGAATGTCGGTCATGATCAGCGTAGGGTTAGCCGGCGTTTCCAGCAGGACGATGCCGAGATTCACGGCCGAGCGAATCGCCGAATCCAGTTTCTCGCTATTTCCAGCCGGAACGGCAACGCCAATAATGCCGAACATTGACAGAAAATCCTGAATAAAATGCTGCGTACCGCCATAAATCGGGATAGTATAAACCACCGTCTGCCCGGGGCGAAGGTAGGTTAACATCGCCGTCATGATCGCCGCCATGCCGGAATTGAAGGCTAGCGCGCAGGTTGCTCCGGCCTCCAGGGGAACAATATGGTCTTCCAAAATTTGGGCGTTCGGATGGTTAAACCGCGCATACACCAAGTCGATTTGTTCGTCCTCAACCGCCGCGTGCCCTCGTCCGCCCATGATGTCGAAGGCCCGTTCCGCCGCCTCCGGACTTGAGAACACATAAGTAGAACTGCGGAACACAGCCGGACGGGCGGACCCCACCGATAGACTTGGATCGAACCCGCGAGTAAGAACTTCCGTGCGCGGCCGGAGAATAGCTTTTGTATCGGACATGGATTGCTCCCTATTTCGAGTTTAACGCTTCCACCCGGAAATTCGACCTTAGTATTGAAACGTTGACGCTTTTTACATCACATTACTAGGCTGGAAAAAGCGTCGTATGAGCGAAATTCAACCGTCAACTAGGGATTCTAGCGTATGGGCCGGCAGCGGCCTGCGACATAGAATGAAAATGGGTTCGTTTCGCAAAAGGGGCAATGTGATGGCCGCGACAAAGCCGGCGAAGTCGCCGAAACTAGAGTACTCGGAAGCCGAAGCCGCCGAGGAATTGGGTGTAAGCACGGAAGCGCTGCGTTCGCTGATCCAGCGCCACATCGTCGAAGGCGATGAGGATCTGACACACGTCGCCCAGACGACATTTCATGCGTCGGATTTGGTTCTTTTGCGCCTGCTCTGCGGGGAAATTTCCGCTACCCGCAAAGGTCCTCAATCCGAATCGTAGGGCCGCCCGTCGTACAATGCCTGCATGGCTAAGTTAGGTTTTATCGGGCTCGGCATTATGGGCCAGGCGATGGCCCGGCACCTGTTGCGCGCCGGGCACCAAGTCGCGCTATGGTCGAATACTGCCGCGAAGGCCCAGGCGCTCGCCGCCGAGGGTGACGTCGTACTCTGCAATTCTCCTAAAGAAGTAGCCCGTGCCGCGGAATGCGTCTTCTATTGTGTGGGGGATAGTGCCATGTCGCGGAATGTGTCGTTGGGTCAGGACGGCTTGATCCACGGTGCGGCCGCGGGTACGGTGATCGCCGATTGCAGCACCATCGCGCCCACCGTCAGCCGGGAGATCGAAGCCGCTTTTCGCGAAAAGGGTGTGGACTTTCTCGACGCTCCTTGTACCGGCTCAAAGCCAGGTGCCGAGAAAGGCACATTGACGTTTATGGTCGGGGGCGAAAGAACGGTGTTTGACCGCGTAAAGCCATACCTTGAGATCATGGGAAAGCAACTCTATTACTGCGGAGCGGCCGGGCTCGGCCTGGAAGCCAAGCTCACCCAAAACCTGATTCTTGCGAATATCATGCAAGCATTTTCTGAAGGCATCGTCCTCAGTACCAAAGCCGGAGTGCCGCCCGAACTGATGCTTGAGATCCTCGACAATAGTGCCGCCAAGTCGGGCCTGATCTCCTTCAAGGCTCCCTATATCCTGAAACGTGATTTCTCGACGAACTTCTCCACAAAATGGATGTTGAAGGACGTTTCCATGGCCTTGGAATCCGGAAAAGAGAAGAACGTCCCCCTCCTGGTGACCGCTTTGACGCAGCAGTTATTGCAAGCGGCCGTCTCCACCGGGCATGGCGAGGAAGATTTCTGTTCTACAATCAATGTTTTAGAGGAACTGGCCGGGATCCAGGTAGCAAGCTCCTAGAAAGAAATATTCCAAAAACTGTTGCAATCCGCAAAATCATATACTAGAATTGGAATCAAGTCGGGGAGGCAACGTCCCACCAAAGCGAGACTAACCTCATAAAGACCCCTGAAGCAACCTCCCCGACGCCCTTTACCTCCATTCCAGCAACGCTAATTCCGAACTAAACTCCGTGCAAACGTCGGCACTATATGGCGAAAATACCCTTCGATGATATGATCGGTTGATAGTGGCCAATCTTTGCGTCCTAGGCTCGACTGGGTCGATCGGTACAAGCACTCTCGACGTCGTTCGCCGGCACGCTGAGCGCTTCAAGATCTTCGCGCTGGTAGCCGGTCAAAATGTCGATCTTCTAATCTCGCAAATCGCCGAATTTCGACCACATGTGGTCGTGGTCGCGACGGATGATGTGCTGCTGCGTCTTACCAATAGGTTGAAGGATCAACGCCTGGAAGTTCCCGAGTTGCGTTCTGGGGCGGCAGCCTGCGTCGAAGCGGCGATAGCTCCAGAGGTAGACTTCGTCATGTCGGCCATCGTCGGGGTTGCCGGCCTGGAAGCCACCTATGCGGCTGTTGTTGCTGGAAAGCGCATCGGCCTCGCTAACAAGGAAACGCTTGTAGCCAGCGGTAAACTTGTGATGGATGCGGCACGCCGCCACGGCACGGAATTGATTCCCGTCGATAGCGAACACAACGGAGCCCATCAGTGCCTGAGAGCCGGCCGCCGTGATGAAGTTACCCGCCTGATTTTGACGGCCTCCGGTGGGCCTTTCCGCCAAACGCCGAAAGATGAATTGCGAGAAGTAACTCCCGCCCAGGCTTTGAATCATCCAACTTGGAAGATGGGCCAGCGCATAACCATCGATTCGGCGACGCTGATGAACAAAGGTTTTGAAGTGATCGAGGCTTGCTGGCTGTTCGATTTTCCACCCAGTGCAGTCGACGTGGTGGTGCATCCCCAATCGTCGATCCACGCCATGGTGGAATATAGCGACGGCAGCGTCATCGCCCAGATCTCGGCCACCGATATGCGGATGCCGATCCAATACGCCCTGACTTATCCTGAACGCGATTCCGCCCCGGTGCCCCGGCTCGACTGGCGGGAGGCTCGCACGTGGACTTTTTTCCCGCCCGATTTCGATAAATTTCCGCTGCTTAGTCTGGCGTATCAAGCGCAGGCAACGGGTGGGTCGGCCACCTGCACGCTCAACGCAGCCGATGAAATAGCGGTGGATGCGTTCTTGCACGAAGCGATCTCATTCCCGGAAATCGCCGCCGTGGTGGAAGAGACCCTGTCGCGAGTTCCGAATCGCGAACCCGCTTCGGTGGGGGAAGTGCTCGCGGTTGATCGCGAATCGCGCGCAGTGGCGAAACTGCTAGTGGGGAACCGCCGGAGCAAGAGAATTCTGTCCGAATCCGCGGTAAGGGTTTAATACATATATGGCTATCCTGCAAGATATCTGGTGGCTGCTGGTTTTGATCGGAGTCATGATTCTGATTCATGAGGCCGGACACTTCTGGGCAGCCCGCTTCTTCGACGTACGAATCGATACGTTCAGCTTCGGTTTCGGACCGCGCCTGTTCGGCTTCCGCAGAGGCGAAACAGACTTCCGTTTTTCGGCGATCCTGTTTGGCGGTTACGTCAAAATGGCCGGCGAACAGCCAGGCGAGGATGGAGCGGCCGATCCGCGCAGCTTCTTATCGAAACCACGTTGGCAGCGGCTGATCATCGCCTTTGCCGGCCCGTTCATGAATATCGTTTTGGCTGTAGGGCTGCTGACGGGCCTCTTCATGGTGCGTTATCCGAAAGCCCCGGTGGTGCATTCCCCCATCGTCGGCGCGATGGTCGCCAACGGCGCCGCGGCGAAGGCCGGCATTCTGGAAGGTGACCGGGTGGTGCAGATCGACAACATCGTGAATCCCACCTGGGACGATATTCGCGCCAAGGAAAGCTTCAGTCCCAATCGTCCGCTGAACGTGATTGTTGAGCGCAACAACGAACGGAAGTTCATCACGATGACGCCAATTGCTGATGAGAAAAACGGAATCGGCGATGCCGCCTGGGCCGAACAAGCCGAGATCGAGGTCGCTTCGGTTGAGCCGGGCATGGGTGCCGAAAAAGCGGGCCTCAAGGCCGGTGATGAACTTGTGGCCATCAATGGATTGCCCATCCGGTCCACTGTGAAGATGCACGAAGTGATCCGCTCAGGGGAAGGAAAGCCCGCGCAAATCACCTATCGGCGCAACGGTAAAGACGCAACAGTTCCCGTGATTCCGGTGATCAAAAAGGTTGAGAACCAGGAAGAAACTTATATGATCGGGGTAAAGCTGCAACAGAAATTTGAGCTAACTTCGCTCTCGTTCCCCAATGCCTTCGTGGAATCCTGCCGCCAAAATCTGCGCGGCGCGACGATGATTTACAAATTCCTGCAAGGGATGTTGGAACGCAAGATGTCGCCAAAGTCTCTTGAAGGCCCGATCGGTATTGCGAAACACGCCGGCGAAGCCGCCCGCGAAGGATCGCTGAGCTTCATCCTTTTGATGGCTGCGGTCAGCTTGAACTTGGCGATCTTCAATCTATTGCCGATACCGATTCTGGATGGTGGCGTCATCCTCCTTCTTTTAGTTGAGATGCTGCGCCGCCGTGACTTGAGCCTCGGCGTTAAGGAAGCGGTATTCAAGGTGGGCTTTGTTTTTTTAATGGCGCTTGTTGTGTTCGTACTTTATAACGACATAACGAAGAGCTAAGATCGGTTCCCTTGCTTCCACTCTCACACTTCGAGGTCCCTCTGCTCAAGCAGAACATCCAATAGCTCGTATAAACCGTCCGAAATCGCGGGCGGTTTAATTCAGCGATGAATTGATCGCTGAAAAAACTAATGGGCCTCTCATGTCTAAGTTAGCCCAGAAATAGCACTCATTACTGGCGGTTCGCGGGGTATTGGCGCAGCGATCGCGAAACGTCTGGCCGTCTGAGGGAGCAAGTGTGGCCATCACGTACGCCAAGGACGCCTTCGCGGCTTCCGCCGTGGTTAAAACGATTGAAGCTGACGGCGGAAGGGTAATGGCGATCCAGGCGGACGCCGCGGAACCCAAAGTAGTTTATCGCCGCGGTTGAAAAGACTGTCGCTACCCTCGGCCGGCTTGATGTGCTCGTGAATAATGCCGGCACGGGCATTTCGAAAACCTCGAGGAAACCACCCTGGAGGACATGGACCGCGTGATCAACATGACCATCCGCGGGACATTGGTTGCGACACAAACGGCGCTAAAGCACATGAAAGATGGCGGTCGCATCATCCTGATCGGCTCCTGTGTCGGCGAGCGTGTGATGACACCCGGCCTGGTAGCTTATGCCGCGACAAAGGGCGCCGTCAAGACGTTCAGTCAGGGGTTGTCCCGGGAAGTAGGGAGCCGGGGCATCACAGTCAACAACGTACAGCCGGGTCCGATTGACACGGATCTGAATCCCTCTACCAGCGATTGGGCCATCCCTCAGATTGCCAGCACGGCGCTCGGCCGCTATGGAAAGGTTGCGGATGTTGCGGCGTTGGTGGCGTTCATAGCCGGCCCGGAGGCGTCTGATATTACCGGGGCGAATCTGACCGTTGACGGCGGAACGAACGCCTGACCGGAGCTCTTGAATCTCATCGAGCCTCTATTGGAACCGTAGCTTCTGCCCGTCCCAAATGATGGAGCCTACTTGACTCTTGGTGGCGATTATGACAGAACAATGCGATGCAGAACATTCACACGGTCCTGAAGACCCCTGACCCCTTGGCGATCGCTCACAAGATCGCCGAGCTAGAAGCGAAGATTCACGCTCTCGAATCGGTGATCGTCATCTCCAATAAGAACGTAACGATACGCGCCGATCATATTTTGATGAAAGCCAACATAAGCGTTATGATCCAAGCCCCCGGCGGTTACGTAAATGCCGATTTGACGGGCGTTTCATTAGTAGGCGGCCCCATCCGATGCGCCGGATCGCAATTCACGGTCGATTCCGGCGCCGCGCAATTCTCGCTTTCAACCTGCACATTTAGCTGTGCCATATACGCACCGGTGGTAACCTCCGCTAAAGGTGCCTGTTCAGGCGCGCCCTTGTGAGGTACCCCGATAAGATCATCGTTGTGGATCGTTTTGCTCCTTTGCGAACCCATCTACTCACGCTGCTGGCCGGCCTTGGCGAAGAGGACTGGAATCTCCCTACCGCCGCGCCCGGCTGGTCTGTGAGCGATGTGGCGGCACATTTATTGGGCGGTGATATTTGGATCCTCTCCGCGAAGCGCGACGGTTTCCGTTCGGCGCAGGAAATCAATAGTCACGATCAACTCATCGAATTGGTGAACCGCTTGAATGGCGAGTGGGTCCTGGCGGCTCGCCGAATGAGTCCACCTTTACTCCGCGACTTCCTGGCCTTTTCCGGTCCCAAAGTGGAGGCGTACTTTGCGTCTTTAGACCCGATGGCGAAGGGCGATGCCGTTACTTGGGCGGGTCCCGATGCAGCACCGGTGTGGTTCGATCTCGCGCGCGAATTTACGGAGCGCTGGCACCACCAGCAACAGATTCGCGACGCGACCGGCCGCCCGCCACTCTACGACCCATACTTTCTATCACCAGTACTA
The DNA here is from genome assembly GCA_038239345.1 of Bryobacterales bacterium. GTDB lineage: Bacteria > Acidobacteriota > Terriglobia > Bryobacterales > Bryobacteraceae > JBBSEX01. Next base: position 20,806 of record JBBSEX010000041.1, read on the forward strand.
GATGCATTCGTGCGAGCGTTGCCCCATGCTTTTCGTAATGCCGCGGCACCGGCTGGAACCTCCGTAAGGTTCGAGATTTCAGGCGAGGCGGGTGGTGTCTGGTTCCTTCACAAAGCCGAGGAAGCTTGGACGCTCCTTCTGGATTCACCCGCCGAGCCCGCAACCAACGTGGTACTCCCTCAGGACACGGCTTGGCGTCTCTTCACCAAGGGAATCGATCGCGAAAAGGCCCGCTCTCTGGCCATGATCGGCGGAAGAGCCGACCTCGCCGCGCCAATTTTTGCGACCACTGCCATAATCGGTTGAGCCTTCGCGCATCGGCACAGTCATGACCGCGAGCATGATTCACGCGGTTGGCCAAGCGTTGACACACGTGCGTATCAGGACGGCAAGCGCCAGTGCAGGAAGCTTTCGGCGTCGAAGTAATGGAGAGCCACCATGCGTTGGCGGACATTCACTGGCTGGCGGCGATCCCGAGGCTCGTGCAGCGGACCTGATGGAAGTCCTGAAGGACCCAGCGATTCAGGGCGTCGTCTCCACCATCGGAGGTGATGACTCCATCCGCATCGGCGATTACACGAATGGACTTCGGACAAACCGACCCGAAGTTCGTTCTTCCCATCGGAACGGCGGCGGAAATCGACTGCGACCGTAAGCAGGTTCGATTACTCGAGTCGCCAACGATCTGGTAAAGCCTGTGGGCATTGGTTCCGTGTTCCCGTCCAAAAACAGTCGCGTTAGCTATCGTATGTGAAGTACTTTGCTCTCGCAAGTGGGGTAGTTCAATGAGCTTCGGCGGGACCGAGATGAAATCGAATTTAAGCCAGGGACATCCCGGCCAGGGGTCCAATTGGCTCATCCGCCGCTCCGCGCTGATCGCGGTGCTGATCGGGGCCGGGGGTTCGTTCCTTTTGATGCTTCGGGCAGGCCAGCGTAATAATTCCCGAGTCCTGCTGGGGCTGATGACGATATGGGTACTCTCGCCGTTCGTAGCTCTGCTGACGGCTTACGTGGTTTCGAAGCGCTGGTCGACCCTTACCCGAATAACGCTTCATATCGTGATGCTGGTTATCGCGCTCGGCTCTTTGGCCAGCTACGGGTATGTGGCCTTGAGGCCTCCGAAGGCGCAGGCCGCCGCTGTTTACGTTGTTTTTCCCCCGGTATCGTGGCTTCTTATTGGCGGGTCGCTTCTTACCCCCGCTTCCCTTTCTGGCGGGCGGGCTCGCCGAGGGGACCAAGCCTGGCCGTATTGCAAAGCCGTAGCTGGTAGGCTCAAGATGGAATGTTTCAAATTGCGAGCGCGGTATCCACCAACGTTGGCAGCCAACTCCTGACTCTCTTTGTCCTGGCCATACCAGTGGCATGCGTGACTTGGACCGTAACCCATGAAGAAGTGTTTCGCGAGCCTCGCGATTGGTGCGCGGAAAAGAGCACATCCTGTCCAACCGTCGCCGAGAGGAAATTCTTCTACCTGTTCACCTGTGAATATTGTTTCAGTCACTACGTCGCCGCGGCGTTCTTAATCGTGATGCAATACCGCCTGCTTTACGATGACTGGCGGGGGTACCTAGTGGCGGGGTTCGCCTTGGTTTGGGTGGCGAATCTATATATGAGCTTATTCGGACGGCTGCGCCTGGAAACGAAAAAGGTGAAAACCGAAATTGACATCGACGAAAAGGCAGTTGCGGCCATCACCCCGTCAGCAGTCCCCAAATAAAAGGTTCGTTAGAAGAAATCGTGGGTGCAATCGGGTTCGGGCAGCTTGCCAAGTGAGTGGTAGAGGGCGAGTTCGAGGACGCGATAGGTGCGAAAACCGTAAGATCTTCTCATGGTGACTTTGGCCTTGTTGTTCAGGCCCTCCACGACGCCGCTGGAAAGCAGCTTTTGAGCGCGGAAATAGTTCAAGATGAGTTCGCGATGATTGCGGAGCGAGCTGGCGATCTTCTTCATTGGTTCGATGCGGGATCGCATGGTCTGGCGGCACCACTCGTCGAGGAACTTGCCGGCCCAGACGGGTGAATTGTATTCCCAAAGTTGCTGAAAGGCTTCCTTGAGAAGGTAGGCCCGGACAGTCTTGAGGTTGTAGCGCAGGAGATCGCGCAGCCGGAAGTGCTGGTCGGTGCCGAGACTCTCGCTACGTCGGAGCAGCAGCCAGCGGGATTTCCTGAGTACCGGAGCACGGCCCTCACGCTTCATGCGGCTGGTCTCCTCCGCACGGACGTTGTCCAGAGCCTTGTTCATGTTGGCGACGATGTGGGAAGCGGTCAAGGATATGCAGCGCCTCGGAGCAGTGTTCGCGGATGAGTTTCAGATAGGGTTCCCACATGTCGGAGCAGACGAAGACGATTTTGGAAATGACGTCCTTGCCCATAGCGGTGAAGAATCCCTGGAAGGATTCGATGGTTCGTTCTTTGCCTATCCAGAGAAGGCGGGTCACGCCCAGATCGATCTGGTAGACGAGGGTGAGATATTTGTGACCTCTGGCGTATTGGATTTCGTCGACTCCAATGGCGTCAATCTGGCCGAGCACCCGGTGCTCCAGGCCCCAGGTGACCACGTGCTCCACCGCGTCGAAGACCTTGTCCCAGGAGGTGCGAAACGACTCGGCCGTTTCCTTCCAGGACAACCGGCGGGCCCAGCGAGCCAGGAATAGCATGTAGGCTTTGGTGAGAGTCCGTTTGCCATCGCCCCAGGGGACCTCCTCGACGACGACCGCCTGGCAGCGGCGGCAATCGACGCGCCGCATGGAGTAAAGCAGAAAGACCAGAAATCCCCAGAAAGGAATAAACTCGAAACGCCGTTCGGTGAGTTGATCGTAGCCGGGGGCGGGCTTATGGCAGCGCGAACAGACGGCCTTGGAGCCCTTGCGCGGACGCACGGCGATTTCAATGCTCTGGTGATCCGAACTGAAGCGGGCCTGCTGGTAAACGAATCCCGGAAAGCGATGGCACCGATTTAAAATTGTGATGAGCTGCAGCATGAAGTGGAAACAAGTGACGGCGAGAACACTAAAATAAACCGCACTGCCACCGCGCCGCTCCATGGAGTCGAACACTACTGCCGGGATCTGAACGGCTGGCCACGTTCCTGGATGGGCCTGGAGAAAGATCTGGCTCCCGGCGAACACCCTGTGACGTTGTTCCGTCCCTTCCTGGAGCATCTGGCAGCATCGAATTTGTCACCAAAGACGATCCAGAAACACGTTGACAACATGTGGGTACTCGGCGGCGAGTTCAGCCGCGATCTCCACAACGACCCTCCTCTGAGAAAGCGGCCTGTGGACCTAGTCCTTTCCAAGATGATCGAATACGGCGGACCCCTCCTATACCACGGCGGGGAAGATCAGCAAAGATCGTTCATGGAGGAAGCGTCATCTAATCCCGAACCCGGAGCTTCCCGATGAGCCCCACGAATCCAACCCCGAAGCACCCGCCGGAACCAATCAGGCCCAGCACCTCGGAACCGCGCAATGCGGCGACGCCCGGCTTATTCAGGCTGGAAAACAGCGCTAATACCCCGAGCAGCGCTACGAACAGGCCCACCAGTCTGCTGTGCTTCATGTCTTCGACCTC
>JBBSEX010000042.1:0-23617 GCA_038239345.1 Bryobacterales bacterium
AATCGTGGTTCGAATCCATGCCGGGGAGCCACTACCTTTCTGCCCCAACTGCAAGCGCCTATTCCGTTGACAGCAGCGCCCGGCTGCTCCTTCGCCTGTATCCGCAACATCCGCGCGTTTTTGCGTGCGCCGCTTTCTCTCCAGTTGGAAGAGAGGCTTCCTGGGAGGGCGCACTCAACCCCCATGGTTGAGGCCGAACCCCAAGTTTTTACTTGCGAACTCTCTTGTTTCTCCGGTTGACAGGTCGCGTTTGTTGACAGGCCGATCTAACGCGGGGTGCCGGATGAATCAGAATCCAAACGGCTTGCGGGCGCGCTAGCATCGAACCGCCCTCGCGAGTAGTAGACTTGGGTACGTGTATTTCGAAGCGCCCGACACATCTGGTGGAAAAGACAGAGGAGGCTGAACGCCGTTACCGGGCCGACATCACGGCTGGGGCATTGAAGCTTCCAGAGAGCAAGGTCATTGCTGATTTGCTCCTGCGCGACGTCGATGCCGAGGGCTGGAACGATGCCATCGTAACCAGGAATGTTCTTCAGGCCCGTAATCCTGCCACGGCTAGGCGTCTGACCAAGCTCATCCGAGGACGGCTGGAGACGATGGGGCCAGATCTATGGGCGCTAGTACGGGATGCCGAAGGTGTTGTGGCCACCCAGGCGGTTTTCGCGGCCGCCGTGAAGCACAGCCGCCTTCTAGGCGACTTCCTCGAAATCGTGGTAGGCGAGCAGCACCGTCGGTTCAGCGCGGCTTTGACTAACAAGTTATGGGGCGACTACGTCGAAAGCTGCCGGGAACGTGACCCGCACATGCCCCTCTGGAGCGAGACCACCCGCAGGCGGCTGCGATCTTCGGTGTTCCAGATGCTCGCCCAAGCACGATACATGGAAAACACCCGCAGTCTTGAGCTGCAAACTGTCCACATCGCCGATCAGGTACTTCATTACCTAGAGACCAACAATGAAACGTATGTCTTGCGCTGCATCCAGGTGGCACCATGAGTGATACCCTCTATGAGCGCTTGAACAAGATTCTACCGACGGTGATCTCCGACGGGTTCTTGAGTGGCAGCGGTATCGGTAACGAGATCGCCTTTTACATATTTGATTATCCTCCTGAAGATGAACTGCGGGTTCGGGATTACCTGCGAACCTTACTCGATCACCTCCCCAAACATAAGCATGGGCTCAGGGTGAAACATTTAAATCTTTTCGACTTCGTGATTGAGTACCTTAAGAGCCGGAATTTGCTTGACAAGGCGATGCGGCTACAGCGCGATAACGGGGACCAGGCGTTAAAGAAGGCCCTCGCTGGCCCGTTGCACGAGGGCAAAATGAGTATCCTGTTTGCCGAGGCCACTCAACCCGAAGAACACGATCTAGTGATCGTGTCTGGTGTGGGTAGCATTTGGCCGCTGCTCCGTTCACACACGCTCCTGAATAACCTGCAACCGGTCATGGGCAAGACGCCACTCGTGATGTTCTACCCAGGCCGATATGACGGCCAATCGCTTCGGCTGTTCGGCAAACTGAAGAACAACAACTACTACCGGGCCTTCAAACTGGTTCCGTAAATCGAAACACAAATGCTTATAAAGAACCTATTTGAGCGAGATATTTTTCGGCCCATAAACGGAGTAGTTAAAGCCGACCAGCTTGACGAATCTTCAGTCTGGCAAGAGTTGGAGGAGTTTGTTATTACACGAGAACTCGACCAGCACCTCCGAAAGTTTATCTCTTGGTATCTCGAAGCCGTGGACCAGGAGAAGAATCCAGACTCCACGGGCAAGATGGGCATCTGGATTTCGGGCTTCTTCGGCTCCGGTAAATCGCACTTTCTCAAGGTTCTCTCGTATCTTCTTCACAATCGCACGCATATCCATAACGGCGAAAGCAAACAGGCGGTCGAGTTCTTGCAGAGCAAGGTCAAAGACGCCATGCTCTTTGGAGATATCAAGAGGGCGGTGGCCGCCAACACCGATGTCATCCTGTTTAACATCGACAGCAAGGCCGACCATGGTAGCGGCACGGGACGTGGCCTCATCCTGCGGGTCTTTCTAAAGGTCTTGAACGAGTTGCAATGTTACAGCGGCGATTATCCGCAAATCGCCCACATGGAGCGCTACCTCGAATCCAAGGGTAAGCTGAAGGCGTTCCATGCCGCTTACGAAAAGCACACCGGCCTTAATTGGCTGAAGGAACGGGATGCCTACCAGTTCAACCGGGATGAGGTCGTCGAGGCACTCAGCGAAACCCTCGGCCAGAGCCGGGCCGCCGCCGAGAAATGGATCGACGGGGCCGAAGACCACTTCTCGATGTCGGTCGAGAACTTCTGCAAGTGGGTCAAGGAGTACCTGGATTCCAAAGGGCCGCAACACCGAATCGTGTTCCTGGTCGATGAAGTCGGTCAGTTCATTGGCACCGACTCTCACTTGATGCTCAATCTCCAAACTATCACTGAGGAGTTGGGGACGATCTGCCGTCGCCGGGTATGGGTCGTCGTGACATCCCAGGAAGACATAGACACTGTCCTAGGGGATATGAGCAAGACGAAAAAACAGGATTTTTCGAAAATCCAGGGTCGTTTCTTCCCGCCACTATCGCTATCTAGCGCCAACGTCGATGAAGTGATCCAGTCCCGCTTACTGGAGAAACTGCCGGACGCAAAGGGCCCACTCGAAGCCCTCTTCCAGCAGCGGGGCGACATCCTCAAGAACCAGCTCACCTTCAAGAACTGCGGCATGACATTCCGCCAGTTTAAGGACACCGATGATTTCGTCAAGAACTATCCCTTTGCCCCGTATCAGTTCCAACTGATCCAGAAGATCTTCGAGGCGGTCCGCAAAGCCGGGGCGACGGGTATGCACTTGGCTCGCGGGGAGCGTTCGATGCTCGACGCCTTCCAATCAGCAGTGAAGACTGTTTCAATGAATGAACTCGGCATTTTGGTCCCGCTGTACGACTTCTATCCGTCCATCGAGAGCTTCCTCGATACGGCGGTGAAAAAGACCATCGACCAAGCGGAGACGAACCCTAGTCTGGAGCCGTTCGATATCCGGTTGCTCCAGGTTCTTTTCCTCATTCGGTATGTGGACGAGATGAAAGGGAACGTGGACAACCTCGTGACCCTCTGTCTCGATCAGATCGACGGTGACCGGCTAGCCCTCCGCCACCGAATCGAGGAAAGCCTTGGGCGACTCGAAAAAGAAACGCTGATCAATCGGAGCGGGGATAACTACTTTTTCCTCACCAACGAAGAACGGGATATAAACAAGGAGATCAAGCAGGTTGATCTCTCCTGCGGCGAGGAAGCCAAACTCCAGGGAGAAATCATTTTCGAGGACGTGCTGAAGGGACAACGCAAGCACCGCTTCAGCGCGAACAAGATGGACTTCGATTTTAGCCGCCGCTGCGACCTGTTTCCCATCGGCAACCAGAAAGACGGGGCTTTGCTCGTCTCGGTCATCTCGCCCCTTGCTGACGATTACGAGAACTACGACAAGGGCAAGGCGATCCTGGAGAGCAGCGCCGAAGGCGGCCAAATCCTAATTCGCCTGGGCAATGACGAAAGTCTGGGCCGGGAATTGCGAACATACCTGCAAACGGAGAAATATCTATCTCACAAGAACGACGGTACGCTCTCTGAATCGACAAAACGCATTTTGCGCGACTCCGCCCAAGACAACAGGCAGCGGCGCGAGCGTCTGACCACCCTACTCGGCGAAATGCTAGCGGCCGCCGAATACTTCGTGGCCGGACAGTTGCTCAAACTGAAGGCGTCCGCGCCGATGGCCGCACTGAATGAGGCGATGGAGTACCTCATCCAGAACACATTTAGCAAAATGAGTTACCTGAAGCTCCTTTCACCTGAACCGCTCAAGGAAGTTCAAGCCGTTCTTCGGAGCAATGACATCGCCAAAGAAAACCTCCTCTTTGCAACGGGCGAGAATAATCCTGAAGCCATCGAAGACCTCCGAAGCTACCTGCAACTCTGCTCGATGAAAAGCCAGCATGTCGTACTGCATGACATGTTGGAGAAAAGGTATGCATTGCGGCCTTACGGGTGGCCCGACGAAGAAGTGCTTCTGCTTTTGGCCCGGCTCATCGTGTTGAGCGAGGTCAACCTGATGATGGATTCGACGCTGTTGCCCATCGACAAGGTGTATGAGGCAATAACGACGCCGTCGAAACGCCGCAAGATTGTGATCCGCAGGCGGGAGACCTCCGATCCTAAGGCGATCCAGAACGCCCGTAGCCTCGGCAAGGACCTCTTTGCCGAAATGGGCCCGGATGGGGCGGACGGGCTCACCGCGTATCTGCAAGCCAAGCTCAAGGATTGGCAGATAGCACTCCACGGTTTTAGACAGTTGGCTGATACGAGAAACTATCCGGGTGCCCACGAGATCGCGCATGTCCTGACCCTCATTAGCCCGCTTCTCGCCGACAAGGAGAGCAAGAAGTTCATCGAGCGATTTAACACCCTGAAAAAGGACCTGCTCGATCTGGCCGATCAGTTTCACGACTTGGAACACTTTTACGGTCACCAGCAGCCAACCTGGGAAAAGCTCCGCAAAGCGAATACCGCCTTCCTACTCAACCGGCTGGAACTGGAGAAGAACGCCCAGGCCGGACCTGCGCTCAAGCGAATGCAGGAAATTTTGTCGGCTCAAACTCCATACGGACTCATCAAGGAAGCCGACGCCCTCATCAACAGCATCAATGCGGTGAACTCGTCGCTTCTCAGCGGGCGGCGGGCGGAGGCTATTGCGAAGACTGACGCACACATCGCCACGCTGAATAAAGATTTGGCCACAGCACAGGCTGAAGCCAGCCTGCGAGCGGCCTGCCTGGAGCCGCTCAAAATCCTCCGAGAGCAGGTACAGAAGCAAGAGAGCCTCGCCCATATCACCCAGGCCGAGAACGAGGCGGTGAAGGAGTTCGACGCCGCGGTCGGGCGCATCGAGGACGTGCTAGCCGAGCAGAGGAAGCCCAAAGGCGAAGGCTTGGAAGAGGTTACGTCGCCGACCGCAGTCGTCAAGAAGCAACGAATTATCAAACCAACAGAAATCATGAAGGCGACGTACCTCGAAACGCCTGAGGACGTGAACGACTTCCTCGACGCGCTGCGGCAGGAGCTTGAGAAAGCTCTGGCGAACAACGAACGTATCCAGATTCGATAAGGCAGATGTGAACCGTACAAAACTGAAGAACTACGCTCCGCAGGCTCGCCGGGAATTCATTCAGGCGATGACAGATCGTGCTGCCTTCTATGGACTCACCGCAACTAAGATCGAGCCGATCGTGGAACGGGGCGATGTCGCGGTCATCGCCGGCCGGGAGCATCCTCGTGCCGTCGCCAAGAAACGTAGGCAACTCGAAGAGCGCATTAAGCGGCACGGCTTCGAGCAGACGATGGAGGCGATGGCATACACCTGGTTCAACCGGCTGGTCGCTATCCGGTTCATGGAACTGCACGGCTACTTGGAACACGGCTATCGAGTTTTGAGTCACCCCGAAGGCAAACCAACGCCGGAAATCCTTGAACACGCCGAGCATGTCGATCTGCCAGGCCTCAAGAAAGATGCGGTCATCGACCTGAAGTTGGCCGGAAACAAGGAAGCTGAACTCTACCGGCTGCTGCTCACAGCCCAATGCAATGCCCTGCACAGGGCCATGCCGTTCTTGTTCGAGCGAATTAATGACGAAACGGAACTCTTGCTCCCCGATAATCTGTTGCACTCCGATTCGCTGATCCGCAAACTGGCGCGTGACATTGGCGGGGAGGACTGGCAGCAGGTCGAGATTATTGGCTGGCTGTACCAATTCTACATCTCGGAAAAGAAGGACCAAGTCATCGGCAAGGTTGTCGCCAGCGAAGACATCCCAGCCGCCACACAGCTTTTCACGCCGAACTGGATCGTCAAATATCTCGTACAGAACACACTCGGTCGGCAGTGGCTTGCGACCTATCCACAGTCGGCACTGCGGCAGCAGATGGAGTACTATATCGAGCCCGCCGAGCAGACACCGGAAGTGCAGGAGCAACTGAAGGCGATCACGCCGACCAGCCTGAATCCCGAAGAACTGACGCTGCTTGATCCTGCGTGCGGCTCCGGTCACATCTTGGTCGAAGCCTACGACCTGTTCAAAGCGATTTACCATGAGCGAGGCTATCGGGCCAAGGACATCCCGGCGCTGATCCTGCAAAAGAACCTGTTCGGCCTTGAGATTGACGACCGGGCTGCGCAGCTTGCCGCTTTCGCTTTGATGATGAAGGCCCGTGACGACGACCGCCGCATATTCGATAGCGAGGCCCAGCCGAACATTGTGGCGTTTGAAGACAGCCAGGGGATGAACGCGGCTGATATCACCCACGCTCTGAACTCGCCGATCAGCAAAGATGACGTGCCGAGTGAGTATCTCTTCGAGGAAATCCAGGAAGAAAAAGACGGACTCTTCAGCAAGAAAGCCTTGGCTGAGAAAGGCCACGTCTCGCAAAGTGACATCGCCTTCCTGCTGGAATTGTTTCAGAACGTCAAGACGTTCGGATCATTGATTCAGGTTCCAGCGAAGCTGACCGCGAAATTGCCGGAGATCGAAAAGCGACTTGATGATGTGCTGAAGCGCGGCGACCTCACGCACGCCTCGGCACACGTTCTCAAGCCGTTGCTTCATCAGGCTCGGCTGCTGACAAAACAATACGATGCCGTGGTTGCTAACCCACCGTACATGGGCAACAAGTACATGAACAATGCGGTCAAGACTTTCACTCTCCGCATGTTCTCCGATTCCCAGGCTGACCTATTTGCAGTTTTTATTGACCGTTCAACGCAGTTTTGTTCTCCTAACGGCCAACTCGGATTTGTGACTCCTTATGTATGGATGTTCATTTCGTCCTACAAGTCTTTCCGAACGAATCTCCTATCACGCAATGCAATCACGTCCCTTATCCAATTGGAGTACAACGCATTTGAACCAGCATGTGTACCTGTCTGCACATTGACGCTTCGTAATACAGGATGCCCATTCTTGAAGGGCGACTTCATCAGGTTGTCAGACTTTAAAGGGCACCAGAATCAGCCCCTTCGGACTCTTGAAGCAATCCGTGATCCTCGGTGCAAGTGGCGATTCCAGGCATCTGGCAACGATTTTGAGAAAATCCCTGGCAGCCCGGTGGCCTATTGGGTTAGCAGAGCCATGAGGACGGTGTTTGCAGACTCGGCTCCATTGGGATCCATAACAAGGCCAATGAAGGGAATGTTCACGGGAAACGACGCAGGCTTTGTTCGTTTTCATTGGGAGGTTTCTGATTTGGTTCTGGATTGCAACTCCCACGAAGATTCAGCGCAACGTCATGGGAAATGGTATCCGTACTTGAAGGGGGGCGACTATCGCAAGTGGTATGGCAACACTATTCATGTCGTCAATTTTGACAAGGATGGCGCTGCGCTAAAGTCTTCTGGAAAGCATGGTGATCGCAATCCTCAATTCTACTTCCTCCCATGTCTTACTTGGTCGGATATCACGATTTCTAATTTCGCAGTGCGGTTTGTTGAGCGAGGCGCGCTTCCAAGCTCTGTGGGCAATTTCATTGTCGGCGACTCCGACATACTCCTGATACTGAGCGGGTTGCTATGTTCCAACATTGCCACCGAAGCATTGAAGATACTGAACCCGACGTTTCATGCCAATCCAGGCGACGTAGCTCTGATACCGTTCGCCTCCAAGGCAATTGGTGCAATCGGGCCCAGAGTGAGGTCTGTGGCAGAACGGGCCATAGACCTCGCACGCACAGACTGGAATGCTTCTGAAACATCGCTGCGGTTCAGAATGAACGAACTGGTTGGGCAATCGAAGGAATGCAGCACGGTCACAGAATCACACAGATCATACTCTGCAATCCTCCTGAATCGCATATCGGCAATGAGGCAACTTGAAGAAGAGAACAATCGCCTCCTCATCGAAGCATACGGACTGCAAGACGAAATCTCGCCCGAAGTCACTGACGACCAGATCACTCTCTACCGACCTGACCGCGCAGAGGACATCAAACGGTTGCTCTCCTACGCCATCGGTTGCATGATGGGCCGCTACAGCCTCGACAAGCCTGGGTTAATCTACGCTAACAGCGGCGATCAGGGCTTCGATCCCAACGAGTACAAGACTTTCCGAGTCGATAGCGACGGCATCATTCCGCTTCTCGAAATGGATTGGGGCATCCGGGACGATGCCGCCAACCGCATCGTGGAATTCATCGACGTGGCGTGGCCGAAGGAGCACCTGGAAGAGAACCCGAAGTTCATCGCTGACAGCCTCGGCCCCACCAGCAACGAACAGCCACGAGACACGATCCGTCGGTACCTCTCCAACAGGTTCTACAAGCATCACCTGTCGATGTACAAGAAGCGGCCAATCTACTGGCTGTTCTCCAGCGGCAAGCAGCGGGCTTTTCAGTGCCTCGTCTACATGCACCGTTACCACGAAGGCACGCTCGCTCGGATGCGCACCGAGTACGTCATCCCGCTCCAAGGACAGATCGCTGCCCGCATCGAACAACTCGAAGGCGACAAGGCTAAAGCCGCCAGTAGCAGCCACCGCAACAAGCTCCAGAAGGAGCAAACCGACCTCAAGAAGCAGCAAGCCGAACTGCTCATCTTCGAGGAGAAGCTGAAACACGCCGCCGATAGTAAAATTAGCCTTGACCTCGATGACGGCGTGAAGGTGAACTACGCAAAATTCGGCGACTTGCTAGCTGAGTCGAAAGCCATTACAGGGGGAAAAGATGATGAGTGACGATGTCATTGAAACTCTTGGCGAGGGCGCCCGCTGGCGAGCGCGGGATGTGACGTATTGGTGTGGACCTTGGCCTCAAGTCAAGAAGCAAATTCCTGATTTCCAGACGAGAGACTTTCGGTCAGGTGATGACACGCCGGCAAATCCCTATCTAAACACCGTCGAGCGAATCCCTCGCACCCAATTCGAGCAGCCAGTTCCTGTTGGGACAGTATCTAAGACCTACGCGCTGGCCCAACACACTGCTGTTGGCGAGAAATGGCTTGGAAGGTATCCGAGAAGCAGGAATTTCGACTGATGAGCTACGATGCGAATTAGGGCTCACGGAGTTGGGGGAATGGATGAACCTTTGGATTTACTTTCCTAAAAATACAACCATACGCCGAAAGATGGCCAAGGCCTTTCTCTGCGACTTGAATGCTTCAATTCCGTAGATGCCTCCAGTCGCCTTGTAGTTCTGCTGGGATGGCTGAGGTTTGTTTGTTCCAACGGGCTCGTCATTGGAGAAACGAAGGCGGCACTCAAGGACGTGCACAACAAGAACATGGATTTGGAAAAGATTCCGGGGATTATCGCTGAAGGACTTGGATATGTTCAGAAGGACCTAGAGCGGATTGCTCGGTGGGAGAGCCAGCCGATAAACCCGGAACGCTTTTTACCTTGGGTGAATAAGACCGTTACGGGTGAGTGGAACAAGAAGGCGGCGTGCCGAGTGTTTCACATCTGTGAATCAGGCGAGGATGTCAAGATAACGGATAGCTTTTCGCCAGGCGAAGCCACGGAAAAACCTGTTGAAGTAATGAGGCCAGTTCCGGGTGCGCCAAAGAAGGCGGCGAATCTGTACGACGTCAGCCAAGCGCTCTCTTGGGTCGCCACGGAACGAAGTAACCCGGAAGAGAAGCTAGAGTGGCAGTCCGCAATTCCCGACTTGATTCAGCGACTTCATGCGGGTGCATAGGTAGGTATACTGAGCGATCTCGATCAAATCAACACGGCGCTGGAACGCCTCTTCAACGAGGAAGGGCAGCGCATCGTCTTCTGGAACGATCCAGACCAGGAGTTCCAGAACACGTTGCCGTTTGTCATGCTCGACGGCGTGACTACGCTGCGGCTGGATGAGGTCGGGGCGCTGGAAGCCAAGATTCGCGTGGAACGGGACGAACGAACCAGCAAATTCCTTCTGTACTCACCAACCGAAGAACCTGATTACGAGGACGACTGGCTGCTCGACATCCGGCTTTATAGCCGCAGCTTCCGAGCGGACAAGGCCAGCATCCTGCTGCAAGAGTTGGGGCTGGTGAATTTGCACCTGCGAACTCATGTTGCCGACCGACGCAAGTTCTTTGACGCCAAGGATCGGCTCCAGAAGATCAAGAATCTGGTCGCCCCGGATGATGCCGCCGCTGACCTCGACCGCAAGATGATCGCCGTGGTTGCCAAGGCCGATCAGCCGGAACTGTTCAATCTGGTGCGGACGATCTTCCACGCCTGGACTGAGGCTGGGAGCGAAGTCGATCTCGACAATGCTCCCGCCGTGTTCGGCCAGATCGAGAAGTTTGATCTCGACGTTTCCTTCTGGCAGATGGTCAAAGCGACGTTCGGGTACGAAGAAGGGAATCCGACTCTGAAGAACTTCCTGCTCAGGCTCATGCTGACCGACTACGCCCACCACCTGAAGGGAGACGTGCGGCAGTCGATCCGTGGTCTGCTCTTGCCCAAAACAGGTTGGTCAAACGCCGTGGTCTGTCTGGCGCAGTGGCGAGACAGCAGCAGTAAGGGCACCAGTTACGACCAACTCTCAGCGGAAGCTGCTGCGATTCTCAAGATCGAAGACCACCTGCCGAACCTGGAGATCGACCAACTCGCTAACGTGATGACGTTCCTGGCCGTCGAGAAGCGGATCGCGAGCAGCTTGCGGGAGCGGGTGCAGACAACCGCCGACGCGATTAACGCCGACGACGTGCGAGCGATTGCCACCCATCGACAATCCGGCCATTGGGCCTCGCTCTCCGTGACTGACTCCACAAATGCTCCACGTTCGGCTCTCCATGCCGTTTACAAAGCGCTGGTGGCGGCAGCAGATTTCTACGCGCTTCGGAACCAGCACAAGGGCGGCTTCGATCTTCCCGACGCCGCTGCGATGTACGTGGCCTACGAATCGGAGCTTTATCGTTTCGACCAACTTTACCGGCATTTCTGCGCGTCGGCAGACACGGCCGAGGAACGAGGCTGGAACATCGTGAAGCCGCTACGTGCCGACATTGAAGCTCACTACGTCAACTGGTATCTGACCAACTTGGCCCTGGCTTGGGGTAAGTTCCTTGAACCGCATGACGGGCTGCTCACTATGTGGGACATAGACAAAATCCCCAACCAGTACCGTTTTTACGAGCGCAACGTGCGGCCTTGGTTGAATGAGGGCGACAACCGCCGAGCGTTCGTCATCATCAGCGATGCCTTCCGCTACGAAGCCGCCCAGGAACTTACCGCGGAACTGAACGGGAAATATCGCTTCGAGGCCACCTTGTCCTCACAGCTTGGAGTGCTGCCTTCGTACACCGCGTTGGGCATGGCGAGTTTGCTACCGCACAACACGCTGGCGTACAAAGGAACGGACGTGCTGGTGGATGGGAAGTCGAGCGTTGCCAGCGAACGGAACGGAATCCTTCAGGCCGTGGGCGGATTGGCGTGCAAGTACGACGAACTGATGGCCAAGAAGAAAGATGAAGGGCGGGAGTTTGTGAAGGATAAGCGGGTCGTCTATATCTACCACAACACCGTAGATTCAGTCGGGGACGATGCCAAGACCGAGGGTCAGACGTTTGAGGCCGTTGGGCGGGCGATTCATCAACTGGCGATGATTGTCGGTCACATTATCAATAACCTGAACGGCCACCGTGTTGTCGTCACCGCCGATCATGGCTTCCTCTTTACGGAGACGGCCCGTGTGGAGACTGACAAGAGCAAGCTGAAAGACAAACCCGACAGCACGATCCTGGCGAAGAAGCGGTTCCTGCTCGGCCCGAATCTTCCCGACAGCGATGGAGCATGGCATGGCAA
Source organism: Bryobacterales bacterium (assembly GCA_038239345.1). Classification (GTDB taxonomy): domain Bacteria; phylum Acidobacteriota; class Terriglobia; order Bryobacterales; family Bryobacteraceae; genus JBBSEX01. Next base: position 11,850 of record JBBSEX010000042.1, read on the forward strand.
GTTAAGCGCGACAGCCGGGGTCGATGGGGAGATGGAGTTCTGGATACCCAAAGGGGCGAACGTGTTCCATTTTGCCGGCGGCGCTCGCTTCGTGCATGGCGGGGCCATGCTGCAGGAGATCGTGGTCCCGGTTGTCACGGTCAAGCACATTCGAGGCAAGTCGGCCGAGGAGACGAAGACCAAGTCAGTTACGGTCCAGGTGCTTGGCAGCAAACATCGGATTACCACGGCCCAACATCGCTTCCAGTTAATTCAGATGGAGGCCGTGAGCGACCGAGTGAAGCCGATCACTCTACGGGTCGCCGTGTACGAAGGTGAGGAGCCGGTGACGGGCGTTCAAGCGGTGAAGTTCGAGAGCAGTTCCGGTAACCTGGATGAGCGGAAGAAGTGGGTGAGCTTGGTTTTGAAAGAGGGGCAATATAACAAGAAAACACCTTACCGCCTGGTTCTGCTTGACGCCGAAACCGGCATCGAGCAGCAAAGTGTTGAAGTAATTATCGACAGGGCATTTACCGATGACTTCTAAAACCAGCGCCATTGATACCAGTCTTGACGATCTCCTAAACCGGAATTTTCCGGGCAAGGTGGTTCGCAAGGACTTGACCAAGCTGGTCAAGGAAGGCGCGAATGTGCCGGTGTATGTCCTGGAGTATTTGCTGGGGAGTTATTGCGCCTCTGACGACGAGACCCTGATCGAGGAAGGTCTACGAACGGTCAAAAGGATTCTGGCGGAGAACTACGTTCGGCCGGATGAAGCCGAAAAGGTAAAGTCCACCATTCGGGAGCGAGGCAGCCTAAGGGTGATCGATAAGGTGACGGTAACGCTGAACGAGAAGCGTGACGTTTACGAGGCGCTGCTCGGAAACCTGGGTGTGAATCGGGTAGAAGTCCCAAGCAGCATCGTCAAGAAGTTTGAGAAGCTTCTGGTCGGCGGGATCTGGTGCATTATCACTCTCGAATATTTCTTCGAGGAGGATCAAAAAGGAACTCCGTTCCAGCTGCGAGATTTGAAGCCGATTCAGATGCCAAATATGGACCTGGAGGAATTGTTTCAGGGGCGCCGGGCTTTCAACGAGCAGCAATGGATCGATGCAATCTTGCGTTCGACCGGGATGGAGCCGACGAACTTTCAGGAGCGCGTAAAGTGGCACCTACTAGCTCGGATGGTTCCGCTGGTCGAGAACAACTATAACCTGACCGAACTTGGCCCTCGTGGGACCGGCAAGAGTCACATCTACAAGGAAATCAGCCCGAACAGCATCCTGGTTTCCGGTGGCCAAACCACTGTCGCCAACCTCTTCTACAACATGGCACGCCGTCAGGTTGGTCTGGTAGGTCTGTGGGACGTCGTGGCCTTCGATGAAGTGGCGGGTATTTCTTTCAAGGACAAGGATGGCGTGCAGATCATGAAGGATTATATGGCCTCAGGCTCCTTTGCCCGCGGCCGTGACGCCGTTAACGCTTACGCCTCGATGGTCTTCGTCGGCAACATCAACCAATCGGTCGATACGCTGGTGAAGACGAGCCATCTGTTCGCGCCATTCCCAGAAACGATGATCGACTCCGCCTTCTTCGACCGCTTCCACGCGTACGTTCCCGGTTGGGAAATCCCGAAGATGCGTCCCGAGTTCTTCACCAATCAGTACGGCCTCATTGTGGACTACCTGGCCGAGTGGCTCCGGGAGATGCGGAAACGGAACTTTGGTGATGCGATCAACAAGTACTTCAAGCTGGGCCGTGACCTGAACCAGCGGGACACTATTGCCGTCAAGCACACAGTTTCCGGCCTGCTCAAGCTGCTCTACCCGAGTGAGGAGTACGACAAGGATGCCGTTCGGCGCTGCCTGGAGTATGCGCTTGAAGCCCGTCGCCGAGTGAAAGAGCAGTTGAAGAAGATCGGCGGCATGGAGTTCTTTGATGTTCACTTCTCTTACATCGACGTGGAAACGATGGAAGAGAAATTCGTCAGTGTGCCAGAGCAGGGCGGTGGCTCCTTGATACCTGACGGGCCGCTGAGCCCCGGAGTGATGCACACCGTTGCTACCGGGGGCAGTCATCTCGGTCTGTACCGTCTAGAAACTCAGGTCACTTCCGGTAACGGAACTCTCAAGACATCTGGTCTCGGTTCCAACTCTTCGGCCAAGGAAGCGATTAAAGTAGGTTTCGACTACTTCAAGGCGAACGCTAACCGGGTGAGTGCTTCTATCAAGGCTGGGGATCACGACTACCACTTACACGTTGTCGAATTGCACAACACCGGACCGACGAGTGCCATGACCTTGGCAGCATTCGTGGCCCTTTGCTCTGGCGTTGTCGGGAAGCCGATCCAACAGCAAATGGTGATTCTGGGCAACATGAGCTTGAGCGGAAACATCGTGGCGGTTGAAAACGTGGCCGGGTCGTTGCAGGTCGCCTTCGACGCGGGAGCCAAGCGACTGCTGTTGCCAATGGCGAGTGTCAAAGACATCCCTACCATTCCTGGAGAGTTATTCGCCAAGTTCCAGACCGGATTCTACGCCGATCCCGTGGATGCCGTCTTCAAGGCGCTGGGCGTGCAGTGAGGTTAGGCACATGACTGGCATCCACAACGGTCGCGACTAGGCCCACTGGATATCCCGTGAAGGCTTGTCCGCAGCTCAGTCGCTGCTCGGAAATCCGGGCAGCTTTGTTCACAGCCCCGTCCAGCCCGGCAAACAAAACTGCACATTTTCCAACTCGCCCGAGTATTAGTTGACAGGGAGTGCCAAGGCGCTCCTGAACACCAGACATCGGGCAGGCCGCCAAGCGGGACTCGTTGTGGGTGCTGGACATTGGGTCAAGCAACCACGGCGGCCGTGCTCTCCTTTGTCCACGCCCCACCATCCCTCGCCAGGCTGTCGGCCCTTGGAGGCAGCACATGCGAAACGGCGAGGAATCCAAGGTTGAAGATGCCATCAAGGATATCGCTGCGTTACTGGCTACGGCGTTTCAGCGACGCGCCAGCATCCGAGTTGTTCGCGCAGCACCCGAGCCGCTCCCGTCAACAGAAGAACTTGCTATTTCGGGCGACCAGAGCGTTCATGAACTGACGTTGACGCGTCAGAGAAAGGAGTCTACACGGCAATGAGAAAACACCGTAGCCTGCCGCAGATCGGGGATCTCCCGAAGATGAACGCATCACAGTTGCAGGCCGTCCACCGGCAGTTGTTCGGGGCGGAGCACCCAGTTGCGAACTGTCAGCACCTTCGGAGGAAGATCGCTTGGCACCTGCAGGCCGCGAAAGCCGGAGGCCTTCCGGAATCAATCCGGCAATACGCAATCGCCGTTGCGCGCGGAACAGAGTTGCGCGTGCGCATCTCGGAGAACGCATCCCGGCGACAAGCTGGGCTCCCTTTGGAGCAGACGGCGACGACCACCGTAATTCAGACACAGGATGCCCGGCTGCCGATGCCGGGAAGCTTAATCGTGAAGAAGTACAAGACCCAGACCGTCGTGGTGAAGGTTCTAAACGAGGGCTTTGAATACGATGGCCGTCGATTCGCCTCGCTCAGCGCGGTCGCGGGTGAGATAACCGGCACCCGCTGGAATGGCTTTGCGTTCTTCGGGCTGGAGAAGGAGGCACGCCGTGTGCGCTGAAAGAAAACCGAAGGAAAACGGGAACGGTTTCGCAGCGCAGGCAGGCGTCCGTTGCGGGATTTACACGCGGAAATCGACGGAGGAAGGTCTCGAACAGGCATTCAACACTCTCGATGCGCAACGCGAGGCCGGGGAGTCGTTCATCAGCAGCCAGCGGCAGGAAGGATGGACGGCGTTGCCGCAGAAGTACGACGACGGAGGCTATACCGGTGCCAATATGGACCGCCCTGCCCTGAAGCGGCTGCTCGCCGATGTCCAGTCCGGCGTTGTCAACTGCGTTGTGGTTTACAAGGTGGACAGGCTGTCGCGGTCACTGCTCGATTTCGCGCGGATCATGGAGGTTCTCGATGGTCATGGCGCCACCTTCGTGTCGGTAACACAGCAGTTCAATACGACCAGTTCCATGGGTCGTCTGACCCTGAATGTCCTGCTCTCATTTGCCCAGTTCGAGCGGGAGATGATCTCCGAACGCACCCGCGACAAGATGAGCGCGGCGCGGCGGAAGGGCAAGTGGGTCGGCGGCAATCCTGTGATGGGCTATGACGTCGCCCCGCAAGGCGGCTCCCTCGTCGTGAATACGGAGGAGGCGCAGCGGGTTCGCGAGATCTTCGCGCTCTACCTCGAACTGGGTTCGCTGATCCCGGTGGTCGAAGAACTCGACCGCCGCGGCTGGCGGATGAAGTCATGGACGACGCGCGAAGGGAGGCAGGCTGGCGGAAAACCGATCCCCAAGAACAGCCTCTACAATCTGCTCAAGAACATGATCTACGTCGGCAAGGTCGACTTCGGCGGACAGGTTTATGAAGGCGAGCACGATCGCATTGTGGACGAGGAGACGTGGAACCGGGTCCAGAGTACGCTCAACCGGAACGGTCGACGTGGCGGCCGCAGCATTGGCAACAAGTATGCTGCCCTTCTCAAAGGGTTGGCACAGTGCGGGACCTGCGACGTCGGCATGGTCCACACCTACGTCAACAAGAAGGATCGGCTTTATCGATACTACGTGTGCGTGAAGGCCCACCAGCGGGGCTGGGCTCAGTGTGAAACCCGATCCGTTTCGGCTCCCGCGCTCGAAAACGCCGTCATCGAACAACTCCGGGGCATTGGCCGCAGTCCCTCCATGCTGCGCGAGGTCATGCGGCAACTCGATGAACATCGCCAGAAGGGTTCGACAGAGACGAAGAGGGAGAAGGCGGAAATCGAGCAGGAACTCAAGACTATTACCGGGGAGAGCAAGACGGCGTTTTCGATCATCAGCAAGGGCGGGCCCGCCGCCGAATTCGCGACCACCCGCCTCGGCGAACTTGAGGATCGAGCGTCTCACCTCAACAGCCGACTGGCCGAGATTCGACAGCAGTTGAATGCAATCGACGCAGAGTATGTGGACACCCAGGACGTTGAGGCTGCGCTCCACGATTTCGATTCGCTCTGGCAGCAGTTGTCCTCGTGGGAGCAGGAGCGGTTCATTCGGACGCTGGTTGAACATGTCCGCTACGACGGCAAGACCAGCACGGTGACCCTTGGGTTCCGCTCACGGGGGATCAAAGAGCTTTGCAATTGGGCACCAGCCCTGGCGGAGAGAAAATGAGCACAAGAGATAGCGCAGTTGAGATTCAGTTCCGTTTGCTCGCCACTCCACCGCCGCCGGATGCACCACCGTTGAAACATGGGCGTCTGCCCCGAGTCACGCAGGTTATGGCTCTCGCCATCCAGTTCCAGGACATGCTCCAGAAAGGCGAGGCCAGAGATTACTCGGACCTCGCCCGACTTGGCTGCCTCACGCGGGAACGGATGAGCCAGATCATGGAGCTGGTCTGGCTGGCGCCAGACATCCAAAAGGAGATCATCGAGTTCCCGCTGAGCGCCGTGTCGGGATTCCCCATTAGCGAAGTGGCCGTGCGGCACATAGCCCACATTATGTTGTGGAGCGAGCAAAGAACCGCATGGGAGCGGCTTAAGCATCACCATGGGCTGAACTCGTGACACACGCGTCAGCTTAAACCGATCCGACTGGTGCAGCTCTACTTTACATTGCTAAAATCGAATCAATCGGAAGTCAAAAGTCCGTTGTGCGGAAGCATGAGTGAGAACCAAAGCTGGGTGGTCTATACGACACTCGATCGGAGCAGTATCTACAGCGACTGGCTGACTATCCAGCAACAAATATTTGGCTCGGCAACGGAGGCGGAGGCTTTTCTCAACAAGCCGGTTTCTGAGTCCGCTCGTAGTCCTCTCTACAAAGAGATTGGGTGGTTAGGCCCCGTTCCGGTTCAGGACCTGAGTCTAACCGTTAATGCGAACCGCTTTCACGGGCCTTGGCTTCGGGAGGAGTTGAGTTTTTCAACGGAAGAACCGCCGGAGTTGTCCTTGGATGAGTTTGTCGATCAAACTTTTGACGACCTGGCGGTAGATTACGTACCTGATGTGCTCACCGCGTTTGCTGCAAAAGGCAGCATGCCTGATGGCTCCGATCCATGTGGTCCTGAACACACCGAACGAGTACGGCAAGACCTTGCAATGCGAGGTCTGCCTAACATTGAGTGTTGCTTGAGCAAATCTTGGGGGTTCCGCGATATTGAATGTGATGCGCGACGGCGACTCGGCCATGTTTCTCCGAACCGATCCAAAACTCGCGCTAATCAAATCCTAGATGCGGCGGTTGACCTAGAGCATGTGCTCCGGCGACTACATCCTGCGACGAGTGCCGAAGACGTAATTCACTTTTGGACCAGCTTGGAAGTGCACGTCTATTTAGCAGAGTTTTGCCGGAAGATATTGTGGCGCCACTATCGTAAAGATTGGATCGTTGAGGAGTCGCGCAGAGAGTTCTGCAGGGCGTTGGGTAGCTATGCGCACCAGATTCGCTCTATTCGGGCAGTAATTCCCGAGCGTAGTGACCGAAAAGTCATCGAGGAGCAGTTCACGGATGAGCGCCCCATACTCCAATCGCGGCCTCAGGCGAAGAAGCCTACGCGTACGCTGAGGGCGCACCGCCGCAGTATTCTCAAAACAATGATGACGGACAAGATGTTGGATGGGATGGACGCACTTGCCTGGCACCTGGGGGTCAGTGTGACGGCGCTCCAGGGAATGGTTCGAGGGGATAAGACCCGGTACGCTGCCGATAAGCTCACCGCCGTCCTGACCAAGATCGGTTGCTCTCGGGCGAAGTGGAACCGAGTCTCCAAGTCTGCCGCCAGCCAGTAATCTCCTCATTTTCTCCCCATTCTCTCCTCATTTTCTCCTCATTTTCTCCTCGTTTCTCCTCGTTCTCCTCTTTACGCTGAGCTTTAGCAATGGTTCACAGCGGAGACGATCAAATGACACACTGGCCAAGTCCATCCCACCACAGCGATAACGACCTACTGACGGAGATCGAAGCTCGCGAGGAGGAACTGCCGATGTCCCTGGCCTGGTTCCGGCGAAAGCGCGTGCACGGTGGCGGGCCGCCGTTTATTCGCGTCTCGAATCGGATCTTCTACCGCCGTGGAGAGCTACGGCGATGGGTCGCCGACCGAGCTACTCCCGTGGTGGCGGCCAAAGGGCTCGCAGGTCGCGGTCCGATTGGAGCGAGGACCTGAACCCATGGCTGCACCCGATCGGCTTACTCAACTATCGGCTCCTAGGCAGGCATTGGTCCGGTTGTTTCAATCGGTGAACTTCGGCCAGATCATTGGGCTCGCCGTCCGGAACGGCGACCCGGTCTTTCATCCCGAACCCACCGTGCTGCTCGATGTGAAGCTCGATGCAGACGAAGGCGAAAGGCCGGAGGCGGACTTGGCGGATTTCAGGCTCCGCGATGAGGTCCGCCGCCTCTTGGCGCACCTGGACCAACTCCAAAATGGAATCGTGGAGCGGATCGAAATCCGCTCGGGCGTCCCGCGCCGAGTCATCATCGAACGCCGTCTCACGGAGGCATCGCGATGATGCCGGTCGACCCCTACATCTTCAAGCAGGCTTCCTGCCGGGCGAGCTTGTTGGTCGCTTCTGCTGGCTTCAGGTCAGACGATTGGGAAGACCTGAAACAGGAGATGGTCCTGGACGTTCTTCGCCGTTCCCCCAAGTTCGATCCGGCGCGTGGCGACTGGCAGGGCTTCGTACGTGGTGTCGTGCGCAATCACGCCTGTGTGCTTGTCATGCGCGAACGCCGGCGCGCGCCGGAAATTCTCAGTCAGGACTTGATGAATCGAGAGGACGCCAGCGACGCCGACTCGCTCGACATTCTCGATAAGCGCCCATCCTCGGGCGTGGTCGATGCACTCCACCTCAGTCTCGACGTCCGTCGAGTTGTCGAAAGCCTTCCAAACCAGCTTCAGTCGCTGGCTGTGCTGCTCGGCCAGATGCCGGTGAAAGAGGTGGGCAAGCACACTGGCAAGTCGCGCTCGCGCGTGTATCAGATGACCAGGCAGATTCGCGACGCGTTTCTTAGAGCAGGCTTTTCGCCTTCCCATGTGAGGCACCCCTCGGAGTTGGTGAAATGAGCCAACCATCGTCCCTCGGCGTACGTGACTACTACCGCAGGATCACTTCGGTCGACATCGGTGGGATCGCTCGGGAACTCTTGAACGGGCGGATCACTCAATCTTCGGAGCGAGCGCTGCTCTGCGACTGCCCGAATCACCAGAGCCAGTCCAAACGATCCCTGAACGTCATGCTCGACAAGCAGGGATGGTACTGCTTCGGCTGTGGCACCGGCGGAGACGTTCTGCAGTTGGTCGAGTTTGTTCGGGCGGGCTGCGTTACATGTGGTCAATCGGGCCGGATGACGGACTCACACCGCGAGGCGCGCGATTTCCTGGCCAACAGAGTGGGAATGCCGTCTCTTTCTCACGCCGGGCTGCCGCCGGAGGCTATCGAGGAGATGGAGGCGGAACGGCGGAAGAGCCTTCGAGTATTCGAGGCGTTAACCGTACTTGCCGGCTATTACCACCAAAGGCTGCTCGCAGACACGGATATCCTCAATTGGTTCCGCGAGAAATACAGAATCGGCGACGAAATGGTCGCGCAGTTACAGATCGGATACGCCGAGAGTGATCCCTGGACCGACTCGGCGGGAACTCGGCGCCGTGGCGCTTTGGAAGAACTCTGCAAGAGCCCGAATGCATTCACGTATGCCGAACTGTCAGGAACGTCCGCGTTCCGGCCTTATGGAAATACGATCACCCCCTTTTTCAACCGGAGAATCGTCTTCCCGTATTGGAGCCGCGGCCACGTGGTTTTCATGATTGGTCGCAAGACTCCCCGAACACCTGATGCCGATTGGGAGGCCCCGAAGTACAAGAAGCTTTCCGTTTGGAACAAGGAAAAACACGCGCATGTCGCTGCCTGCGTTAGAAACGACGTGCTCTACAACGAGGACATCCTTGCGGCACGGCCGAACCGGGTTGTCATCACGGAAGGGGTGACGGATTGCATCTCGCTCATGGAGCATGGATTCCCGGCCGTATCTCCCGTGACGGTTCAGATCAGGGATGCTGATTGGGAGAGAATTCTACCGAAACTTGCCGGCGCAAAGACGATCTATCTGTGCCAGGACAATGAGTTGTCGGATGCGGGCCTCCAGGGCGCACTGCGCACCGCTCAGATTCTTACCGAGAACGGAATCACGACCCGAGTGGCCACGCTGCCTTTGGGGGAGAAACAGCAGAGCGCCAGAAAGGAATTAAAGGATAACTTTGCTCTCGGCCCATCCACGAGTTCCGCTCGAATGTGTGACCTGAAAGACCGCACTGAAGAGGAAGTCCGCCTGGCCGCAGCCCTGCTGGAGAAGGCCAAGCTCGACGTGAACGGATACTTCGCAGAAGGTAGAACGGCCACGGATTTTGAGGCAGTCCTTGCTTCAGCGGGAACACCGTTGGAATTGTCGATCTCGCGGCTATCCCCAGGCACCGCAACATCTGAGCTTGACCGCGTGCTCGAACCTATACTCGCCGCGGCGAAGCGCCTGAGCCCCGTCGAACACGAGAGGCATCTCCGCTTGATCCAAAACCAGCTTGGCAAGGAGCAGATTTCCCTTACGGTTCTGCGCAAACAAGCTCGCGCCACGCCAGCAGCGAACGCTCCCAGGGAGACGGCCAGAATCATCTCGCCGCGCTCGCCACAGGTTCAAGTGGAAAACGCGGCAATGCTTCCGCGTATTCAGGTCAACAACCGGCAATTGCGCGATGTGGTTGCAGAATCCTGGGCCGCCGTGCACCGGGCAAATCAACCGAACGCCGCAATCTTCCGCAACACACCATACGTCTTTCGTCGAGGAGAGCACCCAGTCTATTTGGCTGACAGAGACACGGCAATAGAGATCGAACAAATGGGCGAGGCTGCCGTTTTCGGGTTGCTCACTCGAGTCGCCGACTGGTATCGAGTAACGGAGAAGGCAGACGCCGATGCGCTCCCGCTGAAGGAAGCGGCGCGCGACATGCTTGTCTATCTCGATCCCCGGTTGCCGCACCTGAATGCCGTCATCCGTACACCAGTGTTCGGGTCCGATGGTTCTCTGATCGCTACGCCGGGCTATCACCAGAGAGATCGGGTCTGGATGGATGCTGATTCAACACTGCGGTTAGACGAGTTGGCCAGCGCGCCGACACCAGAGGAGATTCGAACTGCCCGCGATCTGTTTTGCGACGAGATGCTGGCGGACTTTCCCTTTACAGATGTTTCAGATCGTGCGCACGCTGTCGCCGCCATTCTGTTGCCGTTTGTTCGAAGAATGATCGAAGGCCCCACACCCTTGCACCTCATCGAGGCGCCTTCGGTTGGCTCCGGCAAGGGGCTACTCGCCAACGTCGTTGCAATCGTGACGACCGGTGCGAGTTGTGAGAGTCGCACACTTCCTGAGGACGATGATGAGATTCGGAAAATGATTACCGCCGAGCTAATGAAGGCCAGGTCGATCGTGCTTCTGGACAACGCTGATGACCGAAAGAAACTCCATTCCCCCTCGCTCGCGTCCGTGCTAACAGCCGTTAGATGGACGGACCGTTTGCTCGGTGAGTCCAAGATGGTGTCGCTTCCCAACGAGGGGTTGTGGTTGATGACGGCCAATAATCCGCATCTTGACCTGGAACTCGCCCGACGCTGCATTCGTATACGAATTGACCCAAGATTGGATCGGCCGTGGAAGCGCACCGATTTTCGGCATCCCGATTTGGTCCATTGGATAAAGGCGAACCGTGGATCTCTGGTTCACGCAGGCCTAACTTTGGTGCTCGCCTGGATCGCGGCAGGTAGGCCCGTTTACCAGAAACGGCTGGGATCCTTTGAAGGGTGGTCGGAGGTCGTCGGCGGGATACTCGGGTTGGCAGGAATCGAGGGCTTTCTTGCGAATCTCGATCAACTCTATGATCAGGCCGATCAGGACGGTCAGAAATGGCGGGAGTTCACGGCGGCGTGGTGGGAGGCGTTCCGCGATGCCGAGAAGCAGGTGAGTGAGCTAAGCGGGTTCTGCGAGCAGCGCGGACTGATGTTGGATGCAAGGGGGGATGGGACACCCCGGTCACAGCAGGTCCGATTGGGCACCGCCCTCTCGAGATGTCGGGATCGGCAGTTCGGAGACCTGCGCGTCGTGAAGGTCGAATCAGAGTCGAAACACAAAGGCGCCGCTTACTACCGGCTTGGGAGCATTCCGCAGTAGGCGATTGGTGAATCGGGAGGTTAACGCCGTTTATGTCTCCTAAGTATCTATGTTGATTTGTATCAGCTCGTGGGAGGTTTAAACCTTTCATTGGCGTCTCTATTCGCCGCGTCGAGTATGACGTCGAAGGTAAAAAGCACTAGGCCAGTCTGGGCTCCCTCGCGCCGATTGGATCGGAAAAAGCCTTCTGGCCGCCGCGCCGCAGATGCCATAGCTTACCCTCAAACTACATGCTCAACCGGGGCTATGCCTACACCACAATCATCAGCAGCAAATACCATGGCCAAACCCTGCTTTCCCACTTGGCAAGCCTTTACCCCCACTCAATCCCACAAGCCTGGCAACAAAAACTGAACAACGGCGAAGTCACCCTCAACGGTTGGGCCTAACCACCACCGGCATCGTCCTCTTCGCCAAAACACCGCAGGCGGCCTCTAATCTATTCGCAAACTGGAACACACCCAAAATTCAAAAGATCTACCGGGCGCTGGCTCAAAACATTGCACAGCACGACGCCTAC
>JBBSEX010000043.1:0-23080 GCA_038239345.1 Bryobacterales bacterium
AGCCCATCCATGTTTTCGCACTGTAAGTCTCAGTTAAAGGGGCAGTAGCGCAACCGGCCAGCTCACGAAATAGACGTTGGGAACGGTCGAGCGAGCCGGATACCGCGTAGCGGTTTAGTCCAAGAGGTTTAATGCGGAGTCCATTTTTATGCGGACTCCGCAATCCATGGAAGCCGCCGCCCGTCATGTCGAGGTGTTTTCGCTCCGCATAATCTGAGTGGCCTTTAGCAGGGCGATTAGCTTGTCCGTTGCCTTGTAGCGCCCTGTCCGCAGGTTCGGAGCGATCATTGATTCAAGGGTTTCGAGCTTCACCGTCGGGTCGGCGCGAGTGTAGATCTCCGTCGTTTGCATGCTGAATGTCCAAGCCAGAGAGACACTTTTCGGAGATCCTTAGTGGCCTGCAGGATGGTAAGGGCGCAGGTGTGTCGCAGAACATGCGGAGAAATGCGCTTGGATTAAAGCGAAGGGCAAAGCTTCTCAGCCGTGCGGACGTGCTTCTGTAGGATGTATTCGAAACCGGCCCGGGCCAGGGCCTCGTTGCGGGCGCTGAGGAAGAGCTCTGGAACCCGGACCTCACCCCGAACTGATAGCCATGCTCGCAGAGCCGATGCCGTTTCCTTCCACAGCGGCAGGCAGCGCTCCTTTCGCCCTTTGCCGTGGATTAGAACGCTGGTTTGCGGTTGAAGCGTTATATCGCCAGCTCGGAGCCCCACCAGTTCGGATACCCGCAGCCCACCTGCGAAGCAAAGATGAAGCATGGCCCGATCGCGGATGCCGTCCCGGACCGTTGGGTCAGGGGCATCCAGGATGGATTGCATTTCCTGGGCAGTGAGATGTCTGACGAGGCGACTATCCGCCTTCTTTGCAGGGATGGCCAGAATGCGTTGGATCTGCTCCAGCGCCGACGGAACGCGAAACTCCATGTAGTGCATGAAGGATTTGATGGCCGCGAGCCGGATGTTTCTGGAACCGGCGCCATTGCCGCGAGTTATTTCCAGATGATTCAGGAAGTTCACGATCAGAGGAGCGTCGATGTGCTCCAGGTGCAGTTGCGAGGGCGGCACTTTGATGCAATCGCTGGCGTATTCGAACAGAAGCCTGAAGGCGTGCGCATAAGAGTCGCAAGTGTTCGGGCTGGCGCCTCGTTCGACGGGCAAGCGCTGCTGGAGGAAAGCCGTGATGTGCGGCGCGATGAGAATCATGGCTGGCCTCGACTGAAGAAGTCTTGGCACGAGTCTGCGATATCTCTCATCAGATCCGGAGTGGCCTGGAGATACCAGTAGGTGTCGGCGACCTTGCTATGACCGAGGTACGTTGACAGCGCCAACATGTGCTTTGTAATTCGATCGCGGCCATCAGGGCAGGTTTCCAAAGCCCTCACTGCGAATGAGTGCCGCAAGGAATGGATCGTGGGGCGAGGAAGCCCCGGCCCGCGAGTCAGGCCGATCTTGTCGATCGATTCGTGAAAGGCGGTCTCGGCATCGCCGACGAGTAGCCGGTGCCTCCGTAACGAGACGAACACGTGATCATCGAATGGGGCAAAGGAGCGCCTCGTCTGGAGATAACGGTCCAAGCCTGCTTGAGTAGTCTCATGTAAAGAACGAGACGGCTCTTGCGGAACTTTGAACAACGAATGATCAGGCCGTCCGAGGTGATGTCATCAAAGGAGAGCCGGATCGCTTCCGATACACGCAGGCCCGTACACGCCAACAGGGCGAAGAACGTGCTGTAGGTCTGCCCGCGAAAGGCATTGCGCCGACCCAACTCGGATGCGGCTTGAACGAGGCGCTTGATGTCGTCTCTGGAAAAGATGTATGGAACGGGCCGCGGCTGGCTCTCGCTACCAAAGACCGTGGGCGGCATTTCATGACGCTGATCCTCCGCCCGGATGTATCGGGTAAATCGAATGACCTGACCAAGCCGGCGCGCTCGTGTGGTCGGCGATCGCGCCGATCCGGCCCACTCGATCGACCAAGCCGGCGCGCTCGTGTGGTCGGCGATCGCGCCGATCCGGCCCACTCGATTGCCGTTTCAGAGCAGACATGGTCTTTGCCCGCCACGTCGGAGAACGCCGCAAAACTCTGCAACAAGCTGCCTTCGGAATGGAGAGCGAATCCCATGGCGCGTCGCACCGCCAGGTACGATTCCACGGCGGTGGTCAGCATGTTTTCACCTCCGGCCATGGCTGCGCGATTTGCCGCAGGGCAACGACATCTACTTTGGCGTAGATCTCCGTGGTCGCGATGAATCGGTGCCGGAGAATGACAGCAATCTCCTGCAGCGATGCTCCGTGGTGGAGCATGGAGCTTGCCACGGAATGCCGGAGCACGTGGGCTGCGCCCCGGCTTGGACAAGCGACGCCCGCACGGCGCATCGCTTGAGCAACGATCACCGAGATTGCACAGTGGTCCGCGAAGGCACGAAAGGGAGCGCGCGACCGGATAAACAACACATCGCAGTCACTCTGAGGACGACCATCTTTGATATAGGTGACGATGGCATCGCCAATCTCCTGAGTCAGTGGGAGCAATGCCTGACAGCGCCCCTTCCCTGCAACGCGGATTCCGGCTTCCTCCCAGTCGAAGTCACTCAGGCGAAGCCGAACGATGTCGCCTGCGCGGAGACCCAGGCGGGCGAGCAGGAGCAGGATCGCACGGTCCCTCGCGCCAACTGGTGTGGTAGCGTCACACGAAGCAATGACTCGTTCGACTTCATCTGACTGCAAATACCGCGGCAGCGACGAAAGTCGCCAATGCGCTAGAGCGGGGATAGATGCATCCAACCCGGCGGTGCACTTGCCGGCGGCGATCAGGAAGCGCAGAAACATTCGGACCGCCGTGGTACACCTCTTCGCCGCAGCCCATCCGCACACCTGACTTCTCTCGAAGACGAACTTCCGCAGACTCTGAGCTCCAAACCTGGCTGGCTCCTCTCCCAGGGTCTTCAGTAGATCGCGAAGGTCAAGGCCGTAGTTGTAAAGGGTGGCCTCGCAGGTCCCACGTTGCTGCCGCATCCAGCGATTGAATGAGACCAGTAGGGCCGGATACTCAATGGACTCCTGATTGATCGGGCCCGTAAGCACGCCAGTGCTCCGGAGATAGTCGATAAACAAGCGCGCACCATTCTGCAACTCCAGCTTGTGCGTATGGCCGTATCGCGGACATCGGCACCCATCCAGATGATGTGAAAACTGCTCGACGAACCGTTCGTCCAAAGCGGCGATCGGTGGGCCGTTTCGGCCAGTCCAATAAATGAGGTGTTCGGCCGCTCGCAGATGTCTGCGAGCCGTTAACTGTGCATAGCCTACCTCGTGCAACTCTTGAGCAAACCCTTCAAGCAAGCGGCCATCTGGGCAGCCGCGAAGTTCTTGGATACGTAAAGGTGATTCGAAAAACTCTGCCAACATGACGTCCTCCTTTCGGACGCCATTATTATGCGGAGTCCAGCGCCTACCGCGTTAACCTGGCCGCATTGATCAGACGGGGTGTTGTCCGTTGTTACGGCTCCTTCTCCGCATAAAAATGGACTGGCGTCCAGTTATTGGGCGACCGTGCGGTGTCTACTCTGGTGGAAGCCCGGCTTTGACGGCCGGGTCCGCCGTGGCGCTAACGATCTGGTTAACTCGCTGCTGAATTATGGGTACGGAATTCTCTACTCGCGTCTGATGAACGTGCTGGTGCGCGCCGGGCTGAATGTCCATATCGGCTTCCTGCACAAGCCGCAAAAAGGGAAGACGGGCTTGCTTTACGATTTCATCGAAGAGTTCCGCGCCGCCGCGGTTGATCGCTGTGTCTTTGGCTGGCTGAACCTGAGTGCGCAAATGGAGCTGACCAGTGACGGACTCGATACCGAAACGCGCCGCGAAATGGCGCACCGGGTCGTCGGGCGTCTACAGGCGGGCACCCGGTACCACGGAGATACGCTCCCGTTGGAGAAGGTGATGGAACAGCAGGCGCAATTGCTGGTCCGCCACATGGAGGGCACCGAAACCTACAAAACCTACATCCTACCCTGGTCACCGGGGTGTGCGAACCGTACTAAACTAAACTGCGCCGCGACCGTGTTGTTTTGCGCTAACGTAGTACGATCGATTCCTCCCCCGCCGTCTGCGAACCATACGAAACTAAACTGATCCTCGACCGACCGCCAGGGAACCGGTAGCCGGTAGCGCAGACTGTCTCTGCTGTCTGCGGGCCGAGCAAAGGCTCGGCAGTCTCTGTGGGCCAGGTATTCTTGCCAGGCATTCTTGCCGCGCCTTGAGCATACGCGACAATAATAATCCAACATGCCTCGCTCCAAAAAAGACTTCGGATGGGCCGGCACCATCGTGGCCTTGCTCAGTCACCAAACGTTCTTGGGCCGTTGGGGGGTGTTGCTCGCTCTAGCCGGTTTTCTCCTTCTCGAGTGGGCAGCGAGACCTGGCGCGCCAGCGCGACGTGGTCGTCAGACGCCGGGCTTCAATCGAGACTGCCATAACCCCGGCCTTGGGCACGGGGCCGGAACATCGCGACCACGTTTTGCGGCTCTTATACCGGTTCCACCTGGGGCCCGTTGGCCGGGGCCGTGGAGCTTCACAATCCGCGCCTGAGATACATATGGCTGCTGTGTACGCAGGAGGTTGAGACAGACTACAGGCTGATCGAGCGCTGGATTCGTTTTCTCACCGATGGTCGGGCCCATGTGGAACTCGTGCGCCTGGGGAACAGAAACGACGTAGCCGAAATTCGCATACGGGTACGGGCGATCTACGAGAACCAGGTAAGATCGGCCGGTCTAGAAGAGCACCAGGTAATCGCCGATATGACCAGCGGCACGGCCGCTATGACCGCCGGCCTAATCCTGGCGACTTTGGACGAACCCCGTAATGTGGAGTACTTGAGCCAGGGACCCAAGAGCCTGATCGAGAACGGAGAGCCCCGCCGGGATTTGACGCAGGTGTTTCAGTTGGTGGAAACCTCTCCCAGGGACGTGGCCCAAGCGTTTGTGAGTTTTCTGGTCAAGAAAACCAAAGTGCCGGACGACGATAGTCGCGGGTCCGGGAGCCGGGCCGTGTGACGGCTCAACGCCGTGGTTGTTCGCCTTCCCTGGTATAAATTCTGAGTTTCAATTGCGCCCATCGCGAACCGGCCGGGTGATCCTGGTACTCCGAGGCCTGGCCGGATTGTTCGGGTTGGAGTTTCAATCGCGCCATCGCGAACCGGCCGGGTGATCCCGAACGAACCTACGACAGCTGCAACCTCTTTTTCTTCCAAGAACGTTTCAATCGCGCCATCGCGAACCGGCCGGTGATCCAAGTGGTGCGAGGAATACTTCGCGTCACTTTTGCAATCGCGTTTCAATCGCGCCATCGCGAACCGGCCGGGTGATCCGTTTTTGGTGGACACGCAGCCTCTGGAGCAAGACAAGTTTCAATCGCGCCATCGCGAACCGGCCGGGTGATACGACTTAGTTGTACCCAAAAGTAGAATAAAGTTAATTACTTGGTTTCAATCGCGCCATCGCGAACCGGCCGGGTGATCCGATGAGTTGCATATTCAAATACGTCGGATAGAAGTTTCAATCGCGCCATCGCGAACCGGCCGGGTGATCCTGCGGCAGGGCGACGGCGACTGGATCAACTACAACACGTTTCAATCGCGCCATCGCGAACCGGCCGGGTGATCCAATTGTTCCATCAACCACTTGCGTTCGCAAGAGAGATCTTCATCCAGCCTAACTCCTTGTCCACGCGGGACTACCAGCCCACTTTTCGAATTTTGTACCTAATCCGCGCGTCGAAACCGCCATTCGCCCACTCACCGGCTGACTCATGTTTTTAAAAACGCATGACCTACGCGATTTCCTGGCCTCCGCAAATCTTTTCCGGTCTTCCTCAAAAGCTCAGTTTGCGAAAACCTGTCGAAACGCCCTCGCAACTTGTTGATTACATGCAAAGCGAATCCCTGCGATTTTGAGATTCTTCGCAAATCGCCAGCATCCGGCTTCCCGGTTGGCGGTTTGCGAAAAAATCGCGAGTGGCTTGAGTTTTGATAAAACGCGCTAAATGGTTTCTCTTCATCTACATAAGCCAACTTCCGGGCCGCCGCAGACTTCGCGAACGTTTTGGCAGCGAAGGCCTCGCAGCGGCACCCTAGGCCGGCTGCAGCCCTCGCGGCTTTACCAAATCTGGACAAAGTCCTGCATGCGCCCGTCCCAGGAGGCCAGGCGCACGGCTCCGGCATTGATCAACCACCGGGCGTAGACGCCAAAGAGCCAGGTAGGCCCGGCCCCGGATAACCCGACCTCCGCCAACGGTGCGCTCGATGGGTACGGCGCGCCTGCCATGTTCTGAGCAGCCGTGGGTGACAGAAACTTGTCGGGCGTGAGGACTTCGAACTGAAGGACCGAGCGGTCGCCCTCCCGCCTCCACGACACCCGCAAGCTGTCCGGCGGAAAGTCCGACGGACCCCGGCCCGGTGCAGCGGGGATTTCCACCAGTCTCTCCGGCTGACGCGGGTCGAAGAAGAATACGCGAGTGTCCGGCCGGGTGTCCAGAGCGCTCTTCAATCCGGCCAAATAGGCCCACACTGGCGCAGCGCCTCCCAGCACGACGACTCCTGTTCGCAAGGCCAATTCGGCGATTTTAGACTTGTTGCCGCCCGCATCGGCGATGTCTTCGATTCGCCAATCGCTGGGGCGCTTCAGATTCACATACGCGGTCAGATTCGGAGGGCAACTCAGCCCCACTAGAATGTCGGCCAGCGGATTGCGCGAGTGATCGTTGACCGGGTCGGATGGTTCGACGTCGACTTGAAACGTAGCCTCGAATGCTTCCCCGGAACTACGGACAGCCGGAGCCGCGCTCCCTTTGGGAAGCGATCGCATCCATCCGATTTTCTTCAGCCCATGGCTGCGGGCCACTTCGTCCCAGAGCGCCGCGCCGGCCGGATCCGAGTCGCGCGAAACCACTAGGTAGTGCGAACAGCACTGCAGCATTTGAGCGTTACCGGCAGCAGTCTGGTCATCGTGGCGGCCGCCGAAATCCAGCAGCGCAAGCGCCAGATTCGATCTGCCATGGGTGATCCACTCGCAGATCCGGTCAATGGTGCCGTCGCCCCACTTGCCTTTGACGCTGCGCTTGAAATCGGGATCGTTGCGCAGACCCGGTGCGTGATACAGGTACCGCCCCGTTCCATCCGGGTTGCCCTTGAGTACCAGGACCGAGTCTAGGCGGCTTTTGAGCGTTTCGTCGAGTTGGTGCAGCAGGGTGGTCTTTCCAGCGTTGGCGGGGCCGATCACGGCGATGCATGATGCTTTCGGTTGTTCGTGTGCGCGTTCCATCGTTATTGCAGGCGTTCGGCCTGCATCGGCCATTTTACTCCGGGAGAAAATATTGTTCCCATTTTGGCCGTTGATTTAATAAAACCGTAGAAAACCGTATATAATCTCAGAGAACGAGAGTACACCTAGTACTCGCGCGTTTCCGAATTGGAGTTTCGTTAATCGCAAATGATCGTTGCCACCGTAGGTCACAATCCATTGCCGGTCTGGCTTGGCATCACAAACCGGCGCCGGAAGCTGGGTGAGAACACGCGCGTTCGACTTCTACACACTTCGCAAACCAGAGAGGTTGCGGACAGACTCGCTGCCGATCTACAAGGCTGCGTATGCATTTGCGTCAATGCGGTCGCGGCGGCTGAAATAGCGCGCGAGATCTGCGCGGATTGCACCGAGGTTCATATCACCAGCGGCCTCCGGTTCATGGCGCTCGCCGCGTGGCGCGCCGCGCTTGCGCGTTCGGGAGTATCGCTGGTATATGTCGATGAAGAGCACGGAGTCCTGATCGTCGGGGATCGTCGGCAGCCGCTGCATCACGACTCGAAGCGCCTCAACATTACCAAGGTTGCCGCTCTACACGGCTACGAGCCTGTTAGTCAGTCTGCTCCTCAGCCTTGGACCGACGAGCAGTTGAACGCTCTGATTCCAGCCGCTGCGCGGGGCCAAGAAGAACTGCTCGCCGAAAAGCGAAGGCTTGATATCTGGGGTGGTGAGTGGATGGAGAAAACCGTGTACCGCGCCCTGGAGAAAATAGCAACCCCGCACGATTGCCTACTCGGCCCGCAAGATTGGAAACGGCCGGACAAACCCCCGTTCCAGTTCGATTGCCACATATTTAATGGATGGCGGCTTACTGCGATTTCCTGTACGGAATTCAGCGACCATGATGCAAAGAACAAGGTCTACGAAGCGGTCCATCGCTCCAGGCAGTTGGGAGGTACCGCGGCCAGAGCCATCGCGATCTCTACCCTGCCCCAAAATGAAGTCATTGAACTGAAGGCTGAGGTCCGCGACCAGTTCGACGTTCGCGGACGTGGTCTCCTGATCCTCGGTAAGGATTTTTTTGCGTCTCATAGCTCCATTGACGACTGGGCTGAACGTTTTCGTGAATTTCTTACTCCGGCGCAACAATCCCCGGATTCCAACCCGCGGTCAAAGATCGACCCAGCTAAGATAGCCAAGACCAAGCGGCAAATCCTGGCCACGGTTGGCACCAATCCTCTGCCTGTTCTTACTTCGCTTCGCCACCACATCACGCATTCGGAGAATCCGTCCGGAGCGGCCTTCCAGATCTGGCTACTGGTTACTAAAGAAACCGCTCCCCATGCCGAACGGATCGTGCAGCTTCTCAAAACTCTTCACCCCGGCGTAGGAATCGAATACTTCCAACTGCACGATAGTTCTCCCGCGACCGTAAAAGACGCGCTGAGCCCGTGGCACGGTAACCCTAGCCTTGCGCTTCACCTCATCGGCGGCAAGCGGGTTGTCTCGGCCTGGATTCTGCAGGCACTTCCTCAAGCGCCATTCTGCGCCGTGTCCCAGGCCGGGCACCAGATCGAGTGGTCGTACCGCGCTCCGTTCAAAGACGTTCGCCACGATCCTAGCGTAAGCCTTACATTACCTCATTTGTTTACGTTGCACGGTGCATCGGCGGAATCCCTGGGCACGGCGGTCAGCGCCGATGGATATGCTGTCGATGGCGTGGAGTGCCAAGTCTTCGAATCCATGGTTGGCAAGCATGTACAAAGGGTGATTTGTTACATTCTCGGCTTCCAGCTACTCATGGTTTGTGATCTGCCGGCCGAAAAAAACAAAAAACTGAAGTGGGCGGCTATGAAACATCTCAGCAAGGCCAGGCGGAGTGCGGGCAATAGCGCTCACGTGCTGTGCTTTATCGAGGAGACTAAGAACCTCACCAGTACTAAGCTCCAATGGGAGGTGGACGACGCCTTGGGCGCCGACGCAAACCGGGAATCGCTCTGGATCAGGCCCAAAACGGCCGACACCGTGCTAAGCCATATACTGACCACTGATATTTTCGAAAAGTTAGGATGGAGCCCCAGCCTATGAAGACGATTACGCTTGTCTCCACCGCGCACATTCAGAGTTACCTCTACGAGAAGACCAACCGCCTCACTGAGAGTTTCGGCGCTTCCCAAATTGTCGAAAAAGCGTTCGACTATTGGAAAGGACGCGACGAGGAGGTCTTCATTGGTGGCGGGAATGCCGCTCTGCTCTTCGACGGGCCGAAGGAGCAAAACGCGATTCCAGCGATTCGCACCTGGAGTTCGCAGCGCTTAGCGCAAGCTCCCGGTCTCCGATTTATCGCGGCTCATGTCCCCTTTCCCGAAGGGGAACTCGCGAAAGCGTACCAGACAGCCAAGCGAAAACTGGAGGAGCACTCGGGATTGCCGCCGTTCGGCTCCCCGGCCGGAGCGTTTCCCATTAGCCGTATCTGCCCTTCGACGGCTTTGGCCGCCGAGGTTTGGGACAGCACCCGTAAGCAATGGGTCAACCGGGAGACCAGGCGAAAACGGGCCACAGTCGCGTCGGATCCGCTTATACCCAGGGACTTCGATGAACTCGGAACCCGCCAGGGCGAGGCCCACCTTGCAGTGGTGCATGCGGACGGCAATGGAATCGGACAACTCTTCGATGAGTTAGTTGACGATTCCATAGCTTGCAGTGATGAGAAGTTCTGCGCGAACATCGCAGGCCTCTCCGAGAGAGTTACGCGGATCGCATCTGAGGCCGAAAAAGCGCTCAGATCTGATGTCGACGTGATGACAAGAGCGCTGGGGAGCGAAGGGTTGATCAATCCCAACGAAAAGTTCCTCCCTTTTCGACCCTTAGTTGGCGCCGGCGACGATACCACTTTCATCACTCACGGCCGCATGGGGATCTCGCTTGCCGCGCGATATCTGCAACATTTCGAGCGGTGTTCCGAAAAGATTGCCGGAAAGAAATTGACCGCCTGCGCCGGTGTACTCATCATGCCGGCAAAGTATCCCTTTGCTCGCGGCTACCAGATCGCATCCGCGCTGACGAACGAAGCCAAGAAGAAACGGAAGGCGCACTCGTACGAAGGCTCTTGGATCGATTTTCATCTTCTTCTGGAGAACGCGACTGGCACGCTGGCCGAACTCCGGCGGCATTACCAAATTTCTCCGACTGAAAACCTACTATCCCGCCCATACCGGCTAGGGTCTGATTGGACAGACTTCGAATCTATCTTCCAAAGCTTTCGGGACTCTGCGGACGAGAAAGATGCCAGCTTCGCGCCGGAAGGATACTGGCCTCGCAGCGCCTCGAAACTGTTGCTGGAAACACTCTGGGAAGGTGAGTCCGCTACCCGACCCTTGCTTCAACGGTTCAAAACCCGAAACAGGTTTCTGCCCGCCCCGGGTAATCAACCCATCGAGACCGGCTGGCGCGACAACGGCACGCCTTACTTCGATCCTCTCGAAATTCTCGACCATCATGTCAGATTCGATTGGGAAAACGGCGAGGTCTTCCGGGGACGATAATGTATTACTTAATTGTCGATCTGAAGAGCGCGGTCTGCGCCGGTTCCGGCAGCGGTGGCCCCGGCTACATCGACCGCGACGTGATCCTGGACCCGGTTGGGCTTCCCATGCTGCCGGCGCGCCGTTTGAAAGGCCTTCTGCGAGAAGCTTTCCGCGACGTACTGTCCGCCCTGAAAATGAGCGACAAGGTCGTCGAGTCGCTCGAGCTGTACCTGTTTGGTGAAATCGGCGCGGAAGAGAGCGGTCGCATAAGCATTCGGAACGGGCGGCTCTGCGCTTCGGGAACGCTGGCCCCGGACACTCACTTGCCGGCTTTGCTGTTGCGGTTGCAAAGGGAAAACAAATCGGATTCGAAGCCGGACCCAGGGAGGGTTCAGCCGGATGAGGTCAGCCGGCAATTCACTGAAATTCGCCGTCAAACCAGCATCGACCCCAAAACCGGCGTCGCCCGCCAAGAGACTTTTCGTTCCAGCCGCGCTCTGAGGCCGGGACTTCGCTTTGCTGCCAAAATTGAATTTCCCGCGGGCATGGACTCCGACCTCATCCGATTAACAGCCTTGGCCGCCGCGGGGCTTCAGCGGATGGGAACGTCGCGTACGCGCGGCCTGGGCCGTGTTTCCTGCTGCCTTTTCAACGGCACCGTCGATGAAACCGCGCAGGCCATCACCGATCTCGGTGAAGGAAAACTTAAGTACCCAACCGTTCCCAAACAACTGAAATCCAGGCCGCTGGCGAACGGCGCTCCCCCACCGGAAGCTTCCAAGGACACAATGATGTTGCGCTACCGTCTGGAGCTTTCCGAGTCCGCCGTTTTTGCGGGTCTCGAAGGGGACCCCAACCTGGTCGCCACGCAGCATCACGTTCCCGGATCCACCATACAGGGTCTTTTAGCCCGCCGTTTTTTAGCGACTCAACAGGTCGATGAAGTATTTTACGAACTATTTTGCCGCGGCAGGCTGCGCTTTTTGCCCGCATATCCACAGGCGCCGGATTCCAACACGGGTTCCGCCGTACGCCTTCTTCCGGTTCCCGCATCGTTGCGAACGCCTAAGAGTGACCAAAACCGCTTCATCAATCTAGCCGCGGACAATCCTAAGCGAGACCCTGCCAAAAGAATCAGTCAGGCCTGGACTGTTCCCAAACCAGCTTTGTTTCGTGGCGTGCTTGAAACCCGGGAAACCGGCAGACAGTTCACCTATCATCACGCCCGCCCCACGTCCGACCGTCGCATCGGACGAGCTATCGGCGAAGACCGGCGCGAGGCATACGGCTTGAGGCCGGACGAGTCCCCCGGAGCCGTCTTCACCTATGAGTCTCTTCTTCCAGGCCAGGCTTTTCAAGGCCTGCTGATCGGCGATTCCGCATCCCTCAACGCCGCCCGCGCGCTCATCGGGAGCGGCCAAACCGCGGCCCTGGGCCGTTCGAAGAACGCTCAGTATGGGGCCGATGCCAAGTGGACTTGGCTAGATGAAAAACCCGTCGCCCCAGATCTCGATGGTGGCGAAGTGTCCGCCTGGAAAGAAAAGCATTTATGGAACGACGAGGTCCCACGGCAGTCTGTCACGATCCTTT
The DNA here is from genome assembly GCA_038239345.1 of Bryobacterales bacterium. Taxonomy (GTDB): domain Bacteria; phylum Acidobacteriota; class Terriglobia; order Bryobacterales; family Bryobacteraceae; genus JBBSEX01. The sequence goes on from JBBSEX010000043.1 coordinate 12,417, forward strand.
TGCTTAGCGCCATGATGGGTTACGACGAAACTACTGGCCACCCTTGTCCGGTTTTGCCCTTGGCGCAGATTGGTAGTCGAACCGGCCTTCCACTGGGGTCCATCAACAAGTCCTTCTCCCAGGATGGATGGGCAAGCTCGTTTCTCGCGCATCAAGGTTTGGCCCGCCAGCAAATGCCCGTTCTCGAAGCTGGCACGATGTTCACTGTGCTGTTGGCATCGACGTCAGCGGGTTTAGACCAGGATGCCTGGGACAAAGCGCTCCGAACGGTCCAGGAAGAGAGCTTTGGACTGCGCACTGAGCAAGGCTTTGGAAGAATCGCCTTGCTGCCGGACGCGAACATGGAAGCGGACGGCGCGCGTACTGTTCTTGGCGAGGACCAACCTCCACCCGTCAAGTTGCAGGATTCCCCTCAGGCCCGAACGATCCTTTCGCAGATCCAAGGGGAGCGCTTGCATAAACTGGCTCGCGCCTCCGGCATGGATCTCGCTCAAGGCTGCCGGAACTATGAAGATCGATCGCTCAGCTTTCTAACTCGCTTACAAACGGAAATTCGCCTGAAGAAGCTCGACGAACTCGGCGCAAGGCTCTCTAAATGGAAAAGGTACGCCCGTTCCAGGTTGGAGGCGGTCCGGGTAGAACAGGCGCCACTCTGGCCAGACCAGCAAGCACAACTGCCGTTGGACGAGTTGTTAGCCAAGTTCGTGAGAGATCGCGCCAGCATCGTTCGCCGCATTGCGGACAACCCGGTGACTTCCTGGAGCACCTTTCCGATCTCCACCATGGAACAAGAAACTATCGACCAACTCTCATATCTGATTCTGGAGTCCTTCGTGTCGTCCTTACTATGGAAGACACGTACAAACCGCAAGCTGGCGAAGACGCAATGAAAATCCTGGAAAGAGTGTACGCATCGGGTCTTTGGATCTGCAGCTCGGCCCTTCACGTAGGCGGCGAAACCGACGCGTTCGATCAGGGCGTGGATCGCGTGCTGCTGCGAGATTCCGATGGCCGGCCTTTCATACCCGGTGCGTCGATCGCCGGCTCCTGCCGTCACTGGCTATCTCGCCGCCTGCCCGTGCCCGCAGGTTGCCGCGATTGTCCTCCAGAAATCCACGTTTTGTTCGGAGACGACTACCAAAGTCTGCTGACTGTGGAAGATGCCTATCCCGAATCCATTGCGGAAACCTTGGTCCGGGATGGCGTTAAAATACGGCGCGATTCCGGTATCGCCGAAGACGGCGCGAAATACGATTTCGAAGCGCTGCCTGCAAGAACCGCGTTCCGCCTGGCCTTCAGCCTCATTCTCTACAAACAACCTCCGGACTTTCGCGAACATCGCGCCGGCGGCGATACTGAAGGCAAATTCAGAAGGGAAGGTGGGTACACACATGACGTGACGAACGACCAATTGCGCGAAGTCTTCCGGCTGATGCTGGAAGCCATCGGCAGTGGAGAAATCGCCTTCGGAGCGAAAACCAGGCGCGGTCTCGGACATGGGACCGTAGCCAACTGGAGTGTTCATCCTCTGAAGATGGACCAGACCACGGGCCTCATCGCATGGCTCAAGCAGTCTCCCAAAATGGTTCCATCCATCACCTTGAAAGACTTCGTCACCAGACGGCTTGAGCCTCACGACAACAGCTTCGTCATAGATGCCACCATCGCGTTGGCTTCTTCGTTTTTGGTGAGGTCTACTTCCGCAACCGATAACGTCGAGTTCGTCCAGCGCCTGGAACAGGAGATTGCCGTGGTACCCGGCACCAGCTTCGGAGGAGCCTTCCGTTCGCGAGTTGAAAAGATCGCTAAGACCCTGAGTCCGGGGAAAGGTTCCCTTCTCACCGAAGAAATGTTCGGTTGGGTTAAAAAGAAGTCTGAAATAAAAAATCCATCCGATGCCGTGCAGGCCAGCCGTGTCGAAATATCGGAGATCGCGCTCCCTGGTGGACGCGACCGCATGCGGGTGCAAGGACGTGTTTCGATCGATCGATTCACGGGAGCCGCTTTGGAAACCGCGCTATTCGACGAAGCGGCTTATTGGCCGAAAGCTGGGGAAGAGGGGGTGCATCTCCGCATCGCGTTGCGTCAACCCAAGACGGGAGAACCGGGCCTGCTGTTGTTAGCGTTCAAGGATCTGTGGCTCGGCGACTTGACCGTGGGCGGCGAATCCGGCATCGGTCGTGGTCGCTGGCGCGGGATATCGGCCGAAATACGCGCGCCTGGCATTCCCCCAATCGCTCTCAAGGCCGGAGATCTAAACCTTGGATGCAGCCCGGACGAAATGAACCAGCTTAATACGTGGGTTAGCGTTGCGCGAGAGACGCTTCAAGCGGTGGCGGGTGCTGCGTAGATGGCGCTTGTCGAGTTCTCTACCGCCGACTTCCTCCGCTCCGCGCAGACCGCAACACAGACTCTCGGGCCGGACGGACTCCTGATGCTCCTCCAGGGATATCCGCGCACCGTGCTCGGATCGGCATCGGAACTGGCAGCCAATCTCGAAGCGGATGAAAGCTGGGACGATTTCTCGGACATCCGCATTTTCGGTCCCGCTGGTGAATGGCATGCATTCCGGCTTTCGCACGGACGCTGGCTGAGCCGGCTTTGGCTGGCCGGCGAGGAGATTCGTCGCCGGCAAACCACGCAACAAATCCTTTGGGGAAGCAAGACCGTAACCGGGACCGAGAAGGATGGTTGGATATTATTGACCGAAGCGAGCGGCGCTTCGGTCCGCGTTCCCGTTGGAACTTTCGTGAACGCTGAGAACCCAGCCGCATTGGAGCTGGTAGAAATCATCGGCTTCGATGAAAATGGCTTGGCCGGGGCTGTCGATGTCGCGCTACGCTCCATTCGCCCGGCGTCCAAGAAAGCTGAGGAGGAGAACTGATGCCGAAGGCGATTGTCTCAAAAAAGGTCGATAACGTGAAGCGCGCCGGACGCGCGCCCTACAACTTCGTTCCCCTATCGGCGGAACGTTGGAAAAGCGTGGCGGCGCCTCCATCCCACGACCGCTATGACCCGGATCTTTTTACGGGCGAAATTGCGTTCGACTTCGAAGCTCTCACCGACTTCTATGTCCGCGGCATGTGGAAGTTGAACGACTATCCCCCAGAGAAGGCCGAGCGGCAAAAGCGGCCCCTAACTGAGCCTTTCCAGGTAGACGGAAAGCTGATGCTCCCCGGCAGCAGCATGCGCGGCATGATTCGGCAACTGGTGGAAATCTTGGCGGCGTCTCCCATCGACCGCATCAACAAAGACTATTTGTTCTACCGAACCGTGGCCTCGGTTCCCGACCCAACTAACACACGATCTTTTGAACCGCATGCGCTCGCGTATAAATCGGCGATCCTGAATGCCGATCGTACCGAACTAGCGGTGAGCGCGGGTTACCTGACGAGTTCGCGCGATGGCTGGTCGATTCAGCCGGCGCGGAAAGATCGTTGGGGTCACCAGTTCTATCAATACTACCGGCACTCGACCACGCAGAAATGGTTTCGGGACGAGGTTAAGTTCGATCCTCCTGACGACCGGCGATTTCCAGCCCGCGTACATGACGGCGGACACGAAGATGGCTGGCTAGTCTGCTCCGGTTGGATCTCGGGCAAGCTCAAACAATGGGTAGTCAATGGTCCCGATCCGGCAGCCGAGCGGCATCCAATTCCTTCCGATGATGTTAAAGCCTATAAAACGGGTGGGATTACCAAGGAACTGATAAAGAACGGCTTCGTCTATGGCGAGTCTTCGAGACCCCTGCCGTGCTTTTACATAATGTGGCAAGATCCAGCCGGCGAGCAGCGCACGGCCTTCGGACACACTCCTTTCTTTCGTATTCCTTACAAGCGGCGTCCGGACGAATGCATTCCCCCAATCGCAACTCGTAAAAAGCGCGAAAGCGAATGGGATCTTACCGACGCGATGTTCGGCCACGTACCAAAAGATTCTAAAGATACCGGACGGAAAGCTTGGCGCGGCAGAGTGTCGTTCGATGATGCGACCCTATCAGAAGCTTCGCCGGCCGATGTCGAGGCTTCCGAGCGAAGAGTCGTCCTGGGACAGCCCAAGCCAACCACCTACCAGCATTACGCCGTACAGGTTTCAGAGCTGGTGAAGGACGCTCTGCATTGGGACGGCGACTACAAGACTTCGAAACCCGGCTGCATTCGCGGACATAAACTGTATTGGCATCGCAAGGGAGCGCGTATGCCGGAGATGGATCCCTCCAAAGGCGACAATGTGGCGTCTTTGTTTAGACCCGTGAAGGAGGGCGCGCGATTTTCACCCAAAATCCGCTTCGAGAACCTGCGGTGCGAGGAATTGGGCGCGCTGCTGACTGCCGTCCAACTACATCCCGATTGCGCGCATAGGCTGGGATTGGCAAAACCGCTGGGATTGGGCAGCTTCCGCGTTCAGAATGTCCGGTTGACCAGGATCGTCGCCGCGAAACGCTACGAAAGCTTCCTCTCCGATGGCAAGCTCACAACAGGCGCCCGGGATTTGACAAGCGAGATTGGAAATCTCCGCTTATCCTTCATGCGATGGTACCTGGCTCAGACGGAAGCGACGGAAGAACACTTCTGGCGGGAGCCTCGGATCAAGGAACTCAAGGCGATTCTGACCTGGGTGGAAAGAAGTCCCGAGGAGCAGGCCAAGTGGCTGGGGCGGACCAGATACCTCGAATTCGGCCGCATGGAGGAAACCTACAACCAAGGCCGCAACTATAACGAATATCAGGAAGTGGGTTTTCCGGACCAAGTCCGCCCGGAGCTGCAAAAACGCCGGCCCTTGCCTCCCGCCAGCCAAGTACTGGAAGGCGGCCCAAGTCTCCCGGATACACCCCGGCCGGACTTCGCGCCGCCCCGAACGCAAGAAGAGCGGGATCGAGAGGCACCCAGAAAAACGAGTCACTGGCGGTAGAGAGCGACCCATGGTGCTCTTCGACGAGATATTAAGAGCGAATCTCGATATTACCCAACTCTCGAAGCTGGCCGAAGACATGAGAACGGACCTCGGACGTCGCGAGAATGTCCTCTTCTGGGGCGCCGGCTGTTCAATGCCGGAAGTCCCAGCCAGTTCGGGTTTCGTCAAACACATCCACACAGACTATCAGCCGGCAGTTAGGGTCTGTAAAGGTAAGGGAAAAGAGCCCGATTTTCAAAACTTAATGGCAGAGCTTCCCGAACTCGACCGCCGCGCAATCATCGGCCACTTGACGGTCGGTAAAGCACCTAACTGGTCCCACATCTTGGCCATCTGGCTCATGAAATCCGGCTTTATTCATCGCATTTACACACTAAACTTCGACTCCTTGTTGCTCGACGCTTGCTCGTTGTTGGGCTTTCCGGTGGATGTGTATGACTTTGCGACGATCTCATTGGATCGGCCCGACCTGATTCAGTCGCCCGCTATCGTTTATTTGCACGGTCAACGGCATGGTTTTCGTCAAAGAGTCATCCCTAAGGACAGCGAACCCGATCAATGGGAGAAATTATTCCTGCATGCTAAGGAGAAGAGGCACCGCTGGATCGTGATCGGCTATAGCGGCAGCAACGATCAAATCTTTCCGCTATTTAAGCATGCGCCGTTTATGGGAGGCATCTATTGGGTCGCGCACCGGGAGACCCAAGAGGGCAAAGACTATTTAAGTCTCTCTCCAGCCGTTTTAGAGCTCTTGAAAGATTCGGAAAGGGCCGTTTCTACGATTCCCGCTCTTGGGTCCGATCAATTTATGAAGGATCTCTCTGAACATCTGGAATTGTTTCCACCACCTCTTTTCCTCAAGCCCGCAGAACACATGGACGGTCTGATGGCAAAAGCCGGACACCTCCGATTGGGTGGCACATCGGTTACGTCCTTCTCCTCCGAGTTGGTCGCTCGGACCAAAGCAGTCGCCGATGACGCCGCGGACACGCTTTTGCTGCGACTCTTCTTTAAGGCGGCCCGGAATCGGGATGAATTGCTGAGGCTCTGCGATCAAGCCAGCCGTATGACGTTGCCTGAATCTTTCCGGCAGCTAGCGGCAGAACTCTTAATCGCCGAGGCTGACCGGTTGGACTCGGATTTCCGGGAAGCTCGCGAAGCTCACCCTTCCGAGGACGGGTCGAACTATCTCCGAGCGGCTTTGGCGCTCTTGGAGGCGGCGCTCCGTTTCACACACACTGGGAGCCTTGGTCTGCGATACCAAAATCTGTTGGAGGAACTCGAAAGAGAACCGCAGCGCTCGCAAAACGCCAGATCCACCGAACCCTCGGCACCAAGCGAATCAGCCGATCACGAAAACCGGGATGCAGCCGAACTGGCGACCATCATGGCCCAGCCGCCGGTTCCCTCTACTTAGAAATCTTGGAGACAGCCCGCCTCGGACGGGTCACGCATGGCTGCTTCATGGCCCGGCAAGTAGCCCCAACCTTGCCGTGATACGATCGGATGCTGCGATTGCCCCCTCTATGCACCTCACACGTTATTGGCGCATCGCTTCGAGTTTTGTCGGGTTATAAAAAGGAACCCCGGTGCCAGATTGGGTCCGTCGATTACAGCATCGAGAGACCCGCCGGCGGTTCACGAGCGCGGGGCCGCACTCTGGCCTCGGGGCACAATATCCATACTTCAAGCACTTACATCACGCTATCCGGTGACGTCTTGGCTGAGTACGATACCTTCGATTAGGCCGTGCGGCGTGCGATGCGGTCCGGGATAGCGCATTAAAAATAGATGCTTTCGCGCATGAAAATGCGACAGAACTTGAGGTCGTCACGAGTTTATTGCGGCAATTCACCCAGTTCGCCAATACTTCCGCTCACCGCGCCTGGATAAACTCGGCACTGGATTGGCTTGGACGCGCATGCAAATAACGGCTGGTCGTCGCAACAGCGTGGCCCAAGGTAGCTTGGACGAGGTGGATTGGCGCGCCCCGCTCCAGGCTGTGGGTCGCGTTGTGCGTGTCAGAGCCGGCGCGGGCTCACGTCTACAAACACGCCTGCGCGGTTGGCGGCCTCCTGAACTCTGCGCAGATCATTATTGCCGGCGATGGCCTGCATATATACCGGAAGCGCGTGGGATGTGTCTCAGCGGGTCTTCACGACAAATCGCAAGTGCTCTGGAAATAGAGCTGGTTCAAAACCTCCCTCTGGAAATGCGACTAAAGGGGTGCAATATGGGACCCTGCTGAAACAGGGTATAGGGGGTGGGGCGGCCCCGTGATGGGCGGCGCTGGGCCCACCCGTACCATCCACTTCTTCCAAGACTGTGACGTTAGCAGTCGAATCGCTTCTACGGGCGATATCCACGACTAGTTGAGCGATGCGTCGGTGGCCACAGGATCGTCGGCAACTATCTCGCGAAGCGAGTCAGATTTAGCTTGCTTGTCCCGCTGACCAAAGCAATGAATGTGATCACCGCGAAGCGCGTTAAAGGAGCTATACCTATGAGTACATTCACGATCGACGAAAATAACAACATCACGGCTTACGCTAGCGCTGAACAAGCTAGCCAAGGCGACGCAGCTACCTTGATTCACTTTGAGTCACTAGCGGCACTCACCAAGGTGGCAGCCGACTGGCCGCTAAGTCGGTTGGTAGAGATCTGGAACAGCATTCCTGGCCAGTCGCCGGTGAAGAAGTTCCAAGACCGAAAGAAGGCGGTCGCGCGGGTCTGGAAGGCAATACAGCCCCTGGCATCCAACGTTGAAACCAGCGAACCGACCCCCGAGGCCGAAAAGCCCAAGACCGGGCGCAAACAGATCAAGGCGGTGGCTAAGCCGGCGAAGGAGGCCACCGGGGCCGAGAAGCCTCCGGCCAAACCGAAGACTGACAGCAGCAACAAGAAGGGCGAGGTAATAGCAATGATGAAGCGGGCGAAAGGTGCGACGCTCGGCGAGATTATGGAAGCGACCCAGTGGCAGAAGCACACCGTACGCCTTCGTTAGCATCCTGGGCAGCAAGGGTGGCTTGGCGATCGAGTCCTCCAAGAATGCTGCCGGGGAGCGCACGTACAAGGTCGCCAAGTAAACGCCTCCGAGCATCTCGACCCACGCCGCCTCGGTTTCAAAGCCGGGGCGGCTTTTCTGCGTCTGTGCTCCAAAACGACCAAACGTCCGATCATGAATATGTTCCGGAGGCTCACTGGCTGAAACCGTGGCTGGTGGGGCAGAAACAGGGCTAGGTGGGGTCGGCCGGTCTTTGCTGGCGGGTTGGCCAGCCCGAACGCGGGCCCTAGAATGGCGTTCCGCTGAGATCGCACCCTTTCCAGTGACGTGACCGACCCGTCACGTCACTGGATTACTCGCTGCGATACGTGAGATTCAGAACATGGTTCCGCATCAGCCGGTTCCGTTGTACCTTACGCTGCCGGGCGACTGCCCGTGCAATAACGAGCAAAATTATGATCGCGATTCCGAAGAGTCCCGCAGCCCACCGCACGTTCAATCAGTTTACGCTAGTGCACTGTCCATGAAATAACTAGACAGTTCATCGAGTCCGCTTTTTGGTCTTGGGACTGGTGCAACCAGGCTTGATCTGCTCCATACGAAGGGTTTGGGATGCTTGGCGTAGTGAGCTGTCGTCGTGGAGAGAGGTGTCGCAGGACCGCCCCGACACCCGCCAGGGATGCGCCTTGACGGAGCATTGTTGTGGCAGAGGAGTGTCGGAGGAAGTGAGCACCGTTGAGGGGCGCTTTGACCCCGGCCCGAAGCAGTGCGACGTACGATGTGCGTGACAGCCGCACGTGTCAACGCGTGACGCGGAGCCAGTACCGTAGTGAACACCTCAGGTACCTGCAACGATGGCCGGCCGTCTTTACATAGAGCAGAATCGCGTCGCCGACATCCTGCGGCAGTGGAAGCGATTCATGGCGACGTCCCTTTCCGCAGAGGCCGATTTCACTGTTGCGCCAGTGGATGTCGGTGAATTTGAGCTGAGCGACCTCGCTGGCGCGCAATGCGAGCCGGGCCAAAAGCAGAAGTACGGCTCTGTCTCGCAACTCGAAGGCGTGGCCGCTACATGAGTCGGCGCTCAACATCCTCGGCGGCAAGGAATCGGGGGATGATGAAAGTTGCCATGAGGCGAAACCGGGAATCGCATATTCCATGCCCGCCGGGCATCGTCCAGTTACGCCGAGGAAGCGGGCAAAAGAGCGGACCTCGACGGAGATGCTCTTGGCCCGCTCAATCCCGTGAGGGCGCGCCCGAGCGAGGACGAAGGCGCGCAGAGTCTCGGCGGAATAGGCGCTTCCATCATCTCCGAGAGCATCAAGGAGTCCCGCAAGGATTCCTTCATAGACGTCGAGCGTCGTCTCAGTAAGGCCACGATGTGCACGCGTCCAAGAGCGGAATTCTCCCAGGATCGGCCATCGTTCAGTGGCGGATGGCGGGACTACAGGCAGCGGACGCTCGCCTTTCAGTCGGAGGAATCGGATGAAAACCGAGGCGGCCGTCACCGATTGCTGATTGGGTCCGCGGGAGTATGGAACGCGCTGCTCTTTCTCGATTGCTGCCTTACACGCTTCGAATCTTGGCAGCAGGTCTTGCGCGGTGAACCCCGCGGTGAATATCCAATCCGTCCAGGCGGCGAGGGAGGTTAGACCGTTGTCGATAGAGGTCGGCTTGTACCCCTGGAGATGAAGCCAGTCGGCAAAAGCGTCGATGTGATCTGCGGCGACGCCGTTGCGGAGTCGCCGCCTGGTAACTGGTGAATGAAAGTGTGTTTCCAGCATGACAATCGCCTCCCCCACATGGGAAGGAGGCTAATCGAAAACACATACATAGATCCAGGCATGCCCATCTGATCTATTGGAATTGACATCTGAATCTCCGCCATCATGGACACCGTCGGCGGCGTAATCGCTTTGCTGGTAGACCTACGATTATGCGGAGTCCCGACTCACTGGAATGCAAGCCACACCGCCGTTTCAGCGCTGTGGCTTTGCATAATCGCGCACTCCGCATTATCCGCGAATGCGGCCATCAGGTGAAGCAGCAACTTTGCCATCGGGTTGCCCTGATCGGTGGTGTCGATGTTCTGAGTCACGACAAGAAAGCCGATCCCGACCGAGGCCAGTTCCTGCACACTCTGGACGCTGTTCAGGACGCTGCGGCCCCAGCGGTCGAGCTTCCAGACCAGGACCGCATCGAAGCGTCTCTGGCGTGCGTCCTTGAGCAGGCGATCGAGGGCAGGGCGGCTGGCCTTCGCTCCGCTGAAGCCGGTATCCACATCCTCCGCGTGAATGCTTCAGCCGCGGCGTTCGCAGTATTCAAGCAACTCGCGTAACTGCATCTCGCAGTTCTGGTCTGTGGTGCTGACCCGCGCGTAGATCTCCGCTATGATCGTCTGCATGTTTTTCATCGGCTCCCTAATCATCGTCATCTTTCTCGCCGACTGCCTTCTCAAGAGAGATCGCCTGCTTCTCTAGCCACCAGCCATTCATAGCTTCCGCAGCCTTGATAGCCGCCAAGGGATCGCCGCTCTCTCGCCGACCATGCGTTAGGGGGAACTCGTATCGGCTGCTCGTCCAATGTCGGCGCCCCGATCCTGACTAGAATGCGATGTCGGCGCACACCTATGCATCGGCTGGCACCTTAAGGTCGGCGGCCAGTCTGCGAATCGAGTTGCGGAAAGCCAGCCGATCACCGCACGTCCGCACCCTCCGCGCCGTCAGCGGGAACAGGAGCGGTGGGA
>JBBSEX010000044.1:0-22434 GCA_038239345.1 Bryobacterales bacterium
CATGGAAATGGTGATGCCGGGCGATAACGTCAGCTTGGAAGTGGAGCTGATTACGCCAATCGCCATGGATAAGGGCTTGCGCTTCGCGATCCGCGAAGGTGGCCGCACGGTGGGCGCGGGTACGGTTGCGGAGATTATTTCCTAAGCTGCTCTGGCGGCGTGTGATTTGTGGCGACACGAATCGCACGCCAAAGAGCTGAGAAATTTAAAGATGAGTTTACGAGAACGCATTCGCATTCGGTTAAAGGCCTACGATCACCGCATCCTCGATCAATCGACGACGGAGATTGTAGAAACCGCCAAGAGAACGGGAGCAACGGTGGCCGGCCCGATTCCGCTGCCCACCGACAAGAGCCGGTATACGGTTCTGCGGTCGCCGCACGTGGATAAGAAGTCGCGAGAACAGTTTGAAATCCGCACGCATAAGCGATTGCTCGACATTCTGGAGCCGACCCAGGATACGGTGGATGCGTTGATGAAATTGGATCTCCCGGCAGGCGTGGATGTGGAGATCAAGGCGTTTGGGAAGGGAAAATAGGCGGTTGGTTGCGGGCTATTAACGGGTGGCGTCGAAAGCGCCATGGTCAGCCTGCAAACTCCCACTATCTGAGGTCTTTATGAGCCCAGGAATTCTAGGCAAGAAAATCGGAATGACGCAGGTGTTCTCCGCCGAGGGGCAAGTGGTGCCCGTAACTTTGGTGAAGGCCGGGCCTTGTATCGTGGTGCAGCGCAAGACGCCTACCAATGACGGCTATGACGCCGTGCAGTTGGGCCTGATGGAATACGCCAAAGCTTCGCGCACGAACAAGCCGGCGACGGGTCACCTGAAAAAGGCCAGCGCCGAAGGCGTGAAGTTCCTGCGTGAGTTGCGGATGCAGCCGGGCGACGACGATTTGAAGGCCGGCGATCGGGTGTTGGTGGATCAATTCAAGCCGAAGGACAAAGTAGATGTCATCGGCGTCAGCAAGGGCCGGGGATTTGCCGGCTTCGTGAAGCGCCATCATTTCCGCGGCGGCGACGCGACGCACGGTTCGATGCATCACCGCGCTCCGGGCTCTATTGGATCGTCGAGCTTTCCATCGCGCGTGTTTCCGGGCATGCGTATGGCGGGCCACATGGGAACCCAGCAGGTGACGGTTCGCAATTTGGAAATTATTCAAGTAGACGCCGAAGATAACGTGCTAATGGTGAAGGGCGCGGTGCCTGGACCTAATGGCGGTTACGTTCTGGTGCGCCGGGCAAAGCGAGGGAACTGACGATGCCAAAGGTAAACGTTATCGATCTTTCCAATTCGATTGTCGGTTCCATTGAGTTGTCCGACAGTGTGTTCGCGGCTCCGATCAACGACGATCTGCTGTACGAAGCGGTTCGCAATATTCAGGCTGGCCACCGCCGCGGAACGGCCAAGACGAAAACCCGTCATGAAGTCGCCGGTTCCGGTAAGAAGCTGTGGAAGCAAAAAGGAACGGGCCGCGCTCGTATGGGCTCCATCCGCTCGCCACTGTGGCGTCATGGCGGCACCACCCACGGGCCGCAGCCGAAAGATTATAGCTACAAACTTCCCAAGAAGATGATGTTGGGCGCGCTGCGCTCGGCTCTTACAGCGAAACTCCGGGACGGTGAGTTGAAAGTAGTGCAGGCCTTCAATCTAGCCGACCACAAGTCAAAGACGATTCGCGCCACGCTCAATGTTTTGGCCGAACCGAAGACGATCCTGCTGGTGGACAACGGCGAGAATCGCAACCTGACGCTCGGTTCGCGAAACCTTGAGGGCGTGAAGCTGGTGGCGACGAAGGATGTCAACGTTTACGATCTCCTGGCGCACAAGAATGTATTGCTTTCGGAAGAGGCGGCGCGTAAGCTGTCTTCCGCTCTGGAAGCTCCGGCGCGGCGTGAGAGCGCTTCACCCGAAGGAGTTGCGTAATGACGATTTACGACATTATTAAGCGTCCGATCGTGACCGAAAAAGGCGTTACGAAGAAAGACGACGAGAATACGTTGTGCTTCGAGGTAGTGCCCGAGGCAAACAAAACCCAGATTAAAGCGGCGATTGAAACCATTTTCAAGGTGAAGGTGGCGGATGTGCGCACGGTGAACAACGTCGGGAAGTTACGCCGCCGGGGTCGTTTTGCTGGATTCCGCTCCGACTGGAAAAAAGCCTACGTGCGTCTGAAGGCGGGCGAAAAGATGCCCGAGTACGCGGACATTTAAGGATCGATTATGCCGATTAAAAGTTTTCGCCCTACAACCCCTTCGCGTCGTTTTATTACGGTTGTAACGCGCGAAGAGATCACCAAGCAACGCCCGGAAAAATCGCTGGTCGAAGGCAAAGCGCGTACCGGCGGGCGGAATAATCTGGGTTTGATCTCCTCCCGTTTTCGCGGCGGTGGCGCGAAGCAAGCGTACCGGATTATCGATTTCAAGCGCGATAAGACTGGCGTGCCGGCCAAGGTCGCCGCTGTCGAATACGATCCGAACCGCTCAGCCCGGATCGCGCTGCTGCATTACACCGACGGCGAAAAGCGTTATATTCTAGCGCCGGTGGGCCTCGAAGTTGGGCGCACGGTTTCCTCAGGACCGGACGTCGATATCTTGATCGGCAATGCGCTTCCTCTAAAGAATATTCCGGCCGGTACGATTGTTCACAATATCGAATTGCGTCCCGGTAAGGGCGGACAGATGGCGCGCTCGGCGGGCGCTCAAGTGCAGCTGGTTTCCAAAGAAGGCGATTTCGCGCTGCTGAAGCTGCCTTCGGGCGAGATTCGGCGGGTGTTAATCGATTGCATGGCTACTGTCGGCCAGGTGGGCAACGTTGAGCACGAAAATGAAAGCCATGGAAAAGCCGGCAAAACTCGCTGGCTGGGCAAACGGCCGCACAATCGCGGCGTTTCGATGAATCCAGTGGATCACCCCCACGGGGGTGGTGAAGGTAAAACCAGTGGTGGCCGTCATCCGGTAACGCCCTGGGGTCAGCCGACGCGTGGTTTCAAGACCCGCAACAACAAGCGCACCGATAAGTGGATCGTGAATCGTAAGTCGAAGAAGCGGTAGGGATTAGAACATGGGCAGATCACTTAAAAAAGGGCCGTTCACCGACACGCATCTGAACGTAAAGATGACGGCGTTGAATGCGAAGAGCGAAAAGAAAGTGGTGCGCACGTGGTCGCGCCGCTCGACGATTTTGCCGGAATTCATCGGCCATACGATCGCGGTACACAACGGCAAGAAGTTCATTCCGGTGTATGTGACGGAAAACATGGTGGGGCACAAGCTGGGCGAGTTCTCGCCGACCCGGACATTTAAGGGCCACGTGGCGAAGTCCTCCGAGAAGTCGAGTAAGCCGTCCTAGGGCCGGTTCGCGAAAGTAAAGCCAAGAGGAATTATGGAAGCAAGAGCGGAAGCCAGATACGTTCGGACCTCAGCCCAAAAGGCGCGGCTGGTGATCGATTTGATTCGCGGCCGAAAGGCGGGCGAAGCGATTACGATCCTACGTACCACCAACAAGCGCATGGCGCCGGTGATTGAGAAAGTTCTGCGGTCGGCCATAGCGAACGTCGAGAGCCGTTCGAACGATGTGGACGTGGACAAATTGTTTGTGACCGAGGCCTATGTGAATGAAGGTCCGCGTATGAAGCGTATCCGCCCGGCTCCGATGGGGCGAGCGTATCGCTATCAGCGGCGGATGTCGCACATCGTGGTGAAGGTCGGAGAAAAAGGGTAACGAATGGGACAGAAAGTTCATCCTTACGGGTTTCGGCTCGGGGTCACCAAGACGTGGCGGTCGCGTTGGTTCGCGAAGCAGGATTACGCGAAGCTACTGCACGAAGATCTGGATCTGAAAGAATCGTTGCGCGACCGGTTAAAGTCCGCCGGTGTGAGCTCGATTGAAGTTGATCGCCCAGGCAATAAGCTCCGGGTAACGATCCGAACCTCCCGTCCGGGTATCATCATCGGCCGCAAGGGCGCCGAGATCGAGAAATTGAAGCAGGATCTGGCGAAGAAGACAAAGCGTGAAGTTTTCATCGATATCCAGGAAGTGCATAAGCCCGAGCTCGATGCCCAACTGGTGTCGGAATCGATTGCTCTGCAGCTCGAAAAGCGGGTAGCATTCCGCCGGGCGATGCGGAAAGCGGTCGATTCGGCGCTGCGTTTCGGCTGTAAAGGAATTAAGGTTCGCGTTTCCGGGCGCTTGAATGGCGCGGAAATCGCTCGCAGCGAGTGGTATTTGCAAGGGCAGTTGCCGCTTCACACTTTGCGCGCCGATATCGATTACGGATTCAGCGAAGCCCATACCACCTATGGCGTCATTGGCGTCAAGTGCTGGGTGTATAAGGGCGAGATTTTGGAAACCCAGGGCCGCAAGCCGATCCGTAACGATTCCGAACCGCGGCGCAATCAGCCCCCTAGACGGGATGGCGGGCGCGAAGGCGGCGGCCGGGATATGCGCGACAACCGCGGCGGAGATCGAGGCGGTGAACGGCGCTTTAATGCCCCGGCGCCTAATCCATCGTCCGCGGCGCCAAGCTCCGCGCCGGCCAGTGAGCAACCCAGTGGTCCGGCGGTACAGTCCGCTCCGGCCGAGGCTGGGTCTACGCGTGTCGTACCGCCACTTTTGGCCCCCCAGTCTTTTAAGCAGGAGCCAAGCTGGAAACAGGAATTGAAACAGGAGTCGCCGGCACAAAATCCGCCAGCCGAGACTCCGGAAAAGCCGACCGAATAGAGGATCAACGCCATGTTAATGCCCAAGAAGGTCAAATACAGAAAACAGCAACGTGGGCGTATGACCGGGAAGGCTTGGCGCGGTTCGAGCCTGGCATTCGGCGATTACGGATTGAAGGCGATGCGCTGTGGTTGGATTACGGATCGGCAGATCGAAGCCGCCCGTATCGCGATGACGCGTTTTATCAAACGCGGCGGCAAAGTTTGGATTCGGCTGTTCCCGGACAAGCCAATCACCAAGAAGCCCGCTGAAACGCGTATGGGAAAAGGCAAAGGCGCACCGGAACAATGGGTGTGCGTGATCCGTCCCGGTAAGATTTTATTTGAGATGGAAGGCGTTCCCAAGGATATTGCGACGGAAGCTCTGCGCTTGGCCGCACAGAAGCTGCCCTTGCCGTGCAAAATGATCTCGCGCGAGCAGGTTGACTAAGGATTTTCAAGATGAAAGCCGACAAGATACGCGAATTGGACAATACCGAGCTGGGCACACAATCGAAAGACGTTTCGGAACAGCTATTCCGCTTGCGTTTTCAGATGTCGATGGGGCAGACCGACGGTCTTAAGAAGTTACGGGTTCTGAAGAAGGACCGGGCCCGGATGTTAGGGATTCTGCGAGAGCGCGAGATTCACCCTGAGCTGGCGCCGGCCCCGAGCACGAAACCGAAGGCCAAGAAAGCAAAAGCTGAGAAGCCGGCAGTAGTGAAAGCGGCGAAAAAAGTCAGCAGCCCGAAAGCAGCCGCCAGTGGCGCGAAAGAGAAGAAGTAAGCATGCCTGAAGCAAATATTCCCGAGTCCAAGCAGCCAGCGGCTACGCCGGGCACCCAGCCCGCTAGCGGTATTGCCTCCAATCTCGACGGCGGTAGGGCAGCCATCGGCCACAAGAACGAAAAAGTAGGGCAAGTCGTTTCCAATAAGATGGAAAAGACGATCGTCGTCGAAGTCACCCGGCGTGTCCCGCATCCGCTCTATAAGCGCATTGTGACCAAGCGCAAAAAGTTCTACGCGCACGATGAAGAGAAGTCGGCCAATGTGGGCGATGTGGTGCGGATCATCGAATGCCGGCCACTAAGCAAGTTGAAGCGCTGGCGTCTGGGCGAGATCATTCGGAAGGCCGTGCAGGTTGCCATCGATCCGGAGACGATCGAAGCGCTGGCTATTAAGCCCGCCGCCCAATCGCCACAGAAAAAGAAAAAGAAAAAGAAGAAGTAAAGAAGTGATAAGAGGAGCACACACATCATGATCGGGATGCGAACAATCCTCGAGGTTGCCGATAACAGCGGCGCCCGGAGACTGCAGTGTATTCTTCCCCGCGGCGGCGATCTTGGACTGCGCGCCGGTCTGGGTGACGTGATCACGGCCAGCGTAAAGGAAGCGGCGCCGGATTCGAGTATTAAGAAGGGCAAGGTCGTGCGTTGTGTCGTCGTCCGGATGCGCAAGGAAACCCGGCGCAAAGACGGGACCTATATTCGTTTCGATAGCAATGCCGCAGTGTTGATTAATGAAGTCGGGGAACCGGTTGGAACGCGCGTGTTTGGTCCGGTGGCGAGAGAACTGCGGGATAAGAAATTCATGAAGATCGTATCGCTTGCGCCGGAGGTGATCTGATGGCTCGTCCAGTACCGAAACGTCACCAGAACGAACCCAAAGAGATCATGAAGATTCGTCTGAAAAAAGACGACGTCGTGAAGGTAATTGCCGGCCGCGATAAGGGCAAAACGGGACGTATTCTACAAATCGACCGGGAAAAGGGCAAGGTTTTAGTGGAAGGCATTTCGATGATGAAACGCCACACCCGTCCGAATCCGGCGAAGCAGATCAAGGGTGGGATCGCCGAGAGTGAGAGCATGATCGCGGTGTCGAATGTAATGGTTTTGACCGCGGGCGGCGTCGCGACACGCATTGGCTATCGGACCGAAGGAACGGGCGCGAGTGCCCGCCGTGTCCGGATCGCCAAAAAGACTGGCGAAGTGCTCGACAAGAAGGGTTAGGTCGGCGAGGTTAGTGGTTTGGAACTAAGGAAGGGAAGCTAAGAACGACTGGCTTCGGGGTATCGGCTGCGTAGCGCATCCGTCCCGGGAGATTCTTATGGCAGCAAGACTAAAAGAGCTTTACTTAAATACAATCGTACCGGCGCTCACCAAGGATTTTGAGTATAAGAACCGCATGGCCGTGCCGCGGATCGAAAAAATCTCGCTGAACGTCGGTCTCGGTGAAGCGACTCAGAATCCCAAGCTGATGGACGGCTGTGTGAACGAAATGACGGCCATAGCCGGACAGAAGCCGGTGATCACCAAGGCCACCAAATCCATTGCCGCGTTCAAGTTGCGCGAGGGGATGGCGATTGGCTGCAAGGTGACACTGCGGGGCGACCGGATGTACGAATTTCTGGACCGCCTGGTGAATGTGGCGCTGCCCCGTGTCCGCGATTTTCGCGGTGTATCGAGCAAGTCATTCGACGGCCGGGGTAACTATACGCTGGGTATCAAAGATCAGCTGATTTTCCCGGAGATCGACTATAACAAGGTCGAGAAAATCAAAGGGATGAATATTTCCATTACGACAACCGCCAAGTCCGACGCCGAGGGCGTAGCGCTGCTGAAATATCTCGGCATGCCGTTCCGGCAACAGGGAGTTTAGGAAAACATGGCCACCACCGCCAAGATCGCCAAGGATAAGAAAGAGCCGAAGTTTGCCTGCCGTCACCGGAACCGTTGTTTCCGTTGTGGAAGACCGCGGGGATTTTTGCGTAAGTTTCAGTTGTGCCGGATCTGTTTCCGGCAACTGGCGCTGGCCGGAGAAGTCCCTGGTGTGATCAAGGCTAGCTGGTAGAGGCGAGGTTAAGAAAGAACTATGACGACGACAGACCCGATCGCCGACATGTTGACGCGCATCCGGAACGCGATGCAGGCGCGCCATGCGAAGGTGGATGTGCCAGCTTCGCGAATGAAGATGGAAATCGCCCGGATTTTGAAGGAAGAGGGCTTTATCGCCAACTTCAAGAGCACCGAAGACGGCTCGATGAAATCCATTCGCGTTTATCTGAAGTACACGACGCCGGGCAATCTTCCGGTCATTTCGCGGATCGAGCGCGTGTCGCGGCCGGGCTGCCGGGTGTATGTCGGCAGCAAGGAAGTTCCCCGTGTCTTGGGCGGCTTAGGGATTAATATTCTGACCACGCCGCGCGGCGTGATGACCGGCAGCGCTGCTCGTAAAGAGGGCGTCGGCGGAGAGGTGCTCTGCCAGATTTGGTAGGGTGCCGCTAACGGAGCTATCGCATATGTCACGAGTTGGAAAAAAACCGATTCCGCTGCCCCCGGGGGTCAAGCTTACCATTGGTCACGAGCTGCTGGTGGAAGGGCCGAAGGGCAAGCTTACCGTGCCGATCCCGGCGGGTGTCCGGTTGGAGAAGCGGGATAACCAGATCGATGTTGTTCGCGACGGCGACCAATACGCCGCGCTGCACGGGTTGACGCGAGCGCTGGCCGCCGCGGCCGTGCAGGGCGTGTCGACCGGATTCGTCCGTGAGCTCGATATCGTAGGCATTGGTTATCGCGCCGACATCAAGGGACGCGTAGCGACTTTTGTGCTGGGTTATTCGCATCCGATCGAAGTCTATTTGCCGGACGGGGTCGACCTAAAGATCGACAAACAGACGCATCTGGTGTTGAGCGGCAAGGACAAGCAGTTGATCGGGCAGGTGGCGGCGAATATTCGCGGGCTGCGTAAGCCGGATCCCTATAAGAACAAGGGAATCCGCTATATGGGCGAAGTGTTACGCAAGAAGGTCGGTAAAACCGGCGCGAGCGGTAAGTAGACCAGGCGGGAGAGAGTAATGCCAAGAGATTCTAAAAATATCATTCGCGTGCGCATCCACAAGCGCATCCGGCTCAAGGTAAAGGGTTCGGAATCGCGTCCGCGGCTGGCGGTGAATCGGAGCTTGAAGCACATTTACGCGCAGTTGATCGACGACGAAAAGGGCCATACGCTGGCGGCGGCTTCGTCGGTCGGAAAAGGCGGCGCGGCGGGCGGTGGCAACATTGCCGGAGCCAAGGAAATCGGCAAGCTGGTGGCCGAACGGGCGAAAGAAAAGGGCATCAAGTCAGTGGTTTTCGATCGCGGTGGATACCACTACCATGGACGCGTGAAAGCGTTGGCGGAAGCAGCTCGAGAAGCGGGACTGGAGTTTTAGAGCATGGCGGCAACACCTTCGGCAAAACGAATCGACGCCTCGAACCTGAACCTCAAAGAGCAGGTTGTGTCGATTAACCGCGTCACCAAAGTGGTGAAGGGCGGCAAGAATTTGAGCTTTTCGGCGCTGGTCGTAGTGGGTGACCCGGGGGCGAAGATCGTCGGCTTCGGCACCGGCAAGGCCAAGGAAGTTCCCGCCGCAATCAAGAAGGGCATCGAAGCGGCAAAGAAGAATCTGCGCAAGATCAATGTTCTGGAAACCACGATCCTGCATCCCGTGCTGGGACGATTCGGTAGTGGCCAGGTGCTGTTAAAGCCTGCTCCGGCTGGTACGGGTGTGATCGCCGGTGGACCGGTGCGGGCCGTGATTCAAGCTGTGGGAATCCCCAACGTCTTGACGAAGTCGATTGGTTCGCATAATCCGCACAACGTGGTGAAGGCGACAATCGTCGCTCTGGAACAGCTACGTAGTAAAGCTGCGGTGGCTGAGATGCGCGGCATAGCGATCGAGAAGCTGTAGAGACTGAGAAGTAAAGTTCAGACGACGGGCAACCAAAGGGATTTGCGATGGCAGAAGGTACAATCAGAATTAAGCTCATCCGTAGTGTGATTTGCACGCCGGAGAAGCACAAGAAGATCGTGGCGGCCCTGGGGCTGAAGAAGATGAACCGGATTGTGGAGCGTCCCGATACGCCCGGATTCCGCGGCATGGTGGCGAAGGTCCCGCATCTTCTGGTAATCGTCGACTAATAAGGAACGCGAAATGAATCTTAGCAATCTCCGGCCACCTGTAGGCCAAAAGCACAAGAAGCGCCGCCTGGGTCAGGGCATGGGAACGGGCCGTGGTAAGTTCGCCGGCCGCGGAGCCAAGGGTGCTAAGTCGATTTCCGGCTATTCGATGATGCGCGGATTTGAAGGCGGCCAGATGCCGCTGCATCGCCGTCTGCCGAAGCGCGGGTTTACCAATATCTTCAAGAAGGAGTACGCGATCGTCAATCTCTCCCGGTTGGATGAGCTGGACGGCGATACCTTCGACGCCGCGACGCTGAAGGCTCTGGGTGTGGTGAAAAAGCTGGGCGACGGATTGAAGATTCTGGGGACCGGCGAGCTGACGCGAAAGATCACCGTGAAAGCGGATCTGTTTTCGAAGACAGCGATTGAGAAGATCGAAAAAGCTGGTGGCGTCGCCGAAGTCGTCGGCGCGGCCGTGGCGGAGTAGTTACGCTTGATTTCCTCGCTTAACCACGAGTCGCAATTCACAAGGATTGGTCGATGAAGTTTTTTGAAGCCATTACCAATGTGTTCCGGATTCCGGACCTGCGTAACCGTATTCTGTTCACGCTGGGGATGCTGGCCATCTATCGCCTGGGCGGTCATATTCCGACTCCAGGAATCGACGCCAACCGCCTGACGCAATTCTTCGAACAGAACTCCGGCACGCTGTTCGGATTTATCGATCTGTTTAGTGGGGGAATGTTCCGCCGGTTGACAATTTTCGCGCTGGGCATCATGCCCTATATCACGGCTTCGATCATCCTCCAGTTGCTGACCGTGGTTGTGCCGCGCCTCGAGAAGTTGTCGAAGGAAGGCGAGGTCGGCCGCCGCCAGATCACCCAGTGGACCCGCTACCTCACCGTGGCCCTGGCACTGTTCCAATCGTTTGGTATTGCCGCGACATTGCAGGCA
This sequence comes from Bryobacterales bacterium, assembly GCA_038239345.1. Lineage (GTDB taxonomy): Bacteria > Acidobacteriota > Terriglobia > Bryobacterales > Bryobacteraceae > JBBSEX01. The sequence goes on from JBBSEX010000044.1 coordinate 10,593, forward strand.
TCGGGCGATTTCGTTTTAAACCCCGGCGTTGCCTTCATCGCCATGACGATGCTGAGTCTCACCACCGGTACGGCTTTTATCATGTGGTTGGGGGAACAGATCACCGAGCGGGGCATTGGGAATGGGATGTCGCTGATCATCTTTACCGGAATTGTGATCGGGCTGCCCCACGCCATGATGGAGATCTACAACAACGTATTCGTCACCCGGCAATGGAATCCATTCCAATTGATCGTGATTTTGGTGATGATGATTGCCGTAGTGGCATTCATCGTCTTAGTTGAGCGCGGCGAGCGGCGGATTCCCGTGCAGTATGCCAAGCGTGTCGTGGGGCGGCGCATGATGGGTGGGCAGTCGACCCATCTACCGCTGAAAGTCAATGCCGGCGGAGTTATCCCGGTGATCTTTGCGTCTTCGCTGCTGGCGTTTCCGCAAACTTTGATGCAAGTCGGATTCGTCAAAACGAATCCATTTCTTAGCGGGATGTTGAGTTCGATCGGCGGGGCGCAGCCGTTGTACTACTTGCTGTACACGGTTCTGATTATCTTCTTCTGCTTCTTCTACGTATCGATTATTTTTAATCCGAACGAGGCAGCGGACAACATGCGCAAGTATGGCGGCTTTATTCCAGGCATCCGGCCGGGTAAGAATACCGCCGATTACATGAACAAGATTCTGACCAAGATCACGGTTGTGGGCGGGCTATATTTGGCGATCTTATCGCTACTTCCCCAGATTATGATCTCGGGAATCAAGCTGCAGCGGATGGCCCTGGTCGGTAATTGGATTGACGGGCACTTTCCGCGCTGGCTACTCGATGGTTTGGGTGTGCAGTTTTTCTTCGGCGGCACGTCGCTGCTGATCGTAGTCGGTGTGGCGATGGATACGGTGAACCAGATCGAGGCGCAATTGATTATGCGCCACTACGAAGGATTTACGCCCCGGGCGGGTCGAATCCGCGGCCGCCGCAGTGGTATTTAGAGACGGGCGGGAGTGTTTAGAAATAAACGGGTTGGTTAACAAATGTTGAGCCGCTGGTGATCCATTGAAAAGTGGATTATAATCTTGATATCGCCCGCCTTTCGGGCCGCCGGTTGCGTCCCTTCGTGTTTTGCTCTCAAAGCAAGCCAGCCGATGAATCGAATCGAGTAAGTTAGCCGGAACGAAAATGATTATTCGAAAAACCGCGGTCGAACTGTCGAAGATGCGACGCAGTGGACTTCTGGTATGGAAGATTCTCCACGAGCTGGCGCCGATGGTGGCCGAGGATGTGACGACGCAGGATTTGGAAGTGGTGGCCGAGAAGATGATGTCCGACGCTGGAGCGAAGCCGGCGTTTAAGGGTTACCAGGGTGGCAGCAGTAGCGGAAAATACCCGTTTGTGCTGTGTACTTCGATCAATGACGAGATCGTTCACGGCATGCCTTCGGCGAAACGAATCCTGAAAAAAGGCGACATCGTTTCGATTGATACGGGCGTGCAACTAGATGGGTATTATGGCGATTCGGCCATCACTGTCGCAATTGGCGAGATCTCCGAGGCGTTGCAGAAGTTATTGAAAGTGACCGAGGAATCGCTCGAGATGGCCATCGACAAGGTCAGGCCGGGTAATCGCTTGTTCGATGTTTGCGGGACCGTGGAACGGCATGTCGTTTCCAACGGCTTCTCGGTGGTCCGGGAAATGGTCGGGCACGGCATTGGAACGAGTTTGCATGAAGAACCGCAAGTTCCGAATTACGTGGATCGGAAAAATGAGAATCCACGACTGAAGGAAGGCATGGTTCTGGCTATTGAGCCGATGGTGAATATCGGGCGTGGAGAAATGAAGGTATTGCCGGACAAGTGGACCGCCGTAACCAAGGATGGATCCGTTTCCGCGCACTTCGAGCATTGCGTGGCGGTAACCGCCGATGGGCCTTGGGTTTTGACCCGGCCGTAGCCAACTGCTCTGGCGAAGCGGGAACGGGAGTCAGTGTGGAAGTTGAAGTGGAGGCCGAAGTAATCGAGCTCCTTCCGCATGAGACATACCGCTTGAAGTTAGAGAACGAAGACCGTGTGATCGCCCACCAAACCAAGGCGTCCGCGGCAAATTTTGTGAGGTTTCGCCCCGGGGATAAAGTGAGGGTGGTGTTATCGCCCCACGACCGGACGCGAGGCAGGATAGTTGCACTGCTAAGGAAGGGTTAGTTAGTCATGAAAGTAAGAGCCTCTGTTAAGACGTTATGCGATAAATGCAAGATCATCCACCGCGAAGGCGTGGTGCGGGTGATTTGCACCAACCCCAAGCACAAGCAGCGACAGGGTTAGGGTTTAAAGGGATTATTATATGGCGCGTATTGCAGGCGTGGATCTCCCGGCGAAGAAGCGAGCCGAGATTGGGTTGACATATATTTACGGCGTCGGCCGCACTCGGGCATTGTCGCTGTTGTACCGGGCGAGCATCGATCCCGGCAAGAAGATCGCGGATCTCACCGAAGATGAAGTGAACCGCGTCCGCCAGATTCTGGAAGCGGAAGGATCCGTCGAAGGCGACCTGCGTAAGGAAGTCTCGATGAACATCAAGCGGTTGATCGAGATGGGTTCCTATCGCGGATTGCGTCATCGCCGTGGTCTCCCGACACGCGGCCAACGTTCGCACACCAATGCCCGTACTCGTAAGGGTCCGCGTCGCGGTGCAGTAACCGGCAAGAAGAAGGCGACCAAGACCTAGGCGCGTTTAAGGGCAAAAATGGCGAAAGCACCAGCAAAGACGACAAAGAAAAAAACCTTCAAAAAGAAAGAAAAAAAGGTTGTCTCGAGCGGACTGGTTCACATCCAGGCATCGTTCAACAACACGATTATCACGTTCACCGACCAAGTTGGAAACGTATTAACCTGGTCCAGCTCCGGGTCGCTCGGTTTTCGGGGATCGCGCAAGGGCACGCCGTTTGCCGCCCAGCAAGCCTCGTTGACCGCGGCCAATAAAGCTAAGGAATATGGGGTCCGGGTGGTTGAAGTTCGCGTTAGCGGACCGGGCGCCGGCCGGGAATCGGCTGTCCGAGCCTTGGCCACGGCAGGAATTGAAGTTCGCTCAATCAAAGATCGCACGCCGATTCCGCATAACGGCTGCCGTCCCCCGAAAAAGCGCAGAGTCTGAGTTTGGGGGGGTGGGGGTATTCCTACCAACCCAACTGTTAAGCAGGACGAAGGCCCTTGGGGCCGTAAACTGCACCTTGAGTACGAGGAGAAAAGGTAAGAATGGCGAGATATATTGGCCCCGTTTGCCGGCAATGCCGGCGCGAGGGAATGAAGTTGTTTTTGAAGGGGGAGCGGTGCCATACCGAGAAGTGCGCCATCGAAAAGCGCAATTTCATCCCCGGCCAGCACGGAAAAGACCGTAAGCCGAAGTTAGTCGGCTATGGGCTCCAACTCCGCGAAAAGCAAAAAGCTCGCCGCTATTATCAGTTAATGGAAGGCCAGTTCCGCAACCTATTCAAGAAGGCCGCCCACATGAAGGGCGTCACCGGCGAGAACATGCTCAACTTCCTGGAGCGGCGCCTGGACAACGTCATCTATCGCATGGGTTTCGGCACCTCCCGCGCGCAGTCCCGCCAACTGGTTCGTCATGGGCACGTGGCTGTCAACGGACGCAAAGTAAATATTCCATCCTTCACGGTTCGCCCGGCGGACGTGATTGAGATTCGCGAATCCAGCAAGCAAAACGTCACCATTCTGGCTGCGCGGGATGCTACGGCGCACGCTCCTAGTCCGAATTGGCTGGAAGTGGATCGCGATGCATTACGCGGCCGCGTTCTTAGTCAACCGAAACGCGAAGAGCTGGTTCAAATTCAGTTGAACGAACAGCTCATCGTGGAATTGTACTCGAAGTAAGAATAGCCCGTGCCTTCAGGCGGCCCCAGATGGCTGATCGGAAGAGACTGGCAGCGAGGGTTCAATTATGTTTAAAGGTTTCCAAAAGCCAAAGAGATTAGTAGCAAATACCGAGACGCTCACGGAGCGATACGGTATGTTTACGGCCCAGCCGTTTGAACGCGGTTTCGGGTCCACCATTGGCACTGGCCTGCGCCGGGTATTGTTGAGTTCGATTGAAGGCGCGGCGATCACGGCGGTTCGAATCGAAGGCGTAGCGCACGAGTTCAGTCCCATCCCGGGCATCGTCGAAGATGCCACCGACATCATTCTCAACCTGAAGCAGATTCCATTTAAGATGACCGGCGAAGGCACCCGCATCGCGCGCCTCCGGATCGATGGCGCGGGTGAAGTACTGAGCGGTAAGATCGAGACGGATTCCGAAGTGGAAGTGCTTGACCGTAATATGCACGTCGCCACCATCGGCGAGGGCGGCAAGCTAAATATAGAAATGCGCCTCAAGAGCGGCCGCAGCTATGTCACCGCCGAGCGCAACTACGATGAGGATTTGCCGATCGGCTACATTCCCATCGATTCGGTTCACTCGCCGGTCCGCAAGGTAAACTTTCACGTGGAATCAGCCCGTCTCGGTCAGATGACCGATTACGACAAGCTCACCATCGAAGTTTGGACGAACGGGGCGATTTCCCCGCAGGACGCCATCGGCCAAGCCGCGAAGCTGCTCAAGGATCATATGAGCATCTTCATCAATTTCGAAGAGCTTCCCGAAGCGGCGGAAGAGCCGGCCGAGCGCGCGATGAACCAGATGAACGAGGTTCTGAATCGCTCAGTGGAAGAACTCGAACTCAGTGTTCGCTCCTACAATTGCTTGAAGAACGCCAACATCGCCACCATCGGCGATCTGGTTCAGAAGAGCGAAGCGGAGATGCTGCGTACGAAGAACTTCGGCCGCAAATCATTGAACGAGATCAAAGAAATTCTGCAAAGCTTGAGCCTCGGATTTGGTATGAAATTTGATTCGCAGGGTCGTCTGGTAGCACCGGCTGGCGGTCTTAGCCCGGTGGTAGCCGGCGGTGTCGACGACGAACCCGATGCCGACGAAGTGAACGAAGATCTATAAGAATTCCGGTTAAGCCGCTAAGGAAAAGGCGCTGTAAAGATGAGACATAAACGAGCTGGATTTAAACTGAAGCGGGACGTCGGCGCCCGCAGATCATTGCTCCGTAATCTGGTGACGAGCGTCATCGAGCACGAGCGTGTAGTCACCACTGTTCCGAAGGCGAAGGCCATCAAACCGATTGTCGACAAGATGATCACCTTAGCTAAAAAGGACACGTTACACACGCGGCGTCAAGCAGCGGCCTTCCTGGAAACACCGGCGTCCGTGCAGAAGCTATTCGATAAACTCGGCGCTCGATTTGGTCAACGAAACGGCGGTTACACCCGCATTGTCCGGGTTGGCTGGCGCAAAGGCGATGGTGCGGAAACGGCCATCATTGAACTCGTCGGATCAGAGTTGGTCAAGCGCTCCGCCGAACGCGCGAAACGCCGTGAAGAACGTCTGAAGGCCTTGAAGGAAGGCTCGGACGAAGAAACGGGCGAGTAGCCCGCAACGACTTAGCACCACCCGCAGACAGAAAGGCCGCGACGCTTACGGGCGCCGTGGCCTTTCTGTTTTTGAATAATACCTTCCCGGCGTTATGCCGGTATGCTTGCGAAACATCGCAATAAACGCGCTGGTGCTGTCATAACCAGCATCCAAAGCAACACCGGTTACCGGTTCACCCGCCGCCAGTTGCCGCAGCGCATGCAGCAAACGCAGCCTTCGTCGCCACTCGGCAAATCCCATCTTCGTCTCCGCTCGAAACAGCCGCTCAATTGTCCGGGCACTCGCTCCCGCGGATTGCGCCAAATGTTCCAACGTCGAGTTATCCACCGGGTTATCGCGCAGCCGGTTGGCAATACGTAGCGCCCTTTCGTCCACCGGCCGGGGAAGCTGTAGAGGAATTTCGAGAATCGATTCCAGTTGATCGAGAAGAATCCCAATCAAGCGGCTGTGCGCGGGTACAGCCGAATCCAGCGCTCCCAAAGCGATAGTGTGCAGGATCAACTCGCGAAGTAGCGGTGACACATTGACGGCCCGGCATCCCGTGGAAAAATTCCTGGACAAATCGCCAGCCAGCCCAGCCGCCAGGTATAGCGTCCGCATTGCGACGCTCCCCGACAATTCCACCGCGTGTTCGACGCCCGCCGGAACCCATACAGCACGGTGTGCCGGCACCACCCAGGATCCTTCGGACGTGTGGACCGACATCACGCCTTGCGATGCATAAACCAGCTGATCCCAGTCGTGCGTGTGCGGCGGAATCGTGCACCCGCGCGAGTAGGAAATCGCGTAGCTTCTAATCACGACGGTATCTTGTCGCAAATCCGGCATTCCTTGGCAGCATAGCGCAAGCCCGCCATCCACGTAGTCAGTAGGATTAATCCATGGCCCACAACATCAGTCACTTTTCGATTCATGCCGACGATCTGGAGCGTGCCCGGCGCTTCTATGAGAATGTTTTCGGTTGGAAATTTACCCCCTGGGGCCCACCGGGATTCCTGTTAATTGCGACAGGCGATGAAAAGGATCCAGGGATTCAAGGGGCCTTGCAGAAAAGACGCGAGCCCTTGAACGGTGGTAGCATGACCGGCTTCGAATGCACCGTGACAGTTGACGATGTCGACAGCATCGCGGCGAAGATTGAAGCCAACGGCGGGCGCATCACATTTCCGAAAGCGACGATTCCGACTGTTGGCGTGCTTCTTCAATTTAGCGACACGGAAGGCAATATCGCCTGCGCGATGCGCTATGACAAGAACGCCTCGTAGCGCTTAGCTTAACTGGCTAAGCGCTGACCCAAACCGTTGGATTTCTTCAACCGCGTTGTAGTGCACCAGCGACGCGCGCACAGCGCCCGTGTCCAGGGAAAGCCGTAGCCGACGCATCAATCGCGGAGCGTACATATGTCCGCTACGAATGCCGAATCCCTGCCGCGCCAGGGTCTCGGCGACTAGCTTCGGAGCTCGGCCGTTCACGTTAAAACAGAATGTCGGCGTGCGCTGTCCCACCATCGCATCGCTGGTGACGCCATAGAGGACCACGCCCTTTATCGCCGCCAAAAGTTTTAGAAACTCGGCCGAGAGGATTGCTTCATACTCCCGGATCCCGTCCATTGCGGACACAAGCGCGGCGCGGCGAGTCAGACTCTTACCCTGCGGCGAGAGCTTTCGGCCGAGGTCCTCTAAGTAGCTCACCGCCGCATCCATTCCCGCGACATTTTCATAGATGAACGTACCGATTTCAAACTTACCCGGCGCCACATCGGGGATGAAGTCTTCGCGAAAAGTAGGAAGCGCATCGAGCAACTCTTTACGGCCCCATAAAAACCCCATGTGCGGAGCAAAGATTTTGTAGCCGGAACAAACCAGATAATCGCAGCCGGCCTTCTGAACATCGATTGTGCCGTGAGGTCCGTAATGAACGGCGTCGACAAAAACTTCGGCGCCTACCGCGTGTGCCCGTTGCGCGACGCCCGCGATATCGACCACGGAACCAAGAGCGTTCGACGCCATCGGGCAAGCCACAAGCCGCGTCTTCCGCGATAGCCGCGCATCCAGATCTTCGGGGTGCAGCCGTCCGTCTCGGCGCATCTTCCACACAACAATCTCAGCGCCCTCGCGCTTCAGCGCCATCCACGTGGCGATATTAGCCTCATGATCGAGGTCTGTCACAATGACTTCGCGGCGCTGCGCGACGGTGCCGCTTTTCTTCCTCAGAGTCTGGCCGATAGCCAGACTGATCTGCCAGATGAATGAGGTCGCGTTCATGCCGAAACAAATCTCTTCCGGCTGGTGAGCATTCACCAGGGCGGCAACACTTTCTCTTGCCCGAGCCACCACGGCGTCGACTTCGAGAGATTGCCGATACGGGCCGCCGCGCTGCACATTGCGCAGTAGCAAATGTTCCGTCACGGCATCCAGGACGATGTTCGGAGCCTGCGCTCCCGCGGCATTGTCGAAGAAGATGAAATCGCCCGCTCGCTTCAATGCGGGAAATGCTTTTCTAACAACGTCGATAGGAAATTTCGGCATTTTGTTAAACGGGCCAACCGGCATGGGGGCATTGCGCGGGGGCGATGGCGCAGAGGTCGGCACGTCCCGCCGCGATGATCGTGTTCACGCGATCGCTTTCAAAATCGTTTACTTCGGCGATCGTGGGAACAAGGCCTTCGTTGCGAATCCGATCGGAGAACTGGACCTGAAACATTCGCTCTGTCTCGGGCTTTTCTTCCTTACTCACCTGGCCCGACGAACAATCGATCACGTCGGCTCCAGCCGCCTTAAAAGCGCACGCCACACGTACCGCAATCTCTGGAATCATTCCACCGGCAATCCAATCATGCACGGAGAGACGCACGCTGATCGGCTTCTCCGGCGGCCATACGGCGCGAACGGCTCGAAACACTTCCAGCGGATACTGGCAGCGATGTTCCACCGATCCGCCATAATCATCCGTGCGTTGGTTCGTGATTGGAGAAATGAAACTGGACAGAAAATAGCCGTGGGCGCACTGCAATTCCAGCCAATCGAAACCGGCGGCGATGGCGCGTCTGGTGGCGGCGGCGAAGTCGGCCTTGATGCGATCCAGATCGGCATGTGTGGCTTCACGCGGCACCTGCGAAACGCCTTCGATGTACGGTATCGCCGAAGCGGAGATCAACGGCCAGTTGCCCGATGCAAGAGGCTGATCGATTCCGTCCCAGGCCCGGCGCGTAGATCCTTTTCTTCCGGCGTGACCCAATTGCAAAGCGATCCGCGCGCCGGTATAGGTGTGGACATAATCGCAGATGCGCTTCCAGGCGTTCTGCTGTTCGTCATTCCACAAGCCAGGGCAGCCGGGTGTGATGCGGGCATCGGGTGTAACGCAGATCATCTCGGTCATTACCATCGCCGCTGGCCCTTGCGCCCGGGCGCCGAGATTCACCAGATGAAAGTCGTTCGGAACGCCGTCCACCGCCATATAAGTAGAACTTGGCGATACGATCACGCGATTCTTCAGCGTCACGCCTCGCGCCGAAAACGGCGTGTACATCGGCGGCAAGTCTTGATCCAGGCCGCTGCGCGCGCCGAACCCTTTCTCCACCATCGCTACATATTGCGGATCGCGGCGTTTGAGGCCTTCATGTCCCAGACCTTTGGTAGCGGTGAGCAGGCTATAGCTGAACTGTTCCGGAGCGAGATGAACGTAACGGTCCACGTGCTCAAACCACTCCAACCAATTTAGCGTCGCACCCTGGAGCTGCAGAGCCGCCGGCGCCCGCCGATCCTGATACCGCTGTAAGCGGCTGGAGAGATTCTCATCATCGCTCGCAAGGACCGCTGCCAGAGCAATGCCGTCTTCCATCGCTTCGCCGGCGCCTGAGCCAACTCCTAAGCGCGCAGTATGTGCTGCGTCGCCAAGCAGAACAATGTTTTTGTAGTGCCACTTCTCGCACAGGATCTGATTGAATCTCATCCACAACTTCGAGCCCGAAAGGTGAGTCGTATCTGTAGTGAGCGCGGTCCCCTGTAACCGGTCTTCAAAGAGCCTTTCACAGAGCGCGATCGAATCGGCGCCATGCATCTTGTCGATTCCTGCTGCCATCCAGGTCTTCTCCGTTGCCTCGACCACGAACGTCGAGTAATCGCCGTCGACCGGATAAGCGTGGAGATGGAACCACCCGCATTCAGTTTCCTTGAAATCGAAAATATACGCACTCAGCGGGATCTTGCCGCTAAGGCAGAGGAATCGATTTTGATGAAGCTGGCTGTTGGGCTTAAAAATGTCTTCGTACTTGCGCCGGGTTGTGGACGCTGCGCCGTCCGCCGCTACGACTAAATCAAAATTACGAGAATAATCGCCGGGGTCGCCAGCTTCGGTTTCAAATAATAATGTAACGCCGAGCATGGACGCACGCTCTCGCAATATTTCCAATAACTTGCCGCGAGCGATTCCACGAAAGCGGTGTCCACCAGATGTGATCTTGCGCCCCTTGAAATGAATGTCGATATCATCCCAATGGCGAAGGCTTGCAGCAATGGCGGCGTGAGATTCCACATCTGCCTCGCGCAGGCCGCATAGCGTCGTATCGGCAAATAAGAGGCCCCATTGAAAGGTCTGGCGCGGTGGAGCGCGTTCCACAACGCTTATATCCCATAACGCATTCGCCTTCTTCGCAAGGATAGAGAAGTAGAGACCGGCGGGGCCGCCACCAAGGCAGACGATATTCATGCGGTCACTTTTCGTCTCAACTGGTGATATCGTATAGCATTTGGAACGGCAATATCTCGCTTTACATCCCTACTGGTGGTTTCGCACCGAGAGCGGCGTGCGCATGCTTTACCGCATCGATGCCCAGCGAGTTGCCCGTCTGAACGCGCCTGAGCCGGAAACGCAAAGCTCGGATTGGCTTTCTGTCACGTCCAATAATCATGGATTCTTCTCTCCGCACGATTACCCTTATCGCGCCGAGAACGAAAATGAATTTCTGCCGGGAATTTTTGGCGGGTCGGTCGCGCAGTGGTTCTGTCTGCAACAAGGGAAATCTCTTGCGCGGGATATGACGGCGATTTTCAGTGGAACGCGGGCCGTAGAAATTGAATTTCGGGTTAGGCGCCTTCAAACAACCGCAGAGCATGTACGCCCTAGCGCATTTTCTAATGCTCGGGCAGGGGTTCGACGCCGTGCTTCTTCTGGATGGATTTAATGAAGCCGCTCTGTTCTGGATTAATGCGTCAAGAGGCATCCCCTGTGCTTTTCCGAGCATTTCTTAATAGACATGTTCGGCGATGTACCTCATCTAGACGAATCGGGGATGCAGCCGGAGCTTCCCGTGGCGGAGCGGGTGCAGGAAATCGCCACGCTGTGGCAGGATAGCGCTCGGACGATGCGCGACATTTGCCGGGCGCAAGCAATCCCGTTTTTTCATGTGCTGCAACCCAATCAGTACTACTCGAAGAAGCGATTCAATGAAGAAGAACTCGATATGGCGATTAGCGCGACAACGCCATATAGGGAAGGCGTCCGGCTCGTATTTCCCCAGTTGGTGGAGCGCATTCGCAAGATGCGCCGCTCTGATTGGAATGCATTTGACGCGACTGCAATTTTCGATCAGTGCCTGGAAACCACGTATTCCGACAACTGCTGCCACTATAATCGCCTGGGCAACATCATCCTGCGGGAGTTCATCGTGGCTTGCTTGTTAGACAAGGGAAATCGCATTCGCCCGCAATGTTCCGGTGTTAGCCGCTGATCGCGCGCGTTGGCAAATATAGAGCGCGCACCCAGCGCTCGCGGACCGAACTCCATGCGGCCTTGAAACCATCCGAGTGTCCGCTGTTCGGCAAGCGCATCCACGGAGCGTTCGATCATCTCGCGGGTTGCGAGTCGCAGGAAACAAGCTCCCAGTGCGCGCAGACGGGCCTCGATCTCGGCGTCGGAATAAGCCGGCCCCAGATACGCGCCAGCCATCGCGTCGTTCCTTACTGGAATAGACCGGCTTTGATGGAAATGCCGATGGTAAGCGGCTAGAGCTGCGCCTATTGCACCGCCGGCGTCACCCGCTGCCGGCTGAATCCAAACGCGCTGAAATCGGCCATCGCGGATCACCTTTCCGACGGAGACACAGTTCAGAGCGACACCGCCAGCCATGCACAAGTCCCGCTTGCTGGTGGTGGCTGCCAGAGAACGCGTCAAGCGCAAAATGGTTTCGTCGGCCACGGCCTGGATCGATGCGGCGACATCCATGTGACGTGCCCTCGATAATCTGGACCAGATAAAATTGAGGATTTCAGGATCGGCGCAGAAGGAAGAAGCGACGAAAAGGAGATCCGAAGATGAAAAGAGGGCGGTTCACAGAAGAACAGATTATCGGCGTGCTGAAGCAGC
>JBBSEX010000045.1:0-22095 GCA_038239345.1 Bryobacterales bacterium
ACGCGCTTCTCGTCGTACTGGACTGTCGCCGTGCCGCTCAGAAAGTTGGCGTCCACCTTCAGGACGCCATCGCGCCGCCGGATCTGTTTCTCGACGCCCGCATCATCCATGATCGACATCATTCCGTCTATTTGTACTGTGGTTTCTGTCATGGCAGGATCATCACTTCGTTTTGGATCGCTCGTTGTTGAGCAAGTCTTTGGTTTCGACGAGCTGTTGCCGGTGCTCTTTGCTCATTACCGGATAGGTCAACTTCAGAGCCTTGAGCGTCTCAACAATCACGTCGGCGACGACCGTGCGAGTGAACCACTTGTTGTCGGCGGGGATGATGTACCAAGGTGCTTCCTCTGTGCTGGTGTGATTTAGGGTTTCCTCGAATGCCTTCATGTAATCGTCCCAGGAAGCACGTTCTTTGGCATCGGCAACTGACACTTTCCAATTTTTATCCGGCGTATTGACACGTGCCAACAAGCGCTTTTTCTGCTCATCCTTCGAGAGGTTGAGGAAGAACTTCAAGACTACCGTCCCGCTACGGGTAAGATGTTTCTCAAAAGTATTGATGTCGTCGAAGCGATGCTCCCAGATGTCTTTGCCCTTCGCTGTTGGCGCCAAATGCTGCAACTCCAGGATCTCCGGGTGTACGCGGACGATCAGTACCTCTTCGTAGTAAGAGCGGTTGAAAATGGCGATCCCGCCGCGCTCTGGCAGTGCGTTGGTTGTACGCCAGAGAAAGTCATGATCGAGTTCTTCGGCCGATGGCGATTTAAACGAATGGACCTGCGTGCCCTGAGGGTTTACGCCGGACATCACGTGCCGGATCGTACTGTCTTTACCAGCGGTGTCCATCGCCTGAAGGATCACCAGCAACGCAAAGGTGTTCTGCGCGTAGAGTACAGCCTGGTATTGCGCGAGCCGTTTCACGTCCTTCCGCAATTTTGCGGAGGCCTCGGTCTTGTTCTTATAGTGCGCCGTGAAGCTGGGGTCGTAATCCTTCAGACGGATCTTTTTCCCGGGCGGGACTATGAAATTATCGTGATTCATACAGGCTGGCGGTTCAGTCGGAATAGAGACCGGATCGCTCCAGCCTGCGATTCAGAAACTCTCTACTTTTTGGCCTCGGACACCATTGCCACTTTTGTCACGGTGATAGTCTTGCCGTCCGGCCCGACGTCGCCGGTCAGCTTTACAGCATGTCCAGCATGTTTCTCCAGATCGCTGAAATCCTGATTCTGGATCTGGTGAACCAGCCCTTTGTTTACGAATACGTACTTCTCGCCCGCCTTGATGCAGTTCAAAATGCAATCGTGACCCATGCCGTGGCCCGAACTGCACATGCTAGAGGTAATTTGTCCAGTCCAGGTCTGCTCAGCGGCGAAGCTCGTTCCGCAGGCTATTAATGCCGTCAAGGTAATGCGAACAACTTGTCGTTTCATCGAATGTCTCCTTTTGTTCTGTCAGATACGGCCAATCATTTATGCTCAGACATCGTTTCCAACCGCTTCGATGTCTTCATCCGCGAAGTGCTTTTACGAATAGTTTGCTGTTTCGATGACTCAGTGGGGGTGCGGGCTGCTGCAGCCGGTCGCGCCGAGGACGGCGAGGACAAGCGCCACCGCCATTAAAGCTGGCATCATCCAATTCGATTGCGGTACTGCTTTGATTCTGCTCAGTAGGTTGCTTTTCGTTTTCATAACTTTTTCTTTCCTCTTTGTTGGGTTCTTATTTCGGGTTGATAGCAAAGCGAACACGTGTTCGCAAATTCATTTCTCGCTACCGTCGCTGGGTCGGCGCGGGAGTTATCCGCAACGGATGCGATACGTTTGCTTCGGACTTCATCTCGCTGGCGCAGAATGGACACCAGGAGGGACACCAGGCGCAAGCTCCGCGAGCACGAGACGGTTCCTCGGGCTTCACCCCCGAAGGCGCGGTTGGCAACGTTCGTTCTTGGTCATTGTTATTCGCCGCCACCGCTACGGATAAAGTGCTTTGGTTCTTCACGGTTAGTTCCCCGCTCCGGCGAACTGCTTACTGGCCTTATCCTGCTTGGCCTGCGTATAGGGAAACCAGTATGGCTCGGTGTCGTTTGTCCCGTCGTCAATCACCACGCCTTTGTAGTCGGTGAACATCCGTAGCCCGATTTTGCCGTGATAACGGTTGATGCCCGATTGCTTGACTCCGCCAAACGGCAGAGCCGGCATCGTATAGTTCACGACGACTTCGTTGATGTCTACCGAGCCAGCCTTGAGCCGGTTCGCGATCCCGTGGGCGCGTTCCAGGTCGCTGGAGAACACGTAGGCGTCAAGGCCGTATTCGGTGTCATTGGCGAGTGCGACGGCTTCGTCGTCGTCCTTTACGACTTGGATCGGCAGGATGGGGCCGAACACCTCCTCCTTCATGAGGCGCATCGAAGAATTAACGTTGGTTAGAACCGTGGGGGCCCAATACCAGCCGTTGCCTGGCTCCGGCAGCCCACCGGTTTCAATTTTCGCGCCCTTGTCCAGAGCGTCCTGTAATAAGTCACGGAGAATTTTGTCGCCACGATTGTTGGCCAGCGGTCCGACATCCGAGGAAGAGTCCGTGTATGGTCCCACCTTGATCGTCCTAACGTGGGCGATGACCTTTTCAAGGTATTTCTCGGCGACGGAAGCCTGAACATAGACGCGTTTAACCGCTGCGCAGATCTGACCGTTGTTGGAAAAACGCCCAAAGACGGTCGCGTTGGCCGCCCGTTCGAGGTTCGCGTCGTCGCAGACAATCAACGGATCGCAACCGCCTAGTTCCATGAGTGAGGGCCGGAGCAGCGGCCCCAGCGCGGCTTGCAATTTCCGGCCCACCGCCGTAGAGCCGGTAAAGGCGACGAAATCCACACCGGGCGAGGTGGCCACGACGGAACCAAGCGCCCCCGGCCCATGCACTACTTGCGCCAGACCCGGGTGATCCTTGAAAGCATCATTGAACAGCCTCTCGATCACTTCGCCCAGCAACGGCACGGCCGATGTGGGTTTAACTATAACCGCGTTGCCGGCGGCGAGCGCGGTGATAGCGGGCGTCATCGCCAGCTCAAACGGAAAATTCCACGGCGCGATTACACAAACCACGCCTCGGGGCGCATAGCGGATGAGCGCCTTCTTGTGCGCGCCGAAAGCGGCGGAGATTGGGACCGGTTCGTCGGCCAGATACTCGGCGCCGCGCTTGATGTAATCACTCAAATCTTCAACAACCATGGCGACATCGTAGGAAAGCGCCTCGACGAGAGGTTTGCCCATGCCGCGCGAGATGGTCTCCGCAATTTCAGGGGCGCGCTTCACAATCAGGTCACGCAGGATGCCCAGAGGTTTAGCCCTCTCCTCGAACGGCAAACGGCCCCACGCCTCTTGGGCCTTTCGCGCGCGGGCCACGATTTCCGGTATGCGTGCCTCTTGGGTAATTTGAACCGTCCCAATCACCTCACGGGTGGCGGGATTGATCGCTTCGATTATTTGCTGTTTTCTGGTGACGGGCTCAGGCTCCTTTTCAGGCTTAATTACTGGTTCGGCGTCTGTGGTTGTCATTGTCTTCCTCGCTGTTGTTGTTGCTACGAAATTTTAAGTACGACTCGGCCGTTCACTTTGCCGGTGCGCAACCGCTCCAGCACGTTGTTTATGTCGTCGAGCGTGGTCGCTTCGATGTTTGCCTTCACCTTACCTTCGACGGCGAACGCGAGGGCCTCTTTCATATCTGCCCGCGTACCCACCAGCGAGCCGCGAACTGTCAGGCAGCGGAATACGACGTCGAAGATCGAGAGCGGGAAGTCATCCGGGGGCAGGCCATTGAGCACGCACGTTCCGCCTCGGCGGAGCATCCCGGTGCCTTGAGCGAAGGCGGCTTTGGACGGGGCGGTGATGAGCACGCCGTGCGCCCCGCCAATGGCCTCCTGCAGCGCCTTGACCGGGTCCACTGTCTTGGCGTTGAACGTCAGGCTTGCTCCGACCTTCTTGGCGAGCGCGAGCTTGTCGTCGGCGATATCGACCGCCGCCACGCGGAGGCCCATCGCCTTTGCGTACTGCACCGCCAGGTGTCCCAGACCTCCGACGCCGCTGACGACAAACCAGTCGCCCGGCTTGCAATTGGCGACCTTGATGCCCTTGTACGTGGTAACTCCGGCGCAGATGATCGGACCCGCTGCCACTGGGTCGAGCCCGTCGGGGATCCGAGCGACGTACGCCGCTGGAGCAACGCAGTATTCGGCAAAGCCCCCATTGGCGGTGTACCCGCCGTAGAGCGCCGACGGGCACATGTTCTCGCGGCTGCTGAGGCAGTAGTCGCACACGCCGCAAGCCTCGAACAGCCAAGGGACGCCGACCAAGTCGCCCTCCTTGACCTGCTTCACTCCCTTGCCGAGGATCTGCTTCACGCCCTTACCCATCGCGACCACGCGCCCGATCCCCTCGTGCCCAGGCGTAAAGGGCGTCATTGGCTTGCCCGGCCAATTTCCGTCAACGGCGTGGACGTCGGTATGACACACTCCACAGGCTTCGATCTTGATCAGCACCTGTCCATCTCTCGGTTGGGGGACGGGTAACTCTCCGATCGTTAACGGCTTGCCGAACTCGGTGACGAACGCGGCTTTCATTGTCTTGGGCAGGGTGGAAGCCGTCCCGATCGCGTCACGGGTCGCAGGACTGGTTGCCCCAACGACTGGCTGCCTGCTCATACTCGGCCTCGTCTCGCCCGTGGACTTTGCTACTTCATCGATCTCGAGAGTTTTCATTTTTTGGGCCTTCGTTATTGCACTCAGCCCGCAATGTCATTGCGGCCTGTGCTCTTTCCCGGGCATGTCCTTCATTCCCGGCATCCCCTCTTTGGGCCCATGCGCTCCGTTTGGTCCACAGCAAGTCTGATCCACGTCAATGTTGGAGATGACGTTCAAACCAGCCTGCGCGCTCTTGGCCGATTCGACAGCTTTGGATTTCACCGATTCCGACTCGACCTTGCCGGAGAGCGTGACTTCATTACGATCCGCGTTCGCCTTCACATCAAGATTCGAGGCTTTCAGTTGTGGATCGGCGTTGAGATTGGTTCTGACCGTCTCCTCTAATGCTGGGCTGCTCTGTGGCGTCGAGCTGCTCGTCGCTTGTGGGCTGCCCGCCGGTGAGCATCCGTTCAAAGCCGCACTGATGCCCAGGAGCGTCAGCGCTATAAACCCTGTTACCGCAGACCGGGGAATGATTGTTCCCGCCTTCTTCACCTCCCCGGCTTTCTGGCGCATTTTTTCTGTGATCTCAATCTCTTTAATCCACATACTTGTCTCCTTTAAGCGATCACATCCTTGCAGAAGGATCGGTGTGAGTGTCGATGGTGCGCAATGTCGAATGAATCGACTCGCTTAATCCAATTTCTTACTAGAAGCCATAACTCCCATCAGAGCCAGATGCTGTTCGTACGTAAGTACGTTGCTCGCCTCGCCGACTGCCCGGATGAAATTCATTCGCTGATCGGCTCGAAGCGTTCCGATCTCGGCGACTTTGGCCTGGATTTTGGACGTATCGGGCTGATCTGCCCCAGTCAGAGCATAAAGCCCTCGCTCCGCCTGATCAATCGACCCTTGCCTCGACGCTCGGTCGAACATTGCTTTCGTTTGCAATCGGTCCAAGGTCATTTTTTGATCCGGGGTTAAAGTGATGTGCTG
This sequence comes from Bryobacterales bacterium, assembly GCA_038239345.1. Classification (GTDB taxonomy): domain Bacteria; phylum Acidobacteriota; class Terriglobia; order Bryobacterales; family Bryobacteraceae; genus JBBSEX01. The sequence goes on from JBBSEX010000045.1 coordinate 5,669, forward strand.
TGAATGGTTGAGAAAGAACCCCGCCGAGCCGATGTGGTAGAGACGCGAGGCACCAGGCTGTCCCGGCATAGAGGATGCCGGGCCGCTCATTCCTGCCATACCGCCTCCGGGCTTCACCGCGCCGCCGCCCATTCCGGCAGGGCCGCCGCCGGACATGCTACCCATTTCGTCCTGATCATTTTTCATCGCCCCGGCGGCCGCAGGTATTGCCGCCTTGGGGGCCATCCCGCCCATGTCGCCTTTGTCGTCCTCCATGGCCATGTTCATGCCTTTTTCAGGGCCCATTTTCATGCCCCGCTTAACCGCGGGTTTTTTCCCGGGCCCCGTCTGCTGAACCGCTTCTTGAAGCTTTGCTACCTGGGCGCGGAGTTCCGCAATCTGATCCATCAATTGATTGTTTTGGTCGACGGCATTGACTGTCGCGGGTTGCGGCTGAGGCGCCGTGGGGGCTTGCGCGAAGGTGGTCATCGCTGCCAACAACGCCAAAACAAACGTACCGAGGATCGCCGGCTTGGGCGAGACCGCTCTTGTAGTTCTCAGCCATAAAGGCAATCGCATAAGTGCAGTCTCCAGGTTTATGAGGCGGAGCTCGTTAACGAGCCTTGCCTACCTAAAATTTGGGTTACGTCAGTCACTCTGCATAAAGCATGCGGCGTGCCATTTTGGAGGTCCCGACGTTTGCAGGGTTCAAAGGAATTGCAGGGTGCCCTGGTGCCCGAGAGGAGGCAGTTAGTGCCTCAAATCATCCAATCCCGGCGTCGTCGCCTGGCCCAGAGCGCCGCAGTGAAATGGTCGTCACCGTTGGGGTGATCTCTGCCAGAGCGAAGCGACCCAAAATACCGCCAATGGAACGGTCATCAATTGCAGGACAGGCCACAGCCCAACCTGAATACCTGGGATGCGCGGCATCGAACTGGCGTACTGCCACAGCGAAGCCAGTAGGGCGATACGTTCCAGAGTCACTGCGACCAAAAACCCCACCGCCAGGATAACCAAGAGGCGAATCGGAGTGATCCGTGAAATCCAGGCCTTGTCCGCGCTGAGTCTATACCCGGCCCAGTACAGAAGGAGAACGTACGTGCTGTCACCGATAGCTGCTGCCGAACAGATCGCACTCGACGACACGGAGAACCAGGACATTCCGCCGTATGCCCGCATCTGAACCATTTCCCAGGCAAGATTCAGCGCGAACGCAACGACAAACAGGCGCGAACTCTCCATTCGGATCCACATTCTTCTTCTAATGGCACAAACTTTCACCTCACTGCGGGGACGGAGTTCGCCGGCGGGACGCGAGCACTCCTACTCAGAGACCGAGCCGGAATTCTCATCGGTCTGCCGATCTGGCGCGGCGGAAGAAAGCAAACGCCATCAATGGCTATCTTGTGGCTTCTTCCTTATTTCTTGGACCCTCTGATCACGAGAACCACTAGTAAAATTAGAACAGCGACACCGATCACGATTCCAAGGATTTCGAGGACTCCGTATTGATTCGTGCTGCCGCCCATCATCGAGCCACCCCCGCCTCCGCCGCCCGGTTGTGCCATCGCCATTTGGGCACTTCCCAAGCTAAACGTCAAAACAATAGCCCACGCAAGGGCTCTGGCTCTTTTCTTGTTCATCATGTACCCTCCCTGTAATTAGAGCTCTGTGCCCCATTGGTTTGCATGCAATCCGTGCTCCGTCCCTGCGAAAGCTGTTTATCTGGCGAGCTGATTGTGCTCCGATCTCAAGTCCAGTGAGACTTGAAGCTGTCGGAGGAACCCACGAATTGGCACTCGCCGTGCATTCTTCCTCACTCAGACGTCGTCAACTCGCGGGAAATCCGCAAGTCCAAAGTCCAGGAAGCAAGGAAAGAAAGCCTCGTGATCAAAGATCCGGTTTGCAGTACGCACGTGTATCCAGAGAAATCGGCAGCGAACGGAACTCTGCCGAATACTTCAGACAGCAGCACCTCTGAATCAAGGGAGAACACGGATGATTTCTAAGCTGCTCGCGCGCCGTCGTTTTGTTCAAGCCTTGACTGCGGCGGGAGTGGGCGCGGGGTTCAGTGGCTTCACGCCTGCTCATGCCGGAGTTGACCAACCATCCGAGACGCTCGGACAGAATGCCGCACGCGGTGGCATTGACTTGGTGATCCGGCGACAAAAGTTGAACATCGGAGGCCGCGAGACGACTGCCACGACAGTTAATGGCTCGATCCCTGGGCCTCTGTTGCGATTCCGAGACGGCGAGAACGTGACCATCCGCGTTAAGAACGAACTCCAGGAATCCAGTTCGATTCATTGGCATGGGTTGCTGGTACCGACGGATATGGACGGCGTGCCCGGGGTCAGCTTCCCGGGTATCAAACCCGGCGAGACATTCACTTATAACTTTAAGCTCCGGCAGAGCGGGACCTACTGGTATCACAGCCATTCCGGCACGCAGGAACTATCCGGCTTGTACGGGCCCATTATTGTGGATCCGGTCGAAAGCGATCCGTTCACCTACGATCGAGAACACGTTGTGGTGTTTTCCGACTGGACCTATGAGGATCCGAACCGGGTTGTGGCGAAGCTCAAGAAGTTGGGTTCGTATTACAACTTCCAGCAGCGTACGGCGATCGATTTCTTCCGCGATGCGTCGCGCGATGGATGGCAAAAGACCGTCGCCGACCGCATGCTGTGGGGCCGTAGCCGGATGGACCCCACAGACATCCTGGATGTCACCGGCTACACCTACACGTACTTGATGAACGGCTGTTCGCCGGACCTGAACTGGACGGCGCTATATCGGGCCGGCGAACGAGTGCGGCTGCGCTTCATCAACGCCTCGGCGATGACTTTATTAGATGTTCGCATTCCGGGTCTAAAGATGACTCTCGTCCAGGCGGATGGACAGAATGTACAACCAGTCACGGTCGACGAATTTCGCATTGCACCGGCGGAGACATACGACATGATCGTTCAGCCGGACGGGGACCAGGCTTATACGATCTTCGCCGAGGCGATGGACCGGAGCGGGTATGCGGCCGCGACGTTAGCGCCCCGGGAGGGCATGCGTGGCGAGGTCCCCGCGAGACGAAAACGGCCTCTCCGCACCATGGCGGACATGGGTATGGCGATGACATCCGGCGCGATGCCCGGCGAAAAAGGAAAAGCTCCGGGCGGGATGAGCATGCCGTCTGGGGGCGGGGATCAGCCTAAAGTTGAGAAGATGCCCGGCATGGACATGCCTTCCGAGGCGGTTCCTGGTGGAAAAGTGAAAACGACTGGCGGAATGAGCATGCCGTCCAGCGGCGTGGTTCAGCCTAAAGTTGAGAAGATGCCTGGCATGGACATGCCCTCCAGCGCAGTTTCTGTCCCTAAAGCAATGGCGGCCAAACATGGGCCCGACCATCATGGACCTGGCAACTCCATGGTGGCCATGAATCCGGAAAGCAGACTGAACGATCCGGGCGTGGGTTTCGAGGGTGACGGGCGCCGGGTGCTGGTCTATACCGACCTGCGCCGGTTGCAACCCAACCCTCAGCAGAGGGAACCGGTACGGGAAATCGAGATGCACCTGACCGGGAATATGGATCGCCAGATGTGGTCGTTCGACGGAAAGCAGTATTGGGACGCAAAAGAGCCGATCCCCTTCGTGTACGGCCAACCGCTCCGAGTAACACTCGTAAACGACACGATGATGGATCATCCTATGCACATCCATGGCATGTGGATGGTGCTCGACAATGGCGCTGGCTCAAGCATGCCAAACAAACATACGATTACAGTCAAAGGTGGGGAAAAAGTATCGTTCATCGTCACTCCGGATGAAATAGGCAAGTTCGCGTTTCACTGCCACCTGCTGCTTCACATGGAACTCGGGATGTTCCGGGTCGTCTCTGTGTCCGGTACGCCAAAGGGCGCAAATACATGAGGCGCACGCGAACTTTTATACTCGCGAGCTTGGCTTGGGCCGGGTCGGTAGTGGCTCAGGAGAAACGGGTCGATAGCCTCATTCTGATCGATCAGCTTGAGCACGGATTCACGAAAGGCTCGGATACGCTGCGTTTTAACGCCTTGGGATGGGTCGGCGGCGATTACAACCGGCTCTGGATCAATGCGGAAGGAAATAGAACAGCCGATGGCTCTCTGGACGACACAGATGTCCAGGTCCTTTACGGGCGGCTGATCGCGCCTTTTTGGGACGTTCAGGGAGGAGTCCGCTATTTTCAACCCCTGCAGAATGGCCCGAAGCGGGCCTCTGCCGTGTTCGGGATCGCGGGTCTCGCGCCCTACCGGTTCGAAGTGCAGGCGGCCGGCTTCGTGAGCAACCTCGGAGAAGTCTCCGCGCGCGTGGAGATGGAATATGACCTGCGTCTCACGCAAAGGCTGATCGCGCAACCTCGTTTTGAAACCAACATCGCGGTCCAGCGGGCAAAGGAGCTAGGCATCGGAAGCGGCATTAACGACGCCGAACTCGGACTGCGCATCCGCTACGAGATCCGGCGCGAATTCGCTCCTTACGCCGGTATCGTGTGGACGAGCAAATTCGGGGAAGCAGCCGAGTTTGCAAGGTTGGAAAGGCCAGGAGATCCGATCCGCAATCTAGCCTTCGTCGTCGGCGTTCGTTTCTGGCGCTGAAGAATAATATGGATATGCGGCAGCGGAGTCGGAGCAACGAGCAGGGCGCCGAGGATTTCGCGCAAAGGCGATACGGGAAGCGGAAACCTTGAAACCACCTGCGTCGATCATAGTCGTGCGCGAGGCTCCTGATAACCCTGTATGACATTGCCGCGGGGCACACATCAAATCTTCTTGAATTCCTTAGTCAGCAACCTCAAATCGTAGTCGAACAGCGTGAAATAATCAGTAATTCCTTTCTCGCCTCCCATTGAAGAAGGCATGACTACTATTTCCGCGCCTGTTTCACGCGCGATCGCGTCAGGTGTCTTCAGCTCGAAATAGGGTTCAACTAGAATAATCTTCACGTTCTCGCCTTTCATGATATTGATGAGTTCCGTCGTGTGTCGGTGGCTGGGCGAGATGCCAGGACTCGGCTCGATTTCGCCGACGGAGACAAGGCCGAAATGTTTCAGAAAGTTGGACCAGGACCGGCGATACGTAACCACTTTGCGTCCGCGGTAGGGTTGGATTTGGGCGTCCCAGACGCTTTCTGAGTCCGAGAGCCGCTTTTCGAACCCTCGGAAGCGATCATTGAAATAGGAAGCATCATTGGGCTGCAACTCGCCTAATTTTTTCGCAAGTGCCTTTGCGATCCGTCGGCCGTTTTCCGGATCGAGCAAGTAATGGGGGTTACCTAGCGGGTGTATGTCCCGGCTGAAACCCTGGGCGGGAACCTCAAGAATTTCAGCATACTGCGAAGCCTCGAAATAACCGGAAGCCCCCGGTTGAATCCGAGAATTGCCGGATTCGCTTATCGCGGACTGCACGTGGTGGCTCCCGACTAACCACGCATCCAGTTGCAGGCCAGCGACAATGAGGAGATCGGCGTGTTGCATCTTGAGCAGATAGCTGGGCTTGGCCGAAACGGAGTGAGGGTCTTGGCCACCGGGCGCGAGAGATTCGATTTCAATACGCTCACCGCCAACTTCCGCAGCAAGTGCTGCCAGGTCGGCGGTCGAGGCGACGATCCTCAGCTTGGGAGCGGCGAAGGCCGACTCGGTTAGCGCTGCTGCAATGAACAGCGCCAAAGCTAAGGGCAACGCCCTTCGAAGATGCGGTTCATACGTTATTCTCACGGTTGCTCCAGTCTTTCTATTTGGCGTCGCGCCGGCAGCATCAATTCCGGTCCTGAGTTTGGCCGTTTCCGCGAATTCACGTCTAAGCCGAGCAGCTGGGTTCCGCACCCGGAAGAGAGCAACATGCACGTAGCGCGCCACTCAGATTCAGTCGCGCCGGCATCCGACGTTTGAGAGAAATAGCTTGATCTTCAGGCTTCTTCCCTGCCGGTACAATCCCCGGAGTTGCCCGTTCTCAGGAGACCCCTGCCTGAATTGGGGCACATTGGTTGGCGCGGGTCCTCAAACTGGCCAGCAAACCTTCCCCCATGCGCGTATCGCGTCTGTGCATGTCGGTGGCCTCAGGCTTGCACAGCCAATCTCGGACACACAACGCATGAAAAGCCGCCGAGTCCTGGTCGTTGACGATGACGAGAGTCTCCGTCGCGTCACTCAGGTACAACTCGAAGAAGAAGGCTACACGGTGATGACGGCCGCCAGTGGTGGGGAGGCGCGCACCATCCTGATGCGTCATCCTCAGGATCTTGTTATCACTGACCTCAACATGCCGGGCATATCTGGAGTTGATCTGCTCAAGCACATCCGCGCGGAATACCCGGAGACGACTGTCGTGCTGGTCACGGCGTTTGGGACCGTGGAGAGCGCCATTGAAGCCATGAAGGTTGGAGCCTACGATTACCTCACGAAGCCGGTAAATCCCGATAGCTTGCGCCTGATCGTAGCCAAGGCATTGGAGCACCTCTCGCTCCGCGAGGAAGTGCAGACGCTGCGCTGCGCGCTTGACCAAAAGGTCGGCTTCGAAAATATTATTGGGCATTCTAAGACTCTGTTCTATGTGTTGGATATGGCTGCCCGCGCAGCTCAATCCGACGTGACCGTACTGATTCGCGGCGAGACGGGGACAGGCAAGGAACTGGTTGCTAAGGGAATTCACCATTGCAGCAGCCGCAAGACCAAGCCATTCGTCACGATCAACTGTGGAGCAATCCCGAGAGAGCTCTTGGAATCCGAGCTGTTCGGCCACGTCAAAGGTGCCTTTACCGGAGCGGAAGTCCACAAGAAGGGAAAGATTGAGTTAGCCGATGGAGGGACGGTTTTTCTGGATGAACTCGGGGACCTCCCTTTAGAACTACAGGTGAAGTTGCTCCGCCTTCTTCAGGAACACGAGATTGAGAAAATCGGCGAGACCAAGAAGATAAAACTCGACGTCCGGGTTATCGCGGCAACCCATCGGAACCTGTTGTCGATGGTAGAACACGGAACGTTTCGGGAGGATCTGTACTATCGCTTGAACGTCGTCCCAATCGAGCTGCCACCGCTGCGGGAAGCTAGCGAAGATATTCCGGAGTTGATACAACACTTCTTTGCGAGATTCCGGGAGAAACATGCGCGGCCACATCTCAAGCTATCTATAAGCATGCTTCCATACTTCTGCGCCTATCGCTGGCCAGGTAATATTCGGGAGCTAGAGAACTTGATTGAGCGCCTGGTGGTCCTCGCAGCCGGAGATGAAATTACTCTCGAGGACTTGCCAGAGACGCTACGAAACCAGCGGCCGGCGATGGAAACGTTGCAAATGGAAGTCCCGGCTCAGGGCATCAGTCTGGAGTCTATCGAGAAACAACTGATACTCCAGTCGCTGATCAGATTCAACTGGAACCAGACACAGGCGGCCAGATACCTGGACCTGAGCCGTAAGGCGTTGATCTACCGCATGGAGAAGTTTGGTCTCAGAAATGAGCCAGGTGAGAGAACGCGGGAGGAACCGGGACGGGCTGAAACGTCGCCTTCGGAGAGTTTCGAGTGAAACGGGCTGTTTTCATCTTCGGCACAATGCTGCTCATCACCATTGCACACTATGTGACTCCTCCGTCGCTGTTCTTGTGGCACGAAATTCTGGAACGGCTTTACTATTTGCCGATCATTTTTGGGGCGCTCTCGTTCGGCTTGGGTGGTGGACTCTTGGCCGCCGGCTGTGCCGGTGTTTGCTACGTACCACACATCATCATGGCGTGGAACGGCTCCCCGCAGGCTATGGACGCAAAGTACGCGGAGATTGTAGTATTCGTCGCCGTCGGTGCAATCACTGGAGTCCTAGCGGATCGCGAACAAAAGCGCACGTTTGAGCTCCAGCATGCGACTGAGCAGCTCCGCACAGTAAATTTGCAATTGCAGAACAGCTTCGATCAGTTGAAGCGGGTGGACCGGCTCTCTGCCATTGGCCAGCTCGCAGCAAGCCTGGCGCACGAAATCCGCAATCCGCTGGGCAGCATCGAGGGTGCTATCGATATCGCAGAGCGGACCTCTAGTGAAGAAAGGCGGCGCGAATTCCTTGGGATCATCAGAAAGGAGACGAGGCGGCTCAATGGCCTGTTGACAAACCTCCTGGACTTTGCCCGTCCCAGATCTCCGCAGATGCGGCCGACCCGCATTGAGAGTATCGTCAAGTCGGTGACTGACCTTACTGCACACAATGCTCAGCAGCGAGGGATGCGTTTGAAGTGCGAGATCCCCCCGAACCTTCCGCCTGTCGAATGTGACGCTGAACAGATTACGCAGGCACTGCTGAACATCACCCTCAACGCTCTCCAAGTGACCCCCGCCGGTGGGGCAGTGTCACTCTCGCTTCAACAGCAAGACGATATGGTTCTGATACGAGTCAGCGATGAGGGTAGCGGAATTGACGAGGCAGATCTGGAGAAGATTTTCGATCCATTCTACACAACTAAGGAAGGCGGAACCGGTTTGGGGCTCTCGATTTCCCACCAAATCCTGGCTCAGCACGGAGGACAGCTCAAGGTAGAACGAAACATCGACAAGGGCATGACATTCACACTGGCTTTGCCAATTCGCCTCCAACGACCGTAGTCCAAAGTTGAAGCAGTCGCCTACTTGAGATGCAATAACTGCTTCAAGGTGAAACAGGCGAGAATTGCCTGATTTAAGGCACGACGTGCTGCATTTGGGGCATATTCGGGCTTTGGGTTCCTGAAGCGCACAAAACCGAAGGAGTTAAAGCAAATATGTGAAAGGTCCCCTGCGTGCAGCATCTAAGGTGATCGAGCGAATAGAAGTTCCAGCCATCCCCGACCTGATGGCAATCGACCTGACTATCACGAATTTTGTGAAACAGGAGATACATGAAGATAGAGAACACGTTCCAGAGAAGTATCCAAACGAGCTGTAAGTAGACAAAACAATACAAGGAGATTAGTTCTAATGCGCAAACGAATACTCACGGTCATGGCCACCACGGGACTGCTCGGCAGCTTGGTTATGGCCTCGGCGGTAGCCCAAGAGGGCGAGCACAAAAAGATGTCCAGCGACAAGATGGCGAGCTCTGATACGCCCGGCAAGAAAATGTCGCAGCAGGACACCATGGACAAGATGTCCGCCATGTCCGCCGACGATAAGGGGGCCATGTTCGACAAGATGACTGAGAAGGACAAAATGGCCGCGATGAACATGTCCGGTAAGAAGATGTCCAGCCAGGAAGCGATGGACGCCATGGGCAAGATGTCTAACCAGGACAAGGCCGACATAATCGACAAGCTGCCTGCGGATAAGAAGATGTCCATGATGAACGGCGGCTCCGGGATGCACCACGGCTCGAAGAAGATGGGCAAGATGGGCATGGGCAAAATGGACAAGATGGACAAGTGACGCGACGCTAATCCGGCGACGTGGCGGCGCGCTTGAGGAGGCGATCATTCCGGCTATTACCGGATGGTCGCTCAAAAGCTGCGGTCCTGGCAGAAATGCACGAAAGCATGGCAAAACGACTACGAATTAGAGTTTCCTTCATCACATTTTGTAAACAGGAGATATATGAAGATGAAAAAGATTTACCAGAGAATCACGCGCCACTGCGACTTGATGTTGTTGATCGCGCTGGCCGCCGGACTCGCTTTCGCAGCCGAGTCAACACCTACGATGAGCAAATCCGAAGTGAAAGAACTTATCGGCAAAGCATCTACACCCGAAGATCACCATCGGTTGGCCGCATACTTTACCCAAAAGGCCGAGAAGATGGATGCCGAGGCTGCCGAACACGAGGAACTCGCCAAAGAATATTTTAATAACCCCGGGATCCACGCGATGAAACACCCCCTGTCGGGCCAAACCGCCGGGCACTGCAAGTATTTTGCACAGGCGGCGCGGAAAGCGGCAGCCGAGGATCGGGCGTTGGCGGCGGCTCACGAAGAAATGGCCAAGAAAGCACAAAAGTGAGCGTCAGCTCGGCTTAATCGCAGGTTTACGAGGGTTGGATTATCTGAGGCGTCCGCTGCCTCCTGTCGGCACCAGGGTGCGTCTGGATGCTCTAGAAATCATGCGAACGGTGGGACGCGCAAACGGCACGCTGCGTGCTTTGTATAGGGGGAATGACGCGAAGAGGAAGTTCGCCGATCCCCGACCTGATGGCTGGAAACCACGTTGTGACCGCTCGCGCCACATCTCAAATTGAACGGAGGTAAGGAAAATGTTGAAGCATATGATGAACACCAGCACACTCAGGGCAGTGGTCTTGACCGTTGCGGCTGCGGTGCTGGCGGTTTTCGTTTTGGTTCCGGCCGGGGCGAAGGACAAGACCTTGAGTAAGAGTGAACTCAAGAATCTGGTCGCCAACGCGGCAACGAAGGCGGACCACGAACGCATCGCACAATACTTCGATGCCGAAGCTGAGAGATTCGGAGCCGAGGCAAAGGACCACGAAGATATCGCCAGAGTTTATCAGGACACTGCGCGTACTGGTGGGGCCAACCACTGTAATGGGGTGGCTAGCCAGCTTCGCAAGGCCGCCGAGGATGCCAGTGCGCTTGCATCCGCGCACAGGGGGATGGCCAACGAAGCGAAGAAGTAACATGCTCTCGATCGTGTCAAGGGTTGAGGCAACCGGACACTCAAGCGATCGAGAACCGTCGGCAGGAGTCACATTCGAGACTTCTGCCGGCGTTCTCTCAGTTACCGCTGGGATACACAAAGCACGCCGATGGAGCCCCAGAGAGAGGGTATGCGGCGAGCTGAGCTGGAATTGGCCCTTGCCAGTACGAGTACAAATTTGTGGCGGACGGTGCGTGGTGCTGCGAGCCCGGACGCGAAGATGCAGCACCGTGCCCGAGTTGTGTTGCCAATCCCTTCGGCACCATGAATCGCGTGGTGGAAATCGGAGCGCGGTCGTCCAAGTCGGCGCCAGTGCCGCAGCGTGATCGAACAGTTTAAGCACATCGGAAGTTTACGTCCCAGCGACGTCGGCGGACCCTTGTTCGTCCTGCTCGCGCCGGAGACCAAATTTCTCGATGCGATAGATCAGCGTCTTCCTGCTGATGTCGAGGTATTGTGCAGCACGAGATTGGTTCCAGCTAAACTTACGCAGCGCCATCAGAATCAGTTCTTTCTCTACACCCTCGAGACTGATTCCCTCGGGCGGCAACTTCAATTGCAGCGTGTTCTTCGGGTCTGGCTCGCCCCGCAGAAAATCCGGAAGATCGGAGAACCGAACGAAATCGCCGTCGGCGAGCACTACAAGGCGCTCGACGACGTTCTCCATCTCGCGAACATTTCCTGGCCACCGGTAACCCGTAAAGCGTGAGATCAATTCATCCGACAGCCGAAGGCCTTGCCTGCCGTGTTTCTCGGAAGCGCGTTGGAAGAACATCCGCACGAGCTCCGGAATGTCATCCGGCCTCTCTCGGAGCGGCGGCAACTCCAGAGGGATGACTGTGAGCCGATAGTATAAATCTTCCCGAAACGTTTGGTCCTCAATCATCGCTTGCAAGTTCCGGTGGGTAGAAGCGATGACGCGAACGTCTACTTTCATGGGAGCCGTGGCTCCGACCTTCTCGATCTCACCCTGCTGGACAAGCCGAAGCAACTTGACTTGAAGTTCGAGTGGCATGTCCCCTATCTCATCGAGAAACAACGTGCCGCCATCAGCGGCTTCAACCTTCCCAGTCTTGTGGGTGACTGCTCCAGTAAAGGAGCCCTTCACATGTCCGAACAATTCAGATTCGAGAAGGTCCTTGGGGATAGCGCCGCAATTGATCGTATAGAACGGCAGCCGTTTGCGTGGACTGTTAAAGTGGATCGCTCGTGCAAGAAGTTCTTTGCCAGTGCCCGTTTCACCTTGAATCAAGACTGTTGAGGTCGTTTGAGCGGCGCGGGCGGCCAAATCCAATACGGATAGCAGCCGCTTGGAGCGTCCAAGAATCGATTCAAAGCCGTATTTAGAGTCGAGAGTTCGCCGCAACCGCCAGATTTCCGCGCGCAAGCGTAGGTGTTCCAGAGCGCGGTGTACCACTATTCTCAGTTCTGGAACGTGTACTGGCTTGGTCAAATAGTCGTACGCTCCGGCTTTCATTGCCTCGACTGCGGTTTCGACGGTGCCAAACCCCGTGAGCAGAATGACTAAGGTTTGAAGTTCGCCCCCGTGGCTGCTGATCTCAGGTTGCATGATCTGCTTCAGAACTTCGATCCCATTCATTTTCGGCATCATCAGATCTACCAGCACGATTTCAGGCCTCTCACGCTTATACAGCGCCAGACCGTCCTCAGGGTCGGAGGCCCCCAGAATGTCAACGCCTTTCTCTTCCAACGCTGATCTGACTAGGTCAAGGCTGGACAGATCGTCGTCGATCGCCAATATCTTAAAGTTCGGCACGGCCCGCCTTATCTCCATCGGAAAGCATGCGATTGACCTGCTTCCTCACATCAGAGATTGAAATCGGTTTGGGGACATACCCATCAAAGCCGGCCCTCTCAATCCGCTGCCGGTCGCTTTCCATGGCAAAGGCTGTGAGAGCGATGAACCTGGCGCCGCTGGGCGGGTCTAAGGCACGTGCCGCCCGGAGCACTGCGAAACCGTCCAGCACCGGCATTTGAATATCTAACAAAACGAGCTCCGGGGATTCTGTCCGGATTTTGTTCAAAGCTTCCCGCCCATCAGACGCCTCAAGTAAGCGAAAGCCAGCCGTTTCGAGCGCGTATCTGAGCAACTCGCGGCTCGCCAGATCGTCGTCGGCAATAAGAACGGTTTTCATTCGGTCAGCTTTCATGGACCGCCAGCCGCAGTTGGTCAAGGAGTGTTTCTTTCCACGTATTTCCTTTCAGGAAAATCCCGCGAATCTTGCCGGCCAGATTCTGGAGATCGTGATCCGTAAGGTGCTTTGCAGTCAAAACCAGGACCGGGAGGTTCCGCAATGACTTATCTTCTTTGATTCGGGTGAGAAGCTCGAAGCCGTCCGTCCCGGGCATCAGCAAATCCAGGAGGATCGCCGCCGGGCGAACCCGGCCCAGGATATCGAATGCCTCCATGCTGCTCGTTGCAAGCAATGACACGTAACCCTCGGTGTCCAGAATCTCAGCGAGCAAATAGCGCGTTTCCGTGTCGTCGTCCACGACGAGAATCTTCGCCGCGCCGGTAGAGGCTAGTGGAATGTGCTTACGCAAAGCGGCCAAAAGCGTCTCTTTCTCCACCGGCTTGGTTAGATACTCGGATGCGCCAAGCGCCAGGCCCATGCCGCGCTCGTCGCGCACGGAGACGACGATTATCGGGATATTTTGCGTTGCCGGGTCGTTCTTGAGCTGATGGAGAGTCTTCAAGCCGTTTCCGTCTGGCAGCAGCAGGTCGAGCGTGATCGCGGCCGGCGAAAGCCGACCTGCTTGGGTGATGGCTTCAGCGCCCGAGGCAGCCCAAGCAACCTCGTAGCCATCGGATTCGAGGTAGTTGGTCAGTAGCTCTCTCGCAGGCTCCTCGTCCTCGACGATGAGGACCAAGGGTGCCTTTCTCGATCCGGCGTCTGCTATGTCTGCGCCTCCGGCTTCCGTGCCCGTCGACGCTGGCCGTAACGGAAGCTCGACGAAAAACCGGCTACCCTTGCCAAGCTGGCTTTCCACCCAGATTCGGCCACGATGAGCCTCCACTAATCTCTTTGTGATCGCCAGTCCAAGGCCAGTACCTTCCCGGATCCCCTTGGTTGTTGCCGCCACCTGGCTGAAACTCTCGAAGATGTCATTAATGTCTTCGGGAGCGATGCCGATTCCCGTGTCGGCTACGCTAATACAACCAACATCGCCTTCCCGGTGCGCCTCTAGGATGATCTCACCTCCCTGTGGCGTGAACTTAACGGCATTACTCAAGAGGTTGTAAAGAATCTGCTTGAGATGCGTCTGGTCCGCTACGATTTCAAGCCCCGGAAAGACATCTGCCCGGAGACTTAGTTTCTTGTCGCGGATCAGGGGCCGGATTGCTGCTAACACTTCTTCGATCCGGTCCGTGGCTGAGAGCGTCTCCATTCGCAGTTCGACTTGGCCCGCATCGATCTTAGCAAGATCGAGAATGTCGTTAATGAGCGCAAGCAAGTGCCGGGCGCCCTGACCAATGTGACCGGTGTATCGTTTTTGCTTATCGTTCAGTTCACCTCCGCTTTCCTCCCGAAGTAAATCGGAAAATCCAATAATTGCGTTCAGCGGAGTCCGAAGTTCGTGGCTCATGCTGGCGAGGAATTCGCTTTTCAGTTGATTGGCACGTTCAACCTCGCGATTTCGCTGCTCGAGCATGTGATTGAGTGTTCGGATGGCTTCCTCGGCCCGCTTCGGCTCCGTGATGTCGCGAACCACGCATATGATACGGAGGTCTTCTCCGCTTTGAATCGGACTCAGGTGGATGTCAACCGGAACCTCGCTGCCGTCCGCTCTCCGTGCCCATAGCTCCAATCCGGAGCCCATCGGGCGCTTCAACGGCCGCTCACAGTAACTATCGCGAAGGGCGGCATGTCCGCTCCGGAATCTCTCCGGAACAAACTCGTCAATCTGCTTGCCGATCAGTTCAGCGCGAGTGCAGCGGAATAAGGTTTCGGCTTCGTGGTTGACCAGCCGGATCTTACCCGTACGATCAACCTCTAAAATCGCGTCTGGCGCTGCTTCGACAAGCTCGCGATATCGTCCATGATCGGACTCCATCAACTCGCTACTCCGGTCTCCGATGCTCTGAGCCATTCGTTAGATTTTCCAACCGTCCGTCGCGCGGTTACCCTGCTTAGAGTGCTCTGACTTCCAAGGCTGGCACCGCAACGCGGCGGAGCGCTTCATTTCTTAGAGTGTTCCACATGATCGCCATGGGCGGTCGAATTGGCTCCCCACTTCACACTGACAGCCACGAGTGTTTTGTCGGCGTTTGGCTTGGCGTTAACAATAACACGCTGCCCCACTTTCAAATCTTTTAGGGTAGCCTGCGCATCGTTGTTGGTGAAAGTTGTTGAGGGGTCGATCTGTACCGTAACCGAGTCGTGCTTGACGGTATCGACGGTGACGGATGTGTCGGTGATGGCGGTGATCGTGCCCATGACGTGCTCGATGCCATTGTGAGCGAATGCAGTAACGGACCCGAGCATCAGGACCAGTACCGCGATGACTGACTGCATGATTCTTCTGCTTTTCATAACAACTTCTCCTTTAGTGGTGATGACTTTGCTTTGGTGCTTCGTTCGAAGGCTGCCCCCTCAGGAACTGCTGTTCTTGCTTCTCTTCTTCGAGCTCGTCTGGACTCTTAGGGTTGAGCTTCTCCATTTCTTTGACTTCACTGGGTGACAAATTGGGGAGGTGACGGATGAAATGGACGAGTTTCCAGGAGTCTTCCTCACCGTGCTCCGTTCCTCCACCCCAAGCGGGCATGCCGCTCAGTCGGATGCCATTTTCTATCGTAGAACAGTTCGCCATCGGTCATGTTCTGCGTCCAATCTTTCCGCATGTCTGGAGCCTGCGGATACATCTGCCGCCCCATTTCCACGTGCCCGCTGCCGTCGTTCGCATGGCATATCGCACAATGATCGGCCCAATGGGCTTTGGCTTGTTCGAGGACGTCTTTGGAGTTCGCCGCCGGATTTGCCCTCTGTCTTGCTTGGGCCGGAAGCGCCATGCTTCTGGCACTTTGGGCCGCGAACGTCTCGATCAGCGACGGCTCCGCGCGGGCACTGAATCCATTCGCGCCGAGCCTCAGAAACATCAGGCCGCCGAGCCCCGCTACTAAGACAACCGCGATCGCGCCGGCTAAGAACCATATGACATTCCGCATGGATATTCTTTCCTTCTCTTATTGAACTGAAACGGCCCGCGACGTCGATGCCCTGGCGCTATCAGCGGAGGACTGGCCGGTATTTCCGGAAGGACTGATCGGCATGGCAAGTCCGTCCATCAAACCAAACCCGCGGATCTTTAGCGAACTCTGCCAGACGTTTTCGAGCGCTTGGATGTAATCGGCTTCCAACTGAAACAGAGTTCGCTGGGAGATCAGAACCTGCGGATAAGCCGCCGCCATGTTTTGATAGTTGGACTGATACAGTTTGTAGGCCTGTTGCGCCCGGGGCAACATCTCAGTCTTGTACTGCTGAGCCGTTGCCCGCGCGGAATCGTAATCGCGGAACGTCATAGCGAGATCTCGGCCAATCTGCAGCTTTACTCGCTCTAACTCCTGTTTCGCGCTCTCAATCTCCCCTTTTGCCGCCTGCACATTCCCCTGATTCCGGTTAAAGATCGGCACCTGCACCCCGACCTGAGCTGCTGCCATTACCCCCGTCGCCCGTGAAGGGTTCACCTCCAGGAGCGGAGTATGGTTCTCGACCAGAATTCCCGTTACCTGTAAATCCGGAATAAGAACTTTCCTGGCCTGCGCCAGAGAGGCTTCCGCGCGCTCGGAGGCTTGCTG
>JBBSEX010000046.1:0-21833 GCA_038239345.1 Bryobacterales bacterium
CTCAACAAAGGCGAGGCCCGCAATGCCCTCGCCAGGGCCGTCTTCTTCTATCGCCTCGGGGAGATCCGCGACCGCAGTTTCGACCAGCAGCGCTACCGGGCCAGCAGTCTCACCTTGCTCACCGCCGCCATCGTCCTCTGGAACACTGTTTACCTTCAGCGAGCCACGGACGCTCTGCGCAAGCAAGCTCCGCTGGACGACGCCCTTCTGCAATACCTATCTCCACTGGGCTGGGAGCATATCAATCTTACGGGCGACTACCAATGGCGAGCCCGCTCCATCCCTCCCAAGGGCCGTTTCCGCCCTTTGCGCCTGACTCCAGCCCCTTAGCGTACGTTATATTCCGTTTTCTGAGGGGACCCCTCGCCTGCCGTACACCCCAACCCGAGTTGGACGTATGTACATCGGGATAAAATGGGGGTTCCGTGAAGCCCGAAATCATTCCATTGGCTTTAAAAGACTTCCACTTCGATGCCCCGCTGATGTTCATTGAAGGCGTTGCGTACCGGTTTTCGGACGAAACGTGTTGGCATGCCCCAGCCGTCTGGGTGCAGGCTCTGGCCGCTCTTCCCTCACGCCCGCAGGTGGTGGTCATCCCACTTGAGCTCGCTTCGCCCGCGTGGAACCGGCAGGACCTCTTTGGATATGAACTGCTGAATACGCTTCGATGGATTGGAGATGAAGGTGTGCGCGGTTGTCCTGTATTGGTTGCTGCGTGGCAGAGCCTGGCCGACATTCTGCAAAAGCGACCAGATCTGCTGTTTGTGCGACCGAGCATCGAGTTTATGAGGCTGCCCGAAGCGATTGACCGGGTTCCAGGCTTCTTTGAGGATGTCCAGCAAGGGAGACTTCAGCCCGCAAGCAATGAGCAAATTGAAGAAGCTTCGGCTGGAGTCCAACATTTGGCCGAGCGAGTCTCGTATCACGACCTTGCCAATGACTATTACGCTGCTTACCGGCTGTGGCGAGGCTATCGGGCACTACTAAAACAGGGCGCGGATGCTGGCAACGAGAATAGCCGCCGGGAGCTGGACTTAGTTGCCGGTCTACACTTCGAGTGGGAACAGTACGTTGCTTCGAAACTGTCTTCCCCTTTAATCAGGCGGTATCTCGCAACAAGAAGAACAGTTCGGGCTCCCCGTTACCCTATTGTCGAGAATAGCGTCGAGATCCTCACGTATCACTTGGGTCAAGGGCTTCCAGAAGGCACCAGGGTGCTTTTTGTTGATGATGAGTTTCACAAAGGGTTTGCACACGTCCTCTTGCGAATGTTATTCCGGACCGACTCTTTCACGCGACAGCTTGAGGATGAGTGGGTGTATTCCGAACCGTCAGCCGATGACTCTAACGGCCGATGGGCACGGCTAGTGTGTGTCCGAAACGCGGAACTGGCAGAACACTGGCTGGCGCACTGGGAACAGCTCGAATCTGACCGAGGCCAGAATGAACAACCCCGAAGGGAGTGGTTGGATCGTTGGGTCCGCGATCTCAGTCCCAATGCAAGCGGGCGTAGCCCATCTTCGCTAGAAGCGGAGGATGTGTTTGGCGCAAACCGCGAGTTTGTACTAGACCGTCGCTCAGATGGGCCGCGAATCAAATCCACTGTTGTTTTGCTCGATCTTCGGCTGGAGCCGGTTCAGACTGCTCTCTATTCCATCAAGGATTTCCCGTCCTACCGTCTCCGAGAACTGATCAAGACGCAGAAACCAGATATGCCGGTCATCATGTTTACTGCGAGTAGGCAGGTGCTTAATTTTGCTGAGTTGCTGGATTCGTCCGGCGATATCGACGGTTGGTTTATAAAAGAGGCGCCAGATGTTCCAGTGGACGCCGATGACAGCAATAGCGCGAACTCGGTAGCGTATCTTCTCGAACGCGTTCATTTATACTCCACTCTGCGCGGGTGGTACCGACCGTCGTTCGCATGGAACGCGGAACGGAAGCTCGAGTATGCGAAGCTTTTTCATTCAAAAGAAGCAGCAGTGATGTTCAAAGAAATCACGCGACTGTCGGATGCTATCTTCATAGAAATTCGAGCGCGGGGTTCGGGGGGGAAAGTCAACGACACGGAGACGTTCCTGACGTTCATTCAGGCGCGCGTGCCGAATACGCCGTTTGCCATCGCTCAGACGCTCGTTGCGCGGCGCGTCGCTTTGGCAGCGTTGCTATGGACGGCCGATATGACGCCAGCAGGTCCCAATTGGAATGCTGATGCGTTTGCCGCCCTGCTACCCGGCCGGTCGATGAAAAAGACCCTCAAATGGGTGTACGACAAGATAAATTTCAATCAAGTGCTGTGGATGCGAAGCTCAGGAATTTTATCGCAATTGCTCCGTGAGGAAATCGAATGGCTAACTCAGATTGAGTGGCCGGAATCGAAGCGAGAGATGATACAAGCTGCGCTCTTGCGGGAACGTCAGTTTATGACATTGTAGCCGACCAAGGTCGTTAATGCGAGATGTCAAAATTGAGCAGAGAAGACCCGTATTGCGACTCCGGTAAATCTGCACCGGTCGTGCGAAAGTAGCGCAACCAGAATTGCTCAATGCCGCGAAGCTGATTACTGGACATATTCTCACCACCCCCGGAGCCCGCTCCCGCGATCCAAACCCTGACCCCCGTCAGAGATGGTAAATGGCCACTCTTTTTCTCACGGTCTACCATCGATGCAATCGTGCCCGGCTGGAGAATACCGCGAGTAAACTCATAGCGCTCGGAACTCTCGATCATATCCGAGAAGATCACAAGCCGACGGTCCGGGATGTCGCGCATCTCAGCACCGTTCAGGATTCTACTGGTCACTTCAATGGCGTCGAGAATCCGCGTTCGCGGTGTCGGCGCTCCCATAGAGAAGAGGTTCCCGAGCCCTTCTTCCGCCTTCCGTTTGGCATGCGTGATCAGTTCCTCTTGAGTGATATCGTTTTTGTTAAGTGAGGCGCGGGGGAGATCGACGCGTAGCGGGAAAATCGTGTCGGCCAGCGGTGTCGCGCGAATAACATCAGCGCGGGCTACGACTCCTTTTGCCGCAAGTTTGTCGATGATGCCGAGGAACTCTTTACTATAACGATCCCTAAGGAGCTGCTGATTTGTGCTGGCCGAGGTATCAAAAAGAGCGACGAAGCCGATCTGAGGTTTCTCAGAAAAGGCTTCCTGAATCTTCCCACAGCCGGAAAGCGCCAGAGCGATAGCAGAACAAGCAAGATAGCATGCCGAGCACGTACGGTACGTCATCAGGTGTGCTCCTCTGAACTGGGTGTAGCCGCAACAGAGAACGGGGCCGGGTTTGACTCCCTAGCAGCCGCATCATGGGGGGTGCTCCCGATCGAGCGAACATCAAGCGACATCGGATCACGGTAATCAAAATACTCGGACATCAGTGCCCTTGGAACCCGGATAAGAAGCGCTTCACGGGCAGCCTCTGTGAGGAGTTGGTCATTTTGGCGGTTTTTGCGGTCCTGTCTACGCCGGAGGTTTTCACCTAAATAGACGTGAACGAGCTGCCAGAATCCGTCTAACGTTTGCCGGGCAGACGTTACATACCTACGGTGGAGATTGAGCCGTGCGGCCCTAATTACGCGAAGCGTCCTCACCGTTGTTTTTAACTCCCGCCTCACACGTTCAACTGAGCGGCGTGTACGCGTGAGCTCCTCGGCGCCGTCCAGATGGCAGAACCAAGACATGTAAAAGGCAATAGCAAACATTAAAAGATTGAATGACAAAAAGGCGTAGTAGGCAACCCCTTCACCAGCAGCATCCACAAGGTTTCTCGTGTGGAGGTAGTACTGGCGCAGAGAGGTGATTGCCAGGACTGCCACAAGTGGCAAGGCCAGGGCCACCATGAACATTGTTCCCGATGTTTTGTCAGAAAATGGTTTTCGCCGGAGGTGCAGGCCAGCGTAATGGGCAGCGGTGAGGATAAGAAGACCGATGCCAAAAGCGATTAGATAATTAAAAATCTGACCTTCACGTAACACCTGAAAGACCGTAGCGTTTAAAGGCAGTTCACACGCGATCAGAAACGCAACAAGAATCCAGTAAGCGGTCACACGATGCTCGGCACCGGAGGCCGGGACGCCCGGATTGGTGGACGTGAATCGCTCCACAGCATCAGCGTGGGTGCGCTCCGCACGACCCAGCTCCTCGCGATTTGAGTGCTCTGCGGCGACTAGCTGCTGCAAACGCTGATCCAGAGGGCTGTCCTTCTGGACAAAGCGGTCAACCAGATCACCGATAACGAGGTCTGCGGCTTCATGAAGCTGGCGCAGGTAATGGCTTGGCTGTTCACATTCCCATCGGGGTATCGGTGGATCCTGCTGAGCGTCGCGCCGCCCATTCACGACCGCTCCGCGACGGGAGTAGGGACTCCAGAAACCGCCTGTTGCTTTCATCAGACCCATAGCGCCTCTGATAGAACTCTAGACTGATCATCCTCATTTCGGAGTTTTCACCGTTTTTTGTGGGCCACAACATTCCGTGGCGTGTTCATTACCTCGCTAACTTTAAGCCCCGCCTTCTCCAGCCATAACCGACGTGCCGATGAGCGCGTTTTGTCGGATTTGTGCGGCTCACGCAGGGAGTTCAAGCAACGGAGATCCATAGAGGTCCTCGTACGCTCTGGCCAAGGCATCATGCTTGTTTGGCCCAGATATAAAATCGGCTGCGTGTGGCCAACCCGTGCCGAAGCGTGGATTTTTAACACACTGTGGTTCGACGGACAACCACGCGAACAGCGCAGCCAGAAAACTACGGAGGTGACGGTGTTCGAGAAGTGGCATTGTTGGATCGAAATGCGCTGCTCCGTTTCGGATGTTGTACATCGCCTGGCCAAACCAATCTCGTCGCATCTTTTGTATACGCGCTTCCCGATACTCGAAATATGCCCCTATGGTTCCCGAGCTCGCGAGGCTACGCTCACCGCGGGGTCGATAAGGATCAAAGTCCTTTCGGATCGTATGGAAGCAGTGAAGTACTTCTATGATTCTTCCGACCTGCACCACGAGGGACCTCAACCAAAAATCAATTGTCTCCTGCTTCTTGTGCAATCGATTTAACGTCTCCTCTTCGGTCGCAGAACGCCCCGCGTGGTCAATGTGGTCCGCCGTCACCCCGGCCGGGCCATATCGAAGTGTAAAGAGACGTAAATACTCCCGGTACATCGCAATCAGATTTCGCAACAGTGGGCAGACAAGCTCCCAGTCCGGTTCCGTTATGGTGGGCGGCTCGAACGGGAGCCGTGAAATCGGTTCGGGCCACTTCATCTTCTTCCACCAGGGAGGTGTCTCTGTTTTCCATGCCGCTTCGAACCCGTTCATTCTGCCGTCGATCTTGCGCAGAAGCTGGTAGTCCGCCTCTAAGAGATTTCTGATAAGACGGATTAGCTCGGAAGTGTTGCGGACTGTCGTAGATGATGTTGCGTGATCACCAATCCCTTCCTTCATCCAATAGGCGTCAACCCCTAGACGGAATGCTTCCTGAAGCGTCCACGCTTTGTTCGAGGCGGTCATTAGAAGTATCGGAACGGCTGGGGCTTTCTCGCGAAGGAATCCGATTAATTTCCCACCAGACGTCTCCTTAACCGGAAGACCTGCATCACCCGAGCCGAGGAGACGGAGGTCCATCAGCACCAATTCTGGTTTCTGATCCAGGATGAGCTCGGCAACCTGTTCCCAATCGTCGCTGTTGTTGCCCGGGGAAGCTAGCGCACCCATGGTTGTGTGGTACCAGTCTGGCTGATTCTGTTTCTGAAGCTTGTCGCCTGTCAATAGGAAGTACATTGCTTCGTCCCAGCCCTTATCAATCTCATCGTCCACATGGACAATCCGGGGTGGGCGGGTGACCAGCGCGGAGCTCTGAAAAAATCTGCGGACCTTCTTGAGTTCTGCTTCTAAACCGACTTCGCGGTTCGAGGTATCGTCCTCTCCCGCGGACGGCGAATTGTCGGCCAAGAAGAACGCCTTTTTGTTTTCAAGACGTGTCAGTTCTTCATGTACTGCAAGCGGAAGACTTTGGGCGGTGGCCCTCTGCCTAGAAGCCTTCGCTAGTGTGAGGGTAAGCTGCCGAACGCCCCACCAGTTCGAAATGGCGTGCTCCGTATCGGGCGGCCGGTAATCACAGGCGATGAACGGCCGCAGCGCGCCCCCGACCGATGCCCGAAAAACATCGTCGCTCGCTAAACGTGACAGCGTGAGAATACCACCCTTATCATCTCGGTGAGTTTGGCGGATCATCGGCTCGGCTTCACGGAGAGCCTTTCCCAGTTCCAACGCATCTGGAAGTTGCAGAAACGTCACGCCTGAAGAAACCAGAATCAAATTCTCCGGTTTCCGACGCAGAATATTTTCGAGCGGCTCGAATGAGTAGACAACGGCATGCCACCTCCTCATCTCTCCCAAGCTGTAGGTCAAACGAATGTGCTTGAGGATCTCAACTCCTTGCAGATCTTGCCTTGATACTCCAGGAACAAAACAGCCATTGGCGTGGATCAGGTACATGCCAATTGGAGGCTCCGCAGTGGCGGTTGCCGCAGGCTGGGGCCGAGAATGCTCGCACGCCTCTGCCGATACCTCTATCCAGTCCTTCGCGAGAGAGGCGAACCACCCCTCCAAGCTGTTCCCAGTCGCACGCGTGTACGTTCGGCGAGACAGTTTAAGAGCTTCGCGCCCGCTCGCCTGGGGATCTGCCTGTACCAGCTCGTCTGATGGGCGTTGCCATTCAAAGGAGCAGTCGTCGAAGTGCAGGATCTCCATTTCTGCTCGATGCTCAGCTAACAAAAAATAGCTTCCGAAGGTTGGCTGCGCTCTCTTTTGGGTTGGTCAAGTCAATATTCCCGCGCGTATCAATTCCTTTCCTTCGCAGCATGCTGAGCGCAAGGCCCTCTGGCTCCACGCCGCTAAGAACGGAAGCGAGGACTTCTAGTTTCCGCTCCAGCACAGGATCAAACTTGGTGACGGTGTCCTTGAACCAAGTGTTTGGACGAATAGCATCAGAAGAAAGCTCCCGCACAATCGCAGCAATCACCTTCTTCAGATCCTCATCCAATCGATCAAGGGCAACCGGGAAAGGAAATATTGCAAACTGCGGACCCACTTTCTCCCCGACACCTGCGCTGATCTGGCCGCCACCGTAACCAAGTATGAACGCCCCTTTTGAAATATACTCCTCGATCACTGCCGCAAGATTGTCGCATTCTCCTTGAAGCCGACCGACGTGCAGAAGGACAAGTGAGCATTCGTTGCCCTCGGGAATAGCTAACTCACGTCGTTTGGGCGCCTCGAAAACCGAGACGTTCAATGTCCGCAACCACGTGGTTAAAGGCCGGAGCCGGTTAGGCCGACAGTCGATTGTGAGTATCACCATTTTTGTTTAACCACTCCCCATTCCCGCCACTTTCATCCATTTTCCAGTGCTGTAGCCTAAAGAGCAGACCAGACTGACCTGATATCGCCTCGGGCATGGTTACGTCAACTTGGCGGCTCTGAGCCGCAAAAGGAGAACCGGACTTAGGCCACACAAACTCGCACCACGTTGTACTATCGCCTTGGACGTACCAACACTCGCCACATAACAACCACTTGCAAAGGTCAGCTTTTACTTTTCCGGTCGCAAAGCTGTTAGGATTCTCCATAACTAGCGGAACGAAGAGATAGTGCTCAATTAGGTAAAGCGGATGCTGCGCCGCCGTGTAGTAGGGAGAGACGTATGTCGAACGGGAATTCACCCACCAAGTCCTTATCTTTGAACCGCAGTTATCCTCTGCCGCCGTAATGATCGCGGAAATAAGCGGTCCGGGATCCAGTCCGTAGAAGCGGAAGCCATTTGGCATCTGAATGTGCGCTTCTTGTACTGTAAATCGGTCCACTTCAAGGGAACTACGAATGGTTGCGGCACTCGTGTGCGGACAGTCGTCCAATCTCGCTCCGTTCGTCAGCTCGTCCTTTATGCAGTAGAAGCTATCGAAGGTGGCGATACGAAGCTCGGCTGTGCAAGCGACAGCACACTTCTCGTGAAAGACCCGAACCGGAAGCATGTGAGCTTTCTCCTTTCCCTGCTTTACCTGCTCAAGATCGCTCAGGATTCCGGTGAGCAGAGAGTGGTAGTACTGATCACGAGCTCGCAGTAGCTGGTCGTATGCGCCGTTGAAGATCTCCGGTTCGTACGTATGGGTTAAAAGTTTTGCCGGGCCGGTTTCAAAATACTCCGATAGCCGCAGCAGCAAAGGCGGGGACAGATACCGCTTCAGATGCTGCAGCTGCATCGCAGGATCTAGTGTGACGAACGCTTGCGACAAGTATCGTTCGAACGAATGTGGTCTGAACCGAAATCTATAGTTGGGACGGCCCAGAGGTGTCTCAACAAGACGACCGGTATCCGTCGTAAGGTCCGCGACGGGTACAATGCGGTCAACATCCGGTACGCCCCAGGTTGCGCCCAGGATAGCCTGTTTGTCATTAGAATGCAGGCTGCTTGCAAAGGCAATAACGATTTCCAGGCAGCGTCGGCGATCGCGGGCGACATTTTCGGTAACGTCAGCCAAGCCCTTAGGCAGCAGTTCTAAAAACCACTTTTGCTGCCGAACCGATTGCCGTATACGGTGGTCGCCTGTGAGCACGTCGAGCAGAGTTGCTGCGGGAGACGGTAACGTCATAGTGGTAACACCATCCAAATCCACAGTTCTGAGTCCAACTGGCGGAGATTGGTGCGCTTCCTCCGTTATGTCTGTCCACTTCGACCCGACATACAGCGGAGTGTCCTTATATCGGGCATAATCTGGATGGCTGGCCTCGGGGAAGAGGTACGGCGCATAACCATAGAGAGCCGCACCGGCTAAGCGGACCGTGTGGACAGGAAAGAGGTGGTATATATGCGGGAATAGAGCACCGTTGCAGTCCGCTTCTGAAATCTGTCGATCACCCCTGACCTGCGCAGCAAGGCGGTCATACACCTCCGATTGAAACGCTGTGGCAGTGACGCGATTCATCTCTTCTTGCAGGAAAGCCTGAAAAGCCGGGGTCCACAGGTTGCGATGAATAGATTGCCAATCATTCCACAATGCGTCAATACAGCCATGCGCTGTCGTATCGGCGGTGAGCGCTATTTGCAGAAAATGTATTCGGTCCGCAGTGGCGATCGGGTATGCAATCACGAACTGACGTTTCTCAGGATCGCCAGATAGCCCTTTATCGCCAGATAGCCCTTTCATGATCGGGTCAACCAGGGCGGCATAAAATCGATATGGGAGCTCCTCGTTGATGTTCTCGGTTCGTTTGGGCAGTTTGCAGTATCGCTCATCGAAAAAGTCTGCTCTACCGACCTTGTGAGGTGCAAGATTACCGTCTGCGAGATTCAGGCACAGCCCTTCAATAGTTACCGGATAGCCAAGCAATGTTTTGGATGCTGCTACGGCGACATTAGGGTGTTGATCGCTGCGAAAGTCTAGTTCAATAACACAAAACGGGTCTGACCAATCCTTAGCTGCTGGTGGAGGAAAAGAACTGGCGGGTCGGGCAGATGTATTCCGTGCACGAACGAAGCAACCCCAGGTGTCCCACTCCTCCAAGATTGGTAGCAGACTGAGAAACGTAAGAGCAGCCTGCCGGGGTACTTTGTGCTCCGGATCTAGAAACCAACTCTGAAGTTCCTGTTGATGAGCATCTGGAACCCCGTCATACCACGCAGTGTTAATTAGATATTCAAGGTAGACATCCTTGTACGAAGAAGACCATTCGGAAAATGGAGGCGGCTGCGGGATAAAAATACGGTCATCGTCTCCTTGCAGTTGTGGATAAGAGCGAATCTCGAAGAGCTTTGAGTGCGCCGGCTGAAGCACCGCTTCGACCGCCTGCCGGAAAGTACTCAGGAGGCTGCGGATCTGGTATCGATGCAGACCTTCCCCCTCGGTCCGTGATCTCACCTGAATGGCAGTCGGATCCTCCGCGAAGAACTGCCACCGCTTGTGTCTGGCATTGTAGAAGATCAGATCGAAGCGATCAATGCGCCATGGCGTGGACCGACCGGTCTTCTCCGTATCAGTGCTACTATTCGCCATGTCGCTTCACCCCAGGACACCCCCGTTCCAGTTCGCCGAGCGTACTGCTCCAAACTGCTTGATGGAAGGAAGATTATATACGAATGCGCGGGAACGTGAAGGCAAGCGAGCTGTTAACGAAGGCCGATCAATGCCGATCATCGGAGGGAATCCCGCGCGGGAGAGGCGTAACCACGAATCCATTCCCGTCTTCCGTTCGTCATGGAGTAGACGGGAAGTTAAATACGCAAACTCGGTGCGCGTCTCGCTTTTTTGTAGTCGGCCACGGATGAGCTGGAGCGCTCGGGCACCATGGAAAAGCGTGGCGTAATCTGCATCCGGCCGTTTGCGCTGCGTCGGCGAGGGCTTCTCTCGAATGCAGCCAATACCGTTCCCGGATCTCGCGGCCAGCAATTTCGTAAATCATGGAAACCGTACAAGTAGACGGCTCCGGTTCCGTGCGTATTCGAACGTGTAACTTTTTATCTAAAAGCCCGCAGTCCTCGGCCGCCGCGGCGGGCATCATCTGAGGCGAAGCGCAGTCTGAAATGAGCAGCGCATCAGGAGCCATGATCCCTTTCAGCATCCGAAGCAGCGCGACAATATCAGCGACGGTTAAGAGGTTCAAAAAATTGAAGTGGCCGACAGCTAAAGTAAAGGGACGATATCGGCTCAAGCAGGATGAGGGGAAACGGACGTCGCTGGCGGTGACATGAATGCGGGACTGAAACGCACTCGTGCTGATGCGGTGGCGAGCCCTCTTCACCATGCTCTTACTCACGTCCGTGCCGATGACCATAAAACCGGCCGAAGCCCACGGTTCCAGATACCGTCCTGTTCCGCAGCCTAAATCGAGCAGCCGTGGCCGTTTCGCAGATTGGTAATTGACCTTATATTGAAGGCGCTCCTCGATCAAAAGCCGCCACTGCCGCACTGCCTCGTCGGCATCGACCTCCGGATACAAGTCGTCATAGAACGGCGAAACAGCCTCGTAAAAACCCGCATTTTGGTTTTCCGCCGTTACCGGTAGGGGGAGTCCGTTCAAGCGTTTCACGACCTTTGCTGAGCTGACCGGGCCAGTAGTTGTAGCGAAGCCAACGTCGCCGTGATCGCAAAACACGTTGTAATTACGATCCACCACGCTGTTGAAAAATAGCTGAGGCCATCCGACAGCATTCCTCCCCAGGTGGGCGCCGGAGCGGGGAGGCTAAGGCCGAGGAACGCAAGCCCCGTCTCTAGGGTGAGCACTTCGATGGCAGAATATGCGGCTAGGGTGAGCAATGTAGTCCGTAGATTGGGGATGATCTCCCGCGCCAGGATCGTCAGCCGCGAATAGCCCTGTGCTTGTGCGGCAAAGACAAAGTCGGAATCCCTCAGGCGCACGATTTCTCCACGGATTACACGCGCTGCGCCGACCCAATTAAGCATTCCGATTGTGAATATCAAAGACAACGTGCTGACTCCCGTTATCGAGATGAGCAGTACCACAAAAATGACGAATGGAACGCTCCAGAGGAGGTCAATTCCAATACCAACGAACGCGTCAACCACGCCGCCGATGTAGCCGGCGAGAGCCCCCAAAACAGTAGCGATCAACAGGCTGACTACCGTTGCGCCAACTACCACGAGCAGGGTCGATCGTCCAGCGTGCAACACTCGGGAAATTACATCTCTGCCTAACTCGTCTGTACCCGCTAAATGTGTGCGTGTGGGCGCAGACAGCGTAGCGACGAGGTCCGGCGTGACGGGGTCAGCCAGCGGCAACGCGTCTACACCACTAGTTAAGAGGACGAGCAACAATAGCCAGAGTGCGGCTACGCGCGACGTAAGTTGACGGTTTTTATGCATGGCGCCTCCGCAACTTTGGATCGATGACCTGCTGGGCGACGTCCAGCACGGCAGACACGATCGAGATCATCATCGCGAACAGTAGGCAAATGGCTGCCAGCACGGTGAGGTCCTTGTTTCGGATGGCGTCATACGTCAGCGTGCCGATACCGCCGATGCCGAATGCCACCTCAACAAAGAAAGTTCCCGTTGCGAAGTACGCCAAGCCATTGGCGATCGCCGATACGGGAGCACTGATTGCATTAAGAGACGCTTCCCTCAACAGCAACGTCGCGTTACCGAAACCATGTGCCCGCGCACGGGACACATATTCTGATTGCATAGCGACGTCCAAAGCATCGTTAAATAGTCGTGAAACAAGAGCCGTGGGATAAGCCGCCAATACAAACGCGGCCGCGAACCAGCAGCGAGCTCTTTCAGGATTGAACACGGCCGGCAGAAAGTCGATCGAGCCTGCCAGAATCGTAAGCGTCAGGATCGCAAGGACGTATGGCGGGGCTGCTGCCGCGCCGCTCCATAACACACGCAGCAGCTTATCTACCCGGTCGAATGCGGTGATACGCAAAACAAGAGGGACACATACACCAAACACTATTAGCACTACAAGCGAATACGCGATCAGAAGCAAGGTTTGGTCCACTCGCTCGCCGAGAAGGTCGGCAACAGGCCTTCGCGCTGTAAGCGAAACGCCAAAGTCTAGCGTCACCATTTTTCTCGAAAACCGCCCGAACTGTACCAGCACCGGATCATCGAGTCCGGCCGTCTTCCGGAACTCGGCAACCGTCTCGGCCGTAGCGCGAGGACCAAGAATCATGCGAGCGGGATCGCCGGGCATGCGATAGATTGCAAAAAAGGCAATGGTCAGAATCAGAATGAGCCCGACCGCAAGCATGAACAGCCGCTTTCCGATGCGCTTAACCATTGCTGTAATGCCGGTTACTGGCGCTTCTCCCACTGCGGAACGATGCCGTATGCCGTACGGGCCTGACCTCGGAATAGACTTGTGACAATCGCGGTTCTATCAATGCTGTCGGAGACCTTGCGCCGAAGTCCGGCATCCGTTCCCCACGGACTCACGTCCATTCGAAAACACAGAAACTTCAAATTATTGAGCGGCACAATACTGACCCGATATTTGCTATATGCGGGCCGCAGGTGGCCAGCGGTGTCAAGAATCTCGTTGTAGAGCGCAAGAGGGACATTGAGGATATCGAGATCGCCGTGCTGAAATGCCGTGAGCATGGTATTCACCTCCTTCATAATTCGGATGGAGAGATTCTTCGATTTCGGCAGCGACGTGCCGTCTTCAGCCTTAGCCCAGTAGGAAGGATTTGAAGTAAACACGGCCACCGTTCCGTCCCAACTCTTCAGAATGAAGGGGCCTGTGCCGACACTGGCCTTTGCAAAATCATACTTGGCCGGCAGTTCTGATGGAAGTATAGAAGCTGCCGGTGCCAGAAGCCAGTTCAGCATTGTAGGAAATGGCTCTTTGAGATCGATTACGAATCTGCTCGGGCTCTCTGCGCGAAACCCGACTACTTCGGACGCCTTCGCGGCCTTATACTCATCTACCCCTTTGACGTGATCAAAAATGTAGGCGTATGGCGAGTTCTGCTTCAGCAAACGCTCAAAGCTTGCCTTGACATCTTTCGAATCCAGTTCGCCCCCCCCATTGTGGAACTTGACTCCTTGCCGCAATGTGAACGTTAGCCGGTCCATTCGTGGCGAAAAGGTCCATGACGACGCTAGTGCCGGAACAACCGAGAGCTTCTCATCCATGGCGACTAAGCCCTCATAGCTTTGCGTGGCTACGTGCTTGCTGGCAAGGTCATAAACGAGTGCTGGATCAAGGGTTTGCAACTCCACGTTGCTGGCTGCCCGAATGCTGTCGCGGCTCACATGGCGATAATCGTAATACTGATATGCGTTGCTGCGGAAGCCCTCTGCACCTGGCGCGAGAAGAAAAATTTCGTTATTGGAATACAAGGGCACCCATGGGAGGTCGTTCATCAGGATTCGTTCTGCATTCTGAAATCCGGCCTGTTTCGCTCCATTCGTCGGTGCCAGGAGCCCGGACAGGTAAGCATTGTCGAAAAGCGTTGTATGGTATTTCGCCATGCGGAAACCAGCTTTGGAATAGAAGTCTGTTAAGAATCCCTCCGGGTCAGGATAGTCCACATACCACAGCGCAAGCGCACTCTGATACGCTCCAGAACCCACCCGGTCGTAAAACACAGAATTGGCGACGGGGTCAAGCTTTACAGGAACACCGGCTTTCCGAAGCTGAGCCTGAATCACTTGGGCTACAGCGCTCTTTTCCGCTGGCTCCTCCTCTGTGTTGTACATGATCGTCAGCTCCGGTGCCGTTGCTGCTGGCGGCGTTCGCGAAGTACACGCTACCTGAAGCGGTAGGTAGAGAAGTGCAACCATCGTTGCGAGAACGGCAGGAGTATTAGTAACGAAGCAGCGGATGTTGCGCGACAGTGCTCGACTGCTGCAAAATGACAAGATCATCACTCGACTTATCGCACAGCCGGGGTTGTGATGACAGTTTTCGTTCTTTTTCGAGGAAGGCATTCTCGGCCCCGTTCCAACCCCCAAAACAGTTCGCCCAACACGCACGGTGCTCGCAATCATGGCCTTGCCTGGACTGCAGAACGCGAGCGAAATGGCTGCCAGTGCCCATCGCACGGTCAAACAGAATGCCGATTTGCTCCTGCCCGAGAAAGCCGACGGCGTACTGATCCGGGTCAGGAGCTTGAAGGAAATGCATGTGGGCCAAGTACGCTCCGGTGTATGTGATCCGAGCCAATCGCCAAGCCTGTAATGGGAAGAGCTCACAAGTAATGACGAGCGTGTTTCCGCCTATCGGCAGTTCAACATAAACCGTCTGGTTCTCGTCTTCCCGCAAATCACACCAGCTAAACACTCCAGCGGAAACCGCTTCCAGCAGATAAATACCAAGCAATTCAATCGATACATTCACCCCCTGGCCATTGAGCGGTCCGGCGAGAGTACGCTTCAGTTGTTCGATGAAGTCCAGAATACCCACGGCCTTGAGCGGTGTGATCGAGCTGTACGGAGGAGGCTGAATCGGTTGAATTTGATAGTACTTAATGCTGGGAGCCAGAAAGCAAAGAAGGTCTAGAATACCCCTCCCGTTATCCCACCGGAGTACAGATACGGCAGTTGAACGCACTGGGGTTAGCTCACGATTGACCCACTCCAGTGCTTCCAGCGCCAGCCGGTGTGTACCTGAGATACCGCGGAACGAATCGTGTTGGTTTGCGTCAGCGCTATCGATTGAGATATCGATGTAGTTTAGCCAGCCTTTTGCCGCCGCCAGCTGGAGGTGGTCGCGGTAGCGCCAAATGTGGCGCCCATTGGTGACGATGCCAGTGATATAGTCCCGATCAATGGTTGGACCGGTCGCTTCAAGTAACGAGAACAGCCGTTCAGCATTGAGGAACGGTTCTTTGCCTGCGAAGGACAAAACACGCAAAGAAAGATCTTCCGAAGCTCCGTGAATAGCATCTCGAAGGAATCCTTCAGACACCAAGGGCTTACGAATTGAGATCTGGGGATTGTAATAGCACATCCCCGTACACTTAAGGTCGCACGCCCCGGTCGTGTCTATGGTGAGATATGTCAGTTGGCGGCGTGCGCGGACTGCTTCCGCAAACGATTCAAAGGTTGCGGTTTGTTTAGCGAGGTCCCGCCAAAACGGCAGCAAAAAAGCGCTCGGCTGAGATGCTGCTGCCTGGGTTAGGCCGGTTACGAGATCGCTGGCGGCCGTTATCACTTGCCATCGAGAAACGTCTCTATGCCTGCGACCGCCTCAATTCGCTGCGAGCCAGGATCGAGCCGAACGGTCTTGCTCGGAGCCGCCGGGGTGGCGGCCGGCCGAGGGTATGAGGGTGTCTTTTGATCCTGCTTAAGCGGGACCATGCGCCGCAACCCTCCTTTTGATCCGAACTGTCCCATATGCAACTCCGAAAGGCGAATCTCTTCTCCTATTGTCCCAGACGCCAGCGTACCATCGCGAGTTGCAAAGCATGTTTTCGCCGTTTTTCGCGAGGCTGCGTCAAAAGGGGAATTGGCGTGTTGTTAAGGGTTTGAGAGGGACCTCAGCCGGATGAAACGACACGGAAGACTCGATCAGCTTTTTTGTGTACGAATGGGTTGGCGACCGGAAGAGTTGATCCGAGGTATCTGTTTCAACGATTTCCCCTTGGTACATAACAGAGACGCGGTCGCAAATTGACCCCACGATGCCAAGGTCGTGCGAGACGAACAAAACCGACATGCCGTATTCGTCTTTCAATTTCAGAATTAGCCGGATAATCTCAGCCTGGATGGTGACATCCAACGAAGTAGTGGGCTCATCAGCAATAAGGAGTGCGGGTCTGCTCGACAGGGCCATGGCAATCAAAACCCGCTGGCACATTCCGCCGCTACATTCGAAAGGATAAAGCCCCATAACCCTTTCAGGATCTGCGATTTGGACCTTTTGCAAAAGCTCCAGTGCTGTCGAGACCGCAGTCGATTTGGACACGCCGTGGTGATAACGGATGAGGGAGGACAGATGCGCACCCACAGTGCGCACAGGATTCAGACTAGCTTGCGGGTTCTGGAAAATCATCGAGATCTCTTTCCCACGAACTTCTCTCATCCGCGCTTCGGTCACCTGAGTAAGATCTTCGCCTTGCCAAAAGATCTGACCTAGTGTGATTCGGCCATTCGGCGGGAGTATCCGAATTAGCGATTTGACGAAGACGGTCTTTCCCGAACCGGATTCGCCGACCAGTCCATGAATTTCGCCAGGGTACAAATCAAGTGAAACGTTCTTGACCGCGACCAAGCGTTTAGCACCCGTAAATTCCGTACGTAGGCTCTGAACTTTGAGCAGAGGCCCATTCATATTTGTAAAGCCTCGTGCAGGTCCTTCGGCCCGGACCTTCGCTGGCCTTCTGCAGAGTGGACACGCCACTTCCCGACCATCGTGGACTCCTTAAAGGGGCTTTGAATGCTTCCATCGCCATGACATCCAGCACAAGCGGCCATTATGATGGAGTTTATTTCGCAACCGTTGCCCGGCATCATTTCGGCAGTTTTCATCACCTGAACATCCGAATACGTCGTTTACTGCCACTTTCCGAGTCCGCTGGAGACTCGTTAATCGCCAAGGCCCAGCCCATCGTTTACCGCTCGGCTAAGGTTTTGCTTAGTCCCGAGGTAGCGTTCGGTGGTTTGGATCGAAGCGTGGCCGAGCAGGAGCTGGATTTGTTCGAGATCGCCACCGGCCCCGCGGCACAGCTTCGCGCAGGTGCGGCGGAGGTCGTGTGGCCCCAGTTTTCCGGCATCGACCAGCCCACGCGCGTTCGCCTCCACAATGGTCCAGACCGCGCGTTCATCGACGCCTTGTCCCCAGACCGCGTCGCCTTTGTTGATCGCTTGTGAATTCTCTTAATTGCTGCGACTCGCGTCACTAAGAATCAATCAGTTCAACTTCCTCTTCACCTATCATTCCTGCGACTAGCACCATTATTGTTGCGACCGGCTAATTCTTTTTGTTATTCTGGGCGGCCATGTTGCAGCCTGTCTCCCGCACCCCGCCGGACCTGAACCACGTCTCTGAAGAGACCTGGAGTAAAGCCCGCAAGCGGTTTGCGGCCGTCCAGCCGCTCCTCGCAGAGACACCGGTTTCCAAAGAAGCTGCGAAGGGGTTTGCCCAGGCAGCAGGAGTTCACGTTTCCACTCTGTACCGGTGGCTTGAAGCGTATCGAACCACCGGACAGCTTACGGCCCTTCTGCCCGAGAAATCCGGCGTACGGACTGGGCATAAACGTCTCGCAGAAAACGTTGAGCAAATCGTCGCGGCGGTTATCGAACAGATCTATCTCACGCGCCAGCGGCCCTCCATTCAAAAGGCGGTCACTGAGATCCTTGCTCGCTGCCGCGCCGACGGTATTGAAGCGCCTCATCCAAATACGATCCGGCGCCGCATTGCGCGGATACCCGAACAGGTGGAGACCAAACGCCGCCATGGAAGCAGGGCCGCGCGCGCCTATGCACCAATCGAAGGGAGCTTCCCCATTCCGGAAGCCGCGCTTGGCGCGGTTCAGATCGATCACACGAAAGTGGATATCATCCTCGTGGATGACATCTCTCGCCAGCCAGTTGGCCGGCCCTGGATCACAGTAGCGATCGACCTGTTCAGCCGCATGATCGCGGGTTTCTATGTATCCTTGGATCCGCCGGGAGCAATGTCAACGGGCTTGTGCATTGCGCATGCCATGCTGCCCAAGAATATCCGGTTGGCGAAATATGGAATTAAAACTTCCTGGCCGATCTGCGGGCGCATTCAGATGTTGCACCTCGACAACGCCAAAGAATTCCACGGGACGATGCTCGACAGAGCTTGTCAGAACTATGGCATCGAGCTCCAGTGGCGACCGGTGAAGAAGCCGTGGTACGGCGGCCATATCGAGCGCTGGATGGGAACATTCGCCCAGGAATTACAGAGCCTGCCGGGAGCCACGTTCTCGAACCCCGCCGAGCGCGGCGACTACGATTCAGAGGAACAAGCGGCATTGACGTTGACCGAGTTCGAAAGATGGCTGGCGACGTTCATCACCGAGGTCTACCATCAGCGGGTACACAGCGCATTGGGAGTCTCGCCCATTCAGAAATATGAATCGAGCGGCCCCACAAACGTTGGCTGGAAAGTGGATGAGCGGCGGCTGAGGCTGGACTTCATGCCTTATCTGGAGCGAACCGTGCAGCCCTACGGCATCCTGATCGATCAGATTGCCTATTACACGGATGTTTTGCGCTCGTGGGTGAACGCTGCGGACAGCGAGGATCCGGCGCGGAAGCGCAAGTTCACGGTGCGGCGCGATCCGCGCGACATCAGCGTGGTCCACTTCTGGGATCCCGAAGCCGAAGAATACTTCCGTATCCCGTATCGCGATACCACGCACCCCGCGATCAGCGTATGGGAGCTCAAGGAAATTCGCCGGCAGCTTCAACAACAGGGCCGCGAGTCGATCAATGAAGACCTGATCTTCTCGGCCTATGCTCGCATGCGCGAGATCGCCGATACCGCCCGGCGGACGACCAAAGCGGCGCGCCGCAATGCTCAAAGACGTCTGGACCATTCCGGTGTTGAGATCGCTACGCCCGCGGAATCCGGCAGCGAGGCCGACGATCTGATGACGGACCTGGCGCAAATCGAACCATTTGAAATAGAGGAGCTGTGATGAGCGATTTTGCCCATCTCGATGCAGGAGTGCGAGAGCTGGCGGCATTGTCTGCCGGAGAGCGAATTCGGAGATTGCGCCAGCCACACTGGATCGGCTACACGCAATCGAAACGCATCCTCGATCGGTTGGAGGATCTGCTTCAATATCCACGCACTCACCGCATGCCCAACCTGCTGATCGTGGGGGAAACCAATAACGGAAAGACGGTGGTTGTCAGCCGCTTCCAGCGGTTCCATGCCGCCGCCGACAATCCCGGCGGCGATCACGCCATCGTGCCGGTGTTGCTCATTCAGGCTCCCCCAGTGCCCGATGAGAATCGATTTTACGGCGCAATCCTGGAAGCTCTCGCCGCGCCGTACAAACCTCGCGGTTCCGTGGCGGAAAAACAAATGCAGGTTCTACACCTGTTACGGACCGTTCAATTGCGGCTGCTGATTATCGACGAGGTTCATCATATTCTGGCCGGACACATCGCGAAACAACGGCAGTTTTTGAATGTACTGAAGCATTTGGGAAACGAGTTGCAGATTCCGCTGGTGGGCGTCGGGACCATGGACGCGGTACGCGCCATTCAGACCGATCCGCAGATGGCGAACCGGTTCGAACCGGTCGCGCTGCCGCGCTGGGAGATGAACCGCGATTTTCAAACGTTGCTCGCAAGTTTTGAACGCATCCTGCCGTTGCGGCAGCCGTCGCGATTGGCGGAACCGGCGCTGGCCGCCAGCCTTCTGGCGCTCAGCGAGGGAACGATCGGCGAGTTGTCGGCATTGCTCGTCGCCTCCGCTGCGTGCGCCATTCGTAGCGGAGCCGAACGCATCGACGAGGATGTTCTGAGAAAAACCGGCTGGGCGCCGCCTTCTGTCCGTCGGCGGCAGATCGAAAAGCTCGTGGGATGAGAGGGGAAGAGCGATCAGCGGTCCCATTGTGGCCGATCCATCCGAAGCCGTTCCCCGACGAACTGTTGTCTTCCTGGATGGTCCGCATCGCGCACGCTTACCGGATTCGCCCGGCGTCGTTCTGGAAACATCAGGCCGGGTCGGTCCATTTCCGGAAGGTGGACCTGACCGCTGAAGACCGGCTGTTGCATTTGATTGGCTTGAAGACCGGGACACCGTTGGATCGGGTTGTCGCCACGACTCTTCGCGCCTATCGGGAATGCGGCGTGGACTGGCACGGCGGGCATGAGAACGTGATTCGCTTCTGTCCGGCGTGTTTAGAGGAGCGTCCCTGTTTTCGGAGGCGCTGGCGGCTGGATTTTTTCACGGTGTGCGATGTGCATGAATTCTTCTTCCATAATCGGTGCCCGAGCTGCCGCGGCCTGGTGCGCATGGAGCGGGTCCCGCCCGGTGCGGGATCGGTCGCAATGTGCCATAACTGCGGGTTCGATCTACGCCGTGCGCCCCCAAAAGTGGTCCCATCGAAAGCCCGCGAGGTAGTATTGCTCCAAACCCGGCTGCTCCGGTTATTGGATGCGGGCCAAGCTTTACAGCGGGAGGAAACGGCTGGAACTGTCGTTCGGACGGGCATGCAGGTAGCGGCCGGTCGTCGTGATGCTGGCATGGCCGAGGGTAGCCTGCACCAGGTGAATGGGCGCGCCGCGGTCGAGGGCATGGGAGGCGTGCGCATGGCGAAACCAGTGCGGCGAAACGGGGACTTCAATGCCGGCGCGATCAGCCGCCTTGCGAACGACCCGCAGGACAGCCAGAGGCCGGAGCCGACCGCCGTTTTTGGCCTTACGCGATTCGAACACGGGATCGGCGGGACTCTCGTCCGTCCGCAAACCGCCCACCAGTTTCCACACGGAGGCGGGTATCTGAACGGCGCGGGTGAGGCCGCCCTTTCCGAACACGGTAATCTGGCCGCCGTCTCCGTTAGGTTGCAAGTCCCTCCAGGAGAGCCCGCACAGTTCGCTGACCCGCACGCCGGAAGCATAGAGCAGCGTGAGGATAGCGCGATTGCGGAGATTCGGCTCCAGGCTCAGGACGCGATGCAGATCCGCTTCGGAGAGGATGCGCTCGGCGAGCCGGTTGCGAATGGCGGGCAGCCGCAACGCGCGGCCCACGTCGAAAGGCAGATAGCCGATCCGGTGCCCGAATGCCAGGAGGGATTTGAGGGCCGAGAGGGTACGGTATCGGCTGGACGGTGCGAGATCGCCCAACCCACCCGCGAATTGCTGCAGATCGGCCAGGGTGACCTGGCATAGCGGCTTCCCTGCCCTCAACCGGAACCGCTCGATGTCGGCGCGATAGGCGCGTTGGGTGTGGAGAGAACGGCCGTGGAGCCAGATTTCGAGGAGCTGATTATCGGAGCTGGCACGGGGCGTGTCCGGGAGGCTCTCCGAACGCCGGGAAACCGCGATTTCGGTGCTCATGGCGCCCAAGATAGCACGAAAGCAGGATAATCGTCCTTATCGATCTTTGGAGCGAGTTGCATATTGCGCAGGTGCGTACTAACATAGACGACTAGGTGCCCGCCAAACCTGTTTGGTTCATCCGTCTGGACCGCGTTCTCAAGGAGTTGCGCGCCTCGCCCCGCCCTTTCGTCGACCGCGCGACCGTCGAATTTCTGCTCGGGGTGGGACGCCGCCGCGCACAGCAGATCATGGCGCCCTGCATTACCGACCGCGTCGGGACGAACGGTTTAGCCGATCGCGATGCGCTGATCGACCGTCTGCAACGGCTGGCCGAAGGCGACGA
>JBBSEX010000047.1:0-21717 GCA_038239345.1 Bryobacterales bacterium
CCCCCCCCCCCCGCCCCCCGGCGCCCCCCGGGCGCGCGGGCCCCGAGGAGCTTGGGGCTGGAGTGATGTTGGTGATTGGATACAATCGGGTGAGTATGCCACAGTTCGACGTGATCATTGAGCGGGATGAAGATGGGCTGTACGTGGGTTCGATTCCGCAGCTCACCGGCTGTCATACTCAGGGCCGTTCCCTCGACGAACTCATGGAGCGCATCCGTGAAGCTGCCGAACTCTGTCTCGAAGTTGAAGGCGCGGCGAGTGAATCACTGGAATTCGTGGGCATCCAGCGGATCACGATTGCCGCATGAGCAGGGCTCCCCGTGTCACGGGCGAGCATCTGATCCTGGCGCTAAAACGAGGAGGGTTCGCAGTTACCCGCATTCGCGGCAGCCATCATTTTATGCGACATGAAGACGGGCGCAAGACGGTCGTCCCGGTTCACTCAGGTCAGACCATCGGGCCTGGACTGCTCCATAAGATTCTGCGAGACTGCAAGCTCACACTGCAGGGGTTGGAAGCACTTCTCGATTCGTGATCGCCGGCGAAAGAACCGGCCCATTCCAGCTACGCCACCTACAGGGGCTGTGACTCCAGGCCAATCCGCGTAAGGGAACCGAACTGGTTCTCCGATTCGTTCGAGGGTTTGGAGAAGCTGCGGGAGAGTGTGCACTTGCTCGAAGCCGGTAGCGGTTCGAACAACGAAGTTGTTCGAACCATCCGCGTTTCGCATCAGCCAGGCGACTGCTTCGGTGTCTATTTGAGGCGGGTTTCCGCCGCATGCGCTCTCGTTGAATTGGTCGAAAACACCTCCGCCGGGTGAGAATAGCTGGTGATTGTCGCTGGATTGGTGCCCATGGGCGAATGGAACCGTAGGGCTGAAGTTTTAAGTCACTCTGGCCGTCTACTGTACGATGAGGGTAACCTGCGGTTGGCTCGCCAGCCCTCCGACTTCCAACACTACCGGGACTTCCCCAGAGCGCACCCCGTTTGGTAGAAAAACGTTCACCTGAATCACTCCGGCCACTTCAGTCGGCGCGGCACCGGCGTACAGAACCTGCGCGTCCTTGCCGTCCACACTGACCGTGACAGGCAACGTCGGTTTCGGGAGCACATCAACGGCAAGCTTGCCATCCACCCCTGGCGGGTCGGTTGCGCCTTCTCCGGTTCCATACAGCACCACAACCGATCCTTTCGCGGCGGGATTGGACAATGAATTTACCG
Source organism: Bryobacterales bacterium (assembly GCA_038239345.1). Lineage (GTDB taxonomy): Bacteria > Acidobacteriota > Terriglobia > Bryobacterales > Bryobacteraceae > JBBSEX01. The sequence goes on from JBBSEX010000047.1 coordinate 1,222, forward strand.
ACCCGTCTTCGTTCAAGATCGCGCCCTGCCCTCTGCCGCTGGCATCGGCAGTGAACAAAGCGGGCGCACTGCCTACAATTGGAACGGTGAACACAGCCGATACCTGCCCGTTGTACTGCACAATGACGTGCGTGGTTGCGCGACCGTCGCCAATGGCGTATGGGGCGATAGCACTCACCTGGTCCGCTCTCACGTAGATCAGGGGAGCCTGGATGCCATCGAACAGAACTTGGGTGCCGCCCAGAGTTGTGCTTACCAGACCTGTCGGTGTGAGCGATAGCGGAACTCCGGCCAACGGCCCCAGACCCGTGCCGAAGAGCGATATGATTTCCCCGGGTGCAACGCCTCCGGTAGCGTAGCTGGCTGCATTGGTTAGCGCGGATATGGCGGGTATGGGAGTGCCTATGGTTACCTGAAGCGGCTGAGACGGGGCGGACTGAGGATTAACGACGACGAGTGTATATGTTGCCGCTGCGGCCGCGAGCCCCTTATTGACCACGGCCTGCAATGTCGTGGCGTTCAAGAAGGTGGTCGGCAGCCCGACGCTGTTCCCTGAAAACTGCACCACCGCGCCGTTGATGAAACCCGATCCTGTGATCGTCACCGAAGTGTCATTCGAGCCTGGTGGAATCGCAGATGGCGATACAGAGCTCACAACAGCGGCAGGATTCAGGACGGTTAGGCTAACCTGAACTGCAGTCTGCGCGTCGATGCGGATAGTTCCGCTGTATAGTCCCGCGGATAAACCCGACGGATTGACCGAAACGGTCAGCGTTGCCGGTGTCGTGCTCTGGCCTGGCGATACTATCAGCCATTTTGCGTCACTCGTTGCAGTGAACGGCTGGCCGGACACTCCGCTGGTGATGGTGATGTTCTGAGCGCTTGGAACAGCCCCACCGATCACGAATCGCAGGGGCAACACACTCGGCGTCACCCCAAAAGGCGATTGGAAGGGAGCATCGGGGCTGAGCCGAACAAGCCAGATATCGTCCAGCCCTCCCCGAGTTAATTGAAGCGCGTTTTGTAAGGGTATATCATTTGACCATGTTGACCCCGTAGCGTAGATGTTGCCATTTTGATCAACTGCTACGGCCTCTAGGCTATCGTCTTCTGTCCCCCCCAAGGTCGTAGAAAACATCAATACGTCTCCGGCTGGAGCTAATCGAGATATAAACCCTTCCCGATTGTAAGATCCTCCCCTGTGATAATGGTCGATTGGATTCTTGACGGGAAAGTCACTGGAGTTGGTATATCCAACCACATATACTCCACCGTCGGGAGCCAGTGCGATGTCGCCTGTACCGTACTCGTCCGCCGATCCCCCCAGGAATGTCGAGAAAACCAGATTGCTGCCTGAGGCATCAAGGCAGAATATTACCCGATCGCTGCCTCCCCCCGCGTATATCGGCTGTGCGGCGTTCTTGACCGGGAAGTCAGGCCCATAGACGACGCCTTCTATGAAAACTCTGCCTTGTAGGTCAACGACGATACGGTTGCCGCTTGAGAAGCTTCGTCCGGTCACAAATGTCGAGTACATCAGCGCACCATTCGCAGACAGTTTTGTTACAAATGCGCTTAGGTTTGAAGATCCCAGCAGTGGGCGGGCACTCATATATCCGTTCAGAACGGGAAAATCATCCGAAGATGTACTCCCTGTAATGTAAGCACTCCCATCTGCTCCAACACTGATACCAGACAAGCCATCCAAGCCACTTCCACCCAGATATGTGGCGTAAAGTAGGTTGCCTGCGGCGGACAATTTGGCGACGTAACCGTCGAGCCCTCCGGGCGGGGAAGGCTGGAAGGCGTTCTTCGTTGGGAGATCTCGGGCATTCGCAATGCTGGCCGCGATGTACGTGTTTCCACTAGCGTCAGACGTGACAGCAGAGCCTTGGTCAGCGTTCGGGCCTCCAATGTACGTTGAAAAGACAAGCGACCGGCCGTCCGAAGATATGCGAGTAACGAAAGCGTCGTTGAACCCACCTCCATACTGTGATTGAACGGCGTTCTTGATGGGAAAATTCAAAGAAGATGTTGTTCCGATGATCACGGCAGTTCCGCTTGAATCCAGAGCAATGTCGTGGCCGTAAGTATCAGTGTCTCCTCCAAGGATGGCGTAATATAAAATGGCATCGCCCTTCGCCGAAAGTTTGATTACATAGGCGTTCTGACTAAATCCCGAAGTCTGTTGAAATGGGTTGAGCTGCGGCGACACGAATGAACGTATGCTGCCGGTTATATAAGCGTTACCGTTCGTATCGACCTTGATGCCAGTTCCATAATCGTAGCCGGGTCCACCCAAGTAAGTCGAATACACGAGCACCGGGTCTACAGTAACTATTTGCGAGTGGTCATAAGCGCCGAGCGCAAAGTGCACACGTTGGTTATCGGTGATGTGATATGCGCAAGTGATTTCGCGACCATTCTGGTAGACTCTCGGCCGGTTCTGGTGAACATCGGCAATTTCAAGGCCGCCGTTTTCGTTAGCAAACACAGGGTAGTTGTAGGCGAGTTCGATCTGGTCCGGATTAGCACCAGGCGCGAGCAGAAAATCATACTCCAATCGGCCTTCCGCATTGCCGTAATAAACGACGTCGATTCCCGGATAGACGCCCTTATACTGCACTTTGGCGTAATGCGGCACGCCGCTCCGCCACTTCTTCGGATCGTTCCCAATAAAATAGCTTGTGATGCCGGGCTGGAGATCGAGTCCCTCGGCTTGCACGGATTTCCGGGTACCGACCAGGCTCATCACAACTGGCTTGCCCTCGCCTGTATGGATTGCCGCCTTGGCCGGACCAAGATAAACGCCTTGTGATAGAAATTGCACACTGGCGTGCGCCTGCCCTTCGTTCGGTTCGAAGTACAAAGGGACATGCCCTGGCTGCACTTGGTGGGCGGCTGGCAGAAGTATGGCAGCGCCCAATAGAAGAACAAGTGCCCGTGATCCAATCTTCATGACTGCTTTACCGCACGCTCAGAATAACGCCTGCCTGACTTGACGCCCCACCCACCTGCAACACGACCGGCACCGCTCCCGAATTCACTCCATTTGGCAGACGTACGTTCACCTGAATCACGCCCGCCACTTCACCCGGCGCGGAGCCCGCGTACAAAACTTGCGCGTCCTTGCCGTCTACACTGACCGTGACAGGCAATGTCGGTTTCGGAAGGACCTCACCGCCGAGCTTACCATCCACCCCTGGCGGGTCGGTTGCTCCTTCTCCGGTTCCATAGAGCACAACAACTGATCCTTTCGCGGCGGGATTGGACAATGAATTTACCGACCCGTCTTCGTTCAAGATCGCGCCCTGCCCTTTGCCGCTGGCATCGGCGGTGAACAAGGCGGGTGCGCTACCTGCAACTGGAAGGGTGAACACAGCCGATGTCTGCCCGTTGTACTGCACTGCGACGCGCGTGTTCGGACGCCCGTCGCCGATGAAGTAGGGAACTATAGCGCTCACTTGGTCGGCCCTGACGAAGATCAGCGGAGCCGGGTTGATAGTTGGGCAGAACCTGCACGCCGCCCAGTGATGTACCGACAACGCCGGTCGGTGTGAGCGATAGCGGAACTCCGGCTAATGGCCCCAGACCCGTGCCGAACACCGAGATGATTTCCCCCGGTGCAACGCCTCCGGTGGCGTAGCTGGCTGCATTGGTTAGCGCGGATATGGCGGGTATGGGCGTGCCAATGGTCACCTGAAGCGGCTGAGACGGCGCGGACTGAGGATTAACGACGACGAGTGTATATGTTGCCGCCGTTACCGCGAGTCCCTTACTTACAACGACCCGCAACGTGTTCGCATCTACGAAGGCAGTGGGCAGCGTTGCGCTGCTGCCTGAAAACTGAACCAGCGCACCACTGGCAAAGCCTGAGCCGCTGATCGTCACGGTTGTGTCGTTCGAGCCTATAGAAACCGCTGCCGGCGACACCGATATTACGCCTGGAGCAGGATTCAGGACTGTAAGATTCACTTGAACCATCGTCTGAGAATCGATGTGGATTGTCCCCGTGTAGAATCAACGGCAATACTGGTGCCCCAGTCATTTCCACTACCCCCAAACACGGTCGAAAATGTCATTGCCTGGCCTGAAGGCGTCAACTGAGCGATGAATGCATTCCCGCTGGTGGGCGTTCCTGCCGCTTTGAACGGCTGCAGCGAGTTCTTCACAGGGAAGTCGCGGGAAGTAGTATGTCCAGTAAGATAAACGGAGCCGTCGACACCGAGAGCTATACCACAACAACCATATTCGCTGTTGGAGCCTCCGAGAAAAGTTGAAAATACGAGAGCGTCCCCCGCAGGCGCCAGTTCCGCAACGATTCCATCATTGTCGCCCCCCGCATAAATGGGTTGAATAGCGTTCTTGATTGGGAAATCCGGGCCCGCCGAATAACCGGCTAGATAAGCGTTGCCGGTTGCATCCACAGCGACCTGATTAGCCTGCGAAGCACTTCGGCCGCTGACGAATGTGGAGTAAGCCAAGGCAGTGCCGTCGGTTTCCAATTTTGTGATGAACGCGCTCCCAAAAGGCGATCCCAGATTAGCCCGTATTGTTTGAAACGCCTTCTTTGTAGTTGGAAAGTCATCGGAAGCTGTGAATCCCACGATGTAGGCATGTCCCGAGTTGTCTACGGCAATACCTTGGACAGCATCCAAAGATGAGCCTCCTATATAGGTTCCCCAAGATACAATGCCCAACGGCGACAATTTGACCACATATGCGTCAATCCCAGCACTCGGGAATTGTTGAAATGCATTCTTACTGACGGGCAATCTTGAGCCAGAAGTTTGAAGAGCTACATATGCATTCGCATTAGGGTCCAATGCAATTCCCTCGCCAACATCGTAACTTTGACCCCCAAGATAAGAGGAGAATGCTAGAGACTTTCCGTCCGGCGCTACTTTCGTAATGAAAGCGTCGTTGAAGCCCCCTCCATAACTGGCCTGTATCGGGTTCTTTGTGGGAAATCCAAACGAGCGTGTCTCGCCTGCAATCCAGGCAGCGCCCATTGAATCCACGGCAATACTGTTTCCTGCCTCGTATTGGTCACCTATAAAAACGTAATAAGCAAGATTTCCAGTAGGCGACATTTTTATGATATACGCGTTGAAATTCAGGCCAGCAGTTTGCTGGAATGGATTTAGGCTTGGTTGCGTGGGGGCTCTTGCAGACCCCGTGATATAAACGCTTCCACCTGTATCGACGGCAGTCGCGGCGGCCCCCTCATTTCCCGGTCCACCGAGATACGTTGAATATTGCAAAACCGGATCTACGGTGAGAGGCTGGGAGTGATCGTAGGCAGCAAGAGCGAATCGTATGCGATGCTGGGCGGTTAGATGGTAGCGTGCGAGGATCTCTCGATTTCTCTGATACACTTCCGGCCGTTTCTGGCGTATGCCCGCAATCTTGAGATCGCCTCTTTCATCCTCGTGCACCGGCTGGTTGAAAGCGATCTCAATCCTCGCCGGATCAGCTCCAGGAGCAAGTACGAAGTCATATTCAAGTTGGCCCCTAGTATTGCCGTAATAGACAATATCGATTCCAGGATAAACGCCCCTATACCTAACCTTGGCATAATGCGGTACGCCACTGCGCCACTTTTTCGGATCGTTCCCGAGAAAATAACTCGTGATGCCGGGCTGGAGGTCGAGACCCTCGGCTTGCGCAGATTGCCGGGCACCGACCAAGCTCATGACAATCGGCTTGCCCTTGCCCGTCTGAATCGCCGCCCTGGCCGGACCAAGATAAACACCCTGTGATAGGAACTGCACACTGGCGTGCGCCTGCCCTTCGTTCGGTTCGAAGTATAAAGGCACATGCCCTAGCTGTACAGGCTTCGGGTCTCCCAAAAGCAGACCGGTAACAGCGCTTAATAAAAGAACAAAATTCGGTGTTCGCATCTCATCACCTCTTATTGCACGCTCAGAATTACGCCTGCCTGGCTTGACGCCGCGCCCACCCTCAATACGATTGGAACCGCCCCCGAGATCACCCCCTGGGGTAGAACTACGTTCACCTGAATCACTCCGGCGACTTCACCCGGAGCGGCGCCTGCGTACAGAACCTGCGCGTCCTTGCCGTCCACACTGACCGTGACAGGCAACGTCGGCTTCGGAAGGACATCAGTGGCAAGCTTGCCATCCACCCCTGGCGGGTTAGTTGCACCTTCTCCGGTTCCATACAGCACCACAACCGATCCTTTCGCGGCAGGGTTGGACAATGAATTTACCGACCCGTCTTCGTTCAAGATCGCGCCCTGCCCTCTGCCGCTGGCATCTGCGGTGAATAAGGCGGGTGCGCTACCTGCAACTGGAAGGGTGAATACAGCCGATGTCTGCCCGTTATACCGCACAGCGACGCGCGTGTTCGCACGCCCGTCGCCGATGAAGTAGGGAACTATAGCGCTCACTTGGTCGGCCCTGACAAAGATCAGCGGAGACGGGATGCCGTCAAACAGAACCTCGACGCCGCCCAGAGTTGTGCTTACCAGACCTGTGGACGTGAGCGACAACGGAACTCCCGCTAACGGCCCCAGACCCGTGCCAAACACCGAGATGATTTCCCCAGGTGCAACGCCTCCGCTAGCGTAGCTGGCTGCATTGGTTAGCGCGGATATGGCGGGTATGGGATTGCCTATGGTCACCTGAAGCGGCTGAGACTGCGCGGACTGAGGATTAACGACGACGAGTGTATATGTTGCCGCCATTACCGCGAGTCCCTTACTTACAACGACCCGCAACGTGTTCGCTTCTACGAAGGCAGTGGGCAGCGTTGCGTTGCTGCCTGAAAACTGAACCAGCGCACCACTGGCGAAGCCTGAGCCGCTGATCGTCACGGTAGTATCGTTTGAACCTAGGGCAATCGATGATGGCGAAATCGAGGTCGAAACGGGCGCGGGATTGAGGATTCTGAGGTTTACTTGAGCAGCGGCCTGCGGGTTGACCTGAATGGTTCCGCTATAGGTTCCAGCCGACAGGCCGGCGGGTTTCACCGAAACGTTGATAATTCCGGGTGTCGTATTGGCACTAGACGAAAGCGTGAGCCAAAGTACGTCCGCCGTTGCCGTGAACGGCTGCCCCAGAGCGCCACTCGTGACCGTAATCATTTGTGGTGAGGGAATCGCACTGCCGATCACGAATTGGAATGGCACCACAGCCGGAGAGATCGCGAAGGTAGGCTGAAGCGGAGCGTCAGGCGCAAACTTGGCAACGAAGATATCGGTCCCGCCACCAAAGGTGCCTTGATAAGGATTCTTGGTCGGCAGGTCGTTTGAACTCGTCGTACCGACAACGTACACGTTTCCGCTAGGATCTACCGCAATGGCCGGTGCCAAATCGTTCAAGCTTCCTCCGAAGAAACTTGAAAAGATGAGTCCCTGACCTGAGGGGCCAAATTGGGCAATGTAGGCGTTTCCACTAAGCGGCGTTCCGGCAGCCTTAAACGGTTGCATTGAATTCTTTACTGGAAAGTCAGGTGAGGTCGTATGGCCGCTCACATAAATGGAGCCATCCTGGCCCAGTGCAAGGCCGCAACATCCGTACTCTATGTTTGAGCCACCGAGAAGAGTGGAGAACTGTAAAGCGTCGCCCGTAGGCGTTATCTCCGCAATGAAATTGTCGTTTAGACCACCTCCGTAAATGGATTGAATCGATTCTTGAGAGGAACATTCGGTCCGAAAGCAATGCCTGCTACGTAAGCATTTCCCAGCGAGTCTACCGTAATGGCGTTAGCTGTCGAGGAATCACCCAGCAGCGTAGAATACGCCACACCTGTTCCGTCGGCCAGCAACTTTGTAACGAATGCTGCACTGCCTGAGATTGAGGTTGTAGCGGTTTTCTGAAAAGCGTGGTTTGTAACTGGAAAGTCGCTGGAACTGGTATTCCCGGCAATATAGGTCTGTCCGGTTCTGTCCACTGCGATGCTTTTGGGAAAGTCACCGAACGAACCACCGAAGTAGGTGCCCCAGTTGAAGTTACCCGAAGACGACAGTTTGATTACATAGGCATCCTGACCGCCGCCTGGAGCACTTTGAAACGCATTTTTTCCTACTGGTAACTGAGCACTTCCGGTTTGTATCGCAACGTAAGCACTTCCGACGGAATCAAGTGCGATGCCGTAACCGATATCGCCCTGCTGGCCTCCCAAGTACGAGGAGAACAGCAGCGATTTACCGTCTGCGGAAACTTTGGTTATGAAAGCATCGTTGAAACCGCCCCCATAAAATGCCTGAATCGGGTTCTTGGTCGGAAAGTTGAACGAACGCGTCTCGCCCGTGATCCAAGCGGCACCTCCTGAATCCACGGCGATGCCGTTCCCATATTCTTCCTGGTCACCAATGAAGACGAAGTACGCCAACCGGTTCCCCCCAGGTGCCAGCTTGATCACGAACGTGTTGTAAGTTAGCCCGATAGGCTGTTGGAACGGGTCAAGCCCTGGTTGCGCTGGACTCCGGGCATATCCCGTTATGTAACTGCTGCCACTCGCATCCACTGCAATGGCCGCACCCGCGTCGTATCCAGGTCCACCGAGGTATGTCGAATATTGCAATACGGGATCGATCGTTAAAGCTTGCGACCGGTCGTAGTCAGCAAGCCCCAATTGAACGCGACCGTCACGAAGGCGATAATCCGCTGCAATCTCGTGACCGCCCTGATATACCCTGGGTCGCTTCTGCCGCAGTCCGGCGATTACGAGATCACCATTTCCGTCCTTGCGCACTGGCCGGTTATAGGCAATCTCGATCCGCGACGGATTAGCCCCAGCCGCAACCAAAAAATCGTATTCAAGCTGACCCTCAGCGTTGCCATAGTAGATGAGATCGATTCCGGGATAAACACTCTTATATCGGACCTTGCCATAATGTTGAACGCCACTGCGCCACTTCTTCGGATCGTTCCCGACGAAATAACTGGTGATACCGGGCTGGAGGTCGAGACCCTCGGCTTGCGCAGACTGCCGGGCACCGACCAAGCTCATCACAACTGGCTTGCCCTCGTCTGTATGAATTGCCGCCTTGGCCGGACCAAGATAGACGCCTTGTGATAGAAACTGCACACCAGTGTGCGCCTGCCCTTCGTTCGGTTCGAAGTATAAAGGCACATGCCCTGGCTGCACTTGCTGGGCGGCTGGCAGAACTGTGGCAGCGCCCAATAGAAGAACAAGTGTCCTTGGTCGCATTTTGATCAGTGTTTTTACTGTACGCTCAGAACAATGCCTGACTGACTTGACGCCCCACCCACCTGCAACATGACCGGCACCGCTCCCGAATTCACTCCATTCGGCAGACGTACGTTCACCTGAATCACGCCCGCCACTTCACCCGGCGCGGAGCCTGCGTACAAAACTTGCGCGTCCTTGCCGTCCACACTGACCGTGACAGGCAATGTCGGCTTCGGAAGGACATCAATGGCGAGCTTGCCATCCACTCCTGGCGGGCTAGTTGCGCCTTCTCCGGTTCCATAGAGCACAACAACCGAGCCTTTCGCGGCGGGATTCGACAAGGAGTTGACGGACCCGTCCTCGTTCAAGATCGCTCCCTGTCCTCTGCCGCTTGCATCGGCGGTAAACAAAGCAGGCGCGCTGCCCGCAACTGGAAGGGTGAACACAGCCGATGTCTGCCCGTTGTACTGCACTGCGACGCGCGTGTTTGGACGCCCGTCGCCGATGGCGTAGGGAACAATAGCGCTCACTTGGTCAGCCCTAGCGTAAATGAGCGGAGCTGGAATGCCGTCGAACAGAACTTGAACGCCGCTCAGGATCGTGCTTACCAGACCTGCCGACGTAACAGCTAACGGAACTCCGACAGTAGGCCCCAGACCCGTGCCGAACAACGAGATGATTTCCCCGGGTGCAACAGCTCCTGTGCCGTAGCTGGCAGCATTGGTCACCGCAGAGACCGCAAGCGCGGGAGTCCCAATAGTCACCTGAAGCGGCTGCGATGGTGCCGATTGCGGATTAACGACGACGAAAGAAAGCGTGCCTGCTTGGGTGAATGAGCCTTTGTCAAGCGCGATTTGCAATGTTCCGCTGTCCACCAAAGTTGCGGACAATCCAGCGCTCCCGTTGAGTTGCACTGAGACGCCCGGCTTGAACCCGGAGCCGTTAACCGTCAGGATGACGGCGTTTGAGCCGATAGGGATGGTAGATGGCGAAATGCTGTTCACAATAGGGCCTGGATCAAGCACGTTAAGAGTTACTTGCACGCTCGTCTGAGCATCAATCTGGATCGCGCCTGAATAGACACCCGCTTTCAGATTGGTCGGATCGGTGGTCACGGACAGCGTAGCAGGCGTGGTCGTGCCTGAGGCTGTGAATTTGAGCCAACTCGCGCTGGATGTGGGTGTGGGCGCGAACGCCGAAGTGGATGAGCTAGCGACCAAAACTATTTGAGGAACGGGCAGGCTTGCACCGGCTACATAGCGGAACAGCAACGTGGCCGGAGTTACCATGAAAGGCGAAACAGCCCCAGCCTCCGGGGCGAATCGCACCAGGAAGATGTCGCCCGCACCTCCCCCATAGGTGCTCTGAAGCGGGTTCTTCACAGGAAAATCTTCTGAGGTCGTCCCGCCCGCGATGTACACCTTATTTTGTGAATCGACCGCGATGCCCCAACCGTGTTCGCCGCCGTGGCCGCCGAGGAGAGTGGAATAGATCAGCGAGCCATTTGCTGCGATCTTGACGATGAAAGCATCTGTCTTGAAACCAACCGTAGCTCCAACAAACGACTGCAGCGAGTTCTTCAGCGGGAAATCACTTGAATAAGTGGATCCCGTGACATACGCGTTTCCGGCGTTGTCCACAGCGAGGCCGCCGCTGTAATCATCTGCGCTTCCGCCCAAGTAGGTGCCGTAAACAAGCGAATCCAGTGCAGGAGTTAGTTTTGCGATGTACAGATCGGCCTGCCCACCTCCATAGGCGCTTTGAATCGGATTCTTCAACGGCCATCCATCACTCGAGACGCGACCGGATACAACGACTTGGCCCGTCCGGTCAGTCGTGACAGTAAAAAGTCCTCCACTGCCCGAGGCACCTAAATACGTGCTTGATAGAATCCGATCACCGCTGGAGGACAGCTTCGTAATGAAGCCATTCGTTGGATAGATGCCAAATCCGCCGAGGGCCGTCTGCAAACCACCCACGATGGGGTAGTCTGGAGAGAGCGTCAGGCCGACCACGATCGGATTGCCCGAAGGGTCTAGCGTCAACGCCTCTCCGTAGTCGATACCGCTGCCGCCGAGGTAGGTTGCAAACAAGAAGCGATCACCCGCCGGCGAGAGCTTCGCGACAAAAGCGTCGGGGCGTCCGGTCATAGTGGGCTGCAATGCGTTCTTTAGCGGAAAATCGGCCGACCAAGTAAATCCAGCAATAAAGGCGGCGCCGGTCGAATCGACAGCCAGGCCAAGCGCGCGCTCCTGGTTGTTGCCTCCAAGATAAGTTGAGTAAACCAGCTTGCCTGCCGAAGAAAGCTTAACGATGATAGCGTTTTCGTACCCGCCGGCGAATACCGACTGCGCCGCTCCTTTGACCGGGAAATCGTTAGAAGCGGTCCAGCCGGTTACGTACACATTGCCTGCGCCATCGAGCGCGATGGCCTGGTCGCTATCCGAAGCGCTTCCGCCTATATAGGTGTACCAGGCGAGTGCGTTGCCCGACGGCGTAACCTTCGCCACGAAAATATCCTGTCCGATCCCCGACGTTTGCTGGAACGGGTCAAGGCTCGGATAGTTAGGCGATTTCAGGTATCCTGTGATGTACGCCGCGCCGGTTCCATCCACCGTGACCGCGGTCGCAACGTCATAAGCATTGCCGCCCAGGTATGTGGAGTATTCGATTACAGGATCGATAGTCAGGGTCGCGGCTCGATCATAACGCGAAAGAGCAAGCTCAATTTGTCTGCCTCGGCTAACGACATAACTGCACTCAATGTTATGACCCGCCTGATAGACCTTCGGCCTGTGTTGCCGCACACCGGCGATAAGTAGGTCGCCCTCTGAAGTTGTGTGAACGGGTTCGTTGAATGCGATTTGGATCTGTTTTGGGTTAGCGCCGGGCTGAACGATGAAGTCGTATTCAAGCTTCCCTTCGGCGTTGCCGTAATAGATGACGTCGATGCCGGGATATACATCGTAGTAGCGGATGCGGGCGAAGTGCGGAATGTCGGTGCGCCATTTCTTGGGATCGTTGCCAAGATAATAATTGCTGACGCCAGGTAGAGGATCGAGAGCTTCTGCACGGGCTTTCGCGTTTGCGCGCTCCAGTCTGAACGTCATCGTCTTGCCGTTTGAGACGATAGCCGCGCTGGCTGAATTCAGGAAAACACCCCGCGATAGAAACTGCACGCTCGTATGCGCCTGTCCCTGATTCGGTTCAAAGTACAGAGGGATTTTCGCGAAGCATCCCGAAGCAAACAGCATTCCCAATATGAGTTTCATCTTCAAAACACCAACCTTAACGCCAACTGAATCGATCGCGGTCCACCCACCTGGTACAACGGATTCAAACCCGCATTCACTCCTCCACGCCCCAGGTCCTGCCCTAGCATTCGCACCGAGTAGCCGAATTGTGGGCTCAACAGCAAACCAACCGGGTCCGCAAAACTTGGATGATTCAACGCATTGAACATCTCGGCGCGGAACTGCAGCTTGGCCACTTCCAACACCGGAAACTCGCGCCGAATCGTAAAGTTCACCTGGCTTAACGGAAACCCGCGCAGGGCGTTCCGCCCCAGCGTGCCTTGGCGTCCCGGAAAGCCGCCTTGCAGCTCGAACGCATCCGGATTGAAACGCCGTCCACCAGCCAAAGCCGGATCGTCGATATACAACGGCATGCCCGCCACAAGGTCGGGACGGAAGCTATACGCTCCATACCCCAGATCGCGCGTGAACGTCACATCCACGGGTGTCGCCGTGCGAAAGCTGAACACTCCATCGAGCGCCCAATGGTTCATTAGGGAAGCAACCCAGGTCCGGTGCGAAAGCTGGGGCAGATCATACGAGAAAGCCGCGGAAAGCGTGTGCCGGATATCGAAGTCCGACGGCCCCCGATCGCGTTGCGGATTGACGATCACCGCCGCCAGATGTGACGCCGAATCATTGGATGCATTATCCAGCGAGTGTCCGAACGTGTAGGATGCGAGCGCCTGTAAGCCTTTCGCAAGCCGCCTCTGAAACTGCGCCTGTAGCGACTCGAAATCTGAAAATGCAGTGTTGCGGATCAGGTAAGCATATGTGAAGTTGTCGTTCGGGTTCACGAAATAGTCCATCCGCAATAGCCGCCTCCCAGCCGCGCCGACCCACGAAACGGAAAGCGCGTTGTTCTGCCCGAAGGACTGCTCCAGAGCCACATTCCATTGGTAAGTGACCGGCAGTCTTAACCCGCGCTCCGCACCATAAATGGAAGCCACCGGAGGCTGAAGGCTGAACGGAGGCGCATGCGAAGCCGCCGCGGGTAACGGGAAGAAGATGCCGTCATAGAATTGAACAGAGCGGTAATAAGGGAAACTGCTGGCGGCTTGTCCGATCAGTCCCGTACCCAGGTCGTAGAACAGACCGAAACCGGCCCGTAACGTGGTCTCGCGGCCTCGCCGTTGCGAAAACTGATAAGCCACGCCCAGACGAGGGGCGAAATTACCCCAGGTAGTCTGATACAGCGGCGTGCCTTTGGGAGCGAGATGCAACTGCTTTGGGTTTTGGTAGTTCTCGAAAGTGTACAGGGGATGGTTCGAGCCGCCCTGCGGCGCGGGGTTAATTTCCCAACGAAGGCCGTAGGTCAGCGTCCAGCGCCTACTTATCTTCCACGTGTCCTGGGCAAAAGATGACATGTTCAGGAAGTGGATAGAGCCGGCGTCTTGGGCCTCAACCACAACAAGCGAGGTACGCCCGGAGGTTGCGCCCGTTCCTCCTGTGAAATACGCAAATTGATCGTACGCCCGCGGCCCGTTGAAAGTGCCGAGACGGCGGTAATCCACTCCGAATTTGATCTGGTGCGAACCCTTTATGAATGAGAATGTGTCCGTTACGTTGTATTGGCGCTGGGCGTTTGCAACATTCTTGCCCAAATACCAACTGGAGTTAATGCCGCCTGAAAGGAAGAATCCTCCAAACGAATTCTTGGGATCTGCAAACGGCGGAAAGAAATCGGAGGCGCTGAGCGGCGTTGCTCCCCCAAAGTTGTCTAAACGGCTATAGCTCTCTCCCGTCGTATGGCTTGAATTGATCCGGAACTCGTTGCTCAACCGAGGCGAGATCAAGAACGTCGCTCCCAGCGTGAGCGTCGTTGTGTTCGCAAGAGTGTCTGTTGGGTTGTTGATGGAATAGAGGCGTGCGGTCGTATTGGAAGGCGCGTAATTGAATCGGCCAAACAGAGTGACGCGGTTGCCGATGGTGTGATCCATCCGTAGGCTCGTCGCGTTCAATGTTGCTATATCCGTATAGCTGGCGATGAAAGGCGCGAAACCGTAGCGGGTGGCTGGCCGATTCGGCAAAGGGAAAGAATTCAGGTAAGGTTGCAGGTTGTCAGGCGAGATCATACGTACTTCGAGCGAGGGAACGTCGGTCGATTCCACTTGCGGCTGCTTTAGCCGGAGGCCCTCATATGAGAAAAAGAAGAACGTTCGATCTCGCCCGTTGTAGACCTTCGGTAGAAACACCGGCCCGCCGAGCACGGCGCCAAAGTCGTTCTGTCGAAGCGCCGGTTTTGCCAGGGAGTTGGCATTGGCAAACCAATCGTTCGCATCCAGCGCGTCATTGCGGAAATAATCGAACAGCGCTCCGTGCGGCTTATTCGTGCCGGAACGCGTCAAAATCGTGATCTGCGCTCCCGGAGTGCGCCCGTATTCGGGAGCGTAGGAAGAGGTTTGAACTCGAAACTCCTCCAGAGCATCCACGGATACGAGAGTATTGGTCCCTCCGGTTGCGCCGAGTCCTGGCAAAGACCCGGAAGCGGACTGCACAAGAGTAAGCCCCGCACTGACACCGATGTTGGCGCTCGCGCCGTCAATGGTGAAATAGTTGGCATTGGCACGCTGACCATTCACACTGAACTGGCCCTGCTCGCCAAAGGTGGCTTTGGTCGTAACAACACCAGGCGTGAGGGCGATCAAGGATTGAAAACTTCGTCCATTTAATGGCAGGTTCTCGATAAACTGCCGGTTCACGACGGTACTGACCGTCGCTGAATCGGATTGCACGCGTGACGCTGCGCTGCTCACCGTAACTGATTCGCCAAGTGTGGCCAACTCCAGCGTAAAGTCGATGTGACCTGTCTGGCCAACAGCGAGATCTATCCCAGTCCGCCGAATTGCGCGGAAGCCGGCGGCTTCTACGGTAGCTGCGTATGAACCTGGCGGTAGGAAGGGAAAGCTGTAGACTCCCTCGTTATTCGACAAAGAACTGCGGGTGGTTGCAGTGGCAGAGTTGATCAAGCTGATCGTAACGCCAGAAACCGCCGCTTGCGAGGGATCTCGGACAACGCCGGAAAGTTCCGCCGTCTGACCGAACAGCGGTATGGCGCCGAGTAGGATGAAAATGATCGTCGCCTTCACGTATAGATGTCCTTCCGAAGAGAAGCGAGAGCGGGTAGCACAATTATAACCAACAATCTACCGGCCGTACACTGAAACACCTCAGCGGTCCTCAGCGGTTCCGCCCACTCGACGGCTTGGATGAAAGGCAAACCCCAAACAATAGCAAGCCTCTCTGTGCGCTCCGATTCCTAGGTTGCTGGCATGGTAGTACATCTTCTCCCCGAGTAGCGCGAACACTACGTACGTGCCACAATTTACTCTTTCTGTGCTGGACCGTTCCGGCGCGAACGCATGCGTGCGCCGTCCTGTGAGGATCGCCCATGCTGACAGTGGAGATTCCGCTCGAAAGCGGCGAACAACCCCGTATTATCATCAGAAAGCGGCGCAAGCCCAATTGCCCGCAAACAAATCATCTTCCCCGGTCGTGCCCACTGTCGATCGAGGCGCGGCCTTGCTGAAAGCGCAACGATAAGCGTTCCCCAATTTGTATATCGCGGCCCAGAAATGCTGACGGTAGGACGAAAAAGCTGTTGCCAGCGGTCGATACTGCGACATGCGCCTCATTCTTTGCAACAGCTCTGCCCGTAACGGGACCAGTTTGCGGTGCCGTGCGCTCAATAATGGGCATTTCTCGAATAGCGGTCTTCGATGCGCGCATGTACGTTTCGGCCATTCTCGTTATTTCAGAGCGATCAACTATTGGACCGCGGGCTGTCAGTCCCAGGTCCAAATCGTCCTTCAGATCGGCACCCGAGTCGGCCCCCTGTTGATCCCCTTTGTCGAGGTCCAGCAAGGAATTAATTTCAGATTGACGAACGAGCAGCTGCTTCAGCCGCTCCTCGTGCTCGAAAGGGCGATCTGCCTGAGACTGGTAATCTGCAAGTTCCTTCTCCGTGCGAGCGACACGGTTCTGCTGCTCAGCAGCAAGTTTGTCCAAGTTCCTCAAGGTATGTTCGATACTCTGGACGGTGCCAATAGGGTTAGTGGAATTCAGGTTCGCCGAATACATAGCTCGCGCGCGCACAAACAGCTCCGGAATACGCTCGTCCTCATTGAGCAGTCCAAATCCACTGCCCTTGCCTCGGCTTAATATTTCGAAACCCCGGAGAGAACCGCGCGGCTGCATGGTCTGATCGTCGCGCCACGAAAGGATCGTAGCTGTCAGAGCTTTGGCCGCTTCTTCCCTCGCACCCTTGCCGGAGAAAACGCGATTTCCTATTGTCATGCTGAACTCGTCGGACTCGTTTGCATTTCTAGTCGCCAAGTCAGCTTCGATATCGTCCAAATAATGTTTCGCCTCCGTAATCTGCCGTGGCAAGTCGCGGATCTCCCAACGGATATGGCGCTGTTGATTAGCATGAACGGCGCGCAGTTGATCTAGCTTGCGAACCTCGGTATCGATCTTGATTTTCTCAACGACAGCAGGATTGCCGGAGGCGATCGCCTTGATCTCCGCGTAAGTGAGAGCGCCGTTCTCCAAGTCTTCAGTCGAGCGAACCGAGGTTTCTCCCCGCATCACCTGCTGGATGAAGCGGGCCTTGGTTTCCAACGTCTGCCACATGTACGCATCAAATGAACCTTCTGTGACGTAGCGAAAGATTTGAACCTGTTTATTTAAGTTGCCCTGACGTAAAATCCGCCCCTCCCGCTGTTCAATATCGCGCGGCCGCCACGGTGCATCTAGATGATGAAGCGCTACGAGGCGTCGCTGAACGTTCGTGCCCGCCCCCATCTTCTCGGTCGATCCGAGCAGTACACGTACTCTTCCTGAGTTCACGGCATCGAATAGAAGCTTCTTTGCTGTGTCGGTCTCGGCGTCGTGAATGAACGCGATCTCGCGGGCGGGGACTCCCGCCCCGACGAGCTTCGAACGGACATCGTCATACACGTTGAATCGCTGCGGATCGGGTGTAGAAAGATCACTGAAGACCAATTGAGTCGAGCGCTCGTCCCGAGTCGCGCTCCAAATCTTGAGGATGCGTGAAACGGCAAGATCAATCTTCGTCTCCACCTCCGGCTTGGCTTTAGGATCGATCAGTCGCATATCGAGCGCCGCCTTGCGTCCCTCGCCTGTGATCTTCAACATATTGTCAACGGCGGGGTCCACGCGCTCTTTTCGTAACCGTTCGGCTCTTTCGGTTAGAGTTCGGATGAACTCTTTCAGTTCAGGGCTGGCGGGCGCTGATCCAATTGCCGGTCTGCCGTTTTCGAGATCGGGTCGGGGTAGGTTCAGCATGTCTGCCGTTTGCACGTCCGCCACGGTGCGGAAAATGGAAAGTACTTCGGGAAGGTTGATGAATTTCGCAAACCGGGTGTGCATCCGGTATCCCGATCCATCTGGGGCAAGTTCCAGGGATGTCACTGACTCGGCGAAATTCGCGGCCCATGAGTCGAAATGATTAACGTTGCGTTCTGAGAGCATTTCCGGCCCCAGATAGCGGAGCATGGTATACATCTCGGCCAGGGTATTCGAGATCGGTGTGCCTGTGGCGAAGACAACACCGCGGCCATCACTTTGTTCCTGGAGGTAACGAACTTTCAGGAACATGTCAAAAGCTCGGTTGCTGTCGGAGTTGGGCAAGCCAGCGATCCGATTCATTTTTGTGACATAGCCCAAATTCTTGTAAAGGTCAGCCTCATCTACGAAAAGCTGATCGACGCCCAGTTCCTCGAATGTTAGGGTTCGATCTTTCGAATCCCGGTCCGCTCGCTTTTTGAGCCTGACCGTTAGCCGTTTCTTGGCTTTTTCCAGTTCCTTGACGATGCGGCGGTTATCATCTTTCGATTCCTTTGCCAAGCCGATCTCGGCATCGAGTTCCTGAAGTTGCTTCTGGACGAACCGGTTGAAGTACGCATCAGATACCGGCAAGAACTCGAAGGATCGGTGGGACACGATAACGGCGTCGTAGTTTCCCGTTGCGATGCGAGCCATTGCCTTCTGCCGATTTCCCGTCGCAAAGTCGTCCTTGCCTGCCACAAAAAGCCGAGCTTGTGGGTACAGCTTCAGGAACTCTGCTCCCCATTGGTCCACCAGATGATTCGGCACGACAAACATAGGCTTTTTGGCCAGATCCAGGCGGCGGAGTTCCATCGCGGCGGCAGTCATCGTCCAGGTCTTGCCAGCTCCCACGACATGCGCCAACAGTGGGCTGCCGCCCTGAAGGATTCGCCATACGCCGTTCTTTTGATGCGGTGCCAAATCGCCGTCGCGAAGGGAGGTGCGCACCATTCCGGGCAACGTCAGATGGGACCCGTCGAACTCACGAAGCCGAATGTTGTTGAACCGAAAGTTATATTCATGCGTGAGCCGTTCCGCGCGTTCGCGATCTTCCCAGACCCAATCGCGAAAACGATCTTTCAACTGCTGTTGCTTCTCTCTCGCGGCAATGGTTTCGGGCTGGTTCACCGTGCGGTTTCCGTCCGCGTCTTCGTCGTAGGCTGTCGGTGTCCGTCCATTCAGCGATTGTTCTACTAACTCGGACGCGCGGAAGCGAGCGGTTCCGTGGGTCGTGGTATTGCTGACCACGTATTTCGCGCTGTAATCGGGTTCGACTGCCCAAGTCGCGATACTCTCCGCGTACCCGATTTTCACACTTCCACGAGGCACATCTAACAACTCTGTAAGGAAGTCACGAATGTCGGAGGGAGGAATCCACGATGCGCCCAGGCGAGCTTCGATGTCGCCTGGCTCCAGATCTTTCGGCTGCACAGCCCGGAGAGCTTCCACGTTCCGGCGATACGCCGGGTCGATTTGTTCCGAACCTTGGGCAACGGCCAGTTTCGCGCGCACGTTTCCGCTGAGATAACGGTCGGCAGTCTCCCAGACTCCGCCTTCGGGATTTCGGTAGGCCAGCGCTCCGAGTTCATCCTGTAGCTCAGAAGAACTCCGCCCTGTGAGCGATTCCATGCGCGGCCAACTGATCTGGCCGGTTTCGTTGAGCGATACCAGCAGCGCCTCGGACGCGGTCTCGACGCGCTCTACCGGACGATAGCGCTCCAACGTGCGGCGATCAAAGATCGCAGTCTTTGTAGCCTGCTTGGTTTCAGGGTTGAATTCTTCCAGCGACACCAGAAGAGGTAGGTCCGGATCATCGGCAAACGCTTTCACGTTCTCCCTCCCGTTGAGGGGTCCAAAGCGGGAAGTGAAGAAATCGTACGTGCGATTCAGATGGCCGCGCGCCTCGACAATCGCTTCATCCGTGGCGTCGGAAAGCTGGGTGCGGAAGACCTCACGAACCGCGTCACGCACCTGAAGCATTCCACGAATCCTCACGCGGGCCGACGCCTGCAGCGCAACAGTTTCGAACGTGTTGCCGCGACGAACAATGATCTGGCCGTCCCGTTCGGCGAGCCCGCCTTCTTTTACCTCACCGACCGCAGGAACTTGATCAGGATCTGCACCTAGTGCGGGAGTCTGACGCTCCCGGTCCCTGTACACAGCGGCGGGAAGGAGGGAAACGGCTCTTTGAAGGGCATCCGGCTCCAGAGTTCCGATCAGAGCGGGAGCCGTGCCATACTGTCCCGACTCGATTCCCATGCGACCCAGCATCATCTCAGGGTGGCGAGCAAAGTACTCGTTAATGTCCACTGGACCGTCAGTCGTTTCAATGGATTTCAGCTCAATCCAACTCTCGCCGGCTGGCGACATCTCGGGTGACCGCTTCTGGAGGAACAGGATATCGGTCGTCACCTCGGTTCCAGCATTCGCCTTGAATGCGGTATTCGGCAACCGTAGAGCCCCCAGCAAGGTCGCTTTATCAGACAGATGGCGGCGTACCGCGGCGTCCTCCTTGTCCATGGTGTAGCGGCTGGTTATCAGCGCGATCACACCTCCCGGACGGACCACATCAAGGGTTTTCGTCAAGAAGTAATCGTGTATAGATCGGGTCAGGTGCGGGCTTCGGCGGTATGCCGAATCGAAGACCGGATAATTTCCAAATGGGATGTTTCCGACCGCTGCGTCGAAGAAG
>JBBSEX010000048.1:0-21144 GCA_038239345.1 Bryobacterales bacterium
CGAATCCATCGTCGCCAAACTCGCCCGCTGCCGTCAGACTCTGGAACAAATTCAGCCCGGCTGCACCCTCCCGAAGTCCCGTAAACGAAAGTCCAGCTAATTATGAGACACTACACTAGCGAGAACAGCACTTCCCACCAACAATCCGGATCACTCCCGTGAAACGCCGCACACGTCACCGCATCGCCGCACGGGTATCGCTATCGCGAAGCGGACTTCACGGGAGCAATCCTGCCAGAGCGCCATTTCTGGTCCGCCCGCGCCTACCGGTTCCTGGTGGGAAGGGGATTTATCAACAGGAACTCGGCTCCGGCCTCCGAAAGGACGAGTTCATCCCGAATCTACATCATGTGCTTTTTCACCCGGTCTAATATAGCTTGCAGCGATCCCTGAGCGTGATTATCTGGCGGCAGCTTCTCGATCAGGAATTCGATCTGCCCCAGAATGGAATCGATCTCGCGCGCCGCGCCGCCGCCTTCGGCGACCGCGATATAAGCTTTGGCGAAATCGTCCTCGCGGTCGACGATCTTTTGCTCCCAAAGAGCGAGCATCAACTTCGCGTCCACCACTCCAACGCGCGCCCAGATATCGGGCGCGGCTTTACACTCGCGCGCGGCAGCATCCGCGCAGTCCCGAACCGGTTGTATCCAGTTCCCCGAGTCGCCAGGCGTGAGCACGTACGCTATCGCCGCCGCGTTGAGACCAGGATAGAAAAAGCGATCGCTCGATTTCTGTTTATGCATCTTAACGGCCTTTTGATACCAGTAGAGAGCCTTCTGTAAGTCACCGGTTCGCTTGTACCAGCTGGCGCGCAACGAACGCAGTTCCGCCGTGTCGGCCAGCGCCGCCACCTTTTCCAATAACTCGAATGCACTTTGGCGCGCTTCCGCCTGCTGAGGGGCAGGCATCGTTTTCGAGCTTCGAACGAGCAGGTTTGCCATCTGTTGCGCGGCGCGCACGGGAGCGGAGCCGTCTTCATCTTGCATGGCCTGCTGGTAAGCCGCGATGGCTTCGCCGAAGTTGCCGAGCTGAGCGTAGGCTTGTCCAAAGGCCGCGAACATTTCACCGTCGCGCCATTTTGCGGGAGTTGCGTCGCGCAAGGTTTCGAGTTCTTTCGCCAGGTCCGCCTGATTGCCGCGACTGGCGTCGGAAGCAATATTCATCAGTTTTTGCAGCACTTCTTGCCGTGCCACGTAACGTACCGGTGCGCCCGGTCCACCCTGGTTCGAAGGTCCTCCTTCTAAGCGGAAATCGGGGTTGCCGTAGCATTGATAGGCGCCCCAGGTATTGCTATTCGGGTATAGCGCCTTAGCATGTTGGCGCGCTTCTTTCACGGCATCTCCGAACCGCGTTCCGTCGAGCATGCGCTGGTAGAAGCGGTCGGCGAAAATTCGCGCTGCCCGATCCTCCACTGCCCAGCCCGCCGCGATAACGACTTTGGCGCCCAAGTTCATCAGTTTCACGGCGAAGCTGGCGGCGAGTTGCGGCGACGGCGTGCCTTCTTTGGCCCCCTCAACATTTCCAAGATGACAGCAGTTCACAAAAACCAGGTCGGGCACGGCTAACATCCCATCGAGAAGGTCAGGCGTCAGCCACTGGTCTGGACCTATTTTCATGCCGCGCTGTTTGGTGTCTTTCGGATCGAAATGGCCATGCCCAGCCAGGTGCAAGATGCGAAGCTCGCGTGAAAGAAGCGCGCTGACGACCGTGATGCTGTCTGCTTTCTTTAGCCGCACAGAGTCATAACGACCATCGAGCCGGTTGTGTACTGCGTCGGCTTCCGCCTGAGCTTCGGGCAGTTCCGTCCAGCCGCTTTGCGTGTCGCCAATGACCAACGCGGCGCGACCGGTAGCGGGCGCCATACGGCGTTCCAACGAGCTCGACCGAAGCTGGCGCAGCAGACCGCTTTGCAACGCAAGCGGCTCCGAACCGACGCGTGTCCGTTGCGCCAGAAGCTCCCAGGGATAGTTTGCGGTATCTTCGTCAACGATTAGAAGCATGTCGACGCGATCTTGCGCATAGCTGCGGAGATCGCGCGGGATCAGCAATTGGAACAGCATGCTGGAGAGGCTTTCGTCCCAAGTGGTTTTCTGCGTCGCTTCGCGGAGGATGGGCTCCAAGATCTGCCGCTGCGTTCCACGCACAAAATCCTCGGCGCGGGCGCGGTCGGTGAGAACGGTAAATTCGAGACCATCCGATTCGGTCTCTCCACATTCTGGAGGCCGGTGGTTGATCTTAATGCGCCGCCACCAGCCTGAAGCATAGGGACTGGCCGGCCGGCTGGTATGGCCGCCTTCGCGAACCTGCACCAATGGCTCGGGCACGACGACCGAGCCGGAAGGTGAGTCGGCGTTCAAATATTCGGCCAGGATAAGCAGTTCATGCGCAGCTTCGGCGGCCACGTCCTGGTAGATTTCTATGATTTCGATCTCCTGCACCCGTACCCTGTCCTGGAGCTTGTTTTCGGCCAGCTGCCGGTTGGCGTCGAGAGCAGCAAGGACCAGCGCGGAGATCGCGTCTCGAACGCTGCCTTGCCCGTAGGTGCCCATGAGCACGGCCGTAAAGTTGGCCGCCTGCGGACCGCTGGCTTCGGCGCGCGCCTCCTCGGCGAGCAACAGAGCGTAGCGCAGGATCGCGTTGTGCACTCCGCGGCGCAGCTTCGCAGGCGTGAGTTCTCCCACTTCGCCCAAGCCGATGACGAGAGCACCCGGGGGGCTGGCTTCGCGGTCCTGGATGATTTCGACCGTGCCCACCGGTCCGGGATAAAGTCCCATGTTGAAACGCTGACTCAGACGTCCGCCGAGCGCTTTGTCGAGTTCTTTTTCCGCACTGACGATCATGTCTTGCTCGTAATGACCGACCATGACGGGAAACTGCGCTTGCCGCAGATGTCCGTGCCCGACCGAAATCTTTATAGGCGTTTCCGGCACATCGAACTGAGAAGGAGGTTTGCCGCCTAACGCCGCCTCGAACAGATCGTCGTCGGTGGGAAAAAAAAGAAGTTCCAACATGCGGACGGGCGCGGCATCAGAAAGAGGCGACGCGGCGGAAGCGCGCGGTAGCTTGGGCGCCGAACCATGGCCGATCAAGTCCATCAGCGATTCGCTCAGAAGAGTATGGCGTCCGAGCATGCCGTGCGGCGCATTCACCTGCCAAGTGGGAACGCCTTCCACTCGGCTGGATTGCGAGG
This sequence comes from Bryobacterales bacterium, assembly GCA_038239345.1. Taxonomy (GTDB): domain Bacteria; phylum Acidobacteriota; class Terriglobia; order Bryobacterales; family Bryobacteraceae; genus JBBSEX01. The sequence continues at coordinate 3,191 of JBBSEX010000048.1, forward strand.
TTACCAGGCCGTCGCCAGCCAAGGTGTAGAGCAAGACGCCGTCCTCGCGAATGGTGAACAACGTGTGTTCGGCTGTTCCGACGATGGCGAAAACGTTCTTCAGTTTGGCCGGATCGGCGAGATCCGGATATGGCGACGATTCGGGACTGAGGTCTTGGATCGTTTTTAAACCAGCGAGAAATTGCGCGGCGGACCCGTTCGAGAGGTGGTCCGCCATCTGGATCAGCCGCGCCAGCCGACTTTCGCTATTCCGAAGATAGCCGATTGCGGCAGAGCCGCGCAGCGGCGCGCCCAGTAACACGGTGCGGCCATTGCGCCCGGCGACGTGCTTCCACAATTCGGCATCCGATGCAAGCCGCAGCAGACCGAGCGCGCCAGCTCCGAAAGCAACGAAATGGAATGGCTGCTTCTCCAGATCCTTGTCGTCGAGGCACGACTGTACCTTCCTACGGAGCGCAGCCGCAATTTCATCAATGCCCTTCCGCCAGTCATAGGGCACCGGTACTACACGATACTGCTTCGTCAGGCGGTCAATGAGGGGCGCGTAAAGTTCGACAATCAGATTGCCTGGTTTCACCGATTCATCGGCGCTCGCAAGCCGATCGATCCCGCGTTTCGCCAGCCCCGCTGGCCAAATGATTCCTTTGTCGTCTTGTAACTGCGATCCCATGAAATCGGGTACGACGAAGACGACTGCCTGTGGCAGATCCTCGCCGGCGCGGCGCGTGTCGGCAACAAACTCGGTTTGACCGGACTGGAACAGTCTGAATCCATCCACTGGCTCGCCCTTCCTCGCCTCCAGCCACTGTCGTAACAATGTGCGCGTGCCGGTGTTCCGAAAGTAGTGAAAATGATTGACAGCTGGGCCCTTGTTGAAGAAATAACTGGCAGTGCTGCGGCGCTCCATGCCTCCGTACATTGCGCTGGTATTGACGACCAGATCATTCGGCTGCAAATAAAAAAGATCCACGGCTAACGTCCTCAGCCGTTGCCAAAGGCCTTCCGCCGCGAGATCGCCGGAGATAACAGCGAGATCGGCTGCCGACGTCAGATCCTTTTGATTGAGCAGACCGATCAGAGCGGATTCAGGCATCATGGCTTCGATGCCGGGCATCTGGCGTGGGTCCGTGCGTCTGCGGACCGTTTCCAGAGTAACTGCCTTCAACAGAGAATACAGCGGACCCTCATTCAACGCGGGAACCAGCCCGATGACGTTGAGCAATACTGAAAGGTAGAGATCCAGTCGTCTTGAAACCAGTACGGTCCCCCTGGCGGGACAGGCTACGCGAACGAACCGCTGCACGGAGAAACGCTTCCGTCCGAGTTCGGCAGAGAGCTCGGTGATTCGACTTGCTTCCTCCCTTCGAACCTCCTGCACTTCGGCCCGTATCATATCGGGGACATCGTCGGGAACTTTTGCAAAACCGGCAATGTACTCCGCAGGCAGATCATGCAGGCAGAGGAGCTCGCCGACCAAGCCTCCTCGTGAATGCGAGACCAGGTGCAGTTGAGCCCCATCGGGCAACAAGCGGACCGCATCCAGCGCGTTACTTACGGGACTAACGCTGAACGTCTTGTGCTGCAGGCCGAGGATGCGGCCGGGGTAGCGTTTTTTGAGAGCTTCCCAGTCGTCTGGCGGAATCGGTGCGTCGTGGTCGCCGGGAGATGGAGCGAGTCCGCCAAAACTGCCGGCAATGCTGGATGCCGTTCCGTGGACGAAAAGCAGGTAGGGCGCACGGTTGTCGAGGTCCTTTGTATCGCGCACTTTCCTGTCGACGGTCCTGGGGTCCGAAAGGAAGTACAAACCCGGCCCGGGATCGAGGGAGTCTTCGAATTTGGAGATGACGGTGCGGACGGCGCTGTCGGCTACTGCGCCCACCGGATCCACGCCGAAGACCTTGAGGCCCTTGAGAAGCAGATCTCCGAAGCCGCGACTTGCGGGGGCGCCGATGTCGGGAGGGATGACCACCAGCTGACTTTCCTCCCCGCCGCGCGCGAGCGCCGCGTTGCGTTCGCGGAGATCGTCGCGTAGCTGATCGGCGCGCACCCATTGGCAAAGTCCACCTTCGTATTGGAGTTCGACGATATCGTCGGAATTCGCGTCGAACCGAGTAGTTTCCAGGGGTGCACCGCGCTGGGACACTCCGACACAGACAGCTATCTTCTGATTAATTCTTAAGAATTGAGCAATATCCGGATGCGGGGTAGCTGTGGGGGGACTGGCTTCTCTTCCGGGCAGGCTAAAGGAGATGAGCGAAACGTCAGAGGCCATAGGTCCACATTTTATCGGACTTTACTGGAAAACATGTACCCTCGATGAATATGTCTGTAAATTGGGTGTGCAAATACGGTTCACCGTGGACGAGCGCTCACATCTCCAAGAATTGGGAGCGAGTACAGAGTAAAGGATGAGACCATGCACTGTATTGCTGGTGCAAAATCCCCTTCGCGGCAGAAATCAATCTGAGCGCGAAGGGGATTTCCCGACAGTAGTCGGTGCCGCCGGTCAAGCCAAATATTGCGCTCGCTATGTGCACTAACTCCCAAGTGCCCTTCATGTTTCTTATGTACAGAAGGAGTATTGTCGGGAAATCTCCGCCTGTTCACAGTCAATGATGTAGACTACATCAATGAACCTGAAGCGAACCATTTTCGTTGGATCCTCGCACGAGGGGCATGCCGAGGCAGTGCTTACCTGCGCAGTTCTAAAAGGATGCGACGCTACTCTTGACCCACAAATCTGGAGCCTCTTTTTCGATGTAGGGTCACTGACATTTGAAGCTCTCGAAGAGATGTTGGCGCAATGCTGCGCGGCGGTATTCGTCCTTAGAAAGGATGATGTTGTTCATCACATTCCCCCTGAGGTATCCGTCAGTCACACCGGCACCATTGCGCCTAACGAAGAGGGGTCCCAGGCGGCGCAGCCGGCAATCCGGCCAACACATCCAGATCCAGGGCCGATCCCTCTCGCGCCAAACGCGCCTCCAGTCGGAAAGCATCCCAGAACAGCAGCCCGCAATAAACCGATTTATATGCCGCGTGGAAATGTCCTGCTAGAGTTTGGGCTAGTCGCGGGAAGACTTGGGCGGCGCAATGTAGCGCTGTGTGTATTCGATAAGGTTGAACTTCCGTCGGATCTTGCCGGTATGACGGTCATTGACATGAGTTGCGATGCTGACAGCGATCATAAGCGATCAAACACGGACCCACCAGACGAACCGCATGTCAAGCTCAAGCGTTGGGCATCTCACCTATTGCCAACCGCAGAGTCAATACCACGAACGGCCGTCTTTCACGGCTACACAGGTCAATGGAATTTCGAGTTGCGTCTTAGCAAATGGCGTTCTGTATTGCTAAACCCACAGAGTTACGCCCTGGTGAACGGCTCTCTCGATCTGTTCATCTCTTCCGAAGGAGAGGCGGGCTATGGGTGGGCCTACGGTGCTGTCTCGTATCTATTAAACCTCCCGTCGGAAGGTGAGAGTCAGGCCAGTGGACGTTATTCCGGCGATCTGCAAATGACTCATGAGGTTCGGAATGTCGACTGCCAAGCAGACGGAAGCGTCCAATTTATGAGTCACCTTCAAGGTATGCACGCAATCCCCACCAAAGGCCAGGCTTGGCCAGATTTGCAAGGGCCTTACACAAGCGAGCCGTGGACTTTTAAGTGGACCCTCAAGCCAACAGACCGGCCGAATGAGATGGAGGGTACAGTTATGACTAACGCATCCGGAGGAACTGAAGGCACTATAGTCGCAAAAAAAAGGCGAATCTGTTAATTGCTCCGCTCGGCGATTCGCTGGCGATAACAGCCCTTCGCATTCACGAACCGATCTTGGCGCGACGGGAATTTATCAACAGCATCCCAATTCGGTTCGTGTTGCCTTTAGTGGGAGGGCTGCGACCCACATCCCCTCACCGACCAGTAGCCGGACTCTGCCGGATAACCGGCTGCTATATTCTAATTCTGAACGCTACTGTTCTGAACGCTACTGCTCACGGTTCCAGGAGTCCTGATGAGTTTCAGACGTCGTGTATTCGTAAGCGTGCCCGTTGACGATCACCTCGATCAGCGTCAACTCGCGCTGAAAGAGAGCATTTTGAAAAGAGTGGAAGCCACCGGATACGAGCCGCAGAATTTCTTCTTCTCGGGCATGGCTGCAGGAATGGCCTGGAATTTCTCTTCTGCGAGCGAAGTCATGAGGCGCTGCCACGGCGCTCTCATACTTGGGTTCCCGCGTTGGCGATTTGCCGGGCCTGACGGCGAGGTTCGCTTGCCCACAGAATATAACCACTACGAAGGTGCGCTTGCGAATTCGCTGAAGATGCCGATATTGACTATTGCCGAGCGTGGCATTGTCGATCGCGGAATTCATTGGACGGGCGGTGGGAACCCGATCCTTTTCATGCCGGAGACTGCCGACTCAAAGTGGCTCGATGGTCAGTCTTTTCAGCATCGGTTCAACGTGTGGATCGAGCAGATGGCGGAAAGGCGCGATGTGTTTCTTGGCTACTGCAGTAAGTCGAAAAGTACAGCCCAGTCAATCCACCTGTTCGTAAGCAACAAGTTGAAGTTGACGGTGATGGATTGGGCGATGGATTTCACCGGCGGAGGAACAATACTCGAAGAGATTGAGCGGGCCGCCACACTGTGCACGTGCGGGATCTTCCTCTTTACGAAGGACGATCCTCTGGAAGGTGAGGGCAGCCATGCCGCCCCCCGCGATAACGTCGTGTTCGAGGCTGGCTATTTTGCAAATTCAAAAGGCAAGGACAGAGTCCTGATAATCCGTGAGGAAGGAGCGAAAATGCCGGCGGACCTTGGCGGCAATATCTATGTCCATCTGTCGGACAAGAACAGCACAGCGTCGATTGAAGGCGCTCTTCGGGACTTTCTTGATCGTCGGCTTTAGCCTCGTGACTTCTAAGGGATCCGGAGGTTCGATGCTGCGTTTGGCATCGGTGGGCAAAAGGGGCTTGCGGAAGATCGCATCCCGCCGGATAAGCTTCATCGATCCGGCGCGCCGGTGAAATCCAGAGTGTGAATCAAGCGTCCGCGCGGATGGTCGGAGTAGCGGCTATTCGGATAGCTGGCGATAACAGCCCTTCTCACCAGCAATCCGGCCTGCGGACCCCAAACGTCTAGGCGTTCGAGGAAGGCAGCAGGCGTTCCGGCTCAAAGAAGGCCGACAGGTCCCTTTATTCGGAACGAACACGGGCCGGATTCTTCCACTTCGAATTTTGGCGGCCTGTTTGTCGGCCAAGGTGCGTAGCATTGATCCAGCATCCAACGCCCGATGCCTTCGCTAATCAGCTCGCGGCAGTCTGCCCAGAAGGATTGCTTGCCGACGTTCACTTCGACGGTGACGATTCCCGAGTGCGTGGGAAGTTCAACTGTTACGCTGTGCCACTCTGCCTTGAAGTTACGGTCACGGTCTACAGCCTCAATCTTGAAGCCGTACCCCGCTCCGGTAGGGTGTCTGCGTCCGTTGTTCCATCCAGTCCAGATCATCCGGTGCCTATTAGTATATAGGGCCGGGAACTCTCGGTTCCCAAAGGGCGTTCCGGGACGTTTCGGCAGATTAGTCCTGACAAGCTGGCATCCATACAGCATCGGTTCGCAGGCAATGTATCGATGCATCAGGTAGCATTTTAAGAGGGATACTGCAAAACCTGAGGCGGCGGGGTTGCATGGCGCGCCGCATATTTTGCGCTCGAACGGAAATGAGAGTGCCTTCGTCGCATCGTCGGGTGGAGGAACAGCAATGCCGCATTCAGAGAAGGACCGCGTCGCGGAGGAGGTTGTCGAGTTGCGCGTGACTTTTGAACTCGGACTTTCGAACAAACGAAGTTATCCGAGTCGCCAGTTTGAAGCTTTTGTCAAAACGACGCGGCGGTACATTAAAATGACAGTGCGCGACCCGATGATCCACAAAAGCGTCGCTCGGGCGGTGAACGGCTTGCGAGAGTTCCTTGAAGTCGAAAGAAAACGAATCCCGGACAGCATTCTGTTCGAAGCGGACAGATTGGAATGCGAGCTTTTTGGAGGCTATGATCCGTACTTTGAGGGCCATGAGCCTCCAGGTTTGTGATCCCCTCAAAGACTGATTGTGGACACGTCCAACGGATCTGATTCCAGGGTTGGCATTGCGAAAGTTCCGAGAAGGTGTTTCTGCTGGTGGTCAAGAATTTCGCAAAAACGGTCGGCATCGAAAAGATTGCTCCGCACGATCTCCGGCGCACATGCGCCCGGCTCTGTCACATGTCTGGGGGTGAGCTCGAACAGATCCAGTTTCTCCTCGGGCACGTCGCGGTGCAGACCACAGAGCGTTACCTTGGCTGCAAGCAGAAAATCCGCAACGCGGTGAATGATCACATCGGTATCGAACCAGCGAGCTAATTCGTCGGACGAGGACTTCACGGGAGTGATTCCCGGAACGCCGTATCTGGCCAATGATAAGGCGCAGGGCGCGGTACCGATCCGAGCTCTGTACGAGTGGCCGACTACCCGCTCAGAGCCAGACCGGCGTGCGCGACGGCGGTTTAGTAGCGAAGTCCAGCTTGGGAAAAAGCACCAGAACGTAAACAAAGGACTTTGACCGTCTACGGCGTTCACCAAGATCAATAGAATTAACCCAGTTTCCGGGTTTTCACCGCGAATGGAATCACAAAAGAATCACGGCTCCCGCCACCTATCCCTCCCGCATCGGTAACTGTGCGCGCCTAACGGGAGCGACGTTAGGGGACAGGCGGATATGGGGGTGGGTCAGTATTTCGCGAGAATACCCAGTCTTCTAGGAACTCGTTGCGATGCTTGGATAGAAACGTTCTCAGCATCTCCGGGTTTTCCAGCAAACGCCGGAAGACCGTGCGAACGATTGCTTCGGTGTCGGCCATCACGGCTTCTATTTTCGGATCGTCCTTCCATCGGCCATGCATGATTATCGACCTCATTTTGTAGCAGGTCTTAACCTTCCGAAAAAGGTCCCTCGCATCAGCAGGGTTGTCGGCGAGAAAAAATGCGATTCGCTGCGCCAGTTTGTAGCCAATCTCGGAAGTGTCATCCGCTCCAAAAAGGGCTTCCAGGGCCATCCAGAATAATGGATACCTGTGATCCGGCGGGAAGCTCGTCAATGCGGCCCATGTCGAGCGCAAAGCTTCCCATACCGAATTCTTCCGTGGGACGGCGGAGAGCACACCGTGAAGTTCTCCCGCCTTAACAACATGCTTTGGCAGGAGGAGATTCGGTAGATCGTTCGGATGGCAGAAGAGCCGGGTATGGCTCTGAACCTGCAAAATGACCGGGATCTTCTCAGTCTGGCCGGGAACAGGGCGCGACAGTGCGTGAAAACAGACAGTAAATGATACGGGGGACGGTTGCCGGAGCCAAAGGGCAAAATTCGCTAGCATCGCCGATTGGAATTTCAACTCCTGAATGGATTTCGGGTTCTTTCCCTTCCACTCAGGGTCCGGCGATCCAAGCGCCTCAGCGTCGTATTCGGCGACAAGCGCGTGCTTCGCGTCCAAAGTAGCCTGCCGGTCGTGGCGGTTAATGTCGGCAAGGAATCCTGTGTCCTTCTTTAGCCAGTCGGGAACGCCCTGAAAGACAAAGCCGTTACCGAAGGGAATCGTTGTGCCGAGTGGCAAATCGAGGTCATGGAGAGGAACTACGGTAAACGACATCTAGCCGCCCCGGTCGCTGGATTTCAGCAAAAGGCGAATCATGGCAAACATGCGGTGGTACAAGTAATCCACGCAAGCGGAGCCTTTGATCTCGGTCTTGGTCGTCTCCGTGTGTCGGATCATGAAGTTGTTACCGATTGACGTGAGGGCCATGGCCTCATCTTCTAAGAGCTTCCGGTAGTTCGACTCCTTGGTCGCTCGGTCCAAGATGGCCGTGGCCTGCGCCTTCTTGTCCCTGCCCGGTTCGACCGTCTTTAGACGCTCCCAGGCGTCCCATAACTTCTCTAGTCCCTCTTTCCGAACGTCCAATGAACGATTGAGAAACTTCGTTCGCGCTGTTTCAAGAAGTTTGTCGAGGGCCATATTGCCGGTGGCAAAAACCGCGGCGGCGAGCGCTTCCTGCAGTCCACTCGGGGCCATCCGCGTCACTTCGCCGTCCTTCAGTTCAAAAGCGAGACCGTTACGCTCAAAGAACCGATTGATATCCGTCTCGAATTTTTCCCGGCCCTTCTCTTGATCGTAGGAGAAGTGGTCGTGCTGGAAAAACGAATGATAGGAAGATTCGTCGGGTAGCCCAGCGTGCTCGTAAAGGAACTCCAGCAGGTCAAACAACTGGGGATCGCTTGGCCATTCATCCTTGCGGTTGGGCCAGTCGCGAGGCCATATTACGTTGTAGGCTGCGAGTCCTGCCTTCAGCTTTTCGAGATCGCAGCCGTAGCTGTTGCTCGAATTATCCGGGCATTCAAGCGAGAAGAATCGGCCGAAGAGGTTCTCATCGATTTTGGCATTGACAACGGTCAAGAGACCCTTGGTCAGCTCGACATCGAGCTCCTCTTTGACGCGAGGCTCGTTCATGCCATGGCGCTCTGTGAACAACTTCTTCATGAAACATTCTCGGCCAAACAGAATTTCTTGTTAAACCTTTATTTTATCAGCGTGAACGTCCCGCGCGGGTTTGTTTCGATGGGCGGCCTGCAATCCGAAACAGCTCATGACATCCTTGTTGGGATACGATCGAGTCCATGCAGGGTGTGGTTGATAATTACGTCTCGCTGCAGGGTCGCGAGATCGGTGAGTGCATCTACTGGGGGGGAGCGCGATGCGCCGCTGGGGACGGAACACGCCGTCCCGTTCGGTTTGAATGGGCCGTGGACGCTCCAACGTGCGAGCTGTGACGTGTGCGCAAAGATTACCTCGCGTTTTGAGCGTGATGCGATGCGGTGTTTGTGGCCGGACGTCCGCAATGCGCTCGCGATGCAGAGCCGTCGCCGCGACAAGCGACGCTCGACGACCCTCCCTGCGGTGGCCGTGCGCGACGGCGTCCGGGAAACAGTCCAGGTGCCACGCAATCGATTTCCTACGTATCTTCCGACGCCCTTGTTTCCCCCGCCAGCGAGCCTCTGGAGCGGGAGGCCGGTGCGTGGTGTTTTTGCAAATCTGGATATGATGCACTTGTGCGGTCCCACGTTTGCGGAGGCGAGTAAAGAATATCCGGGCATCGACTTCTTCGGCATGCACGTCAACTTTTCCGCCGAAGAGTTCGCGCGCATGCTGGCAAAGATAGGTTTTTGTGCAGCAGTCGCGAGTGTGGGTCTGGGGGCCTTTACGAACGCTCCCATCCGAAACGTCATCCTCGGTACGGATCACTGTCTTAGTCAATGGGTGGGCTCGTGGTGGAACGAACCCATCAACGGGACGAACGGCGGACTGCACGAAATCAGGGTGATGTGCAGCGAGCCCGGAGCAGGCATCCATGCTTTCATCAGACTCTTCGCGCAGTTCGGCGCGCCGGAATACCACGTCATGCTCGGCCCAGCAGACCCAAGATACGTTGCATCCGACAATTGGCCTGCACGTTGGGCCGAACACCACCTCATCAACCCGTAGCCATCCCGAATTGTGACAACCTGTCGACTTGTAGCTTCATCTGGACGTCATTGCCAGTTGACTCTTTCAAATCGCAAAAAAAATCGCCGGATAGGGTAGCTAAACGGAGCGCGAATCGAGTGAATTCTCGCACGGGCTGAAGATCCGATTCTCGGGGAAGCATCGAGCGGATGACGCGCCACTCGGAGATTGCTGTGATGAATTCGGCAACATTCCGTGCCGATGGAGGATTACTCCCGTGAAACGCCGTCCACATCAAAGAAGCCTTGAGGCCAGTCCGGTTAATTGCATGGACACGGACTCACGGGAGAATCTTAAATTAAGGGCACGTGCACAGATTGGACCAGATAAGTCGGAATAAGCCGGCCAATCTGTTTGATTTTGAATCGCTTACGCTGAAGACTTAGGAAAAAACAGATTGGCCGGTTTATTTTGTCAACCCGTCCAAGTGAACGTCAGCGGCGATAAGCGATTCGGCGTTACTAAGCTAGTTGTGCGTTGCGTAAGGAAAGAGCGTAGATGACGGTCACAAGTGACCCTTGATGCAATTTGGATCTAGCGATGCGCCGTCCTTAGCGATCAATCCGTACACGCAGGCGCCGCGCACGTTCCCGAAACGCCGATTCGCCGCCCTCGAGGATATTGCATACCGCCTCACGGATATGGGCCTCATCCAGTCCACCTGCCATGTACGTGATTGGAGGCAAACCTCCGGCCAAGTGCGGGCCTGCATTGGCAATGATGATTTGATCGGCGTCCGTGTTGACTACCAGATTTGCGTTGTGAGTGACGATAATCACCTGTCGTTTGATCTTGGCCATCATGAACAGGGAGACGAGTTCGTCGAATACTGATTTCGGATCGAGATTTTCTTCCGGCCGGTCGATAATCAGCGGCCGATCATCGGCATCATCGAGTGCCAGATACAAAAGCAACAGGACTACACCGCGCGTACCAGGCGATAGCTTGCGAATGTCTACCCCGTCGTACGCGATCTCATAGCGGACTCGGATATGCTCAGTGCTGAACAGCCATTGAGCGAATCGTTTGAGCCATGCACCGAACTCCTGCTTCTGGGTCGGTGCGAACGGTGCGTGCTTCACCATGTCTTTCCAATATTTTGCAATGAAGCTTGCCATCGACACCTGAATCTGAGCAGCGTTGCCACTCGCCCATGCTGGCTTCAGTTCCATGTTTGCGAGGGCAATCAGCGAACCCCGTCCGTTGAAAGGTCCACTCTTACGACAATCGATGAGTTCGTCTTCAGCTAATTGGCCCCAGCTGTCTGCATCGACAACGCGGGAAACGGAAAAGCTCAGTTTTTGCAGCGTCCCCGAAGAACCCGCAAGTCTTGCCATCAGCGGAGCATAGAGGGCCTCTAGTACACTCTGCTCCGAGAGGATCGCGTCAAACAAGCGTCCATACGCGGCTTCGCGCTCCGCCTGCAGCAGCCTTCGTCTTGCTGCCGCACCGAGCGCATCGTTCTGGCGAGCTTCCAGAACTATGAGCGCGACATTCTCCTGAGCGATGCGCGCGGAGAGTGCAGTATATTGATTCCGATTTAGGGTATCCGCACTAATGAATTGCTCAAGACGCATCATTTCGGCCTTGATGACGGAAATCGTTAACGTCGATAGATCAGTTCCATGCGGGATCAGCGGAACGCTTGGATCGCCGAGTGGTGGAGGATCACCATTGAGCTTAGTGATCTCCTTGTCGGCCCACGCGATGTATGACAATAGCGCTTTGTCGATGTCGCCCTTGTAGATGAGTAGGAAATCATCCCATTGTGCAGCGTTCAGTCCGCTGCCGGGATATCGCGCCTGGGTCTGCCGCAGCATCTCCGGCGCCTTCGTCGCACGCGTGCTCTTGACCTCATCCTGCATCGTTACGAAGGTACGACGTTGATTGGCGAACTGCTGTACCTTTGCGCTGAGCGTCTGTGCCACCTGGCTCAGTTCTGCATGACGGGCCGCGTGTGCCTCTGTACCTTTAACGACCAGCTTGGAGAGATCATTGGTATATCCAGCAATCAGGGTTCGCTTCTGCGTGACCTGACTCGTCAACGTGTCGATAAGACTCTCTTTTTCCAACTCTTCAGCGATCCGCTGAGATATCGACGCGATGGCCTCCGCTTCACGGGCACGTCCCGCTTGAAAACGAGTTGTTCGAGCCTGAAGAAGCTCCGCGAAAGTCGTCGCTCCTTCACGCTGATCTTCGCCGTGTGCCTCGAAGATCACACGCTCGATCTCCTGGAGCAACCCTTCTGAAGCGCCCTTCGATGAGCACAACTCTTCCACAAACTGTTGGGAGAGATATCGCGCACGAGGATACGTCGATGCCCCGAGAGGGTCGTGACCGTCCAAGTTTCTTGTGGTTGTGTTGCCACCGCCCCAGACCAGGTTGACCTCAGCATTACCGACAAGATGCCGCGCCCGCACCAGGAAAGAGGGACTGATGTCCTCGTCAGCGTTCCAACTCGCTGAGCTGATCGCATCGCAGCCGGCAGCGATCACATCCGCCAGAGCGGTTTTTCCCGATCCACGAGCGCCGATAACCGCGACGAGCCCGGAGTTGAGAGGGATGTTCGGCGTGGCTGCCCAGGGTGCATTCTTGATCTGGACCTCCGCAATAACCTGCGAAGGCATGGCCGTGCGCGGCGGTTCAGGTCCCACATACGCGCGACCGTCCGGATCGATACAGGCCTGACGAAGTGCGTCGAACGTAAGTGCGCCTTTGATCCACGAGAAACGGTCGTCTGTCGGCTTTCCTGCACTCTCTTGGTCGTGCGCATCACTGCCATGCAGGCACGGCTTGCAACCGTTATATCGGGCCCTCAGATCATCCACGGTTACAGAGCGTTGTCCAAGCCAGAATTCGCGTTGGGCTGCGCTGCTAGAGAAGATGATGTGCGAAAATGTTTCGATCTCCTGCCTCAATGTCGCGTCGGCCGACTGGCGAAGGCCTGAGGTCCCATCATCTGCGGCGCCGGCAACGGCGATTAGTATGTTCCTTTTTGCCCATTCGTTTTCGCCGAAGACCTCCCGAAGCTGGGAAAAACTGACCTTGAACTGTGTTGCGCCGTGCGCGAGCGCGGCACGATCGTCGATGATTGCGGGACCAGCGCGTCTGCCCAGTCGAATTAAATCACCGCGGGTGCAGTCGAAGCGATCTGCGTACGCGTTGAATTGGAGACGTGTAAGAATGCGTCGGAGCTCAACAAGGTGATTCGGGTCTTCCGGGCTAACGAGAAGGTGAAGATTCACGAACCCCGATCTGGCGGCCACGTCCAGTCTTATTTCGACGTTTGGAAATAAGAGGTCAACGTCTGGAAGGCGGCCGGTCGCGCGGTGCTGGAGCACCTCTTCATACGTATCGGTTACGTAGTAGTCGGTTACGGCAATTGCCCGGATTCTGGGTGTGCTGGTTTCAAGCGCGGTGAGGTACGGGTCCCAGGCGGCACCGTTCCCAAATTGATTATTTAGAACCGTTCCAGGTGTGTGGATGTGAGGTTCCCACCTCCGCCACTCCGAACCTCGATTGACCATTGACTTTGCTTTGCCCCACTCACACGCCATACGGGAACCAAAAGCGGCGAGTATAGAACACCATCGTAATCTAAACCTCGGATGGACGATTTTTCCTATCGCCGGTGCTCCCCTAGAGGCGTTCTCCTTGGTAACGACAAGTCGGCTTGTCACCGCTCATCCAGCACTCGGTCGTATAGCGCCCTGTCCGTAGAAGTGAACCGCGCGCGCCGGAATCTCCATCTGGGAAATTCGCACGATTACTCCCGATAAACGCCGCTCACGTCACGGCATCGCCGCACGGGTATCGCTATCGCGAAGCGGACATCACGCGAGTAATCACCGGTAGCGCCGTTTGCGGCCATTAATCCGACATGCCCACCATACGTCTTTAGTGACCGGTGGCAATAGTTGCTGTGTGGTAAACCGGTGTCGTAAACCGAGACAGATCGAGAGAGTTATCAGTTCTCCAAAGCGAACGCCAGGGTTCTCACTCGCTGTTTCGGAATTACTTACAGTTTGGGTTAGAATCCTGTTGTGCTCTGCGGCTCCGCTGCGATTTCAATTAGTGGATTGACCAAACGTTACGGCAGACTCATCGCTGTAGATAATCTTGACCTGGAGGTTCCGCGTGGTGAGGTCTTTGGATTCCTCGGGCCGAACGGCGCCGGCAAGACTACCACCATCAGAATCTTGCTCGATCTGCTGCGCCCCACCTCGGGCAATGCCGCCATCTTCGGGCATGATTGCCAGTCAGACAGCTTGAAAGCCCGGTCCGCGGTTGGATACTTGCCAGGCGAAATGGGAATCTATTCCGATTTGACAGGACACGACTTGCTGGTGTTCCTGGAGCGAATCGGAGGTGGGACCGTTTCTAGAGAGCATCGAAACAACCTGACCGAGCGCTTCGAGTTAAGCGATCGCGATCTCTCGAGAAAGCTGCGAGAGTACAGCACTGGCATGAAACGAAAGCTCGGCTTGATCCAGGCGTTTCAAGCCGACCCGCTCCTGTTGATTCTGGACGAACCCACTGAAGGTCTCGATCCCCTCATGCAGGAATCTTTCTATGAATTGCTGGCCGATGCGCGCAATCGCGGCCGTACCGTTTTCATGTCGTCGCATGTGCTGCCCGAAGTAGAGCGGGTTTGCGACCGCATCGCCATGTTGCGCAAAGGCGAGGTCGTATTGCTCTCCTCCGTCCAAGACGCGCGGAAGCTCGCATCCAGGCGCGTGCGCGTCGCATTCCAGCAGGATGTTGCCGTTCCGGCTTCCTTGCCGCAGGGTTACGAGATGATAGACACGAAACCTCGCAGATGGATTCTTCGTGTGACGGGGCAGCTCGGCTCGCTGCCTTCGTTTCTCGCGGCATTTCCCGTGGCCGACCTCGCGGTTGAAGAAGCGAGACTCGAAGATGTGCTGGTCAAGTACTACCGCGATGGCGCTGAATGACCATGCTCTTCGCGCTGATCGTTCAGTTGCTTCACCGGGTACGTAAATTTCTCTTGGCGGCCGGCGTGTTGCTGGCGGGGTTTCAGGTTGTCCTTATTCTCCAGGCCAATTCGATTCAAGCTTCCAATTCGTTCGCGAAAATGGGCGACCTGGTCCCTTCGTTCGCGCGGGACGTATTGGGACCCTCATTTGTGACGTTTCTGACATTCAAAGGGATCGTGTGCCTGGGATATTTCCATCCTGTTGTGATGGGAGCGCTGGTTTCGGTCTCGGTGACCCTTGCGACGATTCCGGTTATGGAGATTGAGACCGGATTCATTGATCTTGTGCTGGCTCGGCCCGTGGGCAGGCACTGGATCGTAACTCGGTCCATCTTGGTGGCGCTGATCTCTACCGTCTATCTGCTCGCCATGATGGCCCTCGGCACCTGGATTGGTCTGAGTAATTTTGCCGCCAAAGATGCTGCCTGGCCGTCGGTTGGGCTCGTTGGTTCGCTGGCGATTAATCTGGGATTCCTGATGCTCTGCTGGGCGGCAATTGCGATGGCGATCGGCTGCGCCTGCCGCCGGAGGGGTTCCGCTGGAGCCATTGCGGGGTTGCTGGCATTGACGGCCTACCTCACCGACTACGTCGGCCGGGCGTGGAAACCGGCGGAATCGGTCGCATGGCTTTCGCCCTTTCGGTATTACACGGCTTTTGAATTAGTGATGGGCTCGGCTTTGTCGGCCAAGAGCCTGTACATACTTGGTGGAATCGCAGCTGCAGCGTTCGCGCTGGCGTACCTGCTCTATTCGCGCAGAGATATTTCGCACTGACACGGGCGTCGAAAGTCGTTCCGGCGAAATCCCAGGCATTTTAGAAAGGTGGTGACCGCACATTACTCGCGTGAAACGCCGTAATCGGAAAAGTGGGCGACGCCTTTCGGTGTTCACAAAACCCTCTGCGCGGACCCGCTGCGAACTAGTTGAGAATAAGGCAGCCGCTCCTGCGGTTTTGGCTGTTCACAAAACTAACAGATTGTGAAGGGTCGGGCGGATGCCCGGCTGAACATTAAGAAGTCTGTGACGTTTTTGCCAGCATCCTTACCTCTACCCGCATTGGTCCCCAACAGTGGTGAGAAACGCCACAACCCGCGTCTGGCCTCGTCAGATCAGGCGCGTGCCTCCAATCGTCGGAGGTCTGATTCCCCAACGGTCAACGTCCATTCGATTCTACTTCGCCTGTGCCGCAGCCTTC
Source organism: Bryobacterales bacterium (assembly GCA_038239345.1). Taxonomy (GTDB): domain Bacteria; phylum Acidobacteriota; class Terriglobia; order Bryobacterales; family Bryobacteraceae; genus JBBSEX01. Next base: position 18,973 of record JBBSEX010000048.1, read on the forward strand.
TTGAAATCCCCGGCCTTAATGATCGTGATCTGCGCCGGATCGATCACGCGGCGCATGGCCGCCGTAATTTCTTCGGGCGTCAGCGACGAGACTCTCTTCTCCAGTGCCTCGTCGAAAGCCATTGTACGCCCATCGTAGTCGCGCACCGCGAGCAATCCGGCGAGGGAAGAGTCCTGGGCGCGAGTCACCTGTTGCGCCTGCAGCCAACCGGCCCGGTCGGCATCGATTTCCTTTTGCGTAAACCCGTCCTTCAAAGCTCGCTCCAGTTCTTCCTTGAATGCCGACTCCACCTTGGCGACGTTCTGTGGCGCGGCGATCGCGTTCACCCGGAACGTTCCGTCCTTCTCGTCGGTCTTCAGGTTTACATTCGAGCCTACGCCGTAGCTCAACCCATCCTTGACGCGGATGCGTGTCGCCAGCCGCGAGTTAAGGAAGCCGCCACCCAGCATGTAGTTGCCGAAGACCACCGGAGCGTAGTCCGGATCGTTGCTGCTCAAGTTCAGCCTCGAAGCCGCCAGAAACACCGCGTTGGCCTTGTCGGGAGTTTCAATGGTCTCGTTCAACAGTCCGGTCTTTTGATAGCCGGTCTTGATCCTCTCGTACGGTGCAGGATTCCTCCAAGCGCCGAACAACTTCGACACCGTCTTTTTGATCTCGGCTGCATCAAAGTCGCCCACTACAGCCAACTCGGCGTGGGAGGCTCCATAGAAGCGCTTGTGGAACGCTTTCGCGGTCTCCACTTTTGCGGACTTCAACTCCGCGAGTTGGTCGTCGATCGACAGGGTTGCCCGAACGTCGCCTTTCGGGAAAGGGTACAAGACCTGCTGGAGCCGGATGCTGCCGATGGCCTGAGGCTCTGTCTTTGCGAAGTCCAATCCCGTCATCTGATTCTTGCGCACCTGTTCGAACTCGCTCTCGGGAAACGCCGGATCCTTAAGAATTTCCGCCACCAGCCGCAAGGCCCCGGCCAGGTTATCTCGAGTTGTCTCGACGCTCGCGTTAGCGCCGGTCGCGCTCCCGCCGATACTAATCTGCGCCTTCAGGCGGTCCATCTCATCCTGGATCTGCTGGCGGTTCTTAGAACCAGTACCACGCATCAGCAATTGGCCGGCGAGAGCCGCGGGGATGTCCTGATTCTTGAGGCTTTCGACATCGCCAAAATGCAACCGGACCACGGCTTGCACGCTGGCGCCGCGCGTCTTCTTCGGAAGCAGCGTAACTTTCATGCCGGACGGCAGCGCGAAGCGTTGGAGCCGCGATTCGATATTCCTGGGTGAAGGATCGAAAGCCTCACCCTGCATGATCGCCGCGTCGCCCTTGTAGTCCTTGAGCAGGGCAGCGATGTCGGTCTTCTCCGGGATCGCCGCGCGGTCCGGTTTCGGGTCCGGTATAAACTCACCCAAGGTCCGGTTCGACAACTTCAGGTAAGCTGCTGCCACGCGCTGCACGTCCGTTGGCGTGACTTTCTTCAACAGGTCGCGTTCGTGGAACATCAGGCGCCAGTCGCCCTGGGCGAGAAACTCGCTCAGGAAGAGCCCCACGCGGTCGGCGTCGCGCAGGCGCTGGTCGATTTGCTTCAGAATCCGCGTGCGCGCGCGCTCCACCTCTTCCTTGCTCGGCGGCTCCTTAACAACGCCGTCGATCGTGTCGAGCATGACCTTGCGCGCCTCGTCCACCGAATCGGTCTTATTCAGGAGCGCGCCAAACATGATCAGGCCCGGCTCGTTCAACTGCATAGCGTTGCCGAACACCTGCGACGCCTTTTTGTTATCGACCATCGACTTGTAGAGCCGGCCGGACGACGGCTCTCCCATGACGTGGGCCAGAACGTCGAGCGCCGCCTGATCCGGATGCGCCCCATCGGGCGTGTGGTACATCGCGAAGATCCCTTGGACATCGCCCACGCGGCGCACTACGGTCATGCGCTCGCCATCCTGCTCGGGTTCGATGGTGTGGGTGGCTTCAAGGACACGCGCAGGGCGGGGAATCCTGCCGAAGTACTCGCTCACCATGGCGATGACCTTGGCCTCCTCAACCTTGCCCGCCACCGTTAGCACGGCGTTATCCGGCTGGTAGAATTTCCGGTAAAAAGCCTGGAGATTAGTAATCGGGACCCGCTCCACATCGCTGCGGTTGCCAATTACCGGGCGACCATAAGAGTGCGCCAGGTAA
>JBBSEX010000049.1:0-20740 GCA_038239345.1 Bryobacterales bacterium
CCGCTAAAGCCAGCCGCCATCATCGGTTGGGAGAAACGTCGCGTGCACGGGGATGTAAGGAGCCATGTTTCACAGCCTGCGCAAGTTGACCACATCCGGTGACTTTGCGCCTTGACCAACGAGCCGGGATTTCGCGCCTTCGAAATCACTCCGCAATTGCCGCAACCGGAGAAGCTGCTATGGAAACCGCGCCACTTTATAATTAATCACTTACAAGCGGAGAGGTGGTTGGAAACCATGCTTTTTGGGGAGCCACTACTGTTCTGCCCCAACTCCTATGGCCTGTTCTGTTGACAGTAGCGCCCGTCGCCGCTCTCGCGCGTATCCGCCACATTCCCCAGGTTCTTGTACGTCGCGCGTTCTCTCCGGTTGGAAGAGAGGCTTCGCGGGGGCGCGCAGTCAACCCCCAGGGTTGAGGTCGAACCCGACGTTTTTGGTTACGAACTCTCTGGTTTCTCCAGTTGACAGGAGGCGCTTGTTGACCGCCCCGTCCAGAGCGGGGTCCCGGGCATCTTTAAAGAGCCCCATCGCAGGACGTACCAATTTGCCCGCGAATCGCGCCGCCGAGCGCGCGGGCGCGTCCCAAAAGATCTTGGCTTGATTCGCGCCGGCGCTGCAACTTTAGAAACAGAAGGAAAAGTGTGAAACGCAGGTTCTCCATGTCTGAAATGTGAGCGGACCCCAAGAGGAAGTGGCTTCGATCCTCCAGGGAGAGGTCGCGCTCACCGGCGCAATCGTGATTGGCGACAACCAAGAAGCGGCAGCACTCCCGGCAGCGGCGGCACGAGCGAACGAACCCGTCATCACGCCGCCGGTCGTCGCGACGCCAGCGCCACCTGCACCAGTAGCTGTACCAGAGCGGAAACCCGGGCGCGCGCAAGCCAACGCGACGTCAGCGGCGGCAGTGGTCGTCGCGCCTGCAGCGACAGGTATACCGGAGCGGCTCGTGCGCAACGGGCTCACGAAACCATCCGCTACTCCCGCATCGTTCCCCGAGGGCTCCCGGCGACACCGTCCCCCTGGACCGCTGGGTGTTCGGCCAGTACAATAAGCTGCTCCCTGCCAAGGTGAGCTGCCGCGCTCTCGCGCACCTGCTCGTGAAAGAGCCGCGCGGCGTCGTCCTCGACAGCGCCGTGCAGCTGATCGCTGAGGACGCACGAACGTTCGGACGGCTCCTACGCGAGTACGACAGCGAGCACAGCACGGACCGGGACACGGCACTCGCGGTCGCGTTCCCCAGCGGCGAGGAGGAAAAATCATTGACGCGGTACGCGAACCAGTTCGTGGCGAGCATCAACAAGTTCGGCCAGGTCAGCGGGCTCCTGGTCGACCTCAAGCTCATCAACTTCGTCAAGACCACAGACGTCCGACTCGTCCTCACCAGCATCGGCTGGCAGCTCGCGATCCTCCAGAACCCGGTCATCGACGGGTTCCCGCCCGGCACACCGAAGAAGTTCTCGGCCGAGGAAGCGAAGCTCTTGCTCGGTCACATCCGCAGCGCGGTGCCTGCTAAGGATTTCGCGTACCAGACCATCATCGACGGCATCAGGTACGGCGCGGTCTCGCCGGACCAGATGGACGCACAGCTCATGCAGTACGTCGCGACCGACCGACAGGAAACCCTGAGCAAGAGTTTCCTGGCATCACAACGCAGCGGCGCGGTCTCGCGCATGGTTGACCTCGGGCTCCTGCGGCGCTGCCGCGAGGGAGTGAAGGTCTCATACGAACTCACCAACCAAGGAGCCCAGTACCGTGACAGCAAGTAAAGGAAGCACGATCGTGACATGCGCCAATGCAAATACTTGAATAACGCAATCGAACAGGATCACCGGACGGTGAAGAAACGAGTCTGGCTAGCGAAAGGATATGGCTCCAGTCCGAACCGGAGGTTCTTTGACTACGCAGGGCCGACGGGCCACTCGCGATTTATCGCAGTCCGCCGTGTTGCTTTCCCCAGGTCGGGACGGAGTCAGCGCCCTGTTAAACTTTTTTCGAAGCTCAATAGCCCGGCCCACCGATACCCCTATCTACGCTTCGAGCGAAACCTCACGGCATCGCCCGCAAGACTCAGGGCCAAGATGGAGTCGCTTTCTCCTTTCTTGTAGGGCTCTTTCATCCCCTACAACATGCCGGTTTATGCCGGCGCACCCCGACAAAAGTCGTGTGTCTCCGTCAACAATGCGACCATGCCGACGCACGGTAGCGTCCATCTTCTGGGAGGCCTGTGCAAGCACGGTGTCCTTGATCGTTCGAAATGCACGTTCGAGCGCCGTCCCCAGCGGGCTGCGCTGGAGGCGTTTCGCTATCTCTCGTGTGACAAGCTCTTCGGCGGGACTGTCAAAGAGGGTTCTGCAGCGCTTACTCAGCCTTCTCCGTAGCTCCAACTGCCCCGCCGCGATAAGTATTCCACAATTTGCTGAGTGTGCCAAGTGCGCCCAAAGCGGTAGTCACATACGCTGCGGACGATTGCCACAGTTCGTTTTGAGTGGTAAGCAAAAAGGCCCCTACCAGAAGCATTGTCGTGAAGAAGGCGCCGTGCACCTTTCCCCAACCACTACGCCGAGAGTCGTCTAGCCACTGCCGCTCCAAATCCGCCGAAGTGTGGGACCGGAGGAAGCGCCGAAAGCTTTCGTTCATTATTCGGAACTGCGGGTCGGCCGTAATAAAACCTCTGCGCACCAGCTGCCGAATGGCCCTTAGGTTGGTCGGATTGAGCAGCCCATCCTCAGCAAGTTGCGCCAGCACAAATTTCTGGTCGCTTGAACATTCTTTCCAGACCAGGCGGTAATACGCGTCGGCACGCTCCAGGATTTCCGAGGCTACGGTCTCTTCCGAGTGGCTGTCTTCCGTTTTTATATCCTTGGCGAGTTGCGCGCCTATGGGCCACAGAGCCGGCATCGGGCCACATTCTTTCCAAATAAGGTCTCTTCCAGGGCACTCGTACTGCTTCAGCCAGAAAAGAGGCTCTTCGCGGAGATCGACCACTTCGAGCAGCGGAAACATGCGACGATAGTCCACCGACGATACGGGCACCGACATCACCACCGCGAGTTGGGTGTGCTCTCTTTGCAGGAGCCGGTTCATCAGAAGGAACTTCTGATTGTCAATTTCAGCATCATTCGAACTGTACTCGAAGTGAACAATTTCAATTACGGTGTTCAATGGCACCGTATCGAGGTCCAAACACTCTGCCCATTTTGGGCCGGTCGCCACTTCTTTCAAGTCCATGGTCCATTTCTGCGCATCCAAGTGCCAGTGTGAAATTGGTGGCACTAGAATCGCGACATTTCGGCCTTCGCGAATGCACTCAACCGCTTGTCGAGCGCCCGTAATCTGGAGAGGCACGACATTGACTAAAAAGATTTTCCGGATGACTGCCCAGACGACCAAGCCTATGGCCAGGATCACGCCAGCCCCGACCGCTGCCCCAGTTAGAGTATCGAGCCATGACGAGGCAGGAGTGTTCGATCTAATTACCAGATCGGCCTCCCCGTCAATGGTCCCAGGCTCCAGCAAGCTGACACCGTGCCACCGAAGAGTCATGGCGGAGCCGGCGTTTATCCACGTCCAGTCCGGGAAATCGCTACCGGGTTTCGGGTTGAAACGATCCGGTATGACGCCTAACATCTCCGCAGCTTCCTTGTTGTAGTCATGGTGCAGCGCATAAACCAACGTTTGCAACCAACTCTTGTAAAGTTCTCCCCCTTGCTGTATATCGGGTTTAACGGGATGAAGCTCAACCGGAAGCTTACCGGCGCAAGGAAACAGCGGATCCAGCACGATCCTGCTCCATATTGGTTTATGTTCATTCTCACCAATGCAGGGCCTTTTCCCAACAGGTAACAGGATCTGCCCAGGCTCTAGTTGCTGCTTCAATTGCGCCTGCAATTCATCCTTCAACTCACCCTCCAATTCGTCACACATGGCCAGGCTTAGTTCATCCTTGGCACATCGCTCTCTGGTGGAGATCAATCGTTGGCCCAAAGCAGACGCCAGATGCAGTTGGGCCTGTTTCACGCCTAATCGCCGTTCCACGTTCAAACTGACGCGGAAGAGCGCCATGGGGGTCAACACTCCGAGCAGCAGCAACAATAGAACAACGCTTAGAACGTAGCACTTCCTCCAAGCGTACGAATCAGTCTCAGCACGGATGGCGCTCTGTCCCAAACCCTCCCCCGGATGGAGGGATCGCTTCAACATCGTGCTGAGAAGGTGTCGCGGCTGAACGAGCAGCGGCAGCGCCCCAATTATGCCGATGCCCAATAAATATTTGAATATCTGGGAATGGACCCCTGGCCAACTCATTGCGGGCACGAAACAGATGGCGCCCAATAACATTACGACCACTGCGCTGGTCTGAAGCCGCCTCCCACTCCGCCCAGGTCTCTTGGCGATGGGCGCATATGTGCGAAAGCACCACACGGTCAGTAACAAGGCGGCGTATGGGACCGTGATGCAGGCGAGCACGTTTTGCTCGCTTGAGCCAGTGAAACCCAGAAACAGCAGCACAATTATGAGTGACGCGTAGATAGCATTCTGACAAACGTAAGTGCGCACGCGGGCCGGATGGGGCCACAGCCACTCGGGTGCAAAGCGGGGCTGGCGAATAGCGCACCACACGGCAAGCACTATGACGGGTGGCGTTAGAATCATTAGCAATAACGTGGTCGCCATTGTCATGCCTTGCAGGTTGAGAGTTCGAACGGGCGTCAGGTCCCTGTAGACGATAATGGACCATGGTGACTGAGATACACCGGCAACAGGTAGTACCCGCGCTTGGTAATCCTTTCCCAGATACCTGAGGGTCAGCGAACGCTTGGTGGAATGGCCGAACGACGCTGCATAGAGCTGCCGGCTCCAATCGCTCTCCTGCAGAAAATTTTCGTGCAGGTTTCTGGTTTTGTCTGAATGGAACAAGACAGAACCCGTCTGGTCCAGAAGCGCGAACCCATAACCCAAAGGCAGTATGGGATCTATGAGGGAAAAGGGCTGGGCGGTCAGAAAGGCGGACCCACCTCTGACATCCTTTCTGATCTGTTTTCTCTCGCGCTCCACGGTGAGCAATTTTGGAATGCAGTCCTCGGTAGTGATAGTCAGGGCTGCGAGGTATTCGAGCTTGTTCGGCGGCACAAGCGAATCGAAATGAAACGGTGGCCCCTTGCCCTCGAGGTAAATTGATTTAGCATGCGAGTAGATACGTAAGGGAGACACATCGATCATCGGCGTGAGATAGCCGCTCGTGCCCCATTTGACGATCTGGTGTCCATCGTCATCCGTCCAGAATACGTTATTTAAATAAGGGTAGTGAGTCGCTGGGGGAGTTATCTTTTTGCCCCTCGGTATCGGGAGATCAGGAGGAGGCGTAGTCCTGATGACTTCGCGATCTTCCGCAGCTCTGAGATCTCCCACAAGGCTCGGAGCGTTACACCATTCCTTCAACTGGTCACGCATGTCCTGGAGTTCGGTATGAATATCACTGGAGAGCTTGTCTCCGAGCTTTTCTAATTGCTGTTCCGTGTCATCATTCAGTGGAAAGCCCACAGCTTCAAGCCCTGAAAGCGTAAACACGCTGGTCAGCAGAACGAGAAAGATCGCCAGGATACCGAGTTCCCGAAGCCGCAAACGCTCCCGCTGGTTCATGAAGAGAATCTTCAGAAGCGGACCGCTCATGCAAACGGCAAGAAACAACGCGGTGAACGCGATGATGGATGTGGATGAAATGGACAAGGCCTCCCATTGGAGAGCTTTGGTGGACCTGAGCCCGCAGAGTACCCATTCCCGCGCCGGTTCCTTCTGATCCGGTTCATCACTGAAGACGTCAACCAGGACCGGCTGCAGGAAAAGCTTGTAACGGGTACCGGCGAGTGTGACATCGGTCAAGTGCTTGGACTTGGTGCGCCAGGTCTGATCGGCGTTCTGATTGACGCCGGTCGGGACACCGCCGGTGGCGCCATCGGGGCGGTTCTCAGCGTGCGCCTCCCCGGCGCTGCCTGTCGGCTTGGTCTCAGCACCGTCCGACTGGGCTTGGAGCAGACCCGTGAGGGTTGTGAACTGCGGACCGGCTCTATTGCTCTGATAGCAGATGATTCCGCTTTCCGAAACCAGGAGAATGTCGTCGAAAGGAAGTGAGGCCGCCAGAGGGTTCAGCATGCCATCCAGTTCCAGCGAACCGATGTAATCTTTCTTGGCACCCTCATGTCGTTGAGCGGCTAAAACCAGCTCCCAGCGGCCGTTGCGGCGCCGCACATCGAATCTTGAGTAGGGCTTGGGCGGCTTCGCTCGAACTTCGATAGGGCTCTCCGTTAATTCAAAACTGGGCGCCAGGTACTTCAGATAGTCCTTCCGCGTTTCCCGCTCTTTATCGCCTCCTTTCAGCTTTACGTCCTCAGACCGGAGTACCAGAAACTTCTCTAGATCTTCTCTCTTCCGGTGAGTGTGTCTTCTGTCGGTTTCGGCCAGGTCGGCAGCGAGTTCCAGAATGCTGCCGTGAACCGAGACCATTGTCTGGATCTGATCCCCGAGCACGGCAAGCGATCGGAAATTCCGGTTTGCCAGATATTCGCGCTGTGAGGCAACGTAGACGAAATAATAGACGCCGAAGGCCGATGCCAAAACTAACGCGGTAATCGCTGGAATCAGCCAGGATTTCGCAGGTTTTGCACCGTTCGTAACCTTTTTCGCAAATATTGTTCGGACCGGCGCAGGGACAATCGCGGGCGAATCATCGGCCATATGTGCTCCCCCTCGCTACAAGTGATTGTAAATTCAGATTCGTTTCAGGTAATTCTTGCACATTATCTTCGCAACGATGCGCCCGCGCAGCTCCAGCTGCGAGCGATTTGTGTAGGGATAGAAGAAGGGCCGAACTCGCCCGACTGCGCGGGCACGTTTCCAGCAAATCACGGGTGTGAAAGGAAATGCAACCTTTTGAAACCTTTTCGCAATTGAGTAAAGTTGCTACCCTAGTCGTAAGCACCTCATTCGATGATACTTGCTTGTGATCGTCGACTTTCGATGAGCCATGTGTGGTTACATTCTGCTAAGTGACGCGGGAAACAGCTTTCGGGTGCCCCCGACCACGATTTCCGTTAGGAAGAGCCGGAAGCATCCACGATTTCCGTTAGGAAGAGCCGGAAGCATCACACCGTGCTTCTGCGGCTCTCCATGATTCCCGTTCTGCGACGGCTCCAGCGTTAAACCGGATGCCTTGCTTCTGCAGGTCTTCAACCAGCCAATCCGGCAGGGTCGCTTTCAGCTGCTGAGCCGTCTTTGGCGTCCTCCCCTCAAGAGCGTCTATCCGCAATCGAAGTCGACGTCCAGATCTCATTAATGGCTCAACCTGAGCGCGAGCGTCTTGTTTGGGGTGTGAGTGGGTGCAGTAGGCGTCATATATTTTCTTCTGCCCTTGTTCCAAACCTTTGCAGGCGCACCTCCAGGTCCTCCAGCTCAAATGCATTCGCAGCATGGTCCAGAACGCAAGTATCTGAAATGCCCAGTGCCGCAGCCGCTTTCTCGATACTTCCGTGCTCCAGGAGCGCAAGAATGATCTCGTCTGTCTTGGAGCCCCGGCCCCCACTCTTCATCGCGGTCCCTTCGGCTGGATGGGCTTGCGCAGAATTCGCTTGCATGTGTTCGGCTTCCGAGTGATGAATGTCAGCACGCGGTAAACACCGCGCAAGGAGAAACCTGAAAATGGCGATTTTTGGGGGAGCGGCTGTGACAACTCTGCCGAAACCACCTTCGTTTTGTCGGGTCTATAAAAAGCGACTGAGGCCGCCATTTGCTCTGCGAATCCCAGGCGATCGGCCTCGCCATAATTCCGCAGCATTGACTTGCTTGTTCCTTGGAACCTGAGTGATGAATGTGATCACCGCTAGCAGACGCTGCGGACAAAGGAGAAAGCAATGAGCACATTCACAATCGACACCGACAACAACATCATGGCTTACAAGAGTACCGACGAGGCTCGACAGAGCGAGGCAGCAGGTGGATTCCAGTTTGATTCGCTAGCGGCCCTCAGCAAGGTGTCCGCGGCCTGGCAGATGAGCCGATTCATCGAGATCTGGAACAGCATCCCAGGTCAATCGCCGGTGAAAAAGTTCGCGGACCGCAAGTCAGCCGTGACGCGAATCTGGAAGGCAATTCAGCCGCTGGCGGAAAGTGCGCAGCCAAGCGAACCCGCAACGACGGCCAAGAAGCCGGCCAAGGCCCCCAAACCCGCCAAGGAGACTAAGCCTGCGAAGAAAGCGGAGCCGGCGAAGCCGGGCGCCGCCAAGGTCGAGGGCAGCAACAAAAAGGTCGAGGTCATCGCGATGCTGAAGCGGGCGAAAGGCGCGACGCTCGGCGAGATTATGGAGGCGACCCAGTGGCAGAAGCACACAGTTCGCGGCTTCGTTAGCATCCTGGGCAGCAAAGGCGGCCTGAGCATTGAATCGTCAAAGAATGCTGCTGGGGAGCGCACGTACAAGGTCGCCAAGTAACCAGTTCCGCGCTGTCCCTTCAAACACGCCGCTCCGGTCCACGCCGGGGCGGCTTTTCTGCTTCAGAGGAGGATCGCGGGCTTAAGTGACGTGACCGACCCGTCACGTCACTTGTTGAAGGGGGTGGTCGAGCAAACGAACCCGTTCTGGATGGGAAATTGTTCCGACGCGGCGGCCCAGAATGCCTTTTCGGGCGCGGATAGCGGGGTTGAAGCGCACGATTGCTTCCGTCATCGGAGAGCTTTCCTCGGATGAGATGGCGATGGAGTATCCGGAGGTAGTTCTTGAAAGAGTCCTCTCGACACAGGATTTCCTGATTCGTCTGTACGGGCATCTGAACTGGCATCTCGGCCAGGTCGATTATGCACGCCGCATCCTTCACCGGCGATGGAGCCGTAAAGCGGGCTGGCCTTGACCCACGCTTGATGTAGGGGTCACTCCTCCATTGGTCAAGAATTGCACGCTAAGCAGCGTTTCGTCGTCAGCCTTGCGCCTGTGAACAAACTACTGGTTGTGGAACGGGTCCGTTCGCAGCGATCACGCTCTTCGTGTATATCGCGGGGCTCGCTGCTGTCTGGAGATTGCCTTCATCCATTCAAGCCCTGGCTTGGCTGCTGCCTCAGGTTGTCCTTGCCCTGGCTTATTTAGAATCGAGCTTCGGGTCCAAATCCACGGGAGTAGCGAGAGAGTGGCAGGTCCGTTGGTTCAACGACCGTTCGAGTACGCGGCTGCGAGTTTGAGGACAGATGTTTACGCGTGGGTAGAGTATCAACATGGCCTATCAATGCATGATTTCCCGATACATTCAGTTCTTCACCTTCACGTACTCGGATTCGAATGGCGGCAGTGACTATGCTTGCTAGCAATCATTCTGCCTTGCATCATTCCGCCTTCCCGGCTGGCTTTGTTCGAGTGCCTCAAGGGCAGATCTGAGGGCGTCCACACCCGGTCGGCTGCCCGGACTGAAGTGGGCTGAGGACCACACCCGCCAAATTGGTCGTGGGCCAACTCCAGGGCTTCTGCGATGTGCCGTTGGGCTTCATCCGTAGCACGCCCGGCCCCTTGATAGCGCGCTTGGGTAAGCTCAGAGAGCAAATCCTCTATTGTATTTGGATTTCCTGTCTGGTTCCTTCTCGACGTTCCCAGTCTGCCCGGTGCGTTGTTCGGTCGCCATGGAGTCGCTGCGCTTCCTATCACCTATTGCGCCCAACTCGCGAACGACATGGAGAAGTCCGGCTACTATGGTTACTACTATCACTGGCCACGAAACACAGGAGAAACATGAGCAAAGAGCTTTCCTACTCGGTAATTCTGGATGCGCTTCAAGGGTCGGCAAGCGCATTTCGACGGCGGTCGATCCTCTTTCCGGCAGGCGGAGACGGGCAAAAGATCTTCCCGCCGACATACTTGGACGGTCCTTACGTCGAGGAGGTTCGAATCGTCGGAGCGGAAAGACTGCCTACCGTTTTGCTCGATTCCGTTCAATCACAGGCCAACCGCATGGAACTGGCGTTGTTGCGCGCCTGGCGAAAAGGTCAAATTGAGATGCCGGTCTGGGAGGTCGATTTCACCCAGAGTGACGTGAAGGACGTTGGAGTTCTTACGGCCCTGGAAACCCCGCACCGCATCGCCGACGCTATCTTCAGGGACTCGCTCCTCGACGGCAAAGAGTTCGCCAGTACCGATTGGGGCCAAAAGATTGAAGCCAGTTCGTATGGAAACGCAACCGCTCTATTCGAAACCTGTCCAACCGCTCTCATTTTCGGAATTTGGCATTCAACCGGCAAACGTGGTGGCTTGGGTGCAAAGTTTCCGCGCATCATCGCATCGGAGATATTCGGTGTGGCGGCAGAGATCGGGAAACACGCGGCGGGCCGGTTGGACCCACTGAATATCAGCAATAAGGCCGAGGTTTACCTGAGAGGTAAGGACACGTCGGGTTGGAGGAGCGATGCCGCCAAGGACTTCAAGAAGAAGGCGCCTTCCGAGATCAATCACGGCAATATTCCTCCCGCGCTTCCGAAGCCCAATGAAAAAAAGAACGGCGGGGTAACTGTACGCGAGGCGGTGCAGACGACCGTGCTCTCGTTACCCGGATTGCGGCGTCTTTCCTTCCCGGTAGACGACGGACGCGGGGACTCGTTGGCTGCACAGGCGTTGCTCGCAACGTTGGGTTTGGTAGCTAGCGAAATGCTTTTCGCCGATGGGTTCGATTTGCGATCGCGTTGCCTGCTGGATGGTACTCCTGGTCCGTGGGAGCTTCTCACTCAGGGCAAAGCCGCGCCGATGATAGTGAACGGCGAACTGCTAACGCAGACCTATAAAGAAGCGGTTGAGCGAGTCCGCGCGGCTGGTTACGAGTGGGCCATTCCACCCGTGGTACTAAAGCCACAGCCAAAACTGGTGACACTGATTCAACGGAGCCGGGAAATTCAAGCCCAGGGCGAACAGGAGTAATCCATGTTCGGAATCGCGGTTGAATTTCTGCTGGATAAATGCTTCAGCGCCGCATTTGAGGAGGGCGACCGGAAGGCGGCGGCCGAGTGGCCCCCTAACCCCGTGCGCCTGTTTCGAGCCTTGACCAGTGCAGTCCACGATTCTCCTCTAAGAGAGCGGCCGGACAGGTTTCGAGACGCGCTACTTTGGTTGGAGGCGCAGCACTTTCCGTATGTTTTCGCGGCCCCCTCCCTTTCTCGTGAAAACGAAACCATCGGAACTTTCGTCCCCGTAAACGATACGGCGGCAAAACCAACCGGCGGATTCGAATTATCGGCGCTGCGTGCCAGAAAAGAACGGCGCTTCCCCGCTTTATGTCCGGCCTCAAACCGGGCTTTTTTCCTTTGGCTGGGAGCTCAGCCGAACGAAGACCATATTGTGGCGCTGGCTGAGATCCTCCGGTTCGTCGGATATCTGGGCAGTTCGCGCAGTCTCGTGAGCGGTTGGTTGTGCCTGGAGATTCCAGCCGGGCTCGATTGTTGGGAGCCTCATGAAAACGGACGCTACCGTCTGCGCGTGGCCGTTCCCGGCGCACTGCGGGATCTGGAAACTCGGGCAACCAAATTCCAGGAGACTGGTTTAAAGGCCCATCGGCCTGGACCGGGAGCCTGGGCCGGGTACCGAGTGACGAGCGAAACGGAAGCTGAACCTTTAACTCCGAACAATTACGCAGAACTTTTACCTCTCGAACTGCGGACCGGGCTTTTTACCCTTGAGGCATCGCAGGTGCTTTGCTCAACTTGGAAACGCGCCTTGATCGATAAGACGGCCCAGGTATATGGCGACCTTTGGGCTCCCGCATTCCTGACGGGTCACACGCCAGGTGAGCTCGGCGTTCCGGCGCGCCAAAACCATATCGTTGCAGTTCCGCTTTCTCACGTCGGGTTCCAGTACGCCGACGGACGGATTCTCGGCTTGGGGATCCTAATGCCAAGCGGGCTGACCCCGCAGCAGCGTGTCGCGTGTTTTCGGGCTATCCAAGAGATAGATCGTCTCCAGTTAGGGCGGTTCGGAGTCGCGGAGATTGTCCCTGTCGCTTTCGAAGATGGACGCGTTGCCTTGAACATGGACCTTTGGTCCAAGCCTTCCCGCCGATGGGCAACCACAACGCCGTTCGTGTTTCACCGTTTCCCTAAAAAGCCCGGGGATAGCGAAAGTCTGGTGGAGCAGGCTTGCGGCTTCGCGGGCCTGCCGAAACCGCGAACCGTGGTTGTGTCCTCGCAAGCGCCCCTGTGCGGGGTACCGCTCTCAACTCAATTTAAGCCCAAATCGGAGGGGGACGGGCGAGCCCAAAAATTTCACCGGCACCTAACGCTCGAATTCGACCAGCTGGTGCGTGGTCCTTTGTTGTTGGGCGCAGGTCAGGCCTACGGGTATGGGTTTTTCCGGCCCATTGCGAAGAAAGCCTGATGCTCTCTATCGACCGGTTCCCTTCCTACTATGCGGCATTGCACGGCTACCCGGCCTTCCCGTGGCAGATCCGGCTGGTAGCCGAGGTGGCGACGCGAGGGTGGCCGCGAATCGTCGATCTCCCAACAGCGTTCGGAAAAACTTCGGTCATCGAGATCGCGGTCTACCTCTTGGCCATGGGTAACGCCGCAGCTAGACGGCGTATCTTCTTCGTGGTGGACAGGCGAGTGGTTGTGGATGAAGCGTCTCTTCGCGCCGAGAGCGTCGCCGGCAAACTTGGAACGGCAACGGACGGCATCCTTGGCGAGGTTGCCGATTCCTTGCGCCTGCTGGCGGGCGAGAGCCATACTTGCGGCGTTGATTCCAGCGCTAATCCGGAGCCGCTTCGTGCCTTCACCTTGCGAGGCGGTCTGTACCGGGATCCGGCTTGGGCCCGCGATCTGTTTCAGCCGATGGTATGTTGCAGTACCGTGGACCAGGTCGGTTCCGCGCTGTTGTTTCGGGGCTATTCCGCATCGCCTCGGAGCTGGCCCATTCAGGCGGCGTTGACCGCCTATGATTCACTCATTTTCCTGGACGAAGCGCATTTAAGCCAACCTTTCGAACAGACCGCGCAGACCGTGGCTGAATATCACCTCTCAGGCGGACCGATTTCCGCGCCGAAGCTGCAGCTTGTATCTCTGTCGGCAACTGCCCGGCCTGCTGAGAACCAATCCCTGTTCTCCGCGGATGATCGAGACTTCGCCCACCCTGCGCTGGCTCGGCGATTCACTGCGCAAAAAGAGGTTTTCGTAGAGAAAGCGAAGCGAGACAAGTTTGAGGACTTGGCTGCGGAGCGCGCGGTAGCCCTCAAAGACGCCGGTTACCAGCGAATCGCCGTGATCGTAAACCGGGTGGATTCCGCCCGTCGATTGTTCGAAGCTCTTCGAGAGCAACTTCCCGATGCGGACGTAGTTCTATTTACCGGCCGGTCCCGGCCATACGACCGGGACCTCTTAGCGGATCATTACAGGCCTCTTATCCGCAGCGGCAGCGATGCGGCGCTGGAAAAGCCGGTCGTCGTAGTGTCCACCCAATGCCTGGAAGCGGGCGCGGACTTCGATTTCGACGCCATGGTGACGGAGTGCGCAAGTTGGGATGCGCTGCGGCAACGTTGGGGCCGGTTGAACCGATTGGGTGGGGAGGATGAGGCGGGCCGGCCCAGGCTCGCGAAGTGTTGGGTAATTTCGAGGGGCGGCGAACGAACGGATCCCATCTATGGAGATTCGCTGAACGCCACCTTCTCGTGGCTTGAGGAGCAAACTCCCCGAGAGTCCAAAGCGGGGATCGGCGTTTCTCTCGAAGCATTGGCGCGGTTAACCATCGAGCCGTCCCGGAAAGAAGCGATGTTGCAGCCCAGGGCAGAGGCTCCAGTGCTGCTGTCGGCGTACATGGATCGCCTGATTCACACTTCGGCGCGGCTGGAATCGGACTTGCACATCCCGTTTTTTTTGCACGGCCCCTTGAGTGGATTGGCCGACATCCAATTGGTTTGGCGAGCCGACCTTCGCGAAGACGACCAGGACGAAGGCTGGATCGACAACATCGAGATCAATCCTCCGGTCAGTGCCGAGGCGTTGCCATTGACGATCGGCAGGGCTCGGCGGTGGTTGCTGGGCTTGGCTGCCGAGACGGAGCTGGCCGATTTGGAAGGTGCGTCCGATGCGGATGAAGAGAGCGGGCAGCGCTCCCGGCGCTTCACGTTGTGGCGGGGCGATGAGAGCTCCGTCACCCGGAGTCCCGGCGAAATTCTCCCTGGGGACACGCTCGTCGTTCCGGCAGCCTACGGGGGATGCGACGAATTTGGATGGAATCCGGACAGCGCAGCCGAGGTTCGCGATATCGGAGACGAAGCGGCGTATCCGTTGAGGCGTCGTCCCATCCTGAGGCTCTTTGACCGACCGGTTGTCGAGGACGGATTCAACCTAAAGGAAGTTCTCGGCCGTACGGAAGAGCGTTCAAAGCGGGAAGATCTTCGCTTGTGCCTGCTGGAAGCCAGGCATCTCGTCCCGATTCTCCGGGAAGACTCCGAAGGACGGCAACGTTTGTTCGCGGTCGCGGAGAAAAGACGAAAGAACGACCGAATTGAATCCGCCGGAAACACTCCGGACCCCGCGACCTTCCGTGCCGCCACCGTTGAATTGAAAGCGCACCTGGCGTCCGTGGCCGAGCAGGTGGCTGCGTGGTCCCTGCGGCTTGAACTGCCCTCAGATCTGCGGGAAGCGCTCATCTCGGCAGCGCGGTATCACGATATCGGCAAAGCGGACCCCAGGTTTCAAGCGCTTCTTCAACGGGTACCCCGTTGGGCCGTGAAGCAAGAGACGATGCTGGCAAAATCGGAGCGGAATTTTCCCAACGGTCATTCTTATGAATTGGCGCGGAAGCAAGCCGGGTATCCCAAGGGTGAGCGTCACGAAGTTCTCTCGACATATCTGCTGGAGACGGCGCTTAAGGCGCAGCGGATGGACGCTCCACACGAATTCGATCTCGTTCTGCACTTGATTGCGACGCACCACGGATACTGCCGGCCCTTCGCGCCCGAGACGATGGACGAATCACCCGATCGGGTAACTTGGGTGATGGATGGATGCGAGGTCGGCGCGTCCACAGATCACCAGATGTGGCGGTGGGGCTCTGGGATAGGGGACCGCTTCTGGCGGATGAACCTTCGTTTCGGGTGGTATGGTCTGGCATATCTCGAAGCCATTCTTCGGCTGTCGGATCAGAAAGTAAGCGAGGACGGCAGATGAATATCGGACGGGATTTTGCGTTCCGGGCCTTGGACGGCTCCAGCCTCTTGGGTTATTTGGCTGCTCTGGGGTTGATGAGCGTCCTGGAGAGGGACGATCCTGAGTTGAGGGCGAAGTGGGTGATCGACGAAGCCGGCCCGTACCCTGTTGTTCAGCTTTCTAAGGGTGCCACCTCGAGGCATATTATCGATAGGTTGTATGGCGCTAGAGGATGGTGGCGTGAAAGGCTCGCTGCTCTGCCCGATGCCACGAGGGAGGCTTTCGCGTCTCTCAACTTCAATGCGGTGACCTATCGGGAGTTTGCCCAAGCCAGTCTGGGCGACCCGGATCGGAGCGCGCTGGCTGCGTTTGCGGGTGCCGAAAACTCGCGCCTGAGCCGCAAGGGAGAGCGGCGGTTCGTTCGATCTCCTTACTATTTCTTCAGCGGCCAACAGGATTTGACGGCTACGATCTTGGAGATTGCGGAACATGTTTTTCGGCAGGAACTGGAGACGCTGTTCGATTGCGTTCCATCCGGCGTACCCCTCCGGAAAAAGGTCATGTGTCTTCGATTTGAACCGCAGGAAGTGGAGGACCATGCATTGCGGATGGTAGATCCGAGCGCCGATCGACCCCCCACAAACGTGCCGATCAATTTTTTGGCGGCGTTCGCCCTACCGCTGCTTTGTTCATGGCCAAGTGAATGGGGCACTGAGGCTTTGAACAACAAGTCCGTCCGTGGTGGCGACCGGTTGCTGCGATGGCGCCTATGGGATGAATGGCTATCTTTAAGAACCTCGCTGTCGATGCAGCGTGCGATCTCCGCCATACCAGCCGCTCAGGGCGTGCTCTTTTCGGCCAAGGCCGTGTTGGCGGTGCGGGGCCAAACCTATTACCGCATGCTGCCTTCCCGGAGAGAGAGGTAAATCGATGCGATGCACCTATCTGGTTTGCTATGACATCTGCGACGATAAGCGGCTTCGGCGCGTCTTCAAGACCGTACGCGGCTGGGGCGATCACCTGCAATACTCGGTATTTGAGTGCGCACTCACACCCGCGGACCTTGCCACGCTCAGGCAGAGTTTGAAGGACATCATCCATCACGGTGAGGACCAGGTCCTCTTCGTCAATTTGGGCCCTGAGGAAGGCCGCGGAGACCGGGTGATCACCGCCATCGGAAAACCCTATACACCGGTGGATGCGCCTTGCCTGATACTTTGATTCGGAGGACACTTCGCGATGTCTGCCTTGCCGTTACCGATTCTCGAACCCGATAGCCGAAGACTGCCCGATTACCTTCCTGCCCGCATGGTGAACGAGTTTGTGTTTTGTCCGCGACTGTTTCACTACATGTGGGTAGATCGACTGATGGCGGTGAACGTCGAGGTGATTGAAGGACGAGGCGTTCACAAAAGGGTGGACGGAGGCAGCGGCGCGCTACCGCCGGCGGAAGCGCATGCGGACGCCGAGGAACGTACTTTGCATGCCCGGTCCATCACCCTCTCTTCCGAAAGCCTTCGTGTAATTGCCAAGCTGGACATTGTCGAACTCGATGGCGCAATGGCAACACCGGTGGACTACAAACGGGGTGAGCCAAGAGAGGACGCCGAAGGAAAGTCGCCATGGTCGGCGGACCGTGTTCAGATTGCGCTCCAAATGGCGGTGCTGCGCGAGAACGGATACCAGTGCGATCGCGGCGTACTGTTCTACGCGCGGACGAAGCAACGGATTGAAGTGTTGTGGACAGAGGCGTTGATGCAGGAGGCTCAACAGGCGGTCGCGGATGCGTGGCAAGCGGCCGCATGCGAACAGATCCCGCCTCCGCTGGTCGACGCACCTCAATGTCCAAAGTGTTCCCTGGTGGGCATCTGTCTGCCGGATGAGACCTTCGCCCTCACCCAAATCGAGATGGATTCTCCCCAATTGCACCTGTTCCAGGACATTAATCCCGCGCGAAAACCGCCGCGGCGCGAGGGCCCCGACGTCCCGCTATCCGCCATTCGGCGGCTGAGTGCGCCAAGAACGGAGACAACGCCGGTTTACTTCAACACCCAGGGTCTTCGAATTGGAAAAACCGGCGATATCCTGGAGGTGAAAGAGAAGACCAGGATTCTCCAGACTGTACGGATGCGTGAGATCCATCAGGTGAACCTGATGGGAAACATCCAGATCACGACGCAAGCCGTGCAGACCCTATGCGCGGCTGAAATTCCAATTGCTTATTTTTCTCAGAGCGGCTGGTTCTACGGACTGACCCAGGGGCTTGGAACTAAAAACATTCATCTGCGGCAGAAGCAGTTCCGGGCTGCGGACAATCCAACCTTCTGCCTTGCTTTAGCGCGTAGTCTTGTGGCCGGCAAGATCCGGAACCAGCGCACCATGTTGATGCGCAACCACCGGGAACCGGCGAGAGACACGCTGGCACAGCTGAAGTATTGGGCCGATCGTGCGGAACAAGCCGTCGCCTTGGAGGACTTGCTGGGCGTGGAAGGAATGGGGGCCCGCATCTACTTCGAGAACTTCCAGGGAATGCTGAAGACGGACGAAGGCGAGGCCCGAAAATCCGCTAGCGGAGCGATGCTTCCCGAATTCCCTTTCTGGTTTGAACTTCGCAACCGGCGCCCGCCCCGCGACCCGGTGAACGCGATGCTGTCGCTGGCCTACAGCATCCTCGCGAAAGAATGGACCATCGCTTGCTTTCGGACGGGTTTCGACCCATTGCTCGGCTTCTATCATCAGCCTCGTTTTGGGCGGACCTCGTTGGCCCTTGATCTCATGGAGCCATTCCGGCCACTGGTAGGGGACTCGGCGGTGATTACCGCGATCAATACCGGAATGGTGCGGCCGGACCATTTTGTCCACGCGGCCGCGAGTTGCGCGATGACGGCGGCTGGCCGCAAGATTTTCCTTCACGCTTTGGAGTTGCGGCTCGATCAGTTGGTGACGCACCCTCTGTTCGACTACAAAATCAGCTATCGGAGGCTGTTCGAGGTACAGGCACGGCTCTTGGTACGAGTGTTGGAGGGTGAGGTGGAAACCTACCCGGTATTCGTGACTCGCTAGCGAGCGGGTATCTGGCGCCGAAAAACCGTTGACCGCTCGCGCCCTTCAGGTGTATGATTTCACAAGGGATCAAAAGCACATAGCTATTGTTTGGTTTCTCGCGATGAATTTTGAGAAGGCCTCTCGCAAACGGGTTTGCAACTCATTGTTTGAAAGGAACATAAAGAGTATGCTGTTTCCGCGATCTTAGGATCGCGGCAGAATTGAAGCTGTTAGTTACTGCTGCAACAGTTAACGCCCCATTCGAGTTTCCGCGATCTTAGGATCGCGGCAGAATTGAAGCCCACCATTTCGGCTGTTGCGCCACAGGAGCAGAACTGTTTCCGCGATCTTAGGATCGCGGCAGAATTGAAGCCCGGGATGCAGTTGGCGATCAAGAGCTCCCCCGCATGTTTCCGCGATCTTAGGATCGCGGCAGAATTGAAGCCACTTAGGGCAGGCGGTCATTGCCCCGGCATCGCCACGTTTCCGCGATCTTAGGATCGCGGCAGAATTGAAGCGTTCCGTTCAGTGTCAGCCCACCGCGAATCTTCGCGTTTCCGCGATCTTAGGATCGCGGCAGAATTGAAGCAATCAAAAGCCGCTCGCGGTTCCGGTTAATTTGCTGGTTTCCGCGATCTTAGGATCGCGGCAGAATTGAAGCGAGTAGCGCGCCGATGATAGGAACGCGGGGTGTGGCTGGTTTCCGCGATCTTAGGATCGCGGCAGAATTGAAGCGAGGCCATTGTAGACCGTGTCGTGAGGCAGGCGCTGGTTTCCGCGATCTTAGGATCGCGGCAGAATTGAAGCACCACGCCCTCGCCTTGCACCAAAAACTGACCGCGTTTCCGCGATCTTAGGATCGCGGCAGAATTGAAGCACTTTGTCCCATCGCGCCCGCGCGGCCTTCCTCGCAAGGTTTCCGCGATCTTAGGATCGCGGCAGAATTGAAGCGGATCAACAGGAGGCGGTGGCGGTGGTGGCGGAGGTGGTTTCCGCGATCTTAGGATCGCGGCAGAATTGAAGCGCCGTGAAGTAGATGCAGACGCCTGTGCGGGTCGGCGTTTCCGCGATCTTAGGATCGCGGCAGAATTGAAGCCAGTGAGATTAAGTCGAATAGCTGCCTACTGAAAACAGTTTCCGCGATCTTAGGATCGCGGCAGAATTGAAGCATTGAGAGCGAGTACCAGCGGTTCCTGGAGAGCAAGTTTCCGCGATCTTAGGATCGCGGCAGAATTGAAGCCGCAGAATGGAGCGGACGGCGGGGATCCCACCCGCGGTTTCCGCGATCTTAGGATCGCGGCAGAATTGAAGCCGTCATTTGCGAGGGAGACTTATCTGTCAAAGTCATAGTTTCCGCGATCTTAGGATCGCGGCAGAATTGAAGCTCCAGAACGGCCACGAACTGTGTCACAGTCTCGGTCGTTTCCGCGATCTTAGGATCGCGGCAGAATTGAAGCCCGCCAAACCAGCCGCTACCCCAGCAGTACCTCCAAGGTTTCCGCGATCTTAGGATCGCGGCAGAATTGAAGCCGAATAAAAGCGGCAGAAGGGAGTCGCGGATTTCTGGTTTCCGCGATCTTAGGATCGCGGCAGAATTGAAGCCGCAGAACGCAGATGCCGCCCAAGCCGATCGAAACAGGTTTCCGCGATCTTAGGATCGCGGCAGAATTGAAGCCATGCGGTCCTGGCGGATCCACTTCCGAATGGTCTCGTTTCCGCGATCTTAGGATCGCGGCAGAATTGAAGCTTAGTGAGCGTCTTCTGGACACGCTTGGGCGGCTGCCGTTTCCGCGATCTTAGGATCGCGGCAGAATTGAAGCGCTACTCTGCCGCGCACGACCGCCACCCAGCCGGACGTTTCCGCGATCTTAGGATCGCGGCAGAATTGAAGCGAGGAGTCGGGATTGAGGGAGCAAGGGGCAGTGGAGTTTCCGCGATCTTAGGATCGCGGCAGAATTGAAGCTCCACCGAGTAGCCGCGCTTCAGCGTCTTGCCCTGGTGTTTCTAAGACGGCCAATTGAAGGCGGCCACCGCCGTTGTTGACGAGCGTAACGGACTGACTACGCGGGGTTCCTACTTTCGAAAAAGAGAAGGATAGACTCGTCTTATCGGTAGCCAACATTGGCGGTTGGCTTGCCGCAACTGAAAAACGGACAGTTATCTTACTGATTGCGGGGTTGGCGAGAGTTGAGCTGATGGTGAGGTTTGGGCGGCGTTCAACGCGCGTCCTTCGGCGAAAAAACGGTTCACCTTAACCACCGGAATCCCTTCCAGCGGATTACCTTCTCCGGCCTGTTCCCGCACCCAATTCAGGTGAGCGACAAAACGCTTGATTTCCTTCACGGTCGGTTGTCGAGGCTCGCTTTTGATGAGATCCCAGCCGGTGCGGCGGCCGTCCGGCAAGCGGTCAAATAGGTGGTCAATTCGTTGCTTGGCCGAATGATCAAGGGAGCGCGAAATGCGCGCATAGTATCCGCGGTTGACAGTCGCGCGGGCCGTTCGGGCGCCGCGGAACAGGGTGCTAAAGCTGGGCAACTCGTA
>JBBSEX010000050.1:0-18959 GCA_038239345.1 Bryobacterales bacterium
CTGGCCCGAAAAACCGCGATGGAGTGAGGATGAGATCGCTGGCCTGCAGTTCGATCGCGGAAATCCGCCTTCCCGGTCGACGGCGGCAATCAAGCAGTACGCCAAGCGTCACAACTACAACGCCCGGACAGAGTCTTCGGATGAGGACTCGGAGCGGTCAGCACTGACGGTCACACAGGTGGCGGCTGATCTCGGGTTGTCCCGAGCCTCAGTGTATCGCTTGCTTAAACGCGGCGCTCTCCGGCGGTTCAAGGGCGGCGTGGCGGAGACGTCGTTTTGCGACCTCTTACGCGAGCACCCAGAAGCCATTCCATACTCGACGCTCCCACGCGATCAAAGGGAATGGCTAGTTTTGAATGGATACCCGGATCCTTCGCTGTCTGTAAAACGACCCAGCGTTAGGGGGCTTCTTGACTGAGGTCAACCTCGAAGATGTGCGAACTCCGGAAGCAGTTCGAATCGCTGCATCACTCGCTCGACGCTCTCACCACGCTGTTCAATACCCGCAATATCTAGATTCCCAAGCGGCGATGCCATCCGAAGGTGGCGGACGCGACCGGGATCAATCCCCATCAAGCGGCAGCAAGTTGCGTCAGCCGCGACAGGATCGTCTGCGAAGACGAGGCAGCCAAGACGCCTCATCGGACCGTGCAACGGCCCATTGCCTTCCATGGTATCAATCCCATCGGCGATAACAAAGTGAATCGGAACGGACACAGCGAGCTCGACAATAGAGTTGTCGATGCCCTGCCAGTGCAGAACGTTTTTTGGCCAGCCATAGATTGAGCCTGGCAACATTCCGAAAGAATTCTTAAGGCTCAACGTGACGCCTGCCCAATGGTGCGTCTTGACCTTCGGCATGGAGATCACGACGTCCGCAGACTGGACCGTGGTGGGGAGCCAGAGTTCCTTCAATTGAGTCAGCCCCGTTCCGGGTACCACGCGCGTGACGGAATCGAAGTTAAGATCGACAAATGTGGCGCGTTTGAAAATCTCAAGCTGCGCTCCCAGACCGCTTTCGTCCAGTAATAGGTCCGTGTCCCGAATGTGGCCGGGGCCTTCGGCGACGATCACCGAGGCTGCACCCAGGCTATAGAGCGCGTCTATGACCGCCGCAATCAACATTGGGTGTGTGTTGATGGGCGCCGCCGGTGAGTACTCAACGAGATTCGGTTTCAGAAGCACGCGCTTTCCTTGAATCGACGGTCTCACCAGTTGAAGACCATGCGCGACGACCTGTGGCGTCCGTTCGTAGCGATCACATTGAAGAATTGCGACATGGGAGCGACGTGACCTGCGGTACGGAACATGAGATTCCATGGATTGATGGATCGCCAGACCACTCGTAGCCGCCAAAGCCGCCGCACCGACTAGTGAACGACGATTCATCGGGAGGGCTCCTCAAATGTGTATGGGATGTCCTCCAGTGCGAGCGCTACGAGAGCGAGAACACGGTGAGGCAAGGTATGGACCTTCGTGGAGGCGCATCGTCCGAGACTATTCTTCAGGCTATCTACGCCTTGATGCCCATGCGCTGAGAGTGCCATTACCGCCCATGCCAAAGAGTATGGGGAAGAAGATCCTTCGAGACGAGTCCCCAGGTAGTTCAGCGATCTGCGTAACAGAACCTCGTTGCCCGGACTACCGTTGCGCAACGCGAGAAGTGCCATTGCGGTGGAGTCGGGGTGTGGATCTAGGTCGACTCCGAAGACTACGGAGTTGCCGGCGTTCCATCCGCCTTGGGGGCACGCCCGATCTAGGAGCATCGCAATCGCGGGCGCGGTGCGTGTGGACTCTCGGCGCCATGCCCGAAACGCCACGATGGAAAGCGCGGTGGGAGCGACCCAACTCACGGTACCAGGAACCCAGGGCCACCCAGATTTCGACGGATCGAATCGAACTTGTTTATCAAACAGACGGAACTTCCACTGCCAGAGCCAATGAGACTCAAGGCCCCGCAGCTCCGAAAGCCATTCGAATCCGCGTGCGGCCGCATACCTGACTGACGCTGTCTGAAACGGTCGAATTGCCAAAAGCGCCAGCGCGGTGTGAAAAGCGCTCAGCGGCTCAATGTTGGGAAGGGCCGACCAAGCGCCGGAGCGATGTTGCCTCCCGAGCAATGCGCGAGGGTCCGCCCCGGAATTCCGTAGCGCCAGAAGACTCAACGCCGCGTCTTCGATCCCGCGGCCGGAAGTCGCGGTCAGCCGTTGGAGTATCTGGCTGCGAATCGTCACACAGGATATTACCCTCATTCAGGTCCAAATGAGGCCAGTTCTCGTTAAAGCTCCGTGTGATGTCCTGGCCGTCGCACGTTCGTGGAATGACTTGCCCGTACAGGGCACATTTGTTTGCGGGATGTCGAGACGGTCTCCCGTTTGTGGGATGTCATTCGTGTTCAGGATCAAGTTCGTGTGCGATGTCAGCAGCTTCTCACGGTTGCGGGATGACCGGCACTGTCGCATTGGTGTGGGATGTCTCGCGCGTCCAGCATGAAGTCCCTGAGGGATGTCACGAGCGTCTCCAGGTTGGGGGATGACCCGTGGTGTCGCGCCGATGTGGCATGTATCGAGTGTTCAGCATAGAGTCCTTGCGGGATGTCACGGGCGTCTCACATCCGTGGGATGTCCGCCAATTACGCCTTTCTATTGACAAGTGTGCGCCGGGCACTTTCCGTGATCGAAGGATTCCCCGGCGAGAGAAGGTGAAAGCTCGGTTTGTCTCTTACTAATCGCGCTGTATCCTTTTCTCAAATGTTCGCAACACCGCAGAACGTCGCCTCAGGGCTCCGCGAAGCCGGCTACGCGACGGACCCCGTTTTGGTGCAGATCATCTGGCTCGCGACCAAGATGCAGAAGCCGATTTTGGTCGAGGGTCCCCCAGGAACGGGCAAAACCTTCTTGGCGCAGGCATTCGCAGCGGCAGCGAGGACTGACCTGATCCGGCTGCAGTGCTTCGAGGGAATTACCGAGAAGCAGGCCATCGGCTCGTTCGATGAGGCGCTGCAACGGCTCTACCTTGAAACGCAGGGAAAAGTGATCGACCGCGAATGGGACAAGCTGCGGTCGAGCCTGCACACGTTGGATTTCTTCACGCAAGGTCCGCTGCTACAAGCCCTATTGCAACCGAAGCCAATTGTGTTGCTGATCGACGAACTCGACAAAGTCGACCAGAAGTTCGAGGCTCTTCTGTTGGAGATCCTCTCGGATTGGCAGATCACGATTCCAAAGCTTGGGACCGTCAAGGCTAAGACCATTCCGTTCGTGGTGATGACATCCAACCAGGAGCGCCGTTTGGGCGATCCATTGCGCCGCCGCAGCCTCTACAAGAGGATCGAGCACCCGGATGTGCGGAAGGAAGCGGAGATTCTCGATATCCGCACTGTCGACGCGCCCCTTGAGTTGAAGGCTCAGGCCGTAGGACTTGCACAGGCCTTGCGCGGGTACAACCTGCTGAAGCCGCCATCGATCGACGAGATCGTGCAGTTCGTTCGAGCATTGCAGCTGTTGGGCGAAACCGAAATCCGGGCGGAGACGCGTGATGTGTTGCTGCCCTTCCTCGCGAAAACGGAGGAGGATGTCAAACGTTTGCTGCTTAAGGATGGATTCAAGAGTCTGGTGGTGACCGCTTTGAAATATCGCGATGAGGCGTTATCCGCGATGCGGGCCAAAGACGGGGAGGCCGCTTGAAGACGCTGCTCGCCTTCGCACTTGTCGCTGGTCTCTGCCAAGCCCAATCGCCGGAAGTCCGCCGATGGGCTGATCACTGGGCTGCCGAATTCGGGGTCGAGCGCGAGCTTGTCTATGCAGTTATCGAAGCGGAGTCTGGCGGAGAGTCACGCGCGGTTTCAAGCGCTGGCGCCGTGGGCGTGATGCAACTAATGCCGGGAACCGCGGCTATTTTCCGAGTGAGGAATCGGTTCGATATTGAAGACAACGTTAGGGCTGGCGTCGCCTATTTGGCCTGGCTGCGTGCGGCCTGCGGCGGAGACCGGAGGCTCATCATGGCCAGCTACATCGCAGGTCAGAATCGTGTGATGAGGTCTGGGCTCGACTTCGCGTATCCCAAAGAAGTCCATAATTACGTCACCCGCGTTGCGTACCTGTATCGCCGAAACCGTTGGGAGACGTTGCTACGAGAAGGAGCAGGAACGAGATGAAACTCTTCATTTTACTGGCAGGTGCGTCATTGTCCTGGGCGCTGACACAGATCAAGCCGGTGGTCAGTCAACGCACTGTGAATGGACAAGTGAATGTCGTGCGGTTGGCTCCGCGCTTCACGACCGCGATCAGACTACCGGAAACCGTGAGCTCAGTGGTCCTTGGCGATCCCGTCAAGTTCCTGGCGGAGCATTCCGACAAGGAGCCGTCCTTGGTGCTGGTGAAACCGGCCACCGAAGACATTGCCGAATCGAATCTTCTGGTTACGACGGTGTCCGGACGGCATCTGAGTTTCCTGCTGCGCAGCGAGGGCGTTTCAGCGCGACCGCCCGTTGACTTTGTCTTGACTTATCGGCCCGCCGGATCGTTTCTTGTTGAGGAAAGTGGCACGGGATCTGCAGAGGTGTTGCGAACAGAGAAGCTCGTGCCGACGCCGGTGCTTCGGCCCGCGCGGCTGTCGATCGAGAGAACGAGTGAGACGCCCGAACGGGATGGCCTGACCATGCTCCTTGAGCGGCAGCAACGAGCGGGGCTTCCGGTACTTTACGGGATGCGAACGGATACACCGGATGAAAAGGGAGACCGCGTCAAAGCCGGAATCTCGGAGGTGGTGGATCAGGGAAATGAGGTCGTCGTGTTGTTTTCAGTAGTGAACCCACAAGGGCACGCGGTGGCGATCTTGCCTCCGCAGATTCAGTTGGCAGGCAAGGTAAAGAAGGGATTTCTAGTTAAACAGAGCCGTTGGGCCACCAGCGAGCAACTCGCGGTAAAGGAGTTTCGGCTGGCCCGGCGGCGCATTGGTCCAGGCGAACGGACGGATGGAGTTGTCGTGTTCGCGCGTCCCAGTTTCAAGCAGTCGAATGAAACGCTGTTTCTTCAAATCGCGGAGAGCGGCGCGGTGGATCGGCCTGCGCTCGCTCCCATCGGATTTGGAGTTTCGGCAGTGAGGAAGGAGATCAGTCATGGCAAGTGAATCGAGGAACGAGAGTCTTTCACCGGCGGACGGACGTCCGAATGGTGGTGAGCCCAATAAGGTTTCCGAGAAGCATCCAGTTTCTGGAGAGCCTTCAGTAGCAACCGCACAAACTGCGGAGTTGGTTGAAGAAGTCGAAGAGATGGGTCCCAGGAACAGGTTTGAGAAATTTGTGGCACGATTCAGGAGGCCACCGGAATCGGCCCGTGAACAGAAATCCGGCGACCGGCTTCGTGGTGCGCTGATCTTAGCGGGTACGTCGATAGGCTGCCTATTCCTGTTCTTCGGACTGTTCACAACGACCACCGATCCATCGAAGAAAGATCGGAAAACACAACCGAGCCTGGGGAGATCACAGACGGCGGCGACAACTGCCGAGAGCGCCAACCGATCGTCGATCCCGCAATTGAACGTGACGCAACAACCAAACGAAGATACGGGTGAGCTTACCGAAAAGGATCTGTTAGGGACCATGCGCAACAGGGGCACGCCTGTTCCCACCGAGAACGTGCCAAGACCAGTGGCAACGGCGAAGCGGCCAACGGCTCCGACCCTCAACAGTGTTGATTTCGAGGACCCGGCGCTCGCGGAGGCGTACCGTCGTCAAGGGCTGACGCCGCCACCGCGACGCGCAACGGAAGTGACGGATTGGAACGCGGCGATTGCCGAGTACCAAGTCAAGCAGAATGGGACAAAGGCAGTGACGCCAGTGCCCATCGCTCCGGTAACGAATACTACCGACGCGCTCAAGAAGTCGTCATTCGTCTACGTCCGCGGCAATCTGGGTGTGCCCAGTAGCGCCAGCGCAGTTCCGGCAATCGTACAAACGAAACCCGCGCCATTGCTTGCGCAGGGGACCAAGTTGGTAGCCCGACTCCAAAATACCGTGAGTTCCGCGGCGAAGGTGCCGGTAGTAGCCGTGATCGAATACAACTACGAACGAGATGGGGAGATCATCGTTCCGGCCGGCACGAAGGCTTACGGGACCTTATCGCAAGCAACGCCACAGGGTTGGGTCAGCCTCAAGTTCGATGCACTCGAGTTTCCGAGCGGAAGGCAGGAGAAGATCAACGGCTCGGCGTTGAATATGGAACAGGGTATCCTGAGGGGTTTCGTGAACGGCACAAATGCCGGCAAGAAGTTCCTGACGCGAACCCTAACCGGAGTCGGCACGATTGCGGCATTCGCCATCGGCGGCCGCGGACTGGGCGGCCAAGTCGATAATTCAGTTCTCCTGCGCGAACGCCTTTCGTCGAACGTCGCGATGGGCGGCGAACAGGAACTTGCCATGCTGGCTTATCAGCAGAATATTGTGGTGACGGTTCCAGCGAACACGCGCTTCTACCTGGTGCTCAACGAGCCGGCCCTCAACTCGTTGGCTTCGCTCCCGGAAACAAGTGTTCCTGCCTTCAGGTCCCCCCAGAGTGCGGAAGTACAAACTGGATCCCCGCTGGCGGGAATGTCTGCGCAGGAGATGCAGGAGTTGATTGCTATCCGAAACGAAATGCGGGAGATGAACCGGCTGATCAAGGTGCAAAACGCACCGGTCGTAGCGCCGCCGGAACCAGAGAAGTAGTTCTCTGGTAAATACTCGACAAAATGCGGCATTGGCCGCTTTTCAGGGTGAGCGGAATCAGATATTCTGAGGATGCCGACTGGAAGGCAAGGCTGATGCCGCAATTTGTTTTCACGGGCCCTTGGAGTTGGCTGTCGTATAAGTTGGGCCGGCTCTTGGGGGCAGGTGCGACCAAGGTCGCACACGAGGCGCGATTCCTCACCGACAGGACCCAGCATTCGACTGTGTCTGAGCGGACGGCATGGGTGTATCGTTGCGTGGTCTCATGCGCGTTGGTCGGGGTCGCCGAGTTGCTGTACGCGTATCTTTTACCCCGTGGAATTTTTCAGACGGTCATTGCCGCCGTGTTTTCATGGATCGTCTTGTTCTTTCTCCCAAGACCTTGGGTACGGATTCCACTATTTGGTGCGCGGCTAGTCGTGGCCGGGACGACTTCAGGACTGCTGCAACGCTTTGTGGAACTAGTACTAGACAACGGAGGATCACGGGTCGCTGACTGGAAGTTCCCGATGGTT
This sequence comes from Bryobacterales bacterium, assembly GCA_038239345.1. Lineage (GTDB taxonomy): Bacteria > Acidobacteriota > Terriglobia > Bryobacterales > Bryobacteraceae > JBBSEX01. The sequence goes on from JBBSEX010000050.1 coordinate 7,222, forward strand.
GCCGTGTGGTTCTTGATTGTCAGCGCGCTCCTGGTGTGGACAGTATCTGCGCTGTTTCGACGACAGGTAAGCGTCGAGGCACACACTTCAAGTGGCCAGCAGAATGTGGTGAGAACCAATGTTCCCAAGCCTTGGTCGAATGTCCCTTTAGTCAAGATGCAGGATGTGGGTGGAGCGCTCAACGTGAAGACGGAGATTCTTGCGATCACGCGAAACCGCTTCGCCAAACAGAGGACCGGCGTAATTCAGAACGGAATTCTCCTCTACGGCCCACAAGGAACAGGAAAGAACCTACTGGCGGAGGCAACTGCAGGCGAGTCCGGCGTCAACTTCTATCATGTGCGATGCCCAGAGCTGGTCGGAGAGAACACCGGCTCCGGAGCAGAGCGTATCCGCGGAGTCTTTGAAACAGCGGCGGCGAATCGTCCCATTGTCCTGTTCCTGGACGAGATCGATTCGATTGGCAGCCGCAAGCAGGTGCAAGGGTACGGCACGGACGCTGGTGGCGGTGGCCGCGAGTACAACTCGCTGGTCACGCAATTAATGCAGTCGATCGACCAGTACCGGCAGATGGATGGCCTTCTAATCGTAGCGGCGACGAACTATCTTGACGGACTCGAACCGACTTTGATCCGGGATGGCAGATTTGATGCGCGAGTTCGGCTTGACCTTCCGAATGAATCGGAGCGCCAGGATATTCTCGTCGCCCAGTTACGCAAACTCCGGTGGAAGAGTCACGATCTAACGGCCATTGCGAAACGAACGCCTGGTTGGAGCCCTGCACGGTTGAAGAGTTTGGTGGATCGCGCGGCCTTGTGCGCGCAAGGCAAGGTGCTTGAGGAGCGTCACCTCGTTGAAGCACTGGAGAGTACCGGCGGACGCGACCAAGGCTCGCTCGAGCCGGTGGGATGGGACGATGTCGTATTGCCCGCTGCTGTGGTGGACGACTTGCGTACGCTGTTGGACCTCATGAAGCCCGGACGCGCGGAAGAATTGTCGCTGCCGGCACCAACGGGTCTCATTCTTGTCGGGCCGCCCGGAACTGGCAAGACAATGGTTGCGAGGCTGATCGCATCCCAAGCCAAACGCAGTTTCTACGCCGTTAGCCCGAGCGACGTTCTGGGCGGCGCCGTTGGCGGGTCGGTGAAGCGGCTCGCTGAGATTTTTCAACGGGCGAAAGACAACGCTCCTTCCATCGTCTTCGTCGACGAGATGGACGGGTTATTCCCTAGAATGAGCGGTCAGATCAATCAGCATGATGTGCAGTTGGTCGAACAGGCGCTCATCGAGATCAGTGCGCTGAAGTCTGAGCACCAGATCTTCCTCGTTGGCACAACAAACTACATTGACCGGATTGATCCGCGCATTCTTCGTGGAGGCCGGTTCAGCGAAAAGGTGGAGATTTCGGTTCCGGACCAAGCGGGTTATCAAAAGCTTGTAGCTCGGTACCTCGGAAAGGCTCGGCTTGAGGAGGGTGTAACTGTCCAATCTCTAGCCGAACGCGTGGCCGGGATGGCGCCAGCCGATCTTGAAGCGACCATCCATGCGATGAAACGCGTCGCGATGCGGCGCATGGCCGCGAACTCCAAAGAACTCCCTCCGCTCGGCCCCGCCGATCTCGATGAAGCACTGGGCCGGGTTCAGCCTCACTTCTAGCCCCGTTTCAGTCAGTTGTGAACTCCCACGCAACTCGTTTTGTGGTTCCGGAAATCCCGTGTATGTTTCTTGTGTGCTCGGGTTCAATTCTGAGCCGAATCCAAATCGACGTTACGGGAGGTCTATCATGTTTAAACTTTCAGGAACGAACCGGCAGCGGGCGGCGACCTTGCTAATGGCCGTCCTATGTCTCATCGTCTTCGCACAAGCTGTGGCGCTGGCCCAGAATCTGGGCGCGGCGCCACAAGTAAACGTGGCTGTTCAGGGTCAGACAGGCGCGCAGCCGGAAGGCGCGTTCCTCAACCTGGTGAACTGGATTGGCAACGTCATCGCTCCAGTGGGTGCCGGACTGGCTCTTGCTGGCGGGCTCATTGCGTATGTGGCTGGCCGCGGTTCGGGGCGATACGTCGTCACGGCGCTGGGCTGCTTGGCGGTTTCCGGCGTCACGCGACTGCTCGAATTCTGGATCGCGCAGGGCGGCGGCGGTATCTCGTAAGTGCGGCTCTGATCGAACGGCGGGCTTGCCCTCGTGTGAGCCCGTCCAGCCTTGTAGACGAGGAACACCATGCCCACTCTCATCTACGACATCATGCGCGTTATGTTCGCGCTCACTGGCCCGGCTGCGTTCATCTGCCTGGTGAACGCCGGCATCGCCCTACGGAAAGAAGGCGGGACTGTGTTCTGGGTCGGCGGCGGTTTCTCTCGTTGGATGCTGTGGACGGTGATCTTCCTGGCGCTGGAGCCGACGCTGGTGTGGTTCCAGTTCCTGGGCTTTCCCGTGTTCTTTCCACCGGGAGCGGCCATCGGGAACGCGTGGCTTTCTGGGATCGTGACGGGCTTAACGACGTTCGTCACCGACTTTGTAGTTGGGCGGATGGTGCCAGTTCTGGCCGCATTCTTCGTGATGCGCGCGGTTCTCGATACGGCGAGCGGCACTGGCCCGTTGCCTTCGCTGTTGAGTGCGATGTTCCTGCTGGCAATTTCATCGACTCACGCATTGATCGACGCCTGGACGCCGGTGGGCAACCGCTTCTCGATCGTGCTCGGACTCGAATCCATGTGGAACTACGTGGCGAGCCGGATCTTTCCGCTCGCGGCGGGACTGGCAGTTTGCGGGGCGATCATTCAGTTTGCCTTCAATCAGCCTGGCTATCTGCGACTCGTGGCGTGCGCGGGCGGATTTTTGACGGTCAGTGCGCTGTGGCTACTGATCAATCGGATGATGTGACGGGAGAGAACTCGTGAACTTCCTGACAGGCCTTACTAATTTGACCAACTGGCTTGGCAACGTGATCATGCCTACGCTTGCGGGGCTGCTCTTCGTCATCGCCATCCTCAGAGCGGCAAGAAGTGCCCCGTTTCAGTACGCGATGTATGGCGGTTTCCTTTCGTTGATGGTCTCAGGACTTCTACGCGGCATCGAGACGTTTTCGCGGGTCCGAGCGTGGAACGACCCAGACCAAGTTTGGGTGACGTTGTTGGGATTGGTGAATTGGTCGGCAAACGTGTTTCTACCCGTTTATGGTGTATTCCAGGTAGTTATGGCCCTTCTTCACTATGGCGGTGCCGGATTCCGGATCTATCCCGGCGCTCCGTGGGCGCGACACCTCATCATCGCCATGGCGAGCTTCAGCGTTTCGGGCTTGCTGCGAATGGCGGAGTTTTTCGTTCAACAAGGAACAGGCGGAATCAGTTAGGGAGGATCACATGGCACTGGAAGTCACGCAGGTTCATCGCAACCTTCATCAGCGCGTCACATGGCTGTACCTCGAGATCGAGGATATGTTTCTGGTGCTCGGGCTCGGAGTGCTGGCGAACTTCATCGGCCGCTTTCTTGGCCGGGAGATTTATGGCATCCCGCTCAGCTTCCTTCTGCTGTGGGTAGTACCAATCTTGGCGGTCCCCTGCCTGTGGCTGTTCAAGTATGGAAAACCGCGAGGATACCTGCGCGACCTTTTGATTTGGCAGATCAAGCCCCACATCTATTGCGGCTTGGAGCGCGACCGTGAACTGACCAAGGAGTACCTCAAGTAATGCCGACCACTATGTCCGAACACAAAAAGGCGCTGCACAAGCCACCACTCTGCGAGTTGTTGCTCATACGGGATTACTTGGACGGCGTGGCGGTGCAGACGGACGGCAGTTTCGTCGCCGGTTACGAACTCGATGGTCTCAATTCCTATTATCACGACGACGAAGGCCGGAACCGATCCAAGCGGGCCTTTGAAGCGCTGGTGAGATCGTTGCCCGAACGGTCCATGCGAATGCAGGTTCGCTTCGAAATCACTGAAGGGATCGGCGACGTCCGAAAGCAGTATCCGCGCCTCAATCGAAGCGAGAATCCTGTCCTGCAGGACATCGACCGGATCAGGATGCAGCGATGGGACGAGAACGACGCAAAGGGTTTCTATCTTCGGCACATCCTGCACGCCTACTTCATTTGGAATCCTCGCACTCACCATGAGATGGCGGAGCGATTGGAGGGGAAAAAGAGGAACTGGTTCAGCCTATCCGTCGACAAGTGCATTCAGCGTGGGCAAAAGGAGCATGAAGATCTGCTGGCGGAGTTCTCTTCGCTGATGGCGGGTGTCGAACAGACGCTGGCCGCGACGGGAATGCGCACTCGGCGTATGACGGATGGAGAGATGTTTGTCGAGGCCAAACGGAGCCTCAATCCGATGTTTGAGGACCGCGGGCCGCTCCGGCGCGGAGAGCACTCGATCGACTACCGGAGCGCGCGTGAACAGATCGTCAACACCAGCATCGAGGATGAGCAGGAAGGCTACATTCAGGTCGGCGGATTTCTTTATGCCTTCGTCAGCATGAAGGATCTCCCGGACGGCACGTTCCCCGGGATTCTGCGGGAACTGATGGTGCTGGATTTTCCCGTCGTGGTGAATGCAGAGGTCACAATCCCAGACCAGACCAAGGTCATCTCGGGCTTCAAGGGCCGCATGAAGAAGATGCAGGCCGCGCAGATTGATTCCAGGGGCGGCCACATGATCAATGTGGATGCGGCGGTAGCGCACTCGCAGCTCAATGACGTTTTAACGGCCGTCATCTCCTCCTCGTTGAAAGTTTGCGAGTATTCGCTAATCGTCACGATTCGCACCTCCAAACCAGTTGCGAGCCGGTCGGACCTCGAAGAGGCGCAGCGGGAACTCAACCGTCGCCGCGAGCGCGTGATCCACGCCGTGGGTCGCATGAACGGAGCTCGCGCGATTCCCGAGTCACTGGCGCAACGCCGGCTATTCCTGTCGAGCCTGCCCGGGATGGCAGGACCGAATCAACGCGAGATGAGCGCGCTAACACTTCACGCCGCGGACTTGCTCCCTATCGAAACGCCGTGGCGTGGCACGGTGCAGTCACCGCTCATCTTGCTGGAGACACCGTATCGGCAGTTGATTCCCTTCTCACCTTACGACTCGTCGATGGGCGACGCGAACATGCTGTTTATGGCCAAATCCGGTGGCGGTAAGACCTTCATGGCACAGATGTTCCTGCTCATAATGGCGCGTTCGAATCCACTGATCTCAATCGTCGAACGTGGTGATTCTTATCGGCCCCTGGTCGAACTGATGGGCGGTCGCGTGATTGAGGTTGATCTGGAGGGATCGGAAACACTGAACCCTTGGGATCTGCCACCGGGCGAAATCGCGCCGACCAAAGACAAGATCGCGTTTCTCAAGAACCTCACCCGCCATATGATCGGGGACCTCGGGCAGGCCGATACCTCGCTGCTGGACAACATTCTCACGTCGGCGATTGCCGAGGTGTACAAGCGCGCGTCGATTCGTGGAGACAACACAACACCGACGTACTCGGATTTGAAAGACGAGCTTGGCAACTGGAATGACGAAGAGCGCATCGAACATATCCGGCAACTGGCTCAGCTCGCCTCCATATCGCTGCGGCAATGGACTGGTGAGAAAGGTGTCTACTCAAAGCTCTTTGACCGGCACACCACCATGCGGACCGATGCGAACTGGCTCTTCTTCAACATTGAAGGGTTGAGTTCCGACCCGCGCCTTGAAACCGCCATGAGCATGTTGATCGCGCAGTCGATGTCGGAGCGGTCATCGGGCCGGTCTGGACAGGCGTCGATCACGGTGCTCGATGAGTGTTGGGCCCTTCTCGATTCACCCGTACTAGCGGACTGCGTGGTTCAGTTGTTCCGCACGGCACGCAAGCGCGGAGCCAGCGTATGGGGCATCAGCCAGACGCTCGAAGACTTCGTTGGAACGAAACAGAAGCCGAAGGAGCATGGTGCCGGCATCCTCCGCAATGCGTCCGTCAAGGTCATCGGACAGCAACCCGGAGACGTGGCTCCGCTGGTCGATCACCTGGGTCTGAATGAAGTCGCGTTGAACGAGATCAAACGCTTCTCCGCGCCCCACAAGGGGCGGAGTGCTGAGATTCTGCTCGTACTCGGGGAGAAGTCAGAGACAACGCAAACAGTGCGGCTTGTGCCGACTGGAGTGGATTACTGGGTTGCGACCACGTATCCGCGCGAGCGAGCGTACCGTACCTGGTATCTCAAGAAACACGCAGGACGGCCACTGATGGATCTATACAAAGAACTAGCCGCACGGCTCCCTCATGGGCTAGCGGACCGGGATTTGTTGCCCGAAGAAGCATCCGGATTGGTGCAGAGGGCTAGTGCGAAGCGAAATGAAGTGCCGTATGTTGCAGCCAGCGTTTAGGCAGCTCGACCGCAAGGAGGACACAAGACCATGAACCCGATTCTTACGAAGGCGCTGGTGCTAGCGTTGGTCGGCATTCTGATGATCGCCATGGTTGCGCCGCAGCCCGCGTACGCGCAGGGCGGATTGCTTTCGGGAATTACTGGCATCCTTAACGGCCTGAACGGTGCAACGGCGGCTCTGCAGAACTTCATCAACAACGTGATGCGGCCGATTCTCGAGAGCATCCGCACCGCGTCCGCCATGGTCCAGAACATCCTTGGGGCTCTACGGAACTTCTTCGAGCAGATCGTCTGGCCCATCGCCGAGATCAACCGGATTCGCGGGCTCGTGCAGCAACTGATCTCTCTGTTCTCAGGTGTTCTCAACAGTCTCTACAACCTCAACGTCAACAGCGCGCAACTTCCTCACCCGCGTCAACTCGAATCGATCATGCGGAACAAAAATGCTGGTGATCTGGCCTCGCTCAGAACCGCTTTCGTTCAGACCTATGGGTCCGTTCCCAGCGCCGCCGATGCGCATCCCCAGGAGCGGGACTTGATGGATGTCGATGATGCCATGGCCATTGATCACCTGATGATGCTCAAGATGGCTGACGCGGGTGCCGACCAGACCGTCGCGGCCGCGGGAGCCATAGCAAGCCACGGCCTTGTTGTCGCGCCGGGTACCGCTGCCTACAGCACAGCCGCCGCCCACATTGCCACTCTGCAGAGCAACGCACATATTCAGAAGGTGATCGCAAGTGCGCTTCGCCTGGAAGCCGCGCGCCTCGGTCACGACACCATGACGATCAAACGTGGCGCAACGTTCACGCGGGAATCGCGCTCGAAAGCGACTGAGCTGAATCGGTAGGAGGACAAAAGATATGCCAACACATTTCGTCACATTCTGCGGTTTGATCGGGCGGGGTTGGAAGTTGGTTGCAAGCCGCCGGATGCAGATCATCGCGCTGCTGGTGGTCATAGCGCTGCTGATACCGTCACCCGTTCACGCCCAGATTGGTTTCATCACCGGATTGATTGGTATCGTTTCGAGCGGCCTTAGCGCTGTAAGCGGCGTGCTGGCCGCGGTGAACACCACTTTGCAGAATGTGATTGGCCCGCTGTTGAGCAGCATCAGCGGAGCCATGTCCGCGATTCAGAGCATCACGCAAGGAATCCTGGACTTCCAACAGAATACCGTCTACCCATTGGCGGCGATCAACTCGGCTCGCGCCCTGGTGGGCCAAGTCCAAGGTATTTACAACTCGATCCGGGGCGTTTGGAGCACGGTGGTCCTCAGCGCGACCCTCGTGAATCCCCAGGGTCTGGAGAACGTGATTCTATCCAAGAACGCTGGCCAGATCGGCGCTGTAGCCGCCCGTTACTCGGCCGTGTACACGCCGTTGCCGGCCGCCACCGAGGTACATTCGACGACTCGGGACGTGATCGACAGTTCTGATGCGGCGTCCCAGGCGGCGATGAAGAGATCTATGGCGATCGACGACATCGCTGATCGCGAGCTTACTGCTGCCGATCAGATGATGTCGGCCCTCGCGACAACCGCTCCCGGCACGGCCGAGATGATCGGAGCGCAGGCGGGGGCTTGGGTCGTTCGTTCCCAGGCGTACACGCAACAGGCACTGGCCGAGATGATGCGACTCCGAGCCATCGAGTTGGCCGGACAGGGCGCGCAGTTGAAGGAAGCTGCTCGGCTCACCCGCGAGACCAGAAACAAGCTCACACAAATGAACCGCTAGGAGAAGCGCCGTGTTCTATTACGAGCAGATGTTCAACACCGCACTGAGCGGGATTATGTCGGCCGGACTCATGAGTACCGTCCTGACCGTGGCGTACGGGATCCTTCTGGCATCGCTGCTGTTCAGCGCGTATGAGGCTTGGGCAAAGGGTGGTGACGTTCGGTCGCTGGGCATCGCAGGTGTAAAGTATCTAGCCTTGGGCGCTCTCTTCATGAACAACGGTGCCGTGTACGAGCAAGTGTTTCGCGACATACTCGGCGCGTTCAATCAAATCTCTCATACGATGGCTGGCGTTGGGCCGAGCGATGTCTTCAAAGCCTGGGCAAACGACATTTACGTTCAAGGAAGCTCATCGACAACGTTCCTGAACCTCGTAACCGGGCAGATTCCGGGACTACTCAGTGCGCTTCTCTTGCTGGTCGCGATGATCGTGTATCCGGTTGCCTATGCGCTGTTCTCGGTGTTCTATTCACTCTACGGAACGATCCTGTTCGTCACGGGACCCTTGGTTCTCGCACTGATGCCGAGCTTTGGACTCGGGGCGTTGGCCAGACGTTACGCAATCAATGTGATGATTTTCGGTTCGTGGGGCCTGATCTACGGCATCTTTTGCCGCCTGGCGATCGCGATCAATGTAAACAGCATGGCAGCGATTACCTCTGCCAACAGCTTCGCGGGCATATTGGCTGGTGCATCGCAGGAAGTGCTACTGGCTGTCGCGAGCATACTCTTTTCTGTTTGCATTCTGCTCATCCCGATGCTGGCGAAAAGGATTGTCGAGGGCGATCTCGGAGGGTCCATGCTGACTGTTCTGGGAGCCGCGACGACGATGGCTCAATCCTTGATGTCGGTCGCTGCAGGAGCTGGTGGTGGAGCAGGAAGTATGCAGAGTGCCGCCGCCGGTGGTGGCGGTGGGGCTGCTGGTGGTGCCGGGGTTGGCGTTGCCGCAGCGTCTTCTAATACTCCGCCGACGGGCCCGTCCGGATCTGGCGGTTCGGCGGGAAGCGGTGGCCGTTCGCCGCGCGGGCCATCCGGTGGAGGCAGCGGACCAGGTAATTATCGGCCTCCCAATATTCCTCATGCGGCCGGATGGCTGGGCGGTGCTGCGGCGGCACTTGCCGTTCAAGGCGGACAGAAAGCAGTAGCTGCCGGACGGAAGATGCTTGGCGGGAACGGCCAGTCTGGCGCTTCGCCCGCGTCAGCACCCCGCGCTCAGGGGCCGGACTCGGTTGACGAATGGGTGTGACGAAGGAGGCGTATGTTTGGCAACAAAAAGAAGCAACGAAGCAAACTTCCGGAAAAGCAACAGCTCACGAAGTACTACGAGATGGACGGCGCTCTCCGCGCATACGCGAACCGCATGGCTGTGCTCGGCATGATTTGCGGGGTGTTCGCAGTTGGCGCACTTGGCCTCTTTGCTTACGTCCGACTACAGCCGCCCGTCGTGATTCGTGTGGATAACGCCGGCGAGGCGACCGTGGTCGGCGGAGATACGGTGAAGGTCGGGTCGAACGTCCTCATGGGGTTGCTGAAAGTGTCGGCGAGCGGGTCGGAGAACTCCCCCGGCGAGGTTGAGGGCCGCGCCATCACGCGTAAGTTCCTTACGAACTACCTCACGTACACGCCGGCAAACGTGGAGCGCCAATACGCCGAGGCGCTCAATATGATGACGCTCAACTTCCGGCAACTGACCATGAACAAGTTCCGGGAGGACGACATTCTGGGCAAGGTCAAGACGGATGCCATCACATCGAGCATCAAGATCCGCTCGATCGAGCCTGCATTGGGAATGCCGTGGACCTTTCAGGTGTTTGCCGCGAAGGAAGTCCATCGCCTCAATCAGCAGCGCATAGAGTACACGGAAAAGATGGTGTGCAGGTATCAGGTGCGGTTACTTTACCTGGGCCGTTCGACGATGAATCCGACCGGCCTCTATGTGGGCGAATTCTGGGAGCAACAGATGGTGGGAGAAAAGGACATCGACCTCGATCAAAAGAGTGGCCTGATTGATCGTGGTGACGAGGTGCAAAAATGACCGTCACGACGAATGCGAACTGGGCTCCACTGGAACGAAAACTGGATTGTGATGCCAACTTGATGCGCGAATTCATGTGGATGTACGCGGATGAGGAAACCGGGGTCGAGTATTACAAACACACGGTGACGCGGCGATATCTGCTCCTCCACCGCGATGGCCGCTGCTTTCAACAAGCTGCGCTCGGCCTCCTCGAGGTGGAGTTCGATGTCGAGCTTGAGCGCGTTCGCGGGTTGACGAAGGAGGCAGCTTAGCCATGGCGACATCTGTGGAAGCACCTCTTGCCGCGAAGAGAGAGAAAGCAACAAAGCGTCAGGGCCGGCGTTCACGCCAATCCGCACCGGAGAACATCCGGTTCTTTGTCGGCAAACCATGCCGGAACCAGGAAGCGCCGCAGCTCGAACGGGAGGTAGGAAGCGAGGCAGAAGGATTGGTCGCGGCATTCAAGACCGACGGCAGTCTGTTTCTGCTCAGGGAATATTCAGTTACGCAGAGGATCGAAGGCGGTCGCGTGACGCTCGAAAAGGAGCCGACCGCAGCCGCCAGTCAACGGGTTTCTACCGTCAACGCAAGTTGATGTAGAAGGCACCCACGCCTCACGTGGGACTTCGCTTTTCGCGCCTTCAACAAGCGCGGCGGGCAAACCTGGTTCGGGTTACACCGGCCGGGCAACACAACGGAATAGGGCGGTCTCTCAAAAGGAGGCCTGACCCGAAACAGTAGTGTTTCGGCAGCAGGCCACTTGGGAAACCAAGCTCGTGGGGCCATCCTCGCGAACGGTCTGTTGCTTCCACAACCAACCGTTTCAACAGGAGAAACCCATGACAACCTCTACAACCGTTACGAAGACTTCCGGCCTTACGGTAATCAACCTCAAGGTCACGAAGGAAGGAAACATTGAACGCAAAATGACCGACGTCAGCCCACAAGCGCAGTTGAACAACACGCTTCTCGAAGCCTTGTGCCCAGGAATTCGTGTCGCATCCGTGACTGTGACGCCGGAGCCCCTCGATCAAGTGGAACGCGCCAGGGTGGAAAGCGCCCTCTCGCGGTTCAACGTCGATGGGACCGACTACCGGCTGATTGGTGCTTCTGGATCGGCCAAAAGTGGAAAGTACTACGCAGTGGATGCTCGTTTTGAACGTCCGCTCGCTGCGCGCTTTTCCGATTGGCCACAAGCTGCTGTGACGTACTTTGGAATTCTGGTCTCGCCTTGCCAGGTGAGAATGCAGGTTCCGAATGGCCGCGTTACCGTAGTGCCGGATCACGAATTGGGAACGAATGACTGCCGTGGTTGGATCCGCAAGTCGCTGTTTGACAAGCTGGCCCTGCCCGATGGCCGTTTCTACCAGTTCCGTCTCGCGTTCGCGCAAACACAGGCGAAAGGCAGCTTCAAGGTAATGTGCGATGACATCGCCGACGCCTTGGATACCGACATTGTCCTGCCTGTCTCGTCCGTCAAACCTGAATACAAGGGTCCCAGCAAACTCGTTGCCTGGCTCACTGGCGAAGCACGGACGTTCGCTGGCGAGATGATTCTTGGTATTCGTGAATGCTCGCGGCTCCTGAACTTCGAATCGAGCTACACGGTCATCCAGCACGCTCC
>JBBSEX010000051.1:0-18930 GCA_038239345.1 Bryobacterales bacterium
GGCGTCCCAGCGCGACCGCGCCGAGCGGTGACGCTTCGCTAAGCGAAGTTCGCTCAACGTCGTCTTCAGCCCCTCCCGGACGATTCGTCCGTTACGAAACTTCACTTCGTTCACTCCCGTGAAGCAATTCGACGAAGCGCCATTTCGCACGCCATCGATGAAGAAGACCCGAACACCGGGCAGTGTGGAGAAACACTCACGTGCCCATTTTTCAACCAACTGGGGCGGCACCATGGTCAGCGCTGTGAACCGCTTTCCTCGCGCGTGGGTGAACACACTCCCCAACGAGATAAGCGTCTTGCCCGTGCCGCATTCGGCCACAGCGGCCGCGCATCGTGCCTCTTCCCACCGCTTGACGATCCCCATGATCGCTAGCGACTGGGCGGGAAATGGATTCCGCTTCAGTTCGTGGAGCGCGGGCCAGACTGGGTCAGACGGTTGATGGAGTGGCGGAAACTGCTCGACAACCCTTTGTCCCAGCGCACCTCCATGAATCTTGAGGTAGTCGTTGATGCATGTCAAAGCGCTCATGTGCGCACACTCCTTCTGTCTCAGAAATGCCAATTGGATAGGGGGTCCAGCTAGGCACACTTACCACAATGCTGTTCACTCAACGTGTTGAGAGAGCCTAGCCTTGTTTCTCGGCCGCCGAAATTTACGCCCAGCTACACTATCTGCCTTCCTTTTGCATGGAAAAACTCGTGGAGTCTGCCTCCGATATCGCACTCGACGTTGGGAGTTTCCGGGAAGTAATTCTGTCGCTGCTCGATGCAATACCGTTTGTCACTGAAATGCGGTGCTGGCGCGATCACAAAGCCGGGAAGATCGACTGCCGAGCCATCGAGCATCGCGAGCACCGAAAAGATCGCACCCTCGATGCGATCACCGCCTGGTTCTTCGAGCCTCTGCCAGTAACGAATGGTATGCCACACGCGTGTGAGGAATTGGTGACGTACTTCCTCAACGGTTAATTGACGTGGTCGGCTTCTCATAGATATCCTTCGCTTTCAAGTTTCTGGGCATCCCACATTCAGGGCTCCGGCAGATTGCCTTCATCTGCGACGGACAGGCAACGCGCCGAGGCGCTACAGGACGGCGGTGCGGCCGGCGCTCACTCAGTAGGACCGAGTAGTCTGACTAGGAGTCAGCACCAACGTGGCGCGCACAATTTCGAAGAACTGGATCGGCATGCCTTGTCCTCCCGTTACCTGGGTCGTTTGGCGTGTCGGAAACGACAATTCTTCGTCAAGTTTCCGGAGGCACGGCGATGAGGTTGCGCTTTATGCCTGAACTCAAGATGCGCAACATGCGGAGCTTGGTGCCTTTGATCGCCACGGGTGAACAGTTGAATCCCAGAAGGTCTTCCACTAAGCCGCGTCGTTCAAGATCCGACCCGAACCATTCGGCCCATTCGGGAAGGGCCGGGAGACCGAACCTGACAGCCAAGCGATGCAGCACGAAGTCCGGTGAGCCGTCGTAAAGAATTGTCCGTCGAGCTTGCCCGTCGGCTCCGAGTGTGGTTCCAAAGAGCGTCTGCGAAACCGCAGCCAGATGCCGCACAGGTCGTTTCCGTCCAGGAATCTGGAGCGATGCCCGGTACAGCACCGGCTTCTCACCCAGGAATCCGAACAGCTCGACCCCGCTAGGTAAGCTGATCTGAAATCTTTGCTCATCCGCGATGGCCGCTGCGACGGCGCCAACCTCCTGGTCGCCGCCAAACACAGATGCGAGATGAATCTGCACTGCGGAGCGCGGTTCTGCAGGCTTCTCGGCAACTAACCGATCCAAATGCAGTGACGCCTCGGTGATCGTGTCACGCGTCTGCCGCACAAACTTCAATTTCCCCATTCGCAGGTGAGCGTTCTCCATGAGGAGCCTCCTTGTTGCCGTCTTCTCGCGGCTTCTCAGACAGAAGCTCGATGCGGCCATCGGTGAATAGGAGCGTCAATCGTTGACTGAAGCGTTCTTTCTCCCGAATGACCGTCTCCCCGTCATCGCCTTCTTCCTCCGTTCGATCAACGACCTTGGTCGCCTCCCAATGCGCGACGTGCCGCTCGGCTCCACTTCCGAACACACCGTTAAGCAGGCCGCTCACAGCGCACAATCCAACATGGCCAGCGTGAAGAGGAGTCAGCGGTCGCCCGAAGAATTGCTTTCGTTGGGCGTGGGTCACTCGTTGGGCCTGGAGCCATGCCGGTGACTTCACCAGCAGATCCTCCACGATGTCTAGCGGGAGTCCGCGGTATTCCGTTCGCACGAGTCCACTCTGCGGCACTGCGTAGGTCCGATCAGCTTCGTCCGGGAGCGGCGGGATCTCATCATACTTGCGTGTCAGCTCGGATAGCTTCCAGTTCGCGTGATTTACGACCTGGTCGCTCAACCGATTCTTCTCCGCGGCGGAACGCCGGATGCCGAATACGACGGCCTGCTTGTAACGCTCTGCATCCGTCTCGGTCAGCCGGTAAATAGCCTTGTCCTTGAAGTGCGGACTCAAGACGTTTCGGCATTCATAAATGCGGTCGAACGGAATCACCATTACGAGGACACCGCCGGGTTTGAGCCAGCGAAAGAACTCGTCCAGAAACAGCTTTTCCATTCGCTGATTCTTTCCTTCGCCGAGCTCGAAATCGTAAGGCGGGTTCAGGTACAGCAGGGAGAAGGACTCCACGGGTGCCTTGGTATCAAAAGCGTTCCCTTGGATCACCTCGTCTAGCGTCCCTCTCGCCTCCGACGCGCGGTGCGAATCAAGCTCAATCCCGTAACGCCTCGCGAAGCTATTCTGTGTCAAGGCCACCAGCGCCGCGCCGGTTCCCGCGCAAGGGTCAAGCGCGCTTGCCGGATCATTCGGGAACTGCAAGAAGTGCCGTATTCGTTTAGCTTCGCGACTATCCAACGGGTAGTACCCGAGCCGCATTCTTCCTTCGAGTCTCATGTGTCCGGCTCCTGATGTCAGTCGATCAGCGGCGAGGGTTCGCCCGTTCGGTTCTCGAGGAATCGAGTGTGGAGGACGCCTAGCTCCGCAGTCAGTTCTTCCCTAATTTCCGTCAGTTCCGGTCGCAGAGCGATGAAGGTCACAGCCGACCTCTCAGTCAGCCCGACGCGGTCGTTCGTAGCGATCAATCGGTGACATTCCTCGCAGGCAGCCCAGTCGCCAACGCTCTCGCCGGCGATGCCGCAGGCCTCGTACCCAATGAAGCTCCGCGCCGGGTATTTCCATGTCGGATTGGGCGCGGAGCAGAAATCACAGATGCAACACATAGAGGCACCCGATTTAAAACGGAACGTCCGGATCGCTGCCATCGACGCCATCCGACGCCTCATGCGTTGCGGCCGGCGGCCTTCCAGGAATCGAGCGGTCAGTGCCCTCGTTCCTGCCAGAGCCCAGAAAACGCACGGTGCTGGGAATGATCTCGACTGAGACTTCCTTGCCGGTCTGCTTCGAATCGTATTGCCGAACCTGAAGACGACCTTCGACGAAAATCCCGTCGCCCTTCTGTAGATGCTTCGCGCAGGCCTCGCCCACGCCATTGAATGCGCAGACGCGGAACCAATCCGTCGCTTCTTTCTGATTGCCTTCCCGATCCTTGTAGCGCCGATTCACGGCCACCGAGAAGTTGACGACCGGGTCGCCGCTCGGGAGGAACTTCATTTCTGGCGTCCCGCCAAGATTACCCATGATCTGAATCTTCGTGTATCCCAACATGTCTGTATCTCCTGTTCGTTTGAAATGCGGACCCGCCATGGCGCGTACTGCGTCAGAGGCGGATCCGGTTGAATTGTTGATGAGAACCCGTCGGCGGATTGCCGGTGGGATTGAGCACTGAGGTGTGAATCTACGCGATCAGTTTCGGTTGATTACGTGCCGCTCGTGTGCGCGCCAGCAGTTTCTGCTGATAGTCGCGGCTTTGCTGATGCTCGCGCAGTTTTGCGCATTCCCGGCATCGCTTCGCGTTTGGAGAGGTGCTCTTGCACGGCGCTCCGCAATCAGCGCAGTCGTAGTGCTTTAGCCTCACTTCCAGGTACATCTTGGCCTCGATCCTTGACTCGTCTGCTACCTGCGGCCACCTCGCCGCGATGCCGTTCGACCCAACGCAACGTATAGCTTTGAAGGCCGCTCAGCCACGCTTCCGGCGACTCGGACTGGATCAGTTGTTCCTCGTCGCAAGTGAAGGAAGTGTCCCCCGCTTGGCGCTCGCGGGAGCGCAACATGTATTCGTCCAATTCGCCCGTCCAACGGGTCATCGGCAAGTAGAGCCATGCTGGCGCAAGTGCGAAGGCCATCTTGTCCGCAAGGCAAAGACGGCTGATGGGCAAGTCCATGCGGCGGCACCAGTATCGGGAATGCCGCAAGCACTCGTCCTCCCATATTGGCCCAAACAGGGAGCCCATGATCCGCGCCCCGAGCAGCACGTGCTCTTCGCCCTCCGGACCGTCCATGTCATTGCGACCCAGATAGCCAATGTCATGAAGCCCGAAGGCGGCCCATAAGCGCGGGTCCCAAGGGAAGCCAAACAGCCGCGTCCAGCCCCACGCAACGAAGAACGGATGTAGAAAGAAGCAATGCGCTCCACCGAGCACACTCTTGGTGCCAACATTCATCGCGGGCCTCCTTTCGCGGTTTACTTCACCGCTGCCTCTGGAGTGATCTCCTCTTCGGCCGCAGCCTCCTCGTCAACCATGACGATCCGCCGACGCTTCGGTGCGGGAACGAACTTCCGGTACAGAGGCCAAAGCAAGAATGTGCCCGTTGACGCACCGATCAAGACGCCAAGTTCATTTGTCCGGCCCGAAAACAACGCGGCCAGGAACAGAAACATGCACAGCTTCGTCAAGAATTCCTTCATCTCTGGCTCCCTTCGGATTCGTCAAGACACAATCGCGACGACCGCTGACGCGGATTCCGCTACAGCGGCACCACCCATCAAGCCGTGAACGTGCCGACAGTTTGCGCACGAAACACCAGCCGCGACGAGCTTCGCCGCTTCCAAACACACGCTCGGTACCGCCTTCACTTCGCCGCTCCGAGTCAGGAAGGCTGGTGCCAGCCCTTGCTTCCGGAGCTTTTCGGATAACTGGCCGTCCACTCCGCGAAAGATCACGGATGAATCAACGGGCGGACGTTTCCCCTCGTTCTTTGGCTTTCCGAGTTGGTGCCGGGCGATCAACAGTTGATAGGTGTCGTCGACGCGCGCCATCTCGATGCTGACCAAAACCTCACCGATCACGATGGCGTGAACGCCGTTCGCGCCAATGCGATCTGCCTTCTGCAGCCATTGCAACCGCGAGCCGTCCGTTGCGAAAAAGGAGATGTATCGTCCGAATTCCTTCGCGCACCCGCCGCTTTCAACGCCCCGGAGAACCCACCGCTTCGCGCGGTCCTGCCGTTCTACGGTGACCCATGTCTGGCAATAGATTCCGAGGGAATCCAACTTCGCCATCATCGGCTTTGGAAGCACCAGTCGAGACTCGTTCGCCATCTCCTCCTCCTAACGCATGCTCACCGGAGCGGGCGCACCCAACGCCGCCCGGATCTGAATGTTCGTGCATCCGGCCCAGCATAAGTACTTCAAAGGCTCCTCTACTGAGATGGCCAGATTGTCCTTGCCGCGATCGCGACCCGCCGCCGCGCAACTGGGACACTGCGTAACCCAGTTCCGCCCAATGCGCCGTATGCCCGTCCTGTCTAAGCGATCAAGAATGTGAAAGCCAGACCGATCACTGTAGGGTGCAGGCCATTGAAGCCGAGGATTCTCTTCTTCGATCTCAAGGACGTCGACGAGTTCCAAAAGTTGTGCCTCGGTGACGCGCCTCAGCTCACGCAGGTATTTCATTTGCCCATCGAGATCGTGGCTCGCCCCGTAAAACCAGTAGCGCCGATTCACCGCCCGGTGAACGCCGAGCGGTCCGCGGATAGCATTTCCGAATTGGGTTGGTTCGATCCGATCCTGTTTGGGGAACAACTCGATCCCATCCGTGGGACCAGCGGTCTTCACCTGCACCGAGAGCTTTCCGGCCAAGTGTCGAATGTACACGCGCGCGTGCCGCGCAAGCACGGGCGTCTCAAACAGAATCCAGAGATGGCCACCACGCCGACTTTGTTCGAGCGCCGCCTGAATCCCGTTCTGCTGGAGTTCGTATTGCAACTTCAGCAAGTCGTCAAGCGACCGCTTGTAGTCCGCGTCGATCCCCATCCATTTAACGCGCTGCGTCTCTGGATTGATCGCGTAGATCCCCAGCGTAATCTCGCCAGCCAAGTGACGCCGGACATCTTCCGGTTCCAGCCCCAGTTCGCCGCCGCCCGCAGGGCGAGGACGATAGTAGTAGTGCCGCCCAGACTCCGGGTGCGGCCGATCCGACTGCCGCGTGTAGGCAGGCCGGTTCACGAACCAGCGCGAGTATTCGGCTGCCATCTCAGGCGTTGCCAGCAGGACTTCCGGCATAGCTCTTCTTTACACCCGTTTCCTGGATTCGCAAAACGAGTTGCCGTTAGCCCCTTGCCGCACGCAAGCGGGAGGGGTCCTCGGCAAAGTCCAGCAGCCGGAAGTCGTTCATTTTTTGTCGCATATCGGCCAGCGCGTACCCGCCGAACACGCTGTCGGCCAGGCTCAGCAGCCAGAAGCTGCCCATTTTCCGGTCATATATATAGAACTCGCCCGAGCGGGAATCGCCCGGGACCATCACGAACAGCAGCAGCCCCTTCGAATACTCGACCCAGTGGGCGACCACCGCTTCGGCCACGGAGAGGAATGTGCCGACGATCTCGGTCACCTCCCGTTCCGGACGCAGGTTCAAATCGCGCGTATTGAGCACTTGGCTCGCGCTTACAGACAGGTTTGCAGTCATTTCAGTTCTCCTTGAAGGTTGGATTGATGGAACGGATGGGCTCCGGAGTGGAACCCATATATAAGGACAGGAACTGTCGATGGCTTCGAATGATTTCGATTGCTTCGATTGTGCTAGGATGAGATCAGGAGCGGAAACCACCAATGGCACAAGGAACACTCGTACCAACGTTGCCGTCTGAGGCCGAGGCGATCCTCGCGAAGGAGACCAGCCGGGTTCTCGCCGGGCGCGCTCAGACAGGCGACCCGTTACAACTGCGCATGCTCGACGATCCGGGGGCGGGGACGCTAAAACTCCCAGCCTCCGCCGTGCGGATGCTGATTCATATTCTGGAAGAGATGGCGCGCGGCAACGCTGTGACGCTTATTCCAGTCCACGCGGAACTCACCACGCAGGAAGCCGGCGACATGCTGAACATGTCGCGACCGTCGCTGATCCAGCTGCTCGACGAAGGTAAGATCGAATATCGGCGCGTGGGCACGCATCGCCGTGTGCGCTTCGAAGCGTTGATGGCCTACAAACGTCGAGCCGATGCGGAGCGCCGCGCCGTCCTCGCAGAACTGGCAGCCTACGATCAGGAAATTGGATTGTAAACCCCGTGACTGCGTTCACCGCATTCTACGATGCGAACGTGCTGTATCCGGCGGAACTGCGGAACCTGCTCATGCACCTCGCGCTCACAGGATTGTTCCGCGCGAAGTGGTCGGCGCACGTTCATGAAGAGTGGATCTCCAACCTTCTTCAAAAGCGTCCCGACCTCACACGAGAGAAGCTGGAACGTACGCGCCAATTGATGGACCAGCACGCCACCGATGCACTCGTCACCGGCTACGAGGATTTGATTCCGGGCTTGCAACTTCCCGATCCAGACGACAGGCATGTGCTGGCAGCGGCAATTCGCGGCCACACGGATGTCATCGTGACGATGAATCTGCGCGATTTTCCTTCAGACGTTCTCGGTCCATTCGGAATCGACGCGCAACACCCCGATGAATTCGTCCTGCACCTCCTGGACCTGGCACCCGGAGCTGTGGTGTCAGCGGCGCAGAATCATCGACTCAGCTTGAAGAATCCGGCCAAAACTGCGGGCGAATATCTGGCAACGCTGGAGCGGCAAGGTTTGACGCAAACGGTCTCAGTTCTTCGCGAGTATGTGTTTTGAAGGATTCAACGGCAGGCGACACCGAGGAATTAGGACGGTGCTCCGGTCGCCTCTCTCCTGACCATCGCAGGTCCTCTACGCTAAACCGTAAGCAAGGAGTAAAACGTCTCTGGTTGCGCCCAATTTCAAATTCGACTGGCACCCATGTTTGAGGGTCAACCTGGAACTGCGCCGGCTCAATCTCTCAAAGTCGGCAGTCAAAACCTTCTGGACACCCATCGAGACGTGCCAATAGTGTGCGGAACGAGCGCCCTCAAACCTACTCCGGCGCGTTGCCCGCACCGGGCGGACTCGGCTCCGCCGATGCGCGCTCCTTTGAGTCTCTCAAAAGCGCATTGCGTTGCTTCAGTTGTCGCATGAAGTAGGCGTCGCAGAACAGTTTCATGAAGGTTGCCTCCTTCAGGGTGACTACGGCTCCCTCGAAGTTCTTAGATTCGAAACGTCCACACAAATCGGCGAACTGGTCGCGCTCATCCATGTTGGGGAACATGTCATCGAGGAAGCGAAGCATCGATTCCCGGAAATTCGTCCCCTCCTTCCAGTCGCCATACTCGGCCATCAGCGCTCTCAGGCATTCGAAGAAATTACCGAACACAGTGCTTTCACACTGCCAGTGAATATCGTTGAGGGACAGGAAAGTCAGCCCGCCGATGTAGTAGTTGTAGGCAGTGTGTTGGTCGCGTTCATGTGGACCGGGAAGGGCCGTGAAGCATGCCGCGACGCGGTCCAGGTCTTCCGCGCTAAGCACGCGGTTTTGGCCCCAGTCGATTCTGAGGGCAGGGGATCTCTCGACGCCGACATCCATGTTCTTCTCAAGATCCCGTAGGCTTTCGTAGTATCGGCTGATCTGCTCCGGCATGCGCCACCACCAGAAGCCCATCGTTCCGATATTTAGCGCGACGACGAAATGGCGCGCGAGACCCCAGCCGAAATACCAGAGCGCCTCAACGGGGACATTGTCCTTGAGAATTAGATCGAAGATGATCTCATTCTTCTTGGCTACCGAAAGCTTGATCCAGTCGATGCTCTTGTTCCACTTAGTCAGGTTCTTCCCCCGCACCGAGTGGGAGGCGCTGATAACCCGAATACGGAGTTTCCATTTGTCCTTGTTGCCTGCGGTAGGAAGATTGCGGCTCCGGCTCAGCTCCGCCTCGACTGAGACGCGCGATTCGGCATCAGCCGTGTCGAATTGCTCCTTCAGCCACGTCGCCCATGCGCGCGCGTCCTTCAACTCAGCTAGCTAGCTTGGCCATCGAGCCGCCCGAAAAGATCATTCGCCTTTTTTCGGGATCTTCGGTCGTCTTCAGGAACCACGCCTGAAGGGCGATCTCTTCGTCCGGAACCTCCTCCCGCAGCTTCTCGCTTTCGGCTATCACCAGGCGGGCGGTGGCGAGCTCGATCAGGTTGGCGCACTGCTCCGCCGTGATCGCATCTTCGGGTATGCTTAAACCATCCTTGTCATTCTCGACATAGAGGCCGGCCAGCCTCGTGGAATGGATCAGCGTTGCCATGCCAGTCAGCTCCTCCAGGGCCTTGCCGGTCAGTCGCTGAAACGCGAACGCTCCGCCGAAAAAGCACCAAAACAGCTTCTTGATGTGATCCTGTGTGTGCTTTGCCGCCCAAGCCGGTGCGTCGGGGCGCCTAGCGGCGAGGGACTGCACGCCAATCAGCTCCCGCCGGCCGATCTCTTCGAGGGCAAGTGCGGCGAGATGATAGGCAACATTCGGATGACCGGCGGCCTGAACTGCACGCGCGGACTCGAGCAATGCGCGGGCGTGGTCGACGCACGCCCTCATCGCCGCGATGGTCTTCTCGTCAACCTGGCTATCTCCCGCCGAGCTCATGGTCGTAATCTAGCACCTAATGCGGAAGTTATTTCCTGAAGAGAAACCGACAAGTGGACGTTGGCTAGTGACACTTCCTAAGGAAACGACGTGCTGGAAAGTACTCCAGTCGCTCAGAGTTGTGGAACGAAGTATTGGCGGCGCCTGCGCGAGGCGTGAAGAAGCGCCGCCTTGTAAAGCCACACATCACATACGGAGTTTCTCAAGAGCCGCTTCGATCACAGGTGAGTCCGCGTCGGTCAGGTTCTTCAACTGCTCCAGGGTAACCTTGCCGTCGGTTGCCTGGACGATCACATCGCCGAACTTTGCGGCCCAACCGGTGCGGCCGCTGACGGCAACTTTCCGCGCGGCTTGAAGCAACTTGCCGCGCAAGGTTGCGATTGAGCCAGTCGTCTGTGCCTGGGTCGCGGCAGTTTTCGCAGTTGCCGTTTCCGTCTCCACGCGCATCAGTAGCGCGCACAGTGCGTCGCGGTCTGGGATGTCGTCCAACGAATCGCTCGCGAACTTCATCTCTTGGCAAATGGCGGTGTACCGTCCCTCGGGCAATTTCGCCGACGCGGTTCGCAGCCGCTCGATTCCGTGGGACAGATCGGTCAGCTTTTCAAACACCGTCGTCAGTTTCGCGAATCCGATCTTGGAGCCGTCCGTCACGCCGCCATACTTCTGGAGGGTGAACTTCGACAGGCCGAAACCGACTGTCTCACACAACTGCTTCACCGTGGCCAACGTCTCTTGCTGGATCAGTCCCTGACGTGGTTGCGCGGGAGCCGCTGAGTGCGTCCGGGATTGCGGCGGCGTCTGCCGCCTCGCGTGGGCAGGAATCGCCCACTCCGGCAGATTGGGACTGCGCACCGGACGGTTGTATTGATCCAGATCCTCCCAGACCTTGTCGAGATCGTACAGGTACCGGCCAAGTCCGAAGCAAGCGCAGGCGCGCTTGAAGGCTTGGGCTTCGGCGCGCGTCGCCGAGTTTTCGTCGTCGGCCCATTCCTCTCCAACGCCAGTATGCGACCCAAGGCCGTTCACTGACACCGTTGAAACCACCACCACCTTGGCGCAAATGACGCTCTGCTTCTGCCCGTTACCGCCTTTGTTGAGCGTCCGCTCGAAGTTCTGTGCCACCTGGACATTGTAAGCGCGGGTCCAACCCCACTCTCCGAAGATCTCATTCAGCCGATCGGTGTAGGCGCGTTGGTCGGCATACGCGACCAACTGACCGCGCTTCACCGGGCCATTCTTGCTCTGCTGATTCGACGTCGCCGTCACCCGCCACTTGATTTCGCCGGGGTCAAACGGATCGAGCAACTGAATTCTGATCTCCTCGATGCGCGCTGGCGTGAAGCCACTGCGCCCAACCGTGCCATCCATACCGGGCGTCGTCGCGATAGGCGGCGCCGAATTCTCCTGCGTACCTGCTGTTCCATTCACGTACATCGCTGCTCTCCTTCAAATTGATTTGCTGCTGCTGCCGCTCCGTCACCCGTACACGAAGAACTCCGCGGGCGTCACCGAGTTTCGCCAACTCACAGACGCGCTCCCGAAAGCTGCCGTCGTACGCGCGGTAGTCGACCAACGTTTCGAGGTCCCCGTACCGCGCTTTCGTCTCTGCAAATGCACCGTAAGCCATGTCCAATCTCTCCTCTCGATTTCGAATCCACTTCTAACTGCGCCGCGCTCCGCGCCATTGTTCGCCGGACCCTGCGCCCGAAACGTCACAGCGACCATGCACCCGCGCACAATTGGCGTTCCACCCGCACCACCAACACCCACAACTCGCGAAACACCCACCGATGCCAGCCCGCCACTCCTGCCTCACGGCCCACCCCAATTCCTCAATCCACTTCCCAAACCGCCCGGCGACACACACCCGCAACTACCCAACTGGCAAACCCACAACCCCCACTCAAGCCCGGTCCCGGCGGACCGAAAATGCTCTCCAACCCGGATACAGCCTCAAACTACCGGTAGTCAGATCGCAACTGATTGAGTCCGCTATACTTGCGCGGATGCCGGAACACCAAAGGCACAGCAAAGACACACCAATGGCGCGTCAAAGGCTTCATTGGGAATGGGATTAGAAGAGGCAGTCAGCGAGCCGATGTTGCACCTGCCGCGCAACATCCACCAGCACCGCTTCGGTGGGATTTGACGCGAATTGCTGCGCCTGTCCGACGAAGACCCGGTGGCGAGTAGCGCGCAGACCGTTCAACAGGAAGGATTCCATCTGCACGTTGCATACGAGATAGAGGACCGCCGGCACCTTCGTTTCGCGGTTCAAGATCGCGCCGATGCGGTTGTATTCCTTGGTCGACTTCGGGCTGCGCTCGTATTCGAGCGCGACCTTGCCCGACTTCTGGCCGCATTTGAACGTCACGATCGCGTCGTAATCCTTGGCGTAACCGAAGTTCGTTAGCTCGTTATCGGCGCGAATCTCGGGTTCGTACAGCCACGATGACACCACTCCGGCTTGGCGCAATTTCAAATGCATCTCGAATAATTCGACATCGTGCCAGACATGGTCGCGATTTCCCTGGCGGGATGTGCGCGATCCGGCCTCGATCACAGTTGGAAGTCGGCCTTGGAGCGACGTTGCGCCGGCCTCTCCAAGCGCGAAGACTGGTGCATCTATTCCGTCAACAACGAACCGACTGAGGAATTCGCACTCGCTAAGCAGACTGAGCCTGCGGAGAAAGCTCTTCCATTTGCTCTGGTCGAACACGGGATTCAGCGCGCGGTAAAGCTGCGAGGCGGTGACGTGCCCGGCTTGGTAGACCTTCCGAAGTGCCGGGACATCCAGCGCGTCGGACAGCACAATGGATCCCTTTGGGTACCTCATGTCACCACCGGCTGATTGCCCAGTCGCCATCCGGTCCGCCGGGCGTTAGCACGGCCGATCCAGATGCGCCGCGCAACCAACCATGGCGATCGACCAACAGGAGTGCTTCTTGTTTGGTCTTCCACGATGAGAGCGACAACAGGTGGCTCGAAGCCGAGTCCCAGCTTCCGTCATCAAGAGCGCCGACCAACTGTTCAGTCACCGAGACGAGGTACCAGTCAGGACTCGAAGTGTGGTTCGCGCGGCGCTCAAGCGCGACCGTCCGCATTCCTAAGTGCTCCCCAAATGCCGAAACGTGCCAGCACGAACCGCTCAAGCCAGACGATCCGAGAGCTTCTTGGTACAGCCGACTGCTGAATCGAACGTGGCCGTGAACCTTGGATCGTTGCCGCAATCCGCGCTGGTCGAGTACACCCGAGCTATTCCAGACGACCGGCCGGCCGTCATTCGGCTCGCGCCAGTAGCTTCCCAGGGACAAGATGCAGACGATCATGGCTTGGCCTTTCGGGTCTTTCTCCCCGCGAGTTCAGCCTCCGCGCGTTCCAGGCGCGCTATCAAGTCGGGATCCGGATTCGCAACCTTGCGCCGTAATTCGGCTTCAAGGGTTGCGAGACGCCCGTCAACCTGCGCATGTTCGACCTTGCTTTGGTCCAGCTCGTTTTGCAGCCGCGCACAATTCGCGCGCGATGCCGCGAGTTCGGTTTGCAGTTCACGTATGGTGAGCGCTGCGTTACTGCCGTCGGAAGGACCGCCAACGCCGGAACTCTGCCCCTCGATCACCCGATTGCATAACTCGATGTGCCGATTGTGACGGTCGATTGCCTCCACGGCACGGCTCTCGGCGAGCACCTTCGCGTTCAGCACGTCCGTCAAACACTCCGCGGCAACCCATTTGATCTGGCGCATCTTGTCCCACCAGACCCAGCACAGCATCAGCAGAATGACGATGAACCCCAACTGAAAGGACGCCAGCCGGAAGTACGGATTGCCGACCGATTGCTCGCGAAGGTTCGCCAGTCGCTGGTCGATCCCCGTTCCCCAATTGATCTGATGGGGATTGAGGACACGCAAGTAGAAAGTGAAAATAGAATCACGCGGCGTCGCCGCGCCGACTGGAATGGGCCGATAGGGCTGCGCAGGATTCACACCGACTACTCCGGCACCGCTTCCGACGTATTGAATCGGAGGCTCTTTGCCCTTTTGAGTTTGCGCCGGTGCGTCTTTGGTCGGCGCTGGCGGCACCGGCTGTGGCGCTTGGCCAAACGCTTCAATCACAACCAATAACAACAGAGTCGACTTCCGTAACATCGTCTGCCTCCTACCGGCGGCGCGGAAACGCCACCATCCCCGCCAGCTTCTGATCCTTGAACCGTAAGTTCGCGCCTTCCGAGTCCTCGCGCGACGACTCCAACTTGGGCAATACGGTTGGCTCGAACAGCGGCACTCGGATATCGCTGGGTGGACGAACGTGTAGGCGACCGTGCAAGGTTCCCTGAACGGGATCCGTCATGAGGATCTCCATCTTGCCCTTACCCAGATTCTTGATGTGATGATCCAACGCCCGGAATTCCAGTTGCTCGCGCTCGGACGCGCCGATCGCCTTGTCGTAACTTTCAAACCCAAGGAAATCCTTGCGCCACAACTGCTGCGTTCGTTTCTGAACCGGGACCTGGGAAGACGCCTGCTTGAAGTACTTGGCGGTCTCTTCATCGCGAGTTTGCATCAGCATCGTGGTGCCCGGCGCGGACGACACGTCTTGCTGGAACCCTTTCCCGACCTCAAGCAATTGCGGCAGGGATTGCAGCGAGAATAGGAATGCTGTGTTTGTGCCGCGCGCCGTGTTCAGAATCTGCGCAAAGTTGCTGTAGCCGAAGGGCGCAAATTCATCCATCACGACGGAGAAGAGTGGCTTGTTCCGCCGCTTCCGTTCGGTCTCCGTCTCGTATCTTTTGCCGACGACCAACTGAAGATTCTGAAGCATCATCTTTCCGAGGGCTTTCACGGGGGCCGCGTTCTTGTTGATGTTGAGGCTCACAAACAGGATCAGTTCGTTGTCGATGACATCATTGATGGACAGCAAGTTGTCATAGGGGCCGGTGATCACGCTCAGTTCGTCGTCTAGGAATGTCATGCACTCGTTGAGCAAACCCTGGATCTTTTGCACACGCTCGCGATCGCCGAAGGACTGGAACAGGCTATGGGCCGACATTTCGAAGTTCAACCGGCGTTGCGTGGAGATTTCCGGATCACGGGCCATGCACTGCCGCGCGATAGCGACCTGGTCCTCAATCACACCCTGATCGAATGCCATGACCATCACGTCGTAGAAGTTGAACCGTTTGCCGGTGTAGTGGAGAATCCGCACGATGTCGGCCAGGTAGTTCAGTTGATGTTTCGCGAAGAACTCGTTTTGGAGATTGAACGATCCAAATACCATGGAGACTTGCGCCATGTAGTTGTCGTCGTCTGACGCGAACGGGTTGTACTGGACCGACAGGTCCGGACGGGAAGGATTCAGAAGCCGCAGATCGGCCATCCGACCCGCACGATGTATATAAGGTAGGAGCGAATGGAAGAATTCGAGGTCGCCTTTCCCATCGAAGATCACCATCGGGATCTTCTTCCGGTCGCCGGGAGGCCCGACACGGCGCATCAAGTCCTGGGTGATGATGTTCCGAAGGAGCGTGGTTTTGCCGCTGCCGGTCTGCCCCAGCACCAACGCCTGCATGACCCGGGTTTCGTCATTCCACTTCCAAGGTTGACCATGAACGTCGTAGCCAAGAACGACCGCGTTCTCTTCGTTCCACGCCTTCTCCACCAGTTCGCGCTCCCCGCGCTGCGGCACGGTCGGTAGTTGTTTCGGCCAGGCTTGTTCCCGGATCGTCCCCGCGCGAAGGAACTGCTGAACGGTGACGAACACCGCCGCAACAATCAGCAACAACCAAAGAGTCGCTTCGGCAATTTGCTCGTCGCGAATGAACCAGGCATACTTCGCGATGGCAGCCAGGAGCAAATACGCAACCAGCAATAGGAGCCAGATAAGAATCGCGGGATTCTCCTCGATCAGAGACGGGCGCTGCTTGATGTTCGGGTTGTCTTGCATGGAGTTCGCGCCTCAAGAGGACTCTTTATCGAAGATGGAAGTAGGTGAAGAGCAGAAGTCCGAGCAGCGCAATGCCGCACGCCGCCACTACCCACCGTTTGGGCTTTCGCTGTTTCTTTTGAAACGGATTTCGCGGTTCGAGGATGGTGTCTCCCATGAGATTGCGCAGTCCCATGTGGTGACGGTCCCGGAGCAGCTTTTCAAATTCGTGGTGGACTTCCTTGACTGCGCGCGTGCGCGCCTCATTCAACGGCGGGCCGGGCACGGGCCACCTCCGGCGCGGATGGAGGCCACAAGATCAGGATCGCGGCCACTGTACCCTTCGTGTCAGCGGCGAACTGTAGTCGCAGCACAGCTACCGCGTTTGGCGAAGCGGGTCGGAGTTCCTCCAGAGCAAGCCAGCCCCAACCCTGGCCACCCGCTGCGACCATCGCAACCTGGTCGGCGTCGATCACACCCACCGTCGTTTCAGCGTCGGATTTGACACCACGCGCGAGCTTTTCCCCAAGCTGGTGTTCTCCAGCAGGGAGGAGCGACTGCTGGGCGCGGGCACCTTCCAGAAGCCAGCCGGCCGGGCGAGTCAGTAGATATGAGGATCCGGTGTGATTTACGATTACATAGCGCAGGTAGAGCCGGTGATTCTTGCGATAGAGGTCGCGCACGGTCACCTCCACGCGTCCATTGGTTTCTCGTTCGCCAGCTACGAGTACCGGCACGCCGTCCGTCAACATTTCTGCAGGTAGCCGTTCGACGGTCTGAGCCTCGACGGCATGGGCGGGAGACACCACCACCGCAGCGACTTGATCGATGGCGAAGTGCATCTGATCGACATCCGCAGCTGGTACCAGTTCGTAGGCGTAACGGCCGCCGCTGGTCCAGATGAAGAGATTGGTTCTGGCGCCATCGTCCGTCGGCGTAACAAACACCTTGTTTTCGCGGCGCTCGACGGTGAAAGCGCTTCGGTTTCCGACCGCGACCATCGTTACCACTTCGGACATCTCGATAACGGTCAAGTGATCTTTGGCGGTTTCGACGCGAAGGATCGTTTTGGAATCCTGTTTCTGGGTCTCCAGCTTTTGTGCGGTCGCACTCAGCGCTATTACAGCCGCGGCGATTGAGATCGTCATAAACGATTTCATACTCTTTCCTCCCTGTTTTGTTTGGCCATGGCCAGGAACCACGACTCCGAAGAGCCGCGATCCCTGGACCAAGACCGTCTTTCTATCGATTGGGCTTCGCCGGCGACGCAACCCACGGTATTTGCCGCGATCCGGGAACTTCGAGCTTCCCGTTGCTAATTTCACCCGTGCCCGCACTGTACGGGAACGGATGAACCCACTGAACGCGACCTCCGTCAAAGACGACCTGACCATCCTTCGTCACCGCCATCAGGAAGGTTGCCTTGGTATACGTCTGGCCGTTTTCGCCCTCGACATTCTCGACGAGGAAACAACGCCCCTCGCCGTCGATTTCGACCATGCCTTCGCTCACCTTCGGAATCGCCAGTTGCACTGGACGGCCGCCGGTTCGCTCGACAATCGCTTTCAACATCTCGTTGGGAAACGCATAGAACGGAAGAGAGCCAGATGCCAGATCACTCTTCGTGCCGCAGACCACCGTGTGGAGCGCCTGCAACCATCCCATGCGATTCTTTTCCTTGTGCCCGGCCCAAGTGCGCACGAGCCAGATCAGCGACCGAATCTCTTCTTGCCACTGTTGGTCGTACGCTCCCAAGACTGCCCGAGCCTGACATAGGATATGCAGCAGCTTCGACCTCTGTTCTTTGTCGTCCTTACCCGACTCGAACGCAGCCTCGGCTTGCTGAACCGTTGCTACCAGCACCTGCTTCCGCGCGATACCAGCCTGGATCGTGATGGCCCAGGCCTTGTTCAGCTTTCGGCAGTCGTCGGCCATGTCTTGGGTAAAGTCATGCCCTTGCACCAAGCCGCGAAACTGTCCTACTGGCATCCGGTTCGTGAAGAAGTCGGTGAGTTCCTTGCGGACCAGGTTGTACATGGCTCCGATGCGGTCGCTGGGGGGACATTCGAAGTGTTCCGGCAGATCCTTGACAGATCGAACCTTCTTCGCTCGAAGCCACTGCGCCGCCGGAGTCAGCTTGATCGCGTCCCGGATGGAGCGGATCTTTTCCTGATCGGGTGTTACGCCGTGTTTCAGTTGATCCAGGGCGTTTTGCAATTGCTCGACCAGTTCGCGGTGAAGATCATCCCGGCCAGCCGCAGTGCATTGAGTCATCAGGTCGGTGATTGAGCCAATCTGATTTCCCATCGCACCAACGGCCACCTGCGGAAGATTCCACCACGGTGAGCGAGCTTTCTTTGCCTTGGTTTTCTCGACAGCTCCGTTGCCTTTGTAATTGAAGCAATGCTCCACAAACCTCGGGAAGCGATCACCTTCCACCACGCAGACAAAGTCAAAGTCGTAGTCTCCCCCGTTCTTGGCCGCGGTTTTTGAGTGCAACGTGAACGTGCCCTCAAGTTCCAACTGCGTCGTCGCGATCACTTCGGCCAGGGCGTCCCTTTCGCAACACCCTTGACGATCGAGTTCCCGCGCGAGCAATTGCCGCAGTTCTGAGGTGAGGATCTTTGTGTACGGCAGCAAGTCCTCCTTCATGCGCACCGGATAGCGAACGACCAAGCCTCGGTTTGTGGCCAGGGAATTGATCGAGCGATCCTGCGGCATCCAGTCGGACCCGGAGTACACTTTTCCGCCGTGCAGAAACAGGTAGCCATCGTCTGCCAACGCGAACGCCGGCATTTCGAAACCACCCGCCGTGCAGACTTTGAACGCCCATCGCGCCAGAACCCGCTGCAACTGATTGTTGACCCAGGGATGCTGAATCAGGAAACCAGTCGGATCGGCTTTCAGGATTCCTTCGAGAACGGAACGCTCCACGGAAGTAGCGTCTTCGCCTTCAGCCGGAGTCTCATCTGTCAGCGGGCGCTGAGTTTCTGAGATGCCGAGAAGGCGAAACAACTCCGTGAAGTCGCGGCTTTCGAGGAGTTCCTTGAGCTTGGAGGATTGGGCGAGGGCGTGCGGCTTGATTTCGTGAGCGAACGAGTCTTCCGGAGCGTGCTGGATGACCGTGTAGCTCGACTCGAAGTTCAGGAGCCGCGAGCATTCA
>JBBSEX010000052.1:0-18822 GCA_038239345.1 Bryobacterales bacterium
AACGTGGGGTTCATACACCGCCAGGCAGTAGATCGCAGCGGCTGGCACGCGCAATCTGGCGAGGTTCGCATGGATGTTCCGGCGGTGAAGCAGGCGTTTGGGCGCAGATCTCCATTAGCCGCTGTAAGGGCTGTTGCGGGGCCGGCATCTCGAGATACAAATGTCATGAAGAGTCTAGACGCACCCCAGGAACGAGCCGAACGAGAACCAAGTGGCCGATCTTACACACGGGGCATAGTTTGCGTTCGTGCTCGTCGAGCCTTTCTTCGATAGCCTTATCAGGTGCAGACGCACCGAGCAGCGTCCTGCATAACGCCGGCGCTACACCTCGCTTCAGGTTGCAAAGGCAGGAACGCTGCTGGCGCTCGAGGCGCCTACCCCGACGCCGGGCGCGGAGAGTGCGCCGGGGGGCCCTCCGGGACAGACCTTGCACCGGTACGATATCAAGACTCGCAAGAGCGACGTCCCGCTCTCGGGAGTTAACAATTTCCAAATGTCTTTTGGCGGCGAGAAGGCGCTCTACCGACAGGGCCAGAACTGGTTCATCGCGGCCCTGCGGCCGATGCCGACGGGACCTGGAGGCGGAGCACGGCCCGCGGCAACACTGCCGTGGAGCGTGGATGAGCACCCTCAGCAGTTTTTTGTGCACTGGGAGGTTGTTTCTAAGAATTGGAAAGGTGATGTTGTGGTAACAGTTCACCAGGAAGAAGGCCCGTTGGCAAGGGGGCTAAATTTAGCCTTTACCAGGGCGGGTGCCAAGTTTCAGATCGTTGGTGATCCAAGCCTGGATAAACAAACCGTTAGGATCCTCATCGCGCCCAAGAAATATTGAACTTGAAGAGTGTCGGAGCACGCTTCAGGCTATACTGGCCATCACACCCAACAGGAGGCTATTTCAGGATGAGGATCGAGTTGCCAGCCGGAGCCACGCCCGGTAGTATTTTGGCGATAACATGGCCACCATCGAACACGGGCCGAATCACCGCAGGTACTTTCGATGCGAAGTTTATCGGGATCAAGGGCGACAGGATTACAGTACACCTAGCCTATTCTCCGTCCGTTACTCTTGCCCTTCTACGGTCCCAAATCTCCCTGGCAACGAATAATTGGTGGTAACACGTGCTGCCTTTCTTGATTCTGCGTACCCTTTCGGTGGCGACCAACGGGAGCCCGTAGACACCTTCAACCGTAGCGGGGTTTGCCTTTTCCTTTTCATAGAACGGTGTTGATGTTGATTTTGATTCTGGCCCCCTGGCAATCTGCTCTCTTATGCGCTACGTCTTTGTGGGCTCTGTTTGCGAAGACCTCACGGCTCGGCTAGAGCGCCTCTGTCCCTTAGGTCCAGATCCGACGACCAAGTCTGTGCAGATAAATGCTGCGCGCGACAGCGTGCCTGCGCCTACTTGGGCGGAAAATAGCTCAGATTCGTGATTTCACGCCGGACGTAGAAGTACCGGGCGGTTGTGGATGTGGTCGCGCTGCCCCATGTTCGTCTCTCGGCTTGTATCCCGAAACGCAACGCCGGACCAAGGTCATTCAGATTTAACGTTATTGGCAGGGTCACAAACTTGATATCGTCCCGGCTGACGCTTGCGCGGATCAATCCGTCTTTTGATTCAAGCCGCAACGTTACCGGCGGACAACCGGGAAAATCGGGTATGTTGACCTGGTTTTTACGAATGTGTTCCGCAGTCAGGGAGCCACCATTCAGGTCCGATCGTATTAGACGAAACTCTCCCTTCGTTCCCTCGATCCATAGACCGGCTATCGTGCCGCCCGGCAAGAAATCGATTTTGGTGGACACGACGAAGCCGGTGTTCGGATCCAGTGGGTGGAGCAGACGCCAGGAATACGCCTCCGGGCGGTTGAAACTGAATTCCAGCGCGTCGGCTGCGAACCGAGGCCCGACTCCCTCCGGCGTACTTGAAACCACCGACCATCCTTCAAACAGCACTGGCCGTTCGGGCGTCCAACCGTGAAAGGCCAGCCCGGCACTGATATGGTCAAAGGCGGCCGTGGTGGCCGGCGCGTTGGAGGGTCCGTTATAGCCATAAACGGCGAGCCGCGCTTCGGGCATCGGATCGGACATTTGGAGAACATTTCCCAAAGGTTTCCATTCCGAGCCGTCGTAGCCAAAAAATGCGCGGTAGGAGCTTTGTTCCCGGCGTATCAGGAGCCACAGCGGCCACCCATCCTGCCCGTGAGCATCATAACTCCAGGTTCCCGGCGGTTTGCGGTACAGCCCGCGGAGCTCGAGTCCAAACTCGAGGTTGACCCGGGATGTAAACTGGCGTCCAAGCTTCACGTATTGATTGGGAGACGCGAAGACCATAAGACCGGCTTGCTGAGCGGCCTGTTCCGGCGAGAACCGCATTCTCACTGCGACGTCCTCCACCGGACCTGTCTTTGGCCCGGTCAAGAGGGCGCCACGCGCGAGATCGAAGGTGTCGTGCATCATGTCGCCATGCTGGGTGGCGATCACGTATTCTCCCGGCGTGGCCTTCCGCCTCTGCCATATCCAGACTGGCGCCAAAAGCAGAGCCAGCAAGGCGATTGCGGGAATCAGCATGCGGTTGAGGCGCGACCGAGGTTTCGGCGGCGCGGGTTGCGGCGACTCCTCCGCCGGGCCAGGCAGCGGCTCATCCGTTCCGCGCGCATCGGTCACCGCGGTATCGCACTGCCGCCATTCGAAAACGGGGACGTATGATCGCAGCGGCAGGGTGACCAGCACCGGATCCGACGCCCCCTGCCCGGCGTAATACCTGTCTAACTTACGCCGGGTCTGCGTCGCAACCCGGCGCACCGAGGCATCGTCGATCGGATTAAATTCGCTGCTCCGTCCGAGGACGTTCTTGGCCAGCTCACCCTGATCGACATGGGAGCGCTGATTGAAGGCAGCCTCGCTGACGTATAGCAGAAAGTCGCGAGTTTGCCTGGATGAACTGAATTCCTTGCTAGCCAGTACCTTTTCGAGCTGATGCCGGAACGACTCCTGATGGTCTGTACGCTGCAAGGCTTCTCCAAACGTGACATTGATTCTATCCTAAAAATCAGGTTCATCCGGGACGTTCGCGAACGCGATGCGACGAAAGCGAACTAGTCCCAAAGCCCGTTCCACGATTAGCATCGTCAGATAACATGCGGCTTTCAACGGTTGTCCTCGTTTGTCTGATTACCTCGTCCCCCATCGGCTGGAGCGCGCCAAGGGTGGCACCCTCGTATACGGTGGTCCATGGCTGGCCGACTCTACCCGAAGGCTTGCCCGCCCTGGGAAACGTCGCTGGAGTATCGGTCGATTCGCACAACCATGTATTTGTCTTCCATCGGGGTGCGCGTCCACTGCTATGTTTCGATCCGGAAACAGGAAAGGTCCTGCGCTCATGGGGGGACGGAATGTTCGTTCAGGCGCACGGGCTGGCGGTCGACAGCGATGATAATGTCTGGGCAACGGACGGCAAGAGCCACCAGGTTTTCAAGTTCAGTCACGACGGACAACTCTTGCTGACAGTTGGTGTGAAAAATACACCCGGAGTCGATCATGAGCACTTCAACCGCCCGACCGGCATTCGCGTTGCGCCCGACGGCAATTTCTACGTCACGGACGGATATGTGAATAATCGCGTAGTAAAGTTTTCTCCGGCCGGCAAGTTCATCTCGGAATGGGGCGTAAAGGGTTCTGCGCCGGGCGAGTTCAATACTCCGCACGCAATCGCCATCGATGCGGAGGGCCGCGTATATGTGGCGGACCGCGGTAACGGCCGGATCCAGGTATTCGACAAAGACGGCAAGTTTCTGCATCAATGGAGCGGCAAGGATCTGGGAAGACCATGGGGTCTCGATGTCGGTACGGACGGGTATTTATATGTAGCCGACGGTGGAGACCTGAACCCCCAACCAGTGCCCGGCGAGCGCGATCACATTGTCAAAATGGATCTACAGGGGCGCATCGTAGACAAATGGGGTTCTTTCGGATATTACGACGGCCAGTTCAACTGGCTTCACGTTGTCGGTATTGGGAAGAAGGGTGAAGTATACGCGGGGGATATCCTGGGCCAGCGGATTCAGAAGTTCGTTCCCAGCCGCGAGCGCTGACGGCATGGTCTTCCGGGCGTCGCGCGCGGCCAGACTGATAGGACTAAGCGCGCTGATCGCCCAATTTGCATGGAGCGCCACCACGTTGGTTCACTACTACGCCCACCCCGCGGTCGCAGACAAGAATGGAGTAATCGCGCCCTGGTATCAGGGGCAAAACGGTCAGTTCGATTATCGCGTCGGGATCGCCGCTGAGACGCTCAAACGCTACCCCTGGGCGCCATCTCAGCGGGCCATCGCGCCCGCCCCGGAATACGTCTATAACGGCACTTGGGCCATCGACCATGAAGGGCGCATAGAGGCTGTTGAAGAAAAAGACTGGAACAACGGCGACCTCGGCCAGCGCGCCGCCTATATCCTGTCGGGCCTGATCGACTATTATGCCTACTCCGGCGACCCGGCGGCCTTCATGCATCTCACCGTCATGGCGGACTACCTGGTCAACTATTGCCAGACCGGTCCAAGCCACGGCTGGCCAAACATGCTCATCAGCGTACCGACCTTTGGGGTTCGTTACGGGCGTTGCCGGCTCGGAACAAGCGACGATTTGACTGCCGGACAAGGCAAGATCCAACTCGACATTGTGGCCCAGGCTGGAATCGAACTCGTGCGCGCATACGAGATGACCGGCAACAGGCGCTGGTACGAGGCGGCGAAGCACTGGGCGGATCTGCTCGCTCAAAACCGAAATCGAATTCCTGGAAAAGCGCCCTGGGGCCGTTATGCCGACAACGCCTCCGGCACCGGCATGAACGGTATTCAAACTGGCGGCGTGGCACTGTTGCTTGCGTTTTTCGATGAGCTCATTCGCACCGGATACACAGGAGCCGGTAACAGCCTCGTGGAGGCCCGCGACGCTGGCCGTGCCTACCTGAGAGACGTTCTTCTGCCTGCCTGGACCGTCTCAGACAACTGGGGCAGGAACTTCTGGGACGGTGAAACTCCGTTCCAGGATTTGGTCGCGACCGAGTACGCCGTCCTCTACATGCTGAACCACAAGGACGCGTTCCCCAACTGGAGTAACGACACTCGCAACCTTCTGACCCTTTTCATCCACCGTTCGCTGGCCAGCCCAAAATCCACTGGGGACATGTTTCACGGTGCTTGGGCTTATCCGGAATCCTCCGGTTGCTGCTCCCGCTCCCTGTCGTACAGTCCAATGGCGTTGGCGGCCCTGTTCGCCCGCTACGGTGTCGAGGCATCCAGCGATTGGGCCCGCGAAATCGCACGACGCTCCCAATTGCTCGCTACCTACGATCCCCGCTCGAACGGCGAGTCCATGGATCTGATCGATGGGGGCAATTACATCAACAAGAGCTGGTTCAAAATCGCGCATCCTATGGCTCTCACGTATGTGCTCAACACCATGGGATGGTTGCCGGAAGCGATGGGTGCGAGTCGCGAGAACCATATCATGCGCTCCACGAGCGTCATCAAGAATGTGGTCTATGGGAAGGGGCGAATCGCGTACTCTACATACGACGGCGGTGAAGAGGTCTTGCGGCTGTCATTCAAAACGGAGAAGTATCCGGCCATCCCGGTCGGCAATGGCGATTACATTGCCACGGTGAGACATCCTGGCGCCGCCGAAATCGTCATCACCGGTTCCGACCCGCAGACGCAGACGGCTGTGCAGCCAGGGTCGCCACTCGTCTTCAAATTCACTGGTAACCAGGTACGTCTGTCAGGACGTGTGTCGGCGAACGGCGGCCTGGCCGATGCGTACGTTGACGATTTCAAGCAACTCACTCCCTTGGACTTCTATAGTCCGCTAGCGCTTCGCGACCAGATCGTCTTTGCACGCTCCGGGCTTTCCCAAGGTCCGCACACAGTCCGGATCGTGCCCCGTGAAGAGCACAACCCGCTCTCCAATGGGAATGAAGTGCGTGTGGATGCGCTGCAGTACTCCGACGCACAGGGCAGCGGCGGATTTGGCGAAGGCGGTGGCCCTAGCGATACCCAGCGTTTGATCTTTGGGTACACAGGGAGGACCGATTACATCGATTCCAAAGGGAATGCCTGGCGGCCCGGGATGGAATTGATCGCGCGATCCGGCTCCTTAACCGATTCAGTCGCAAAGAGCTGGTGGACTATGCGGCAGGCTTATTACATCAAGGAAACGGCCGACCCCGAGCTGTACTCTTATGGCGCCCACTGGAAGGATCTTACGATCAATCTCACGGTGGGGCCGGGCACCTATTATGTACGCCTGAAGTTCGCCGAGACGCAATACGCTCTCCCGCGTGAGCGAGCCATCGGTGTCTCAATCAACGGCCGGAACATGGTGGAAGGCCTCGACGTGCTCGCCACTGCGGGAGCGCCAAACAGGGCTATGGATCTGGTCTACAATAACCTTCACCCGCGCAACGGTGTCATCGAGATCCGTCTGACAGGTGAGCCGATCCAAGGCCGGGCCACGGAGGCGATGATTCAGGCCGTGGAAGTAGGCCAAGGCGATGGCGGTAGCGGCGCAATCCCTAAAACTAATTAGATATGCCAACCACTCGAAGACAACTCCTAATCGCGGCTGCCGCCGCGCGGTTTGCGCATGCCGCGCCGAGCGACAAGAAGGTACACGTGGGAATCATCGGGGGCAATTTCGGCGCCAGTTTCCAATTTCACGAGCATCCAAACTGCATCGTTGAAGCTGTCAGCGACCTCCGGCCGGAACGCCGCGATGCGCTGATGAAAGCTTACCGGTGCGCCAAGTCCTACGACTCGCTCGAAAAGCTACTCACCGACAAGAAAATAGACGCGGTGTTCTGCGCCACTCCCGCTCCGGATCATCTGCGGCACGTCAGCATGGTTCTCAATGCCGGGAAGCACACGCTGTCCGCGGTTCCGGCGGTAGCCGGATCGCTCGAAGACTGCCAAAAGCTGATCGACGTGGTAAAGCGGACCGGCCTGAAATACATGATGGCCGAAACCAGCTATTACCACCCGAGCGTTATCTCCGCGCGGAAGTTCCACACGGAAGGTAAGTTTGGCCGGATCTTCTCCGCCGAGGCCGAGTATCACCATCCGGGGCTCGAGGAGCTATTTTTCGAAGGCGGCAAGCGGACCTGGCGTTACGGCTTTGCGCCAATGCACTACCCCACCCATTGCACGGCGATGCTGTTGGGGGTGACGCGAGAACGGCTGACCCAGGTGAGTTGTATCGGCTGGGGCGATGGGGACCCGATTCTGAAGGACAACGACTATCACAATCCTTTCTGGAGCGAAACGGCGCTCTTCAAATCTAATCTGGGGACGGCATTCCGGGTCCATGTATACTGGCGCGGCGCACTCCGCGGCACAGAACGGGCCGAGTGGTATGGCGATAAGATGAGCCTTTTCGATCCGGATCCCAACGGCTTCGGCCCCGCCATCGTGACCGAGAAATCAGGCACTGAAAAAGACGAAGGCGGTTTCATTCGACGTGAAAACCAGGTCCAAATTTTCGAGCAGCCGATTTGGTGGAAGACAGACATGCTGCCCGAGGCGATGCGGCACCGGAGCGGTCACCTGGGATCTCACACCTTCCTGACGAATGAATTCGTCCAGTCGATCGTGGAGGACCGCAAGCCGGCTATCGACGTGTATGAAGCTGTGGCCTACACCGCGCCCGGTATCGTCGCGCATCAGTCCGCTCTCCGGGATGGCGAGTTACTGAAGGTTCCCCAGTTTGATCCGGCATAGTGGGTTAGGCAAAGTATTTGGGGCGTTCGCGAACGTTCGCGGCCCGCCACGAACCTACACGAACCTAAGGGAACTGGACAATGCCGATTGTTCCCGTTAACATCGACGGTCAGGGTAGGGAGGTATCGAATGAATCTTAGAAGCCAGCCTATTGCCACGACGCTACTCTGGATGAGTGGTGTCCTGATGACGGTTCAACAAGCCAGATCCCAAGCATTATACGGATCGCTGGTGGGAACGGTAACGGACGCCAGCAACGCCGCGGTTCCCGGGGCCGCAGTCCGCATCACACGATTGGAGACAAATGAATCGCGTGAAGCCACCACGAATCAGGCAGGGGTCTACAACTTCCCCTCGATTCCCAGCGGCACCTACGACGTGGTCGTCAGCAAGGATAGCTTCAAGACCTTCACCGAGCGCGGCGTGGTGGTCTCCCTCAGCAGCGTGGTGCGCGTAGATGGTAGCCTGCAGGTGGGGTCAGTCTCCGAGTCTGTACAGGTGGGCGCGCAAGCAGCCGCCCTGCAGACGGACCGCGCCGAAGTTCGATCGGAGCTTAGCACGAAGCAACTCGAAGAACTGCCGGTGCCGGCGAACCGTAACTATCAAAACCTGTTCGTTTTGATCCCCGGATTCACTCCTCCCACTCAAGCGAACTCACTCTCCGCAAATCCCACCCGCGCCCTGAATTTCAACGTTAATGGGACCACGCGCAACTCGAACAATACTCGTATTGACGGAGCCAGCGCCACCAACGGCTGGCTACCCTACCTGACCGCCTATCTGCCCGGTCTGGAATCAATTGAAACCGTCAGCATCGTTTCCAGCAGTCTGGATGCGGAGCAGGGGCTGACAGGCGGCGCGGCCATCAACGTTCAAGTCAAGAGCGGCAGCAACCAAATGCACGGTTCCTTGTTCGAATACCACACCGACAACGCCTTGAAAGCCAAACCGTTCTTCC
Source organism: Bryobacterales bacterium (assembly GCA_038239345.1). Classification (GTDB taxonomy): domain Bacteria; phylum Acidobacteriota; class Terriglobia; order Bryobacterales; family Bryobacteraceae; genus JBBSEX01. The sequence continues at coordinate 8,729 of JBBSEX010000052.1, forward strand.
TGCCGGTGGGCGCTGTTAAGCCGAAGTACATCGACAATCAGTATGGCGGCACTATCGGCGGCGCGTTCAAGAAAGACAAAATATTCTATTTCTTAGGGTTCGACTCGCAGACCCAACGCCAGACGGCTGCGGCGTTCACAACCGTTCCCACCGCGGCGATTCGCGCGGGAGACATGTCAGCCTCTCCCAACCCGATTTACGACCCCAACTCGGGGCTCGCCGATGGATCCGGTAAGGTTCCTTACCCCAACAAAGCGATTCCCGCGAATCTCATGGAGCCTATCGTGCAACGGTTGTTGGCCTTTCTGCCGCTCCCGAATATTCCCAATCTCCTGACGAACAACTACTATGCGTCGGCCCCGCTCACTATCGACAGGCGAAAAGTCGATGGGAAACTCAATTGGAACACCACAGATAAGCTGAAAGTCAACGCTCGTTGGGGCTATCTGGATTACACGTTTAACAGCCCTTCGGCGTTTGGCAATCAGGGTCCCAATATCAGTAGTGTCGCGGGCCGGGCGGGAAAGGGATATGGAACCGTCCTGAGCATCACCGGGTCGGCGGCTTACCTGTTTTCGCCAACGTTCCTGCTGGATTCGTATTTTGGCTACACGCGGCTCGACACCTCCGACGACCTTCCTCAAATGGATCAAAATGTGGGTTTGGATTACCTGAAGATTCCAGGGACCAACGGCCCCTCCCGGCTATACGGGGGCTGGCCGGGTTTCATCGTCCCCAACTACAGCAGATTTGGGAGGGCCGCAGGACCCATTTACTATCTGGACCCCAACTACGAATATGTGGCCAACTTCAATTGGACCAAGGGAACGCATAACGTCCGGTTCGGCGTGGACATTTCTAGGTCGATGATGAACAACTTCGAGGTGGACGGAGCCGGCAATTTCTTCGTCTCGGGAGGCTCGACGACGGTGAAAGGCGGACCCTCTCCTAACCAGTTCAACACCTTCGGCGACTTCCTGATGGGCCTTCTCTCGGACTACGGAACCAATCGAATTCTGGATGGCGACCGGACCACCAGTCGCACGTGGGCGCATAGCCTATTCGTGCGGGATCAGTGGCAGGTTTCCCGCAAGTTGACGATGTCGCTCGGCCTGCGCTGGGATTACTTCCCGATGGGAGTGACCAAGGACCACGGGTTCAGCAAGTTCGACTTCAACACTGGCAAAATGCTGGTTTGCGGCTACGGCAATATTCCCCGGGATTGCGGCATTTCAACTCCTAAAACGAACTTCAGTCCGCGGGTGGGTCTCGCCTATCGTGCCGCGCAGACATTTGTCATAAGGGCCGGATTCGGGATCAACTACGATCCTCAGCCGCTGGCATTCGCACGCGATCTGCTGGGCGGCTACCCAACCACCGGAAACTTCAGCGTCGATTTCACCAACCCAAACATCGCCTGTTGTTTATTGAAGAACGGCATCCAAGGCGTTCCGACTTCGCCCGCCGGCCTGAATACCGGCATAGTTGACGTTCCCACCAATAATGGTTTCTACTCGCCGCCGGACAAATTCAGGATGGGCTACATCGAATCCTGGAATCTCACTATGGAGAAGCAGTTGAAAGGCGGCTTTATCGGGCAGGTGGGATATGTCGGCTCCAGGCAAATCAAGCAACTGCAGCAGATCGACCAAAACGTCGCGCGGCCCGGAGGCGGACTAGCAAGCAAGCCGCTATTTCAGAAGTTCGGTCGAACCACTTTGACGGGTGTCGCGGTGCCTTACGGTCACAACTCCTACGATTCGCTTCAGGCCACCCTGCGGCGAAGTTTCTCAAAAGGCGTGCAATTCCAGATGTCCTACACCTGGTCCAAGTCAATCGGACTCTGCTGCAACGATCTGAGCGACGCGGGTCCCGCCATCCAGATCCCGGAGTACTCCACGCTCAATAAAGCCTTGACAAGTTACGATCGGACACATGTGCTAACCGCTGGGTCCGTCGCCGAATTGCCATTCGGAAAGGGCAAGCCTTGGGCGAATGGCGGTGGCTTTATATCGCACCTGGTAAACGGGTGGCAAATCAACGCGCTCTTCGCCGCCTATTCGGGAGTGCCTTTTTCGGTGAGCGCTTCGGGAACTTCGCTCAATGCGGACGGCAACACGCAGCGGGCCGATCAGGTGAAAGCGCAGGTGGACATACTCGGGGGTGTCGGCGCTACTAATTCGTATTTCGATCCCCTGGCATTCGCTCCGGTCACTGAACCGCGCTTCGGGACTGCCGGGTTCAATACAGTGCGGGGGCCCGGGCTGATCAACGTGGATCTCGGCATCGTGCGAGAGTTTTCGATTGGTGAACACGTGAAGGTGCAGTTCCGGACTGAAGCGCTGAACGCGACGAACACGCCGCACTTCGCGAATCCGGGATCCAATGTGTCCAACCTGCAGCTTAACGCCGACGGTTCCGTCAGAAACCTGGGCGGTTTTACCGTAATCAGTTCGACCGCCAATACGGGACGCGAAGGGATTGACGAGCGATTCATCCGTTTCGGGCTACGTGTCAGATTCTGATCCGATGGCTAAAACGAAGCGAATCGGCCGGCGTGGATTTCTGCAGGCCTCCACCACCGGCACTTTACTGGGGGCTGCGGCTGCCGCATCTGCCGCAACGGTGAAAAGTTCCCGAGCGGTTCAGGTAGGGAACAGGGGAATGATCCCCTACATGCAATCGGGGGAACCATTCCTGATACGCGGCAAGCGGATGGTATTTACCAATTACCACTACATCCGCAATCCGAGCCTGGGCTGGTACAACGATCTAGGGCAGAACATCACAGTCAATGGAACAGCCGGGCCTAACGATGCCCATATCCGCATTAAAGATAACGCGTGGGGCATCCGAATCGTCGCTCAGCGCGGGGAACGATCCCTTCAATCTACTCCCGCGATGGAGCCGATTCATCCGTGGGAGAAGGAAGGCGTGCAACTCGGCCAAACTATCTACGACGCCGAAGACGCTTTCTACAAGTCATGGGGCTACTGCTCTGTCGACGGCAAACCCTATCGATGTTTTCTGCAGTCGGAGGACTTCGAGCACTGGGAACGGCCCGAATTGGGAGTTGTGGAGTTCAATGGAACCAGGAAGAACAACCTGACCGATCTGCCTTCGGTGCGGCTCCACATATTCAAAGACCCGTCCAGCAGGTCGGAGCGCTGGAAATGGTTTGCCGGCGAAATCCCGATTACGCGCGCCGCTTACATGCGTTTTCAAAAAAGTCGACCATTCGATTGGGATCCCCGAGCGGAACGCGCCGATATTATGGTGGACACGGAGGATGGGCGGCAATCTCTTATCTTTGGTGTCAAGGGCGGTGTTTCAACCGATGGCCACCGCTGGAAAACCCTTCCCGAATTGTTGAGTGTGGAGCACTCCGACACGATCAACACGTGTTACTACGATGTCCGCCGCGCAAAGTACGTGGCGTATATGCGGACATGGGTGATCGGCGACCATTCCCAGGAGTCTTCGCTGGGGGATCATGGCGCGAGCTGGGCGCTTGGCCGCCGATCCATAGGACGGGCGGAAACGGACGATTTTTCACGGTTCCCGCTTTCCGAAAGCATTCTTACGCCAGGTCCCGACAATGTAGGGCCGTCCGACAGTTTGTACACCAACTGCCATACATTCGTTCCTTCCGCGCCCGATCAGCATCTCTTCTTTCCGACGATTTGGCACCAGGCAAACGACAGCACCGATGTGGCGGTGGCTTCAAGCCTGGACGGCAAACTGCTTCATTGGCTTCCGGGAAATCCCGTTGTTTCGACCGGCCCGCCAGGTGAATGGGACGGCGGTTGCGTCTTTGCCACTGGAGATCTGTTGGAGCTCCCGGACGGACGTTGGCTGTTGCCTTATCAGGGCAACAATGTTCCGCATAAGTACCCTCGCAAGGGCGGTCTGATACGAGGCCACGGGTATGCCACGTGGAAGCGCGGCCGCCTGATCGCGCTGGAAGCTACGGAGCGGGGTCAGTTCAGCACGTTCTTATTCATCCCTCCGGGCAGGAAAATCCAAGTCAACGCCCTCACTTTGCGCGGGGGCGGTATTCGAGCCGAGATTGTCGATTACGAAGGCAAGATCGTGCCGGGCCGCTCATTTGAAGATTGCCCGCTAATCAGCGGCGATCATTATAAGACGCCGATCACCTGGAACGGCGGGGACGATATCGGCGTGGGCGAGGGAAAGCCCATCCGCATCCGGTTTCAGCTCGATCAGGCGAAACTGTACTTTCTCGATTTCGCATAACGCGGTGAATCAACCGGCGCAATACGGCGAACCCTACGAACTGGCCGGCCAGCGGCTGTTCTTTGTCAATTGGCATTACGTGCGACCGGGGTCGTTGGCCTGGAAAGATAGAAATGGAAAACCAGTTTCGCTAACCGATTCCATCGCAGCCGACGATGCGCGGCTGACACACCAGGACCAGCCTTTCGGGATCCGCCTCATATCGGAAAAGGCGCAGCGGGTCGGGCCGCTGATTGAAGCGGAGCGGCCTTGGGAAGAAGGCGCGGGACTCACTTTTACCACTCTCATTGGGGATGGCAGCATGTATCGCGCCTGGGGCGGTCCGTTCACCACATCCGGAAAACCCCCAGGCCAGAAACACTTTTATTATCTGGAATCGCACGACGGCTTTGAGTGGAAACGTCCCGCCCTGGGCATCGTCGACGTGGCAGGCAGCCGGGCGAATAATATCGTAAACATTTTCGACACGGATGGGGGAACTGTATTTATCGATCCGTCCGCGGCCCCGCCCGAGCGCTATAAACTGATCGCCGAAGGTCCTTTTTCCAGCGATATCTGCGAGGCCTACCTGCGCCGGCGGCCCGCTGACATCGACCCCAAGTCCTGGCGTTCGCCGGACGGCGGTGCGATCGGGATGAAGGGAGCGGCGTCCTCCGATGGACTGCATTGGACAATGTTCCTCGATCCGATGGTGATTGAGGTCACGGATACGCAGCTTACCGCCTACTACGATGAACGGTTGCGGAAGTATGTCGCGTATACGCGGACCTGGGCCAGCGGAGTCCGATCCCGGGGTTTCACCGGCGCCCAGCGGACCTGGGGTGTCGGGCGGCGGTCGATAGGCCGCTCGGAAACGGCGGATTTCCGGAATTTCCCGCTGCACGAGACGATGCTGGAGCCTGGTCCGGAGCTGCTGCCTTCCGACGCCTTGTATACCAACGCGAAGACCACGATGCCCGGTGCGCCCGATCATCATTTGCTGTTCCCTACGATCTGGCACACAGCCAGCGACAGCACCAGCGTCGCGCTGGCAACCAGTCATGACGGCAAGCTTTGGCATTTCATGCCCGGTGGACCGGTCTTCACAACTGGTCCGTTTGGCGCATTCGATGGAGGCTGCGTATTCGCGCATCCGAACCTGGTCGAGTTGGCGGACGGGCGTTTCGCCCTACCGTACTCGGGCTATAACGTGCCGCACAAATACCCGCGCAAGCTCTGGCGTTATGCGCCCGGCTATGCGATCTGGCCGAAGGGGAGAGTGGCGGGGATCGAGGCTGCCGAACGCGGCGAGTTCGCCACGGTTGCGCTGATCCCCAGAGGACGCCGTCTGCGAATCAATGCATCGACCCGGTTGGGTGGCAACATGTTGGTCGAAGTGGCGGGCATCCAAGGCCACCCGCTTCCGGGCCGTTCCTTCGCGGAATCGCGCCGCATCGTGGGGGACAGCCACTGGAGTTATCTGGCTTGGAACGGGGTTGAGGACCTCGGCTACCAGAACGGCGCCCCGATCATCCTGCGGTTCCGCTTGGATCAAGCCAGGATTTACGGCCTGGAATTTGTCTGATCATGCACAATGAAGCTCGTCGACGCCGAACGCGGCCTCGACGCCGCCGAAGCGGTTCAACAGGAGAACGGGCAGGACCGTATGGGGGTGATGCGCTCGCGGAGTCCGACGAGTGGTGAATCCTTCTTCGCGATCAACGAGAAAGAACGAACGCTGCTTGGTGACATCGCGGCGTTCCGATCAGTACGGTCACTCAACGCTATGATCGTCTCGGCTGGAATCCAAAGTGGTTTCGATAGACGTTCGCGGTTCTAGGAATCAAGATGTCGAGGCAAATTTGCCTGCCATCATCCGGCCTCTTCAAAGGCCGAATGCGAATGGCTTCGCGCAGTATTTGTCTAGCCGCATTGCGGGAAGCATCGACATGGACCAGTTCAAAACGATGCAGAACCGCGAAGACGTGATGGTCCGACGCATCAAGGAGGATTTGCGAGAGATCCAGGGCGGCTTCCCGAAGCCCACTGTCGATCATGATCGTTACCTGGGCCCGGTGCACTAACACCGGCGGCGAGCTGTTCTTCCCAGGGCCATGCGCCGCTTTCACGTGTTTCAGTTTGGGATCAACCTTTGGTTGCCTGCAAAGTTGCGCGACGCTCTGACCGCGTATTTGGTCCCGGTCTTTCCGAGAACGCCTTTCCCGGCGCTAATAAAGGTGCAATTGATCGCGGAAATGGGGCCTTGATCGCCAAAGAGTGGCTCAGCGATCTCGCTTCAATGAGGCCGCGATCAATTGATCGCCCGGCCTGGCCGCTCCGGCCTCAGCGCAGCCAATTCACTCAGAATGGTATTCGCCCGTTCCCACAGTGGCCGATTCACAATGGCCGCATGCTCACCGCGTATGCCGTCGCAGGCGCGTATTCCTATAAAGAAGAGATTGCGGAAAGGTGAAGGAAGCCGCCGTCGCTAGCAGACCATGGGCGAGCAGCAGCGGCGCTGATGTCGATTGAGTTAACCAAACGTGCACCCCAGCGGAGAACCTGAGACGCGCGGTCTAGAAAGGGCGCCAGCCCTACGGCGCCTTCCAGCCATCCGGGCTTTCCGCAACGCATGAGGAGTATCGAGAAGCGAAGAGCCGTATCGCCGTTAACCGCGAGCGGGCGTTCTCCAGGGAGACGAAGAATTCGAGCAGAGGGGTGAGCGTCATCCGCACTGGCCGGCGCCGGGATTGCCTGGACGGGTTGCCGCGCCGCACCGAAAAAATTGACGTCCTCGCCCTGCACCGCAAGGTTGAAACGGACCGGGACATCTCCTCCCGGTGGGACGCTCACCACACGTTGCTAGCGGGTTCAAAATTGAGGAGAAAGTTGCAGTGATCGCTTGAGACCGTTCCTCGCTGTTAACCAGACGTGCACGCCCCAGTGGAGAACCTGAGAAGCATGTCCTGAAACGGAGCCAGCCAGCCGATTCGGGCGGCCGGGACCGAAAGTGCCTCGCCAGAGAGTGGCGTTGGCCCGCAGTATTGGCCACTCCCCAGAGTTCCAGCCGTTAGTCAGTCAACCCAGCCGACGCGAGAGGCGTAGTGGGAATATTTGGCTCCCCACACTGGACGCATTTCGAACTTTTGTCGCTGGCTGCCCTCCAGGACTGTTGCCTGGCTTCCTATCTACCATCTCAGGCCAGATCGGAGCGAGAGCATGAGAGCCGCACTCTACGTCCGCGTTTCGACCAAGGACAAGGAAAAGGACGGGCAGACCTAGCCGCGCCAGCATACGGCGAATCAAACCGACCAGCTTCGCTCATTCTGCCAATCGCAAGACTGGGAAATCGTCGCTGAATATGAAGACCATGAAACAGGGAGCCGGTGGGATCGCACTGTGTTCCAAGCTCTAATGCGGGATGCCTCACAGCGCCGCTTCGATGTGATCGTGTTCTGGGCCCTGGACCGCTTCACCCGAGAAGGCGCTTTGCAAACGCTCCAATACCTGAATTTGCTGTCCACCTATGGCGTGGGCTATCGATCCGTCACCGAGCCTTACCTCGACTCCTGGGGCCTGTTCAAAGATGCCGTCATTGCAATCCTCTGGACCATCGCTAAGCAGGAACGGGTCAGGATATCCGAACGGGTCAGGGCGGGATTGAATCGGGCCAGGATCGAAGGAACTAAGAGCGGCAAGGCCATCGGCAGACCCAGGGCGGTGTTTCGGCGCGATGAAGTCCAGGAACTGCGGGCAAAGGGGATGTCGTGGCGTCAAATCGCGTGTAGAACTGGCGTGAGCATCACGAGCGTGCGGAGGGCATGTGGGACTACACCCGATACCGCAGAAGCGACCACAAACCCCGTATAGGTTTTTGGAAAAGGATCTGAGATGTCATGGCGTCTGGCCCGTTGCCAGCAGCTTCATCAGACCGGCATCATCCGTAATGTTCTGAACCCCCGCCTCGACAGAGTGATTGATAAGAGGCCATAAGTCTTCATCAGAATTCGCGACTCCCCTTGGTACGCCTTTGAGTACAAGAGATGCTTAGATCCGTCCGATGCTTGCAGCAGCTTCAAAGCAACCCGTCGCACCAGCCGGGTGTTCCAGGAGGCATAGATCCTCCGTTCCGCCTTCAACCTCCGGAGGATCGGGATCCGAACCACGCCCGACAACTTTGGCACCCTGGGCTCCTCCGAGTAGCGTCACGACTTTACATCCCCGTATCATGACCAGTGTATGAAGTGGTGGTTTGCGGCTGCGGCTCTCTACTGTGCCTCATGTTCGAATCGGATTACTGCTGCCGCCGATAGGCCTTCCCACCAGCGCATCGCCGAAAACTGTCGGGGTAGTATCGTCGAAATGCAGAACTCCCACGGTCACGGTAATGTTGAGCTTGGGGTCGTTTACCAATCCACTTTGGAGTCAACCTGATGCCTGAAAAGTTGAATGGCCCCGAGGCGAAGTAAAATCGGATGGTTTCCGGACCTTCTGGAACTCGCGCTCTAGCACTCACTTGGCAATTTGCCCGAGCCAGAGCTTACCCATGAATTCTTCTCACGAGTCATTTTCAATATCTTCGAACGAATGCGTTCTCAAATCCTGCTGACTCGAGCCGAACAAGATTCTTGGCTATCGCCTCTCGATCATTAAGCGGCCCGATCAAAACCCTGAATAGATCCGGGCGCGGACCTGCGGCGATGGTCGTGCGGAGTCCATTTTTGGTAAGGGTTCTGGCCGCAACTGTTACATTGTATCGGGTACCAGCGATCACCTGCAAGAATAGATGCCCACTTTGAAGATGGTTCTGGATTAGGTCCGGCCGAAGCGGTTTCCTGACTGCCAACCGGTCTTGAATTGGAGCCTCTGGCTCAGCCATGCTCGACATTCCTCGTAGCTTCGCTGGAGGGGGCACATTCCGACAATTTAAAGCCGTTGGAATTGAGAGCCTCACGCCTGAGGCCGTCGTAACGCTTCCTGATTCGAACCTGCGCAGATCCTCAATGATGATCGGTTCTGCCAACGATGCGGGATTGGCGACAGAAGTTGATTGCCTATTCGCTCCAGCAATAAATCCAGTAGAAAAAGAAGCAACAAATAACACGACTGTCAGCAGAAGGAGAGTCCACACCACAGGTGTCGTTAAACTCACCTCAAGTTCAAACGCGAACTCTTCCCGATCATTCATAGCAGAAACTTGCTTTTCCAGCAAACCGATTTGGCGACTCCGCTAAACCTCCCCCATCAAGACGCAACTCCATGCCTCAGGCCAAAGTCTCAAGCCACGAGATGCCATCCTTTTGATATCGAGTACATAGCTAGTTCCAGTCGATCCGAGACACCCAGTTTGCCGAAGATGTTATGGATATGGTTTTTCACCGTCTGCTCGCTGATAAACATCAGTTCGGCCATGTCTTTATTCTTGTGGCCTTCTGAGACAAGCTTTACGATCTGTCGTTCTCTCTTAGTGAGTTCCTCTTCCGGCGGTTTGACCACTGCCGCACTTGCAATTTCGCCAGCCGATGCGAATCGGCCCATCACATCAGCAGTTGTACACGAATCAAGCCAGATCTCCCCGCCGTGCACTTTGCGAATGCTTTTAGTGATTAGATTGGTCACGCTACACTTGGGGACTATACCAGAGCAACCCAATCTCATCGCTTGCACGAATTTGTCCCTATCTTCCGACTCTGTCCACATGATGCTTCTGATTTGCTGTTTCGATTGCTGTAATATTTTCAAAACGGAAAGGCCATCCAAGTGCGGCATGTGAAAATCCAACAGCAGCACGTCTGGCTGGAGTTCTCTTGCTTGGTCGAGTACCTGTCGGCCGTCGACGGCTTCCCCAACCAGTTCTA
>JBBSEX010000053.1:0-16765 GCA_038239345.1 Bryobacterales bacterium
GAACATGAACGGCGAAACACCGGAACATAAGTGGAATCGGCTGCAACGTGAATACCAAAAGGGCGTTCAGGCTTCGTACCCCAACCCAGAACGGCGCGGTTGCCTCGAATCAGATGTCCTGCAAGATTTGGCACTGCGTTCCGCTCGACACGAGGATATCGAAGAGGAGCAACATTGGAAGCATGTGATCCACTGTGCGCCGTGCTACCAAGAGTATCTCGATCTGCGGGAGGCGTGTCGGATCGGCGACCAAGCGAAGGTGCATCGCGAATCGCGGTAAGTTCAGAAGGATCACTCGACTGGCAAGCGACCGTGTCGAACGCAGCTAGATTGATGGCGTTACCGCGTGAATTACGCGCTGGCCTTCATCTTCGCAGTCGAGTTTCTATTGCAGCGCCTACGAGCGCAGTCAACTGGGCCACGATAAGTAGTCCCTCATGGACGATCTGGCGATTCGGAATCGCACTTCACTGACCCAATGTGGCAGGAACTCATTCCCACGCAAACCTACGCACAGTAATTAAGCCTCGATCACAAAACCCGCAGGCCCGGAATCGTTACCAAGCTTTCGGGGCACCAACATGAGCGGAACTAACCCCATGGAGAGCCCGATCCGTTAGGCCCGCGCCAGTGGTAAACATAACGCCGTCAGCGAGGATCTATCGCCCTGCCGAGTCTGTCCAATGGGCACGTCTCTTTCTTGGTTGGGTCGGCTGGTCCGTTTCACGGCGTCTACTCGGCTAATTCGCTTTGGGTATACTTTCCCGAAAGGAACTCAATGAGATTGATAACCCTGCTGCCTGGAATACTGGCTCTCGTCGCGGGCTACCTGCATGCTGAATCTCCTGACATACGCGGCGAGGGTACGCGGAACTCGCGGGTCATGCAGTATGCCGAAGAGCTGTTGGACGGCATAGGGCCTCGGCTCACCGGCTCGACTAGCCTTGATCGTGCGGTTGATTGGGCAAAGCGGACCCTTGGGACTATCGGTCTCAGTCAAATCCACGAGGAAAGCTGGGGCGAGTTTGGAACGGGCTGGCGAGAACGGAGCACCATTATCCGGATAATTGCGCCGGACGAGACCCCACTGCTGGGCCGCGCCGCGCCTTGGTCGCCATCCACGAAAGGCCCGGTCGCAGGTGAACTTCTCGCGCTACGGGGTTTTTCGAGCGAGAAAGACTTCGAAGCCTGGCGTGGCAAACTGCGCGGCAGGATCGTGTTGTTGGGGCGAGCTCCAGCCGCGCCAGTATTTGTGCCAGTGGAGAAGCCGCTGTTTACTCGCCTGACCAAGGAGCAGTTGTCGGCCTTCGCTGCAAAACCGTTCAAACGGCCTTCTGGACCTGACGAGAACATCCGGTCGCTGGCGGCCGCGAGTTTCGAGATCATGCGCAAGTCCGGACAGTTCTTCGCATCCGAGGGTGTGGCCGCGGTGCTGGTGCCCAACGGCAACAATGCTGTCGGCGGGGCGAACGGGGGCGCGATCCACTCCGACACCAACTATACGTTTGGTTGGTTTGTTTACAAACCCGCTGAATCACGAAGCCTGCCGCCACTTGCCATCCTGTCCGTCGAACACTACGGCCGTCTCTCCCGTCTCGCCGCCCGTGGAGTGCCTGTTCGCATCGAGGTGAACATTGATACCGAGTCCTCTGCCGAGCCGAGTCGTGGGTCAAACGTCGTGGCCGAGATTCCGGGGACCGACCCGCGCCTTCGGCAACAGATAGTCTTGGTTGGCGCGCATCTCGATAGCTGGCCGGCGGCCCAGGGCGCCACCGATGACGGCGCAGGGGTGCTTATTGCCATTGAGGCGATGCGAATCCTCCGGGCGCTTGAGGTGAAGCCCCGCCGCACGATTCGGATTGGACTCTGGACTGGCGAGGAGCAGGGTTCCCTCGGATCGCGCGCCTATGTTCAGGATCATTTGGCGAGAGTCCCGCTTGAGACGAGTACGCTGCCCGATTTCCTGCGGCAACTGTCGGGGCGAGTGACCACCAAGCCGGACCACGCCCGTTTGTCCGCCGTGTATACGCTCGACGCGGGAGGCGGCAAGATCCGGGGGATCAGCACGGGTAACCCAGCGACAGTAACTCTATTCCGTGAGTGGCTCGCCCCACTTAGGGACCTCGGCGTTACGATGGTGGCCGCCCGCTCGGATTGTGGTGGCGATTGCAGCTCGTTCGAGCAAGTCGGCATCCCCACACCGTCTTTCAAGCAGGATCCACTCGCTTACGATTCACAGTCTCACCACACGGCGATGGATGTGTTCGAGCAGCTTGTACCGGATGATCTTCGTCAGGCGGCGATTGTGGTTGCAACGGTGCTTTTGCGCACGGCCGCGCACGACGCGCTGCTGCCGCGCCTCTAGAGTCTGCCAGATCCATTCGGCTTTCCTCAACACGGAACGAGTTCGCCGCACTACCATGCGTAGTGCGTGCGCCCTCTACTCCCGCATAGTCGGCAAGTGGCGGGTTGGTCGGTTCTACAGGCGAGCGGCTAATCGGATTCCAGGCCGAGCGTGTCATTGACAGCGACGCGCAGCTTCTGTTTGCAGCCAAGGTATCGTTCCGTAGTCTGGATCGACACGTGGCCGAGAAGGAACTGGATCTGATCGAGTTCTCCCCCTGCCTGATGACATAAGCGGGCGCATGTGCGACGCAGATCGTGGGGCGCAAACTTCTCGATTTCAGACCGTCTCGCCGCGTGTTTGACAATCTCCCAGAGCACCTTGGGCGTCATTCCTTCTCCCCAGATTTGTCCGTAGCGGTTGATCGAGCGAAAAATCCGGCCCTGTGAAATGCCGCTCGCTGCCGTCCAGGTGTCAACTGCTCGTTTCACCCAGATCGGGATTTGCACCGTTCGAATGTGACCCGCTTGCCTATGAGATCCGCCACCACCCAATGATCTTCGCGCAGCTGAATCGATTCGAGATCTAGGCTTAGCAGTTCGCCACGGCGAAAGCCACAACCGATGAGCATGGCGATCATTGCGTGATTTCGCTTTTCGCGGAGAGACGGGTCGCTTGGGCAAGCTAACAACCGCTTGCCTTGCTCGACGGTGAGCCAATTTCCTAGACGCACTACGATGCGCCGGACTCCTTTTACGCGGCGAATGCCCGCCGCAAGCTCTGGGCTTGGCAGTCCGGAGTCCCCGGCTTCGTAGGCAACCCGCCGGACTGCGGCGAGGCGCAGGTTGATGGTTGCCGAGGCGTACTTCTGCTGTTCCAAATGTGTGCGGTTAAACGCTAGACGCGGTTCAGAACGGTACCAAGCCACGAACTCGTTGATCGCGTGATCGTAGGGCGCTGCCCGCTTGTGGAGATCAAGCTGTTTAGGACCGCAGTCTTGGCGTATTCGAGATCCGGCAGTGCGAGGACCCGCTTCGGTACCTTTTTCTTTTTGGTCTTTCGATTCGGCATTGGCGACGGACTCCTTCACCGTCGCCCTTGAGGATGCTCCCAGAATCATCACTTCACCGTTGATCGAGAAATAGCATTACAAAAGCTGGCCAGCCGTTGTAGCGCCTCGATTTCGTGAAAGAATGCAACCATAGAAGTCCTCCGAGCGTATTGTTGAAGGCCTGATCTCATGAAAACCAGAACCCGATGCCTTGCGGCACTCGTCCTTAGCGGCGTTCTCACGGCGGCACCGAATACGCCGATTAGGCGACTGGACGGCACCACGATTTCACCCACTGATATTGATGCCACAGTCTCACGTCTCATGGCCGCAGCCGAGGTCACTGGCGTCGGTATAGCAATCTTTCATAACGGGAAAGTCGCATACCTCAAAGCGTATGGCCTTCGTGACGCGGAGAAAAAATTGCTTTTGACTGCGGACTCGATTATGGCTGGAGCCTCACTCACCAAAGCGGCATTCAGCTATCTGGTTATGCAAATGGTGGCAAGCAAAGCCATTGATCTCGACAAGCCGCTCCAACAATATATGCCGAAGCCAATCCCAGACTACGACGACTACCAGGATCTCCGAACGGATCAACGATACAAGAAACTTACGGCCCCGATGTTGCTCAGCCACACCGGCGGTTTCCCAAATTCCCGTTTTCAGAATCCAGATCACAAGTTGAATATCAACTTTGAGCCGGGATCGAGGTACGCGTATTCGGGCGAAGGGATACAGCTACTTCAGCTTGCCGTTGAATCCCTAAGCAAAAAGCCGCTTAAGGAACTCATGCAAGAGCGGGTGTTCGGACCGCTTGACATGTCTCGCACCAGCATGGTTTCCGAGCAGCGGTTCGAGAACGACTATGCGAATGGTTACGACGAGTGGGGGCGCTCACTGGGCCATGAGCAACGACAAACCGCCGCCGCTGCCGGTTCAATGCAGACCACGCTACGCGATTTCGCTCGATTCTTGCAAGCAGTCATCCTCCCCGAGGGTTTGCCGAAGCATGTACGGGAGCTGATGCTGACCCCGCAGATCGAGATATCTTCCAAGCAGCAATTTCCAACGCTCGCGACGGCCACGACGGAAGAGAACAGGGGTATTCGCTTGGGCTACGGGCTGGGTTGGGGTCTGTATTGGAGCCCGTATGGAAAAGCGTTCTTCAAAGAAGGACACGCTGACGGCTTCCGCAACTACGCAGTTGAGTTTGACAAACCCAAAGATGGCATCTTGATCATGACCAACAGTTCCAACGGTGAAGGAATTTTCAAAGAATTGATGGAAACATTGCTTCGGAATACGTTCACACCGATCGAGTGGGAAGGGTTCACCCCCTACGGCGAGTTGCCGCCGCGCAAGCCGTTGCCCAAACACACAGAGGTTGAGCTGGAATCCAGTCTCCTCGATCGGTTGGTAGGCCGGTACGAGGTGCGTGGTGCCGCGCTGAAAGTTTCCCGTCAAGGCGGGCACTTGCTGTTGCAAGAAAATCAGGAGAAGCCGGGTGAAATATTTCCCGAGGCCGAGTTGCGCTTTTTCAGCAAAAGCTCGGATGATGTGGTGAGCTTTGAACTTAGTGGCGAGGGCCGGGTCACCCAACTGGTTATTCATACAGGCGGACAAAGAATTCCCGTGAAGCGGACCAACTGACTGCAAAACCGCAGTGGAAACATGCCTTTCGCCGTATTACTCCCGTCCTGGTCGGCTTTCGTAGAGTCAGGCGGCAGGCATTATCAGATCTATGCTTCGCCGTTTTTGGCGGTCTATATTAAGCGATCATGAGATGGGGTGTAGCCAGCCGGCTTCCCGTAGCGAACCGCGTTCCGGAAGATTGCGAGAGAGGTTGTGAATGGGAGCCGTGATGAAGCTTACTCGGCGACAGTGTCTGTTTGCGCTCGGAAGTGGCATTTCAGTGGCGGCAGACAGGAGCTTATTTGAAGAATGGCGGCGCATCGCAGTCGTAACAGACGGCACTGTTGGAGTTGCTGCTTTGCACCTCATGTCTGGACGACTCTTCAGCCTCAATGGCGACGAACGCTTCCCGTTAGCCAGCGTATGCAAACTTCCCATCGCGATGAACATCCTCGCCCTGGTGGATGAGGGAAAGCTAGCTCTAGATCAGGAGGTGGAAGTGCTCCCGCGAGACGTGGTGTCGAGCGTAAGCAACATAGCCACACGATGGACCGCTGTCCGCCGTTTTCCTCTGGACGAGATGATCGAGTTGATGGTGGCGCGAAGCGACAATACCGCCGTCGAAACTCTGTTCCGGATTGGCGGCCAGGGTCCGGCGATGGCGGCCCGATTCCGTGAGTGGAAGGTCGATGGCGTTCGCGTCGATCGAAGCGAACGCCAATGCGCGCTCGATCGCAACGGAGTGGAGCATTACCCTCCGCCATCTGAATGGACTGACGGGCTGATCAGCGCGCTCATAACCAAGTCGACGCCGGCCATGCGATATCGCGCGACCCTGCGCTATTTGGCCGATCCGCGCGATACTGGCACGCCGAACGGAACGGTCCAGTTGCTCGCACGGTTATTTCGTGGAGAGCTACTTTCCCGGTCGTCAACGGGCCGCTTGATCGAGAATCTGAAAGCCACCACAACGTTCCCCACGCGCCTGAAAGGACTCCTGCCACCTGGCACAATAGTGGCGCACAAGACCGGCTCGACCGGTACAGTGAAAGGCCTAACTGCCGCGACGAATGATAGTGGGGTGATCTTTCTGCCGAATGGCGGTCAACTCGCCATTGCGGTGTATGTCAAAGCGAGCACGAAGGCTGACGCGGTGAGGGACCGCGTTGTCGCGCGTATTGCACGTGCGACCTTTGATTTTAGAGGATAGGTCGTCCTGATCGATAGCCGCTGATCGACAGCCGCTGAGCGGCACCGATTCCCCATGCCCGACGGCCATTCGGCGAATGAGTATAATGAGGTCTCGCCCGGTTCGGAGCGGATTCCCCGCATGTAGTCGCCTTACGTAGAGTCAGCCGCGCCCGAAGCGCAAGATCTATGCTTCGCCGTCACACCCGGGGCAGCGCTTAGCTTCGCCCTTGCGAAAACTCGACCAAGCATCGGGAATAGCTGAACGTTTACGGAGCGTGTCTTCGCATCTGATGAAGGTAAGCATACATCGAACGACCGAATCGCTATCGCTCAGATCGCGACCACCACCACAGCACTATTGAGACCGGCAACGTTACAGCGCACAAAGCGAGGAGGCCGCTCTTAAGTGTCGCAGAGTAAATGGATAACTGGGGAGGCTGCCACAGCAACAACATCATGGCTACCACCATCCACGTTGCCCACGAGAGTCTTCGCATCCAAACGATCGGCAGAGCGGCCCGTTGTCTTCTTTCCCGGCGCAGTCGTAGATTGATTCGCCACCAAATGGAAGATGCAGAAGGCAAAGGCTCTTCCAAGTCGCACGTGACCAATTCCCGCAGGCTTTGGGCAGTTTGGAATATTTCCATGCATATCCGGCATGTTTCCACATGCCCCCGGAGGTCAAAGGGCAGCATTCCTCGCCGGACTGCCTCTGTCACCATTAACTCTTGAACGCAGGCGGGATTGTGTTCGCCCCCGCGCATCCTAGTCGCCATAACCTCTCCGCTTCAAGAGATCAGAAAGCTTGCGTCTGGCGCGAGCCAGCATGGGCCGAATGCTGGTCGCCTTCGAAAACACAAGCGAGGCGATTTCCTCGTGGCTGTAGCCCTCCACATAGGCCATCCATAGCAGTTCACGCTCTTTTGGCTTGAGCCGGACAAACGCTCGTTTCACGTCCTCGACTTCTTCGAAAAGCTGATGGCTGCCACCAAAGCTCTTCTCCTCAGGCAACTGTTCGAGTCGTCGGGACCGTCGATGGTCACGAACCAGGTTTGTGGCGATTCGGTACAAGTAATTCTTGCGATGGATTACGTCCATACTTGCCGGGAGATCCGCCTTTAGGAAACGAAAATAGCTATCTTGCATAAGATCGTCCACGAGCGCCCGATCAGACACTAAGGATCTCAGGTAAGCGCGCAAATTGCGGGATGTCTGTTCGTAAAATCTACGGAATAGTTCCTCGTCCATCGGAGCAGTTGGAATTGCATGTCAAACAAGTTGTCCCGTTATGGCGCAGAGCGTTCATTGTTAGCCCGAACGCCCCAAGCCCTGCAAATACGATGCGAGATCGCGGCAGAGACAAGGAATCCGATACCTAAAGCGAGAGCGGGCACTCCGATGAGCAGCACAGCATTGCGAATGTAAGGGTCGTCCTGGCTGGCTCTGATCGCGAGAAATGAGGCTCCGAGGAGCAGGAGCACCACCCCAAGCTGGACAGCATTCAATATGCGCATAAGAGAATCCCTCGTGTCGAGTTCAACTGCTTCGAAGAACCGCCGGCCAGCGGCCCCTTCGAGAAACACGCTGAGCTCACGCGAGTCCGCAAACCTGTCGAGGAGCTTCGAATGAACTTCAGTAATGCGTTTGGTCGCGTGGCTGCGCCGAATATTTGTGGCGATCACCCATATCGCCCAACCAAGAACGCAGGCGGAGGTCGAGACCACGATCGCAATGACGGAATTGTCGGACATCTACGTCTCCTCACTTCCCGGTTTTTGGTGGCAGTGCTCCGTCTTGAGCCGCGTTATAGAGGAGTGTTGCCACCACGGCGGATGCCTGTTTTAAATCGTTTTCCGGCAAGTAGTCGTATACATCCATTGCGCTGTGGTGGGTCAATGTCTCATAACGGAGCCTATCTTGCAAAAAGCTGGCGGATCTAACGCCGGCACCCATGAAGTTACGTTGATCGGAACTCGTCGTGATCCGCGGAGAGAGCGTCGTGGCTTCTAGATCGACGACCGGTGCCATCCATCGTGCCAGAGCATCTCGCATCTGATTGTCGCTGAAAAAGGCACCCCGAATTCGTCCAGCACCGTTATCCATGTTGATGTAGCACGCGATCTTGTTGATCTCGCCACTGTGAATGCGTACGTAGGCTCTCGATCCGCGTGCTCCCATCTCTTCCGCACTCCAGAAAGCCGCTCGCACCGTCCGCGCCATTGACAGGTTCAGGGCCTTCAGAATTCGCATTGCCTCCATGATCACAGCGACTCCGGCGGCGTTATCCGTCGCACCCGTGCCTCCGTGCCATGAATCCAGGTGAGCGCCGATAAACACAATCTCGTCTTTCCGGCTGTTTCCTGGCAGTTCCGCAATCACGTTGGCGAGTTCACGCGGCTCGTGGAGGGTGCTTTGTAATTCCAGTTGTAGTGTCACCGGAATGCCTCGTTCGGAAAGACGGACAATACGGTTATACTGCTCTGGAATCACATCAACGATTGGTGGTGCAGGTGGATTAGGATCGGGAATACCCATTGGCGAGGAAGTGAACAAAGTGCCCCCGGTTCCTTCAGCAACGCGCACAAGACCGAGGACGCCTTCGTCGTGCAGGAATTTATTGAGTCGATTATAGTTTCTCATGATGACGAAGATATCCGGCGGATTGCCCTTCGCATTTGCCGCAACCTCTGGAGAAGACGACTGCTTGGCTGGCGACGCTGGGACAGGGTTCGTCAATAACTGGAGTTCCGCGGTTGAGTACCTCTCAACTGCGGAACCCGCTGAAGAGGATAGCGATCGCGGAGGCGCCAGTAGAAGAAACCTGCCCTGAAGCTTGCCGCGGTATTTGTCTATGAATCGGTCGAGATCGGCTTCAAGCGGGGGCGGAAGGTCTACCCGCAATGGCTGTCCTTGCACTTGGCCAGGCGTGCTGGGTGAGAAAGGAACCGGCAGAGCCGTAAGCGGTGTATACTGCGGTTCTAACATCTCCATCGCGAACCGGTTGTAAGACCATCCGCGTTGCGACCATGTAAACCCTTGGTCTTCGATAGGACCGGTTCCCTCAGCGTGTACGTTTTCTATGCCCAAGTATTTTAGGCGCGATATAACCCATTGCGTTGCACGTTCGAAGGAGGGCGATGCAATAAACCGAGGGCCATACACGTCGGTGAGATAAAACGCATGATCCATGACCATCGAATGATCGAGCGCCTCCTTCCGAATTCGTTCCAGCGTGGAATCCGGCGCGGAGCCGGGTGCTGCACCGGCGAGTCCCGATAGGAGCACCAAGAACACTTTTGTCGTATGTCGCATTGTGGTATCCGTGCGCTATTACGTCACAACGCTCCAAGTTGTTATCAAAAATCTGAATGAACTCTGATTTGTCCGGCTAGCCCCGATTCCAAAGGTGACGAGCAGTCGGCAAGTGTAGAGCCAGGGGCCGGAATTCCCAGATCTGCGCTTCGACGTTTGTGCGGTTAGGAGTCGAACTTAGCGGCTGAAGCCAACCAGCAGTGTAAGTTGATTCCGGGTAGTTTGCCCGCCATAAAGGCTCGGGCCATCCGGAGTTCGATAGTTAAAACGAAGCACCGGCGCGATCTTCAATTTGTGCCATTGCGCTTCCACGCCAAGACCAGCTGTTCCACCTATGTGGGACGGCGAAGTGCCGTTCGTGTTCCCCGCAATGCGAAAGTTCGGCCCCGCTTCTAGGAACGGTCGCACACGCCGTGCTGACATCCTGTACTTTGCCAGTACCGGAAAGCCCCATGTGATGACAGTGGCCTGCGCGCGCTCGCTGAGGATCAGCGGGTGGTAGAGCGCGTCCACCTCAACCGACAATTTTGGAGCCAGCCGGTAATCGAAGGCCACGCCGAGCAGCTTGCTTCGGTAGCCATGTTCGCCGCCTTTCTCGGCGTAGTCGTTGAAGAGGCTGAAACCGCCCAGAACGCCCAACGAGAGGCTCTGGTTTAGTCGCCTCTGCAAACCCGAAGGCATCGCCCGATGCACGCCCACCAAAACTTGAAGTTGATTCTGGTTCGCCTTGCCGTGGAACGCCAGGTATCCAAGCGGCCATCGTGTGAAACGAACGGTCGGCTCGAATACAAAGGCTCCCCTGCGAAACTGCAGTCCGCCCCCGACAACATATCCCCTTCTCGATATGGACGTCGGTGCCGACCAGGGACGAAAGGACATGCCGGCCTCTAGAAAGGGCCGCAGCCCGTGCAGCACCACAAACCGGTACTTGCCCAGTACCGGAATATCCAACGCGGCTTCGGACAGCTTGAATGGACTTCCACCGGCTACCCGTGGCCGATCCGGAAAGGGTTGGTAGGGCGGATCGAAACGAACAACACTGGTGCCCCTGTACCCCGTTCGCAAAAGATCCACCTCAAACGACCAGCTTCCAGGAAGCGCGAGCTCCACCTTGGCTCCCACCACCGGAGTCCCGCGCCTGGTCGTTATGGTCTGCGTGCGAGTCGTCAGCGTGCCATCGAAGTTCCTAAAGTTATCTCCCAATGTCGAAGTGGAGACGCTGGAGTCATAGTCCGCTGTCGCAGTGACTCCTCCAATCGCGCCAAACGAGATCGTTTGGCCGAACAGAGGTGCTCCAAAAGAAGAGGCGAGTACAGCCCACGAGGCGCGGTGTCTCATTGGACCACGACGGAAGCGAATGGACCATGGGTATCGGAATCAAACAAGAAATGCATTGTTCCCTTATACGTTTGCATTGCTAATGCCAATCACGAGTCCAATGAAATCATGACGTTAGACTTTGGGTTCCTCGGAGCCAGATCACACCTGAGCCGTTTGTAACGCAAAGTCGGCGTACGTAGAGCCAGGAGGCCGGAACAGCCAAATCTATGCTTCGCCGTCACAGCGGATCTGGCTGGCCACGGTAAGTGTCAGCTATGGGCGTTACACGGACAAGTGAGCCGAAGTCTCCTCTTAGTCTTGGCTCCAGATGCTTCATTCGTGGCGCAGCGCGACAATCGGGTCGAGGCGCGACGCGCGGCGAGACGGAACAAAACAGGCGACAGCCGCCACAGCCAACAGGATGCCGCAGACTGCGGCGACCGTCGGCGCATAGTCTGGGTGGAAGCCGTAGAATAGCGCCGTCATCAGGCGGGATGCCGCCATAGCCAAAAATAGGCCGAGGGAAAGCCCGCCCAGAGTCAGCGTTAAGCCGCGGCGACCGAAGGCTAGCAATATGTCGCCTGATGTCGCGCCTAACGCCATGCGCACACCTATTTCACTGGTGCGCTGCGCGACGGCATACGACAGCACGCCATACAGACCGATGCACGCCAGTGCCAACGCCAGTCCCGCGAAAGCGGCCAGCAAGGCGGAATCCTGCGAAGGCTCCGATAGCTCGGTTGCGACGATGTCGTCGAGCGTCCGGATCTTGGCGATGGGCTGGTTCTTGTCCAAAGACCAGATCGCTGCTCGCACCGCCGACACAGCGGAATTCGGCGCGATAGAAGTGCGGATCACCAAATCAGTCGTCTGTGCGAAGGACTGCGCGGACTTTTCGTTCAACACGTACACAGCGGGTTTCAAATCCGCAGTCACGCCCCGCTCGCGGATCTCCTTCGCCACTCCGACTATGGTGAACCAATAGGCGTCCGGGGAAAAGCTTCCAAACTGAAGGCGGGCTCCCAGGGCGGAACGTCCGGGAAAATTCAGGGCGGCAAAGGTTTCGTTGACCACAACCACCGGCTCCTTCGTGGCGCGATCGCTGTCTTGAAAGAACCGTCCTTCGCGCAAGTGCGCGCCTACCGTGGCGAAGTAGTCGCGCGTGACCACGCGATTGAGCGCATCCTGTCCCCTGTTGTTGTTTTGGCCCAGAAACCGATAGCCCATCGTGTTGCCATCAGTGGTGAGCGGTAGGTCTGATATCGCGCCGGCGTTGACCACGCCCGGTACTGCGCGCACTTTCTCGAGCATCGCATTGGTGTAGGCGACGCGACGGTTGAAATCATGGAAGCGGCCGATCGGGGTGACCATCGTTAGTAACTTCTCCGTGCGGATACCAAGATCCACTTGATGCAAATGATGGAGCGTTTGCAGTAGCAGTCCCCCGCACGTGAGCAGCACTACCGCAAGCGCCGTTTCCACGACGATCAAGGAATGCTGGAACCGGCGGCGGCGCGACCCGGCCGTTCCCCGGCCGCTGAGCTCCATCCGCGATCCACTGAATGCCGGCACCAATCCGAAAGCAATGCCGGCAGCGGCGGCGATGGCAACGGAAAACAACAGAACACGCATGTCAATCACGAGGTGCATGGCGGCCATTGTAGACGGCACCAGCGTTTCCAGAAACTGCATGGCGGGGCGAGCCAGGGCCAATCCGGCGATCGTGCCCAAGAAAGCCAGAACCAGGCTTTCCGTCAGCAACTGCCGGATCAGCCGGCTGCGTCCCGCACCGAGCGCGATGCGCACGGCCACTTCACGCTGGCGTCCGGCACCGCGCGCTAGTATCAAGTTCGCCAGGTTCGCGCAAGAGATTAACAGGATGGCGGCCGAAGCGCACAGTAACACCACGAGCGAAGTCTCCGTCTTTCCGACGAGCTGCTCTCGTATCGGAATAATCACTGGGGCCGACTGATGGTCCGGATCCTCTTCCAACAAGTGCTTGCCGATCATGGTCATTGCCGTTCGCGCCTGCTTGATCGTCACGCCCGGCTTCAGGCGAGCCACGCAATTAAGGTAGTGGCTGCCACGCTGGCTCAGCTCTTGCGGACTGAACGCGGCTGGCAGCCAAACGTTTACTTCGCGCGATGGCAAGAAGTAGAACCCGTTGGGCATGACGCCGATCACCGTATAGGCCGTGTCATTCAGGACAATCTTGCGTCCCACGATATCGCGCGCACCCCCAAAATGGCGCTGCCAAAGGCCGTAACTGAGCAGAACGACCCGGACGCTGTGGCGATCCTCGTCCTCTGTAAACACGCGACCTAATAGCGGTTCCGCTCCCAGCACCTGCCAGAAGTTAGCGCTGACGCCGCGTCCATCGAGCCTCTCCGGCTCTCCATCTCCGGTGAGGTAGGACGTACTCTTGCGCGTGGCAGCGATGTCAGAGAACACGGGGCTCAGCCGCCGCCACTCTTGCCAGTTCCAAGGCGATGGCGTGTTGCGTGGGAAGCCGATGGAGGTCGCGTCCTCCCAGACCATCACCAGACGGCTAGCGTCCTTGTAAGGTAGCGGGCGGACCAACACCGCGTCCACCACACTGAACATCGCTGCATTTGCGCCGATTCCCAACGCCAGCGTCAAAACTGCGCAGGCTGAAAAACCTGGTGACTTGCGAAGCTGCCGCAATGCATAGTGAATATCCTGCGCGAATTGTTCCACCTGCGTCCAACCCCATGCCGATCGAACGTCTTCTTTGATGAGAAGGATATTGCCGAAGTCACGCTGTGCAGCGTGTCGCCCGGCCTCTTCGGCTTCCAGATCCAGGTGAGTTTGAATTTCCCGGTCGAGGTCCTCTTCCCGCGCCGGCCGGAACCACGGTGCTACCCTCTTGAGACGGCGCCACAGATTCATTTCAACCCTCCTCGGCGGGCCACATCACCTGCCCAATCGCGTCAGACAATTGCTTCCACCTGGATTCTTCGGCTCTGAGCTGCTTCTTTCCCGATGCCGTGAGGCGATAGTATTTGAATTCGCGCCTCTGGTCCTTGTCGGCCGTTTCCCATTTTGAGACAACGAAACCCTTCCGCTCCAGCCGGTGCAGTGCCGGATACAGCGATCCATGCTCCATTTGCAGCACGTCTTCCGTGGTCCGTTGAACGTGCTTGGCGATTTGATGCCCGTGCGCCCGGCCAAACAACAGAGTTCTCAGGATTAGCATATCCAGCGTGCCCTGGACCAATTCAATCCGCGTGGAAGATTCCTTCAGCATAGGTTGGTAGAGAGTCTACCATCATTCGCGTGCACTAGGGTAGACGGGCGACCGTCACTTTGGTTAGCAGGACTTTCGCCTCCGAACCAGGACCCTGGCACTTGGTCCAGAAGTCGGCAAACTGTTGATGTGCCCCGAAGCAGCGCGCACAAACCGCGAAAAGTCGGCCAGCGTAGAGTTGAGACTCTCGTAAACTGCCAAATCGATACTACGGCGTTAGCGAGGGACCCCTTGCTCCAAGAGGCCCGTAACCTTCCTGCAAGTCGCCGTATTCCGTATGTGTGGGAAAGCTCACGGACCGCCCGCGGGTGCGTACCGTTCCCGGCGGGAGACCACCTAACCGACTTGCTGCTTGAGCCGTCCAAAGGAAGCTTGGCATACGTCGCTAGTTGCTGTGGGAGGATTTTGGGGATGAGCCGGTCTGTGCGAATACTGTCTATCGCTGCTCTCCTGTTAGTTCCGGTCAATCGACCGAGAGCCCAAGTAGTCGCCAGCAGCAATGTCACGGCGGCAAAAGAGGCCGATTCCTTCCTGAGAGCGGAATTGGCGTCCAAGCGAATTCCCGGTATGTCTATTTGTGTTGTTCGTGGCGGGAAGGTTGAATTGTCGACAGCTACGGCCTGGCGAATGTCGAGATGTCGGCGCCCGCTTCGGAGCACACCGTTTTCGAACTCGCATCCCTCACGAAGCCATTCACGGCTGCGGCTGTCATGATCCTTGTGGAAGAGGGCAAGATTTCCTTGGACGACCGTATGCCGAAGTATTTTCCAGCAGCGCCTGCGACTTGGAGCGACATTTCCATTGAACAACTGTTGCGCCACACGTCGGGACTCGGTGTTTCTTTGCGATCCCGGAATTACGTTTTAAGTCGGATTTCGCTTGGGAAAGAGAATATCGGCCGGCGGACGTGTTGCCGATCCTTTTCCGGGTTTCCATTGCGTCCCAGCCGGGTCAACGCTGGTCTTACAGCAATGTCGGCTATTACCTTCTTGGAATGATCATCGAAAAGGTGACTGGGGAATCCTATGAGGCGTTCTTGAAACACAGGATCTTCGAGCCTCTTCAGATGACCGAAACGCGGCGCATGGACCGGAAAGCTATCATTCCGCAACGGGCGTCCGGCTCCACCCTGGGAGGACAAAGCCCTTCGCAATGCCAAATCCACGAGCGTGACGTGGGCGTTTTCCGAGGGAGGACTCGTTTCTACAGCCTCCGATCTCGCAAGAGCTGAGGTGGGTCTTTTCGGTGAGAGGCTTCTAAAACGCGGGGCACTGGAGCGGATGTGGCAGGCGTCTCGCTTGAGCGATGGCACCTTCGCAAACTATGGATTGGGTTGGAATATCGGGAGCGATACCAATCACCGTCAGATCTACCACAGTGGGAATAAGCCGGGCTTTGCTGCCATTATTCGCCACTATGTCGACGAATCGTTGACTGTGGTGTTACTAGTCAATGTGGATAACGGAATCGAAGCCGACAGCGATGTAGGTGCCATCAGTTCGCGCATAGCGAAGATGTTTAGCGGCCAAAAGCACCTCTAAGTAACGATCAGTCGCCCAGCGTAGAGTTGGCGCGCTTGCCGAAGACCCCGGGGGCCGCCCTGCCAAGTAAAAGATTAAAACCGACAGTCTGTCCCGGATAGTCACCTCCGTTTCCTTTTCATTAGGGACTGTACCGTAGGATGAATAGTTCTTCTGAGAGCTGGCGTCAATCAAACGGGGCAGCCGGTAAGACCGCCGCCGCAGTCCAGGAACAAGTCGCGGCAATGGGTTCCGAACATTTTGAAGTTGGGCTTTACAACCCAAATGCCGGAGCAGGCGAATCGGTCATGATCGCGCGTGTTTGGGACTCCGGGGCGATCGCTAAATCCGTGCCGTGGTTGCGCCACCAGAATCGCGAGGGACGGAACATCTACGTCCGGCCCAAGGGTGAGCACGATCTGAGCATGGTCGATGATCTGACGATCGATGCAGTTGCGGCGATGAAAGAGGCAGGCTTCGAACCCGCAGTCATCGTGGAAACGTCTCCGGGCAATTTCCAAGCCTGGCTGAAGCACCCCGAACAACTCAGCAAGGAAGTAAGCACGGCAGCCGCGCGTGCGTTGGCCGAGAAATTCGACGGTGATCGCGGCGCGGCAGACTGGCGGCACTTCGGGCGCCTCGCAGGATTTTGTAATCGGAAGAGTAAATATCTGGACGCCAGCACAGGGCTGTACCCGTTTGTTCGTTTGGTCGAGGCTGCCGGGAGAGTCTATCCCGAAGCGGGGCGGTTCCTGGCGGCCGTGAAGAGCGAGCTTGAACTACGGAATTCCGAGCGGGAATTTTTGAGGAGCAGGCAACTCGCCCGTGGGGGCGCGATCTGCCCGCAGGATTTAAAGAGCATTGATGCGTTCCGCGCAGACGGTCGCTACGGCGGAGATGGAACGCGAGTCGATCTTGCTTACGCCGTCTATGCCTTATCGCATGGCATCAGCCCAGAAGACGTTGATAACGCGATCCGTTCGCGCGATCTGTCGCACAAAGGGAACGAACGACGGCAGGATGATTACGTAGCCCGGACAATCAAGAAGGCGCTGGCAGCGACCGAGCGTGGACGTTAGCGCTTCGAAGCGGACACAGGCGCTGACCCTACAGCCGGACTTTGC
>JBBSEX010000054.1:0-16587 GCA_038239345.1 Bryobacterales bacterium
AGGGGATGATTAGGAATAGAGCGCGGGGACGGGTGTTATCGTGGCGAATCGGCCGCGATACCCAGCCAACGCCCAAACCAATTCTTAGTTTCCGATCCAGGCGCCTTGCGGGTGATCGGGACGTCCCCCGGAGGAGCCGTCTTCTCGTTATATTGGGCAAGCACTTCGCTCTCATCAATGCCCGCTGCCGCGGCATACTGTCGGATATAGCTCGTATTGAAGAGCCCGCCTGGCAGCTGGTCGAAATCTTCCGACTCGATCGCGCGCAAAAAACGGATGCTGATCTTGGTCTTATCGGCGATTTGTTCCAGGGTCACGCCGTGCCGCTGGCGCAACCGTGTGAGGCCGAGGCTGGGCACGAGTAGTTTTTGTGGCGACGACGCACCACCGCTTTGGCTTGGCATACAGACCAGAAGTAAAGAAGTTAAGGTTTAATCATACTCCATTCCATCGGCGAATAGGAAGTGTAACCAGATGTACACAAGCCGGTTTGCGTAAAGCATAATCTAAACTACTTTATACAAACTAACTTGAGGTTCAGAAACGGGCATGCCCGGACCGGACACTTAGTAAATCTCGACCCGCCGATCCCCTCATCGATCTCATTGAGAAGTGCACCCGCGTAATAAGAGATAGGTCTCGCCCAGCGCATCGAAGAGTCTTCCGGAAACTGAAGCTCAATACCAAATTCCGGGTGATCCTCGTGATGGTGATCCTAGGAACGAAGCACTGCCTTGCAAGAAATCATGCATCAGGTTGGAGTGCGATGTAAGTCGTTGCTGGCGGAGAGGGGGGGATTCGAACCCACGCCCGCCTCTGCGGTTAGGCAACTTGCAGATTCTACATTGCAAACAATGCCAAACTTGCCACCGTTGCCGTAGACCATTGCACGCTATTGCACGCTGGCTACAGCAGATCTTGGTAGAGGCAGGGCGGACGTGATGCCTAGCTTGGGAAAATGGATCTCGATTGTAAATAGAGGAGTTAGGCGTTGAAGGCGCTCTTTTCTGGTCAGGAAAGTCTTCCGTTTTCAATGATGGATTGTCAGGAGCCACCTTATTGAGGTAATCAAGGTAACGGACCCAATGTCTGACGTCAGATCGGGTCGGCCTAAAAATGACTTTCAATATCATTCCACAGTGGAATGATATCGACATAGGCTGTTGGTACTGGAAAGTCAATTTGCACAGCGGACGCGCTCGCGAATTACATTTCATCGCGCCAGATAATGCCTCTGCGCCCAAGGGCAAGGGAGTCGAGTCAGCTCCAACGGGTCCATGGCCTTTCGCGTATTCCTAACATTTACAACAATCTGCGGAATCTGCTCTTCGCTCGACAGTCAAACCAAGCGCCCTCAATAGATGCAGTTTGGAGACAGTTTTGTCACAGCTGACTGGCGAGCTCTGAGCGTCACCCAGCCGCGGGGTTTAGGGCGACCCTAGATGTTCCGGACCAACGTGCCCTCATGGGATAAGCAAGTGGCGATGAGGGACGCAGGTCGCGAACCAGTTCTTCGTTTCTTTCTATGGCCTGCCCCCGGGTGCCTCGCACCCGGGCAGGAACATGAACTGGACCACCGGAGTTGCGATGCCGCGCTGTCGCCCTTGGGCTATCGCCACCGGTATATTTTGAACCAGACTTGCTGAGCTGACCACGACATTAAGAGCGGACTTAGTAAAGTCGCGGCAAGGTTGAAGTTCGCGACGTACCTGCCATTCCCTCAAATTGGGCGACCTATTCGCTGCCAGCTCTCGCCAGCAATCTCTCCCCAAATGGGATAATACGGCTCCCGTTGGTTCGCTTCTCGATTTCGATCCTGGCGGGCATCTGATCCGCTAGAGAGGTAATGTGTGTGATGATCCCGATCAAGCGCTTACCATTATGCAGGACTTCGATCGCATCGGCTACGCGACTGAGTGTTTCCGTATCCAGAGTGGAGAAGCCTTCGTCTAAGAACAGTGATTCCAGGTTCACCGCTCCCCGCTCTCCATTGAGTTGCGTGATACTTTCGGCAAGCGCTAGGGCTAGCGCCAGAGATGCCAAGAACGACTCACCCCCACTAAGCGTTTTGACCGACCGGGTTTCATCGGCGTTCGCGTGATCGCTGACGAGGAATTCGTCGCCTTCGAAAGTAAACTCATACCGGCCGCTGGAAAGATCTTTGAGGTGTTTGGATCCTTCGTTCGCAAGGATCTCGAACGCGGCGCCGAGTAAGTATTGTTGAAAGTTGCCCGCATTCAACCACAAGCCGAGATCCCGGTACAACGCTCCTTGTGCATTGAGCTGCGCTACCTCTTCCTGTAGCCGACTGTTGTGTGCGATTCGCTTGGCTAAGTCCTCAATCGTGAACTTACAAGCCTGAACTTCCGATTGGACCCCCTCCAGATCGCGCCTTTTTAGTGATTCCAACTGCTGAATCTGTGCCGCTTCGTCAGGATCACCTGTCAACGAGATGTCTCCAAGCATCTTTTTCAGCTTCCTCTTGCGCTTCTCGATATCTGGCAAGAGCGCTTGGATTGCCAGTTCACATGTCTTTTTCTGAGCTTCATGCACCGCGAGCGTCTTGTCGCTCTCGACGATCACATCTTCCGCCTGCTTCAACGTCGCAGCGCAGGCTTTTCGGCGCTTCTCGAGCGCCTCACGAGAGCTCTTGGCGTCCCCTAGCGCTACGATCTGCCGCCTAAGTGCCTCAAGTGTAGGAGCGTTTTCAAGCGTGTCTTCAAGTGTCTTTAGCTCGCGCTGGAATGAAGCAATCTGCTGCGCGGTCTGAGCAAGGGCTGTCTCAACGAGCTGTTTTGCGTGGGCATCAGCCTGCGCCGAAGTTGCGGCCTTCACCTGTGCTGCCGAGAGCAATTCGTACTTCGTTCGGGAATCTTTCAACGACCGCTCTGCAGCTTTGATCTGTTGAACTAACGCCTTCAAGGACGGGAGGGGATCTACAGCAGTGGAACCGAGTATAGCGTGAGCGCGCGCGGTGGTTTCCAGAACTCTCTTCTGGCACATTGCGAGCTGGCCAGAAGCGACTTCCATCTTGCCAGGTATCGACTGGGCTTCTGCCCGGATTTCAAGGAGACGGCCTTGAGTCTTTTTCAAGCTAACTTTTACTTGCTTTACGTGCTTCTCCGCTGCTCCAAGCTCTGAAATATCTGGCGGTGCCGGGGGAAGGTTCTGAACCGCTTGTTCGCACACGGGGCACAACTCACCCGCCGCCAATTCGTGACGTAAGGCAGCTCCCCTATCACGGGCGTGTAAATGCTCATATTGGCGTTCAGTAGCAGTTACTTGTAATTCTGCGAGACGAGCGCCTTCCTGACCCTCCTCAAGTTCAATCGCCACTTCGCGTGCGCGGGCCTCCAACAACGCAATCTGGTGCCTGATTTCAGGAACCCCTTGTGCCTCCGCTTGAGCGCCCGCACAGTCAGCGATAATCTGCTCGATCGCA
The DNA here is from genome assembly GCA_038239345.1 of Bryobacterales bacterium. Classification (GTDB taxonomy): domain Bacteria; phylum Acidobacteriota; class Terriglobia; order Bryobacterales; family Bryobacteraceae; genus JBBSEX01. The sequence continues at coordinate 3,443 of JBBSEX010000054.1, forward strand.
TCAGCGGAACCATGCTTCGCTTGCAATTCCAGCAGTTGAGCGTCTGCGGTTTCGCGAGCCCGTTCAGCATCCGCAGAGACTCGAGTCGCTTCGTCCGAGGCTTTCCTGGAAATCTCCACGGTAATTCGCGCGCTCTGCAGTTGGGTGTCTTGCAACACCTGCTTTTCTCGGTCCCGAGCAAGCTCCTCTAGAAGCTGCTGTTTCCGTTCTGCCTGCGGCAGCAACGCGTTCACCCGGAGGTGAAGATCCGCGTCGTAAGAGACTGACGCGATCTGTTGATCCACGTCTTTGACGGCAGCCGCTTGTGTCTCCATCTGCGCCTTTGAAGCGACCGATGCTTGCTGAGCCTTTTCCATCTTGGCAAGGATGCCACCCAACTCCGTTTGGCTTGTCGATAGGGAAGTTCGTTTTTCCCGCAAGCTGAGCGCATCCACTAAAGCGCCTTGAAGCACCTCGCAAGCAGCGGCACCGGCCCTTTCACTTTCCAGCAACCCTATCAACCGCTGCTCTTTGGCCACCTTAATATCCTCGGCAGCTTCTGGATCGATGTTCGCCGCGCGTTCCTCAGCACGAATGCCGGCATCCTTGGCTTTCTCATTGGCTGACTTCACCATCCGTTGATAGACGTCGACGTCCAGAAGTTCAGACAACACCTCCCGGCGTTCCTTGGGCTCGCCCCGTAAGAAAACGTCGAACTTGCCCTGGGGGAGGATTACAGTCTTCGTAAAGCCGCTAAAGTCCAAGCCCACGATGCCTCTAATCTCCTCATTGACATCCGTAATGCTGCCTGAGCTAGGCTTCCATTCTTCGTTCTCCCTCTTCTCGAGCCTAGCCGTGACAGTCGCCCCTTTAATGGTGCGCGCCACCCTATACTCCTCGGTTCCAACGCGAAAGTGCAGAAGTACTGACATTGCAGTTGCGCCCTGACTCACCAGATCTTTCCCGGCCTTGTTCAGCCGTGAAGTCTTGCCATACAGCGCGTAGGTCATCGCATCCAACAGCGAGGTTTTGCCTGCTCCGGTCTGTCCGGTGATCGCGAATAAATCGAGCTTCGAAAAATCTACTTCGCTGTGTTCGCGGAAAGACGTGAAGCCTTGCACCTCGAGTTTAATCGGCCGCATTCTGAACCTCGGCGTACAACTCTGCGAATTTCGCCAGCATCTCCGGAGAAGCAGTCGTGCCTTTCTGATCCGTAATGTAGCGCGCAAACAACTCGACGGGAGTGCTCGCACTGGGATCTGTACGGGGTACAGGCGGGGGCGAGTCGCGGACGTATTGCCGTACATCCAACGCATTTGGCAACATGTCGCACACCTGTTGCGATAATCCTGAGATCTTGGTTTCTGACTCCACAATCACGCGCAGAAAGTCCGTTCCGCACTTTGCCGGGAGGTCTTGCAATCTATCGACTGTGGTGGTGATCTCGCGCAATTTCCGCGCAGCGTACAGGTTGATGCTTTGAATGTCTGCGGGGAACCCGGCTTTGATGTCAACAACCACGATGCGCTTTTGCTGGTCGCGCTCACCAAAATCGAGCTGAAGCGGGGAGCCTGAATAGAAACATCGCGATGCCGAGCCCACCTCCTGTGGCTTATGTATGTGCCCTAACGCGATGTACTGTGCCTCCACCGGTAGTTGTTCCGGCTTGATTGCGAACGGTTGAGCTACATGCACTGACCGCTCACTTCCGCTTGTCTCCGCACCGAACGCAAAGAGATGCGCCACCAGGATGTTCACGGTGTCTTCGGCAAAGTCTTGGGCCAGATGGCGGCACATGGCTGCCACGTTCTCCGAGTATGCCTCGTACCAAGTGTCCTCGGGCTTCATCATCTGACAGATGTCGACGATTCTGTACTCAGGCACCCAGGGCAAAACCGCGATTCGTGCTGCCTCTTTTGCACTTTTCAACGTGATCACTCCACCGTTTTCCGGACGCGCAGGGTCAGGCCGCACGAAGATTCGCAAAGGATCGCCCAACTTCCGCAAAGCAGCAAGACGGCGTGGATGATCATGGTTTCCGCCCACAACAACCGTGGCGATTCCCGCTCCGGCGATCTCAGCAAGTGCGTCGCAGACCAGGCGCTCCGCATCTGCGGTGGGTGCAAACGTTTCAAAGATGTCGCCCGCAAGCAACACGCAGTCCACACGTTCCCGTCGCCCAATATCGATGATCTCCGCAACTACCTGTTCCTGTTCATCAAGACGAGATCGTCCGAAGAGAGTCTTGCCAATGTGCCAGTCGGCGGTATGAAGAAATCTCATAGGTCAAAATTTAGCGAAGGGATCCCCGACGGTCTGTTCAGCGGCTTCTGATGGCCGCGTTGCCCATGCCGGGAAAGGAAACTGAACCAGCAGAGGAATTGGAATCTCGGGCTGCGAAACGATCATCGTACCGGGCTTCAGAATGCTTGCCCTCATGCGCGTAGCGGCAGGCAGAAATCCGTACTCACCATGCTGAGCCTCGGCGGTATCGAGGCGTCCCACGACTCGGAATGACGAGTTGGCCACCACGCGACGTTCGATTTGGCTGGCTGTTTGCTGCGCCCCAATGAGAATGACCCCCAGGCTGCGTCCTCGCTCGGCCATGTCCAGAATCACATCCTTGATGGGACTCCATCCTTCACGAGGGGCATACTTGTTCAGTTCGTCCAATACGACGAAGACTAGGGGGCGCGCTGATCCAGCCTTTTCCTTATCTTCGAACATACGCTTCAACATGACACCAATCACGAAGCGTTTGGCCCGATCGTGCAATGTGTGAATGTCTACAACCGTAACCTGTTTTCTTTTCCAGTCGATCTTGTGGCGCTCGGGATCTTCAACCTTGCCCCGGATCAAGTGACCCACTCGCGCTCCGGCGGCGTCTAACCGGCGCAGAAAACTCATCCGGGTACCGGTGGCAGCCGGGCCCGCCCATTGATCGAGCTGTGCTTCAATCAGACTCTTCAGATCATCGAAACTCTCGCAACCAGAGACGTCCTCGTGGACAAGATGGCTCTCAACCCGATCGATCACTGCACTGAGGTGACTGGTTTCGTCGTCGGCGTCGGCAAAGAGGAACCGCAGGTAGCGCTCCTTGCAGAATTCCCGAATGGTCCAACAATAGGCGAGCACTCCATTGGACCGAGACCCAGTATCGGGAATCATTTTCTCCTGGTCCTGCCGAACCGGAGCATACAGACCGACGCTTTCAAACGGCTGCACTGGCAGCTCCAACTTTTCATAGAGCGCACGGGCTTCCGGGCTCAGGCCGCTGTTCGGCATATCGAGGAACAGCAAGTCCTCTCCCTTGACGTTAAAGATGAGTGCGTGCGTGTTGGCCTTGTCTGTTCCAAGAAGGCCCTTTGAATGGAAGACCCCATACAAGAGGAAGGATGCGTAGGAGGTCTTTGTGGCGACGCCCGACACGCCTGAGATGTTGATGTGCGCACCGCGGCTGCCGTCAAGAAACTCGAAATTGCCATAGACGACTTCGCGATCTCTGGAAAGACCCAATGCAAACCGCTTTTTCATCGTGTCGAAAAAGAGCGCTTGGTCCCGTTGCGCACCCTCAGCCTTGATGACCGGATCACCAGGCATCGGCGGAACAAAGATCTCGGGCTCCACTCGTGTCACCATCACGTGGGCCTTTAAAACCCGGTTGAGCGGAAGGATACCTTGCTCCGCGAGAAATACGTCGCTTTCAAGCTTCGCCCCTTCATGCCGGGCAATCACCGTATCTACTACTCCATAAACCGAAACACTTCGGCCATCCGGCAACGGCCGTTGCACAGCAACTACATCGTCAAGCTGAACTAGCTTGTCGGAGGGTACCGCAATCCAATAGTCCAACGGCTGTGCGTCCACCGTTCCTAAAACGCGTCCGATTTCGTTCAAATCGTCACCCCTTCGTGAATCTTGCGTTCAATCGCCCGCCGGATCAAAACCGCGTCTCCCATTTGGTGCCTCAACTGTTCCTCAAGAGCCCCCACCGGGACCAGGTTCTGCGGAGCTCGGGGATCGCGCACGGCACTCGAAGCGAATGCGGGCAGTTCCTTTGCCGCAAAGTTGGTCAACTCAACCGCTCGCTCAATCCCAAGTGCAGCTCGGACTTCGAGCCGTACAATCCCGGCCAGACTATGCTCCATCTTCCGAGGAGTTGCCAATCGCTGAAACCAAGAATAGCGATCGTACTTTCCATCCCGAATTGAGAAGAGCGGCGTGCGCTCACCAACGCCTAGGGATCCTACTAACGCGAAGTGTGCTGCATCAAGATATGGCAAGTAGATTCGCTTAATGACTCCGACGAGAGCATCGGTTGCGGCGGAAAAGTAGTTCAACGGTCCATCGGCAAAAACACAAGCGCCCTCTCCCAGATGGCGCTCTGCCAACTGCGCCTCCCGGGTCCGCATCAAATTCTGGAGGCAGTTCATGAGATCGCTTTGACCGTCCCCCGGGCTGGAGACTCCTTCGAAGTTCACTATCAACGTGCCAGCGGGAATACTCTCAGCCTTTTGTTTGCCGTCCCCGAGAATCAGAAATCGCCGAACCTCGATGGAATCGTAAGTGGCGATTCCATCCTCTACAACGACGCAACCGGTCCCCGCGCTACCGAATAGGCCGTGTATCAGCTTGCCGTCTTCGCCTTGCGCTAACACCCGCGCCTCAACCCGCCGAACGCCGTCGACGAAGTAGAGCTTCCATTCCGGCGACGCGGCTACCGGCGCGATGGCATGCCAATCGGAAGATTCGACTTTCGGATCGACTTCTCCGGCCGCCACAACATCCGGCCCTTCAGTTTGAATCGGAGCTTCGTAGTCCGGCGACCAGGGATCGAGAAGTAGTCTAGCCATTGACGAGTTGTGCCCCCGCGCCAAGCTCGTTTAGCCAAGCTCGACACATTAGGGGCGCAACGAACTCGAGCGCCATTGTCATAGCGATCCATCGGCTGATAAGTTGTTCCAGCGCACCATTCACACCATTTTATGCTGCGAATTCCGCTCTCTGGTTACAGGAAGGGACGAGAGCCAGCCAAGAGTGAGCAATAGTTGCTGAACCAGGGCTCAAAGGTCTGATGCTTGGGATGAAGGCGGAAGGTTCCTATGCGATATCTTCGAAGTGCATGGAATTTGTGGCCCTTTGTGTTTTGGTTGGCGGAATATGGCTAATCGTTCGCTTGATTAGCAAGAGCACTGCTCCCAGCAAGGGCCCACAAACCCTACTTTCAACCGAAGTTTCGCGGTTACAACCATCACCTGCAGCTAGACCTCCAGTTCGAGCGGCCCAGCCGCCTCAACTCCCCCGTCAGGAGTCCGCCGGTCGGTGGATTCCACCGGGACAAGAAATTGAGATTCAAGGCTTTCGAATTCCTGGAGGAATGCTTTACGTGGGCAGATCGATGAGCAGGGTTGCTGGAATGGGTGTCGAACCCGCCTTGATTAACCCGAGTCTCTCGATCACGAGCACGAGTTCGGATGAGATGCCCTACTGGCCAAGTTATCACGACATCTCACCGAGTGCTCGCGGAGCTTTTCTCCGCTGGCTCGCCGGAGACAGAAAGGATCCCGACGCATATATCGGTCTTGTATTTCTCTTCCTCTACGGACTAGAACGTCGTGCCCTCGCTGAAAAGGCCCACACCACCGACGCCGAATGGGACCGGATCCGCCTCGAAGTACGGCGGCTTCTAGCGATATACGGGGGCAATAGTTCCTTTCGGAATTATGCGACTCAATTCGTGAGTATTTTGGAAGCGACAAAGATCGACGGCGACACGCTCCGCGATAGAGTGCCCGTTGTAACCAAATCATACGAGTCCGAAAACCTGCCTCTGAAAATTGGCCTTGGTTGGATGGCAAACAACGGCCACACCATTCCCGCAGCTTGGGCTTTCGCTTGGGTCCGCTCCCACGACGGTTTCTACGAGCGAACTCCGGCGTCGCGATGCTCTGCGGAGTTCGAAAGACTATTTGCCATCCGCTATCGTGAGAAGTTTGGCGATGGCGTCGTGGTCAAACCTAACAAGACCCCGATCACATCCAGCTACCGCCCAGCTAGCGCGTCCTTTCCCGGGAACGTCGACATCAGCATGCCGGACCTTCCCAATGTCACGATTCTGAAGCAACCCATCGACAAGCTAGTGGCGCTCGCAGATCAGTGCACCGACGAGCTGGATTCCTATAGCCGCTTTCTCGGCCGAAACCCAGGGGCGAGCGATACCCCGGCGGGCTTGGCCCTGTTGCCGTCGGTGCTGGCTGGCCCGGATGGGCATCCGGCCTTAGCAAAAATCATGACATGGGCCGGTAACCTTGATTTCAAAAATGATCTAGCGGTCGCGGACTACGTATCACTCCGGGGAGCCTGGCCAAGCCTTGCGGAAAAAGAAATCTCCAAGCGAGAAGCCGTCACTGTTGCTCAATGCCTAGGGAAACTAGGATATGGTCTTGAACCAGATATTCGCTTCGCGGCTCACCAGTTGGATCCGGCTGAACTCCTCGTTCTTTTCCGAATGACCAAGGATGCGCCGGCGGCGCCTTCCGCCGCGTATACAAGCGCCACGTTGGTTGCTCATCTTGGTGCGCTCATCGCCCATGCCGACGGAGAAGTCGCGGCCGAGGAAGAACAGGCGCTGATGTCTCACGCGGCGGGGTCTTCGGATCTCAATGCTGTAGAGCGGTTGAGGCTGCGCGCCTACCTTAAGTGGCTCCTGATCAAGCCGCGCGAGCTTGCTGGGCTAAAGCGACGCATTGAAAGCCTTTCCATGGACGGGAAGGGCGCTTTGGGAGGTTTCCTCTCCCGGTTAGTAGGACTGGACGGCCACATTGCACCGGTAGAGATTACAGCTCTGCAAAAGATCTACCGTCAGCTGGGCCTCAATCCCGAGCAGGTCTTCGCCGACACCCATGCTGCCGCAACAGAACCTATCGTGGTTCAGGCATCGGAACCATCGCCTGCTTATACCCTCCCTAGTCCGAAGAAAGGAAGCGCTCCGATAAAGCCGCGCGTTAACCTGGAACGAATTCGCGCGATGGAAGCCGAATCCGAACGGGTCTCTGTCCTCCTCCGCGAGATCTTTGTGAGCGAAGAGGAGGTTGTCGAATCTCGCGACTCGGAGGTTCCCCATACCGTTCCGGCCGTTCAGATTCTTGATCTGGACCTTGCACACTCGCAGTTTGCGCTCGCCCTTCTCGATCGTTCGGTATGGAGCCGGGCCGAATTAGAAACAATCGCCGCCCAACATCATCTGCTTCCCGATGGCGCGGTGGATGCCGTGAATGAGGCGAGTCTAAATCTGCACGGCGATCTACTCTTGGAAGGTGACGATTCAATCGAAGTAAATCCCAACATTAGGAGCGCGATTCTACCGTGAGCACCATTCGCCCAAAGGAACGTGACGCGGTCCTTCAGTCTCTACGAGCTGGAGTCGTGCCTCGCTTAGGCCAACATTTGATACAGGTAGGCAGGCTGAAAGAGATCGAGGCCCTGCTAAAGGACATGGAAAGGTGTTCGGATGGCGGCTCGGCGATCCGATTTGTGATCGGCTCGTACGGTTCAGGGAAAACGTTCTTCTTGAATCTGGTTCGCTCCATTGCTCTCGAAAAGCGGCTCGTAACGGTCCATGCGGATCTATCTCCAGACCGGCGCCTTCAGGCATCCAGCGGTCAGGCTCGCTCCCTCTACTCCGAACTGATGAGGAACATTGCCACGCGCGCCAAGCCTGAGGGCGGAGCAATGAACAGCATCGTCGAGCGGTTTGTCACTGAGGCACTTAAGGAGAGTCGTGCGACTGGAACTTCGCCGGATGCGCAGATCCACAAGCAGTTGGAACAATTGTCAGAATTAACCGGCGGATATGACTTTGCAGAAGTGATTGCCTGTTACTGGCGAGGTCACGATACAGGCAACGAGCAATTGAAGGCCGATGCTGTTCGATGGCTCCGCGCCGAGTTCTCCACGAGAACGGATGCACGCGCCGCGCTCGGCGTCAGGACGATTATCGACGACCAGACCTTCTACGATCACCTACGGCTCATGGCCCGGTTTGTCCGGCTTGCCGGATTCGGTGGAATGATTGTGTCTCTGGACGAAATGGTGAATCTGTACAAGATCGCGAACACGCAATCACGTAGTGCGAATTACGAGCAGATCCTGCGCATCCTAAATGATTCCCTACAAGGGTCCGCCGTCGGATTAGGCTTCCTGATGGGCGGAACGCCAGAATTTCTAATGGACACACGTCGGGGCCTTTACAGCTACGCCGCGCTTCAGTCACGGCTCGCCGAGAATAGCTTCGCTCGGGACGGAGTGGTTGATTTCGGTTCACCGGTGCTCCGGCTGTCCAGTTTGACTCCCGAGGACTTCTACCTCTTGATCTCTAAGATTCGGCATGTTCAGGCATCGGGCGATCCCCAGAAGTATCTACTTCCCGATGATGGTCTGCACCGTTTCATGGCGCACTGCGAAAAGCGAATTGGAGAAGCGTATTTCCGCACTCCGCGCACGACGATCACCTCCTTCGTGAACGTCCTCGCGGTACTGGAACAGAACCCTCATGTGAATTGGGAAGAATTGCTGGAGGGTACCGCGGTTACCGAGGACAAAGAAGACCTATCCGAATCGGACGAATCGGCAGACGCGGACGAGCTAACCTCGTTTCAGCTATAGCGGGGACTGGTCATGCAATCCGACCCTTCTCGAGCGTTCGAACTTCTCCATCCAGCGGTGCAGAGATGGATATGGGAGCGGAAGTGGTCGGAACTTCGCGACGCTCAAGAACGAACAATCCCGATCATCCTTGAAGGTACCCGCGATGTCGTCATCGCCGCTACGACTGCTTCCGGCAAAACCGAGGCGGCGTTTCTTCCCATTGTGTCGCGGCTCCTCAACGACGGCGGTGAGGGCCTTGCGCTTTACGTGAGCCCCCTAAAGGCCCTCATCAACGACCTGCGTTTGCGCTTAGAAGAATTGTTCGGAATTGGCGACATGCCCGTCTATCCCTGGCACGGTGACATCGCAGCGTCGAAGAAAACGGCTTTCGAGCGGAATCCTCGCGGCGCACTGTTAATCACGCCAGAGTCGCTTGAGAGTATTTTCGTCCGCAAGGGCTTCTATCTACCCTCTATCTTCCAGCACTTGCAGTACGTCGTCGTTGACGAATTGCATTCGTTCATCAATACCGAACGTGGAATGCAGCTCATGTCACTTCTCCAGCGTCTCGAAGCGACGCTGGCAAGGAGAGTTCCACGCGTCGGCTTGAGCGCCACCCTTGGGGACAAAAGAATCGCCGCTGACTTCCTTCGCCCGAACGAGGGAGCTGGCGTTGAAGTGGTCGAGAGCAAAGAGGCGGGCCAGGAAATCCGGGTTCTGGTGAAGGGCTATTGCGAACCTTTCGCGAGTCATTCAGACGATGAGGCTACCGCGCCAGACAAGGAGCTGGACGGGCTCGCACTTGTGGCAGTGACTCGCGACCTCTTCAATGTGCTACAGGGGTCGAAGAATCTGGTCTTCGCCAACAGCCGCAGGCGGGTCGAGGAGTTCACGGACCGGTTAGTCAGGCTCTGCGAAGACCAAGGTCGACCAAACGAATTCTACGCGCACCATGGCAGCCTTTCGAAGGTACTACGAGAGGAAGTGGAAGAAATCCTGAAGGAATCTGATCGACCAGCCACTGCTGTCTGCACCTCAAGTCTGGAGATGGGTATCGACATCGGTCAAGTTAGGAGTGTCGCTCAGATCGATGCCCCTTTTAGTGTCGCTAGCCTCAGGCAGAGGTTGGGACGGTCGGGCCGACGAGGAGAGCCAGCAATCCTTCGCATGTATGTTACAGAGCTGGAGCTTCACTCCGGCCTCGCTCCGCAAGACACGCTCCGTCTGGATCTATTTCAAGCGGTGGCGGCGACGCAGCTTCTTCTACAAAAGTGGTGTGAGCCGCCCACAACCACGCGGCTCCATCTTTCGACCTTGATCCAGCAGATACTCTCGCTGATCGCGCAATATGGGGGGCTAACGGCCGAAGATGCCTGGCAGATCACTTGCAAAAGTGGTCCATTTCGTGAAGTTGATCAGGCAATGTTCGCCGATGTGCTTCGCGGGCTTGGTCAAAATGACCTTATCATGCAGGCACCGGACGGAACGCTCCTTCACAGCTCCGCTGGCGAGCACATCGTAAACCACTACAGCTTTTATACGGCTTTCTGGACGTCAGACGAATTTAAGCTTGTCCATGGACATAATGTCCTCGGCTCTCTCCCCGTCAGTCATCCGATCCCCGAGAAGAGCTTGATTCTCTTTGCAGGCCGGCGATGGCGCGTGGTTTCTCTCGACGATCAGCGGAAGGTAATTGAAGTCGTTCCAGCCCAGGGTGGCAGGGCACCTCACTTCTCAGGAGGCGGCGGGATCGTTCACCGTCGCGTACACGAGGAAATGAAGCGACTCTATTCTGGCGTCGACCGACCTGCCTACCTAGATTCTCATGCGAACCAACTACTCTCCGAAGGACGGGAACAGTTCGCTCGACACACGCTTGCATCGCGGTCCGTGGTCCCGCATGAGGGAGGTTGTTTGTTATTCCTTTGGGCGGGAGACACTATCGCAAATACAGTGTTGGGCCAGCTTCGATCACTCGGCTTGACTGGGCTGACGTTTGGTGTAGGCCTTGTGCTAGAAGACGTCACGCCAGAACAACTTCGGAGCTACCTGCACAATATTGTCAACTGCGGTCCAGCCGATTCGACCGCGCTGGCGGATTCAATTCCAAATCAAATCATCGATCGCTACGATGAATATCTGAGACCCGAGCTGCTGTCGGCGAACTACGCATCCGGCCAGCTTGATCCTCGGGGCGCTTGGGAGTGCCTCGGGACGCTTTCGTATTAATGCGCCGGGCGAACGGCACCTCGTTGGGAATCGGAACGAGCTTCAATACCGACGTGCCTCCGTGAAGATGTCGGGCGTAGGCATCGTCAAACGAATGCCGGCCGTGTCGGCCTCGTTCGGATCCACGAATGCGTGGGTTCGGTCAAGGATCAATCGCGCCCCCTCTAGTTCCGCGAAATCGACCGCCGCCGTATACCGTTGCGCGAAGTCCATAGTGCGCACGAGAGCTCCGGTAATTCCGTTTTGCGATAGCGCCTTCAAAGCCATCAGGTAATTGTTGCGGTACACGGTCGGCACGATGATTCGGTTCTCGGCGGCAGCGACCAGTTCGGCGTTCATCATGATGCGGGCAACGCGACCGTTGCCATCCGCGAACGGGTGAACCTCAGCGACGAGGAACATCATGAAGATGGCACGATGTAGTGGACTGGTAAGACCACGGTAGACTTCAAAGCCTTTAGCGAGGGTGCCTTCCACTAACTCAGGCGCGACAAACAAAGTCGAACCGGCGCGGTTTGGATCGGCTTTGAATCGTCCGGGCCCTTTGTCCGGGCGGCCTTCCATGATCCGCGCATGTCGGCTTTTCAGAATCGCCCCCAGTTCATCGAAACTACCGGGGAGGCAGGACATTTCATGCGCGTCAGAGACTAGCTTCCAAGTTCCCAGAACGTCATGAGCATCCTCGGGACGGGCTTTCGGAATGTAACCTTTAAAGACAATATCGGCAGCCTCATCGACAGCAAATTCAGTCCCTTCGATAAAGTTGGAAAAATAGGCCTCGAAGAACGGAAGGGCGACGCCATCTGTGGTTCGAGCAAGGCGCGTCATAGGCGCGCTTCCCGCGAGTTCTGCAAAGAGGCACTGGAATAGTTCGAGCCGTTGCGGATCATAAGGCAACCCAGCGGCACGTGCGACGGCAACTGGCGATTCCAGTGGTGCGCCTCGCGTACCGAGCAAGGTGCCGATCAGAGCATCGAGACTTTGAAACTCGTCCCGCAAGTCCAGCAGCCCCGCAATTTCCCGAGCGTCGTCGCGCAGGCGCTGAAGTGCGGGTTCGCCACCACGACGGAGCAGTTCGTCAAGGCGCTCCTCAAGCTCACGCTTTGAAAGAGTGCGGGCGACACCGTCACGTGCGCGGGATGGACGCATGTTCTCAAGAAAGGCGCGCGCCGGAGAGGCAATGCGCAAACTGTCGATGAAGGGCCTGTCACTTTCCAGCGGTGGCCGTCCCTTGCGCGGGCGCAGGGTCACCCCAGGTAAAGAGATATCGCGTTTGTGATCGGCAATCAGAAACACGGAACCATCCGCAGCCGGCCGGTTCTCAAGAGCGGTACGGTCGGCGATGAGGGCACCAGGCAGATACGCGGCAACCAGCGGCCAGAGATTCCGGTGTACGATTCGTTCCGGTGGCTCTGTAAGATTCCGGGTATAAAGTCGTGAACTAAGCTTTCGCAGCCGCCCAAGCTTGGTCTCGCGCGAGACGGCGGAGGCGAGTTCGGAGTTGGAAACGAAAACCTCCGGCATGGCTGAGAAATTGGGCATTACTGGGTTCCCCGAAGCCAGTGTATCAAGATTACGGGAGTTAAGCGACTATCGTCCCAACTTTTTGGGGGTTTAGCTCCTTGTCCCCTCTGAGGGGTAAGAAGAAATCGGATAACCTGACGGGGCTGATCTTTCCGAAGGCAAAAGGGTTGCTTGGAGGTCCAGGTTGAATGTTGGGAGACCGTCTATAAACGAATACCGGTGTCCGTCTCGCTACCCCAGATCCTCCATTCTAGTCCTCTATAGAGCTTAGTAATCGGTGGAGGCGTCTTTGTCTTGGAGTCGAAGGCAGGTGTCGGCTGACCGCGGTGCACGGGCGTTAACGGGCCAGTCCAACCCGGCCAAAGAAATCCGTCCGAGATTCTCTATGGTTAATTCCGCGTCCCGAACACCCTTTACCGTTTCCTTAATAGTTGATGGACCTACATTCCATTCCGCGGATGAGGAGCCAAAATGCAGAATTCACACGATTTTCAACACGATCTGTTAGTCGTGTCTATTGACGCAATCGGCGGGGAACCGTTAGCTGGATCAGGCTTTGAGACCGAGGAGCCCGAACTGGGCTTCTCTCCCGCCGAGTTGGAAGGGGAGGAGTAGCGACCATGGCGGCTAGTGTAGTGTCTCATAATTAGCTGGACTTTCGTTTACGGGACTTCGGACTTCGGGAGGGTGCAGCCGGGCTGAATTTGTACCAGAGTCTGACGGCAGCGGGCGAGTTTGTGTGTACCCACCACTTTTGAATGTCCAGC
>JBBSEX010000055.1:0-16471 GCA_038239345.1 Bryobacterales bacterium
GGCTTTTTTATTGATGACATGATCCAGAAAACCTGGGTCCTGATGCGTGAAACCGTTGTGATCCTGCTGCCACACGTGGGACGCCAGCAGATAGTTCAATGAGGCAATCTTGCGGCGCCAGGGCAGTTCCGAAGTAACCTTCAGCCACTTGGCGTGCTGACTGAACATCGAGTCGACGATACGAATGAAAGCCTCGTAACTGTTAAACAGGCCGTGACGTCCGGTCAGCAGATACCCTTCCAGCCAACCTTCGCATTGATGCTCGCTGAGCATGGAGTCCAGTACCCGCCCGGAAGGTTTCAGGAATTCGTCATTCCTCGCTTCCCGCGCGTCCCACTGACGATTCGTCACTTCAAAGACGGCGCCGAGGAGATTCGACAGTGTCTCATCGGGGCCGAAGACGCGGAAATTATCACGGTTCAGATTGGCTACGTCACGCAGAAACTGTCCCAGCACCAGCGTGTCCTGAGCGGCCACGGCGCCGGGCGCAGGCACATTCACTGCATGGACCCGAAAGTCCGGCATACGTAGGTCGCGTAGCAGAATGCCTCCGTTCGCATGAGGATTCGCTCCCATCCGCCGGTCGCCCTTCGGGGCCAGTTCGGCCAATTCCGGTATGAGCCGGCCGCTCTCATCAAATAGCTCTTCGGCTTTGTAGCTCTTCATCCAACTCTCGAGCAGCGCGACGTGATCGGGATGTTCGGAATCGACGAGGATCGGCACCTGATGCGCGCGGAATGTGCCTTCGATTTGCAGCCCATCGACCACCTTCGGTCCAGTCCAGCCCTTGGGCGATCGGAGCACAATCATTGGCCATCGCGGGCGGGTATTATCACCATGGCTCCGGGCATTCTGCTGAAAATGGCGGATGTTCTCAATGGCTGTTTCGAGCGTCGTGGCCATCAGATGATGCATCTTATCGGGATCATCGCCTTCTACAAAATAAGGTGTCCAGCCGCAGCCGCGTAGAAATTGTTCCAGTTCCTCACGCTCGATGCGGGCCAGTACAGTCGGATTGCTGATCTTGTATCCGTTGAGGTGCAGGATGGGGAGCACGGCTCCGTCAGTTATGGGATTGAGTAGTTTGTTGGACTGCCAAGCCGTAGCGAGAGGTCCGGTCTCAGCCTCGCCGTCGCCGACGACGCACGCCACAATTAGGTCGGGATTGTCGAACGCCGCCCCAAAAGCATGGCTGAGCGAATACCCAAGTTCTCCGCCCTCGTGAATAGAGCCTGGCGTTGTCGGCGCAACATGGCTGGAGATCCCTCCGGGGAATGAGAACTGTTTGAAAAGCTTCTTCAGTCCCGCTTCGTCCTGGGTCACATTCGGATAGATATCGGTCCAAGTCCCTTCCAGGTAGACGTTGCCGACAATCGCCGGACCACCATGCCCAGGTCCCGCCACGTAGAACATATCGAGGTCGTACTTCTTAATAACCCTGTTCAGATGAACGTAGATGAAGTTCTGTCCTGGCGTCGTGCCCCAATGCCCGACCACAAGCGGTTTCACATGGGATAGCTTCAGCGGCTCTTTCAGCAGCGGATTGTCGTACAGATAAATTTGGCCGACCGACAGATAATTTGCCGCCCGCCAGTAGGCGTTCATCTTTCCCAGTAACTCGGGTGTCAGCGAATGATCCTGTTCAGTCGTCGCGGCTCCGTTCCTGCTGTGCGGGGCTGCTTCTATTGGTAAGTCAAGGGTGGTTTCGATCATTGTGGGTAGCCTTCGGCGCGCAATCGAGTCCACGCGTGACTCAATAACGCTGTTCCCAACGTAGCGGGAAAAAGGTCAAAAGGACGTCAAAAGGTATCGACGGGCGGACCGACGCCGGCACTATTGACATCTTCTTGACGTTTCGGGGGACACAATTGGATTTGCAGATGATCGAGAACGGTTCTGGGATCACGTGCGTGTTCGTAGATATCGGCGGCGTGCTTCTCACGAACGGGTGGGATCATCTCGCCAGAAGACGGGCGGTGGAGCGCTTCGATCTGAACTGGGAGGAAATGGAAGAGCGGCATCGTTTGACGTTCGAAATTCATGAGGAGGGAAAACTCTCTTTCGAGGAATACCTGAACCTCGTCGTTTTTTACGAGAAACGGCCGTTTACTCCGGTGCAGTTTCGGCAGTTCATGTGCGAGCAGTCGACGCCTTATCCGGAAATGATCGCGATGATCACTCAGCTCAAGGCGCGGTATGCGCTGAGGATCGCCGTAGTCAGCAATGAATCGTTCGAACTGAATGCCTATCGGATTCGCACGTTCAGACTGGATGCATTCGTGGAATGCTTTGTCTCCTCTTGTTTCGTCCATCTCCGCAAGCCCGACGCGAACATCTTCCGGCTGGCGCTTAACCTTACTCAGACCGAGCCGCAACAGGTCCTCTATATCGAAAACACGCCGATGTTCGTTCAAATCGCCGAGGGTCTGGGGATTCGCAGTATTCTTCACACGGACTACCAATCCACTTGCGCGAAGCTGACCTCGCTTGGATTCCCGAGCGGCCGGGAAGCAGCCGTGCCCACAACCGCGTAAAGGACAAAAACCCTCATGAATATTCAAGACCTGACAGAAACGGCCCGCTTGCTGGTCGCTCACGATAAAGGCCTTCTTGCTATGGATGAAAGCAACCCCACTTGCAACAAGCGATTCGCAAAACAGGGAATCCCCCAAACCGAGGAAGCCCGGCGCGCGTATCGGGAGTTGATCATAACCACGCCCGGTCTCAGTGAGTGCATCAGTGGCGCGATCCTTTACGACGAGACGATACGCCAGAGCAAAAACGATGGCACACCTTTTGTCCGAGCCATCGCCGATACGGGAATTATCCCGGGCATCAAGGTCGACACCGGCGCGAAACAAATGGCGGGTTTTCCCGACGAGAAAATCACCGAGGGCCTGGACGCCTTGCGCGACCGTCTCAAGGAGTACTTTCAGATGGGCGCCCGCTTTGCAAAATGGCGCGCGGTAATTACCATCGGCGTCGGCATTCCAAGTCGCGGTTGCATGGAAGCGAATGCGCAGGCACTCGCTCGCTATGCCGCATTGTGCCAGGAAGCGGGACTCGTGCCCGTCGTCGAGCCCGAAGTGCTGATGGAGGGATCTCATACCTTAGACCGTTGCAGTGAGCTGACGGAAGAAGTCTTGCGCACGGTGTTCGGTCATCTCTACCTGCAGAGGGTAATGCTGGAGGGGATGATTCTCAAGCCCAATATGGTGCTTCCAGGACTGGCGTGCCCGACCCAGGAAGGCGTGGACGAAGTAGCCGATGCCACGGTGAAGTGTCTGTCGCGGTCGGTCCCTGCGGCCGTTCCGGGCGTTGCCTTCCTGTCGGGCGGTCAATCGGGTGAATTGGCTTCAGCGCGATTAAATGCTATGAACGCCCGATTCAAAGGGTCTCTTCCCTGGGCGGTGGCGTTTTCGTTTGCCCGCGCCATTCAGCAACCGGCTCTGGAGATCTGGAAAGGGCAGGAGGAGAACGTGGTGGAGGCACAACAAGCCCTCTATCATCGCGCCAGGTGTAACAGGGCCGCACGCCGGGGCGAATACGAAGCCGGCATGGAAACGTCCTGGAAGTGGACTGCGGTCAAAGCGGCCTGACAGGCTACTGCTTCGGCGAACTCCCAACCCGTTCAGAGCCGCAACCGCCGCAGGCGTAAGGCATTCAAGATGACAGAAACCGAACTCATGCTCATGGCAGCGGCGGCGATCATGGGGCTCAGGAGTAACCCGGTGAATGGGTAGAGAACCCCCGCCGCGACCGGCACGCCCAGGGCATTGTAGAAGAACGCAAAAAACAGGTTCTCCTGGATGTTCTTCATCGTCGCCTGGCTCAACTGGCGCGCACGGAGTATTCCGCGCAGATCGCCTTTAACCAGCGTTACGCCCGCGCTCTGCATGGCGACATCGGTACCTGTGCCCATTGCGATCCCGACCTGAGCCTGGGCCAGCGCCGGCGCATCGTTGACTCCATCGCCGGCCATTGCCACAAATTTTCCCTTCTCTTGAAGAAGCTTGATCTGCTTGCTCTTGTCCTGCGGAAGGACTTCCGCGATCACTTCGTCGATACCCAGCTTGTGCGCCACCGCCTCCGCCGTTGTCCTGCTGTCGCCCGTCAGCATCACCACGCGAATCTTGAGCTCGTGCAACTGCCGGATCGCCTCCTGCGAAGTCTCTTTGATGGGGTCGGCCACACCCAGTAATCCTGCGGCGTGGCCGTCCACTGCCACAAACATCACGGTCTGGCCGTCGGTGCGCAAGGCTTCCGCGGAATCAGACAGTGAGCCGACGTCGACGCCGCAGGTTTCCATGAACTTCAGGTTGCCTAAAGTCACGAGCTTGCCTTCGATGCGCGCCTTGACGCCTTGTCCCGTCACCGATTCAAACGCTTCCGCCGAAGAGAGCTGGATCTTGCGCTCTTCGGCCCCGGCGATAATCGCACCAGCCAACGGATGCTCGCTCCCGCGTTCCAGGCTGGCAGCGAGATGCAGCAACTGCGCTTCATCGAGCCCCGAGGCTGGCTGTACAGTCATCAGCTTCGGCTTGCCCTGAGTCAGCGTCCCGGTCTTATCGACAACCAGCACGTCAACCTTTCGCATGAATTCGATGGCTTCGGCATTTTTGAACAGGACTCCGCTGGTGGCACCCTTTCCCATCGCCACCATGATCGACATGGGCGTTGCCAACCCGAGGGCACAGGGACACGCGACAATGAGCACCGCCACCGCGTTGATCAGCGCATGCGCCATTCGGGGCGAAGGGCCAACACTCGCCCACACGGCAAATGTGACCACTGCGCAGCCAAGCACCACCGGAACAAAGTAGCGGGCAACCTGGTCGGCGAGCTTCTGGATGGGAGCGCGGGTGCGCTGCGCGTCCGCGACCATCCGTACGATCTGGGACAGCGTGGAGTCGGCTCCCACGCGCTCCGCACGCATGACAATGGAGCCGGTTCCGTTTACCGTGGCGCCCGTCACACGGTCGCCAGCCTTCTTCTCGACCGGAATAGATTCGCCTGAGACCATCGACTCGTCCACACTGGTTCCGCCTTCGAGGACCGCTCCGTCTACGGGAATTTTCTCGCCCGGCCGAACCCGCAACCTGTCACCTGTTTTCACCTGATCGAGTGGTACGTCGGCCTCGGATCCGTCATCACGCAGCATACGGGCCGTCTTCGGCGCCAGTCCCAGCAATGCCTTGATTGCGGCGCCCGTCTGGCTGCGAGCCTTCAACTCGAGTACTTGCCCAAGCAGAACCAGTGTCACAATTACAGCGCCCGCTTCAAAATAGACTGCTACGCCGCCGGCTTGGTCGCGAAAGGCGGCAGGGAATATGCCGGGAAACAGGGCTGCAATGAGACTGTACACATAAGACACGCCCACTCCGAGCCCGATCAGCGTGAACATGTTGGGACTGCGATGCACAATGGACTGCCAGCCGCGCACAAAGAACGGCCATCCGCCCCAGAGGATCACTGGCGTCGACAAGATGAGTTCAAACCATGTCCATGTCCTCGGTGAGGCCAGACGCTCAAGGGGATGCCCCGGAATATCCGCACCCATGGCCGCGATCAGCACGGGAACCGTCAGGACGACCGCTGTCCAGAATCGCCGCTGCATGTCCTTGAGTTCGGGATTCTCTTCCGTGCTCGCCGTGCTGACAAGGGGTTCGAGCGCCATCCCGCAGATGGGACACGAGCCGGGTTCGCTGCGCACAATCTGTGGGTGCATCGGGCAGGTATATTCAGTCTTCGGAGATCCGGCCGCCGGAGGTGGAGATGGTGCTGGCGGCTTCGGTGAAACATATTGTTGGGGGGTTGCCTTAAATTTCTCAAGGCACTTGGCGCTACAAAAATAGTAGGCCTGACCTTCGTATTCCATCTCCCCCGATGCACTTGCAGGGTCAACGGTCATGCCGCAGACCGGGTCTTTGGTCTTCTGGAGAACTTCTGCCGCTTGTGAGCTCATATGGTTTACCTTTGGGAGGCGCACGTGTTTGCAGGCGCGCGCCTCCTTCACCTGGGACTGATTCTCTAACTGACTCCGGTCCACCACTGCCGGAACGCGCCACTTGATCATGGCGACCTTTGTTGGGATTATTTTGTCCGGTGCGCTACGGCCGCTTCCAAATGGTGGGCGCTGATTGTGCCGCAGCAACCGCCGTCCTTATCCACGACAGGTAAGCTCGTGGCGCGGTGCTCATGGAGTTTGCGGTGTCCTTCTTCGACCGTCTCATGCGAACTACAGCAGGCGGAGGCAGGCCGCATGATCTCCTCGACGCGAACTTCCGAAGCAAGCCGGTTGTCAGCGCCCACGCTACAACATACGTCGCGCTCGGTAACGACACCCACCAGCTTGCGGGTTTTTGTATCCTCAACGACCGGCGCGCAACCGCATCCGGAATCGCGCATTGCGAGCGCAGCTTTTGTCACTGTGTCTTTCGGCGTGCAGCACGAAGACGGCTCGATTGGTTTCATTACATCTTTGCAGCAACTCATTTTCTTGTTCTCCATTTGTTTAGATTAAAAACTCGTGCACCCATTCATTTGAGGGCAACCTGCCTGAAGCATCCTACGGCCATTCCTCTTATTCGGGCGGCGATCGGCTCGCCGACCAAGCGCGTTGCGGCACCGGAACTTCAACTTCGTTCTCGCCCGACTCGCCTTCCAAGCGCGTTTTGAAATAGACGACTTCTCTATTTGCGTGCTCAAACACCGCTTTTTGTCCGTCAAACAAATGGACAAAGCCCCAGTACAATAACTTGCCGAACAAGGAGTCCGAGAAGTCCATAAAGACATCGTGGGCGAGCTCCCATCCATTCCCAGCCCTGGTGAGGGTCGCGGTTCCTCCTTCAGCTATCCGAATTCTCAAAAGGCTTCCAAGGAATTTGTATTTTGCAATTCCTGTCCACACACAAACCCTCGGGCTGTCTACGTAGAGAAAGTGCCCACTTAAATCAGCGAACACGCCAGCAACGTATTCCTGCTGGTGAAACATAACTCCCGTTTCGGGCAGTCCACTTTTGCTGAAGAGTTCTAGTCCTCTGTGTTCAACTGGATTTGACGCAGTCCAGTTTTTTGGATCAGAGGCAAAATCCCAGATACGTTCGGGGGACGTGTCGTAGATGACTGCAGATACTCGTTGCCTTAGTAACATATGTTTGTCCTTCAAGAATTAGTGGAAGGTCTCCACCCGCGCTGGGTGTTCAGCGGGTTTCTGGTCTTCTCTTGCGGCTGCGCTCCTGGCCTTTGACTGGCTTTCATCGCTGGTGACCAGCCCGTCCACCAATTGAAGAACCCGGTCAACCTCACCGATCATGCGCTCGTCATGAGTCACGACCGATATTGCTGTACCGTGATCCGTGCTCACCTTGCGCAACATCCGCATCACGCTGAGACCTCGATCCGTATCCAGAGAGGCCGTAAGTTCGTCAGCGAGAATCATCGCCAGACCTTTATCAGAGACCCACAGCCGCTTGCAGTCCCCAGTCCGGCGCGACCCCTTTACGCTCCAGCACCGAGAAGACACGACCGGGCTCGCCGAGGTCGCTCCAGCCCAGGCCCGCTGCACGAAGCACCGCGAGAGCGCCGGGCTGAACCGACAAAACGTCCCGGGAGAAGCATGTCGCAGGAATACGAGGGTAGAGTCTATTCAGCTCCATTCCCTCAGACGCAGTCAGCACCGACGGCTGGATCGAGTTAAATGCTTCGAACATCGCCGGGAGAGCGCGCCGGAAGGTGGCCATGAAAGCTCCGATATGGCCGACCATAATGAAGCTGTTCCAGAGACAACTCTGCTCCATCAGTGAGGTGGCAAGCCCCTGATCGGGTTTCTCCCAAAATCGTTTCACAGGAGAAACACAACCTGGCATAGGTCTTCCCGTTGACATTCCGGGTTCGATCCAACCATACTCAACCTCCGGCCCGTCTGGCGGGATACCGAGTAGAATTACGCGTTCCGGAAGGGCGGCGGCTGCGGCATAAGCAGATTCCAGATAGCCCGCGAAGGCTTTATCGTCGGAAAATAGTGATCCGAGGGAAAGAAGGCGACGATACCGGCCGGGTCCATGTCACGGAGCCGAAGCAGACTGCAGAGAATTGCGGGGGCTGTGCCCTTATTTTGAGGCTGGATGAGCATTTCCGAAAGTGGAAGCGCTTTAACATCGGCGGGGTAGAACGGCTCGTGCGCTCGCGTCATCACTAACAGCGTTCGCTGTTTCGGAACCAGCCGGGAAATCCTGTGCTGAGTCTGTTCCAGTAGTGTTTTCTGCCCCATGACCGAGCAAAACTGCTTCGGCCAGTCGTCACACCCGTGATTTTTCGCGTCAGTGGGAGCAGTGGCGTTCCGTCGCCCCCTGCCAGGATTACTCCCCAACGACGCGGCGGCGGATCGTTTCGGTGCATGTCAAACTCTCCTTACCTCGGTTTCCGGTTGACGCCTGTTAAGGTCGCAATCATTCCTGAAACTAGCGCATCTGGCGTCAAAATGATGTCAATAAGGTCAACTGGCCATACAGGCACTCGCCACCTGCGCCGGTGTTTTGACGTTCTTTTGACGTTTCTCGCTTCATACTTGGTTGGGTTGAGGATCGAAATCGGAGGCATAAAGAGTTGCGCGAGCAGTTCGATCCCAAGATATCTATTCATGAGCACACAAACCCCAATCAACTTTGCAACCTGGTCTCATCAGGCCGCTGGAATCGACGGCCTCGATTCCCTTGCCGAACTTGCGCTCGACATGCGCTGGTCCTGGAATCATTCAACCGACGAAGTGTGGAGGGAACTGGACCCGAGACTTTGGGATATCACGAATAACCCATGGGTCGTTCTTCAAACCGCATCTAGAGATAAGATCCAGCAGGTACTGGCTGACCCTGCTTTCCGCAAAAACGTCGATGATTTGGTGGAGGCAAGGCGGCGCGCTTCGGAAGAGCCCGCGTGGTTTCAGAAGACCCATCCGAAAACCTCCCTCACATGCGTCGCTTACTTCAGCATGGAGTTCATGCTGAGCGAAGCTCTCCCTATCTACTCCGGTGGCCTTGGGAATGTGGCGGGTGATCAGCTAAAGGCGGCGAGCGATCTGGGCGTACCAGTGGTGGGTGTGGGCCTGCTCTACCAGCAAGGGTACTTCCGTCAGGTGATCGACAAGGTAGGCGCACAGCAGGCGCTCTACCCTTACAACGACCCCGGACAACTACCCATCACGCCATTGCGTCAGGCAAATGGCGAATGGCTGCGATTGGAAATCGCTTTGCCTGGATACTCGGTGTGGTTACGCACGTGGCAAGTCCAGGTTGGCCGGGTAAAGCTGTACCTTCTTGACAGCAACGATGCAGCAAACTTCCCGGCACACCGCGGAATTACGAGTGAACTATATGGAGGTGGCCCGGAACTGCGCCTGCAGCAAGAGATGCTGCTTGGAATCGGCGGGTGGCGTCTGCTTCATGCTATTGGCTTAAAGCCGGAGGTTTGTCATCTAAACGAAGGACATGCCGCCTTTGCCGTCCTGGAGCGCGCCCGCGATTTCATGGACGCATGGAGCCAGCCGTTCAAGGTCGCTTTGGCTGCAACGCGCCCCGGCAACCTTTTCACTACGCATACGGCGGTCGCAGCCGGCTTTGATCGCTTCGAGCCGGACCTGATTGAGCAATACCTCGGTGGGTACGCGGAGAAGCTCGCCATTACAATGCAGGATTTGCTTGCTCTCGGCCGCGAGAAGCGGGAAGACTCTTCAGAGAAGTTCAACATGGCCTATCTAGCGATTCGCGGGTGCGGCGCGGTTAACGGCGTCAGTCGGCTGCACGGAAAGATAAGCAGACACATCTTTCAGCCACTTTACCCCCACTGGCCGGAAGAGGAAGTTCCTGTCGGATACGTAACCAATGGAGTTCACATGCCGACGTGGGACTCGGCCCCAGCGGACAGCCTGTGGACTGAGGCTTGCGGAAAAGATCGGTGGCTCGGGTCTGGAGAAGACCTCGACCAGGAAATCCGGCGCGTATCGGATGCAAAACTTTGGCAGTTTCGGTGCGACGCGAGCAAGGCACTCGTGGAATATGCCCGCAAACGGCTATCCCAGCAACTCACCGCTTCTGGCGCGCAATCCGAGGAGGTTGAACAGGCCAGACGCCTCTTCGATCCCAACACGCTGACGCTGGGTTTTGCACGGCGCTTTGCGACCTACAAGAGACCCGACCTGTTGCTACACGATCCGGAGCGGTTGCTTCGCATTTTGACCAATCCGCAGCACCGAGTGCAACTCATAATCGCCGGGAAAGCGCATCCGGCGGACCAGGCGGGGCAGGCCCTGATCCAAAAATGGGTTCGTTTCATCCACCAGCCCGAGGCCCGCCCGCATGTAATTTTTCTCAGCGATTACGACATGCTTCTGACGCAACATCTGGTGCAAGGCGTGGATGTTTGGGTCAATACGCCGCGGCGTCCGTGGGAGGCCTGCGGAACCAGCGGAATGAAAGTGCTCGTGAATGGTGGCATCAATCTGTCGGAGCTGGATGGCTGGTGGGCCGAAGCATACACCCCGGAAGTCGGATGGGCGCTCGGAGACGGCAACGAGCATGGCGCAGACCCGGCGTGGGACGCTGCCGAAGCAGAGACGTTGTATGGTCTGCTTGAACGCGAGGTGATTCCGGAATTTTATAACCGCGGCGAGAACGGCATCCCGGTCGCATGGGTTGCGCGGATGCGCGAAAGCATGGCACGGCTGACCCCTCAGTTTTCCGCGAGCCGCGCGGTCACCGAATACGCGGAGAAGCGTTATATCCCTGCTGCGGCTGCTTACCGCGCACGCGCAGCCGACAAAGGTGCGGCGGGCAAACGAGTCGTTGACTGGCAGGCGGCGCTGGAACAGGGCTGGAGTACGTTGCGGTTCGGTGAACTAACAGTGACCACGGACGGCGAGCAGCATGTCTTCGAGGGCGAGATCTTCAACGGCAAGCTGCAGCCGAACGTGATTCGAATCGAACTTTATGCGGATGGAATCAACGGGGGCAGTCCCGTGCGGCAAGAAATGAAACCTCGGCAAACTCCGGCAGGACGTGTTTACAGCGCCCATGTGCCGGTAGGACGTCCATGCAGTGACTACACAGTTCGCATCATCCCTCAGATGAGTGATACGGTTGTCCCGCTCGAAGCCTCGCAAATCCTGTGGCAACGACCGTGATGCAATCCGCCGGCGTTCACTCAGGTTCGCCCTTACCCCTCGGTACTTCTCAACGGGACCATGGGGCTAACTTCGCATTCTTCAGCCGTCACGCAACTCGCGTTCGTATTGAGTTCTTCGAGCATCCCGACGACGAGGCGCCGACACGGCAGGTCGATCTCGACTCTTCGCTCAACCGGACCGGGGATGTGTGGCACGTAGAGGTTGAAGGGATTCAGCACGGTCAGCTTTATGCCTATCGTGTGGACGGCCCCTGGTTGCCGGCTGAAGGGCAGCGCTTCAATTTTTCTCGGCTTCTTTTGGACCCGTACGCGACGGCAGTCTCGCGGCCAGTCAAGTGGGACTTCGACAAAGCGTTCGGGTACGATCCATCTTCGCCCGAGCGCGACCTGGCACGCGCGAACACCGACGATGCCGGAGCCATGCCGAAGTGCATCTTCACGTGCGAGCCGTTTGACTGGAACGGCGACCAGCCACTGAAACATTCCGGGGAGAAGACCGTTATCTATGAAATGCACGTCCGCGGGTTCACTGTGAATCCGAATGCCGGCGTGCAAGATCCCGGAACATACCGCGGACTGATCGGAAAAATTCCCTATCTGCAGGATCTCGGTGTAACTGCGGTTGAGCTCATGCCTGTGCAGGAGTTCAATGAAAACCGCCAGCCCCTGGGCGATTACTGGGGATACGCGCCTGTAGTCTTCTTCGCGCCCAAGGCTTCCTACAGCAGCCGGACCGGTGCAGGCGAGCAGATCGTTGAGTTCAGGGAAATGATCCAGGCCTTTCATCGCGCGGACATCGAAGTGATTCTGGACGTCGTTTTCAATCACACGGGGGAGGGGGATGAACTCGGACCCACTCTCTGTTTCCGGGGGATGGATAACGAAGTCTTCTACATGCTTTCCGGCGACAAACGTTATTACCGGAACGACACCGGTACGGGCAACACCGTTAACGCAAACCACCCGGTAGTACGCGACCACATTCTGGCCGCTCTCCGATATTGGGTCACCGAGATGCACGTCGATGGTTTTCGATTTGACCTGGCGTCCGTGCTCGGCCGTGACGAACGCGGCAGGCTTATGGCCAACGCCCCCCTGCTTGAACGGATTGCGGAGGACCCGATTCTCCGAGACATTAAGCTCATCGCCGAGGCTTGGGATGCAGCAGGCGCTTACCAGGTGGGGAGTTTTTCCCAGCGCCGATGGGCGGAGTGGAATGGCCGCTTCCGGGATGACGTCCGGCGTTTCTGGCGCGGCGACGACGGCATGCTCGGCTCCTTCGCGAACCGCATCTGCGGCAGTGCCGACATTTACGCTAAATCCGGCAAGGGTCCGGAGTGCAGCATCAACTTCGTCACCTGCCACGATGGATTTACTCTGAACGATCTGGTGAGTTATCGCTACAAACACAATGAAGCCAACGGCGAGAACAACCACGATGGGACGAACGCCAGCTTCAGCGAGAGCTATGGGGTTGAAGGCGAAACGGAAGACCTGGAAATCGAGGCGGTCCGGAAACGCCAGATCAAGAACTTTCTAGTTACGCTATTCATCTCACGTGGCGTGCCGATGCTGCTAGGGGGCGACGAATTCCGACGTACGCAACGCGGGAGTAACAACGCCTGGTGCCAGGACAACAAAACAAGCTGGTTTGACTGGAATTATCTGGAGCAGCATCGCGAAATCTACCGCTTTGCCCGGGGCATAATCGCCTTTCGACGCGCTCATCCAGTCCTGAGCACCGAGCAGTTTTACACGGACGACATAATCCAGTGGCGAGGACCGGCTGGAGGAACGCCGGATTGGTTCGATCGAAGAGAAAAAGCCTTCGCGTGCGTCTTACACGAAGAAGCAAAGAGCAGAATCCTTATGATGTTCAACGCCGGCGCCGACAGCGTCGACTTTCATCTGCCACAATCGCCACAATCTGCAAAGTGGCTCCTCGCAGTCGATACTTCCGGCGCCGCGCCGCAGGACTTGTTCGCGGAGGGCGAGGAACCGATACTGAGTAGTTCGAGCCCGTACAGCCTGGCAGCGCGCTCCAGCGCAATACTCCTGGCGCGAGAGCGGTTGGCCTGATGTTTAGAATCCACAGAATTGTAGTCGCTGTCGAGAACCCGGCTAAGTTCACGACGCTTCCGGTCGCGAGCGTCTAGGAATCCAATGCGTGCACCGCTTATCGTTGCTAACTGGAAAATGCACAAGAACCCGATGGGGACCAGCTCCTTCTTCACGAACTTTCTGCCTGCCGTCGAACACTCCGACAATTGCGAAATTGTGATCTGCCCGCCACTCCTCGATGTGCAGAACGCCGTTACCGCTGCCTCCGGAACGCGGGTCCGGATTGGGGCCCAGAATCTTTACTGGGAGAAAGAGGGTGCGTTCACCGGCGAGGTCTCCGGCGACATGATCAAGGCGTCCGGGTGTTCATACGTCATTGTGGGACACAGCGAGCGGCGGCACTATTTCGGCGAAACCAATGAGACCGTCTTGAAGAAAACCGTCGCCGCACTCCATGCCGGCCTCACGCCGATCCTGTGCGTGGGCGAGCGCGAGAAGAAGAACGTCGAAGCGAAGTTGGCAGAGGAGTTTCGGGATGGCGTGGCCGGGCTATCGAACGAGCAATTCGCGGGTATTGTAATTGGGTACGAACCCCTTTGGGCGATCGGTGAGGGCACAACCGCTACACCGCAAATAGCCGCTGATGCCCATCGCCTCCTTCGTGCTCTGGCGCGGACGCGGTTCGGTGCGGAGGCAGCGAATAAAGTCCGAATCATCTACGGCGGCAGCGTCAAGGCGGACAATGCGAAGAACCTCATGGAGCAGCCCGAGATCGACGGCTTTCTCGTAGGCGGAGCCAGTCTCGACCCGGTCAGTTTTGCGGCGCTTGTCAATCTCCGGGGCTGGAAGTGAAAACAATTCTTGTCGTAGACGATGTCCGCTTGGTCCTAAACATGGTTGCCGCAGTTCTTGAAAGCGTCGGCTTTCATGTTCTTCGCGCCGACAGCGGAGCCCAGGCACTGAAACTCGCCACAGATCATACCGGAGACATCGATCTACTGCTTTCCGATGTGCGGATGCCCGAAATGTCAGGACCGAGCCTGGGGGATGCACTGAGGAAGATCTGGCCTGGAATCCGCGTAATGTTGATGTCGGGATACGCCGGAGGCGATCTGCTGGTGCTGAACTATGGATGGGCTTTCATCGAAAAGCCATTCGTGCCGAAAAAGCTGGTCGACATGGTAAATGAAGTTCTTCAAACGCCCGACAGGTCGCAGGGCAGTCATGCGTTTGATACCCGCGGAGACGCGGGCAAGCCAGAATAGACAACCTCAGACGTTTTGACGTCCTTTTGACGATATCTCTTTTACAGTAAAGCTGTGAATCCAACACAACAGCTTCACGACCTCGGTCAGAGCCTTTGGCTTGACAACATTACACGAGGTCTTCTGACGAGCGGTACGCTGCGGCGCTACATCGACAATCTCTCGGTCACCGGGTTGACGTCGAATCCTTCGATTTTCGATCTGGCTATCAAAAACTCAAAGTTTTACGACGATGCCATTCGTCAGAAGAGCCGCGAAGGCAAGTCGAGTGAAGCACTCTTCTTCGATCTCGCGATTGAAGATTTGACACAGGCCGCCGATCTCTTACATCCGATCTATGACGCCACGGGAGGTGCTGATGGCTGGGTATCTCTGGAAGTATCGCCCTTACTGGCTTACGATGCAGCGGGCACCGTGAAAGCTGCCGCCCAATTACGTGCTCAGGCTCATCGGCACAATCTCTTTATTAAGATTCCCGGAACCCGTGAAGGTCTGACCGCAATCGAAGAGAGCATCTTCGCGGGCGTGGCTGTGAACGTGACGCTGCTGTTTTCAAGCGAACAATATATCGCTGCGGCTGAAGCGTACTTGCGCGGAATCGAGCGCCGGATCGCTGCCGGCCTCGATCCGAAGGTGCGCTCAGTAGCATCCATGTTCATCAGTCGCTGGGATAAAGCGACGATGGGGAAAGTTCCAAAGGATCTTCAGGACCGTCTGGGAATTGCGATCGCGAGGCGCACGTACAAAGCCTACCGTCAACTACTCGCCTCGGAACGATGGCTAAAGGCTGCGGGCACCGGGGCTCAGCCGCAGCGCCTCCTCTGGGCAAGTACCGGCACAAAAAACCCCGCGGCTTGCGATACCCTCTACATCAAAGCACTCGCCGCTCCGGATACGATCAACACGATTCCTGAAAACACGCTGCTCGCGTTTGCCGATCACGGATCGCTGGGCGATGTCCTGCCAGTTGATGGAGGAGATGCCGAGATAGTCGTCGCCGCTTTTGTTAAAGCCGGCATAGATGATGCAAAACTTGCCGCCGATCTTCAGCGTGAAGGTGCCGAATTTTTGTCGCATCGTGGAAAGACCTCCTCGATTGCATAGAAACGAAGACGGACGCGCTCAAAGCTGCTTAGTGCTAGGTTCACGCGCACAATCTTACGAAAGACGCCCACAACAACTCCGGGCAGATAGAGAGGCTTCAAATGTCCACACGCCACAAAAACGGATCCAAAAACGAACAGCACCAGAGAGCCGCTGAGTTAGACGACCAAACAGCTCATGCGCATCGTTCTGCCGCAGAGGGCCACGATAAGCAGGATCATCTAACGGGGCATGAGCGTTCACGGCAAGCACTGGAGCACTCTCATCAGGCTTACGTGCAAAACGGAAAATCCCATCCTGGCGAGACGCAAAGGCAAGACGGCGACGGCATCGGACATGAGGAGACCGCGACTTTGGCGCACACACTCTGGCAAACGAGAGGTTGTCCGGAAGACTCACCGAATGAAGACTGGTTTCACGCCTCCGAACTGCTTCGATCTCATTCTCACGGAATAGAGTAGCTGTGTTCACAGAACGACCTAGTCAAGAATGCCACGGGAGGCAACCAATGCTTACAAACGCGAAATATCTGAAAGGTTTAGTGATCCGAGCCACTGACGGCGAGCTTGGGACTGTGGATCAACTCTACTTCGATGACGAGACATGGGCCATCCGCTACCTCACGGTGGACACGGGAGGATGGCTGGGCGGGAGGCACGTGCTAATCTCGCCTTTCGCGGTGGTTCATACCGACTGGCCGGCCAGACGGCTGGACGTGGCTCTGACGAAAAAGCAGGTTGAGAAGAGTCCGGACGTCGATACACAGCGTCCCGTCTCCCGGCAGCAGGAGGCCGAATACCTTGGCTACTACGGGTATCCCAGTTATTGGGGCGGTCCCTATTTGTGGGGCTCAACTCTGACCC
>JBBSEX010000056.1:0-15760 GCA_038239345.1 Bryobacterales bacterium
CTACGCCGAATTGTTTCGGATAACTATACTGAAGTTACTTTTTCAGCAGCCTGCTAGTGCAGCCTGAATCCGCTCGGGTCTGGTGCCGTGCTTCGGGTTCAACATGCGCCGAACCACCGTTTCGCTCACGCCGAGCCGCCTCGCAAGCTCGGTGTTCGGTATGCCGCGTTCCCGGATGGCAAGGTATAAGGCCAGCTTTGGCGCCCGATAGAGCGAACGCTAATAAGACGCTGGCCGCGCTTGGCCTTCGAAGGCGCCGGAATCGGGTCGGCTCGTGCAATTCGACCGGCAATCGCTTCCGCCAGGCAATCCGCCGCCTGAACCAGCGTATCCGCAAGGTCCTCCCCTGCGGTAAGCGTTTCGGGAAGATCCGGGAACCGCACGTGGAATCCCTTGCTATTGCCCTCCGTCAGGAAGCTCGCGGGGTAGCTCGCAGTGAACATCAGAGGTCCTCCTTTCGAATGCCAACTTTCGAATGCCAAGTTGCTTGCACATGTCGGCCAGCAAACCCGGGCGGAGTTCCTTTTTGAGATCCTTCACAATCGCGAATCGCCCGCCCAGGTAAACCGTGCCGTGGCTGCCAACGCGGCGTTCGGGACTCCAGCGGTAGGCGAGTTTGCGCTTCTTTGCTACCGTCTTCACTTTGCGAAGGAACCTCAGCACCCCTCAACTTCCTCATTGTCGAACACTTCTGTTCGATTCGCTACGCTGCCATTTTCCGTTCGTTCTGGTTCGGCGCGCCAGACCGCCCTGGGGGAGTCACAAGTTTTTTCAATTCCTTCTCTTGTAATCTCAACGCTCTTCTCCCGGCGCGGCTTGCATTCCCCACTTTCCACGCTATGGTGAAGACGAAGGAGAGCCGTCCGCATAAAAGCGATTTTTGCAAAACGAAGCCAACTTGTGGATTGAGTTTCGCGCATTTTGGGACCTACTGGAGTTCGATGCGGAGCGACTTACATTTGAGTTTCTTGGATCGGGCCAACCTTTACCTATGCACTTGTTATCGGCGCTCAGCGTGCTTTATCCGGAATTGCTTCTAGTTCAAGCGGGTTCCGAGCATCCCAGCAATTGTGGCTACCAGAAAACTGGTAATGACGATTACGCTGGCTAGCGCCAGGTCATGGCGCCCTAAGAGCCAAGCTTCTGGGAAGAACAATGTGCCGAAAGCAAGAATAATTGGAAACGAAGAAATAGTTAGGCTGTGGGAAGAGTCCAAAATAACGAATACCCACAGTACCGCAAGCCGAAGTGCGGAGATTATCAGCCCAAGACGTAAAATCCTCTTATAAGCTAAATTTCGTTGCACTTGGCGATACCCAGTTCCTCAGTTAATCCAACGCCTGTCAAAAACCGTTCACAAGTATTCCCACTTTTCTTAAACCCGCCCATACCTTCATTAAATCAATACCTTATCCGCCCTCCGGACCCGCCCATATTGCCGTGATTGGCGTGCGCGACCTATACACTCCAGGCGGGAGGAAACATTCGCGAAATGACGCGTTCTCTAACTTATTCACCGGCTGGGCCTCGACTTTTTAGCAGCGCTATCCTGCTGGCCATCTGCCTGGGCATGTCCCTGGCGGCTCAAACACGACTTGATTTGACCAACCAATCCAAAGGCATCGATTTTCAAGCGCAGCCTTATACCAAGCCACTCAAAACCGGAGCATTATTGCCCCCGATCTGCACACCATCGGAGTTGTTCTTTTTAAGCTCCGCGCCTCCTGGGGCCAATATTTATGCATGTACGTCAATCAACACCTGGAGTGCGCCGGCAGGGGGCAATTCCGGCGGTTCTGGTACAATAACCAATATCTCCACAGCCGGACCACTACTGGGCGGACCGATCACCACTACCGGTGCGCTTTCGTGCCCGACCTGCACCACGAATTCGGCGGCAGCCACGGTCAATGCGCTCATGTTGGGCAGCGGTTCACAAGCCATATCGGCATTGGGATCGCTCGGTACTCTGAGCACGGTTTTGCACGGCAATCCCACTGGACCTCCCACCTTTGGCGCGGTTAGCTTGGCTAGCGATGTTACTGGCAGCTTACCTGCGGCCAGTTTGCCAGGAGCAGGCGTACACGCCGGAGATGCCGTGGGCACCTTCCCTACAGTTACTCTGGCGACGGTGAACTCCGGACCAGGCACGTGCGGCGACGCCACCCATGTATGCGTTGTCACCACGAACGGAAAAGGACTCGTTACCTCGCAGACCTCCTCAGCGATCTCAGTTAGTGGCGGCGGTTCGGGTACGGTAACCGATATCTCCACAGCCGGACCACTACTGGGCGGACCGATCACCACTACCGGCGCGCTTTCCTGCCCGACCTGCACCACTAATTCGGCGGCGGCCACGATCAATGCGATCATGCTGGGTGGCGGCTCACAAGCCATATCGGCACTGGGATCGTTAGGTACTGCCAGCACGGTTTTGCACGGCAACCCGGCTGGAGCTCCCACCTTTGGCGCAGTTAGTTTAGCTAGCGATGTTACTGGCAGCCTAGCTGCGGCCAGCTTGCCAGGAGCCGGCGTACACACAGGCGATGCCGCGGGCACCTTCCCCGCAGTTACTCTGGCGACCGTAAACGCTGGCCCGGGCACGTGCGGCGATTCCACCCATGTGTGCGTTGTCACTACCAACGGAAAAGGGCTTGTTACATCACAAACTTCCTCGTCCATCTCTGCGGGAGGAGTGGGCACAGTTACAAATAGCGCTGGTGCGCTCACGGTCAAAGCCCCGGTCATTGGCAACGGCGGCGGAGACGTGGCTGTAGGCACGACACAGGGCAACACTACTAAGTTCGTAGCTTATGCCGGAACCACTCCCACTATTAACGACTGTGCAAAGTTTGACGCGAATGGGAACCTGACAACCAATGGAGCGGCTTGCGGCAGTGGAGGCAGCGGCACTGGTACGGTAACCAATATCGCAACATCCGGACCGCTCTCCGGCGGCCCGATCAGCACTACCGGTACGCTTTCCTGCCCGACCTGTACCACTAATCCGGCGCCAGCTACTGCAAATGCGCTCATGTTGGGCAGCGGCTCACAAGTCATAGCGCCCCTGGGATCGTTAGGCACAGCCAGCACAGTTTTGCACGGCAACCCGATTGGAGCTCCCAGCTTCGGCGCGGTTAATTTGGCAAGCGATGTTACTGGCAGCTTAGCCGCGGCCAGCTTGCCATCAGCTGGCGTACACACAGGCGATGCGGCGGGCACCTTCCCCGCAGTTACTCTGGCGACAGTAAATTCCGGCCCAGGCGCATGCGGCGATTCCACTCATGTGTGCGTTGTTACCACGAATGGAAAAGGGCTTGTTACATCACAAACCACCTCGGCCATCTCAGCAGGTGGAAGCGGTACAGTAACTAATATCGCTACATCCGGTCCCCTGGCGGGCGGACCGATCAGCACTACCGGAGTGCTTTCCTGCCCGACCTGCACCACGAATCCGGCGGCAGCCACGGCGAACGCGATCATGTTGGGCGGCGGCTCACAAGCCATATCCGCTTTGGGATCGTTAGGCACTGCCAGCACAGTTTTGCACGGCAACCCGATTGGAGCTCCCGCTTTTGGCGCGGTCAGTTTGGCTACCGATGTTACCGGCAACCTGGGCATCGCTAATCTCAACAGCGGTACGTCGGCCTCAGGATCGACCTTCTGGCGCGGTGACGGCACCTGGGCCATCCCGCCGGCCGGCGCAGGGACGGTGACCAACACGGGCGGAGCGCTCACGCTCAACCAACTGCTTTTCGGCGCAAGCGGAGCGGATGCCAAAGTGGGCGATCTAGTGGGCGACGTGAGCACTGCGGGCGGGACCGCAACCACGCTGGCGACAGTAAACTCCAGCCCAGGCGCATGTGGGGATTCCACTCACGTGTGCGCTGTGACAACCAACGGCAAGGGGCTGGTCATATCCCAGACCGCCACCGCAATTGCAGCAGGTGGAACTGGAACAGGCACAGTCACGCACACGGCTGGGGCGCTTACGGCGAATGCTCCGGTGCTCGGGAATGGCGGCGGAGACGTGACGGTCGGGACTACGCAGGGCAATACCAGTAAACTCGTAACTTACGCTGGATCTGCTCCGGCAACTGGCGATTGCGCGAAATTCGATGCTAACGGAAACCTGGTGACGAACGGAGCCGCGTGCGGCGGCGGGTCTGGTGTTGTATATGGTACCGACCTAAAAGATTTCACCCCCTCAGTTGCGTCTGGAGTGCTTACTGTTCAGCCCGGAAGAGTACGTTTCGGGACGTTTGTCTGCACCAGTTTCACAGCACCGGCTACGGCTTCCATCTCTTCGGGCAGTGGAGGCGGCAGCGCCGCCCTGTACATAAGCGATTCGTGCGCCATTATCCTGGAATATCCTAATTCACTGGCGCTCACGTTGGCATTGAACAATGTGACGGCGGCGGCGGTGGTTTCGCCGTCAGTACCAGCCACCGCATTCTATATTGGGGACATAACCATCAGCGGCGGCGCGATCACATCGTTCGCAGATAAGCGTTCGCTCATTTCTACATTCTCGCCACTATCGGGAGTAGGAATCGCGATTGACTGCTCGACGGGTCCATGTCTTTTCTCAATCGACACCGCGACTGTAGCGCAACTCGGGAGCAATAACACGTTCACAGGCACGGAAGATGCAAGGAATGCCGCTAAGACATTCCCCTCTAAACATGCCACGGCCGATCCTGGAGCCTGCACGGTTGGAGAAAGCTACTTCAATACGACCAGCAACAGCCGTAAGGACTGTACCGCAACCAACACCTGGACCGCGCCCAGTGGCGGGGGCGGCGGCGGAGCGACCATCAGCACGGCTGGGCAAGGATATTTCTATCCTTTGAGCGGCTACACAGCACCTGAATATCTGGGGGGATTTCCTTACTTCAGTACCCGCACGACCCGGGCAGACCAATTCGTGCTGCCAATTGGCTACACGTTGAATCACATTCAGTTCTACATCGCCGATGGCGCGCTGGGGACGGCCTGCACTGGTGGAACTTGTGGAGTAAAGGTGGCGATCTATAATGCAGGGTGCACCAGCAAACTTGGGGAGACCAGTGTATACACTACCTCGACAACCACAAATTCAGGAATCAATTTGGCGTTCACCGCTCCAGTGGTACTTCCAGCGGGAGTGTATTGGGTCGTGACTGGAACAGACAGCACGGCGCTCACTTTGGGAGGTGGCAATGAAAACACGTATTTTGGCGCTACCTTCAGAAACAACAACGCAGCCCGTAGCGGCTCAACCGCGAACGCCATGACTGGGAATGGCAGCAGCCTCGCTTTCCCCGCTACCTGCGGCGCGATCACCGCTACCGCGCTTACGTTGCCGATCTACTTCACGGAGCCATAATGCGCCTAAATCACATAGTTTTACTCATAGCCCTATCTGCATACGGGCAGTCCGTTGTACGGAAAAGCGTATGCGCCTCCGGCTGCGATTATGTCAACACGTACCTCGGGCTGAATAGCGCACTATCCGATGCAGCTTCTTATCAAGGCGGTTCCTGTGTCCCTTATCTGATCGAGATCGATACGGCAAATCCAGTGGACCTCCTCGGGAATACCATTTTTCTGCCGGCGAAGACGTGCGCGCAGTACGTCCGAATCCGCTCTATGCAAATTGGTTCGCTTCCCTCCGACGGGACGCGCCTGGATCCGTCCACGCAGAGCGGTTATTTAGCCCGTATCCAGAGCACCACTATCACCCCTAATTCGCCCATGTTTGTAGGGCCGACGGGGGCTTATACGCGCTACTGGGCATTTGAAGGAATCGACTTTTACGGAAATGGCGTGGACCCCTCCGCGGTAAACCATTACTACGGGCTGCTGGTGTACGGATCAGGGGCCGGGACATACCCCTCGTCCGCCGACCGCAGCCTGCGGCCGGATCATCTGGAAGTCAAGCATTGCTGGATGCACGGCGTACCCGGCACGCGCAACGTGCTCTATGCTCTGGGACTCTACGGAAATAGCATATCCGTCCGGGACAACGTGATCGAGGATATCGCGGGCGACAGATCCGACGCTCAGGCGGTTGGCATGTTCCATTTTGACGGCCCGGTGGAGCTGATAAATAACACGCTCGACGCCGCAACCGAAAACACCCTGGTAGGTGGAGGATTTGAGAGCGCGGGCACGCTGCCCTCGTTTATCCGGTTCATCGGAAACAAGTACTCGAAGAAGGGCTACTACAAATTCCAGAGCGGCACCGCGACTCCGAACTTTGCCTGCCGGCCCGGCAACGTGTACCGCAACACCTCCACGAATCACGATTGGACCTGCTCAGGAGCGGCGCCGGGAACGTGGACCGACACCGGCGGCCTCACCACCAACGGCACCGACAGCGTGAAAAATCTCTGGGAGATTAAGATGGGGCGCGGTCTGCGTGTCTTCGGCAACGATTTCTCCGGTATCTGGTGGCCTAGTGCTCAGAACGGCGAGATCTTCGTCATGAACTTGACCACGCAGGACACGGTTTCGAATCCAGCCTGGGTGCAGCCGAATAATATTAAGGCCCAGCCCTGGACGACCATCACCGATGTGTATATCGGAGCCAACCTGTCCCACGATGCCATCAGCTTCATGAATTTAGCGTACCCAGGCAATGGAGGCTTTGTTTGTGCGTTAAAGCCGGAGACAAAACCATGGTGCTACGCAAACGCCCATAACGATATTCGCGTTTACGATAATCTTTCCTACAACATGTCGGACGAGCGGGATTACGATAAGGGCACGCCAGTTCAGTCAAGTTTCTTAATGACAATCAATGCAGGCGACTTTGACATTGATTTCCGGCATAATACGTACCTGCTTTCAAACACGACGGCAGCCAGCGGCGAGATGTACCTTATGCTCGCCCAGGATATAAACGGTTTGCAGACCGGGACAATCAATTTTCGAGACAACATCACCCCGCTGGGAGAGCATAGCGTGGCTGCGCCGGGGGTTGGCTATGGCGGCCTGTGCTCGTTCCTGCCGGGTCTCTCGGCCAGCGCAACGTATGATTTTGGCGGGAATACCCTCACCACTGATAAAGTCAACTGGAATGGGAGTTCTTATCCTATCGTTACCGGGGCGATTCCAACCCCGTGCAGTACATACTTCCTGTACCCTCCAGGCACTAAATCTGCCGCGAGTGGCGGAACGGCTGTCGATGGCGCTTACCATGCCCGCGCGGCCTACCAGAACACCGCCACCGATGGGCGGGACCCCGGGGTGAACGTGGAGCATGTGAACTGGGCTACTGCCGGCGCAGCGACTGGCGCGTTGAACACCGCGCTCGAATATAAACTACGCAGCGCTGTGACCTCCAGCTCCGGCACACAGCGTGGCGTGAGCGTCTATTTTACGACTCCCAGCGTGAACGCGTGTACCTGGGAACTGAGTTCGGACGCGAATGCTTACTCTGCTTCCGTTCCGGTAACCTCGCAGAACAGAAACGGCCGGGATGGAACTGCGGTGTGGTCTGGTCTTTCCCCTGGAAAAGCGTATTTTGTTCGTGCCACTTGTGACGGACTAAAGCTGGAGCAAGCCATCGACGGGCGCCGTTTTAAGTTTATAACCGCGCCTTAAGCGGCCTTGATCGAGCTCCTAGAGCAGGAGTCTGATCAAAGGAATAGCGGGCAGCCGACCGTGCAAACCCTTTCCACGCCTCCACCTTATGCTAAAGAGGTCATGACGCCCGTCGTTAATCCTATCCTCCAAATGTTCCGCACCGCCCTTGATGCAATATACGGGGAGCGGCTTGAGCGGGTCGTACTGTATGGTTCACAGGCGCGCGGGGATGCACGTCCCGATTCCGATTACGACGTGGCGGTTTTTTTGAACGGCATGAATGGCACTTCTGACCGTTGGACCGAACTCGACAGACTGGCTGCGCTGCGCGTCAAATTTCTTGACGAGACCGGCGCTTTCTTCGATGCGAAACCTTATCCGGCCACGGCGTACCGCGAGCGGTCGCCACTGATGCACGAAATCCGACGAGAAGGAATTAATTTGTGACCCCGGAAACCGACCGCTTTCTGCAAAGGGCCGAGAAGCACCTTGAGCGGGGCCATACCATGCTGGGTGTCGGTCTTAACGACGATGCGGGACGTGCCGCTTATCTCGCTGCATTCCACGCTGCGCAAGCCGGTCCAACTCATCAAGCCACCCGCTCCGCGGGGGGTGTCTAACTTCAAAGCCATTGCGGATTATGAGACCGGCTCCGGCGACGAGCTTTCGGCAGAAAAGGCTACCGCAGCCGTCGAAGGGTCACGCAACTTTGTCGATGTTATTTGCCACGTGCTATCGCCGCCGAACCCGGCTTAATGTCACCTAACAACTGGCTGTCTCACAAAGGTAATTAACCGGCCAATCTCTGCCGAAACTTCTACTCACCCGACTGGTGATCACCCGGCGCGGGTTCTTTCACCAGCGTGACGCCGCCTCTCGGACCGTGGTGAAAAAGCTACGATGAAAGGAAGGTACTGTACGAACATGGCGATGATTGATTGGGCCGATTGCCCCTTGGTTGAAGTCATTCCCGGCAAGGTCAGCGGCGCACCCCTGCTCAAAAACACCCGTTTGCCAGTGGACGCCATCACCGGGAACTATGACGCTTTTCGTGATGAGGGGTTATCGCCGGACGCAGCCATTGCCGAAACTCTGGATTGCTACCCGGAAGCTGGCATCGATGCCATTAAGGCTATCCTCCACTATCGCGCTGAGCACCAGTTTCAGGCGCAGCCTTGAAGGTTTTCTTTGATGAGGACGTACCGCGCAAACTCGCGCGGGTGTTACCCCAGCATGAGATTCAAACCGTCGTCAGCATCCAATGGGGAGGTATCAAAAACGGTGCGTTGCTTAAGTTGATCGAGCGCGAGGGCTTTAACGTATTCTTACCGGTGACAAGAACATGGAAAGCCAGCAGCGCCTGGAAGGCCTCCCGAGGCAGACCCGACCACCGCAGTGGCGCCGCCGCTGACTTATGCTAAACGCTACGATCAAAAAAAGGACCTGCTAAGAACCGAGCGTCAGCTATGAAACCCTCCGAAGCACTTACAGTCCACCGCGCGGAGTTGCGGCAGCTGGTCAGCCGGTACAATGTCGCATCTCCTCGCGTCTATGGCTCGGTATTGACTGGCGAAGACACGGACGAGAGCGATCTTGATCTATTGGTCGATGCCACGGAAACTACAACCCTGTTCACGCTTGCAGGGCTGGAGCATGAAGCGCGACAATTAATGGGTGTTGCGGTGTCGGTGCTGACGCCCGAGTTTTTGCCCGTGAAATTTCGCGACCGCGTGTTGCAACGGGCCGAGCCGCTATGAAGCATCCCGAGCGCGTTGAAGACTATCTGGAGCACATCGCGCAGGCGATTGAGCGAGCGACCGAATATATTGAGCACCTGGATAGCGTGAGCGCCTCCCGATGAAAAGCCCCCGGGCGGGGCGTCGGGGGCAGCGACACTTCGCCCCGTCCAGATCGTCCCCTTCGCCGCTCTGAAACGGTAGAATGAAACTTCTACCTCATCGGAAACCCATGGATGCCGTTGGTTGAATCATTGAAGGGGAGCGCTCGCGCCACCCTGGAGATCCTGAACGGATACGCTCCGGCGCAGAAAGAAGCTCGCCGGGTGGCTCAACTCGAGCGAAGCACCAGCCCCAGGTTTGTAAAACCATCCAGCGGTCATCTCGAATCGGCCATCGCGTGGCTGAAACGGGCCCATGACTCGAGCGATGTCTCCAGCGATGCAGGGGGAGTTGCGTGGGGGTATCGGGCGCGCCGCCCCGTGCGGGATTCCTCCCCGCTAGGGTGGATCCCGCCGTATCCCGAGACCACCGGTTACATTATCCCCACCATGCTTCGTTTCGGGGCTCTCACCGGCGATAAGGACTGCGTGAGCCGGGCTCACTGTATGGCTGCCTGGGAACTGGCGATCCAGCTTCCCGATGGAGGCATTCAAGGAGGAATCGTTGGCGCGGAGCCTGTCGCTTCCAGTACTTTCGTGACGGGCCAGGTTCTATTCGGGTTTGCGGCGGCTTATGAATATTTTGGAGAGGAACGGATCCGAACAGGTGCGATCCGGGCCGGCGAATTCCTGTTGAGCTGTCTCGATGAAAGCGGCCGTTTCGTAAAAGGCTATTCGCATTTTTGCGAGGCTGGCGCTAAGGCTTATGAGGTCCGCACCGGGCTGGGTCTCGCGGAACTCGGAAAGGTGCTCGACGTTCCGCGATTCGAAACTGCTGGTTCCCGGACGGCCGATTATGCGCTGAGCGTTCAACAGAGCAATGGATGGTTTGACGAGAACGATATGGATTATAACGATGGGCCGCTCACCCACACGATCGGGTATACGCTGGAGGGCCTGCATGGCCTGGGAACCAGGTTGGGCCGTCCGGATTGCTTGATGGCCGTCGAGCGGACGCTCCAACACCTTATTCCCCTCATCCGCCCCGATGGGTTCCTGGCCGGCCGCTGGAAAAACGATTGGACGCCTGCCGCCGACTGGTGCTGTCTTACCGGGTCCGCACAGATTGCCGGAGTGTTCCTCCGGATGTACCGGCAGACCAGGACGCCAGAGTACCTGGAAGCCGGGGAAAAGCTACTCGGCTTCACTTGCTTCACACAGGATCTGCGGACTGGAATTCCGGGAATTGACGGGGGCATTCGCGGGTCCTATCCATTTGGCGCCCCCTATGGCCAATGGTGCGTGCTCAATTGGGCGACCAAGTTCTTTTGCGATGCAGTCATGGATTACCTCGATCTTCAAAGCCCCGGTGCTACTTACCCGGCGCTGAGCAGTTCTGCACTCCGCGCTTAAACAGTTGCGAACGAGTTGGCTTAGAAAACTTGGCACGGCTCTTCGAATCGCGCAAACCGATCGGGCGCAGTTATGGAAAATATTGCGAGGCGGTTATTATCGAATGTTCGTATATTCGTGCGCAACGGGTGTACCGATGCCCACGGTTGCAGTTCCCTCAGGGGCACATTTCCGGCCGTTGATAAAAAGTGATCTCAAGGCGCCTGACATCGATACCGGCGACCACGAATTCTGGCAGCGGCAACTGGAGCGTCTTGACAAGTTTGGGAGCGGCCACGTTTACGGCGTTTATATTGGAGATAAACTGGCGCACATTTCGTGGTTGCTTCCGCCCGCCGCCCTCGGCTTGGAAAGCCCGGTAATTTTGCGCCTCCGGAACGGGGAAGCCGAGATCAGCGCGTGTGAAACTCTACCCGAGTTCCGAGGCAGGGGCCTGTACCCGTTTGCCATCCAGCAGATTTGTAAAGTTGCGGCCGTGGCCGGTTTTCACACCATCTATATGAAAACGCAAGCCCATAATCAGTCTTCGCAGGCCGGTATCCACAAGGCTGGCTTGCGGATGATCGGCATTGCAACAGTCTTGACTCCACCGGCGCTGCCTGATAAACAGTTGGTTGTCCGCCGATTTTAACCGGCCAGCGACTTCATCGCCGAGGTCAGCTTGCTTTTCCACCACGGTCCGACAAAGAACTCCGCAGCTTCCATATCGGCGGCGCGACCGCCAAAGTGGGCCTTGTATGCTTTCAGCCCAGCTTGTGCATCCGTGCAGCCGCCCAGATTGTACACCGCGTGGCCTTCGGCCTGAAGCGTCTTGGCAATTTGGAAGTTCAGAAAAGTGGAGGCGCCGATTTTCATTCCCTCCGCGTCCGAGCCGGTCGATTGAAGGTATCCGCCGCGGGGCGCGAGCAGCACCGCGGCGCTCGCCACCACGCGGCTATCGAGCAGCGTCTGGAACAGCTCGACGGCTCCGGATTTGAGAGCGGCGCGCAGGAAGCTGTCTCCGGACAGATCGATCTTCTCGCCACGGCCGCGACGGCGTTCCATCGAAGCTTCAGACACCCGCAGATGATCGACGCAAAAGCTCGGGTCGGAAGTTCTGCGGAGCGTCAGCCCGGTCTTTTCGCCGCGGCGCACGCTCCCCCGATGGCCGGAGCTCATGCCAGCCATCAGATCAACCACTGCCAAGTCAAGCGAAAACTCCGTGCGCGTCTGGCGCGATAGTTCGCCCTTAAGAGCCGGTATGACAGCCCCGGGCGACGCAAAAGCGCTGATGGACAGATTTGAGATACGCTGCCGGTGGCAGTAATCGATCAGACCCGTCCAAAACCGTTCGGGATCGGGCAAGCCGGGAAGCGAAACCACCTCAAGGGCGCGGTTTAACCGGCCTGAGCGAAGAAAGCCAAGCGTAGCGGAGGTCCATCGCCCGTCTTCGTAAAGGCCGAAGAGGGAAGCCTGGCTGCCTGTGTCGGCCATGGCCTGAACGAAGGGCCAGGTAACCATGGGATTGGTGAGATCGGCCAGCGAGACGATTTCGCAGGCCGCGCGGTCCACCGGGAAAATGATGCGAAAGCTCATAGTCAGCGGCTCGCTCGGATCACCGCTATAGCCACCCTAGCGCATCGGTGCGCGCGGTCGCCATTGCACTCGGGGCCTACGTAGGGCATGCTTCAGCTTGTCCGCAGGTGCTTCCGAGCGCCTGGATCTCAAAAGTTTGCGCTCACCAGACAGGTGATCCGTCCATCGTGAGTTGGTGTTGCCGTAGTGGCAGATCGGACCAGACATTTTGGAGCGGCAGAGTCAGACGGGGCTGGGGCGCGAAGATTGATGAGCGGCTTCGCGCCAGCAACCTCAAATATATGAGGGCTTTTGCGGAGGCTTGGCTGGAGGAGTCAATTATGCAGCAGGCTGCTGCACAATTGCCCTGGTTCCATAATTGCGTTCTGCTCGATAAGGTTAAGAACGTTGATGAACGACTCTGGTACATAAAACAGACCGTTGCAAACGGCTGGAGCCGAAACGTTCTCGTCATGCAGATTGAGACCGTTTCTATCGCCCGCAGGGAAAGGCATGACTAATTTTGCAGCGACCCTGCCTGCTCCGCAGTCTGACTTGGCCCAGCAGCTCTTAAAAGATCCGTACAACTTTGATTTTCTGACTCTCTCCACCGAAGCTCACGAAAAAGATCTTGAGGGCGGTCTCCTCGAACACATCCGGAAATTTCTCCTGGAGCTCGGCGTCGGCTTTTCTTTTGTCGGCAGCCAATACCCCTTGGAAGTGGGCGGCGAAGATTTCAAAATCGATCTCCTGTTCTATCATCTGAAGCTCCGCTGCTTCGTGGTCATCGACCTCAAGATGGGGGCCTTCAAACCCGCGTACGCAGGCCAGCTAAATTTCTACCTTTCCGCTATAGACGACCTGCTTCGCCATCCTGATGACAAGCCGACCATCGGTCTTATTCTGTGCAAAACGAAGAATCAAGCGTTGCTGAATACGCCCTCCGGGATATGTCGAAGCCGCTCGGCATCTCCGAATTCCACTATCTCGAAGCGCTGCCCGAGAACTTGAAAGGCACTCTGCCGACGATTGAAGAATTGGAAGCGGAACTTCAAAAAGGGGAGAAGGAGGGCGGGGGAGCTGAATAACCCGCCGACTTTCAACCGGCAAACTCTCGGCTTATGCGGTACAACAATTTACAATCAAACAAAGGGGAATTCGTGGCGGAACACAAATATACCGTGCTCTTTGAACCTGCCGAAGAAGGCGGATACGTTGCCTTTTGTCCGGCTCTGCCTGGTCTGGTCACTGAAGGGGATACGTACGAAGAAGCCCGCGAACGCGTCACCGAGGCGATCGAAGGATACCTGGAGAGCCTTCAAAAAGATGGCGAACCGATTCCTCCAGACAGACCGATTCCTTTGGAACCAGTAAAGGAGCAGATCCGCATTGAACTTCCAGAACTGGTATGAGCCGCCTGCCTTCTCTCAAACCTGCGAAGGTTCTTCGCGCTCTTGAAAGAGCAGGCTTTTTCATTCACCACATCAAAGGTTCTCACTACTTTTTGAAGCATCCCGACAAGCCAGGCCTTCGGGTGACTGTTCCATTTCATGGAGGCGATCTCAAGCGCCGGACGCTAACCTCGATCATCGACCAAGCCGGCTTCACTGTTGAAGAATTGTTGGAATTGTTATAAACGCGCCGGCGAGCCTGCCGAAGAGAACGCGAGCGATTCAGCGTTACCGAGACGACGCCGCTTTCCTTTGGAGAAACGAACATTCGAAGCCTTCCATCCGGGCCCTGCCGGAGATTTGCCGCGCGGCGCGAGCAGCACCGCGGCGCTCGCGACCACGCGGCTATCGAAGCAGCGTCTGGAACAGCTCGACGGCTCCGGATTGGAGAGCGGCGCGCAGGAAGCTGTCTCCGGACAGATCGATCTCCTCGCCACGACCTCGACGGCGTTCCATCGAGGCTTCAGACACCCGCAGATGGTCGGCGCAAAAGCTGGGGTCGGAAGTTCTGCGGAGCGTCAGTCTTTTCGCCGCGGCGCACGCTCCCCCGATGGCCGGAGCTCAGGCCAGCCATCAGATCAACCACAGCCAGGTCAAGCGAGAACTCTGTGCGCGTCTGGCGCGATAGCTCGCCCTTTAGAGCCGGGATGACAGCCTGGGCCGCGCATGTGAAACTGCTGCTGAACACGGTCTCCCTCCGCTCCGAAAAAAACATCACATATGGTACGATTGCAAGCCTAGGAGAAAACCGTGAAATACCTTTGTGGAAATCTTGCGATAATCTGTTCGCTATGGGCCCCTCCGAATCCCGGCCAGGGCCACTCATGCAGTTATTGATTCCCACACAGTGTTGGTTGAGCTGCCTCTTCCACCCCGCCGGGCTTCCCAGGTTCCTCGACTGATCTGTCCACGCGCGCTGCCCCCAACCACCCCGGAAAGCTCAGCGGGTGCTTGCCTATTACTTCCCCACTGATGTCAGGCTTCATCCTAGTCGGACGCGCAAACCCTTGGTGAAATCATCCGGCAGTATCCCGACTTCAGGCTGATAGTGGAGGGGCATTGCGACGAGCGCGGCTCGGAAGAATTCAATCTGGCACTGGGCGACGCGGGCCAAGCAGGCAAAGGATTACCTGGCTGTGCTGGGGGTCCCGTCCAACCAGTTGAATATTGTGAGTTATGGGAAAGACCGGCCGATATGCACCGAGGACACCGAGGCATGCTGGCAGATGAATCGGCGCGCGCATATCGCGCAAGCCCAATAGAGGTTTTATGAGGCAGACCATCCTGAGGCGAGCAGTCCTGATCGGCTGCAACACGCTGGGCAAAGAATGCAACGTAAAATACCAAGGTCATGCCGCCAAGGTGTCGTTCTGGTTTAACGGATCGAAGTTAGTGAAACTCGAAACCCGCGGTAGCTCTGTCACCAGACGCCGCTTTGAGTTCGCGATTGGCGATAAGA
Source organism: Bryobacterales bacterium (assembly GCA_038239345.1). GTDB lineage: Bacteria > Acidobacteriota > Terriglobia > Bryobacterales > Bryobacteraceae > JBBSEX01. The sequence goes on from JBBSEX010000056.1 coordinate 15,287, forward strand.
CCATCAACGTAGAACTCAGTTCCATCGTGCCCGAGGGGAAAAGCGAGAAGCTCGCTTTCGCGCGCGAAGGGGAATCACCTCTACCCGTTACCTCTAAGCAGTGAAGCTCTTTCCGACGGGATCACCGGGGTGACTCACTGGGACACCCATATTGCGCTAGCTATGCCAGCAAATCTTCCAGGCTCTTCGCGTCGAGCAGGCGCACGCCCAGCGCTTCAAGTTCCGCCGGCGGCCAACCGCTCAGCCGCTCTTCCGCCCAACCGGGAACCGCGCCGAAGCGCTTCTCGATCATGCGGCGTAATAGCGTTAATTCACCCTGCTGCACACCCTGCTGCACACCCTGCTGGACACCCTGCTCCACACCTCTCTTGTACTCTCGCCCGAGCACCTTGTTATCCAGAATGTCGTCAAGTAGCGGCATTTTCCTCGCCTCCCGTTCTATACTTTCTTCCAACCGACGCAGCCCGCCCAAAA
>JBBSEX010000057.1:0-15251 GCA_038239345.1 Bryobacterales bacterium
AACTTCGAGGGCTGGAAAACTCTTTGACAGTACCGACAACGCCGTTCACCCATATACAGGCGTTGTCTCACTCCATAAGGATTCCGAATCCCTGCCGCACGGAATTTAGAAACTGCTGTAGAGTGCCTACCGCATCCCCGCTAATGGCTCAACTACAAAACCGGCGGAAATGCGGTCGTTTCTCACCGGCTACAACATTGAAGATCACAGAGAAACATTATTCCCCGTGGATAAGAGCGAGACAGGACAACTGGAGGCAAATCTGGAAGCGAAGTTGGGCCCTCGATCCGATCGTTCTCTATGCTAGGAAGGGCACGCCAGAGGTCCAGCGAATTCAGGCAGGTCGTCAATTGACTGATTCCGATCGCATAATTTTGGTGAGCCGGGCGGGACTCGAACCCGAAAGGCTCACTGAGTCGTCGCAAGTTATTGATTTTGCGAACAGAGAGAAACGCCAGAATCGATACTTCCGGCGGATTGAGGTACACGGCGGGTACACGAGCTACGAATTCTTTAGTATTCGCACACCATTGGAGTGTTGTGCATGAGAGCCGCCCTCTACGTCCGCGTCTCGATCAAGGACAAGGAAAAGGTCGGAGACGGCCAAGCCAAGCCGCGCCAGCACACTGCGAATCAGATCGACCAGCTACGCTCATTCTGCCAATCGCAGGAGTGGGAAATAGTGGCTGAATATGAGGACCATGAAACAGGCAGCCGGGCAGACCGTACCCGGTTCCAAGCTCTCATGCGGGATGCCTCACAGCGCCGGTTCGATGTCATCGTGTTCTGGGCCTTGGATCGCTTCACCAGAGAAGGGGCTCTGCAAACGCTCCAATATCTTAATCTGCTGTCCACCTATGGCGTGGGCTATCGATCCTTCACCGAGCCTTACCTAGATTCCTGTGGCCTGTTCAAAGACGCTGTCATTGCAATCCTCGGGACCATCGCTAAGCAGGAGCGCGTCAGGATATCCGAACGGGTTAGGGCGGGATTGAATCGTGCCAGGATCGAAGGCACCAAGAGCGGCAAGGCCATCGGCAGACCGAGGGCAGTGTTCCGGCGCGATGAAGTCCAGGAACTACGGGCAAAAGGGATGTCGTGGCGTCAGATTGCCTGTAGAACCGGAGTGAGCATCACGAGCGTCCGGAGGGCATGTGGAGCCGTAACGCCAACCGAACGCGCAGAAGCGATTAGAAAGCCTCTTTAGAGTTTTTGGCACGATCTCAGTGCAACGCGGTAAGCTCAGCTGATGCTATCGCCAGAGCGACCGGCACTAGGGGCCAGTCGCTCCGTATAGAGTTCTTGTCGGCAGACCTGGACTAGCTGTTCACGATGCTTAGAAGGCGGCTTGGGAAGGGCTCCGTTCCGCCGTCGTGGCGATGGAAGCGTGCCCCGACGGAGCGGTATTTGCGGAGCTTGGGGACATCCAGCGCCATTAATCAATGTTTAGGAACTGCTGCTGCTCCTTGTCACCTTCGCCTTCGGCCGCTTCACCTTGATGGCGACAAGCAGCCGGTCTTGGGCACGGGTTCGAGAGGTTCAAGTACGACGCTCGCGGCCTAATTCAAACGATTGGTAAGATGTCCTCGCAGACGATCGATCTGGACCCCAATCTTGCTGTTGCTCTCGACCTACGCATCAGCGAATCAAACCTTGTGGTTGCAACAATAAATCACTTTACACTGTACCGTCGGTGGAAGGACTTTGAGTTCGAAGCTGCTCAGGCGCTTCTAAAACCAGTGATCGCGGTTCTATCTTCGACAGTTGCCCACACCCCGCGCAGGAGCTAAGTTTTCGGGAAGTGACCCTAGTGCAGTCGGACGATGAACTGTGCGGAGACGTTGAGAGATACATAAGACTTAGGAATTGAGTAATTATTGGATCTCCGATAAACATGACGGTGATGCTCTGGACTTCTGCTCAGAATGAACTATCCGGCTTGACACCCGGTCCTATCCTCGGGCTGAGCCGTATCGTGCTCAAGGGTGTGTTCCCAAGGTCCAAAGAGGCCGAAGGTGAAACTTGAACAATCCATACAATCTGCGATCCTTGGCCGTCAGTCCTACATTCCAAGCCAAACCAGAGGCGTTTCCGACCGGTTCCTGGTGCGAAGGGGATTTCGCGACAGCTATCGTGTGCGCGGTATGGGCAAACTTCTCCCAACGCGCCGTATCAGGCCAATCACGCCGGGGTTGTTAGGGCGAAGGGCTGTATCGCCAGGCCTCATGGAGTATCATCATCATATATGGCACGGACGGTTTGCGGGGTGACCCGCCGGTTGCTTTTTGTCGGTCTGGCCGCGTGCGCCGCAGCCGGTGCACAGTCTCGTTTTGGGCCGGTACTGGTAAAAGCCAGCGCCCTATTTCATACGAACAATGAGGACAAGGACTGGGATACGGCGCTGTTCGTTTATGTCAACCGCGGACGTAACGTCATCGCCAGGGTTGAAAATGTGCAGGGACACTACAACGATAATTCCGATAATTTGGTGAACCTGCCGGTGCTGATTCCAGCCACCCTCGACGAATGCCAACAGGGCTGTTCGGTGACGGTCAGCATTCGGCCTAATGGACACGATACCTGGAAGTTCAATCTGGAGGTGAACCTGTTTTTCTCCGACAGTCAGCACATCGTTCGACCGTTTGCAAACATAAAGCTGGATGAGAATAATCGCGAGTTCCGAAACGCCTGGTAATTACGCTACTTGGTGGGCTTTGGCAAATCCCAGCCCCCTCGGAACGTGGCGGTCTTCTCCGCCGCTTTGATAGCCGTTTCAGCCCATGCCACGGTTTTGGATTCGGTGTGCGACGGGTGCTTGGGGTCATCCGCCTTGACGCTGGGTTCCGAAGAAAACCCTAAATCGAGCCGACAACCCACCTTCAACTCGTGCGTCATGGCTCCCGAGATCTGCAGCGTTACCTGGCCCTGCTGCAGTTCCGAATGTTGTAGGTTGTCGGCGGCTAGCTTCAATACGACCGAGTGCTGCGAGTTCGCGGCAATTTTGACGTCCACGTCATCGGCGCGCGCCAGCGTGTTTGGACCCCGCTGCACGAGTAAGGTGATCCGTGCTTCGAAACCTTGGTCGGCGCCAGAGACGATCGTCAGATTGGCCGTCGCCGACGTCAGGACTTGATCCGCCGCGCATAGCGGAAGCAAGGTGAAAACGAATAATGCGGCCGCATTTTTCTGCAACCTGCCGAAATGGCCTCCGTTTGCCACCATCATTTTCCGCTCTTCTCCCGCGCCGTATCCATACAGGCAAACTTGCGGGTTCCTCTCCGCACCCTATTGTCCCACTCCTCGGCCAAGAAATTCCATCCCAGCCGCGAGCAGACCTCGTTTAGCAGATCGCCGGGCCGCAAACGATCCTCATCCACCTCGATCGATGATACTCCGTGTGCGGATAGCATTCGTCTGCCGTCCGAGCTGAAGCGAAACGCGAGCAGGGGGTCTGCCGTGTTCAACCGGGATCGCTCTTCGAGCCACGGAATTTCGAATACACGCAGATAGCCCTTCCTTTCCAAAGACGCCGCTACAGCAAGAGATTGGCTGTCGGGGCTGAACTGCAAGTCGGAGATTTCGAGATTCGCCTGTCCTGGGGAGCGAGCAACGGGGGCCGCCGACTTGGCGAGACGGTACAGGAGTACGCTGTCGCGTTGCCCAACTGCCAAGTAGGTGCCATCGGGACTGAGCGCCAGCGCCTTTACGTCCTGACCGCGGTTACCGAACTTGTCACGTTCTTTTCCGGTCGATGCATCCAACAGGTGCGCTATCCCCGTGAACCCCGCAGCCGCCAGCAACCGCGAATCGGGGCTGAATGACATTGTAAAAATCTGTTCCTCGGAACCAAACGCAACCTTCCAAAGCGATTTGCGTGACTCGGCATCGTACATCTCCACTTCACCGTTTCGTCTGCCCACGGCGAGATGCTTGTCGCCCGGGGCGAACGCAATACCGTAGACTGCCTCGGGTTGCGCAATATCATAGCGGGCCGCTCCAGTGCCCGTGTCTATGACTCGCACGTTCTTATCTCCTCCGAGCGCGATCTGACGGCCGTCATGATCGAGCGCAATCGCGTACACCGCCGCGCTCTCTTTGATTTCATGCTTCGATTTTCCCGACTGAAGGTCATAGAGCCGGACTACGCTGTTGGCATCGACGGCGGCAAGCATGCTCCCGTTCGGCGCGAAGGTGGCGCTTCGGTTGGGGAGTGACTCATGAAACTGACGAAAGCGCGGCGCGGGGTCGGCATCGAAGAGCCAGGCAGTGTCGCTCTTCCCGGAGGCGGCTACGCGGTGGCCCGGCCCAAACGACAGGGCCAGAACGGGCTTCCGCACCTCCAGTTGCGAGATCAACTGCGCATCGGGGAAACTAACCACCCGAACCGTTCCGTCATCGCCCGCAATCGCGGCGTAATCTCCCTCTGGGCTGACGGCCACTGCTCGCACAGGTCTCTGTCCGGGAATAACCGCTGTGGTGCGTTTCTCGATCGCCGTCACTTGCGCCGTTCCGCTCTGTCCGCCGGAGATCACGTACCTCCCGTCGGGAGATAACGCCACGCTGTAGACGCCATCGTTATTATCCACCTTGACCTTTTCCAGGCCCGTGCGCAGATCGATCACTCGCGTGTAATGATCCTCGCTGCCGGTTGCCAGATAGCCGTCCCGGCTTAGTGCTATGGCGCGCACCGCGGAACCGTGCCGCACGCGGCGGACGCATTGCCCCGTGGCAAGGTCGAACACGCGCGCCAGTCCGTCCTCGGATGCGGTAATCAACTGAACGCCGTCGGCCGTGAACAGCACCGCCGTAATCCCGTGATCCTGCTTGTCCGCGGAGCGATCTTGAAACGCGCGGGGCGGGTCGTTCGAGTCCGGCTCGAATACCTGGACCTCGCCGTCGTCCCCGCCGCTGCCAATCCTCCGCGAATCGGGGCTCCAGGCCACGGCGCGCACCCCTTTTTTGTGCGCATATAGAGCTGTTTGCATCCCGTTGGCTATCCGGAAAATGCGCGTCGTTTTGTCGTCACTTGCAGTGGCGAGATACTTGCCGTTCGGACTGAATACGACCGCCCGCACGGGGCCTTCGTGTGGGAACGTTAATAGCACCTTCCCGGTTTTCACGTCGAACAGATGAGCCGCGTTGTCGTCTCCCCCGCTTGCGGCGGAGCTTCCGTCGGGGCTCAAAGCAATAGTACGGACGGAGCCCGTTTGGTCGATCTTGTGGTACAGCCGTGCGGTGGGCCGCGCCAGAATCCTGAGACAATCTCGTATCACTCGATCCGCGTCGAATCCTGGTGCCAGCAGCATCGATTCCGCTGCCAGCAGCGCCGGCTCGTTCAGTTGCGTCGCATTCTCGGCCCGCAGTGTTTGCGCCTGCGCCGCAAGCTGCTGCGCTAGGGCCTCCCTGCTGGCGTTCTCCGCGTTCCGCCACAAGCGCCCAAACGCCACCGCTAGTCCTGCCGTGACGATCAGCGCCAGGATCGATCCGCCGATCCACGCCAATCGCTGGAACCACTGTCGCAGCTCCTGCCGCTGCAGGAACTCCATCGCGGGCGCGAACGAAAGGTACGTCGCGCCAGCCACCGGATCGAATCGCCCGCGATACCGGTTGGCCCAAGTAGACGTCGGCTTGGACTCCTCCCGCCACTTCACGTAGCGCCGCGTGGCGAAGTTCGAGAGCCTTCCGCCTGCAGCCGCATCGCGGTCGAGATCGCGCAGAATCGACGCCTTTTCGCGCTCCTCCTTCATCCATGCCTTCAAACACGTCCATTGCCTCATCAGGCACTCGTGCGAGAGGTCCAGTATGTCCGAGGGGCGCAAAGGCCCATCGCCCGCCGTCTCGCCCTCCGCATTCAATACGCGAAGGAACGTCGCCCCCCGCCGTTCGTTCCGGAACGCAGCGACAACGCGGTCAACGTGATCGATCGGGACCTGCGCCACCTCTATCAGCTCCGATACTGGACAAGACCGGCGCGTCTCGCGCCCCTTGGCGTCGTATTCGGAAAGCAGTTTAAAGCAAGTCTGAACCAGCGACGAATCCTGAGGCTTCACGTCGTCCCGATAAATATCGTTTAGCCGCTGGTCCAGCAACCGGTTGATCTTCGGAACCGTCTCGTCGCTCTCTTCAATCTTGAAATGCTCCAGTCCGAATGGCCGGTCCGCCCGGCCCCGGCTAGCCCAACGGTCCTGGATCTCCCGGAGGGCGTGCTGAAGCAAGGGTAGCCCATCCGCACGCTCCTCCGATTCATTGAGCAGCCGCTGGATGAGCGCCGGCTCAACCTCGATTCCGGCGGTATCGGCCGGAGATGCGATCGCCTCCTCACACTGCAGTCGCGTCATCCGCGGCAGAAGAAACACTCCTTCATTGATGGCGTCCGAGAGGTCGTAGAAGTCGGAGCAATCCTCCACGTACTCGGATCGCATCGTCGTTACCACGTACACAGGCGAATCCGGTTCCCGGACTGAATCGAGCAGCAGTTTCACATACAGCGCCGATTCGTCCATCGCGCGCTCGCCCGGATTCCTGCGACGGAACCGGAACAACTCCTCGAACTGGTCCACGAAAATCAGCAGCCGGCGGCCCGCATCGGGCGAACCCGCGAGGAACTCTTGAATACTCGACGTGTGGCGCCGCAATGACGCCTCAATATCCTCTGCCTTGCGCTTGGGGTCAAGGTGTCGCAGCGCCGTTGCCAGCAAACGCATAGGGCTTTCGCCAGGATGCGTTACCGCAATCGACCAGCGCGGCTCTCCACTCCGGTCCCGCTGATGCCTTAAGAATGGAAGCAGCCCGGCGCGAACGAGCGATGACTTCCCGCAACCCGATGCCCCGATAATCCAGACGAACTGAGACGTCGACAAGCGCCCGAGGAGCGCTTCCTGCTGTGTCTCCTGCCCGAAAAAAACGTCGGAGTCCGACTCTTCGAACGGGCGAAGGCCTGGATACAGTGTGCGAGAACTGTCCCGCAACGATGCCATGATCGTCTCCGGTGTCGGGTCCGCTACGCTCACAGTTCCCTTTCGAACTCATCAAGCCGCGAAAACGGGTAATTGTGGAAATCTTCGTCCCGAAATCGTTTCTTCTGCTCCGGGGGAGCTAGGCACACTCCGCGAACTTTGCTCGCAATCTCGGACTTAAGAATCGCCCGTATGTCGTCACAGTTCGTGGTGGCCCAAAGGGCGTGCGCCTTCCCGTTTCCATGCAAGACCAGAATGCCTCGGGCTCTCCCATAGAACTGTTCGTACTTTTCCCGTCGTACGCGGTCCTCGCCCTTCAGCGGTGGCTTTTTGAAGATCCAACCCGCTGGCTGCGAAAGAAAGTCGACTCGATGGCCCTTGGACTCCAACTCCTCTCGAATTTCTTCCGCCAAGTCCTCATCTTCCTCGAGACACTGGACGAAGACGCGGGATCCGGAGGGAGCCGCATTGTCATAGCCAGCATCCCGCACCGGCCGGCGCGCCGTGATGCTGTTCAGGATGTTTGAAAGAGCGTACTCCCAACTCTTGCCAATCAAGTCATCCACGTTGCGAAGCTGCCGCGCGCGGGACAGGTACGGAGCCCACGAAGACGGCGCTGCGCTGGAATCACCCCATAGGAACAACCGGACGGGCGTGCGATCCTGGCGCTGTGTTACCTCCAGAGCTCGCTCGAACTCGGTCACGCCTTGGCTTCCGTCCTCCACCGGTCCGAGGAGGTGAATCGAAGCATGCGTGAGGCCGATCCGGATCGCAATATCCTCCGCCAACCGGAAAGCGTCGGCCCCGGGCCACCGCGTCTCCGAAACAGGACGGATGTTCTTTTTGCGCAGATCCAGACACAACCGGTCACGCCGCGCCTGCCACTCCGCGCTAGGCGGCACATCGCCAATGTAAGCCACCGCCTCGGTCCGCGGAAGTCGTGGGTCCGCGCCCCGCAGTGTCTGTTTAAGGTTCCGGATCAGGCGTTGGTAGTCTTCGACCTCAGGCAGGCGCAATACGTCCAGCGGATAAGGCCGGCCGCGCCGCTCGCGCCCGGTATAGCTATAACACTTGTACTCGGGACTGTTGTCGAGTTGCCCCGGAAGCCGTACGTCCTCGCCGAGAGGTCCGATCGCGACCCGGGCCGTGCGCGCATCCGGACTCTGCGGATGTAGGCATGCGCACATCCGAAAATGCGACAGTTCCCACCGGCACCAGGAGTCTTTATCCGACCACCGGTCCCCCACAATGCAGATGAATGCTTTGGCCGATTCGAGCTGCGCTCGCAGCTCGTTCACGACGGGTCCGCTGCCGAGGCTCGTCTGGTCCAGAAAGACGTTCACCGGCGCGCCCGATAGGTTTTCCTTGAGGTCCCGCTCCAGCGCCGCCTTAAAATCGCGGGCCCAACTCGACCCGTTCGGACCAACAGGATCGTCGCTCCAACTGTAGCTAATGAAAACGTCGCAGCTTGTCATACCGTCCAACTTTTCTAATCAAACATGTTATTACAAGTCGCGCAGTCTCGTGTCCGGATGTTTCGATCTGGGAGGCTTGCAAGCCGGAGTTCCATTGCTATTGATAACAGCCCATATCACCAACAGCCGCGTCACTCGTTGTCGCGAGAAGGCGCCAATTAGGTTAGCGGACGCGGTCACACGTCTCGCGCTCAAAGACCTCACCACTTTCTGCAATGGCCGTCAACCTCAACCACGCTTCCTCAATTCATACCCCAGCGCGGTGATAGCTTTGAGCGCTTCGACTACCGTCTTCCGGTCGTATTCCTTCTCCGATTCCGGAAGCTCATCGTAAGGCACGAGATCAGGATGCTGCTTTTCGACATCGTTTCGCATCGCGCCATAACGCCAGCCCTCGTCGATCCGCTTCCGCGACCAGTGGTCGTGGTTGTTCCGCGCCAGTCTCTCCACTAGTTCCTCGAGATCTGCGTTCAGTGTTACATGCGAAGTGTCAATTGTTTCCGGGATGTAGGTTGTCACCACGTCTCCTTTACGTTTTCACTGGCTTGCCTTTGGCATCGCGTCTCCGCGTCATAGCTTCACATTTCTGCCTTCACGAAGAGCACCCAACAAGCGGGGCCGATCTAGCGTAGCTGGTGCAGTCGACGTGATTTCTTTGAGCATGGCGGCAAAGGGCCACGTGGTCTGGACCGGTTCTTCCGCCAGCTCGGTAATCTGCCTGGCAATATCCTTCTGGAAGGTCTTCGCCGCCATTTGATAGCCGCATGCCATGAGGGCGTGGGATTCCATTTCCGAAAAAGCATCGAGATCGGTGCGAAGCTCGGCCAAGGCTCTTTGGAAGTCCTTCCGGACACCCGAAGGAGAGAGTGGCGATCGTTCAATCTCGAAGGTTTCCTGAGAGAACGGGAGGCGTATGGTGTCTGCATCGAGCCCGGCCTTCATATGCAAAAACATAAGGCCTCGGACTAGTCCCGAAAGGCGGCGCGCGGTAAGATCGCCGAAGGTGGTCTGGCGGACTCGCTCCATTAGAACATCCATTGCTCGCATGGGGTACTCTCCCAGCCCCTTGAATCCAGGAGAAGGCTGCCGCTGCAACAGGAGTTGGCCAGAAGCGTCGCTGACAAGGAGTACGTTGCAATTCGTAGCGAGCAGAGACAAGACGCCCTGATTGTCATACACGCCGCCGTCCACAAGCTGGACACGAAAACCCTCATATGATTGCCCCAGCTCGAGCGGCGCGAAAATTCCGGGCACGGACGCAGAGGCTGCGACGGCTCGAGCAAGTCGAATGCGCCATCCGGCTTGATGGTTGTAGTAAGCCCACTCGAGGCGTTCGATATTATCGGCACCCTCCTTCAATTCCCATGGCGATTCGCCCATCCATGTTGGAGTAAACTGCCACCCCCGACCGGTATTCACAGTCGTGGCATTGAGAACCAGGGAGGGCACCTTGTTGGCACGGAGCCAATTGTGTTTGGTCGGATTGAAGGTGTCCGAGCCGGTCAAGGCGGGGTCGTGGTCCCGGGGTGTAAAAGGGAGCTGGTCCATGAAGATCGGCGGTTGGATCGGTTCTGAATCGTCTGAATACAGCGGGCGGAAGAAGTGCTCCTCCAACGCGTCGGCGGTCTCCTCGGGATCCATGGCCCCCTGCTGTTTGCGCACGAGAACCGCAAAAAGGATCGCCGCTTTCGATGGTTGACTCCCCGCACGTAGGTCAACCGCAACTGCTCCCTTGAAGTGTTCGATCAACCCTAGGACCAGTGCAACGTAGTCGGCTTGCTTCAGCGTCCCGGGTTGCAGCAGGCGCTCGCGAAGCGCGAGCCAGTAGCACGCGCCAATGATGCTGCCGCCGGAGACGCATGAAAGGACGTCGATATGACGAAGAACATTCATTTCGGCAAGCCTTGCCAGCACTCCTAAATGGTAGAAAGAAGCCCGAAACCCGCCGCCAGAAAGCGCTAAACCAACTTTGCCGATGAAAGCCGAGCGTACCGCAACCGCCGCCTTTGGTAGTAACGCATCGAACACCTCATTGATCTCCGGATGACTTAAAGGCTTTTCTTCACGAAGGTGAGCCAAAGTCGCCAGCTGGCGCGTTGTGGTTTGCAACTCCCATGCATCTGGCCGTGGGGCTGATTTGAGAATGCTCGCCGCCTCCGAATACTGGCCCAAACCAAAATGGGCCTCCGCGCGGCTAGCGGCATTCCACCACGAGCCTGACGGGGGAAGGTCGGCAACGATGCGTTTCCGCAAGTCGCTCGCCACCAGCCGTCTTGCATTTGGCTCGTCACCTCGCGACGCCAACAAGTCCTCGAGAAACGCCGCATTGATATGCGGATAAGCATCGTTTCCAAGCTGTTTACCCGCTCCCCGGCGGTAGAGATCTGCGGCGCCACGGAGATCGTCGTATTGGCCCAAGTCTTCCCATTGGCGCTTAAGAATTCCCCCGGCGATCCCCAGCGTCTCTGCATCCCCGTCTAGACCAGGGTTATCCAGGGGAAATCTCGTCTTCAGAATTTCGATGGCGCGCCGGTGCTTCACCGTAGCTCCGAGTTCCGGATCCTTGCTGGTGAGTAACGCCTCCTCTCGGCAGAGTTTGTTAAGCAAAAGCGGGTCGGAAGGGAGTTCGTCGAGCAGACACTTGTGAACACGAAGACGTTCCAGTACCGCTCGGGCAATCGATAATTCACCCTCTCTCTTAAGCCTTCGCCAAAGATTGTCCACGTCGCTGAAAAGAAGGTACTCCCCACCCAGAAAACTGCGGGCCTGGTCGAGTGGGGTTGACATTGACGAATCCTTTCGACTTCAAAACATTATCGCCAAATGCGAGTTTGAAGACAAAGGCCCTTTAAAAGTTAGCGATCGTCAGCGCCTCATCGTGAGCGCCCGAGACCGGAATTCGGCGATGCCGAGATCGCCCCTTCCGCTCCTCTTGGTGAGAAGGGCTGTTTTCGCCAACAGTTCGGTAAGTTGTCGGAATCAGTCCCGGCGTGCAGATGATCAAATTCACTTCTCGGCAACCGTCAGTGCAAACGTGTTCGGAATCATCGCCGAACGGCGTTCGCGTTCCTTTCGAAACTAGCGTCCATTGATCGGAGCGTACACGGACTCCGACCCGTGCCTTCGATAACGTATCATCGCTGTCCAGCCTGCTGCTCCCGTGACGCAACCCATCAAGGCCGCATAAAATGGCCATCTGAACGGGTCGACTTGGAGCGTGTCCAAACACGCGCGGAAGGCACCGTAGAGGACACCGAAGAGGCCGAAGAAGAACCCAGGCGCGCGCGGCTGGATGCCAAGCCACCAGAACAGCATCGACAGGGGGATCAGGAGAACGAACTCGATGAGCCCGAGGTCGTAAGCCGGTCCGCTGGGAAAATTGACCGCGATCCAGCTGCTGGACGGACGGCCGACATGGTCGTGGATGAGCGCGCACCCGAGCCGGCCGATCATCCATGAGAGCGGAAGAACAAAGGCGATGCGGTCGAGCATTTGCAACGTCTCGAGGCCGGTGATTCCACGAAACCTGCACCACACGATGCCAGCGAGCAGGCCGCCGTAGAAGCCGCCCGCCGAGCGGATGCCCTGGCTGGTGCGCAGCACGATCGTTGGATCATGCAGGAAGGTCGAAAAATCATCCAGCGCGATTTTTGCGACATGCGCGAAGAACAGGCCGAAGGCGAGCATCACCAGGCAGAGCATCGCCATCGAACGTGAATTCGCTCTCTCGGTTCGCAGAATCCTCCAGCGACCGATGAGGATGGCAGCCACCAGCAGCGGGCCGAAGATGGGGATGTGCAGACGACCGGCGTTGATGGACTTCAGCTCGAAGTACGGGATCATGGGTTCATTTCAATCGCTTATGCGGTCTTTCCCAGCGAAATAGTCGAGCAGCATTCTGTGAATGAAGATGTAACCGCTGCCCACCTTGCGCAGAAGGACACGATCGGCCGCTGCGTCGAGAAAGCGGACGTAGTTCCAGGGGAGCCGCTTGCGTCGCCACAGGAGCAGGCGCGTGAGATAATGGTCGAGCAGGAAATAACCGCCTTTCTCCAATCCGAAAAAGAAGCCCACCCAGGCGAGGAACGAACCTCCGCCGCCGACGATGGCGGATAAGGGCATGGTGGACGCGTTTGGGTCGAGGTTCATTCTGGCGACCGTCACGATGCCAGCGGTGCCCAAACCAACTGACAGACTGATATACACCAGGGTGGCTTTCAACGATTGCGTCAGAACCGAGTTAGGAGTCGGCCTGATTTCGATTTGGCGGGGCCGGGCCACAACACTGAGCATGTTTCCAACCCCAAATGCGATGGCCGCCATTGACGCATACCGTGGCGGCCTGAGCCATCCTCCCTCACCACCAGTGGTCGAGTGCTCGAAGACGTAACAGCCGGCCCAGCCGAAAACAAATCCCAGCAGGCCGCCCAGCAAGCTCCCCTCCAGAGCCGCGATCATCAATCTGCACAACCCCGGCCAGTGCACCTCGACGAGGTCCACGGGTTTCTGCGCCCGGCCGCGAATGATGGAGAGGATGGCGCCGATGGCCATGAAAGACGGCACGAAAAATACTGAGACGTATGGCGCAATGTCAGCGAAGCTCACGTGGGTGTCCCTTCTGAGCATCGCGCTAAGAAACGCGATCATAAGCACGCCGCCCAGCAGCCCGCTTGTAAACGCCACGAAAAGCGTTATCGCCAGCACCACCAACACTCGCTCGAATCGCTTCTCGAGCCAGGAGCGCCGGAGATCTTCGATGCGAAACGAAGTCTGTTCCCACTGGACCATCTTGCCCGCCAGCCAGGCTAGCCACCGTCGCATCTGTTCCGGCTTGTATCGTTCTTCGGCGCTGCGCCGGTGAAACATCTCCTCGACGTACATGGCAAACAATTGAGTCCGCCTTTGTTCCATGCCGACGACGCTTTCGCTAGGTCCCGTGGTGGGAAGTTTCTCGCCCACAATTGCCACAATGCTCAGCGTCAGGGGTGTATCGAGGAGGGCCATGAGACCGGGATCGGCGGAAACAGCTTTGCGAACGCTGTCGGCCGTGCGCGTGGCGCCTACATCCTGCAGATACTCGATGATCTCGGGCGGTTTGAGCGGCAGAATCAGGATGGCGGCCGGTAGCCGGAGTTTTCGCGTCAGGGCCTCGTGTTCGGCAAGGCGGCAGCAGATGGCGATCTTTACAAAGCCGTGCTCGGAACGGAATTGATTGATGGCATCGACACAGTCATCCCGATACCGCGCGGCGACTTCATCAAGACCGTCCAGAAGTATTGTCAACTCCTCCTGGCGCACAAACCGCGGGGCTGCCGGCCCGGTCACATCGCTGCGAAGGCGGAGTTCCTCGATCAGCCACTCCTCGAGTGGCGGCCTGCGTAGCGCCCATGAGGAGAGATTGAAAACAACCGGTATAGGCTCGTCCGGGTCGGCCTCGGACCGATCCAGCAGCTCTTTGGCCAATCCCAGCAGAAGAGTCGTTTTGCCCGAACCGGGCTGCCCAAGAATCAACAGCTGCCCTAGGTGGTCGTCGAAGACTGAACTCAGCTTCGTCCCGTGCGGCAGAGGCGTGGGCTTCTCATCGGGCCGCTGGATAATGGCGTCCAGGCGGCGCTCTACCGCTTTCGGTTGACGCTCCAGGTCGGGACTGAGTGGAGCGCTGGCGTAGAGTGATTTCATGAGAACGCCGTCAATCCAGTCCGCTCGAACACGCTCGATGAGACCCATGCGCTCGCGAGAGGGGCCGAACGATGGCGGCTTGTAATCAACCGCCCGGAGGGTTTCTGCAATTACCCTGGGGGTGTCGTGCGGGCCGTTCCATTTGAGCTGCTGGAAGCGACTGATATATGGCCTCAGGGGGTATGTGAACTGCGTATCGTCGAGGCGCACCGGAATGATACCGGGCCGGCGAAACTCCCTATTCAACTGGTGGGCTTGCTCGACTTCATCCAAAACCATCGGACTCTTTACAGAATTCGCCGAGAGAAGCGGGATGAGGTAGTCCGCAGTATGAAGCTCGCGGTCGATAATCTCGCCCCAGGGCTGGCCGCCGGGAATCCGGGTGTCGATGAAAACTTCGTTCCTGGTGGCGAGCGCGGCGGCCAGTTCTTTCGCAAGAGATTCATCGAGCACGGAATGCGAATAGCTGACAAAAACGCGCGCCATGTAAAGTATATGCTATATCAGAATCGCATTTTCCTGAAGCACGCGCAGCCGAAGCCGCGAGGGGCGCCGATCACTGCGGTTGGGCTCTTTCAGACGAGCACACAAATTGCTCCGGCGGAATCCAGCTAGGTCGAGACACAGGGCACCTTGTCCTCTCGACGCCATGAAGTCATTCTGGGAATACGGAAGCTCCAATCCCCCGGACGACTCGGGACGCGCCTCGGCATTACCGTTGCGAAATCCCCTTCCCACCAGCAAAGGACGATTCCCGCCGCAATGAGAGTCCGGACGGCAAAGCTGCCTCAAGATTGATTTGTTCTCGGGTGATGGGGTGGTGGAATTTCAGATACTGGGCGTGCAGGAAATATCCTCCATCGCCGGGGAGGCCGGGGAGACCTTCAAGAGGCTGGCCGGTTAAGCCGTACAGAGGATCGCCTACTAGCGGATGGCCGATGGATGCCAGATGGATTCTGATTTGATGAGGGCGGCCCGAATTTAGGCTTACCTCAAATGTTGTTGTGTTGGTGGTGCGTGAGATCACCTTTGCCAACGATTTTGACGGTTTGCCACTTGGGTTGGCGGCCCACACGGAACCGATGATCGGGTGCGGCACGAGGCCGATGGGTGTGAGGATTTCGTAGGCGTCGTGCTGTGC
>JBBSEX010000058.1:0-14412 GCA_038239345.1 Bryobacterales bacterium
AAATGCATACTTCAAATCGCTTGGACTTCCGTCCTTGTTCGAGGAGTGTTAGCGTAACCGACTCGAACCGCCGTGTACGGACCCGTACGCACGGTGGTGTGGCAGGGGTCGGCGGGTGACCGCCGCCCCTATGCCGATCAATGACTGAACTGAGCAGAAGCACCATGCCCGCCAAATGTGAGTTTTGGCTTGTTCGGGCGGGCGTCGTTTCCACTATTCCACTATAATGAGCGGTGAACGAGAATGCCAATCGTTTCCTAGCGGACGTGGCGCTCAGCCCACCGACGACGGCGAGAAGCCCGCCAGTCTTAATCTGGTTTGTTATCAAACATTTGGGCAGTTTAATAGCTAATAACCTACGTATTTGCTATGGCTGAATGTGTCCGGGCTCCGCGCGGAGCCGGCTCTCCCTATTCCCCACTCTGCGGCACGGCAAGCTATCGACTCGCCTGCCACTCGCACAAGCGAACGTGCACATGATGGTTGAGCGGCGGCCCATTGCCGCCGGCATTCAGATCAAGCTCAACTGCCACAGCTTCCGCGCGACCGGCATTACCACATACCTGCAGAACGGCGGCAAGCTCGAAGTGGCGCAGCAAATGGCCGGCCATGAATCCGCCCACGACCGGCCTCTACGACCGCCGTAACGATTCGGTGGCCCTCGACGAAGGTCGAGACAATTGCGTATTAACGCCGAAAACTACTGCTCATTACAGTTTAAAAACTAGCCGCCCCCTAACCAGAGCCTCGGCCAAATCGCACTTTTTCCTTGCCAAGCTTTTGTTCATAGAACTGTAACATTGCTGCCCTAACCTGAAATGACGTCCATGAGCGCTCCGGCGGCTACATTGCGACCAAAAGGAGCGCGCCGCCAGAGCCGTATCAGCATTGTTGCCTTTATGGCAGTTCTGGCGTCGGGAGCTGCGTACGTAGCCTGGCGGCTGGCTACCGATCTTTCGCAGGTTCGTTCCACGTATGTATTCGAGTTTGTTCTACTCGGGCTCGCACTGGCCATTGCGCTCGGTTTCGAGTTCGTCAACGGCTTTCATGACACGGCTAACGCGGTGGCCACTGTCATCTACACGAATTCTCTGGAACCCAACTTTGCCGTGATCTGGTCCGGCGTGTGGAATCTGATTGGAGTACTGACGTCGAGCGGCGCAGTGGCCTTTGGGATCATTTCGCTTCTTCCCGTTGAACTCATTCTTCAGGTCGGCACCAAAGCGGGGTATGCAATGGTTTTTGCGCTACTGGCCGCCGCAATTACCTGGAATTTGGGAACTTGGTATTTCGGAATTCCCAACTCCAGTTCTCACACGCTCATCGGGTCCATCATCGGAGTTGGCTTGATGAATCAGCTAATGGCGCCGCAACACACGGGAACCAGCGGGGTCGATTGGAGCCAGGCCACTGGAGTGCTCAAGAGCCTGGTACTCTCGCCCATCGTGGGCTTCATTTCTTCGGGGCTGTTGCTTCTGATCCTGAAGAGATTCATCCCGGCTCCCAAGCTCTACTCACAGCCACAGAATCAAGAGCCGCCGCCTTTTTGGATTCGTGGTTTGCTGGTCACCACGTGCACCGGGGTGAGCTTCGCCCACGGGTCCAACGACGGCCAGAAAGGCATGGGCCTCATTATGCTCATTCTGGTCGGCACAGTTCCAACAGTGTACGCGTTAAATCATGCCGTGGGAGACAGTGAACTCCGCTCTTTTGTCGCGGTGTCCGAGACTACACAGCGCGCGCTGGCGACTTACGAAAACGGCCAAATAACGGCACCGGCTGATTCCAAACGGGAAATAGAACGCTTTATCGCGAGCGGGAAATTGTTACCCGCTACCCTGCCCGCGCTTCGAGCCAATATCGAGAGCGTGAAAAAACAGGTGGAGAGCTACCCTACCTTGGCGCGAATCCCCACTGAACTAACGGGAAATGTTCGCAATGACATGTATCTCGCGAGCGAAGCCTTTCGTGTGATCGATAAACATAAGTTGATGAGCTTCCGCGATTCGGATCGGGCGGCGATTGCCAACTACAAACACGAACTCGACCGGGCGACCAAGTTTATTCCAGTCTGGGTGAAGGTAGCGGTGGCTCTGGCGCTCGGACTAGGCACCATGGTGGGCTGGAAGCGAATCGTTGTTACGGTTGGTGAGCGCATCGGCAAACAACACCTCACGTACGCACAGGGCGCTGTTTCCGAAGCAGTTGCCATGGCTACCATTCTGGGGGCGGACGGCTTCGGAATGCCGGTGAGCACCACACATGTGCTGACATCCGGGGTTGCCGGCACGATGGCCGCGAACCAATCGGGTCTGCAATGGTCCACTCTTCGCAACATCGCGTTGGCGTGGGTTCTTACCCTGCCGGTTTCGATTGCGCTGTCCGGCAGCCTGTTCTGGCTGTTCCGTCGAGTCCTTTAGAATTCGAGTTCCAGGAGATTGGGTAACACCCGCGTTGCAGCGCTCACACGTCGCGAAGCCGGTCTCGCATAATCGATTAAAATAGGAGACCTCGCATGAATTGCTCGACCATTCGAGCAAGTGCAAAACCAGATACGGAGAGGATAGTGATGAAGTCCAAGAAAGCGGGAAGGCGTTTAGTTGTTGGCTTCGGCGAAAGAATCTGTCGGTCGCGTCCGAGCGGCTCTAAGCCAAGTAGGGTCAAAAACCCGAGAAACACCCCTGAGCGGGGATACGCAGGCATCCACCGATTCAGAACGCAAAGAGGCTGCCACCCAAACGAGGTCGGCTGCGCGAAAAACAGCATAGCCAGGTCCCCGTAACATATTTTGCCCATTTCACTTTGCCGCTTTTGGTCAAATACATGGCGCGTTTAGCGAGTTTACTTTTGTCGGTTCTTTGTCCAGGTGCTCTTGGCGGCCTTGCCCTGTGCTCGAAGTACCCGGTTGAGGTTGCTTATATCTGCACGGACACGCTCCGATCGACCCCCGAACGCGCGACCGTCCACAGCAATCGCTTCCCGGTACAACGACTCCGCTTCAGGCCATCGCTTCATCTGCTCAAGCGTGACCGCGAGATTACTCATCGTGAGCGCGGTGTCCGAGTCGCTCGTCCCAAGTTTTTGCGCCCGTATTTTAAGAGCCTTGCGATACACCGGTTCCGCCTTGCCGAACTCCTGTTTCATCCAAAGGATCGACCCGAGATTGTGCAGATCCGTTGCAACTCGCTCGCTCTCTTCCCCAAAATGTTGTTCATCGATGCCGAGCGCTCGCTCAAGCAATTCTCTAGCTTCTTCTAACCGGCTTGACCGGCCAAGCGCGATAGCCAGATCCGAGAGGCTAAGCGCCACATGGGGATGGCTGGGGCCAAATCCCGCTATATTCCCAGCCAAGGCCCGCCTGTAATATTCTTCTCCGCATTTAAAATTCTTTTCGGCTTCACACAATATGCCTCTCAGCCGCCATACGACGGCCAGGTTGATATCGCTTGCTCCTTTCGCCAGCGTCCACTCCCGCTCAGCGCGCTTCAGGGTCACTTCCGCTCTCTCGTACATCTTCATTTCCATGTAGACTTGGCCGAGATTTGTCAGACTAACCGCGAGAGATTCGCTATCTTTCGAGGATTTCGCCTCACGGATGGCGACCAGGAATGCGTTCTTGGCCGCCGGTAAATCGCCTTTCTCCACGGCTTGCTTTCCCTTTTCGTTAAGGCGTTGGGAAAGAGACGTCGCGCTCAAATCGATCGTGGTACTCCACCCTGCGCAGCATAGAACGAAAACCATTCCCCTCGGCATTTAGAACATCAGGCGCAGCGACAACTGGATCTGCCTTGCCGTTCCCAACCCCACAGCCTTCTCCACCGTCGAACTAAATACCCCGAACGCACCGCCGCCCGATGCCGCGGTGAAAGCCTGACCCGGCTGTAATTGATTGGCCCCCGTGCCGAGCGACTGGTTGAGTTGCACGGGAGGGTTCGCAAAATTCGCACGGTTGAATACGTTATAGACTTCCGCTCGAAACTCGAAGCGTATGCGCTCTCGAATCGGGAATTGCTTTTGCATCGTCAGGTCGAACTGTGAAAGGATCGGGCCATGCAGCGCGTTTCGACCCAGGTTGCCAATTCGGCCTGGAGCGGGGATTGCAAAAGCAGATGGGTTAAGAAAATACCGGCCGTCTCCCGTATGCAGAAAAGGATCGACTCCGACATAGTCCGGACGGCGAAAATTGCGGAAATTTCCTCCCCCAGGAACGTTGATGACTGGCACGGTTACCGGCGTCCCATTCACTACAATCGGGCTCGCCACGAAGCTGTTACTGCGGGTATCCCGATACACGATATCCGGCCGGGTCACGCGCACCTCGAAGGGTAGGCCTGAATTGAAGTTCCAGACCTCGCCGGCTTGCCATCCGCCCAAAATCGCCTTCACAATCGGGGTTGCATCGCTTCCAAACTTTCTGCCTGCGCCGTAGGGTAGCTCGTACAGCGCCGTCACGTTCACGCTGTGGCGAACGTCGAAATTGTTGTTGCCGCGGTCCAGGGCGAAGTTGGTGGGGTCCTGCGTCGTGTTCGCTTCATTGGATCCCCCGGTATTCCCGATGCTGTGGCTCCAGGTCCACTGCGATCCAAACGTCAGGCCCGAGCTGAAACGGCGATTCAAAGTGGTCTGCATGGAGTCGTAATGGTCCGTTCCTCCGCTGGTCTTGAAATCCATTTGAGCCAGCCGGTTGCCGAACTGCAGAATCGGAATGGCCGCCCCAGTGGCGGGGTTCATGCCTGTGCCGATGATGCGATTCGTCCACCCTCTCAAAAATAAGTTGCGGCCCTGTCTCCCTACATAAGCCACCGTCAGGATCGCTTTGCCGGGCAGCTCATGCTGGACGGATGCGGTGTAGGAGAGAATCTTCTCCGGGATCGTATAGGAATCGGTCGGGTACACCCGCGGCTGGTAGCCAAGGTTGGGATCGTTGATATTGAAGTTGGCGATAATCTGTGCCGGATCGACTGGAAAGACGGCGGCCGCGCCGGTCAGAACCTTGCTGACGCGATCGCTTTCAATCGGCTGAATCTGATCTTCGGTTTGGCCGGGTCCGTAGTAGTAACCGGCTCCCACGCGAAACACCGTCTTGTTGCCCAATCGCTGGGGCGACCAGGTGAAAGCCAGCCTCGGACCAAAGTTCAGTTTGGAACTCTGATAGAAATCGGTGGTCTTCGGATCGCGGAATTGCCCGGTGACTGCATCCACGATCACTGCCAGGTTGCGCGCTTCGTGCAGCACCGAGTAATACTCATAGCGCAGGCCGTAGCTCATCGTAAAATTCGGCCGGATCTTCCATTCATCTTGCGCATACCCGATCAGGTAATATTGCTTCGCCTCGCGGATACCCGTTGCGCCTCCGTTGAAAGGGCTGGGAGTGCTGACGTCACCCAGAAAGCTGGTTTGCGTCGGGTTGTTCACCAGGAGATCGTTCAGGTTGGCGTAGGTGTACGTTGTCCCGCCCAGTCGGTCCGTGTAGATCCGTAGAGGCCGCGCTTCGCCGCCGAATTTATAGTTATGGTTTCCTTTAATCCAACTCAAGCTGTCGACAAAGGACAGACTGTAATTGGTGTAGGGCTGGCCGCGCCCATTCTGGGTACTGTTGGAACGAACCAATCCGCCCAGGCGAGCCGCGCCCGCCGAGCTGATCTGTCCCCCGATTCCAGGGATGGTCGCATTGCCCGTAAAGTCCACGGAAATGGCCGAAGCGTTGGGCACCCCGGGAATGGGCGGAGCAAAACCGCTGGCGCGTGTCTTGGCCCCATTGAAGGCTAACTTGGTTTCGTTGATGATTGTCGGAGCAAGCACCTGGGTCAGGTCCAGAAGCCCGTTCTGCGGAACCGCGGTGATCAGAAAACGGCTGCCGCTCACGGATGTTCCATCGATCGGCGAATCCGAAATCCCCTGGTCCCGGAAATAACGGGCGTACATGGTGTATTTGTCGTTGAAACGATAGTCGAACCGTATGTTCCCGTAGTTTTCGGTCAACCTGGAAGCCGTGTTCAGTTGTGCCACGTCCAGATCGGGATTTGAGGTCGCTCGCTGCCCCACCGGAAACGTGTTCAGCACAGACGCGATGGAGGGCACAGCGCGGGCACGCGCGGAAAGACTGGGCACCGTAGCGATTAGATTGATTCCAGCACTTTGCCGTAATCCTTCGTAATCCGCGAAGAAGAACATTTTGTTTTTGATGATCGGCCCGCCTACCGATCCGCCGAATTGGTTCAGTCTCAGGGGAGACTTCGTTGAGCCGTCGAAGAAATTTCTGGCATCCAACTTGTCGTTACGTAAGTATTCGAACAGCGCCCCATGAAATTCATTGCCGCCCGACTTCGTGACCACGCTGATCTGGCCGCCTGTCCCCGTGCCGAACTCCGCCGGATAGTTGCTGGATTCCACTCGAAACTCCTGAATGGTCTCCAGGCTGGACTGTAAGCGGAAACCGGTTGAAGTCTCGCCGTTCAAATTGCCCGGCGAGGAATCCAGGACCGAGGTTGCCTCAACTCCATCGATGCGAATCTCGTTTTGTTCGTTAGCGCGGCCGCTGAACCGGATGTTGTCGAAAGAGCCGCTGCCCGCTGTTTGAGCCCCTGGCGCGAGCAAATACAGCTGAGACACCTGGCGTCCGTTTAGCGGCAGGCTGGCCACCTCTCGTTCATTGACGTTCGCCCCCATTCGCGCCGAACTGGTATCGATTGTTGTGAGTTCACCGCCCGAAACAGTTACTTCCTGGGTCAAGCTGGCGGGCTGTAGGATCAGGTTTAGGGTGCGCTCCTGGCCTACCGCCAGCCTTATTTCCGAGTACTCGGTCGGGCCCAGGCCTTGTGTCTTTGCAATCACCGAATAGGTAGCTGGCAGCAGATTAGTGACGATGTAGTAGCCCGTGTCATTGGACTGCGCTGTCCGCTGGTCGCCCGTCTTTGGGTTCTTAACTGTAACAGTGGCGTTCGGGATCACCGCGCCGGTTGAGTCGGTAACCAGTCCCACAATTCGTCCAGTTTCCACTTGGCTGTAAACCGGCCACAGACACAATGCTGCGAAAAGCGTGCTCCAACGAGTCAAATGTTTCATCAACTCCACGCTAGGGCACGGCTATTACAATCCGATGACAGTTGCGTGAACGGGGCGTTGTAACGTGAATCTTGAGTTAATCTCGAAACAGGATCATTCCCTTGACCAAACGCATCCTCGCCAAGTTGGTGCTCGCAATCGTCAGTGTCCTGGTGGTCGCGTTGGTCGCGATGGATTTCCTCACCACTCGCATGGCGGAGTCAAGCTACGTCCGCATGTTGAACCGTGAGTTGGATGAGAAATGCCGCATGCTGGACCTACTCCCGCAACGGCAACTGGCGGATGACGTCCGGCAGCTCTCGCGCGCCGCCGGTGGAAGGATCACAATGATTGATCCGAATGGGCGGGTTTTGGCCGATTCTGATGCCGCCTCCGAAAAGATGGAGAACCACAGGAACCGGCCCGAGTTTGTTTCCGCTTTGAATGGCGTACGCGGCTCCGATATTCGAACCAGTTCTACTCTGGGCATACGATTCCTGTATGTGGCAGTGCCCTATAGTGCTGGCGCCTTACGTCTGGCTGTCCCTATGCACGAAATTCAGGCGCAAGTTTCGGGTATACGGCAACAGGTCTTGCTGTCCGCTCTGATCGCCTTCTTTCCCGCGTTGCTGATCGCGGTCTTCCTCTCCCGCTATTACTCGCGCCGCCTCGGCGTCGTAATCGAGTTTGCCGGTGGACTCGCGCGAGGGGACTTCCATAGCCGCTTGCGCGACACCTCACGGGATGAAATCGGCACTCTCAGCGCCAAGCTGAATGAGACCGGCGAGAAACTACAGGGCATGTTTGCGGAGCTACAACGGGAGCAAGTGGAGCTGAAGAAGTTGGAACAGGTTCGCAAAGACTTTGTGATCAATGTTTCCCATGAGCTTCGGACGCCGCTCGCCTCGATACAGGGTTATACCGAAACCCTTCTCGATGGAGCCCTGGAAGATCCTGATTGCAACGTCAAGTTCCTCGGCATCATCCGGCAAAACGCCGAACGTCTAGGCCGGCTGATCGCGGACATCCTGACGCTCTCGCGCATAGAGTTGCGCACGCAGAAATTTCAGTTCGGAGTTTTTCCGGCTGCCGCCCTGCTACACGAAAACTTCGATTCCATGCGGCCGATGCTCGAAAAGAAAGGGATTCATATCTACATCGAAGCGCCCCCTTCCGATTTAAACGTGTACTGCGATCCTGAAGCCGTCCACCACATTCTCAGTAATCTCATGGATAATGCAATCAAATACACGCCCGTAAACGGTTCCATTTGGCTGGGCGCGCACGGGTCCGGCAGCGGTCCTGGATCAGTTGAATTTTACGTGCGAGACACTGGCGGGGGTGTTCCAGCCGAGGATCTGCCTCGTCTTTTCGAACGCTTCTACCGCGTGGACAAAGCGCGCTCGCGCGAACTGGGCGGCACCGGCCTCGGCTTAGCCATCGTTAAGCATCTCGTTAAAGCGCAAGGCGGGGATGTAAGCGTCCAAAGCGAGCTGAACGTTGGATCTACTTTTTCGTTTACACTTCCCGCCGCCAAGGACTTGAGCGCTTACGGCCCTGTGCACCCCCCCGCTCCATCAACGGTCCTGTCTGTCATGGAGATGTAACACGTGGAGTATATTTTGGAAGCAGCCGGACTCGCATGCAGAAAAAAGTAGTTCTCATAGAAGACGATGCCGATCTTTTCCACCTTCTCAAATACAACCTGGAGAAAGAAGGTTTTGTGTTTGCCGGATCGCAGACCGGCAAGGGAGCGGTCGATCTGTTCCGCCGTGAAAAGCCCGATCTCATCCTGCTTGATATCATGCTTCCGGACTCGGACGGTCTGGATATCTGCCGCGCGATTCGTTCCCACTCCGATCTGGCCGGCGTTCCGGTCATTTTTCTGACTGCGTGCGCTTCCGAGACAGACCGCATCGTCGGATTGGAGTTAGGCGCCAACGACTACATCGTCAAGCCTTTCTTTGTCCGCGAGCTCATTGCGCGCGTGAAGAACCAGCTTCGGACGCTCGGGGCCGCTCCCAAGATGATGCGGTCGGGCGTTCTTGAACTCGATTGCGATGCATGTCAGGTGCGTGTCGATGGGGCCGAGGTGGCCTTGACTGCCACTGAGTTCCGGATGCTGCAATTCCTGATGGCGCGACCACGGGTCGTGTTCAGCCGCGAGCAACTACTGAACGCGATCTGGGGCTACAATCGGGCCATCACAGATCGTACGGTTGACGTTTACATTCTGAGGCTGCGGCAGAAGCTGGAATCGAAGTCCGGCAACACCTCCTGGATCCGGTCGGTACGGGG
This sequence comes from Bryobacterales bacterium, assembly GCA_038239345.1. Lineage (GTDB taxonomy): Bacteria > Acidobacteriota > Terriglobia > Bryobacterales > Bryobacteraceae > JBBSEX01. Next base: position 9,343 of record JBBSEX010000058.1, read on the forward strand.
ATTTGGTTATTCATTCGACGAGCAGGATGAGCAGCCCGAGAGTGGGATTAATTTCGGGGAACCACGAGTCAGCCGGCATCTCCCGGTAGTGATAGGCGTGCGGGTTGGTTGCTTCCGAGTTGGTTTACATCAAAGGAGGGCCGATTTCTATAGGTGCGTCCAGAATCACGGCCGGGATCAGCGTGGCCCGGCTTCCGGCGCTCTCGACATCCTGATCGGTAGGTCTTACTCCAGTCCGCGACAGGTGCGTCCCCATCCTCCACGTAAATTTCGGCGATCATATAATTGAACCCGCGTGGAGCTTCAGCAGGCGCGCCAATTTCAAGCTGCAGAATTTCTGCCTTGCAGAGGACACGGTCCGCTTGAAGGCAGTCTCGGCGAGCTACGCAACCAATCGTCGGCCAGGCCGGGTGAATTACTCGAAAGATAAATTTTGCGAGCGTACCAACATCCTCATTAAGCTGGACGGCCTGATTCACTTCCTAGAGAACCACGCTGCAGCTTCATCCGCCTCAAACCGACATAAACTCGGATCCCTCCTGCCATACGGGGTAAAGTGTTGGGGGATCTTCGAGTGAAGGAGCGGACCAGAGTCGAATGACGGCGGAATAGAGCCCATTGCGGGGACCTCTAACCGCGACCAAAGCATTGCTCTCAATACTCGGGATAGTGAACCGCATAGCGGTGTTCCGTAGCATTCGGGATGAGATCCGCGACTTTCTGCGGGAGCTTCCCTACAGGTCTTTAGCCGTAATTGCTTCCTCACAGCCATTCGGGCCATTTTGCGACGGCTGAAGCCCAACAAACGGGCGGGTTTAACTGCTTCTTCGCGCAACGTTCTATGAAATGCTATTTCTAGGTGGGGCAATGAAGCTGCTGATCATCGAAGACGAGAAAAAAACAGCGTCGTACCTGAAGAAGGGGCTTGGCGAGAACGGGTTTGCTGTGGACGTGAGTTCTAGCGGACACGAGGGCGTGTATTTGGCAGGTACCGGCGCTTACGACCTGGTGGTTCTCGACGTTATGCTTCCTGGCCTGGATGGCTGGTCGGTGATGCGTAACCTTCGTGAGTCCGGAAAGCAAACGCCTGTTATTTTTTTGACAGCTCGGGACAGCGTTCTCGACCGGGTGAAGGGACTCGGCCTTGGGGCGGACGATTATTTGGTGAAGCCGTTTGCGTTTTCGGAGCTCCTTGCGAGGATCCAGACGATCCTCCGGCGATCTGCGATCCGGCAATCGGACAAGCTTGCAATCGCCGATCTGGAAATCGATATCGTTTCTCGTAAGGTCACTCGAGGCGGGCGGCGGTTGGACCTCACGCCGAAGGAATTTCTGCTGCTGTCGTTGTTGTCGCGCCGTGCCGGGGAGGTGCTGGGTCGAATTCTGATTGCCGAGCAAGTTTGGGACATGAATTTCGATAGCGATACGAACGTGGTGGACGTTCACGTGCGGCGCTTGCGCTCGAAGATGGACGATCCTTTTGAGAATAAGCTCCTGCACACGGTGCGTGGCGTCGGCTATGTCCTTGAAGACCGCAGGTAAACACATCGGCCGGACGTGGTCTCTGGCCGGTCGTCTCACTGCGCTTTACGCCGGTTCAGCATTTGCCCTTGTGCTCGTCTGCACGATCCTGATTCATTGGAATCTCGTTAGTAGCCTTGAAGAGGAAGACGACCAATTCTTGGTGGAGCGCGCCCATGTCTTGAGCAAGCTTATTGCAGGTGGCAAGCTGAAGTCGCGGGAACTTCGTTGGGAAGTCGAATCCGAATGGCAGGGGATAAGCACCCCGCAAAGCTTCGCCCGTATCGTCGATGAAACCGGGAGGACTCTGACAGAGACACCGGGGATGAAGGACCGCTTGCCATCAGGGTTATTCCCGGCTACGCCTAAGGCATCGGGGGATGTCAAATTCGGACGTGATGTTCGCTCACCAACCGGTCAACTCTTTCGGGTTGTTTCGACCGAGGTCGAACGGCCGCACGAAGGCGGTAAACAGATTCTCCAGATTGCGGTCGATCGGAGCGGGGATGAGGCAGTGGTGCGAAAATCCATTCGAATTCTTGCGCTAGTGCTCACGGCTGCGCTGCTCGCAAGCTTGTTTGCCGGGTATCAGATTGCCTATCGCGGTATGCTCCCTGTGACGAGCATGGCGGCTAAGGCTGCGACTATTGAATCGGGCACTCTTGGAGAGCGCCTCTCGGTGGAGGGACTGCCTGCCGAACTTCGTGCTCTGGCCGGGACGTTCAATGAGATGCTTGGGCGGCTGGAGGGGTCGTTTGAGCGGCTTTCGCGATTCTCAGCCAACATTGCCCACGAGTTGCGCACACCGCTGAACAACTTGCAAGGGGAGGCAGAGGTCGCTCTTAGCCGCTCTCGCTCGGCGGATGATTACCGGGAAATCGTGAGTTCCAGCTTAGAGGAGTATGAACGGCTATCAAGAATTATTGACAGCTTACTCTTTCTTGCGCGGGCCGAGAGCCCCGAGATGTTGCTCAAGAGGGAGACGTTGGATCTCGGGCAGGAACTTCAAACCATAAAGGAATTCTACGAAGCTGCGGCTGAGGAGAAAGGGGTTGACATTCATACGGAAGTACCCCTGCCGGTGGCTGCTGACATTGACCGGATGCTCTTTCAGCGAGCACTTGGGAACCTTGTTTCAAATGCTGTTGCTCACACGCCCCCGGAAGGCTGCATCGCGTTGCGAGCTTATAGGGAGGGCCACGGCGTCCGGGTAGAGGTGGCAGATAACGGTGTTGGCATTCCCGCTGAGCATTTGCCGCATATTTTCGATCGGTTTTATCGCCCAGATGGAGCACGGTCTCGGAACTCCGGTGGGTTTGGGTTAGGGCTTGCGATTGTGCGAAGTATTGCTTCCGTTCATGGGGGCGAGGCCGAGATTCAAAGCGAAGCCGGGAGAGGAACTACTGTGCGGCTGACGCTCCCGAACGTGACGAAATCGTAATCTTCGCGTCAGGCTGGCGTCAGGAGCCGCTTGCCAGACTGGAAGAGTGGAGTGCTCTCGTTTCATCGGGGTGCTTGGGACGTGCGCTTGGCTGCTCGTTGCGGGATGCGCGAAGTACCATCCCCGGCCGCTAAACCCGCCCCAGCTCGAAGGGCAGTACCTATCGCGAACGCTTCGCGATCCGGAACTCCAGTCCTTTGTTGAACGCAGCACTGGCCGTACAGCTTCAGTCTGGCCGCCGCCAGTGCTCGACCTCCGGACGCTGACGCTTATCGGCTACTTCTACAATGCTGAGCTTGAAATTTCTCGTTCCCAGATTGCAGTAGCCGAGGCGGGGATTCGGGCAGCCGGTGCACGGATAAACCCTTCGCTCGGGTTGGACATTGGGTACAACAGGAACCCGGAGTCCGCGCTCATCTATAGCGTGCTTCCGAGCTTCACGATTGAGAGAGCGGGGAAAAGGGGCTTGCGGATTCTTCAGGCGGAGAAACAGGCTGAAGCGGCACGGGTGGCGCTTTCGGAAGCCGGTTGGTTGCTTCGCGGCCGAATTCGCTCCGCGTTTTACGATCATCTCCTCGCCGCGCGGAGGCGGGACTTGCTTCAAGCGGAGGAGAGCATCCGGTCTGAGATTGTCTCGATTTTTGACAAACGTCTCGAAGTGGGGGAAGCCGCGCGCCCTGAGCTTGATATTTACAGAGTAGATCTCATCACGAGTCAAGCGGCCCTTCAGACCGCCGTGGGAGATATGGCTTCGACGCGCGCAGCTCTTGCCGCCGCAGCCGGGCTCCCGGTTTCCGCACTTGAAGGGGTGGAGATCGAATCAAGTACGTTAGAGATGCCACCAGCGGAAGAAGCTCTGCCCCTCGAGAAGATTCAACACACCGGCCTTCTTCATCGGGCAGACATCCGGACAATACTTGCTGAGTACGCCGCTACCGAGGCAGGGCTCCATCTGGAGATCGCCCGGCAATATCCGGATATTCAGCTCACCCCCGGATACACGTTCGAGGAGGGATTTGCCCGTTACATACTTAGCGGCTCTCTTCAGTCGATTCCTCTTTTTAGCCGAAATCAGGGCCCGATTGCAGTGGCGGTAGCGCAGCGCCGTCAGGCTGGGGAGCGATTCGAGGCTCTCCAATCCCAGGTGATTGGGCAGATGGAAAAGGCGCTCGCGCAGTACTGGGCAGCACTTGCCGAGTGGAGGCAGGCGAGTGAGCGGCTCGTCACTGTGCAGCGACAGCGGGAGGAAGCTGCCCGGCGGGCCTTAGCTGCCGGCGAGGCGGATCGACTTGCGCTTGGAACGGTCAGACTTCAGAGCGCTGCGGCGGCAAGAGCGCGGCTGGACGCGCTGACTCGCGTCTATACCGCGAAGGCCGCTCTGGAGGATGCAATGCAACAACCGTTGGAAGCTGCGCTGAGCGTTCCCGATCCCGAGATTGTAAGCCCCCGCAAAGGCGCGATTCGGTGATGTTGCAAAGACGATCCCGCCTTTGGCTTGTCGGAATACTGCTAGCGGTCGTAGCTCTCGGACTTGCATGCAACCGGAGAAAAGATAAGGATGACGCGCCGAACTCTGCGAGTAAGGCTCAGGACCGGGTCTCAAAGACGCCTGAGGGTGACCCTCTTCTTCGCCTGGAACCTGAAACGCAAATTCGAATCGGGCTTCGAACGAAACTGCTCGAAGCGGAGACGAGGCAGTCGGAGATTGTTGCGTACGGTCGGCTTGAAGAGGATCCCTCAAGGTCTTTTACTCTTCGCGCACCGATTTCCGGCACGCTTCATTTCGCTCCCGGACGCGATTGGCCGAGCATCGGTGAACATCTTTTGGACGGCGCCGCAGTTGGCGCGATTGAGCCACGGATCGTGCCAACCGAACGCATAACGTTGACAAGTCAGTTGGCGACTTTCCAGTCCGAACTCAGCGCGAGCACAGCGTCAACTGCCGCGGCACGCTCAGCTTATGAGCGGGCAAGGATTCTCAACGCAGACAACAAGAACGTCTCTGACCGTGTTGTCGAGGAGGCGGCCTCCCATTTAAAGGCGGAAGAGGCAAGGCAGAAGGCTGCAAGCGATACGGTGCGGTTGCTTGAGAATTCTCTCAAATCCGC
>JBBSEX010000059.1:0-13588 GCA_038239345.1 Bryobacterales bacterium
CACGGTTCGCGGGTTCGTGAGCATCTTGGGCAGCAAAGGGGGGTTCAGCATCGAGTCTTCGAAGAGTGCCGACGGGGAACGCACGTACAAGATCGCGAAGTAAACAGTTCCGCGCTGCCCTTCCAACACGCCGCTCCGGCCCACGCCGGGGCGGCTTTTCTGCTTCAGACCAGGATCGCGGGGGCTTAAGTGACGTGACCGACCCGTCACGTCACTGCACGAGCGACCAGTTAGCGCGTAAACCGTTTCAAGTTGTAAATGTTCCGGCTCGGCTCGGCCCAGAATGCCTTTTCTTGGCGCAGAAACGGCCCTCAGTGAGGTTTTGAGGACGCAGGTGGGCATAGATCCCGTGCCCGACAGGGACTCCCGAATCCGGCGAGGGTCTGGAGTGCGGCTTGAGGAGTAGCCGTGCCGGGCCATAAACTTGATTTTTTCGTCGAAATGGTACCGAAAAAGTACCGAATTCGCACTGGCTCGGCCGTAAGCGTCTAATTTCTTGAGACTTACAAGAACCGCCAATACAGGGAGCGCTCCGCAAAACTACGACGCACTTCCGAGAACCAGAGGTTCCTGGATCAGAGGGAGGCAGCGGCTTGCTTGTTAATTCGTGCCACGTGCTCCAGCCTCCAGGCAGAGCCACGCCGGGTCCTCAGCCCTCGGTGGTTGAGCGCGGCGGCAATCCCCCGCAACGTCTTGCCGCTCTGTCGCAGGCGTCGGATTTCACTCAGAACAGCCTGCTCGGCCGGATCGGGTTCAACGTGCTTGCCGTCCCCGCAAAGGCGGTAACCGAACTGGATATTACCCACCCGCTCGCCTTGGCTGCGCTTGTGGCTCATAGCGTCCCGCGTACGCTCACCGATCGCTTCGCGCTCCCACTGGCTCACCGCCGTCATGATGTTCAACACCAATCGTCCTGCCGCTGAACCAGTGTCCAGCGATTCGGCAACCGAAATCAGCGCCACCCCACGTCGCTCGAACCGCTCCAGCAATTCGCACAGGTCCTTCACGCTTCTGGTGAGTCGGTCGAGTTTGGCCACGATCACCGTTTGGACTTGTCGCGCATCTACCATGGCGAGCAATCGAGTCATGCCGGGCCGCTGCAAGCTCTTGGCGGACTCGCCTCCATCGACGATGATGTCCGTCAACTCGGCGCTGTGGACCACGGCCATGGCGCGAATCTTCTCCGCCTGGGCTTCGAGCGAGACGCCTCTCTCCGCTTGCTTATCTGTCGAAACACGAACGTAGCCAACTATCTTCATCGGTCACAGGTTAGAGAATGACCGGCCCGGAAGCAAGCTACTCTTCAGGGCGAGACTTCCCCGCGACACAGCGCGATTCGTTAGCTGGTATCACAGCCTTGGAATGATGGAGCTCAGCCAATACAATGCAGGCTGAGAATGTTTTATAAAAGTAGACATCTGGTTCAAACCGGCGTATAAAGGAAACAGGACCAGTTCGACAGGCCAGCGCAAAGCGCACCCTCCGAAAGATCCTAAAACAACCAAATCTGTTGGTAGCGGTCAACGCTTTCGTGTTATTTGACTGGCGTTGTAGTTTGCTCAGGCTTGGTTGTGCGTTCCGCGAGGGACGCCGGATGTCGAAGGGGAGCATCTTGAAGCTCGCTGATATTGAGGAATACGGGCGTGGAAGGACTAAAATCCGTCGCATTGCCGGGCGTAGCTTCATAGCCATTCAGGATGTTTGCTTTCCTGGACGAACCAGCAACCGCCCTGCCTAACGAGGCAGGTCATAGGAGCTGGGAAAACTGGGTGGTGGACCCCTTGCCCGATCCGTTAGGCTATCCAGCCGCGCTGGTCGAAAGCTGGCGCGCAGAAGCACGGAACATCACCGGCTGCTGGTAAACAAGTGGGCAAGCAGAGATGCTGGCGCGTGGACGCCAAGAAGCTGCGAGTAATCGCAGTGCCTAAGTCCATGGTGCGAAGCGACGGGCCGGCTCCATACCGGGCGTACTTCAATCGAGTGAGCACGCAGGGGGTCAAAGCCCTCTTTGTGCTCGCTCAGAGCCTCACCACCCGGACTGAAGCTCTTAGAAGCTTTGAAATGAATTGCGAGGCGAACTGTGAAGAGCCTTGAAACAACGGTGTTGATGAAAGCGAACTGAACACGAAATGGAAGTAGCGATCTCGGCCCGAGCGTTAAAGACATAAGCATAGACAAATGCTCTAGAGCGGCGTAGAGTAAAGTTAGGTTCGGTTCGACAGGCCAGCGCAAAGCGCACCCTCCGAAAGATCCAAATTCACTCCGAGCAGGTGTAGGATGAACGATCTGAAGGTGTGCTGGTGGCCCATTGTCAAGCCGATTCCTTACGTCCGCAATAGCCGCAAAATACCAGAAGGCGCCATCGATAAAGTCGCTGCAAGCATTCAGGAGTTTGGGTGGCGGCAGAGCATCGTTGTCGATAAGGACGGCGTGATTATCTGTGGTCACACCCGCCTGCTCGCGGCGAAGAAGCTGCGGCTTCAGGAGGTGCCTGTCCACGTTGCCGATAACCTGACCCCGGCTCAGGTCAAAGCCTACCGGTTGATGGACAATCGCAGCCATGAGGAAACCGACTGGGATCTGGAGCTTCTCGGACTCGAACTAGAAGAGCTTCAGGGCCTTGATTTCGACCTGGGCCTTACCGGCTTCGATGATGATGAACTGGCAGCGTTTCTAGCGGAGAAGACCGAGGGGCTGACGGACGAGGACGACGCGCCGGCTGTGATGGATTTTGCGATCACCGAACCTGGCGATCTTTGGCTGCTGGGGAAGCATCGGCTTTTATGCGGCGATGCGACCGTGATAACGGACGTCGAACGGTTAATGGCTGGTTTGAAGGCAGACATGGTCTTCACCGATCCGCCGTACAACGTGGATTACGTTGGAAAGACTAAGGACGCGCTTAAAATTCAGAACGACAAAAAGAGCGATGTCCATTTTCGTCAGTTCCTGGTGGACGCATTCACTGCCATCGCTACCTCGACCAAGCCAGGTGCGGCGGCCTACATCTGTCATTCCGATAGCGAGGGATTTAACTTTCGCGGGGCTTTCATTGAAGCCGGATTCGAGATGAAGCAATGTCTGATCTGGAACAAGAACTCTTTGGTAATGGGGCGGCAAGACTACCATTGGAAGCATGAGCCGATCCTCTACGGATGGCAGGCAGGTGCGGCGCACTCCTGGCACGGTGATCGTACACAGACGACCGTATGGGACATCAATCGCCCGTCTCGCAGCACTGAACATCCAACGATGAAGCCAGTAGAGCTCATTAACCGGGCGTTGAGCAACTCCACCAAGGAAGGCGACCTCGTGCTGGATACGTTTGGCGGTTCAGGATCTACGCTAATTGCCTGCGCAAAGACTGGGCGAGAGGCGAGGGTTGTTGAACTCGATCCGCACTACTGTGACGTAATCGTTAAACGCTGGCAGGACTTCACCGGCCAGCAAGCCACGCTGGAGGCGGACGGCCGCACATTGGAGCAGGTCAAAGCGGCGAGAGTGGGTGTCGCAGCATGAATCGAACGATGCCGCCGCGAGATCGCGGAAACCGAGTCGCTGATCCTTGGCGGGCATCCCGACCTGGAAGGCTTGTGCCTGGCCCTGTCGGACTGGAGCGCCGAGCTGCGCTTACTCGAAAAAGGAGGAGTGATCAATGGCGCGTCCTGTAGTGAAGATCGACCTGACTGAACTGGAGAAGCTGTATGCGATGCAATGCACCGATGAGGAAGTCGCGGCCTTCTTCAGCGTTAGTACCCGCACCATTGAACGCCGGCGCCAGGTCAAGCAGGTGGGTGAGGCCATGGACCGCGCCAAAGCAAAGGGCCGGGTGTCAGTTCGGCGCAGCCTGTTTCGCCTGGCAGCCAACGGCAACATCGCCGCCTCGATCTTTCTAGCAAAGAACCTACTCGGCTATCGCGATGTTATGAACACCGAACATAGCGGTCTGGCCGGAGCACCCATTCAGATTGCCGCCAAGCCGGATCTGTCCCAACTGAGCGATGAAGAATTACACCAGCTTCGAACGATTGCTGTCAAAGCCATCCCTGGCAAATGACATCGACCGGGAACTAGCCGAACGCAACCTGCGCGACTTCGTGCGGCTGGCTTGGCCGGTGGTGGAACCCGCGACTCCGTTTGTGGAGGGCTGGCACATCGACGCGATCACCGATCACCTTCAGGCGATCACGCGCGGTCAGATTCGGAATCTGCTCATCAACGTACCGCCCCGGCACATGAAGAGCCTGCTCGTCTCGGTGTTCTGGCCCTGTTGGGAATGGTTGCGGTGCCCGCAACGGCGCTGGCTGTTCAGCAGCTACGCTGCAACACTGAGCATTCGCGATTCGGTGAAGTGCCGCCGGCTCATCGAATCTCCGTGGTATCGGGCGAACTGGAGCGATCGGTTTCAACTCACGGGCGACCAGAACGCCAAAGCGCGCTTTGAGAATGATCGTACCGGATACCGCCTATCAACTTCGGTGGGCGGAACAGTAACAGGGGAGGGCGGCGACCGGGTGGTTTGTGACGACCCACATAACGTGCAGGAAGCGGAATCGGACGTGATGCGCAAGAACACTTTGGATTGGTGGGATATCGTGATGTCCACACGCCTGAACGACCCGAGGACAGCGGCGAAGGTGATCGTGATGCAGCGCTGCCACCAGCAGGACTTAAGCGGCCACGTTTTAGAGCAAGGCGGATGGGACCACCTGTGCCTACCTGCGGAGTACGAGGCCACCACGCAGGTGACGAGGATCGGCAGGAACGACCCCCGCGAGCAACCCGGTGAACTGTTATGGCCTGAACGTTTCGGCAGGACAGAAATCGACAGCCTCAAGCGCAGTCTCGGGACCTACGGGAGTGCCGGCCAATTGCAGCAGCGGCCAGCTCCTGCCGGTGGCGGTATTGTAAAGGAGCACTGGTGGCGCTATTGGCGACCGCGAGGCGTTTCCCTTCCGCCCGTGACGATCAGGCTTTCCGACGGCTCGCTGGCACAAGTGGATGCCGTAGAGCTACCGGGAGTCTCTGAACAGCAAATCCAAAGTTGGGATATGGCGTTCAAAGACCTGGACACCTCTGACTTCGTGGTTGGACAGGTATGGGCCGCGCTCGGGGCAGACCGCTTCCTGCTGGATCAAATCCGGGAGCGGTTGAACTTTCCCGAAACGCTGGAAGCAGTTCGCGAGTTGACGCGCAAGTGGCCGAACGCGGGAGCTAAACTGGTCGAGGATAAGGCGAATGGCACCGCCGTCATTGCCACTCTGAAGCACGAGATAGCAGGCCTGATCGAAGTCCAGCCGGAGGGCGGTAAAGAAGCACGCGCACACGCCGTCAGTCCGCAGATAGAGAGCGGCAACGTATACGTGCCACACCCCGCCATGTGTCCGTGGGTGTCGGACTACTTGGCTGAGTGGAATTCGTTTCCACGCGGTGCGCACGATGATCAAGTAGATTCGACTACGCAAGCTCTGCATCGGCTGTCGGCCATATCAGAAGAATCGATCATTCTGTTCCCTAATGGGGACACTGGTGAGTTTCAGGTAGAACCGTGGGACTATCAGCGTAGCGCTTACTGAGAATGAAGATTGCACATTCTCGTCCGGCGTTCCCCTGCCTACCGCACTAGCGTGATCTCCGAGCCAACGCTCTGCAAAGTCTCAAGTAGACAAGGCAAGCCTCGCTTAAACTCAAGTCTTAAAACCATGCCGTCTTCCAGGCGGGCCAAGTCTCTAAATAAGTCGCGGACGGCACGCTTCAACTCGAACTCATCGCCGGTGGTGGTAATGCCACCGCTCTCGCCGCCGAGCCTCGCGACCCGCACTATCTTGATGCTCGTGTCGAGAAGTGGCTGTCCAGCGCGCACGGGCAGGTTCTCGATGCGCCCGAACTGGTGTTCACGGATGCCCTGGAGCAATGAACGTTGGGCATTAGGTCAGGTCTTGTAACGTACGATGCACCCCTTCGGCTTGCTGACGCGGTGGAGCGTCGGGCGTATAGTTCGTCTGACATGAAACTTACCTCCAAAAATCGGCCAAGTCTCGATACGCCGCGCCAGCGGATCCCCATTTGTGGTTGTGACTGAAGTGCTCGGGAGGCATATCGCTTTTATGCAGCGCTGCCACCCGCAGGACCTGAGTGGCCATGTACTGGAGCAGGGCGGGTGGGAACTGTTATGTTTTCCCTGCCGAGTATGAACATAATGCCCGTGTCACGGGACAGGACCGATTCACGCGAACAACCGAGCGAGTTGTTATACTTCGACAAGCGGCAGGCGCACAACTCCTCCGGGCAACCGCGATCGCATCGCGTGCGTGCTTCGCCACTCCGCAAATCGCCGCCGTACCTGCTCCACATTCTCACCATAGGGCGCTTCCTGATCACATCGCAGGGCCTCCTGGCCCTTGGGGACACCCTATCAACAAACTCCGACAGCACTCACGCACGCTTGCCGGAAACTGACGGTGCACCGAAGCCTCTCCGCGTAAGTCCCAAGGATTCACCTCTTTAGGATCAACATCCTCAACGATTTGAACTCGGTGCGGGAGGCCGGAGTGAAGCCGAGCAACGCCGCCGCTTAAGCATGTTTTTTCGCCTGTTTATTGACCACCGGAAAATAGGGTTGCTGGGCAGCTTTCCTTAGCGGATGTCTGACGCGTGAGCGCTAAGTGCGCATCCATCGTCGTTCATCGTTGCGGTGGCTCCGCATCGCCGGTTATACGGCATGGTTCGCGATTGCGTCCCTTGGCAAGGGGACGAGAACTCTGGGAGCGTGCTTTGGGTTCATGGGCTGGCCGCCATACTTCAACCGTTCTAGTTTCGCGAGGGTTTCCAGGCTGATTCTCGATGGTACGGCCAGTCTCACAGTTCCTTACGAAGGATCTGATTTCAGTCTGTCATCATTACAAATTACAGAATTGAGGGTCATTTCCTGTAAAGTTTCTCCACGTACGCGCGGGTTTAAAAAGTTTACAAAGTTTGGGGTCGAAAAGTGTAATTTGTAACGGTCGCATCATGGCGGGTCGCCACCATTTCGGAGCCGGATTCCAAACCAAACACGTTGGCTCGTTCCTTCGATGAGGCGGGTTTCTTCGATGCAACCGACGGACTTAATGCGTTCCTGAAACTTGCTTTTGGGGAGCGGATGTCGCTCGCCGCTGTCCTCGGCCCACTTACAGTATCGTCGCCACAAGTCGGTCTTTTTCACAAAAGGCCACTTCCGGTAACTGATTGTGTCATTGCCGGCCGCCCGAACCACGCAACACTCATCCACGAACTCACTGGTCGGGTCCGACTCGGCTTGCCAGTCATCTGTGGCGGCCGAAATCTCGGGCGGGTTGCCGAGTCCCTCCGTCTTCCAGCGACGGCAGCCTTCGACCATCCAGGCGAGGATGCCCGGACCTTCCTCTTTCAACCTGTCGAGCAAATCCGGATTAACCTCATCGTCGGGGATGCGTACCGTGCATGGAATTGGTTTCAGCCGGTCCCAGATGGCCTGCTCGTTACCGCGAACTACAGGCTTGTGATTGGCGTCGAGGAATAGTTTGTGCGTTGCCTCGAACTCGATCGGGTTCTCGTATTTCCGGACGGCCTTGAGCTTGCCCATGCGGGAGGTCAGGTACTTCAGTTTTCCGACAGCTAGGCGCTGCCCCTCCTCGGCCTCGGAAGTCGTCACAAACCGAGCGCCACGCAGATCGGCAAGATCCGCAGCACTGTTGTTATCACGCTGCTGGTGGGCCATCAAGCTCTCGACAAGGATCTGCGTCGAGTATTCCTGAACAACATGCCGGATGGCTTGCAGCAATGTTGTCTTGCCGTTGCGGCCGACTCCAAAGAGGCAGATCACCACGCCGTCTGACACATCCCCCGTGAGGGCAAGACCAAAGGCCTTCTGTAGAAACGAGATGAGCCGGGCCGCTCGGTCCAATTCAGCTTCGGACACACCCGGTCCACCACCCATGATGCGGTCGAGGAAGGCCAGGAACCGGGGGCAACGGGCTTTCGGGGCATAGTTGAACTGCACCAGCTTCGTGATGAAGTCCTCGCGCCGGTGCTCGTGAAGTTGACCGATCACGAGGTCGAGTGTTCCGTTTTGACAGTTGAGAAGGAAAGGATGCTGATCGAGGTGGTCCACCTGGACTACCAGACGGCGCTCAGCGGACATTAGTGCCGTGCGCAGTTTCCGTTCGTCGAGAGACGTCTTGGCATGCTTCCTAGCATCGTCGTTGCCGCTCTTGAGCGTTTGGCGCAAATACTCCAACAGTGCATCGGTGGCGCGGACCAGCGCCTGGTCTGTAAAGTCGGCTTGCCAGCGACGCCCGTCATAGAGAAACCAGCGCTTCATGATGTGGTTGAAGCGCATGTCGCGACCGCAGTACCTTTCGATGCGCAGGGCATTTGCCTGATCGGTGTATGGCGGAACATCTGAATCCGCTAACAGAAGGTCAGGAACCTCGCCGCGTTCCGACGTAAGTCTCGCAGTCGGCCCGACACTTCTCTCCTTTGCGCGCGCGTTGCCACTTCGGTAAGACAGATCTAACCAGGAAGCGCACTTCTGGGTGATTGGCCGACTAACGTACTGCGCGAGAGTCGGCCAGCCGGTAAGTTCCACGGCAGGGGCGCGCTTGGAGAATGTATCGCGAACACTGGCTACGACGCGGCTCAGTTTTGAACGGTCGTGCGTTGGGACAGCCGTATACGTTGCGAGCAAAAACTCAGTTGCATCCTCACAGGACCACCCCCCACTCGCAAGCACCCCAGCCAGCGCGAGTTCGCAGGCATGCCTTCCGTGGCCTGGGCTGGGCCAATGCTTAGCCAATAGAGCGGCTGACGCGACCTTTGCAACCGCACGTTGGAGATCGACCGCCTCCACATTGCTTGGCTGGCGATCAAACCCCTCCTCGAAGCGGATCGCCTCCCCGGTATCCTTGTGAGTGCTGGGAGGCACCACGGTCTGCAGGCCAACTGTACCGTCGATCTTTTGACAGCGGAGTTCACACAGAGTCCGGGTGTCCGCCGGATCGATGTACTTTTTGGAACGGACAGACGGATCGCAACGATAAAAGAAGTGAGAACTTGGTTTAGAGGCCCGGCCAAAGATCATCCCGGTTGGCGGTAAGAGCCTGCTCGCAGCCGAGACCGCTTCGGGGCAGTCGCAGTCCGCGTCCGCTGACCCGTACTGATCACCCAGGAGCACCCCGATGTTCTGTATGGGTTCATTGAAATACTGCTGGGCAGTCGAGCTATCGATACGGAGGTTCTGCCACTCTAACAGCACCGGCTTCTTGCTTCGGTGAGGTATTGGAACGGGAAGGTAGCCCCGCTCGCACCAGTCCAGCGCGGCCTTCAGTGGTCCCCCGCGTATATCTACCATGGCTCGTTTGTCTCCTATTTACTGTCGGCTTGGTGGGTGTGTCGGGCTAACGTATGTGTTCTAACGCTTGATCCCAGGAGAGTGCAGGATCCGCTCAAGCAGTTCTGCAAACTCATGTTCAGGGTTGTGTGGTATCGCGATTCGCTTTTTTTCGGTCGATGTGCCGTAGCTCCGGCATACTTGAAAGCGCTTGATATGTCATCACCACCGCTGGGGGCCCGCAGCAGCCGTGCCTCAATAACAATGCGAATGGGGAGGCCCCTGTGTATCTGAACGTGTTCGATCGTTCCGTTCTGGATTTCATCCATTTGGGCAAGAAGCCGACACAACTCATGGCGCAACTCGAAGTCCGCCAAATCAGTTTCTGTACGCGCTGCTTCGTGGGAAGCGAGATTCACAGTCTTAAAGGCGGAGGGGGGTGGGTCAAGTATGGGCTCGGAATCCCTCACGAGCAGCGCCTGGATGTAGCCGTAATTGATGGTTTGGCACAACCGGATCAGCGCTTGGCGTGGTGCCGAAAGTTGAGAGAAGCTAATTACCTGACGTGCAGATAGCCGCGAGACTCCCACTCTGAGTCCCTCGTCGGTGCATGGGAGGGGTTCCATATTATTACTCCTGTGAAAAACGCGCCGGATGGCGCGTCTCTTTCTGCGCAGATTTGTGAGTTTTACGAGCGACCAGCTTGGGCAACGCCCACACAATAGCCGGAGGCTTCCTGGAAGCTTCTAAGCGGCCGCAAATGCGGCTGTGTGACTCGTGGTGTGACTTTGAAAGGTGTTTCTAGAACTTCTGGTGCGTCTGGAGCTTTGTGTTATCCGTAACTTACACGTAATCAATAGGGCGTGGGAGAACAAGTCCCCCTCTCCGCACCATCAAATCAGAAGATAAGGCCGCTTCGGGCAACCGGGCGGCTCTTGCTGTTTGTAGGCTCGAGCGGTTGTGTCGGCGCTTGAAGTAGAATGAGGCCATAGCCAAGCGATACGGCGAAGGCTCGCTCTTCCAGCCCTGTCGCATTTACTACTTCCAATATTTGAGAACGGCAAGCCCAAGCAGGTCTGGACCCGCTGTGAGCGGCTGGAGAAAGTCGGACAAACGTTCCGAAGCGACTTGCAACCGGGAGCTGTCCCTCCTGCGAGCGGCCTTTAACCTTGGCCGCAAATCGACTCCCCAAAAGTGCTGCTGCTTCCCTACTTTCCGCTCGTCAGCGAGTCCGCGAAAGCGCGGCAGGGTTTCCTGACGGACGACCAATACGCCAAGCTGTGCGATGCTCTGCCCGATTACCTCAAGCCTCACCGTGAATCTGCACACAGAAAAGTGCAAGGGTCCATACCCGTGGGTAGTGCAAATGCGATCCTAGCGGTCCAGCCGAAAAGGTGGATACAATCGGGGATCGAACGTGTCAGGCGGGTCTATTTCTCCTGTACTGAAGGAGGCCGGGCAGAGTACCATCTGGGCCATGTGGCGTATGATCTGGCAAGGAACAAACGAAAATGTCGAAGCGTAGCTCAACAACGAAGGATCTTGGTCTCCTGGCGCAACTCTACAAAGAGGGCCAACTCGCGCTCCAGCCGGAGTTCCAGCGGAATAGCGTCTGGCCTCGCGCGGCGAAGGCGTATCTCGTAGACACAATTCTCAATGATCGACCGATTCCCATCTTTTTCTTTGGTCGCGGAACTTCTCCTCAGACTGGTAGACTTTCATATTCTGTCATCGACGGTCAGCAACGACTCCGCGCGATTTTCGAGTACCTCGAAGACAGATTTCCCTTAAGCGAGAGCTCTAAGAAGGAACGCTACTACAACAAGAAATTCTCTGAGTTGTCGGAAGACCTGCAGGAACGCATCCGAAACTATGATCTTGTGGTTGAGGAGCTGTCAGGATACAGCGATGCCGATATTCGTGACATGTTTGTACGAATGAACAAGTACGTCGTGAAGTTGTCACCGCAGGAACTCCGTCACGCACGTGCTAAGGGGCTTTTCCGAGACTTTGTGGAATCGCTAGCGAAATGGGACGTCTGGACAGAAAACGGTGTTTTTAGCAAGCTTCAGCTGAATCGGATGAAGGCGGTTGAATTTGTTGCCGAGCTCACTATTTTGCTTATAGAGGGGCCGCAGGACAAGAAATCGGCTGTGGACCTGTACTACGGTCAGTATCAAAAGTCATTCCCCGCAAGATCCTCTATCGAAACAAAACTTCGAGAGTACCTGAATTGGGTCACGACGGCGTTGCCAAATCTCTCAAACACGCGTTTCAGGAGGCCGGTCGATTTGTATGCGCTTATTGGAGCTTTGGACTACGAATCCAAAGGCGGGAGGTCATTGTCAAAAATGAACCCCCAGCGGGCTGGGGAGGCATTGCTCCAGCTGGAAGCTAGAACTAGGGCCAAGACCCCTAGTGGCGATGCTGCTCGATACGTTGTTGCCGCAAGCCGTCAAACTGACAACATCACTCCCCGACGCACCAGGATTGAGGTTATCTCGAAGGCAATTCACGGGGGGTAAATCCCATGGTGCGGTTTACCAAGAAGGTCAAGGCGTTTATTGCCGAATATGAACGGCAGTACTCCGTCCTTACGAAATCGGTCGCAAATCTAGAGACTCTGGTTAGGTCTTTTGTGAGAGACACGTCCGTAGACGTGCACCTTGTGGGTTCGAGAGCAAAGGAGCCGGATTCGCTTCGTGCAAAGTTGCGGAAAAAAAAGTACGCAAATCCCGAACTGGAGCTGACGGATCGCATTGGCGTTCGGATCATTACCTACTACCGGGATGATGTTGACACTGTGGCCGAGAGGCTCAAGCGTGAGTTAGAAGTAGACTCGGCGAATTCCATCGACAAACGTCAGATCTTGGATCTTAGGGCCTTTGGGTATCGCTCCGTGCATCTGATAGCGAGATTGCGCCCCCCTCGTTCAGATATGCCGGAGTACGCATCTCTAAGGGGCGTCTGGTTCGAGATTCAGATTAGGAGCATACTTGAACACGCATGGGCTGAAATAGAGCATGAAATTGTATACAAGTCGGGGACGAAGTACCCGCCGATGATTCTACGACAATTTGCGGCACTCGCCGGGACACTAGAGATCCTAGATGGCGAGTTTTTGTCGCTTCGTGGTGCGCGGATGAGTTTGGTTGACCAATACCGCGAACAGTATGCTCGAACGCAGGACGGCGAAGAAGAGTTCGACGCAGCTCGGCTCCTCGGATTTCTCGAAACCCATCGCCCTGATGGTCTCAGCTGGCGAAAAGCCGCCGCGTCCGGCCAGGCGTTTCCAATGCATATCGAAGCGAGTTGCGTTGACGCGCTTAGGGCGGTGGGTATCAAGACTGCACTGGCGCTGCAGTCTTCAATGGCACAGAAACGATTTCAATCGGTTATCCGCGACTTCGCCGCTCTCAAAGGGATTGGTCGTGCCGAGGTCTCGCATCTTGCTCTCATTGTGATCTTAGTCGCCCTTGAGGATGAGAATGTTGTTCGCACGTACTTTCCTGAAATGCTTCGAGATGCCACAATCGACGGTCTCTTGGCTGCTTTGACTGGCAGGCCGAGGCGGAAAGCAAGAAGGACCTCTCGACGATCCCGGGGCTGAGCGATTTCTACAGCTACAATCGTCTGAGGACCCGGCCAAATTACCTCCCACCCATATGTGCACTCGAGTTGGCGTACCGTCGACGTGGGCCACGAAGTGCCCAAGCAACGCTTAGGGGATGGTGTCCTGCTTGACGTCCAAGGAACCGACCGCGAAGTCGCGTTGGACGCTCTCGATTTTATTGCAAGCGGGCCAGCCCTGGGTCGCCGTGTCGTTTCTCGAAATAGGACAAATGTCGAAATTTGGCTTGGTGCGTCGCTCCGATGTTGAATGTTGAGGCACTAATGAAGGCATCTAGTTGGCCCCCGCATAGTTCGTCAGCAGCGCTGGCCTCGTGCCGGAGCGACTTGACTGCCTCAATGCAGAGTCGATAACTGCTTTGTCGTCAACGGTTAAATCGTGACTCTTCAAGTCCCCCTCTCCGCACCAAATACATTCACACTGAACGGCGGCTATCGCCGAAACCTGTAGTCGCCGTTTTCGTTGTGCTCACTAACGCTGGAATGACACGATCTCAATGCCCCCAGCGTCGCGCGTCTCCACGGAATATCCGTGCGTTCGGAACCAGGCGGGCAGCGTTGCCAATACGTCCGAACCCTGGTCGGCAATCAAGCAGAAGCGGCGGTGCG
>JBBSEX010000060.1:0-13583 GCA_038239345.1 Bryobacterales bacterium
ACTAGGATTTCGTAGGGTCCAAGTCGAGTTCCCGGAGCCACAGGCATGGATTGTCAACGATTGTACCGTGCAGGAGGGTGGGATATGGCCAGGAGGGACCATTCCGGGAATTCTGTACGCTAAGCCTGCTCATTCCATTCAAAACTGACTGAGCCAGTCAGTCCTCAAGGCTCCTCAGATCATGAGTCCGCGGCAACCGCCACAATGGCAGCGCCCCTCACAGAGGAGGGCACCATGATCGGTACCGTCGCCTACATGTCTCCTGAACAGGCTGAAGCCAAGAGGGTCGACACCAGATCCGATATCTTCTCGTTCGGTGCCGTACTTTACGAGATTCTTACTGGCCACCGGGCGTTCTCAGGCTCAACGAATATATCCACTTTGGCCGCGATTCTAACCCAGGAACCTCTGCCGATCACTGACACCTGCACCCCGCCGCCGGGCTTGGCGAGGATAGTTTCCCGATGCCTGAAAAAAGACCCCTCTCAACGCTTTCAGGTGATGCCGGATGTGAAGCTCGCGCTCGAGGAATTGCAGGAGGATTTTGAAAGCGGAAAATTGGTGTTACCCCCTGGTCCGGCCCCGAAGGGCAGTCGCTTCCGGTTGATTCTTGCCTTCGTCGTGGCAATCGTCGTCGCTGTTTGCGTCACGGCAGCCATGTTCATGTGGGGTTTGCGACCGCGGACTTCGCCGGCCCTGACTCGACTTTTACACGGCTGACGTCAGATTCTGGACTGACTACTGATCCGGCAATCTCACCCGACGGCAAGCTGGTCGCATACGCCTCCGATCGG
Source organism: Bryobacterales bacterium (assembly GCA_038239345.1). Lineage (GTDB taxonomy): Bacteria > Acidobacteriota > Terriglobia > Bryobacterales > Bryobacteraceae > JBBSEX01. The sequence goes on from JBBSEX010000060.1 coordinate 795, forward strand.
AGTGGAAGGGGCGATCTTGATATTTGGGTACAACAGACTGCCGGAGGCGCTCCTGTCCGGCTCACGACGGACGAAGCGAATGATCGGCAGCCGGCATTTTCTCCAGACGGATCGAAAATCGTGTTCCGCTCCGAGCGCGAAAACGGGGGGATCTACATCGTCTCCGCTCTCGGCGGAGAGTCTGTACGCGTGGCGAAGGGTGGCTCTAATCCGCAGTTTTCTCCTGACGGCAGGCGGATTGCGTTCTGGACGGGCGCACAAGTCATGGCCTCGACCCCGTCGAAGATCTTTGTTGTTCCGGCAACCGGGGGCGCACCGGAGGAGATTCAGACTGGCATCCCGTTCTCAAGACATCCCATCTGGACGCCGGACGGAACGCATCTGCTTTTTTGGGGCGCTTCCGACAAATTTGCAAAGGTGGATTGGTATACCGTTGCCGCCGAGAGCGAAGGTATAAGATCTCCACCCGCCGCAAGCACTGGGTGGTTCGACTACTCCGGCCGGCCGCGGAATAGTAACGCGGTGCCTCCGGCGATCTCTGGCAGACAGGTAGCCTGGGACAACCTCGACGTTTATCCGTCGGGCTGGATCGGACCACGGGCCGTCTTTCGGCTGGCTTCTGACGACGCGCAAGATCTTTGGTCAATTCCGATTTCCCAAACGGCCTGGAAAGCGACTGGTCCCATTGAACGGCTTACTGCCGGACTCAACTCGGCGCAGCATCCCGGTGTTTCCCTCACCGGGCGCGCCGTTTGGGCCAAGGTCGAAACCGAGATCAATGTTTGGAGTCTGCCCGTGGAGGCCGACACGGGTAGAGTGCGAGGCGAGTGGCAACAGATCACCAAGGGTATCAGCGCGAAGCAGCGGCCCAACCTCTCGCGAAATGGAAAACGCGCGGTATTCAATGACGGTCCGGCCATTGCATTGATGGAATTGAGCACGAGAAAAGAGACCATCATCGCCGCGTCCGGGCTACATGCCAGCTTGAGCGCAGACGGATTAAAGGTGGCATACGCAAATTTTAGAAGCGGGGGCGAAATGGAATTATTCGTTGACAATCTGTCCGGCGATGTTCCCGAAAAAGTGTGCGATGCATGCGGAATGCCGTCTGGAGGCTGGTCGACGGACCAACAAAAGATCCTGTACGACTCGGAGGTGCCTCAGGTAATGGGACTCCTCAACCTGAAGACCCGACAGAAAATGGAGTTGCTCCGTCAAAAAGGGCGCGCTTTCACTCAAGCCGGGTTCTCACCGGACGATCGTTGGATTCTGTTCCTGGCCGGTGCCGGTCCGGGCCGTCAGCAGGTGTTTGTCATGTCATATCGCGAAAACGCGCCAACTCCGAAGGAAGATCAGTGGATCGCCGTTACCGATGGGCTGGCTCTGGACAGTCAACCACGTTGGTCGCCGGACGGCAGCCTAATCTACTTCGTATCGAATAAGGACGGCTTCCGATGCATCTGGGTTCGCCGTGTCGATCCCAATACGAAACAGCCGGCCGGAGAGCCATTCGCGATTGGGCACTTCCATTCCGCCACACGATCGATTGCAAACATTCCGGCGGTAGGTTTTATCGGCCTTGGTGTTTCCCAGGATCGGATAGTCGTGAATGTGGGAGCCTCAACGGGCAACGTTTGGATGGCGGAGTTCGATTTATCCAGTCAGCATTAACCCTTTGCCGCAATCTGATCAACGCCAATAGGAGTACCGGCTCAAAACTCGGGACATTGCCAGTCGGCGATCACGTGAGCAATCGGCCACGTTGAAGCTCTGCGTGGGGACTCATGGAATCGGCCGCCCAATCAGATACGGTAGCCCATCCGGAATCCCGCGAACATGGAGCCGTCCGATCTCCCAAGCGTAGTCGGCCCGCTGAAGGCGCGCGGTCAGTTCGTGCATCTGCCGGGGCGAGTAGATGCGCAGCATTGAGACGACACCGTCCCAAAGAACGATTAAGGGAATCAACGGTATCAGGTATGTGAACACTAGGTACGCCCAGCGAAACGGTCGAGCTAACGGCATAAAAGCAAGCACGGCCAACGGGACACCAAGCATCGAGGCAAGCCCGAGCAGGGTTCCGGGGCCTGACTCGAAAATGCAGATCGCACAACGGCACTCAAATGCGTCTCTTAGGATTGCTTGAGCTGCATCTGGACGAAAGTGATGAAACGCCGAGAACATCGTCCGCACACCTGCGAGCGTCGGCGGGACGCGGGTCGCGTCCAGCGGTTCGGCCACCCATGTGATTCGCGGATGTGGGCCGAACCACCGGGTGGGATAAAGATCGCTCAGCTTCGCTCGCACGTCATAACCCCGCTTCAGCAGTTCTCCTATAATCACTCCCATCGCACCGCCAGATCCCGAGCATAAGTCGAGGATCTCCGCGGGTTCGCGAGCATCTAGGACTGTCGCGATTCTATCCGCCCATAGTCTCGTGAGCGCCGGCCAGAGTCGGTACACCACGGCGAGATACGCGGTCTCTGCATCGCGAAGGAGTGGTGGAAACCAGTGCTGATCCCCGAACTCAAACAAGTGCAATCGCCGCATATCGTAGTCTAAAACAGCAAAAGCTCGTTGGCGCGCGGACGCGATTCGTAGCCCTTCCCAAGAGGAGTTAGCTCGCTTCTTGTCCGGATAGTCGGCAAGGGTGGAGTTGGAATCTCATGAAACGGGCTTCCCAAAAAGCAAATTCTGACTACGTTTTTGGCCAGCCCACGCAATTCGACCGCACGTGTTTCGTGCCGGGCTGTGCGGAGTTTTAGCCATGTCATCGGGCAGCATAGAACAAGAGCGGTTAACGTCAGGCTTGCTCAGCCCGAGATCTGGCCCTAACAGCTGTGCGCGCACTCGAAAAAGCCACACGCCGAGAGCCGCCAGAACCGGAAGGACCATTAAGATAGGTTTGGAACGGTCCTCTTATTCTCCACCAACGCGCACACGAGTGAATGATGATCCAAAACAGAAGGCCGAGCGGGACCGCAATGACGATGGGAACGCCAAGCAGATCTCGAACGCGATCAATCACCTGTCACCAGATCCTACCGGGAACTTATTAGTTGCCCATTTATCTTATTTCGAATTGACGCCGTCGATACGTCTATGAAAGATGCGACCGTGAATCCGGCGTCCGAATGGCATCCGGTGAACTCAGGCGAGCGCATCCTCGCCGTGGACATTATCCGCGGCTTAGCTCTGTTTGGTGTGCTGATGGTAAACATTCTCAGTAACTTCCGGCTTCCCCTGCTGGAGCATACCCTGGGGCACTACGCCGGTTTGCACGGGGCAGATCGCACCATAGAAATTTTGATTGCCGGTGTTTTGGAATTCAAGGCGCTCACCATCTTTTCCTTTCTGTTCGGCGTGGGGATCGCGATTCAGGCGGAACGCGCGTCCTCACGCAGCCTGGGCGCACGATATTTCCTAGCCAGGAGAATGGGCTGGCTTCTTGCATTGGGCGTGATGCACTTGTTTGTCATCTGGAATGGTGACATTCTTACGCTTTACGCAATTTGCGGACTGTTGCTTCTGCCGCTGATTAGCGCGCCCTGGCCGATACTGCTGCTAATCGGCACTGCGTTCATCGCACTGCCTGAGTTTGCGTGGTTCGGAATTCACCTGCCGTCAGGAGCTGCCGCGACATCTGATATTACGCAGGCGCGAGACGTCTATGGCAATCAGGGCTACTTTGCTATTCTCAGGCTCCGCTGGCAGGAGACCTGGTCGTTGATCGTTCCTCTCCTGATTGCGGTGTTGCCCCGGACCGTGGGCTTAATGTACTGGGGTGTTGCTGCCTGGCGGAGTAGAATCCTGTTATCGCCACAGCGCCATCGGCGAATTTTGGTGCTGTGCCTATTGGCTGGTACGGCTCTCGGCGGGACCGTGACCGCTAACGATATGTGGGGCGCGGTTTTGGGCCACTCGCCCTGGCCGGCGCTACGGAATTTGCATATCGATGCTGCTATCCTGCTGGCGCTGGCCTATTTCTCGGGACTTTTGCTGTGGCTCACGCCGCAGCGTGCAGCGCGGATGCCGCGCATCGCGGCCATGGGTCGTATGGCGCTGACCAATTACCTGGTCCAGTCGTTGGTGCTCGGCTTCATATTCTATGGATACGGGTTCGGCCTGTTCGGTCGCCTTGGCTCGGCTGCGGCGGCTAGTATCGGGGTGGCAGTCTACATTGCGCAGGTTTACCTGAGCCGCTTTTGGCTGGAGCGGTTCCGCTTCGGGCCGGTCGAATGGTTATGGCGGTCTCTCTCCTATGGTTTGCGGCAGCCGATGGGAACGGCTCAGGATCCGCACGTCGGCATTGAGACGACAAGGAAAGTCGAAAGATGAACAGGTAGTTTGGACGTCGTATCGCGCTGGACCGGCATTGGGATTCAGGTTGTGATGTTTCCTGCCGTACATACGGGTGCGCCCTGGCCTTATCGCTCCTCGATTCGCGGCAGGGCTGGTTCGGCGGACGGCTTAGCCTTTTCAATGTCGTGGGCCTGATTCCGATAGCAGAGGGTGCCTCATATTCTTCTGATGTACCCGCGAACCTACCGCGCGGCTCCGGCTGGCCCGATTTATCTCGCTGAGCTGACTATCTGGCTGGGCTTGCGCTAGCGGGTATCATCGCGGTTGGGGCCGGGTTGGTCGGGCCTACCGTGATTAAGCCAGGTGGGGGTATAAGGCGTATGGCAACGATTCGGTACAAAAATGGGCCATTTGGTTTTCAGCAGCCCGAGGTGGTCTGTTTCAGGGTGTAGCCGTAATCTGGTTGCCGCCGTTTTCTGGCGAGACTGGGGGGTATGGTAGCCGAATCCTTCACTGAAACCCTCGCCATGACCATCCCGACCAGCCGTGCCTTGGCATGCATGCTCGCCGTCTTCGCCGAGTTCGAACGGGAGATCATGCGCGAGCGCGTCAAAGCCAGTATTGTCCAAGCTCGCGCCACTGCACTCGGCAGACCCAAATCCGCCGCTGCTCTCGCAAGAAAAAGCTCACGAAATCCGAGATCGCCAGGCACCTAGGTATATGACGGACTTCAGTTCGACGACTGCTGGAGGCCACTTGATCGCTTAATCCCAAAATGGCCCATTTTGTAACCGAATCGTTGCAATACCCCCAGATAGAGTCATAGCGTTAGGGAGGACCGGGTGTTCCGGACCGAGGGAACGCTGATCAGGCGCCTTCTATTGATCACTTGGGGCGGTTTGCAGCGCGTCGGGCCTGGACCAGCGCTGGTATGGTCGGATCGGCATCCTTCCAGAGGTCGAAAAAGCCTTTATAGTCGCCAAACGAGCCGGTCGCCTGCGCCATCCGTAGATGGGCCAGAGCACCGATAATATCGTTGACCACCACTCCCGGGTGGTCCAGGATTTTTTGGAACTCCGCGGCCGCTTCGAGTCGCTTGTTCAGCGCCAGATACGCTTCGCCGCGGACCCACACGGGATACAGCGCGCCGTAGAACCCGTGATGATCGCAGCGCGGCGAGCCGAAATCATATGGTGCGGATACCGCGAGCAGTTCAAGGGCGCGCGCCGGCTGGTTGTGCTTTAGCGCGAGCAGGGCGTGCATCGCTGGAAGATAGCTGTACCGAACTGAGGTGTCTTCGGGAAATCGCTTTTCGAGGTCGGCGGTGAGACTCTCGGCCTGATTGATGTCCCCGGCGAGAGCCAGCGCGAACGCGACGCCGTACTCGACCTCGCGATTTCGAGAGAGATCGAGTGCCATGGCCGCCGCGGCGTGTGCTTCGGCAGGATAGCCAAGGAACGCTTCCCGCAAAGCACTCCCGGTTTGGTACAGTGCCGCACGCTCATCGTGGTTGGTCTCGCGGGCAAGATTGACGGCGCGTTGTGCATGGGTTCGCGCTTCGTGCAACCGACCGTGGTAAGCCGCCGTGAAGGCCTGCATGTCGTAAAGCATATCCTCCGCTCCCGAGTTTCCACGGCCCAAGGCGACTTCCCGCGCCATGCCCGCCTCGTCTCCTCGATGGAATGCGAGCCTGTACCGGCGCTCCAGAAAGTCGGGCATTTCCAGTTTGCGATCCAGCGCGGACTGGACCGCTTTCGAAGCTTCGTCGTAGCGGCCCAGGTTCTCGTAGGCGAAGGCGAGGTGTTCGTAAGTGATGACGAACTCGGGGTCAAGTTTAATCCCTTTTTGGGCTTCCTGAACTGCGAGATCGTATTTGCCGTTGATGGAATAGACCAGCGAAGCGAGCCATGTGTGTGCGCGGGCTTCGCGGGGATACGCTCGGGCCCAGTCTTCGCAGGTGCGCTGCAGCTTATCATTATTGCCGGTCACGCGCGCGTCGTACGACACGTCGAGGAAGAAGCGCTCGGCATCGCTGACGCTATCGCGAAGCAGCCAAGCCTGTCGGATCGCCTTCGCACCGCGATCGGACTCACCGAGTGAAGCATAAACATTGCCCAGATACGCACGTGCTAGCGCGAACTGCGGATCCAACTGGACGGCACGCTCGAGGAGAGTCGTCGGCGTCGGACCGTTCACACGCGCGTGGCGGTCCCGCGCATCGCTGAAGGCTTTCAACGCGTCGAGGGAGCGCGTTGTCGCTTCCTCCAACGGATGAGAATAGCGCTGGACGGACGCCAGGGTTTCTCCCGCCCGCACGCGGAATCGCCGTGCCATCTGGTTCAGAGTCGGCAGAACGTCCTCCTTTCGCGGCGCCTGCATCTGTTGCCCGTCAAGGAGTTCGCCCGTGCTGCAGTTCCTGGCCTGGAGAGCGATCAAGAACTGGCTGCCGAGCGAAGCGATCGAACCATAGAGGACGGCCGCGCTGCCCGCACGCTCACACACGGCGCGGGCGACCTCCGGCGTGAGCCGGGCGTCGGGCTTCTCGCTCATGAGCTTCAGGTTCTTCCGGATTTGATCGTCCGAGACGATGTTGAGGTACGGAGATTGTTGAAGCTCAAACGTGAGACCCTCGCGAAGCGTGCGGCCGTTGAAGACCGGATCGCCGGTCTCGTTGGTGAACTCGGCGATCACAATGGTGTCGCTCCCGGTGAGTTTGGGAGCCGGATGATTGTACCTGTAGTAGCCGAACCCCGTTGCGGCCAGAACGAGCGCGGCGATAGCGCCTACCACGATCCGGTGCCGCGTAGCAGGGGAGTGCTGCAAGTCGGCACTAATGTCGGCCGCGTGCTGATACCGTTTCTCCGGGTCCGGCTGCAGGCACTTCTCGACAATCCGCCTCAAAGAAAGCGGCATCGATGGCAGACTCTTGCCGGCAAAGGGACGCGTACCCGTTACCATTTCACAGATGACAATGCCAAAGGAGAACAGGTCCGTTCGGGAGTCTACCGAATGTCCGGCGGCCTGTTCCGGACTCATGTAGGCGACGGTTCCCGCAACGCGATGGGATACGGTGCCAGCGGCAACGGAAGATGCGAGTCCGAAGTCGAGGATCTTGGCATGGCCGCGCGTAGTGATGAAGATGTTTTCGGGCTTGATGTCGCGGTGAACGATGCCGGCGGAATGCGCGGCATCCAGCGCGGCGGCGATTTCGATGGCGAGAGGCAGCTGTTGATTAATAGGTAGGGGTCCGCGCGCGGTGTGCTCGCGTAGTGTTGCGCCTTCGAGATACTCCATGACCAAGAAAGCGCGCCCGTCCACTTCGCCGATGTCGTGGAGAGTGCACAGATTCGGATGGTTGAGCGCGGAGGCGGCGCGCGCTTCGCGTTGCAACCGCGTGAAGCCTTCGGAATCGGCATCGAACTCGGCCGATAAGAATTTGAGAGCGACGAAGCGATGAAGGCGAGTGTCCTCCGCTTTATAGACAATGCCCATGCCCCCGCTGCCAAGCTTCTCGACAATACGATAGTGCGAGATCCGGCCCCCGGCTAGAGTCTGCGAGATTTCGGTAGCGAGCGCCTCCGCGGCGATCATGGCTGCAGGTTGTTCGAGGAAGCGGTCTGCCGGATTCTCTACGGCAATCAGCGACCGCACCGCGCGTTCGAGGGCTGGGTCGCTGGTACACGCGTTGTGAAGGTAGGCTTCCCGCTGCGCTTCAGGCAGTTCGAGCACGAATTGGAGGACCGTGTCAATCTGTTTCCAGCGCGTCGAATCCATCGGCATCCCCGGAAGTCAGTTGTCGGTAGAGCCAGAGCTTGGCAGCTTTCCAGTCGCGCTTGACCGTTACCGTCGATATTTTGAGCACCACGGCCGTTTCCTCTACGGTTAGACCTCCGAAAAATCGCATCTCTACCACCTGGACCTTGCGCGCATCGAGCTTGGCGAGTTCGTTCATCGCCTCGTCGAGAGCGATGAAGCCGGCCTCGGTATCGGGTGTCTCTCCGATGATGGCGGCCTCGTCAAGCGAGACGTGCGGGATTCCGCCTCCGCGCTTGAGGTTGCGGCGCCGCGCATGCTCCACCAAAATGCGTCGCATCAATTGAGCCGACACGGCAAAAAAATGAGCGCGATTCTGCCACTGCATGCGCTCGTAGTCCACCAGGCGCATGTAGGCCTCATTCACCAATGCGGTAGTTTGGAGGCTATGGCCAAGCCGCTCACGATTCATGTAACGACGGGCCAGGCTGTGGATCTCGTCATAAACGATGGGGGTCAGCTTTTCCAGCGCGCTCTGGTCTCCGTCGCTCCAGGCCCGGAGCAGCGTGCTTATTTCGTCCACCGCCGGTAGTTCAGCCGCCCTCTCCATCGCTTTGTCCGCTAAATTATACCGCCGCATGATCCCGTCCTGCCGCATTCCGCGCCTATAGGAATGGAGGAACACAGGCAACATGCCCACTCAACAAAAATTGATCGTTTCGCTCGCGCTTGTTCTGTTCACTGTTTGTGCTAGCGCCAGCCCGATCGTGTATGTACTCAACGGTAATGGACAATTCGGGACCGTAGATCTCAGCACTGGGGCCTTTCGCCAGATCGGTCCTGATCTGCCGGAGGGATCAGACGGGCTGGTCCAAGGGCCGAAAGGATCTCTACTTACTCTCACAGTCTCCGGCAATCTAGATTCGATTAACCCTGCCACTGGCGTGACCACGGTTATTGGCCCCACAGGGTTGGGCGACTGTACGTCGCAAGCCTCTCCCTGCCTGCCAACCTCGGCGAGCGGTCTAGTGAGGTTTGGTGCGAATCTCTTCGCAACCGATTTGGCGAATAGCCTTTATTCCGTCGAACCTTTGACCGGCGCCGCGACACTGCTGGGGCCTACTGGTATTCCACCAGTTCCGTTTAAGCTTCTTTCCACCAATCCCGATGGAAGCACCAACCTCTTCAATGAGACTCTATTTGGCGCGGGAGGGAATCTGTACGCAACTTTCGACGCCTTCACGATCGACTTCGCAACGTTTACGAAAAAGACGGTGATTCCTGCCGCTCTCTACCAGATTGATCCCAAGACCGGAACTGCCAACCTAATCGCCCCTACGGCCCTTAACCTCAGCGCGGCGATCAACGTGAGCGGTACGACTTACGCCTTCAATGCGGCGAAGAATCAGGTGGTCACTCTCGATTTGACGAACGGTAACACCAGCTTCGTAAGCAACCTTGACCCAGCTGCCGGGCTGATTAGCGGAGCGGCCGCGGTTCCCGAGCCGGCGTCGATCGCCCTGGCCAGCATCGGAATCGCCGCGATCGTCTTTAGTAGACGGCGAAGAAGCCTTTCGAAGCATGCGAGTAGGTACTTGCTTACGCTCAGCTTTGCCCTGTGCGCGATATCGAGCGCTTTTGGACAGGGCCCCACCTTCACTACAACTGATTACCCTGGCGCTACCGCAACTCAGCCTCTTACCATCAACTCGCGGGGTGCCATTGGGGGATTTTACACGATTGCCGACAAGACGAGCCATGGTTTTGTGTTGATGGGCAGCCAATACACCGCAATTGATTTTCCCGGAGCTACCAGCACTTTTGTCTCCGGCATCAACCCTCAAGGCGATATCGTGGGGTACTACGACTTCGCTGACAACATCGACCATGGCTTTCTGCTGAGCGGGGGGCAATTCACCAAGATCGATTTCCCCGGCGCTATCAGCACCGGTACGAGTGCCATCAACTTCCGGGGCGACATCGTGGGATTTTACCAGGGTGCCGCCAAGTTGAACCGCGGCTTTCTGCTGAGCGGGGGCCAATACAGCACCATTGACTTTCCCGGCTCTACCCAAGGCTCTACCAGCGCGATCAACCCGCAAGGCGACATTACTGGAACGTACATGAGCGGCGGCGTGGTCCACGGCTATCTTTTGAGCGAGGGCGATTTCACTTCATGGGATTTTCCGGGTGCCACCTTCACCAACACGACGGGAATCAATGCTCGCGGCGACATTGTCGGACGGTATGTGGCTAGCGGTGTAAGCCATGGCTATCTGCTGACCGGGGGCCACTTCAGTACGATTGATTTTCCCGTCGCCAGCTTCACCGGAGCCACAGGAATTAATCAGCGCGGCGACATCGTGGGGCGTTATGTCATGGATGGCGTAACCCATGCTTTTCTGTTAAAGGGCTTCCGGCAGGTTTGCGTCGTCGTGATGTCCACGCCGCAAACCGCAGCCGTGACTCACGCCAGTGACTTTATGCTCATCACGGCATCTAAGCCAGCGACGGCGGGCGAGGTGTTATCCATTTTCGCGAAGGGCCTCGGCCCAACCCGCCCTAGCGTTGGCACTGGCCAGCCATTTCCGTCCAGTCCGCTGGCCCCCGTCGATTCGCTGGTTGAGGTGCGTGTGAATGAGAGATCCGCCATCGTGCTGGGAGCGTACGGCTTCCCGGGAGCGGTGGACGGCTACCAGGTGAACTTCCGTTTGCCTACCGACACAATGAAGGGAATTGCCGCAATCGAATTGAGCGCAAGCGGAGTTGCAGGCACGCCCGTGAACATCATCGTTCAGTGACATTGTCGCTCTCTAGGTCGAATCGTCGCACTTGCTTGAGCAGGATTATTAGATTCGGCTTGCCGCTGGACCTCCTTGGGGCGTCGGGCACTTCGTCAGCTAACCCGGGGTCTCTTGCACGGGCCGCGTTGGTCCTGCGTGGTGCGCAGAAAGCGTTCCTGACATATGCCTCGCAGCGCGGCGGGTCATGCCCGCCGCAAAGTCCCTTAGCGGAAGTGCGATCTGCTTGAGACCACTCAGCACCATTGCCGGTATAAATCCGCTGGATGAACAGGAAATCAGCATGCTCGCGCTGCATCTGCTGCAGATCTGCCTGGTATACGTCAATACGCTGATGATTCAGCGGGTGCTGGAGAACCAGAATTGGATGGGTCGCCTGACGGAAACGGACCGGCGCGGATTGACGCCGCTGCTGTTCAGCCATGTCAATCCCTATGGCAGCTTCCGCCTTGATATAAGCACGCGCCTCCCGCTTGACCCGGTGAGAATCGGCCCGCAGTCCGCCGGGCACTAGCTCAGCTTGTATGACGAGAATGTCGGCTGATTAGATCGGGCTACTTTGGGGCTGGTGACACGAACGTTGGTATAGGCCCGACTACTGTGTTTTGATCCGCTACTCTGAGCCATATCAATATCAAAGCCTTGCGGGCTCACTACGCGACTCCTCTCCTTCGGAGGCCCACCAAATTTGTGGTGCAGCTTGTTTTCAAATTGACGGGGTCGTAAGTCTAAGCAGGTAGCCCGATTCGCCTCATGAGGTTTCCATAGCGATCATCGCCTCGAAAAGCGTCGAAGTATATTGACGGAAGCTCGTGAATTCGAGTCTCTCGCGTCTGATAGGCTTTCTCCAGCCATTCAAACGCACGGTCACGATCATCCAAGCCCGCGTACACCAGGGCGAAATCGATAGGTGAGACAAATCGCTGCCCTGCCAGGGATTGCAATGCGGAGAGGCTGTCGAGGGCTTTCGCTCTCTGTCCGGCACGACCGAAGGCAAAGGCTAAATATCCCCGAAACATGGGCGCTGGATTACTCGCCACCAATGCCGTGAGTGCTTGAATCGCGTTTGCGAAGTTCCGCTTGCCGGCGAATGAAACACCCTGCCACCAGAGCGCGATGGTCAGGCTCGGGTCCAGATCAAGAGCTGCCAAACTGGCACGAATAGCTTCGTCGAACCGCCTGGCGCGGAAAAGTAACATTGCCCGATTGTTGTGGCTTAGCGCGGAAACAGGGTCGAGCGAGATTGCTCTCGCGGATTCCGACAAGGCGTCCTCGAATCTGTTCATACGGGCAAGGCATTCCGCGTACCAGAGGCGAGTAAGGACATCGCTGGAATTTAACCGGATGGCTGCGCGATATTCGGCCTCGGCCCCCGCCAGGTTCCATTCAAGTCCCTTTTTGACATCGCCCAGTACGTTATGGGCCGACGCATTGGCTCCATCCAGGGCCAGTGCCTCCAACGCTGCGGAGCGTGCCTCGGTAAGGGCCTTCGCGGAAGGCCACATACCAAAAATGCCGGCAAAAACAAGAGCTTCGGCCAGCCCTGCGTGACTCTGCGCATGCTTCGGATCCTGCTTGATGGCCTCCCTGAAATATTCAATACTTCTCGATATTCCCGAAGCACCCTTGTATAGAAAGAAGGTTCCTTTAAGGAATGCATCGTACGCTACAGGACTGACCTTACGGGACCTGGCGAGGCTTTGTTCCATTGGCGGCAATCGGATCTGGATTTCTGAGGCGATAGCGCGAGCGACGTCACTTTGAGTCCTTAATAAATCGGACATCTGCGGCTCGTACTTCGCCGACCAAATGCCGAGTGGGGTTGTAAGCCCAAACCCCGGAAGTTTAACAAGGCTCGTAATGTCAATAGGTTAGGCGAAGCCAGCATAGGCTAAAATGGCCTCCAAGTCGATGGGCTGGCGGTCATTGCGAAACA
>JBBSEX010000061.1:0-13378 GCA_038239345.1 Bryobacterales bacterium
AGATTCTTCTTCCCTCTGAAGTCTTCGCGGATAAGGAGGGCGTCTCGAGCGTCATTGCCGAAACACGGGACGGCTCGTTCCAACTCCTCGAGCACAGATTGGACTGCGTGGCTGCTCTGGTGCCGGGTATCCTTACCTATCTCCCGAAAGGCAACTCGCCCGTCTACCTGGCCGTTGGCGAGGGCGTTCTCGTAAAGACTGGTGCGGAAATACTTGTCTCCGTACGTCAGGCGATCGGGGGAACCGATCTGGGCCAGCTTCACGACGAGGTCAAGCGTAAGTTTCTCACCTTGAACGCGGAAGAGCGGAACGTTCGGAATGTGCTCTCCAGGATGGACAGCGGTCTTGTCGGACGATTGGCGGCGTTCCAGCATGAGCAATGAACCGATCACAAAAACCGAAAACGACGAAACGTCCTTCGACAAAGTGGTGGCCTCAAAAGCAGCCCGTAAACTCAGGGTGCAGCGCGAGGGAACGCAGAGCGCATGGTTCGGGCTCGGGATGTCGGGGCTCATCGGCTGGTCGGTCGCGGTTCCGACTCTATGCGGCGTGCTGCTCGGTCTATGGCTGGACTCGAAATACCGGGGCCAGTTTTCGTGGACGCTCGCGCTCCTGTTCGCGGGACTGTTTATCGGTTGTCTCAACGCGTGGCACTGGGTGGCCCAACAGGATCGCGAAATGCACCGCGAGGACAGCAATGACGACAAAGGCGGGAGCAGTCAGGAGAAAAACGATGCGTGAAACATTACCTTTCGTCCTGGCGTTCCTTGTCGGCGTCCTGGCCGGCGCGGTCTTCTTCGGAGGTCTTTGGTGGACCATCCGCAGAGCGTTGCCATCGAACCTTGCGGGTATTTGGTTCACCGGCAGTTTTCTTGTCCGGACGGCCATAGCGCTCGGGGCCTTCTATGTAGTTGGACAAGGCGACTGGCGGCGTCTGGTTTGCAGCGTCGCGGGATTTCTGGTGGCGCGCCTGCTCGTGGTGCGGCTCACACGAACCATCCCGATGGAGGCACCGCTCGAATGCTCGTAGTCAATCTCACTTCCGATCAACAGATCTTCTGGCAGCACGGCTTTTTCAAGCTGAACGAGACGATAGTCACCACCTGGATCATGATGATCGCGATGGCGACCGGCGCGAAGCTGGTCACGCGCAAGCTGTTGACTGAGGGCCCCATCTCGCGCTGGCAAGGTTTGATCGAGATTGTGGTCACGAATATCGAAAAACAGATTGAGGCAGTAGGCCTAAACCAACCCGAAAAGTATATTTCTTTTCTGGGCACGCTGTTTCTGTTTGTGGCGATCGCGAGCCTCTGTATTGTGATTCCCGGCTTTAAGCCCCCAACCGGCTCGCTCTCGACCACTGCGGCACTGGCATTGTGCGTCTTCATAGCAGTCCCCCTGTTCGGAATTCGAGCTCAGGGACTCGGCGGATATCTGAAGACCTACACCCGGCCGACGATCATCATGCTGCCCTTCAATATCATCAGTGAACTCTCGCGTACTCTGGCACTAGCCGTTCGTCTCTTCGGCAACATGATGAGCGGGGTGATGATTGTCGGCATCCTGCTGACGATAACGCCGTTTCTTTTTCCCATTGTGATGACTTCGCTTGGTCTGCTGACCGGTATGGTGCAGGCCTACATCTTCAGCATTCTGGCGACCGTATACATTGCCGCAGCCACGCTGGCGAGCAAGCCGAAGCCCGTTGCGGTAAAGAAAACCACCTGAATTTTATGGACTAAGAGGAACACAAATGGATAACAGCACGCTGATCGCAATATTTTCTATCGCTACTTCGGGCCTCACGATCGCCGTCGGATCGATGTGCCCGGCGCTCGGCGAGGGTCGGGCGGTCGCCACGGCATTGACCTCTCTAGCCCAGCAGCCCGACGCCTCCTCCACCATTACCCGGACGTTGTTCGTAGGGCTCGCAATGATCGAGTCGCTGGCAATTTATTGTTTCGTCGTTTCCATGATTCTCATCTTCGCGAATCCATTCTGGACTAACGCGCTCTCACACGCCGGGGGAAAGTGAACTATGCTCATCGACTGGTTCACCGTCGGTGCCCAGGCGCTGAACTTTTTGGTACTCGTATGGCTGTTGAAGCATTTTCTTTATAGGCCAATACTCAACGCCATCGACCTCCGCGAAAAGGGCATCGCCACGAAACTCGCGAGCGCTGACGAAAAGGAGGCTGCGGCGAAAAAGGAACACGATGAGCTGGCGGGCAAGAACAAGTCATTCGATGAACAGCGCGGGGCGCTGCTGACCAAGGCCACCGGCGACGCGAAAGCCGAGCATGACCGGCTAGTCGGCGAGGCCCAGAAAGAGGCGGATCAACTCCGCGCCGCGCAGGCCATCGCATTAAAGAACGACCAGGCCAGGCTCAGCAAAGAGATAACGCGAACTGCCACTCAGGAAGTGTTTTCCATCGCGCGAAAGACGCTCGCCGACCTGGCATCTGTCGGTCTCGAGGAACGTGTTGGGGCAGTGTTCACGCGCCGGCTGCGCGAGATGGACGGGAAAGCCAAGGAAACTCTAGCCGCGGCACTAAAGAGTTTGAAAGAACCAGCCGTAGTAACAAGCGCCTTCGACATGCCTGCGGCTCAAAAAGCAACGATACAGAACGCGCTTAACGAGACATTCTCGGCCGCCGTTCCGTTGCGGTTTGAATCGGGGCCTGACGCGATCTGCGGAATCCAGTTGACGGCCGGCGGGCAAAAGGTTGGCTGGAGTATTTCGGACTATCTCGCTTCGCTCGATCGCGCGGTGGGCGTTCTTCTTGACGCCAAGCCAGGGGCGCCTGCTGTTCCTCCGAAAGTGGTCACACCGTGAGGTTATCTTCTTGAGCGAACCCGGAACCTTGCAGGTTGCGGTCGATCACGCGTTCGTCAGTGTGCATCAGGGGCTTGAAGCATTCCAGCCCCAACTGACGCCTCGCGAGGTGGGAATCGTCACGAGCGTCGCTATCGGAATCGCAACTGTGTCCGGCCTGCCCGGCGTCGGGTATGAAGAACTGGTGCGCTTTCCGGGCGGCATTCTCGGAATTGCCTTCAACGTGGATGCCGAGGAGATCGGTGTGGTGTTGCTGGGCGATTTCCAGAACATACATACCGGCGACGAAGTGGAACGAACCGGTCGTGTGATGGACGTAGCAGTCGGGGAAGGTCTGTTGGGCCGTGTGATCGATCCGATGGGTAAAGCTCTCGATGGGAAAGGACCGGTGGCTTCAGACAAGCGTTTGCCCATCGAACGCCCGGCCCCGTCGATTATGGACCGCGCGCCCGTCGACGTTCCGTTGCAGACCGGTCTGAAGGCCGTCGATGCGCTTGTTCCCGTCGCACGCGGACAGCGCGAATTGATTTTGGGAGATCGGCAGACGGGAAAAACCGCAATCGCGATCGACACCATTCTTAACCAGCGCGGGCAGAATGTGATCTGCGTGTATTGTGCGATCGGGCAGCGCGCGTCCGCCGTCGCCAAGGTCGTCGCAACCCTCCGCGACAAAGACGCCATGGAATACACCGTGGTGATGGTGGCGGAAGGCAACGTTGCACCTGGCCTCGTGTACATCACCCCTTACGCCGCAACAAGCATTGCCGAATACTTCATGGAAAAGGGCCGCGATGTACTGATCGTTTACGACGATCTAACGCATCACGCGCGCGCATATCGCGAGCTTTCCCTTCTTCTTCGCCGTCCGCCCGGTCGTGAAGCCTTCCCCGGCGATATTTTCTACATCCACTCGCGCATGCTCGAAAGGGCAACGCACCTGAGCAAGGAGCGTGGAAGCGGATCGCTCACGGCGCTTCCTGTCATCGAGACTACCGCCCAGGATATTTCCGCTTATATTCCGACCAATCTGATCTCAATTACAGACGGCCAGATATACCTTTCGCCGACACTGTTCGAACTGGGCGTGCTACCCGCGATTGAAGTCGGCAAATCCGTGTCCCGGGTAGGCGGGGCGGCGCAGCGGCCGGCTTATCGCGCGGTCGCCGGTGACCTTAAGCTGGCCTATTCGCAGTTCGAAGAACTGGAATCCTTCACAAAGTTCGGCACGCATCTCGACGATGCTACTCGAAAGACAATCGACCACGGAGAGCGCATTCGCGTGTGTCTCAAACAGGCGGAATCGAACCCGTGGTCCATACAGGAGCAGATCTGCGTTCTGCTGGCTTTAGCATCGGGCCTCTTCGACCCGGTGCCACTGGGGAAAGTGAGCGAGGCCGAGGCAGCTCTGCAGAAGGCTGCCGGGCAAATTCCGGCTGACGTTGTGGCGCGGTTCGAATCAGCGGACAAGTTGAGCGATGCCGATCGAAAAGTGATTCTCGATGTTGCGACGCGCACGCTGGCCCCGTTCCAGCCCAACCCAGAGGCGAAAAAGTGAGCGGGAATATCGAAAGTCTGCGCCACAGAATCGATTCAGCAGGGGACCTGCAAGGCGTGGTTCGAGCCATGAAGGCGTTGGCCGCATCGAGCATCGGGCAGTACCAGAAGGCCGTCGAGGCGCTCGACGATTACTATCGCACGGTGGAACTTGGCCTGTCGATGTGCCTTCGGCAGGCGAGTGCCGCCACGCTGGCGCCAGACAGAAAGCCCAAAGATGGACAGCCGATCGGCGCTGTTGTATTCGGTTCGGATCAGGGTCTGGTCGGCCGTTTTAACGAAGTCGTCGCGGATCTGGCCGTGAAAACCGTGAAAGCGCTGCCCGGTAAGGTACAGAAAATCTGGGCAATTGGGGAGCGCGTGCATTCACTGCTGTTGGATGCGGACGTCGCGTCCGTCGACCTACTGGCCGTTCCTGTCTCCATCGATGCCATCACGCCGCTCGTCGGCCAGATTCTGATTGAGTTGGGGGCCGCCCGTGATAAGGGCGAGGTGGTAGATGTCTACGTCTTCCATAACCATCCGAAATCCGCGGCAGTCTACGAGCCGGTCTGCCGGCGGTTGCTGCCGCTCGACGACGCGTGGCGAAGCAATCTCATATCGACACCGTGGCCTTCACAACGACCCGATCAGAAGGCAATTCCCGAAATTATTGGCGACGCCAGTCTGACGCTTAAGTCGTTCGTCAGGGGATATCTGTTCGTTTCATTATTTCAATCGTGCGCGGAGTCGCTCAATAGCGAGAACGCCAGCCGACTGGCGGCGATGCAGCGCGCCGAAAAGAACATCAAGAACATCGTTGAAGATCTCAATCAAAAATTCCATCGCGTTCGGCAGGCGTCCATCGATGAGGAACTTTTCGACGTGGTCTCGGGCTTCGAGGCGCTCACTGCGAAAGGGAATAGCGGTGGTTAGAAGAATATGAAAATTAACTCTCACGATTACCGCGTACCGCACGGTAAGAAACTCAAGCTCGATGAATGGCCGACGATCGGGAAGCCTGTCTGCAAGTCAAAAAAACAGTACCGCGACCTTCTGGAGAAACACGTTGAACAGTTGTCCGCGCTGCAGCGACTTCACTACGCATCGAATCGTTACGCTTTGCTGATCATTTTTCAGGGCATGGACGCGGCCGGAAAGGACGGCGCCATCCGGCACGTCATGTCCGGATTGAATCCGCAAGGCTGCGATGTTCACAGTTTCAAACAGCCGACACCAAATGAACTGGAACACGATTTTCTCTGGCGAACCACGTGTGTCCTTCCGGAACGCGGCCGGATCGGCATCTTCAACCGGTCCTACTACGAAGAAGTACTGGTCGTTCGGGTGCACCCGGAGCTCCTTCTCAACCAGCAGTTGCCTGAGGATGTGCGCGACGAAAAACACATCTGGGAGGAGCGGTATCGCTCCATTGTGGACTTCGAAGGCCATCTTCATCGCAACGGCACTCGAATCGTCAAAGTGTTCCTGCATCTTTCAAAGAATGAACAGAAACGCCGCTTCCTTGAACGCATCGACGAAGCGGATAAGAACTGGAAATTCAGCGCTGCCGATATCCACGAGCGGCAATATTGGGCGCAATACATGGATGCCTACGAAAAGTGTCTGAAAGCAACGAGCAGCCATCATGCGCCATGGTACGTCGTCCCCGCCGATGACAAAGACAACGCACGTTTGATTGTCTCGCAAATTGTTCTCGATTCACTCGGCGAACTCAAGATGGCGTATCCAAAGACCACCCCGAAACGCAAGCAGGAACTCGGAGAGATTCGCAAGCTGCTCGAGAAATAAGACCGGAAAAGCAGAGAAGGCAAAAAGTATGGAAATCAACCCCCGGGCCGGCCAGTTAGCCACTGCGTCAGACCTTGTCGACGTGCCGAAGTTGATCACTGCTTACTACGAAGATCAGCCCGATCCACACATTCCGGAGCAACGCGTCGTCTTCGGCACATCGGGACACCGGGGCTCATCCTTCGACCGGAGCTTTAATGAATGGCACATTCTGGCGATCACCCAGGCAATTTGCCTATACCGGAAACGCCAGAATATTGACGGCCCGCTCTTCTTGGGAATCGATACTCACGCACTGTCCAGGCCTGCGCTGGCAAGTGCACTCGAAGTTCTCGCGGCCAACGACGTCGACGTCATGCTTGCGGAAAAAGACGACTACACACCAACCCCCGTTATCTCGCACGCAGTTCTGACCCACAATAAAGGGCTTAGCGCCGGCCTGTCAGATGGAATTGTGATTACCCCGTCCCACAATCCTCCGGAATGTGGAGGCTTCAAATATAACCCTCCGCATGGCGGTCCGGCAGAAGAGCAGATCACGTCTTGGATCGAGACGACCGCGAACGGTTTTCTCAGAGATGCGCTGAGCGGTCTGAAACGCATGTCTCACGAGAAGGCTGTCTCAGCGGCAACTACTCACAAACACGATTACATGACTGCGTATGTCGATGATCTTGAGAACGTCATAGACATGGAGGCGATTCGAAACTCCGGAATCGCCGTGGGTGTAGATCCGCTTGGCGGAGCCGGCGTGCACTATTGGGCACTCATCGCCCAGCATTACGGCCTGAATCTCAAGGTCGTCAATGACGTCGTCGATCCGACTTTCCGATTTATGACGCTCGACTGGGACGGCAGGATTCGCATGGATCCTTCTTCGCCGTACGCGATGCGCCTTCTCGTCGCATTGAAGGATCAGTTCGACATATCCGTCGCCTGCGATACGGACCATGACAGGCATGGCATCGTGACAAAGGGTATCGGGTTGATCCCGCCCAATCACTATCTAGCCGTGTGCGTTCACTATCTGTTCGCGAATCGTCCCCAATGGGGCAAAACTGCGGCCGTGGGAAAAACAGTTGTAAGCAGCAGTCTGATCGATCGCGTCACAGAGAAGCTCGGCAGGAGGCTCTACGAGGTTCCGGTGGGCTTCAAGTATTTCGTGGATGGCCTGCTGCATGGAACTTTAGGCTTCGCGGGCGAGGAGAGCGCCGGCTCCTCATTTCTCCGACGTAACGGCACAGTTTGGACCACGGATAAGGACGGTATCATCGCCGCCCTATTGGCGGCTGAGATCGCCGCGAAGATGAAGCAGGACCCTGGACAGATCTATCATCAACTCACGAAAGAATGCGGTGACCCGCTTTACGATCGATCCCAGGCGCCCGCAACGCGCGCTCAAAAAGCAGCTCTTGAAAAAATAACTGCGGAGAACATCCAAGCGCAGGAGTTGGCTGGCGAAAAAGTCTTAAACGTGTTGACGGATGCACCGGGGGATGGCATCTCGATCGGTGGGGTCAAGGTCGTCACCCAGAACGGCTGGTTCGCCGCACGTCCTTCCGGTACCGAGGATATCTACAAGATCTATGCAGAGAGTTTTTCCGGTAAGGAGCATCTGCAAAAGATCGAGACGGAGGCACAGGCGATTGTCAGCGAGGTATTTGCATCCTTAACCTAAGGCCACCTTTTCCTTGCGCCTTCCTCTTTTGACGTTTGATTGACGTTTTTGCGTCCACACTTGGTGACAGGAGCGATCACGAATCATGACTAAGAGCGAACCAAAGAAGTGTGCGAATCCAGCATGCCGTTGCACCGTACCGGATGGTAAAGAGCATTGCGGTCACCACTGCGAAAGCACGACAAAAGCCGCGCACAGCTCGTGCGGGTGCGCCCATGCCGCTTGCGCGGCTTCAAAATAATCTTGGGACGCATTTAAGCGTCCGGACCCCCACGCACTTCAGGTAATCCCGTCTGGCGGAAATTACTTTGCCACGGAAATAACAAAGCGAAAAGGAGAACCCCCGATGTCAAAAGTTGATTCAGCAGTAGCAGTATTTCATTCCCATGCGGATGCCGAACAGGCCGTTAAGACGCTTCAGTCGGCCGGGATCGATATGCATAGCATTTCGATTGCCGCCAAGGATTTTCACACCGATGAGCATGTCGTCGGCTACTACAACGCGGGGGATCGGATGAAGCGTTGGGGCAAGACAGGCGCCTTTTGGGGTGGATTTTGGGGCCTCTTGTTCGGCTCGGCCTTTTTTGCAATCCCCGGGATCGGGCCGCTGCTTGTAGCAGGTCCACTGGTGGCCTGGATTGTGGGAGCCCTGGAAGGCGCTACGGTGGTGGGCGGAATGAGCGCGCTTGGCGCTGGTTTGTTCAGTATCGGCATTCCGAAGGATAGTGTTGTCGAGTATGAAACGGCAGTCAAGAACGATAAGTTCGTTTTGATCGTCAATGGTTCAGCCTCCGAAGTCGCTAAAGCGAAGGACGTCCTCAGCACAACACAAGCGGGTCATCTTGCTCATCATCCGCAGGAAACCTTTGTAGCTGCGCGCAGTTGATTCTACGAGCTCTTGACGGAACGTCTAGCAGCCCGTGGTTAAAGTCCGAACTTTCGCAGTGAGCCGAAACTGGATGAATTCGACCCTCATAGCCGCTACAACGCGCTGCCGACGGACACTTGATGGTTTGCGTATCCCTGAAACCGGGTCACAATTGACCTTCTCGTCCAGAAGGGACTTTAACCACGGGCTGCTAGAGTTTTGCGGGATCAGGTGCATTTACAACGCGATTCCGCAAGTCAGCTTTCTACCCACCATAACGAATTCTGGAGAGAGGTCTTGATATGTTTGGATGGATGACGGTTTTCGCGCTTATGTTTTTGCTAGCGTTGTGGTCCACGCTGGCTAGCTATCCTTCGGGCTCAACACTTTCCCTAAAGCTCGCAACCGGTACGTCCGGAACCCTCTTGCTCGCTTGCGCGGTTACACGCGTAGCGCGCGGTCGGGTCTAGCAGGGTGCTGAAATTCTAAGCTGCGACGGGTGACTTACGAGGCATTTTGAACGTCGTTGTTCTATGCGCGGAGAAGACCTCCGGACTCACGGCGCTGAGTTTGCATTTGTCGCTCACAACAAAAAGGGACAATACGTCCCCTGTTCAGACATCCGCGCTTTCTCGTCCACGATTGCCTTGCTTCGCCGCGTGACCAGAGTGATGAATGTCGACATGAAAAGCTTTTCGATCGACGCAGACAACAACATCATCGCGCACGCCGACGTTCCTGCCGACGCCGCTAGTCTAGAAACATTCGCAACAGCGAAGGAGCTTGCGAAGCTCAGCGCCGAGTGGCCCGCGTCCCGACTCGTCGAAGTCTGGAACAGCTTTGCGGGCGTAACGCCCTTCGACACATTCAGGCCGGTTAAGAAGTTCACCAATCGCCAGACAGCTGTTGCGCGGATTTGGAACGCGATCCAGAATCTCGGCGGTGCGGAGCCAGAGACCACCATAAACGCGCCCGAACCGATCGCAGCAAAGAAAGAGCGCACGGCCACGAAACCGGCCAAAGCTGCGAAGAAGACGGAGACGCCCGCGTCGGAACGTACCAACAAACGAGCGGAAGTTCTCACGCTTATGAAACGGGCGAAGGGGGCGACGCTGGCCGAGATCATGGAAGCGACTGGTTGGCAAGCGCACACGGTTCGCGGGTTCGTCAGCATCCTAGCGAGTAAGCACGGAGAAAAGATCGAGTCCGCAAAGAACGCAACAGGCGAGCGCTTCTACAAGATCGCGAAATAGGCGCGAAGCCTTGCTACAAACGCCGTCCTGGTCGAGAGACTCGGGCGGCGTTGCTGCGTTTGGAGCCGGAAATCGGCGCTGGTTAAGCCGACTAAGTGACGTCACGGACCGGTCACGTCACGCTCTTGGGCTACCAGTAGCGCCAGTTATCGAGCGTGAGAGGCGTATCGCAAGCCGGGAAGCCGGCAACGGGGGCTGGATGGCTCAATAAATCAGGAGTTGGTCCGATTGTTTCGAACAGAAATGGTATCGAATGGCGATTGCTAAGGCGGAAACGGCAGTAGGTTGCGTCGGAGGGTGGTGGGTGAAGGTTTTCATCCTCTTGGGACGTTCGACGCGTCCTGGCGCACGATACGCGCGATATGCTCCATTCGCCACTCGGATCCGCGACGGGTACGCAATTCGCGAGTATTAAGCTGCGTGGCAATGCGGCGCAGGGAATGACCACTATTTCGGAGCTGGCGGATCTCGCTGACAACCGCCTGTTCGCTCGCATCCGGCTCCAAATGCTTGCCGTCGGGACCGAGCCGGAAACCGAAGGCAATGTTACCCATTCGCTCCCCGTTCCCGCGCTTGTGGCTCATCGCATCGCGCGTCCGTTCGCCGATCGCTTCCCGTTCCCACTGGCTGACGGCCGTCATGATGTTCAGCACCAGTCGTCCCGCTGCCGAGCCCGTATCTAGGCTCTCCGCGACCGATACCAGCGTCACACCGCGGCGGTTAAATCGTTCCAGCAGAGTGCAGAGATCCTTCACGCTGCGAGTCAGACGATCCAGCTTCGCAATGATCACGGTCCTGACTTCGCCGGCGTCTACCATCGTTAGAAGTTTGGTCATGCCCGGGCGATTCAGACTCTTCGCTGACTCTCCACCATCAACGATGATTTCTGCTAGATCCGCGCTGTGAACTACCGCCATCGCGCGTATCTTTTCGGCCTGCGCGTCGAGCGAAACGCCTCGATCCGCCTGCTTTTCCGTCGACACCCGAACGTACCCAACTGTCTTCATAAACGACAGTTTGGTACATGTTTGGAACCGGTTCAAGCTAATTATGACGCTAAGCGACTGTTAAGAATGGGCCACGACTTCCGGATACCCTGGACAAAACCTTTGCAAAAGAAGGTCTTCATTCAGCGCGATTCGCCTTCATTTTGCTTCCCTGTCGCGGAACATCCTAACCCTCCCATGTTTAAATCACGGTGGACATTCGTGTCCGATGCGCGTATAAATATATGCATGGCACCGGTTCGCCAGGCGAGCGCAAAGCGCACCCTTTCGAAAGATCCCAAATTCAATTCTAGACAGGATTGCAAATGAACGATCTACAGGTGTGTTCCTGGGCCATCGATAAGCCCATCCCGTACGCCCGCAACAGCCGCAAGATCCCGCAACGGGCGATCGACAAGGTTGCTGCTTCCATTAAAGAGTTTGGCTTCCGCGTGCCGATCGTCGTCGACAAGGAGGGTGTGATCATCTGCGGTCATACCCGACTGCTGGCGTCGAAGAAGCTCGGATTAGCTGAAGTGCCGGTCCACATTGCGGAGAACCTGTCGGCGGCGCAGGTGAAAGCCTATCGGCTGATGGATAACCGTAGCCATGAAGAAGCGAGCTGGGACTTCGACCTTCTCGGACCGGAGCTGGCGGAACTGAAAGGCCTCGACTTTGATCTGGACCTCACCGGCTTCAACTCCGGGGAGTACGAGAAGTTCCTGATCGATCCCAATGACGACGACCGCGCCAACTCTGTGCCCGAGCTACATGCGCACCCGGTTAGCACTGCTGGCGACGTGTGGCTCTGTGGCAAACACCGCGTCCTCTGTGGGGACTCGACCAGCGTCGAGTCTGTGCGAGCCCTGTTGGGCGAACGGAAGCCCCAGTTGATGGTCACCGATCCCCCTTACGGCATCGAGCTCGACTCCGAGTGGCGCGATCGAGCGGGATTGAATGGCTGTGGACCCGCCGAGTCTTCGTACATGAAGCATCGCACCGAAGGTCACACCAACACATCCATCTCGTCCGATACGCGCGCCGACTGGTCGCAAGCGTTCGAGCTGGTGCCCAGCCTGCAGATGGCATACGTGTGGCACGCGTCCATCTACACCCGCGAAGTCCTCGAAGGATTACTCCGGATTGGGTTTCTCTACCCGCAACAGATCATCTGGAATAAGGGGCGGGTTGTGCTGACCAGAACGCACTACTGGTACCAGCATGAGCCTTGTTGGTACGTCCGCAAGAAGAACGCACCATGGTTCGGCAAGGCCGGCGAGAACTCGACCATCTGGGATTCGGCGTCGCCGAAGTTCATCATGGGCGGCTCGGGCGAAGAGAAGTTCGACCATCCCACCCAGAAGCCAGTCGATCTCATGCGGCGTCCGATTCTCAACCACACCAAGCGCGGCGAGCTGGTGTACGAGCCCTTTCTCGGCAGTGGCACCACTTTAGCCGCGGCGGAGCTCACCGAGCGAGTCTGTTGCGGCATCGAGGTCGATCCAAAGTATGTCGACGTCGTGGTGCAACGCTGGCAGTCGTTATCAGGCAAGAAGGCAAAGCTCGAAGGCGATGGAAGCGCGTTTGATGAAGTCGCAGCACAGCGGATCCAGGAGGCGGCATGAATCGCCCGATGCCACCGCGAGATCGCGGAGATAGAAGCGCATTTGCTGGTGGGTCAGGAAGACGTACACGGCCTCTGCCTGGCACTCTCCGATTGGAGTGCAGAACTACGGCTGCTCAGGAAGGAGGAAACCGATGCCGCGTCGTAAGTTGAAGATCGATTTAAGCGAGATGGAAAAGCTTTACCAAATGCAATGTACCGACCAGGAAGTGGCAGCGTTCTTCGGAGTCAGCAAAAAGACGATCGAACGGCGCCGAAAGGTGCCCCGCTACGGCGAGGTCATGGACGCCGCCAAGGCCAAGGGCCGCATCTCCGTTCGCCGCAATCTCTTTCGCTTGGCTGCTAATGGAAACATCGCGGCTTCCATCTTCCTGGCCAAGAATCTCATCGGCTATCGGGACGTCGTAGCCAACGAACACAGTGGCCCCCAAGGCACGCCGATCGAAGTCACCACCAATTACGATCTTTCGCTGCTCACCGATGAAGAACTCAACAAACTACACGAGCTAACTCAAAAAGCCCAACCTGCCGTTCGAAATTAAGTGCGAGCGGGCTTCTCGCAGCCTGCGGGAGTCCACATTTCCAAATTAGATGCTTGAAAGCTCTTTTCCACCGTCTCGATCTTAGGCATGCGTTGCGGATCGAGGCTTGCGTTTGGCAAGTGAAACTGGCCCACTTCGGCGGTTTATTTTGGCCCACCCTAAGTTGTTGATTCTTTGGTGAGGCGGTTTTTGCCTCACCGGGTTTTGTCCTTTATATAAGGAGCAGTCGTCGAAGCGGTGGGAATG
>JBBSEX010000062.1:0-13182 GCA_038239345.1 Bryobacterales bacterium
ATCCAGGCTGGTATCGCGCGGAAGCAGGTGCTGTTAGGGACAGTTCAGCAAGCAGAAGCTGCGTTCGAGTCGGGCAAAGACGACAAAGCGCAGAAGTCGAAGTTGCTGCATACCCTCTGTCAGGCTCGGGCGGTTTTGGGAGCGTACGACCAACAGTGGCAAGAAGAGATTCGGTCACTGATCTGGCTCGTGCGCACTTGGGCCGGGCACAAGGAAGAGAATCGCATGGGATGGTTGCAGGCGCTCCATACGGTGGTCTGCGGCACGAAGAGTGATCAGGCATCTGGCTCTCTTCCGTTCTACGCGTTTCCCAACGAGATGTTGAAAGCGATTGTCGAGCGAACCGGCGGCCGTCCAGTGCAACTGGCGATACCGAAGGTGAGCGAAGGCATGGTCGAAATCGACGGCGAGGGGCGTTGTTTCCTCGTCGAACAGGTCGAAGGTGGAGACGGCCAGATGTTTACCAAGGCAACCTTCCTGATGGCGGTGACGCGGGATGGTCAGGTTGTCTTTGACGGAGGTCGCGTGCAGTGGGTGCATCCGTTCCCGTACAGTGCAGGCACGGGTGAGATTCGCAACGGGAAGTTTGAAGTTCCCGGATCGCGGCAAATTCCGTGGGTTGCGTCGCCGGCGAAACCCGTTCGATAGAAAGATGGTCTTGGTCCAGGGATCTCGGCTCTTCGGAGTTGTGGTTCCTGGCCACGGCCCAATAACAGGAGGTCCCATGAAACCGTTCCGAATGATTGCGCTCAGCGCTCTGATGATCGTGAGTGCGGCCGCGCAGAAGTTGGAGACTCAGAAACCAGGCACCAAAACGGTCACTCGCGTCGAGACTGCAAAGGACCATCTGACCGTGATCGAGATGTCGGATGCCGTAACGATGGTCGCGGTCGGAAATCGCAGCGCATTCACCGTGGAGCGTCGCGAAAACAAGATCTTTGTGACGCCGACCGATGAGGCCGCGCCGACCAATCTCTTCATCTGGACCAGCGGCGGACGCTATGCCTATGAACTGGTTCCAGCAGCCGACGTTGATCAGATGCACTTCGCCATCGATCAGGCCTCTGCGCCAGTAGTCGCGGTAGTCACCACGGCTGCCCCGCCTGTCGAACGAATTCCCGCCACGATGTTGCTCGATGCGATTCCCGTGCTTATCGCCGGTGACCGTGACACGGCAGGTCGCGTCGAGGTCACGATTCGCGACCTCTATCGCAAGGATCACCGGCTTTACATGCGATACGCTTTCCTAAATCGCACTCCCGCCGCGTACCTGCCAGTCCGGCCGGCGAGTTGGTTACTTGAAGGGGCCAAGGCGAACCAATCGCTGATCACAGCTGCCGAGCACCAACTAGGCGAACGTCTCGCGAGAACGATCAAGTCCGACACCGAGACCGTCGTTGAGATCGTGGATTCGGATCAGGTTGCGGCGATCGCTCCCGGCGGCCAGGGCTGGGGATGGCTGGTAGTGAACGATCTCCCTCCGACATCGCCCGACGCGCTGTCCGTTTTGAAGCTGCAATTCGCGGCGGACGCAAAGGGCACTGTGGATGTGCTTCTCGTTCTCAAGTCAGTCGCCGCGCCGGAGGTGGCCAGTGCCCGGCCCGCCGTTGAATGATCCGGCGGTACTGACGGTGAGGGAAGTCTACACGGAGTTCGACAAACTCCTTACTGATCGACGCCACATGGGTTTGAGGAATCTAATGGGCGACACGGTTCTCGAACCGCGCAATCCCTTCCAGACCGCTCAGCGCAAGCCGAAACGATGGGTAGTCGCAGCGTGCGGCATCGCAATTCTCGGACTCATCATCTTCGGCTACTTCCACCTGAGGTAGACGCCCATGCCTGACAGTCCGAATGCCAAGTACCGTCCGTCTTTGATCGAAGAAAACCCGACGCTACTGATCTGGCTGCTACTGCTCGCGGCGTATCTGCTCCTCGTCTTGATCGCCAAGTACGCCTGGTTCATCCGTGACGAACAGATTGTCGAAGGAACCCTCTGGTTGCTGCTACTCGTGATGGGAATCTTTATCGCCGTTCACCAGTTCTTACGCGCTGGTAAGATCCGCGAGCAGGCGTGGCCCAATCAGTTGCCGACGGTCCCATCGCGCGGCGAGCGTGAACTAGTGGAGAAGGCCTGGAATGATGAGAACGCCGTTGTACTCGGATACGACGTTCACGGTCAGCCCTGGAAATGGAATGACGAGACCCGTGTCATGCAGGCATTGGTCCTCGGCCAGACGGGTAGCGGGAAAACCACGCTCTTGCGCAACATCATTACCCAGGACATGATGCGCCGCGTCGGGCCGGCCGATGACCGGAAGAAGATCCCGATGGTGATCTTCGACGGAAAGGGCGACCTGGAGTTCTTTCACTCCCTCCTGCCATACATTCATCGAGCCGGCCGGATGGCCGATCTGCGCCTACTCAATCCGTCCCGCCCGGAACTGTCTGTTCAGTACAACCCGTTTGCGTCCGAAGACGACAACTACATGGCGCAGGTGTCGATGATCTTCGGAGCGTTCGACCTGCACGACGAGTTCTTCGCCAAGCACCAGTTGAACTACCTGGCCGACATCGTTCGCATTCTTCACTACACGGGCAAGCGCTTCAACTTCTATGACGTGATGGTCATGGCGCTCGATCAGTCTGTGATTGAGGACCAGGTTGCCGCCGCGCGGTTACGCATGGCACGTGATCCTGAAATCTCCACGCAGCGACGCCTCAACTTCGAAATGTCGGCAAAGAATCTGTTCCAATCGTTTGGCGACCGCGACCGGATTCCTAAGATCCAAGGTTTGCTGAACGAGTGCATGACGTTCCTTGACGACGAACTCAGCGTGATCACCGGTCCCTACGACAACCTGCTATCGATCAACGACGTGATCGACAACGAGTTGATCCTATTTGTGAGTCTCAACATCAACAAGAACACCGCGCCGGTTCGCGCGCTCGGAAAAATGATGCTGCAGAATCTACAACTGGTGGTAGGCAAGCGCTACGAGACGGAGACGGAACGCAAGCGCCGGAACAAGCCGCTCTTCTCCGTCGTCATGGATGAGTTTGCGCCCTTCGGCTATCGCAACTTCGCGCAGATCCTGAACACCGCCCGTGGCACCAACACGGCATTCCTATTCTCCCTGCAATCGTTGCCGCAGTTGCTCGAAGTCGGGAAGGGGTTCCAGCAGGATGTTTCGTCCGCGCCCGGAACCACGATGCTGATGCAGACCCGCGACGAGGAGACCGCCAAATACTTCAAGCAGGCATCATCCCAAGTTCCAGTTCAGAAGCGAACGCAGCAGTTGTGGCGTAAAGACTTCCTCGGGTTCGAGAGTTACGACAAGGCGCTTGGCGCATCCGAGCGCGAGCAACTGGAATTCCGGGCGCTCGATCACCACATCAAAAACCTCGGTAGGGGCAAGATGGAGATCCTCATGACGGACCCGGTCCAGGGAACTTTGCACGGTCGTCTTCACGTTCGCCCGCCCAGCGACATCCGCGTACCACTGTTTGAGCCGACGCTATTGCCGAAATTGGAGTCGTCGCGCGAAGAATCAGATGGCGCAAACCTGCGCTTCAAGGATCAAAAACTGGCGGCGATGGTGGCGTTCCCACGCCGGCGGTAGGAGGCCACGATGTCCACGAAATTGCTAATAGCTGCCTTGATAGCGGTTCACCTCATGGCCCAGACACCGCCTCCGGCCCAACCTACGAAGGAGAAAGCGCCGATCCACTATGTCGAAAGCGGCAAGGGTGTCGTCGGTGTGAATCCCACTCAGCCCTATCGCCCGATTCCGGTCAACGCGGCGCAACCCAAAGACTCGATCTTCACCTTCTACCTTCGAGTCCTGAATCCACGGCAGATCAATTGGGGAACCGAGATCGACCGTCGATTCGCGAACCTCAGAGAGCAGTCGATCGGGAATCCATACTTCCGCCTTGCGTCATTTCAGCTTGGGTTGATCGTCATTCTGCTCATGTTGTGCTGGGTCTGGTGGGACAAGATGCGCCAGATCAAGTGGGTTGCTGCAGAGTGCCTAACTGACCTGCTCAACGCAAAGGCGCTCGCTGAGAGCCGCGCCGTGGAGGCAATCGACCGACACAACCGGCACATTGAGATGTGCAATCGGGTGATCGAGGGGCAAAGCTCGGGGATCGGTGGCGCTTCGGATTCCGGGAACGCTGCGCTCACCATCCGTGAACTGCAAACCGAACTCGCCGCGTCCCGCGCAAATTGTGCCCGTTTGCAACACGAGCTCGATCAGAACAAGACCGAGCAAGCGCAGATGGACGGGCGCCTCGCCACTCTTGAAGCGGAGCTGAAGCGCCGGGCCGTGCATTCCGATGCGGACCTGGTCGCGCGCCTGGAGCGCGCCGAATCGGAGCTCGCAGGCCGCAAGGCACGCAAGGTCAAATCATGATTGTCTGCATCTTGTCGTTGGGAAGCTATTGGCGTGAGCCGAAGGATGGGCGCCCGGTTCTCTGGAATAGTTCCGGGGTTCAGGATCAGCGCGGATTGAGGTCGCGCTCAGGCGTGCGGGGGCACGTTCGCATCAACAGCCAACTGTGTCAGCAGGCAATTGGATCCTCAGGTCTGAGCGGCTCGCACTGGCAGGCTTCACCGTTCGCGGAGCATTTGGGGATGCGGACCGTGGCACTCGAGCGCCGCGAAAGCCGGACGTCGCCCGCGGACTGGTATCTCGTTTCGGTCACGGAACGGCTTGTCGGTTCACTCGATGAGGAAAGCTGGGACCCAGACCAGAGCCTTCTGGTTTCGTTCTCGACCTGGAAGACGAACCAGGAAGCCCTCCTACTGGCGCGTCGCGATTGCTGGTTGCGCGGCGATTCGGGATCGGCTGTGCTCACGCCGGGTGCTCCGAATGGCGATTGGTCCGTCAGTCGGTGGTGACATGCGGTACCCGAAGGGCTCCATACTGCTGTCCGAGACCCTCGATGTTCCAGCGCTTCGGAAGGTCTTCCAGGCCGGGCATGCCACCGCTTCACAGCTCTATCGCGCGCTCAATCCGGTGTTCAACCAGAGCAAATGGAAAAGCTTTCTTCGCCGATTGGGTCTGCTTAGTGAGCACGAGTTTCTTACCCGGCTCGTTGTCAGAGGGATGGATGCTCCGGTCTTTGCACTTGGAGAAGAAGGCGCGCGGTCCCTCCAGGGCCGGCTTCCTACCGTGATCGAGGCTGGATCGCGTACATCCCACCAAGGAAATCGCGATCACGTCTGGCACAATGTCGAACTATTCGAAATGCATTTGAAGTTACGCCAGTCCGGCGTCGTGTCATCTTGGCTGTACGAACCTGAGATTCGCGCCGACAACGAGCTAACCAACTTCGGCTACGCCAAGGATTACGACGCGATCGTGACGTTCAAATGCGGCCAGAAGTCCGGTAAGGTCGCGCTCGAATACGAGCGCAGTCCGAAGTCGACCAAGGAATACAACCGCATCGGTGCGATCCTAAACCGCGAAACGAAGGTGCCGGCCGTCCTCTATCTCGT
This sequence comes from Bryobacterales bacterium, assembly GCA_038239345.1. GTDB lineage: Bacteria > Acidobacteriota > Terriglobia > Bryobacterales > Bryobacteraceae > JBBSEX01. The sequence continues at coordinate 5,507 of JBBSEX010000062.1, forward strand.
GTGCAACGTGCAGATGGAATCTTTCCTGTTGAACGGTCTGCGCGCAACCCGTCACCAAGTTTTCGTCGGACAGGCACAGCAATTCACGGCAAATCCCACCGAAGCGGTGCTGGTTGACGTTGCGCGCCAGGTGCAACATCGGCTCGCTGACTGCCTCTCCTAAGCCCATTACCAAAAAGGCCTTTGACGCGCCATTGGTGTGTCTTTGCTGTGCCTTTGCTGTTCCAGCGTTCGCGCAAGCATCGCGAACTCAATAACTTGCGATCTGACTACCGGTAGTTTGAGGCTGTATCCGGGTTGGAGAGCATTTTCGGTCCGTCGGGACAGGGCTTGAGTGGGGGTTGTGGGTTGGCCGGTTGGGTGGTTATGGGTGTGTGTCGCCGGGTGGATTGAGAAGTGGATTGAGGGTTGTCGGGTGTGGGTTGTGGTGGGAAGTGGAGTGAGGGATTGGAGTGGGCCGTGGCGCAGGAGTGGCGGTCCGGCAGCGGTGGGTGTTGCGCGAGTTGTGGGTGTTGGTGGTGTGAGTGGAACGCCAATCGTGCGCGGGTGCGCAGTCGCGGTGACATTGTGCGGGCAAGGTCTGGCGATCAATGGCGCCGAGCGGCGCGCAGTCAGAAGCGGATTCGGGATCGAGAGGAGAGATTGGACATGGCTTACGGTGCATTTGCAGAGACGAAAGCGCGGTACAGGGACCTCGAAAGGTTGGTCGACTACCGCGAATATGGCGGCGAGTGGACGGCATGGTTCGAGGAAAACTGGCTCAAGCCGCGGCTGAAAGCGCTGGGATATTCGCACGTCCGGTTCTTTGGTGGAAAGACGTGCGAGTACGACGACAGCTTTCGCGAGCGCGTTTGTGAGTTGGCGAGACCCGGTGACGCCCGCGCGGAGTTCTTCGTGTACGGGTGACGGAGCGGCAGTAACACCAAATCATTTGAAGGAGAGCAGCGATGTACGTTAATGGAACAGCAGGTACGCAGGAGAATTCGGCGCCGCCTATCGCGACGGCGCCCGGCATGGATGGCACGGTCGATCGCGGTGGCTTCACACCGGCGCGCATTGAGGAGATCAGAATTCAGCTGCTCGATCCGTTCGATCCCGGCGAAATCAAGTGGCGGGTGACGGCGACGTCGAGCCAGCAGAGCAAGAATGGCCCGGTGAAGCGCGGTCAATTGGTGGCGTATGCCGACCAACGTGCCTACACCGATCGGCTCAACGAGGTCTTCGGCGAGTGGGGTTGGACTCGCGCCTACAACGTCCAGGTGGCGCAGAACTTCGAGCGGACGCTCAACAAAGGAGCCACCGGGCAAAAGCAGAGCGTCATTTGCGCCAAGGTGGTGGTGGTTTCAACGGTGTCAGTGAACGGCCTTGGGTCGCATACTGGCGTTGGAGAGGAATGGGCCGACGACGAAAACTCAGCGACCCGAGCCGAAGCCCAGGCCTTCAAGCGCGCCTGTGCATGTTTCGGACTGGGCCGGTACCTATACGATCTCGACAAGGTCTGGGAGGATTTGGACCAATACAACCGTCCGGTCCGCAATCCCAATTTGCCGGACTGGGCGATTCCCGCCCACGCGAGGCGGCAGCCGCAGCCGCAATCCCGTCCGCACTCATCGGCCCCTGCGCAACCGCGCCAGGGATTGATCCAGCAAGAGACGTTGGCCAAAGTGAAGCAGTTGTGCGAGACGGTCGGCTTCGGCCTGTCGAAGTTCACGCTCCAAAAATACGGCGGCGTGACGGATGCCTCCAAGATCGGATTCGCGAAGCTCACGACGGTGTTCGAAAAGCTGACCGATCTGTCCCACGGAATCGAGCGGCTCCGAACCGCGTCCGCGAAATTGCCCGAAGGACGGTACGCTGCCATCTGCCAAGAACTGAACTTCGCCAGCGATTCCCTGGACGACATCCCCGACCGCGACGCACTGTGCGCGCTACTGAAGCGCGTGGAAACGGAAACGGCGACTACGAAAACCGACGCTACCCCGGCACAGACGACCGGGTCAATCGCGGACTTGCGCGGCAAGTTGCTCCAAGCCGCGCGGAAAGTTGCCGAAAGCGGCCGCTCCGGCTGGTCCGCAAAGTTCGGCGAAGTAATAGCTCAAGCCACCAATGGCAAGGTAACACTGGAGCAACTGAGGAACCTGACCGACGCGGATTCACCCGTGATCCAGGCGGCTCTTGAGAAACTCTGCATGTAAACGGGAAGCTTTCCAGGAAGCGGCGTCTTCAACGCGTCTATCGTCTGTTGGCGCCGCCGGATCTGTTGATCGAACCTCTTTTGCTAATCAGCGGAATGAACAGCCACGATACAGTCAGGTCTGTCAAAATGGAGTCGACTGGGAACATTTCTCCGGGAAGGGTGTCTATACCTAAATGCGGAACCAAACTTTGATTCGAGTGGCTACTGGACTCTTACTGGCTGCCGGTTTGGCTTTCCCGCAAAGCCCCTCGGACGCCCTGATCGAAGCCACAAAGAGCTGGTTGAGAAATGTCAGTACCGGTTCCCGCGCCGAATTGAATGCTTCCATGGACGAAAAGTTTCTGGCCACCACGCCAGCGGGTGATGTCTTATCAAAGGAGCGTTTGGTTCCGTCCGATCCGAGTCAGCCGGTCCAACAACTGCCGGCGATGGAGTTGGATGCTCCATTGGCCCGCATCTTCGCGGAGACCGGAGTCGTGATGTCGCATCTGAAGTCGGAGAGTGGCCCCACATTGAATGCCACATTCGTCTTTGTCTCGCGGCAGAACACGTGGAAATTGGCAGCTGTCCATCTATCACCGGCTGGCCGATGATGTTTCGTTCCGCCGTTTTGGTTTTTATGACAACGCTAGTGAGCGCGGCCAGTTTACCTGTGACCGGGCCTCACAAGGTTGACCATTCAGCCCTCCGGTGGAACGATTCGGTTCGCTCGCGACCGATTTCTGCAGAAGTATGGTATCCGCAGGACCGCTCCTCTGCACCTCTTCCCCTTCTACTTTTCGCCCCTGGGTTCGGGAACAAGCCTGTCGACTACATGTCGCAGTTGGAAGACCTTGCCAGCCATGGTTACGTGGTGGTGGGGATTGATCCTGTAACCGATTCCCTGGATTCCTTCGAGGCGCGTGCAACGCTTTGGGCGGAAGACATCCTCCTCGCGAAGGAACAGGTACTGGCATCTTCGTTTAAGCAAATGATCAACGCCGACCTGATTGGTGCCTTTGGTCACTCGCTTGGTGGGCGCGCTGCTGCTGCGGCATGTTTGCTCGATCCCGCGATTCGCGCCTGCCTTAACCAAGACGGCGGGAATGACGACGTCCAGTTGCAGAGACCCTATTGGCCCATCACAGGAAGGAAGTATTCAGGAGCCTTTGCGATGGTGGACTGGTTTGATCCCGGCCTTGACGACGGGGACCTGAGATCAATGAATACGACTCTCCAGAAATACGCTGCCGCGCGGCTGGTCCCGTCAACCGCCGCGGTTGATTCCTATCGTGCGGCTCAACGCGGAGGCTATCGGGTCACGATTCTTACTCCTGGCATGCGGCACACTGCGTTTACTGATAGTCTGTGGGCCAACGCGTCATCGGATTCTCAGCGTGTTCTCTTTGCCGACTATCTACGTCAAGTTCGTGTCATCACCCAAGCGTTCTTTGACTTCGAGTTTGAGAGAAATCCTCAAGATCCCTTTTGCCGTAACTCCCCTGCGGATCTCCACACTCAATGCTTCGCGCCCGCTGTCAAGTAGTTCTACCGGGCTATTCAAAAACAACTGAAGCATGATCGCCGTTAGCGGGGCCACAGTTTCTTACAACCCGATTTCTTGATCGTAAGCTGCCAGTTCCGCGAGGACGGCCCGACGCTCAGCATCGGCTCGGCGTTTGTAGGCCATCAGTGCCTCGAAGCGCACACGGCGATGCGTGCCCACGCGCCGATATTCGATTTTGCCCTCGTCGAGGATCTGGATCAGGGACGGCCGTGAGATGTTTAGCATATCCGCAGCTTCCTGCGTGGTGAGTTCCGCGTGGACCGGGATCAGCGTCACAGCGTTGCCACGAGCCATCTCTTCCAGGATATGGATCAGCATCCGCACAGCCGACGCTGGAAGCTTTACCGTTCCCGCCCCGGGATCGTCGAGCATTCGGAGTTGAAGCGGGTCGGCTGTTTGAGGTCGGGCGGCAAGAACCCGGCTGGTCTCTTTCGCGAGGATCGCCTCGGCCGCAGACGGCAACGTTGGTACGAGTATTCCTTGTGCCATTGGTAGTTCCGCTCCTGACCTCATCCTAACATAATCGAAGCAATCGAAATCAGTCGCCGCTATCGAAAACGTCCTGTCCTTATATATGGGTCCCACTCGGGAACCCCATCGTTCCATCAACCCAACCTCAAGGAGAACTGAAATGACTGCGAACCTGTCCGTAAGCGCGAGCCAAGTGCTCAATACGCGCGATTTGAACCTGCGTCCGGAGCGGGAGGTGACCGAAATCGTCGGCACATTCCTTTCCGTGGCCGAAGCGGTGGTCGCCCACTGGGTCGAGTATTCGAAGGGGCTGCTGCTGTTCGTGATGGTCCCCGGCGACGCCCGGTCGGGCGAGTTCTATATATATGACCGGAAAAAGGGCAGCTTCTGGCTGCTGAGTCTGGCCGATAGCGTGTTCGGCGGGTACGCGCTGGCCGACATGCGACAGAAAATGAACGACTTCCGGCTGCTGGACTTTGCCGAGGACCCCTCCCGCCTGCGTGCGGCAAGGGGCTAGCGGCAACTCGTTTTGCGAATCCGGGAAACGGGTGTAAAGAAGAGCTATGCCGGAAGTCCTGCTGGCAACGCCGGAGATGGCGACCGAATACGCGCACTGGTTTGTGAACCGGCTTGCGTACACGCGGCAGTCGGATCGGCCGCACCCGGAGTCCGGGCGGCATTACTACTTTCGTCCGCGCGCGAACGGCGGCGGAGAGACGGCTTTGGAGTTGGAAGATGTCCGCCGGCATCTGGCGGGGCAGATCACGCTCGGCCTCTATGCGATCAATCCTGACACGCAACGGGTGAAGTGGATGGGTATCGACGCGGACTACAAGCGGTCGCTCGACGATCTGCTGAAGCTGCAATACGAACTCCAGCAGCACGGGATTCAGGCGGCGCTCGAACAGAGCCGGCGTGGCGGCCATTTGTGGATTCTTTTTGAAGCGCCTGTGCTAGCGAGACATGCGCGGGTCTACATCCGGCACGTGGCTGGAAGGCTCGCAGTGCAAGTGAAGGCATCTGGGCCGATGGATGGAATCGAACTGTTTCCGAAGCAAGACCGGATCGAGGCGACTCAGTTTGGCAATGCGATCCGTGGACCGCTCGGCGTCCACCGCGCGGTGAACCGACGTTATTGGTTTTACGGCGCTCGGCACGACCTCGACGCGCAGATGAACTATTTGCGGGAACTTCGTCGAGTTACGGAGGCGCAGCTTACGGGATTGATCTCTGGTCTTGAGGTAGATGAGGTCGCGGGCCCCGTTCCACGCCATCCTGGCAAGTTTGGTGATGGGTCGCATTTTCAAATCCTCGATCATCTGGACCGCGGCCAACTCCGGCGCGTTGGGCGGAACTGGGTCACACAATGTCCCAGTTGCGCGGCAGCGGGGCGTGATCGCGGCAAGGATAACCTGGCCATTTCAGTGGACGAGCCATTGAAGTACATCTGCTGGGCTGGCTGCACGAATTTCCAGATCCGGGCGGCGCTTGGTGCACCTGCTCCCGTGGGTGCATGTTAGGAGAATCGATGTCCAACGAATCCCGATTGGTGCTGCCCAAACCGATGCTGGCGAAACTCGATTCGCTCGGCATCTATTGCCAGACGTGGGTCACCGCGGAACGGCAGGAGCGCGCCAAGCGATGGGTTCTACGCGGAGTCGAGAGCGGCGGGAGCGCGAAGGAATTCGGGCGCTACATATCGTTCTTCGGGACGAACGGCTCACGGCTGGAGTGGCTGCAGAAAGCGGATCGGATCGGCTCGAACGGTGTCCACGCCATTGTGATCGGCGAAGTCTTGATCAGCGTCGAGATGGCGCGCGTGGATGAGACGTATCAACTATTGATCGCACGGCATCAACTCGGCAAGCCCAAAGCAGAAGGGAAACGACCGCCCATCGAGTCGACCGTGGTCTTTCGCGCCGTAGACGGACAACTCTCCGAAAAGCTGCGGAAGCAGGGATTGGCTCCGGCGTTCCTGACCCGGAGTGGCGAGGTGAAACCTGTGCCCAGCGGATTTCTCGAAGCAGTCAAACTCGTCGCCGGTGGAGTGTCGTGTGCGAATTGCCGGCACGTCCACGGCCTCATCGACGGCGCGGATAGAGCGAAAGCGAAAGAGCCCGACGAAACGGTTGTCTCGATCGCGTCCTGAAGGAGGAGCCAGCCCATGAACGATTTCTTGACGAAGCTTTGCATGTTTCTTTTCTTGGCGGCCGCCTTCTCGGGCCGGACCAACGAACTCGGTGTACTGACAGGAGCGCTGACGGGAACCGTGCTGCTATGGCCGCTTTACCGCAAGCTCATTCCGGCAGCAAAGCGGCGACGAGTCGTCGTTGTCGACGAAGAAGCCGACACAGAAAAGGAACTCGTGGCGGACAGCAAGTAGATTCCGCCGGGAGGTGAGCCATGAAGATCGGCACCAAGAGTGTGCTGGGTGGAGCCCATTGCTTCTTCCTGCATCCGTTCTTTGTCGCGTGGGGATGGACTCGGCTATTCGGTTTCCCGTGGGACCCGCGCCTGTGGGCCGCGTTCGCGCTTCATGACATCGGATACGTGGGTTGCGGAGATATGGATGGTTCAGAGGGTGAGCAACATGTTTTGCTCGGGGCCCGCATCATGGGCTGGCTCTTCGGGCCGGGGTGGGAGGACGAATGTCTTCGCCACTCCCGCTATTGGTGCCGCCGCGCAGGCTTGCCGATCAGCCGACTGTGTCTAGCCGACAAGATGGCCTTTGCGCTCACGCCCGCATGGCTTTACTTGCCGATGACCCAATGGACCGGCGAACTCGCCGAATATATGGTGCGGTCCCGCGAACGCCAGGCCGGCGATACGGGCTTTACAAGTGAAGAGGACCTGCTTGTCCGGTCCAACTCGCCGCAAGCGTGGCTGCGTGGCCTTCAAAGTTATACGTTGCGCTGGGTCGAACGGAATCGCGGCGAAGTTGCGCCATGCGGTGAACCCTTCGCGAATCGAGGTCAACATGTATCTGGAAATGAGGCTGAGGCGTTACGATTGCGCCGATTGCGGCGGTCCGTGTAAGAGCACCTCTCCGAACGCATTGCGATGCCGGAACTGCGCCAAACTGCGTGAGCGGCGACAAAGCCGCGACTATCAGCAAAAGATGCTGGCACGAAAGCGCGCGGCTCGCAGTCAGACTGAACTGATCACTCACACCTGAGCGCTACCAAAAGGCGCTCATCCATTTGCCCCATGGCGTTCTGCCTTTGGGGCTCATATCAACACACAGCCGGACCCGCACTCTCAGCGCCATGCGCCCGGGAGAAGGGTCCGTTTTCACGTAACGAACAGGAGATACGAATATGTTGTGTCACAAGGACCATCCATTGGCCGCACCTGGAACCATAAGTTGGCCGGAATCCGGCTTCGGGATGGCATGAATCAACGAGGTAGGCTTCGAATGACTCCTGGATTAGTACCGTCTACTGGCCGCAACTGCGAGTTCGG
>JBBSEX010000063.1:0-12944 GCA_038239345.1 Bryobacterales bacterium
GCGTTCTTGGGATCGCAGCCGGCGCCGGGGAGTATCGTGCATGCGCGGTTGGTCACGCCGTTGGATTAGCATTTTCTCATCGAAGGATGAGCCTGAACGATAGATCCTGAGGGCCAGCGCAGCTGGCCTTTCTTTTGGTTTTGTCTTAAGGGAAAAGGAGGACTCGTCGGAGCTGTGGGAATGTGGGAAACGCGCAGCGTTTTCCAAGGGCGGTGGGCAGCGGTGGGAAACCGCCTCCTCGCGCCAGCGAGGGCGGTTTTCCACGGCTGTCCACGGCCCGTCATTTCCACAGCGCTCGGGCGAGTTTTTACGCGCTCAGTTTCGTCACTCGGGCCAGCAGTTTGCGTTTCGCTTGTTGCATCGCCAGCGCCGCTTCGGTGTCGGTTTGTTGCGCGGCAACCTGCTTCAGCCCAGCCGCGGTGGTGCCCGGCCTCAGGCACGTTTCCCAGTACGGCACTTGTCGGAGCAACTCCAGCGGCGTGGCCCATTGCCGATAGATCCTCCGCCGTTTTCCGTTGGTCTCGGTCACCACCTGCGGCACCGCGCAGGGCCGATGAAAGTTGATGTACGGGTTCAGATGTTCGCGGTGAAACGCATGGACCGCCTCGGCGTGTTTGGTGGCGATGTGAGCAAAGCCGATGTGCTTGCGGATCACCGCACCGTTCTTGGCCTCTACCAGTCCGTTGTCGCCCGACCGCCCCGCTCGTGACTTGGTTTGTTCGATCAGCAGCTTGCTCAATAACTTGGCCACCGTGTAGTTGATGAACTCGCTGCCGTTGTCGGAATGGAAACCGCGAATCACAAACGGAAACTGCTCCAGCATCGCTTCCAGCACCGGAATCAGCCACATTTCCGAGATGTACGGCGTGGCCGCGACGATTTCCCACTGCGTCACTTGGTCCACCGCATTGATGTGATAGATGCCCTTGGCCCCATCCTGATCGCCTTGATGCACGGTGTCGATGCGCAGATATCCAGGGTTCCCGCCGGGCTGCGGCTTGCGCCGTTCGCCGATGGGGATCACCGTCGGCCGCGTCGGCTGATACGTGCGGTTGCGTTCGCGATACGCCTTCGAATTGCGCAGCCGGTACAACTGCGCCACCGAGATTTCCGACAGGCGCTGGTAGGCGGCTTGCCCATACTCGGCGTACTCGCGTTGCAGAATGCGTTTGGTCGCCGGACCGCTCAGGTTCCCATGCGCCTGGTCCACGTAGGCCAACAGATTCATGTCGCCTGAAGTGTAGCGAGCGGCGAACTTGGTGCGCTGGTAGACCGGCTCTTTCACCCGCCCCGTTTTCGCGTACCCGCCGATCAGCCGCGTCACCTGCGCCCGGCCCAATCCGGTCATCCGAGCCAGGTAGCGCCGCACCAGCCCCTTGTCGGAACGCTTCAGATGGTTGTAGAGATGCCGGACCAGCGTCCGCTCCACCCACCCGTAAATCTCCCCGCGCTTCTGCCCGGCAAACCGCACCCCGCCACTGCCACCTAAAAACGCCCGGATCTGCTCCAGACTGTTGGCTCCCGTATCGTCCATGCTGATGATCAATCCCCAGCATCGCCCTGCCACCCTTCAGGCTCATCTTGTGTGAGAATCCATACCTTCCTCCAGGCTCATCTCGCGTGAGACAAGAGTGGGTCCCTACGGAGAACTTACGCTGGGCTACAGTAAGAACTGGGAGACTACTCCTAACGCCGATCACGATGTCACCCGATGTTCTAAATCCGAACCGCCCGCCCAACATTCTGTGTTGGCGGTACGCGACCAAAGAGAAATACGGGAACGCGCGTACCGCTAGTGGGAGGAGAGCTACCGTTGTCCGGGAGCCCCTGATGAGCACTGGTTCCGGGCTGAACGGGAAATCCGCGTCAGGAGCAACCCAATAGTATAGTGCTCACCTCCGCTGCTCAATTCTCCAACACGCTTACAATGGCAGCCCTGTTGTTGCTCCAGCAGGGCGGTGCCGTTCCCGGGGCTACGGCGTTCAATCTCGATTCGCTGCGGGACAGCATCCAGGGCCTCGCTTCTTCCTTCCTCCACCAGATCCCGTACCTCGTCATGGGGGTTGTGGTGTTTCTGCTTTTTCTGATCGTTGCGAGGATCGTCAGCCGGGTCTTGAGAGAGACCGGCGCCCGTACGCGGTTCCCCATAAATGTCGCTACTATTCTCGGGCGTTTGGTGTCGAGTGCGATCACAATTTTGGGCATATTCGTCGCGGCGGTGGTAGTCTTTCCCGCATTCAAACCTGGAGATTTGGTCACCGGCTTGGGCATCACGTCCGTGGCAATCGGGTTTGCGTTCAAAGACATACTACAAAACTTTTTTGCCGGCATTCTGATCTTGTGGCGCCAACCGTTCGTCGTCGGAGATCAAATTCGGTCCCACACCTTTGAGGGAACGGTAGAGGAGATCAACATGCGCTCGACGAGGATCACAACATATGACGGGGAACGGGTCATTCTGCCGAATGGTGACGTGTACGTGAATCCAATCGTAGTTTTCACCGCCTATCCGCATCGCCGGGTCAAGTTCTCAGTCGGAATCGGGTACCCGGACTCCATCGAGAAGGCCCGAGAGATAATCCACAACGTATTGAAAACTACCGAAGGTGTTTTCTCAGCGCCAAGTCCAGCGGTGTACCTTACCGAGCTCGCCGGATCAAGCGTCAACTTCACAGTCTATTTTTGGGTCAAAGCAGAACAGGCAGACGTTCTGGCTGTAAGCGATCGCGTGGCCACTGGCATCAAACTTGCTCTGGATGCCGCCCATATCGACATGCCATATCCTCACACAGTGTTACTCTTTCATGACCAGACGGGGACTCGAGAAGGCGACAGACAAGGGGTAGCAGGTTCCGGCGCCTACCACGGTGAATCCATTCACGACGCCCATTCTCCCGGATCGGAAGCGGTTCGAATCCGCAAAGGCTGACAAAAGCATGCAAGGAAACGTCAGAGGTAAAGAGGTTAAATCCTGCGCACCCGTATTCTAGCGTTTTGGTCCACACTTCGTAGCGCCTATTGGTTCATACCCGGTGTTATGGCATTGGGGGCGATTGCACTTGCATTTGGCTCAATAAAGCTGGACGAGTTCGTACGCGGCGCGGTGGAGGCAAAATTAGGCTGGGTCTATGCAGGCGGTTCAGCGGGTGCCCGAGCCGTCCTCGCAACCATTGCCGGTTCGATCATTACCGTGGCTGGCACTACGTTCTCGATCACGATCGCGGCGTTTTCCCTTGCATCTTCCCAGTTTGGGCCACGCGTCCTGCGGACTTTCCGGCGGGATACCGGAAATCAACTCGTCCTCGGCACGTTTATCGCAACGTTTCTCTATTGTTTGCTAGTTTTGCGGACGGTTCGAGGTACCGACTCGGACACCTACGTTCCTCACCTCTCTGTGACCCTTGGAGTTGTCCTCGCCTGCTTAAGTTTGGCGGTCCTGATATTCTTCATTCATCACACGGCTGCGTCAATTCAGGTTTCCAGCCTGATCGATTCTGTCGGTAAAGAACTTGATGCGACTCTCCTCCGAAACTGTCCTGAGAGAGTACACCGAACGCATGACGAGCGCTCTGAAATACCTGCCTTAGATAACTTGCCCGAGGGCCAGACTGTCCGCGCACGTCAGCAGGGATACCTGCTACAGATCGACTACTACGGACTAACAAAGATCGCCATACGAAAGAATGGCGTTTTTCACGTCCTGATTCAACCCGGCGATTATCTCGTCGCGGGCATGCCCATCATTGTGTTCGAGCCGGGTTTGCTCGAAGAAGCGGACTGTGACGATCTCTATTCAGGCATTTACGTCGGATCGGACCGTAGCCCCGAGCAAGACATTGAATTTGGATTCTTGCAGTTGGCGGAAATTGGCGTACGAGCCCTTTCGCCAGGCATAAACGATCCGTTCACGGCGGTCAATTGCCTTGACCGGACTTCCGCCGCATTTTGCCTGTTTGCGGAAAGGGAGATTCCATCCGCAAATCACCTGGACGAGAATGGCAACATTCGGGTTATTGCCCGAACGGTCACATATGACCGGGTGGTGGAGGCGGCCTTTCATCACATCCATGATGCGGCAGCTCAAAATGCGTGGGTACTGCGGCATCTCGCCGAGCGGATTGAGTTTGTGCTCTCACGGATAGAGCACGTGGAAGTTCGTCGCCCGCTGGAAAAGGAGGGCTCTCTCGCATTGGCTGAGGCGGTCCGCCTCGTCGAAACGCGGCATCGTCAGAGCTCCAACGCCACCGGAATGCTTTGATGTAAGTCAGCCAATCGGCGTTCGCACTCCGGGATCGGCTTTGGACAGACCGGCGATCACTGCGCCACGGCGGACCACAATTTTCTTGAGGGCGTTCCTGAGATTCGTATCCGAGTTTGGTCCATCAGGTTGCGCGCGTTGCTGAAAAACTCTGAAGCGCCGTGGGAAGCCCATCCATAATTGTTTCGGGTAACCTGCACGAAGACTTGATTGATTGCGCCACGCAACTGTAGAAGCTTTCCCTTTCCACCAAATGTTGCCGCTCCTGCCGAAGAGTGGACGACTCGCTTTCAGGTGGGAGGCGCGAACGTAGTGGGGTACAAAGCCGACAAAAAATGCAATCAGAACGCCAGCAATCAGCGCGATTACTCGCCACCAGCGGCTAATGAAACCAGATCGGGATTCAGCTGCTCCGCTCATTTAACTTCAATCCCACTGTTATTGAGGAGCCACTGGCAAATGCAGATGCGGCTGGCGACTTTGAAAACTGGCACGAATTGAAATGTGAATGGCGGATAAACTGCGGCGTGGAGGGCTGCGATCTCCGCTAGGATGGTCCTTTGACATGTGGCTGAACGCTCTGCTCTTCGCGGGTTCACTGATTGTTGTACTGTGGGCCTGCCAGCCGCTTGCGAAAGGACTGGACCGGTTGGGATCCAAGCTGCACCTGTCTGACGGAGCGCTCGGCATACTGGTGGCCTTGGGAGCGGACTCTCCCGAGATTTCCTCTGCAGTTGTAGCCTTATTATCGAATCAACGGGATCTGGGCGTTGGCATCGTACTGGGTTCGAATCTCTTCAATTTGGCGGCGCTCCTGGGCCTGGGAGGCGTTATCGCCGGCGAAGTAAGCGCCAGTTCCGCCGGAACCATCCTTGATGGCGCTGTTGCCATGGCGATCACGTTGATCGCGGGAGCGTTGCTCGGCGGCATTACGAGCCCGCTGACGTCAAGCATACTGATACTTCTGATTTTTGTCCCATATGTGTGTATCCTGGCTGTCGGGTCCAAAACGTTGGCTCGCCTCCCGCTGCCCACTTCGTGGAAACAGTACCTGACCCGCGCCTGCCATGACACAAAAAGAGAAATAAGCAAAATAGGAGCAGTGAATGACCAGCGCGCCCTTCAAAAGCGCGAATCTAGGGGAGAGGTTAGCGTGTCTTCGTGGGAACCCGTAGTCTGGATCTTCCCAGCAGTCTGCGCGATCATAGCGGGCAGCATGGGTCTTATAAGATCCGCTACTGCTCTGGGGCAACACTGGTTACCCCAGCCGATACTTGGCACTTTCGTGCTCGCCGCTCTCACTGGTCTGCCGAACTCGATCACGGCGATACGTCTGGCACGCAAAGGTAGCGGCGCGGCTGCTATCACGGAAACTTTTAATAGCAATACCATCAATATTTTGGTGGGCCTTCTTCTACCGGCGTTGGTCGTCGGTCAAGGCGTCCTCACCTCCCTGACTATGCTCGACATCTTCAGCCTTCTAATATTGACGGCGGTAGCGGTTGTTCTTGCGGCGCGCGCAGGCAAACTCACGCGTAAACAGGGGATCGTCCTGATCGCTCTGTATTTCGCATTTGTCGGAATTTGGATCTCGATATTCACGAGCGTCTTGTCTGCGGGCCAGTAAGGATGGAGTTATCAAGCTGTTCCGTCCATCCGTAATGAGAAATGGAAGAGACCCTTGGAGGACGTGGTCGCCAACGAGGGCATAAGAACATCGCGAACATCCAGGCGAAAGGCGTGGAAGGCGTACTCTCCGTGACGGGCAATCTACGCATTGAGAAGTAAGGCGTTCAGGTCCTGAGTCAGGACCGAGCCGGTCGATCTTGAGTTGATCAAGGAACCCCGCAACAAAAGCTGGAGCATGTTCTTCCAGATTCGTTGCGCGTTTGGAGCCGATCTGCGAGATCGTGCGGTCCATGGACCTGATCCCGCACCATCCGAATATCCGTAATACGAAGAAAGCTCCTCAGAATCCCCTACTGGCAACGACAAGTGTTTCCCGCGGGTGATGTGCAAGATGAGCGATTTGTGTAGTGCCGAGGACGTCCTTCGCTTTAGCGACATCGGATGCCGACCCGTTGACGATCAAAACGAATTTATCGCTCTTCACCGCGGTTTCATACTCGACAACGCTATCCTTCGGAATTCCGATACTGAACAAACCAGCGCCGAGCGCGCTTAGACCACCCACCACGGTCGCGCCTTCCAGGGCTCCCACAATCCAGCCCACCAGCGGACCTGCTACGAGAAGAGGCCCGATGCCGGGAATTGCAAAGAAGGCAGAACCGAACAAAAGACCCCAAAATCCGCCCCAAAAAGCGCCTGTCCCGCCCCAGCGCTTCATCCGGTCACCGGCGTTGTAATAGCCGACGACCTGCTCATCGGTGTGAAAATCCTTCGCAACAATCGAGATGTTATGCATATCGATCCCCGCCGCCTGAAGCGCCTTGACGGCCTGTTCGGCATCGGGATGGGTATGAAATACTGCTACTGCTGAATCAAATTTTGACATTGGGTTTTTCCTTTTAGCTTCTTCAATCCAGTGGTCTCTCAAATCCTGCCGAAAGCTATTTTGAAGCCACGCAAGTGGGATGTGTGCACTCGCACGAACTGTTCGCGCCTTTAGTCGCGCTTTCGCATTGGTGACCGCAATGCTCTTTACCGTCCGGCACGGTGCAACGGCATACTGAATTTGCACACTTCTTGTTTTCGCTGTTAGTCATGATTGGTGATCGCTCCTGTCATCAAGTGTGGGCGCAAAAACGTCAATCAAACGTCAAAAGAGGAGCTGACAATCGCCTGTGCCTCCGTCTCGATTTTTTGGAGATGCTCTTTATCTGAAAAACTCTCTGCATAGATCTTGTAGATATCCTCGGTACCGGAAGGACGAGCGGCGAACCAGCCGTTCTGCGTGACGACCTTGACTCCACCGATCGAGATGCCATCCCCAGGTGCGTCCGTCAGTATTTTTAAGATTTTGTCACCAGCCAAATCGTGCGCGTGGATGTTCCCGGCAGTGATTGTTTTAAGAGCTGCCTGCTGGATGCGGGTTGCGGGCGCCTGGCTCCGATTGTAAAGCGGGTCGCCGCAGTCTTTCGTAAGCTGACGATACATCTGCCCGAGGTCCTGCTTCATCTTTGCGGCGATCTCCGCAGCCAACAGGGCGGCGATGATACCGTCCTTATCCGTGGTCCAAACTGTGCCGTCACGTCGGAGAAATGAGGAGCCGGCACTCTCCTCACCCGCGAAGCCTAACTTGCCGTGCAGCAGCCCGTCCACGAAATATTTGAAACCCACCGGAACCTCATACAGGCTCTTGCCGAGCTTCTCCGTGACGCGATCAATCATACTACTGCTTACAACTGTTTTTCCTACTGCCGCAGTTTTGCCCCATTGGGGACGATGTCCGAACAGATAGTGAATGCACACGGCCAGATAGTGATTGGGCGGTAGTAAACCGAAGCTCTTTGTGACAATGCCATGCCTGTCGTGGTCCGTATCGCAGGCGACGGATATGTCGAACTGATCCTTCAATGCCACGAGCGAGCGCATCGCATAGTGCGAAGAAGGATCCATGCGAATCCTTCCGTCCCAGTCGAGTGTCATGAAACGGAAAGTCGGATCGACGACGTCATTGACGACCTTGAGATTCAGGCCGTAGTGCCGGGCGATGAGTGCCCAGTAGTGAACGCCGGCTCCGCCAAGCGGATCCACGCCCACGGCGATTCCAGAGTCCCGAATTGCCTCCATGTCTATGACGTTCTCAAGATCATGTACATAAGCCGTCATGTAGTCGTGTTTGTGAGTTGTTACGGCTGAGACCGCCTTCTCGTGGGGTATGCGGCTCAGCCCGTTTAGCACGTCCTTGAGAAAACCGTTCGCGGTCGTCTCGATCCAGGACGTGATCTGCTCTTCTGCCGGGCCGCCATGCGGAGGGTTATATTTGAATCCGCCGCATTCCGGAGGATTGTGGGACGGCGTAATGACGATTCCATCTGACAAGCCGGAAGTGAGCCCTTGGTTGTGTGTCAGTATTGCGTGCGAGATAACGGGGGTTGGCGTGTAGTTATCCTTTTCCGCAAGCATGACGTCGACGCCGTTGGCCGCGAGGACTTCGAGTGCACTTGCCAGCGCAGGCCTGGACAGTGCATGAGTATCGATGCCAAGAAAGAGTGGGCCGTCAATATTCTGGCGCCTCCGGTAAAGGCAAATTGCCTGTGTAATAGCCAGAATGTGCCATTCATTGAAGGACCGGTCGAAGGAAGAGCCCCGATGCCCGGACGTGCCGAAAGCGATGGCCTCCGCCGGAACCTCGGGATTCGGACGGTCCTCATAGTAGGCCGAGATCAGCTTTGGCACGTCGACAAGATCTGACGCAGCAGCCAACTGGCCGGCCCGGGGATTTATCTTCATCCATTCCTCTCCTTCAGCCTTTCGCGGAGGCCACAATGCGGCACCGGAAGTGGCAGCGCGTCCTCCACTAGCGGTCCGCCAATGTGCAAACGGTACCGTCCATCATTTCTTTTTATCTGCTCAGCACTTCCGGTCTTCTTTATTCTCGAGCAACTTGCGAATCTCTCCGAGTTCCTGCTCGCGTTTCGGGGTGGTTTTTGGATACGCCATCTTAAGTTCGCCGAGTGTATCTAGAACAATTCGCGAGACTATCAGGCGAGCGTTGTGTTTGTCGTCGGCGGGGACGACGTACCACGGCGCATGATGGCTGCTAGTTGCTTTCAAACACTTCTCGTAGGCATCCATGTATTGCGCCCAATACTGCCGCTCGTTAAGATCGGCAGTACCGAATTTCCAGTTCTTATCCGCTTCGTCGATGCGTTCGAGGAAGCGGCGTTTTTGTTCATCCTTTGAAAGGTGAAGGAACAACTTGATGATTCGAGTGCCGTTGCGATGGAGGTGGCCTTCGAAGTCCACAATGGAGCGATACCGCTCATCCCAGATGTGTTTCTCGTCGCGCAGATCCTCAGGCAACTGCTGCCTGAGAAGAAGTTCCGGATGCACTCGAACGATCAATACTTCTTCGTAGTAAGACCGGTTGAAGATGCCGATCCGCCCGCGTTCCGGAAGCACACGTGTGGTTCGCCATAGAAAGTCGTGTTCCAGTTCAGTTGGCGTCGGTTGCTTAAAACTGTGAACCTCGCAGCCTTGCGGATTCACTCCGGACATGACGTGCCGGATGGCGCCGTCCTTTCCGCCCGCGTCCATGCCTTGAAAAATAATCAGCAAGGCGTACCGATTCGATGCGTAGTGAAGGCGCTGCAACGCGGATAGTTGCTCAACGTTTTCTTCCAGAAGTTCGCGGTACTGTTTTTTTGACTTGCAGATAGGCTTCCCAACCGTCGGCCATTCGTCGAGCTTAAGTTTCTTGCCGTGCGAAACACGATAATCGTGAGGGTTGATTTTCATATTCTTCGACCTACTCCTATTTGCCCTTCGCGCTGAGCGCCTCGAAGCCAGAGACCACATCGAACAGTTCCTCATCGATGGACGCCTGCCGAACGCGATGGAATTTCTGATTGAGATCTTCAACGATGTTTTTGATGTTCTTCTCGGCCCGCTGCATTGCCGCCAGTCGGCTGGCGTTCTCGCTATTGAGGGACTCCGCGCACGACTGAAACAGCGACACGAAGAGGTATCCCCTGACGAATGACTTAAGCGTCAGACTGGCGTCGCCAATAATTTCCGGAATTGCCTTCTGGTTGGGTCGTTGGGAAGGCCACGGTGTCGACGTGAGCTTGCTTTGCCACGAATCGTCGAGCGGCAGCAACCGCCGGCTGACAGGCGCATAAACCGCTGCGGATTTCGGACGGTTATGGAAGACGTAGACGTCTACTACCTCGCCCTTCTCACGGGCGGCTCCAAGCTCAATCAGGATCTGGCCGACGAGCGGCGTGATGGCATGGATGGAGACAGGAACGGCCAGAAGGCCGACGGGCGCGATCCCCGCGTCCAAGAGCAATGAATGCACGCGCTCCCCAATTGCCCAGATCTTCTGTACCTTTCCCGGCAACGCCTTCACGGTGTTAACGGCCAGATCCGCGACAACCTCGTTAAAACGGCCGACCAGACCCTGATCCGAACCGAATACAAGAACGCCGATTGGCTGTCCCACTTTAGGCTTTCTGTCCGGTGCCGGCGTCGCGGCACTTGCCTGCCGAAGGCACACCGACAGGCCAAGTTCCACCGTGCGATAGTAGTCGTCGAGCGCTTCGACGGCCTTCTGGTACTGTCCTATGCTCGATGCGGCCAACGCCTTCATGGCTCGAACCACGCCTTCCAGGTCCCCTGCGGAATCGATTCGGTGGCGCAGACTCTCGATATTTCCGCTCACTTTTTCGCCTCGGGTTTGGGCTGGAATGGGGCCAGCGTGCGCTTGGCAATATCGAGAACCACCTTCCGATCAGCGTCACTCAATTTGTCCGCTGATTTGAACCGCCCCGCAACATCGGCAGGGATTTGACTCGCAGCCTTCTGCAGTGCTGCCTCGGCCTCGCTCACTTTCCCCAGTGGCACCGGGTCGAACAGCCTGGACGCTAAAGCCAACAGAACACAGATCTGCTCCTCGATCGACCACGGCTTCGATTCCGCCTGCTTGAGACACACCCGAATGCGCTCTCCGTGGTCGATTGTCTTTCGAGTGGCGTCATCGAGGTGCGTGCCGAACTTTGTAAAGGATTCCAGTTCTTCGAACTGCGAATAGGCCAGCTTAAGGTCACCGGCGACTGATCGATAAGCCGGCCGCTGCGCCGCCCCGCCCACTCGAGAAACAGATTTGCCGACTTCAATCGCGGGCAGCACACCCAGTTCGAACAACGTCGGCGAAAGGTATATCTGGCCGTCAGTAATTGAGATCAGATTGGTCGGAATATAGGCGGAAATATCCTGGGCGGTAGTCTCGATGACAGGAAGCGCGGTGAGCGATCCACTACCACGCTCCTTGCTCAGATGCGTTGCTCTTTCGAGCATGCGCGAATGGATGTAGAAGATGTCGCCGGGAAAGGCTTCACGGCCGGGCGGACGGCGGAGAAGAAGGGACAGCTCTCGATATGCGCGCGCGTGATGCGTCAGATCGTCGTAAACGATGAGCACATCGCGGCCCTTTTCCATAAAGTATTCGGCAATGCTGGTCGCAGCGTAAGGGGTGATATATACAAGGCCCGGTGCGACGTTGCCCTCCGCCACCATCACCACGGTGTATTCCATGGCGCCTTTGTCGCGGAGGTTGGCGACCACCTTGGCGACGGCGGACGCGCGCTGGCCAATCGCACAATATACGCAGATCACGTTCTGCCCGCGCTGATTGAGAATCGTGTCGACCGCGATCGCGGTCTTACCTGTCTGCCGATCTCCCAAAATCAGTTCACGCTGTCCACGTGCCACTGGAACAAGCGCATCGACGGCCTTCAGCCCGGTCTGCAATGGTACATCGACCGGCGCCCGATCCATAATCGGCGGGGCGGGGCGTTCGATCGGCAAGCGCCTGTCCGAAGCCACCAGTCCTTGCCCATCGAGAGCGTTACCCATCGGATCGATCACACGGCCCAACAGACCTTCACCCACCGCTACGTCCATCACACGGCCGGTTCGTTCCACTTCGTCGCCGGTATGTATGTCCTGGAAATCGCCCAGCAACACGACACCAATCTCCTCGGCGTCTACGTTGAAGGCAATTCCAAGGATGCCGCCCGGAAAGCGCACCAGTTCCTCATACCCGACTCCGGGAAGGCCGGATACAGTTGCGATTCCAACAGCGACGCTCGTTACGATTCCCACCTCGCGAGGCGTCAGTTGAGGCTTGAATGCTTCGAGCCCCTCGTGTACAGTGCCGAATGCATTATCCACCGCGGCCTGCAAGGTTCCGGGTTCGCTCATAAGGCTAACTTCACGGTGTGGCCGTTTTCGGTGGGGCGGCCGGCGCCCCAAGCTTGGCGTCGAGAAGGACGCCCACCGCGCGGTCGAGCGAAGCGAGATAGTCCGAAATACTCCAGCCAACCTTTTGCCCGCCGGCCGTCAGTTGGATTCCGCAGATCGTGTCAGGCCCCGATTCGAACCGCAAAGGGACTGCAGCCGAGAACGTCTCGTTCAGAGCGTTCTGTATGGTCGCTCTTTGCGCGGCAGGCAAGTCGAAGGCGCTGGTCACTACGGCTGGTTCTTTCAAAGTCTTGAGCGCCGCGGCCAGAGTTTCCTTCGCCTTTCCGTCCATCTCCCGCAGCCGCCGCGTGAACACTGCCCCAAGACGTTCCTCGAGACCAACTGTTGCCAGGTCGGCGAGCGTCTTTCGCGCAATGGAAAACACTTCCTGAGCGGCAGTTCGCGTTATCTCTTTGCTGAGCCTGGCCTGATCGTTCTTCAACGCGATCGCCTGCGCGGCGCGGAGCTCATCCGCCTCTTTATGGGCCCCTCCGACCAGCCGATCATGCTCGGCCTTCGCGTCGTCGGTGGCCTTAGTCAGCAGCGCCCCCCGTTGTTCATCGAATGACTTGTTCTTGCCCGCCAGGTCATCGTATTCCTTTTTCGCGGCGGCTTCCTTCTCGTTAGCGCTCGCGAGTTTGGTGGCAATGCCCTTCTCCCGGAGGTCGATAGCGTTGAGTATTGGTTTATAAAGAAAATGCTTCAACAGCCACACGAGCACCAAAAAGTTCAGCGCCTGGGCACCGACGGTGAACCA
>JBBSEX010000064.1:0-12824 GCA_038239345.1 Bryobacterales bacterium
CCGAACTCGCAGTTGCGGCCAGTAGACGGTACTAATCCAGGAGTCATTCGAAGCCTACCTCGTTGATTCATGCCATCCCGAAGCCGGATTCCGGCCAACTTATGGTTCCAGGTGCGGCCAATGGATGGTCCTTGTGACACATTCTTTACTCCTTCTCCATAAGTTCGATCTCTTCCAGGAATCCGGCGGCTGCCGCTGAGCGCAATTCCTCTTCGCCCTCGGCGGTTTCGGCTTTGCTGATCTCGTGTCTGGTCTTGCCACTTGGCCGTTGTTTTAGAATCTGGCCGTCTTCGACAGTGAGGAGCTTGGTTGGCGGCGGAATTGCGGCTCTCGCCGTTAGCACCGGGTCCAGGAAATACAACATCTGCGTTCCGAGAATCGGATGATGGCCACTGACGAATATCAGCATCTGCCCCGGCGCTGTGATCCGCTCGGATGTACCGTCACCTGTCTTCCCGGACGGCTTTAATCGAAGCACCTCATCGGGGGTCATTAGAGGCCGTTCGATATAGTCAACGCTTGCATTGACATGGGCCATCACCGGCGCGAAACGGGACCCGCTGTAGTTGTAGCTGGCCTTTGAGACCGTCGTCGTTCCGGTCATCTTTGAAAGCAGATCGGCGGTTTCGAACTGGTTTGGTGCAAACGCGATCCGAACATGGCAGTTGGAGACGATGCTCTCGTTGTTTCCGTATGCATCCACAATCTGGCGGATGTCTTGCGTGATCAGATAGGCCTTGAGTCCATACCCGGCCATATATGACAGCGCATCCGCGAAGATCTCCATGCGGTTCAGCGAAGGGAATTCGTCGATCAGTAGCAGCAATCGATGTTTGTTGCGCTTCTGCTCCGCGCCTTGAAACACCATCTTCTCCGTAAGGCGGTTTACGGTCATCGTGAACATCAGCCGGATCAGCGGACGCAATCTGATTTTGTCGGAGGGCGGGACGACGAGGTAGAGCGATATCGGCAGGTCGTGATTCACCAGATCGTCAATGCTGAAATCACTGGCAGACGTATTCCTGGCGACCAGCGGATCACTGTAAAGAGTTAGCGCCGTTTTTGCGGTGGAGAGGACACCGCCGAAGTCGCGATCTTCCTTGTCCAACATTTCTTGGACTTTTTCGCGGACGACCGGATGCGTCAGTGTCCGCTCGCCTGTCGGCATTTGCCACCCGTGGCTGTAACCGGGATCATGTTCGAAGTTGAGTAGATCGCTGAGGGTGTCCCGGAAACTGCTTCCCGGACGGGTGAAGACATGAGAGAGATCCGCAAGGCAGGCTATCCGGTTCTCCAGCGCGGCTTCATAGCAGACGTGCAGGATCATCCCGGTCGTGATCGAGGCTGCCGCGTCTTGCCAGTAGCGCTCCTGTGGACTGTCCTCACCTGTCCGAACGATCATGTTCGCGATATTCTGGGCATCGCTCACATCACGTGGCGTAAACAGTCGCACCTCACCGAGCGGATTGAAGCGCGAAGAGTTTCCATCTTCCACGGGTGAGAACTTGAAGCAGAGGTGGCCGCGACTATTTCTGAAACCTGCGGTCTTGGCCCAGTTCTCTCCCTTGATGTCGTATACGACCGCGCTTTCTTCCCACGCCAGAAGCGTCGGAATTACCAGCCCGACCCCTTTGCCGCTCCGCGTTGGAGCGAAGGCCAGAATGTGTTCGGGACCATTGTGGCGCAGGTAGCTCAGCCGGTTCCCGGCACCGGGTTGCCATCCACCCACATATACGCCGGTTCTTGCGCCGAGAAGGCCGGTCTGCCGTACATCGTCCTCGCTGGCCCAACGCGCTGATCCATGGAGATCATCGGCATTCTCCATCAGCTTGCGAGCCTTGCGATTCGCTATTACGAAGAACGCAACCATGCACAAG
The DNA here is from genome assembly GCA_038239345.1 of Bryobacterales bacterium. Lineage (GTDB taxonomy): Bacteria > Acidobacteriota > Terriglobia > Bryobacterales > Bryobacteraceae > JBBSEX01. The sequence continues at coordinate 1,878 of JBBSEX010000064.1, forward strand.
ATGCTGCCGAAGAACACGATCATTTCGCCTTCGAAGAACGGTTTGCGAATTCGGATATCACGGGACATTGAGTAGTGCCAGCCCCAAATTACCCACGCGAAAGGCTGATACAGACCGCCGCCTCGGGTGCGGAGCAGAGGCTGTCCAAGCGCAGACTCATACTGGAAACGGGCGGCAATGTATTGAGTCGCTGTAAAATTCACGACGACGAGCAGCAATAGCCCAAAACCCGTTGCTCTCCAGTTATAGCCGCCGAGATAGCCGGGTTTTCTCGGAGTTCGATACAGTTCGGATTTCTTCGCCATGGTTCAGCGCTCGCGTTGTTGAGATCGCGCACGCTCGTGGTTTTCACGAACTGCTCCCTGGAGGGCTGAATAGCTGATACTTACGTTTTCCCCGACATCCGGCTGCCGCTCAAGGAGTTCCCTTGGATGGGCCACACTGAACCGGCTTGACTGACGTTGAATAATGAACGCGTCCGTTTCTCCGATGATGGGGCCGCGATACGCGCCACTCTCGGTTTGGGCCGCAAGAGCTTTTGCTTTTGGCCCGAGAGCTTCGGCGGTGATCGCCTGTGCTTCCGTCAACTGGTTCTTCAGCGGACTTGCCGATGCGGGTTGTGTCTCCACCGTGCTTCTTCGGTCGATCCCCGTCTGCTTGGAATGAACGTTGACTGTTTTACTGCCCCGTTCTAATCGCGCCACGTCTTCAGTCGATTCCCGAATGGGGAGGGATGCGTCGGAAGTGGTAAGGTTAACCGGCTCGGGATCTTCAAGCCGCTCGCGGTCATGATGGAGTTGGGCTGCTGCTTCTCCAAGAACAGCAGAAGGAGAAGCGCTCATCTCCGGGTCATTGGTAACCGCAAGGTCTTCTTCTGCTATGGACCGGTCACGTTCGAGAGCCAACAAGAAATCCGTCGCCGCTGAGGCATCATGAGCGGCGCGAAAGATTTCATTCTTGTCCTGTTTAAGCGCCTTCACCCACGACCCCACGTACGCCGCGTGCTGTTCAGGGTCATGAGGAATTCCCCTTTCCGCCGCAAGGAATACGCTCGCGAGTTCGGCTCGGAGTTCTTCCTTCGCGTAGTTCAGATCTCCGAAACGATAGGACTCGTTGAGAGTCTGGCGGTTCAGTCTGGAAGGATGCCCACTCCAGTGTGCGAGCTCATGAAGAGCGGTGCCGTAATACCCGGACGCCTCCTGGAATGAATTCTTGTCCGGAAGATGGATGCTGTCCTGTGCCCGGTTGTAATAGGCCCGGTCGGATTGATCATGAGCGATCTTCGCGCCGGAGCCCGACAGGATGGATTCTCCCGCCTGCACAATTTCGAGTTCGGAGCGCTTTGGAGGCGTGAATGGCGGAACGTTGTCGATCTGTTTCGCGTTGAACACGGTATACACGCGATGGATGTAGCGGGGTCGATCTGCCTCGGTTGTACCCTTCGTCCCTGCGACATCAGTGCCGGTCGCAGACCCAGGCGATTTGCTCGTGTCCTGAGTTTTAATTTCCCAGAACTCAATTTGGGTACCCTTTTCGCCGCGCCGTACCTGCCACCCCTGGTCGGCGGCTTGTTTATATGTCATCCAGCGAGGATCTTCAAAGCCATTCCGAAGAGCCGCCGCCATCAGGTGAATGGCGTTCCCGCCGCGGTACGCTCGTTCCGATGTCGGATTGAGAGGCATAACCAAAGCGTTTGCCTCCCACGGTTTCTGCCAAGGGGCCACTCCCTTGTCGAGCATCTGCACGATGCTGTCGGTGACTTCTTGCCGGAAGTCTCGGGGTGGTCTGGCCGGGGCGTGCGCCTGCGGCTGAGTCGAGGGGCTTGCCATTAGTGCGACCCTCCGTCTTCGGTCGCCTCTTGCGGTCCTGCAAATTCGGCGTCTGCAATTTCACTCTCGAAGCCCGAACCGGCAAGGTTCTGAGCACCGATCTCCTCAAGAGCAACGTCCAATCGTTCCGCGAGATCTTTTGAAATGTTCACCTTAGCTCCTTCTGGCTGAGAGGCGCGTACGTGCCTGTCTCAACTTGAAGGGAATGGGCCGCTTCTTTTCCGAACAATTGGTGCCCGCTTTTTGCAGAGTTAGGCGATCATGTACCCGTTATGCGGGTAAAACGCGTTCAGCCGTGACCTGGCTTTCCCGAAGTTTGCTGCCCCGTCGCGATCTGCTAAAACACAATTGGCAGAACCTGATCGTGGATTCTTGCCCTGCTATTTTCATTGTTGTAGAATTATAGTTCTGATGGCAGCAAGACCCACCGAAGACGAGGTGACGCGGTTTGCGGACATGTTCTCCGCAATGGGAACCGGCCCCCGCTTGCGGATCATGCGCGTCTTGCTCTCGGCTCACCCTGACGGAATGATCGTAAGTGACATCGGTAGCGAGTTGAGCATTCCGGCCTCGACGCTATCGCATCATCTCGAAAAACTAAAAAACGAAGGGCTGGTCAAGGTAAAGCGGGAAGGAACGTATCTTTGGTACTCGGCGAACGCTGAAGTCTTGCAGGAGCTTCTTGCCTTCCTGTATGCCGAGTGCTGCACACGCAACAACGCGATTGAACCACAGGCCATTGTGCGCCTGTGCAAATAAGGAGAACACCCTAAATGGAACTCAAAGAAGTAGTGCAGGAAAAATACGGCGAAGCTGCGTTGCGCGTTCGGCTCGGCGGAAGTTCGTGCTGTGGAGCTGCGGCGGCACTGGAAAACTGCTGTGACCCGATCACGTCCAACCTTTACGATTCCGCCCAAACCGGCTCCTTGCCAGAAGATGCCGTACTGGCTTCGTTGGGCTGTGGCAATCCTACGACGCTAGCGGAGCTTATGCCTGGTGAAACTGTTCTCGATCTCGGATCGGGCGGGGGCATCGATGTCCTGTTGTCGGCGCGGCGCGTTGGCCCTGCGGGTAAAGCCTACGGTCTCGATATGACGGATGAAATGCTCTCACTGGCGCGGGATAACCAGTTGAAAGCCGGGGTCGAGAATGTCGAATTTCTCAAAGGCGAAATCGAACACATCCCGCTTCCCGATAACTCGGTGGACGTGATTATTAGCAACTGCGTCATCAACCTTTCCGGCGACAAAGACCGCGTTCTGCGCGAGGCCTTTCGCGTTCTTAAACCCGGTGGCCGCTTTGCTGTATCCGATGTGGTTACACGCGGGGAAGTACCGGCGGATGTGCGGAAGAATATGCTGCTATGGGTCGGCTGCATAGCGGGAGCACTCGATGACTATCAGTATGTGGCGAAGCTCGCAAAGGCGGGTTTTGATGGCATCGAGATTGAACCAACGCGCGTTTACAACATCGAGGATGCACGGACTTTCCTTAGCGGTCAGGGCGTCGATGTGGACGCGATTGCGCCGCAGGTCGAAGGTAAGTTCATGAGCGCTTTCATTCGCGCTACGAAACCCGCGAGCTGCTGCGATCCCGGCTGTTGCTCGTAATGTGGGCGCGGCGCATTGCTGCTGAGACCCTTGGCACCGGCTTTCTGCTGGCCGCTGTCGTCGGATCCGGCATCATGGGTGAACGGTTGGCCGGGGGCAACGTCGCCGTTGCGCTGCTGGCCAATACGCTCGCCACTGGAGCTATGCTGGTCGCTCTCATTCTTACCTTCGGGCCGATTTCAGGCGCACATTTCAATCCAGCGGTGACGATAGCGGACGCCTCGCAAGGCGGGCTGCCGTGGCGCGAAGTACCCGGATATCTGGTGGGGCAGGTTGCTGGTGCGTTCGGCGGTGTCGCGGCGGCGCATCTCATGTTCAGCGAACCGGTATTCAGCGCATCGCGTCATGCGAGGGCAGGGGGCGCACAGCTCTTTAGCGAGTTCATCGCAACGTTTGGGCTGCTCTGCGTGATCTGGGGTTGTGCGCGGCAACGCTCGGCTGCTGTTCCCTTCGCGGTCGGCGCTTACATCACTGGTGCCTATTGGTTCACTTCGTCAACCTCGTTCGCAAATCCGGTTGTTACTCTCGCTCGGTCGGCGAGCGATACATTCGCTGGTATCCGGCCCGGAGACGCGCCGGGGTTCATTGTGGCGCAACTCGCCGGGGCCGCTGCGGCCACTCTCCTTTTTCGGTGGCTGGTTCCGTCCCTCCCACAAGACGCCGCTTCTGTCGTGGTTTCACATTCTGAAAGGTAAAGACTCGTGAAAGATAAAAAGCGGGTGCTCATTCTCTGCACAGGTAATTCAGCGCGTAGCCAGATGGCCGAAGGTCTTTTGCGACATGATGCCGGTGAACGTTTCGATGTGGAAAGCGCCGGCACGAAAGCCAGCTTCGTACGCCCGGAGGCTATTGCCGTCATGAGCGAACTGGGGATCGATATTTCCGGGCAGCGTTCTAAAAACGTTGATGAATTTGAAGGCCAGCGGTTCGATTACGTTATCACGGTGTGCGACAACGCCCGCGAAACCTGCCCGGTATTCTTCGGCGCTACGCAAAAGGTTCACCATAGCTTCGACGATCCCCCCGCCCCTCTCATAGGCACGGACGACCAACGGATGACGATCTTCCGACGCGTTCGAGATGAGCTGCGTATCTATCTGAATGATTTTGCTCGGAAGGAAAGTTTCTACGCGTAGCGATGGCAACTTGCCCATTTCTTCGATACCGGAGACTTGGAGGAATGCGCGCGCAGACGCTCGGTCTGTAGCAGTTCAACGTTGGCAAGCGTAGAGCGACCCTGCGTTCAGAAGGTCAGCCGCCTCCTCACATACGGGCTTACCTAACCGAGTCCGGCGGCACCAGTCACCTGCATTTCTCTCAATCCAACGGAAATGGGTCGAGCGAGCTATCGGCCAACCGTCACGTTTCCTCGGCGTGTTTCCTTGGGGCTCATGTCGCTTTCAATTTCTCCGAACGCTGTAGCCAAGGCGGCCTGATATCGGCCCAACCAGCCGCCCCAAGCGTCTTCGACGGGTTGTACGCCGCGAGCATGGAAGTAGCGAGCGGCTTCGCGCAGGTGACGCTTGTTATTTAGGACCTCGTCCGCCGAGCCGAGATCCTGTACTTCCAGTAAAGGCTTTCCCTCAACGAACAGCCGTCGAAGCCGAACAAAAGAGTTCGCGCGTAATTGACCCCGGCCACGCGCATCTTCGATCTCCGGCGTGTACGGGACGTAATGAACGCGAGCATCGGTTCCTTCGAGTAGCAGGTAGCTGCTCCCGATATTAGGCCCACTCTCCTCCTCGCCGTGAACCAGCACTCTGCCCTCGACTGATTTCATCGTGCGTAGGTCGAGTCGGACGAATGGAAGTCGTTCATCTGACAGAAGGGCTCCGTGGGCAGCGATGGTCCGCTGGTGATCGTTTACGCGCTGCATGGCGCGAAGCACGGCTTCGAAGTCCTGTCGCACTTGCCAAGAATCGGGGCCCGTCTTCTGAGCCAGTCCCATATTCCCCAACACGAGAAGACGTGCCGCCTGGGACTGCTGCCGCGGGTTTGGCCAGAGGGGAGTATCTGAATGGAGCACAATTTCAAACATTCCATGCTCAGTGCCCTCAATACGGTTTCGGCTGATGCCGCGATCGATTGAAGTAAATCGTTGTTCCCGCACTTCCCGCGCCGTGGATTCCTGTGCGTCGCGCTCGCTTCGGTAACCGATTTGTCGAGTGCAGAAATCTTCGCTGATTTCGCGGATACCGTGCTGAACATACTCCCGCTCAAGATGAAGCGCTTTCCCGTTCGCGACTGCGCCACGAAGAGCGACGTGGACGTGAGGGTGTTCGGTATTGTAGTGAGCCGACGCAACCCACTCCAGCTCGATACCAGTATCCCGGCTCATCTGAGTCAGCAGTTCTCGTGTCAGCTTCCGAAGGTCGATCCGCTCGCCGAACTCAGGCGAGATGATGAGTTTCCAGATCCGCTCGTCACCCGATTTCTGCCAGACGTCCAGAGCACTGGCTATATCGCAATTCTCGTGTGCGGAATCGAATCCGGTTTCTTTACCCGGTTCCTGAGAGGTCGCTGAATCGCGCGCGACATAACGGCCGTGAGCTTTCCACTGTCCCTTCACGACATTACGGGAATACGTAACGCGAACGGCGCAGCGCTGATGTCGCTGCTTGCGGTTACCTGCCGCCGGGCTGCCAGCCCCTGAACGCCGAAAACGGCTCATTCTCGCGTGGTGCATAACCGCCTTGAACGCTGTGGCATACGTGCGCTGTTCGGCAGAGCCACTTCTTGTAGTCGGTTTTCGCGGTCGGAGGCGAAACTCGCGTTCTTCATCCTTCGGCACGGTTCACCAAGTCAGACATCGCCGACTGCGAATCGCCGATCATCGCCCCTCCGGCGCTCTTGATTAGACGGTTGTGCCGCTCTTTGGCGCGGGCAATGGCTTGAACCTTAGCGTCCGCGGGCGGTTCCGGAATGCACGTGAGGAGCACTTTTGCGAGGCTGTCCAAATAAGCGAACAGTGCCTGCTGACTTCTGCCAAGTCGAAACACTTCTGCGCGAATCGACTCCGTGGTTGCGGCGATCCGCTCCTCCGCTCCAGTCAGAGCCTCGGACCTTCCCGCAATCTCTTGTTCAACTGCGTAGCGTATGAACGCCGCCCGCGATTCGAATCCCTTGCTCCGGACAGCCTCTTGAATCCTGGCGTTTGCCTTTTCTGAAAACCTGACGGAACGTTGTGGCACGAGCACCTCAGCTAGAAGGGGCCTACGAACGGAATTCCGAACGCCTGTTGCGCACGAATCCCAAACGAGATTCACGTGAGCGAAAGTGACTCCCAGTGCAAACCACAGAAAATAATAACCAAAGCAAGCCTCAACAGGAGAGCCTGCATCCCGCCCCTTTATGTTCCACTACCCGTGTTTTGCTGCCTCTTCGTCGCTCGCGCTGCCACGCAACTCCGGCTGCCCGACCGGTGCAGGATGCAAAAGTGGTGCACTGTTGGAGCACGTCTTCGGAAGCGCGAACACAAGTGGAGCAGAACTGGAGCATCGCGCCCCCCGGCCGAGCTCGCTTGCAGCACTTTTGGAACATTTCTGGAGCACACGTGTTCGGATCGGGCGCCCTCACTCCCTAAGCTCTGGAGGGCGCGAATGCGGTCCCAAAAACCACCTGTCACACCCGCGCAGGCGGCCTTTGCCGCCGGGGAAAGGACAAACGCTGTAGACACGCGTGCTCCTTTTGCACGAGATACGAAGTTGATCGCACTATCCGGAAAGAGGCCAAGAACCAAAGCGGGGCAGGTGCAATGGTTGTGGCCTCAGATCAAGTGTGCCCTCCGCGAGGGACACAAAATAAAAGACGTCTGGCAGTGCCTGGTAGAAGACGGTCTCGACCTGTCGTACTCCCGGCTGCGATGGTACATCGTCCGCCTGAAACGCCTTGAGGCTGCTGGCGCCGCCATTCCTGTGGTCTCACCCGAGCAGGAACGTGCGGCGGTCGGCGTTCACGATACTCGGCAAGGGGCAGCGGGTCCGCAGCGCGACCCTCTCTCGAACCTGCGTGATCGCCTCGACAAGAGGACTGGCTTTCAGTTCGACGAGCGACCGCCGGACGAAAAGAAGCTGATTTAGAACAGGAACCGCACACATGCCGAAACCAAACGGAACCACCAGCGAAGAAGCACCGAATAACCGACCTGCCAGCATCCATCTATCGCTTCAGGGGAAAGGCGGAGTCGGCAAGAGTCTCGTGGCGAGCATTCTCGCTCAGTACCTGTTGCAACGCGGCAAGACGGTACGCTGCATCGACACTGATCCAGTTAACAAGACCCTGTCACAATATCGTGGCCTGCCGACCGAGCAACTCAAGCTCCTCCGGGAAGGCGGCGTCGATCAGCGCGGGTTCGACGCGCTGATGGAACATTTCTTGACAGACGATTCAGCAATCTTCGTCGTTGATAACGGTGCTTCAACGTTCATTCCTCTTTGGAATTACATCTTAGAGAACAACGTGCACGAATTGCTCCGCAACGCCAAGAAGCGTCTGTATGTGCATACGGTCATAACCGGCGGACAGGCGCTCTTCGACACCCTCAACGGATTCAGTCAGCTCGCCGAGAGCACCACTGACCAGAACATCATCGTATGGGTGAATGAGTATTTCGGGCGAGTCGAGCGAGACGGCAAGCAGTTTGCAGACATGAAGGTATTTCTGGATAACCAGCAGCGCGTGTTCGGTACGGTCGCCATCGCGAAGCGGAATCAAGACACGTTTGGGCGTGACGTTGAGGAGATGATCTCTCGCAAATTGACGTTCGCCGAGGCAATCCGGGATAGCGACTTCTCCATCATGACGAAGCAGCGCCTCAAAGTGGTCGAGCGCGATTTGTTCGATCAGTTAGACGAGCTATTAATTCTCGGAGACCGCTGAAGATGCTGGACAAACAGCAAATCATAGCCGAGGTCGCCGCCCGAAACGGTATTCGCATTGAAACCAATGACCCGCTTTTCGCGGTCATGACCGTAACGCAACTCGCCCTTGAAGACGCCGCGAGCGAACTGAGTGAGAATATGCGCGAACTAATCTCAGAATTCGAGGTCAACGTTCGTGCGGTTGAACGTCGGGCGGGAAAGGTTTTGGCGCAAGAGGCCAGAGATCGCGGTGCGGAGTTGAAACGGGAACTGCGAACCGACATCGAAGCTGCGGGCGCAAAGGCCAGCGAACTGGTCAAGCGAGTTCACGATGCGCACCACCGCCCGAACATTGTAATGTGGGCTTCCATCGGGCTGCTTTGCGCGGTAGTATTGTTTTGTAGCGGTGTTTGGTTTGGCAGAATCACGGCCGGTCCGTGATTCCGACTCGAGCGACGGAGGTTCCGCGATGCGATTTTGGGTATTCTATTACGCAATATTCGGGCAGCAGGCAACACGGCGCGCTCTCGGGTTCGCGTTTCTTGGGCTGCTGTTCTTCTTTTTCTGCTTCGTCCACGAAGCATTTGATTCTCCCAGTCGGCAAATCGCAGCCCCGCGTGTGTTCAACCCGAAGCCCATCAAGCTTGGGCTGCCACCCTCGAACTGGAAAGCTGCGAATCACTAACGTCCGCGATCTATGCTATGCCCTTGAATCGCATGTAAAGCCTTCTGAATAGTGCGGTTGACATAGTCACTCTGTCGCTTTTCGGTGCCCTTGTGCGACAAATCGCGTGACCGAATGGCCGAATCCACCTCCGCAAGATCAACTCCGTGTGCGAGCGCATAAATCGCGTACGCAAGATCTTCTCGCGTGCCGTCTCCGGCGTAGCGTCCATCGGCGCGAAAAGTGCCTATCGGTCTCAACCGAGAGCGGGGCGGGGCTGACGAAGGCGAAAAGCGCTTCGACATTGCAGTGCGCTTCTCTTCTTCAATCGCGAGGCGCTTCTCAACCATTTGCACGAAGTTGACGGACTCGTCGTACCGGCGTCTGGAACTTTCGACCAGGTGAACGAAAGGGAAAAGTCCGGTACTCGCGTCGCGATATTTTTCCTTGCGGTTGGTGAAGCCCGCGAGCCGTCCGAAGTGCCTCCAATCCGCTGCTCCGGAATCTGCTCCGAACCTTGCTGCGAGTTCTTTCGCCACGGCGGTGCTGAGTAGTCGGGGCAATGATCGGCCGTGGTCAAGCCACGCCTGGAAATTGTTTGGAGAAGTCTCCACAACGAGAGCTGGTTGAAAGCCGTTTGTTTTCATCTCCTTGATTGAGGCTAAGCTCAAATCATCAACCAGCGACAAATTGTGTTCGCCTTTTGGGCGGCAAAAAATGTTCCGCCCGTCGCGATTTTCTTTACGGAGCCATGGAACCGATCGCAAAAGCGCGGCAGCATCCCAGACCCGCGGCAGCATCACCGGACCGCCGTTCCGGGCTCCGGGATTGAACAGTCCCACCTCAAAACTTTCGCAACCCATTGCATCCATTTGCGCTTGGACGGCGCATTTCGTTCGGTCCGCCATATGCCCCGAGATACCTCCTCAAAGCAGAAGGGAATTAAATGGGCTTTTCCGAACAATGGATCGAGGCTCGTTTAGCGGCTGACGAACCCAAACGGGATCTGAAAAATCTGTTAGAGGTACGCGATGTGCTGAGGAAACTGTGTGCGAGTCCAACGCATAACCAGATTCTGTTTCATTCTTGCGAGTGCTGGTCTACCGGCCTTGGCGGCTGACGCCATCGATCTCTTGCGAACTGCTGACCGGTATGCTGACGCGAACAATTGGTCCGCAGCGCGGGAGCCCTACGCGCAGGCCGAAGCAGCCTTCAGGGAACGAGGCGACAAGAGAAACGAGCTTTACGCCAAGTTCGGTCGCCTTCACCGCGATGTCGAGGCTGGATCGTATTCGACGGTTCTGCATGAGCTCCAGGCGGACTTGGCGAATCCTGTGGTTCAGGCCGACCCGGTTTTGAAGATTCGCTGCCTATCGGTGAAGGGCACAATAGATCTGAATCTCAACACGGCTGCGGCCAAGGACGATTACTCCCAAATCAGAGATCTCGCCAAGTCCATCGGGGACCCAAAGTGGGAAAACAGAGCGGCCGGCCAGTTGGGCATCATCGCAGGGGTTAATGGTGATCTGGGGACGGCTGGCGTGATGCTGTTCAGCGCCATCATTAAGGCAGCCGAACTGCACGATGTGGCAGCTCACATGACGTTTTCGATTTGGCTTGCCAATGGCATGACCGTGAACGGCATGGCTGATCGGGCGCTGAAGGTGCTCGATAAAGCCTCGGACGCAGTCCGCAATGACCCAAATGCGGGGATACCCATCCAGTTACACATCGCGCGAATCCGGGCACTTATCACCTTGCCAGAAGGTCCACAAAGGGAGTCGGGGCTCGTGCAGGCTCAACACCTGATTGACGAAGCAATGGTATCGGCAAAGAGAGACAACACCCTTGGCGCGCAAGCCGAACTGCTGAACCAAGCTGGCCTGATAGCGCAGCAAAAGGGTGATCTCAGTTCTGCGGCCAAATACTTCTCTGATACCGCCGACGTTGCGAGGAAAGCGGCACTGCCCCGGATGGAAGCTTCC
>JBBSEX010000065.1:0-12443 GCA_038239345.1 Bryobacterales bacterium
CGAACTCAAGTTGGCTGCTGGAGTCCTACCTCCCGCAGTCATGGAATGCAACCCGGTTCGCTCGGCTCGGAACCATCCGTTGGCCGGACAGTAGGGAACCATCAATTGGCCACAACGGCCACAGGAAGGTACTAATTACATGTTGGGATACACAAAGATTCAGATCATGGGAAATCTCGGCGGAACTCCGGAAATGAAGTTCCTGCCGAGCGGAGACCCCGTCGTCAACTTCTCGGTCGCCGTCAACCGGCGCTACAAGGACCGCGAAGGCAACCAGAAGGAGGCGACGGATTGGTTCCGCGTCTGCGCCTTCAACGGCTTGGGCGAAGCCTACGCCAAGCATCTGCAGAAGGGCGACGGGATTTTCGTCGAGGGCCGCTTGCAAGTGCGTCAGTACGATTCAAAACAGACCGGCAAAGACGTCTCGGTTGAGATCATCCCCAGCACCGTTCGCTTCCTCGGCTCCGGCCGGGCAGACGGTGGCGACCGACCAACACCCGGACGGCACTCCGCACCGGAACCGGCCTCTGACGGCGCCGATGGCAGTGATCAGGACGTTCCATTCTAAGGATGCGCCATGCCGCCACTGTGTGATTTCTGCTCCGCGCCGAATCCCGGATGGAAGTATCCGGCGCGGAGCTTCATAGGCTACGAAGGCGATGGCGTTGCGGGCGAGAGCCTTGGCGACTGGGCTGCTTGCGAAGTATGCCACCAGTTCATCGAATCGGGAGACCGGGGTGGATTGACAGAAAGGTCCGCCGCGACATTGATCGTGATCGGCCCGGGATTGGCCGTGATTAGGGAAGAGTTGGTGGCGGAGCTAAGCACACTACATGTGCGTTTCTTCGAGAATCGGACGGGACCAGCGGAGGCCATCATTTGAGACTCGAAGGAAGAATGCGGCTCGGCTACTATCCGCTGGATAGTCGCGAGGCCCAACGAATCCGGCGATTTCTGTTGTTCCCCGACGACCCAGTGAGCGCGCTGGACCCCTGCGCGGGCACTGGCGCCGCGTTGGTGGTGTTGACCGAGAATAGCTGTGCAAGACGCTACGGAGTCGAACTCGATTCCCACCGGGCAACAGAAGCGCGCGCGGTAATCGACGAGGTGATTCAGGGCAACGCCTTCGACACCAAGGCTCCCGTGGAGTCGTTCTCTTTGCTGTACCTAAACCCGCCCTACGATTTCGAGATTGGCGAGGGCAAGAATCAGCGGATGGAGAAGCTGTTCCTGGACGAATTCTTCCGCTGGCTGAAACCCGGCGGCGTGCTCGTCATGGTGATCCCCTTCGATCGCATCTATGAATGCCGGAACGTCTTGAGTCCGCATTTCAAGGACAAGGCGATTTACCGGCTGACGGAAGCGGACGCCGTTCGCTACAAGCAGGCAGTCGTATTCGGGGTTCGGCGATCTGCGGCGGAGAAGAATCGGTTGACCGATCAAGCCGTGAATCAGGCGAACTGGAAACTCTCCGAGCTAACGCGCAAGTACGACGACATCCCGCCGCTGCCGGACGAAGCGGATCGGAAGTATGCTGTGCCGCCGAGCGGTCCGGTCCGAATGGAGTACCGTGGACTCCCTCTGGACTTGGTGGAAGACCTTCTGGCGAAATCTCCAGCCTGGCTTCAGGCCCAAAGAGTGACCCACGCCCAACGAAAGCAATTCTTCGGGCGGCCGCTCACTCCTCTCCACGCCGGTCATGTCGGATTGTGCGCCGTCAGCGGTCTGCTCAACGGGGTGTTTGGCTCTGGAGCCGATCGGCATGTCGCGCATTGGGAAGCGACCAAGGTCGTTGATCGAACCGAGGAGGAAGGCGAAGACGGCGAGACGGTCATTCGCGAAAAGGAGCGCTTCAGCCAGCGGTTGACGCTGCTGTTCGAGGATGGTCGCATTGCGCTTCTGTCTGAGAAGCCTAGGGAAGACGCCGGCAAGGAGGCCGCTGATGGAGAACGCTCACCTGCGGATGGGGAAACTGAAGTTCGTGCGGCAGACGCGTGACACAATTACGGAGGTGTCGCTGCACATGGACCGCTTGGTATCTGAGAAGCCAACAGATCGGCAATCTGCGGTTCAGATCCATCTCGTATCCGTATTCGGCGGCGACCAGGAGGTCGGCGCCATCGCTGCAGCCATCGCCGACGAGCAACGATTTCAGATCAGTTTGCCGGGCGGGACCGAACTGTTCGGGTACCTGGGTGAAAAGCCTGTCATGTATCGAGCGTCTGTTCAGATTCCTGGTCGCAAACGACCCGTGCGGCATTTAGTCGCGGTTTCGCGGGCGCTGTTTGAGACCACTCTCGGAGCCGATGGGCAAGCTCGGCGAACGATACTCTATGACGGCGCGCCCGAGTTCGTCCTGCATCGATTGGCTGTCAGGTTCGGCATCCCGTCGCTTCCCGGATGGGCAGAATGGTTCCAGGCAGATCTTGTCCTGCGTAGGTTGGTGGAGGATCTTCTGGGCTTCAATTGTTCGCCGGTAGTAGTCATGGGCACCAAGCTCCGGATGTTGCGCATCCTTAGCGCGGGCGTAAAACGCAAACTCATTGCGGTGCCGCTACAAGGATCGGCGTCGGTCCTGCCATTGGAAGCTGCCTAAAATGGCGACGACTTAGAACCGACAGGGTGCGGGACCGTGGCCATAATGGCTTTGGATCGGTCGGCGCATCACGATGTCTGAATTAGTGCTGAGTAGCTTGCCCGAAGCCTCAGCGCTATTCCGAAAAAAGCGGGTCATTCGTCCTCCCTTGATATAGACCACGGAAAGGCAACTCTCGAACGGCTTCTTCCCCCTTCGGCGAACGCTTGCGATCTCTATATCGCTGTGCTCTCTGGGCTGCCGCCTCGCGCTGGCACTTGACCTTCGTGCAGTAGTTGAAGCCGCGCTTGATGACGCGTCTATTAGGCTGATATGCTGTGCCACAACCCACGCACAGAACCTGCCCATCCATGGCCTTTGCCGCCAACGCAATCTGCACGGCGAGTTCCCCAAAAAGATCAGCACCAGTCCAGGTGAGTCCTATCGTTAAGTCGTCGACTGTCGGCTTAATGCGTCCCAGCTTCAACCAACCTTCAATCGCATCCCGGACACAGAGCTTCTGTGCGGCAGGCGACTGGGCGGGGTGGACTCCCGTCTGCAGCAACTTGGCCCAGTCCTCTTTGCCCCCCAGTCGCCCCCGCTGGAGGTCGGCCGCGATGTTCAGAAGCGCTTTGGCTTGCGCCGAGAACAATCTCCATGTCGCCAGCGACTCCCGGCCGGTTGGAGGACACTGACGGGGATCAGATGAACGCACTCCTGCGGGCTCTTCGATTGGGCCGACAAAGGGGGGAAGACGGAGAGGCACGCCAAGCGAAAACTCATGGCAGGAAGGGAGATTGTGGCGACAGAGTTCCAACACTCCCCAACTCCGGGCATATCTGAGTATGGATCCATCCTTGCTGTCGCAGAGAAGCACAAATTCATCGAGTATTCCGCGTCCGTCCTGTTCGGCCTGATGCCTTGTCACAATGGCCTGCCTGGCAATCTCGCCGTCAAAAAGCCAATGATCGCCTATGTGTTTGGGTTCCGCCTGCTTCCACACCAGATGACCTTTCTGAAGGCGGACGTCCGTGACGTAGCTCCACTTCCTGTGTAGATCGATTGGACGAGTCAGCCGATCGGTGTCCCAGGACTTGCGCACGAAATCAAGTCGAGCGCGTTTCGATTTTGCTTCGTCACGCAACGTCACGTCACAGTACCTCTTCTGGTGGACATTGTAATGCACAATCTGACTGGAACGCTGTTAGAAGGCGTACCGAAAAGGAGCTATATGAGCGAAGACGCCATACATTTCGATTTGACCACCGGCAGGCCTTCAGGGGTCTCGACAATCCTGCGCCGGAGGCTAAGCGCCTACACCCGAAAAGAGGTCGTGCGCGGATTCAAGATTGGGATTACTAACAACCCGCACGCAAGGTTCTCGAACGGCTATGTGGGAGACTATGACGAAATGATCGTGCTCTACAAGAGCTCGTCGCTCGATTCTGTTTCACGAGTTGAATGCGACCTCATCGACCACAACAAGGCGATCACGAAGAACAGAATAGCGGGCGGGGGCGGCAACTACGGCGATCCTCCCTACTACCTTTACGTCGTTCTCCGCAACAAGTGATGTCGTCCACAGCAGTGTCCTGCGCGTGCGGCAAAAGGTCGTGACCGGCCTTGACCAAAAGGAGTGAGGACAAATGGGCGCTTTGAAGTGTATCAACGAGTACTTGAAGACTTATGGTCCAGAGTTGGGCCGCCGAATTGTCGAGCAGTTTCCGCCGCTCCATCAACCGTCGGACCCGGTCTGGCCAGCGATTAACCAACTAAAGCGGACGCCATTTCCGGCCCAGACGCTCGCGATCATGGGGATCGTCAAGCGATGGGAGGAGGCGCGCTGCGCGGCCGCCGTTGCCGAGTGCGGCACGGGCAAGACGCTCATCTCATTAGGTAGCGTGTTCACGCACGCGCGCGGCAAAGCGTTCACCGCGCTGACGATGGTGCCGCCCCAGTTGGTTGGAAAGTGGGCGCGCGAGTGTTTCTTGACCCTGCCCGAAGTTCGCGTCTTCTTCATTGATGGCATCCGAAACGGGCCTTCGTCGAATGGATTCACAGGAGTCAACGAAGTGAAGTTCCGCAGCGGACGTATTGTTCGGGAGGGGCTGAAGACGACGCTGAGTGAGCTTCGGCTTGCGAAGCGCCATCGCTCGGCGCGCGCGCGGTGGCAGGCCAATGTCGGTGCTCCCTCGATCTTCGTGATTTCGCGCGAATGCGCGAAGCTCGGCTACTTCTGGCGCCATGCCTACGGAACTCCGCAGTCGGGGCCGTTCCATGGATGCGTGGTGAATCCGGACACGGGAAAGCCGGTGCTGACGTCCGACGACCAATTGCGCCGGGTGGACTTCCGAAAATCGAAGCACTCGGAATTGGTTCTGCCGGACTCGCTCAAGGCGCGGCTCCCGTTCCATAGCCCGCTGTGGCAGGCCGACAACGCGAAGATCCCGCGCATGGCACCCATGGAATTCATCGGTCGTTATCTCGATGGATTCTTCGACTACGGGATCGCCGATGAGGTTCACGAACTGAAGGGCGAGACGGCGCAGGGGAACGCGCTGGGGACAATGGCGTCAGCCTGCGATCGCACGGTGATTCTTACCGGCACGCTGCTGGGTGGATATGCCGACGACATCTTCAACATCCTCTATCGGGTCGAACCCAAGCGGATGCGCGAGGAGGGATTCGATCACGGTGAGGCCGGTGTGCGACAGTTCGCCAGCGTGTACGGCGTCCTTGAAAAGGTGACGACCATCGAGGCTGCCGATAACGCCTGCTCGAAGGCCAAGGTTACGACGACAGTGAAACGCCGCCCGGGCGCATCACCGCTGTTGTTTGGCGGGTTCTTGATGAACCTGGCGGCATTTGTGTCGCTCGAAGATATTTCGGACGCGCTTCCCTCGTATCAGGAGGAAGTGATCTCGGTCGAGATGGATCCGACAATGAAGCAGGCGTACGGACGGCTTGAGGATGACGTTCGAGAAGCGTTGCGTGAACATCACGGCAATGCTTCGGTCATCAGCACTGCCATGAATGCGCTTCTGCTGTATCCGGACCGGCCCTTTGGGCTGGGGACGCTTTATGGATTCGACCGGAATCCTGAGACAGGCGAACGCGAACGATTCGTCATTTCAGAGCCTGTGGACCTGGACCAGGCGGTCGTCTACGCGAAGGAGCGGCGGCTGATCGAAGAGATCAAACGCGAACTTGCCGTGGGCAGAAAGGTCCACGTATTCGCGGTCTATACAAGGAAACGCGACGTCACGCGACGGCTACACGATCTGCTTCTGAAGGAAGGAATTCGTGCCGAGATATTGACGGCCGAAGTTCCGCCTGCTGATCGCGAGGCTTGGTACGAGCGGCAACTGCGAAACGGTATGCAAGTCTGCCTCGCGCACCCCAAACTGTGCAGCGTCGGCCTTGATCTGCTGGACTTCCCGGTGCTGTTGTTCTACGAAACCGGGTACTCCACATACACGCTCCGGCAAGCCAGCCGGCGCAGTTGGAGGATCGGGCAAAAGCATCCGATTCGCGTCGGATTCCTCACCTATGCGGAAACAGCTCAGGAATCTTGCCTGCGGCTGATGGGAAAGAAGCTTATGGCGTCGCTGCCGATGGAAGGCAAGCTCCACGCCGATGGGCTTCAGTCTATGGATGCGGACGACGATATGCTCACTGCGATGGCGCGCGATCTTGTTACGCGCCAGGGCGTAGGCGAAGCTGCCGCGGACGTGTGGCGAACCCTTGCGGTCAAACATCAAGGACCGACGTTGGTAGTTGAGCCTATTCCGCACGAGTCTGAAGCGGCGACTGCGGAAGCAGTTCCATGGATTCAACCCGTCGGGCCGATGGTGCAACTCTCGCTATTTTGAAGGAGGCAGTCATGTCAACATCAGCAGTGCTACCGGCGATCCCGGAAACGGCTTCCGGCCTTTCGAGACGGTTAGCCGAATTGCTGGAGCAGAGCGAATCAACTGATGCTCATCATCCGCTGCCTGATGGCGCACGAGAGCAGGCCACCGGCCCTAGTGGAAGCGCTGCGCCGCCGCATCGTCCGAAAGCCTGATCGCGACCATCGTTCGCTCTTTGAACTTGACGATCGTTTGATTGAACTGATGGGACTGGTCGAGGACGCATCGGACGCCGGAACAGAGATTTCCGCAGAACTGGCCGTGGAGATCGACACCTATCTGGAGGCCTACCGGCTCAAAGTGGACCACATCGTCGGCTACTGGCGTTGGCAGCAGTCGGTTGCGGATATCAGCGGCAGGGAGGCGGAGCGGCTCGCAGCCAGAAAGAAGGCCGGTGAGAATCGGGTCACTCGTTTGAAAGGATTCTTGTTCGCCTTCATGATGGCACGTGGAATCAAAAAGCTTGAAGGCGAGAAGAGCGACATCGGAATGCAGCGCAACAGCATGGCGTCTTTGGTAGTCGACGATCCCCTGCAAGTCACGGAGCATTTCTTCGAGCGGCAGGTCCGCTTCAATAAGACTGAGTTGCAGGAGGTCGTCTATCAGTTGACTGGAGGTGAGCTCCGGCGACGCTTGGAGCAGGCGCTGAAACGCTCGCGGCCTGCTCCAAGGCGGGCCGAAGTTGGCGCATGCTGCGCCGAGCCTTTGTTTGCGAGGTCTTGCGATGCACCATTTTTCGGACATGCTCGCAATCGAGGTTGTCCACAGTAAGCCGCTCGCGAATGAACCGGAGAGGCGATACGCCGACCAGCGCACAGACACGGCCGAGAAGATTCAGCCGTACCAATCGCTCTGGAGCGAACCAATCGATCATCGTGTCGAAGGGAACCCCAGTGGCAACCGCGAATCGGCTCATACTGCCTGCGGCCAGATCGTCTATGCAGAACCGCAAGTTGTGTAAGAAGTATTCGCGGGACGGTCGGTCGATCAACTTCGATGCCGCCGAAAGAAGTTCGCCAATATTGTTTGCAGTCGTTACTTTGGCACGGCCTTCGGGCGACGTATCTGCGGTCGCGCCCTTCCTTCCAAGCCAGCACCGGCATCGGCAACAATGCCCAGGCCTGGATTTTGCCGAGATGACATGTTGCTCTTGCTCGCAGTGCGGGCAACGATCTACAAGGAGAGCGCCGTGCGTGGGACAAGCGGAAACATCCTTTGTCGCCCAGAGCAGTGGTTCGTAGACCAGCCGGTCTGAGCAACGCCAGTCCTCCAAGCAGGCGGGACACCAGGCACGTTTGTGGCGAAGGAGACCACATTCGGAAATCACTTGGCCCCAACTTCCCATCGTTAAATACTGGAGACCCCGAACACCCGTCAAGGTCTCAAGCACGGTTACCCAATCCTGGGATCGTTGGGCCGTTCCGTTCAGGGTGTGCGCTTCGTACACGAATGTGGACTCGATTTTGCTGACGGCCTGGTATTCGTGGCGGCGGAACACCTCGCGGACCTTCGGCAACAACTCCCGTGTCAATAGGACTCCAGCAGAGATGTTGTGGGCTTCCGCAAGACGCATCAGATAACTGGTCAGGCTCTCAACGTAAGGGGAACCTACAGCCAAAGGCGGCAGGTGGTAGAAGTAACTCCGCGCAGGTATCTGGCGGCTTGAGGTATGCTCCCAGGATGGATACAGAACTGGATCAGGCATGTAACACCTGCATCTTTCCAGCTTGGTCGCGCGGCAGACCGATCTGATCGCGCTGCGGGCTGCGAACGCCAGGCGTCCTGCGATTCACCTTTGGTACGGCTGATGTGGAGGCTGATGTCTCGCTGGAAGCTGGTGCTGCGCCAACTCTATCGGGGAGATTGAGAAGACGCCTGAGGCGGTCGCGGGTATCGTTGTTATCAGCCAGACGGGCCTCGCCCTCGCGTGCCTCCTGTAACATTTTTTCGCACTGGGATCCGGACAATGCCGCCTTTTCCAGAATGGCCAGATTCAGAGCGGGCGTTGCACTTCGGGCAGCTACGATCAACGCTCGCATCAGCCAATCTTTCAGGATGCCGATGCAACCCAGTGAGCGTTCGTAGAGAAAGTCCCAGACGTTCAGCAAGTCCAGGTGGCCGCAGGACCGAAGCTGTTTCTGAAAAGTGAACACGGCATTTTGAAAGATCTCGACATCGCCGGCGCTTTCCGTCTGATACCGCGAGAAGTGCAGATCGATACTGCGCCGGCTTAGTTGGGCGCTGAGGTTGCGAAACGCCAGGAGTTCGTACGTGCCAATCAGAACATGCACGGTGTGCGAGCGGCTGGCAGTCGACTTAATCACATCCAGTTGATCTGCCAACTTGCGTCCGGAAGCCATTCGGCCTAGATGCTGCGCTTCATCAATGAAGACCGCAGCCGGGCGGCGATAGCGGAGTGCATTTTCGATGGATTGCTGTAACTGATATCCCGTATATGCTCTTGGCCAAGGAGCGTACTGGCCTTTGCCCGTGCGCTCTCCCTCACCTCGCGGCAGACCCAGCTTGTAATCAATCAACGGCTCTTGCATCTGGGCAAGCATCCGCTGGTAGTGATCCCGCCAGTGAAAGCTGCCGCAGTCAGGCGCAACGGCTTCGAGGCTAATGAACGGAAGCCTACCCGGATCGGTTTCCATGCTGGCCGCCAACTTATCTGTTAACGCGGCCTCAACCTTCCGGCGCAACGTAGTTTTCCCAACGCCAGTCGGTCCGACAACGAGAATCAGCGATCCGGGCGCGGAAGCTTCAATGGCGCTCAGAAGTTCCTCTTTCGCCTGAGCCAGACGCGGGTGAGCCATTGTGAAGGACCGGAAACCTTCAATGTCCTGGGTCAACGTTTGCGCGCGAGGTTGGGACAGAACGGCGGAAGCCATATCACATCTCTCCGTAAGTGCGCGGGGTCCAACAGGTGATGGGTGCAGCACCGGATGGCGGCTCTGGACAGGTTGATAAGGGACTCGCGGTTGAGCCGGATCCAATGGTCTGTGCGGCATCCGTGAGACGCTGGGTAAGCAGTACTTCCTCGGCCTCGACGGATTCGAGAAACTCTCCCAACTTTGCCGCGGTCACCTTGAACTGCTGTGAATGGCACTGCCGGACCCTGCGGAGCTCCTGGCTTGCGAGCATGATCTCTTTCTCCGACCGGCCTCGAAAAACCGCGTAGTGTTCAGAATGGCATTCCGTCCACTGTCCCTTCACGAATGCGTGTGCCGTGCCGGCATCGAATGGGTCGTAACGTACATCGACGCTCTGCTTCTCAACTTCGGGATCGCGAAAGAGATCGGACCAATAGTAGACGTAGTTGATCTGGACTCCCTTGCCAGGCACGACCTTGGCTGTTCCTCTCGGCGTCGTCGGAAGCGTGAGGACCAGGAACTCATGGTCATAGAGAATCTGACGGTGCGCACGGTTTCCGGTGTTCATCAACCCGGCCTCGAACACTTCGCGGGGACTCGCTCCGAACGCCGGGTGGCTCAGTGTGTCGTAAACCTCGTATGCATACTCGGCCAAACGCCGTTGAAGCTCCTCGAACGGCCAAATAGACTGACCTTTTGGGTTAACAGACTGACTGAGCTGCCTTACCTTCACGGCAAGTTGGGTGTTGCCTCTGAGGTTGTGCAGGAACTGCGTATTGGCGGTTCCGAACAGCCGTTCGCAAACGGAACCGAAACGCGGCTTAGCAGGCGGCCGAGTCTTCTTGATCACCTCATACCTTGCCAGCAACGTTTCGAAGTAAGTGCTCTGGAACTCACGCCCGCCATCGACAACAAGAATCTGGGGAAGGCGCCCATGCCTGCGGACGCATTCACGAAGCACCATCATGCAAGAGCGATAGCTTGGGGCATCGAATGTCAAATACAGCGATAAAATGCGGCGGGAGAAGGCATCCGTCAAAAGCGTCAGCCAAGTGCGTCCGAGTCCGCGGCCCGTCCGTCCGCAGACCGATTCTACGTCCAGTTCGGTGTGGTCGACATGCGCGATCTCGAAAGGCCGATCGCCATGAGGTGGCGTTCGGAACTCGAGCTCCCAATAGGCGGCTTCCTGCTGATATGCGGCGCGTGGACCCTGCCGCTTCAGCGTCTGCTCCACACCGGGGCGCCTGCGAACGGCAAGGCGATATGTCTTGTAGCTGGGAAAGAGGATGTCCTTCTTGTCGCACGCCAGCTTGAGCGCAATCCATGAGGCGTAGACGGTCTTCTGTTTCAGCGTTTCGTAGTCGGCGCTGATGGACTCACCCATCAATGCGAGAGATTCCTCGGGTAGCTTGGCTGTGGAGTTTCCGCGCCGTGGTTCTGGAAGAAGCCCGATATAACCGCTTCCCAGAGTCGATTCCGCTTTTCGATAACAAGCGATCCATCGCCGGAGTGTGCGCCCCGGAGGCGCTACAACCGCCCCAGTATCTTGTCCCTTCAGGAAATCTGATACGTGCCGCAATCGCATGTTCGCAGTGTTGAGATCGCTTTCGCTGGCCTGCGCCAACCGCGCTTCGGCGTTCGTGCCTGGTGCGTTGGCTCGAACACCACTCTCGCTTGCGGCAAGCTGCAGGCGCGGGACGGCCATCCGTTCATCCGGATACACGGCAACCTTAACTGCATCAGTCAGCGAAGCAACTCGAAGGTTCACATAGATTCCGCCGGCGGCGATCAGCGAATAGACATCATCGGTCGAGGCAACGTGAGCGGTCGAATGAAGCAGTTGATCCAGGGACAGTCCCGGCGATGCGTTCACATGTGCGATCACGGCATCGCGCGCGTTGAGCGGGACCGCTCCGTCACCACGGAAATAGTCCTCCAGGAACTGAATGTTCCGCTGAAACACCCAGTCGATATCTCGCGAAGAACGAACCCGGTAATAGAGACCATAAAGGGCGGAATAGCACTCTCCTGGCGGGCAGCGCCAGATTGCTCCATCGTCCGAGCAGTAGCGGTTCTCGTTCCGCCGGGAGAAAAGACCAAGCTCATCCTGAGTCTTGCACTCTTCCCAACCTGCCCGGTCTTTGCGAAGGACGAAAAAGTCGGCGGTATGAAGCACGCCGAGACGGCGTCCGTTCGCGCTTTGGTAGTCCAGCTTGAACGATGGAGGCTGATCGTAGTACTCGAGGACATCCGAATCGCGCTCCAGTTCATAAATCGCCGCAAGTTCGACGCGGTGGCTTTCGAACTGAATCGTGACGCCCATTTTCCGCGAGGGATAGCGGCCCGAGACATTGCGCTTGCCGCCGCCAACGCGACGCGCCGGGGCCGACGATCTGATGTGGCTAATAGCCGACCGTGTGCGCTCCGATGATCCGTGTCGCGCATACCAGGCCAACATCTCATTTTCGTCAAGCATCGTCGTCGGCTCCTTCACTGGTTTGTGATTGGCGCTTTCGCTCGTCCTTCAACGCCTTTGTGTAGCGCAGGCCAGCCTCGCTGATCAATTCCTTGAGGCGGCGGCCATTCTCCATGGCCGCTTGAACCTCCGGAACGAGTTCCTCTGGCACGTAGATCGAAAAGCGCTTCTTCGCAGCACGTCCATAGAGGACATAACTGCGATGACCTTCCCCAGCTGCACAGGCTGGGCAGTTGGCCCGCACGCAGGGGCTCTTTCTCAAAGAAAGCGACCCATCTGCAACCGGCCAAAGCGCCTGCACGGCGTCCCGAAACCACCGACTCATGTCGACAGGCTTCTCAGTCTTCTTTCTGGTTGTACGTGTGCGACTAATCACACGTACAACACTATCACTGAATAGAACATGTTTCAATACTTTTGTTTGTAAGGTTGTGACGCCGGTTTGCAGCCGGGGCCACCTGATGATGCCGAACTCGCAGTTGCGGCCAGTAGACGGTACTAATCCAGGAGTCATTCGAAGCCTACCTCGTTGATTCATGCCATCCCGAAGCCGGATTCCGGCCAACTTATGGTTCCAGGTGCGGCCAATGGATGGTCCTTGTGACACA
>JBBSEX010000066.1:0-11706 GCA_038239345.1 Bryobacterales bacterium
GAAGATGAGGATCGTCATCTTCTTTGTGACGAGTGGTTTCGGACCATCCACCTTGTCCGCGGATAGGATAGCCTACGGATCCCCACATGTACGGGCCGCCCCAGTATCCCGGCCAGCCGTAATAAGGGTAGTACTGCATTTCGTACTGGCGGGAAACTGGTTTGTCGGCATCCAGGGATGGACTGTTCTCGATCTGCTTTCTGGTCAGGTCCACCGGGATGACTTTGTCATCCGTGCTGGCCGGGTCCAGCGCGTAAGGCGAAATGAGAACCTGCCGGCCGGTCAGCCAGCCGCCTGTATCAGCAATGAGATATCGAACTGCCCAACTCTGGTCGTCGAAGTAAAACTCTTTGACCCTGCCGATCTCCCCATCGCGGGCGCTTAGTTTGTATCCTTTTAGATCTTTGGCTTGTCGTAGCATAATGTGTCCTCTCTTCATCCAAACTCGTCTGACCTGCTCTTCGCTGTACCCACAGTCGGCAATCATTGGTCCGTCGGCATGCTGCTGTTCGCCGGAGCCGCAATCGACCGGCAGCATCTTGGGAACCGGATGAGAGTGTGTCGATTGGGCCTGTAAACCGCGCTGTCCGGGACCTTCACCCGCAGCAGCCAGCGTTGTCAGAGCCCTTCGACCGCTCGGAACCCGCGAACTTATTCGGGTCTTTATCGAACTTCGTCTTGCATCCCAGGGAACAGAAGTGGTAAGTCTTCCCGGCGTGCTGCGAAGAGCCGGCAGCCCCGCTCGGGTCTACTTGCATTCCGCAGACCGGATCAGTCTGCGTTGTGGTTGATTGTGTGGTCATAGTTGATTTCCTTTCGATCTCCTTCGCCGTAAAAGACGCTGCTCGCTAGAGTATTCCGCGCGGACGCTCCGTCAGTTCGCGGGCCCATAGTCCACATCGTCTGGCAACTCATGAGTCGCGTTCAGCGTAGGTGGATGCACCTGCGTACCGCACACTGGATCGGCGATCACGAGTCTTGCCGTCTTAGAGGAGTTCGGACTCACTAAGCCGTCGAACTCCCCGTTTAGCGAACTGTGCTGCCAGTCAAGAAGGAAGCACGTCGAGTGCCAATCGTGCGATTCGGTGGGAGCCAACGAGTAGTTCCGCTAGTTCCGCCGGCGCGCACCTGCGACCGGGCCTTTGTAGGCGGCTCGCATGCGGACTGTCCCAAGGCACCATCTCTGGACAGGGGCCCACTGCGGTTCCAACCTCACGGGAGAGTTAGCGAAAGCAGAAATCGGCTCATCGAGCAAGATCTCCCTCGCCAAGGTCGCACGGCCGACGAGGCGGATTCTGTCGAAATACCAGGTCGGTTCGCCATTGGGGGGGCCGATCACGGCGCAAACGAAACGTCGACGGTGGTCTGGATGTCGATCAATCCACTCTCACCCCGCCGATTTGGCAGAACCCTTCAAACACGCACGCCGGGTGGAGATTCCGCTCCCAAACGCGGCCATTACACGGAGATTCTTGCGCATATCGACGGAAGAGATTGAAATTCACAAGCCAAACGGGTGGGCCCATCGGCCATTGCGAGTTAGGATGAATTGAGACACCGGCTGCCTCATGCAAGGCATCCCGCATGAGGCAGCGACCGTATTCGGTCACGTGACTGTTCCGCGTCAATTATTATTTCCGGCGTGTTGCCTCAAATTGAAATGTTACCGAACATAATAGCTGACGCGGGCGTGATTTTCGCCACGACTTGGCAATTTGATTTCACTTTGGCACACTGGTCCTGACCGCAGCAGAGGATAGGGCAACGCTGGGAAGCGACCCGAGCGCTGGCTGTGGGGCCAGACCAGGCCGGAGTGAGCTTGTCTTGCTCCGGTGTTCTGTTTGATCTGGGATGGCATAAATGCGTTAAATCCTGGGGGTTTGGGGGCAAAGCCCCCATTACAAAGCGATCATTTCCTTGTTGTTCGGCGCCGCGGATTCTGACGATCCTTGACAGCCAAGGACAAGCTTTCGAGCGACTTCGGTACGCCACTGCTTCACTCGACGTTGGAGGGTTCGGAGTTGGCCGGGGGTAAAGGCATCCGGCATGTGCGCTTGCAACCGGAGAAAGATGCCCTTGGCATTGGCGTCGGGATGTTCATTGAGCCATTCTTCAACCACCGGCCAGGCGTTCTCGAAGGGATCGGCGCGGGTGCGCCAGGGCCGCGGCCCCGTATTCGGTTTGCGATGGGTCGGACGGGTTTCTCCCTCCCTCCAAGCCGTTGCAAGACTCTCGATAAACCGGGTCAATTCTTGACTCGTCTCGCCCGAAGTTTGGGGAACGGCCCCGGCCTCCGGTTGAGCCAGACGCTGCTGAGCCGTCCGAATCTCACGCAACAGACGCACGGGGTCGAGGCTCGCAAACGTCTTTCGCAACTCGTCCTTGCATTCGTTCGTCACCCGGTCATCGGCGAGCAGCCGTTCACACGGTGTGGCCGGCGGATAGTACTTTCTCGATACCTTCGCACCCTGGCGTGTTTTCGACTTCAGCTTGAACGACGGCTGGAAAAAATTCACGTACAGCCGACCCACCTCGTGAAGTTTACCGAGTGCCGCGGTTGCAGCCGTTCCCTCCAACCGCCCGTAGCCGACCAAGCGTCTGACAACGGCTCCGTTCTTTTGTTCGATCCAGGCCTGATCGTTCTTTTTGTACGCCCTGGATCTCGTCAACTCGATCTTCCGATCCCGGCAGAAGTTTAGTACCGTCTCGTTGATGAACGCAGAGTCGTTGTCCACGTCCAGGCCAAGTATCGTGAAAGGCAACTTCGCGCGGATTTCCTCAACCGTCAAAGTGATCAGCAGTTGTTCCCGAACCACCATCGCTGCGGCCTCCGTCCACCCGGACGCGATATCGGTCAGCACCAAACTGTGTGCGTGACTGCCAGCAACCGATTTGCCGCAGTGGGCGACCATGTCCATTTCGAAGAATCCTGGCGGTGGATCGTTCCAATCGTTGAAGGTCCGGACCGCAATGCTTTGCCGCAAGGGGGTGCTGATGTGTGAGCGTCTTCGTTTGAGGCTGCCGGCCTCCCGGACTGGTTTCAACATTCGATCCATGGTTGCCGCGCTCATTCCGATCACGGCGGTTCGCACGTCGGAATCCAAGGACAAGTGTCCGTGCCGCTCCATCGACTCAACAAGGGTGGGAACGATGATCTTGAGGCGCTTGCCGCAAATCCGATCTGCGGCCTCCCACAGAATC
This sequence comes from Bryobacterales bacterium, assembly GCA_038239345.1. Classification (GTDB taxonomy): domain Bacteria; phylum Acidobacteriota; class Terriglobia; order Bryobacterales; family Bryobacteraceae; genus JBBSEX01. Next base: position 3,202 of record JBBSEX010000066.1, read on the forward strand.
GTCAGCGCCTGGACCACGGCTTCGTCATGCGACGTCTTCCTTGAGCCTTTTGGTTCGATACCTTCGCAGGTCCTCCGGAGCGCACGGATCGCGTGCTTCCGGTGAAAGCCCGTAACCTCTATGAACTCGTCGAGTATCTTCTGCTTTTCGATCCGGTTTGAGGACCGATACCGATCCGCGACCGCATTGATCAATTCGCGTCTTGTGGCCATGCTTAGTTGCCTCTCGATTTTGTTTCCCGCCATGTCGATCTCCGACGGGTAACATTTTCATGAGGCAACAGGTGCGCGTCGGTAACAAAAAGAGTGAGTCAACGCGTCGGTAACATTTCAATTTGAGGCAACACGGCGGGATTTCTAATTGTCGCTGGACACGTGACCTCTCATCGCTGCTCTGTCGGTGGCGACCGTGCTTCCAGACTCATGATCTCGCCCGGCCTGACGATTGGGCAATGGATTGATTCTCGAACCCTCGGTGTGGAAAACCGCCCGTTGAGGTAACCCCGATGAAGATTAAGACGACTTCAAGAGTGCGATCGGTACTTGCGGTTGGGCCTTGTCGATGTTCGCACAGAGCATGTTTGGGACACACGAGTTCGCGGCGGTCCAAATTACGCCGGACATTCTGGTCGAGTTCGCGATGCTGAACGCCTCCTTGGGCCATGCCTTGCCTCATTTGAAGCACCAGCTTCGGAGGGATCCCCTTCTGCCAAAACTCAGGAAGGTGCTGAGATCTCACCATGATGTCCAGCATCTTCCAGAGCGACTATTCGCGATTTGGAGTAAGTGGAACGCAGATTGCAACGGCAAAGGGGCAGTAGCGTTCCGAAATCCCGCCGATCTTCCGGGACTGGCCGCATTGTAGGTCAGCTTGTGAGGATTTCGCTGGTGCTGGTCCGCTCGCAAGAGGAGAGCGAAAAAGATGTCAAAGCAGTCTGTGCAAGATAGTTTGGAATCCGTGAGCGCCGGGTCCGCCCAGAGTCAGGCAGCGGAGGCCGTCGCTGTAACTGAACATAATGAGGTGGAAGTGCGCGAACAGGCGTATTCAATTTGGCAAGAGCGTGGCTGTCCCGTCGGTTCGCCGGACGAGGATTGGCTTCGGGCCGAGCGCGAGTTAAATGGCCATGCGGCACTCTCAGCCGCTCAGTAAAACATGGCTGAGGTCAGCAAACGGTTAGTGAAACATAGATGAAGAATCCGGAAGGAGGTCTGACTCATGTGTGACTATTCGCTGATTGGTGTTCCGAATCGTTTGGCCGTAGAGGGAGAGCACCGGCGACTCGGAATGCCCGCTGTGTCGAATTGCCGTAAAAACTGCCGCAGATGCGGGTTATAGCGTTGTGCGCGACGGGCGTGAGAATGTATCCCTGAGAAGACGACGCGTCGCTGATGTCGCGTTCCAGATGCACGGATCGCATGAACCTCGGGCGGATTTGGAGCAACCGATCCATCGCCGATTTGTGCTGATCCGTAGGGCGCGTGGTCTTCGGGCTCATATGAATCTCGGCGCTCGGTAGGCGGCTTTCAAATCGCTTAATCCGTCGCTTCCGTGAAGCCGGTGCAACTGGCGGAGGTTCGTCGACTCGACGATTTGGAACACTTTGGGTTGCCGCACCGCCAGTTGGGTGACTCGCTGCAGAATCTCAGTCTCCTGCATCTTGAGCAGGCGGCCGGGGCTGTGGTCGCCCATCACAATCTCCCGCAAGGGAGTCGTTCATTGGGATATTTCCGGTTCCACCAGTCGTGCAAGAAAAACGCGAACAGCTCTTCGGGAATTGCCTGCTTGCGTGTCAGGTCGAACGAGTACAGCTTTTCCCATTTCCCACTAGCATTAGGCCGCTCTCCAAATTCCTGGATGAGCCGAAGAATGGACATCGCACTGTCGAGGTGATCTTCCCCTTTTTCCGCAGGCGAGCGGCGGTAACTGTGGAGGAATACCTCTCAGTGCTGCCGAATCGTCACGCCCGATGCGGGTCTCGCCGTCTTGTTCGTCTCCTTATTAAAGGCATCAATGACCTGGGAGGCGCTGAATTCAGTCGCAGGCCAACGATTGAACAGGCATTCCCACGCGAAAAAGGGCGATTCGGCGTTCGTGCTGATAAGCCAGTGCAACAGCCAGGACGTTGAAACGTCTTCGTAATAGGGATCCAGGCCCTCTGCCGGGCCAAACACAAGCGATCCGATGGGCGTCAGCTGCCACCCTCGCTCTGCGCGATTGGCGATCTGGAATGCTTCAATCCAGCATCGAAGCGCCTCCACCATATTCTTGCTGAGTCCGAGTTGGGTGATAACCTCGTCGATATTCGTCAGGGGATCGCGACCAGCTGATATTTCAGCAACTGCCTTCGGAATCCAGGTGATTCGTAGCGGAAAGGTTTGGTGGCCAGAGAATCGGAACGCGGGATCAGCCTGCGCAGCAACTGGCACGCCAGCAGAAGACCGCAATTTCTCCGCTTGTATATATTGGACCGTGCTCGCTTTGGCCATGTTCTCAACGTCGATAAGTTTCAACAGTTTGCAGTTCCATCCGCGCAGATCCCTACAGGATTGACAGCTCAGAAAACTGTCGCAACTACCGGACTGTAAGCGAGGAGAAGTGAAGCGTCCAGCCTACATTTTCGCCGTCCTGTGCCAAGCGTACGATGTTGACGATATTGGCAGGTTCCTGGCCTTCGAAGCGGCCGAGTCTGGTGATGGTCGATGATGATCGTGATCAACACCCTGAGTTGGGCAATGATCCGGCGCGTGGTCGAACATTTTCAATTTCTAGGCAATCGCACCGAGTTAGAACAAGTCCTCTCCGAAGACTCAACTCCGCGTCGTACCGGCTAGACAGAGGAACTTCTTGCATTGGTTGCATGAACAGCCGAGGCATGAGAACGTCGCCATCAATCCAGCCGGCGAGCTCCTCGCTTCCTGATCCGCTTCCATAAGGCAGGGTCCGTAGATATGGGCTGGGCCTTCTGGTGTGCGACACTGACGAATGCGCCGTGGACTTCCAACTCGCCATGGCGAAATAGGCGGGCCAGCATTCCAAGGGCAAAACTGGCGAGGGTCTGATTCACAAACGGCTCTTGCCGTTCGAGCGCCTCCAGAGCGCTACAACTCGGTGCATTTTCCTCACCAAGTGTCACGTCTGCAATCTCAGGAAAGAGTTCGCTGGTGGTGCGAAGGCGCTCCGCACGCCGAGGGTTTCGCCTGTTCCAGGGCTGGCCCAGTACGAATTGCCCGCCATCGGAGCCATTGCCCAAATCAAGCCAGTAGGTCACCCCTGCGTTTCCGGTAACCAACTTCTCGATCAACGCACGAGCCTGCCGGGTATCCACGCAACTGATGACGATATCCGCGTCTTCGACTTTATGCGACTTGGAGACATTTTCCTGAATCGCATTCCAGTGGAGGCCCCAGAACAGATTGATGCGCGAGGCCAGGACGACACTCTTACGGAGCCCGACTTCGGATTGGCTGAACGGCTGCCGCGCGCAGTTTGATTCCGAGACAATATCGCCGTCGATCAGGGTTACGTCGAGACCGCTCGGGTGTCCGGCCAGGAGCAAGGCTTGATGAATGTATGGGAGACCCATGGCGATCACACTGCCATTCCCACCGCAGCCAACCACTACTACGCGGATCGTGCGCTGACGCAGCAGGTGATCAGGGATTGTGTGTTTCATCTGCTCTATTGACCTCCTTCCGCAAATTGGATGAGCGTCTGCCCAGATGGCACCAACTGGTTGGTGGGGAAGACTTTCTTGGCAGCCAACGATCGCCAGAGGGCAGCGACACCACCCGCATGTATGGTGAAATGGCCGCTGCCGTAGATGTGGGTAAACTCCGATTCAAAGAACGCCTGCTCCCACTGCCCCATGCTAGCGACGGTGGACTCGTCCGGCGCACGCATGGTGCCTTGGCAAACTAGCCCTTCGATGTTCACGTTGTAGTAAGGAGTGACATGGAGGGCAGTTGCACTCGAAGGCCGCTCGTTAGTCGCCAGCGCCCGAATCCTGAGTACGCCGTGACTGGCTTGAAATACGAGTGCGGGCTGCGGAAAGACGCGGCCACTGATACTGCCCAATTCGTCGTCATGGCGGAAGAACATTTTGCGCCGCTGTGCTGGCCTCCACCAGACAAGCGTATCTGGCGTTCGCACCAGGACATTCTCAGGCAGGATCTCGGGTCGTGTCATGGCACCCAAGCCTCTCGACAACTCCCTCAGGAAGGATATTGAGAGCGGCGTGGCTGGCCCGAGTCGCGGCGCTCCCGTTTTTCCGCCTTCGACATCGTGCCACGAAGCGAACGCTCCGCCCGACATATTTCCGTCTGCGTAAACGAGGATCGCGCCTCGCAGTTCGAATTGACTGGGACCGCCTAGATACACATTGCATTCCATGTTTTGAAGCTCCTATTTGAAACCGCTGTCCGGCAACGTCGAGATCAACTGACTCGCCGCCGCGAGGGTATCGCGGGCACTCGCCAACGCAGCGAATGCGGCAGATACCTGCGCCTGATCCGATGCGTTGAACGGAATGATGAGATTGGGTTCTGGCGAAACTTCCATCATCGACTCGGCCTCGGTGTCGAAGCACGCCTCGACGTTGTCTCTGCGCGAGAAGACCACGAGCAAGCATGGAAGCGGTGGATTGTTGTCGCACAATTCCTCCTCCGCGGCTTCTGACAGCTTTGGCCGGTCTGCGGTTCTGGAGACGGAATCCAATTCGATCACCCGCTCCATCCATATGCGGATATCGCCGCTCAAGGTTGGCAGCAGTCGCTTCAGTCCCGACGTGGAGAGAGGTTTCCGCTGCATCGAGGCAGGTATGCTGCCTTCGACATCGGGCATTTCGACGTTGTCGCAATCGGGATCGGTGCTGTACCACTCCCGCAATCTCTCAACATGTTCGAGTGCATCGCGGTAGTCATAGACGCGCACCCAGCGATTCAGGGCACCGCACAGGAGGTGGAAGAATGTCGCCGGCAATCGCGGATGCGCTTCGTCGAGTAGTCGAAGGGTCGGTCCAAGGACCACATAGCCTGCTTCTCCGGGGTCCAGCGTCAGATAAAGATGCGTGGCGTCAATCTCCCGATCGGCCGACGAGTACTCGTTCAGCGACCCTGTCAGCGTCAGATTCAGCGGAAATGTATCGCGGATCGATGTGCCTCCGTGCTGGTCAACAAAAGCTTGGGTTGCAAGCTGAACGAAGCGAAACGGATCTCCTTCGGCAACCGCCCAGGATTCTGCACTTGCAATCCCGGCTCGCAGCAACGCGCTCCCGATAGTCGCCGCAACGCGGTCGCCACGCCAGACTTCATGTGAGATTTGGAGGCCGTCGAACTGAGGCATGCTCCAGCCGCTACCGCCTGGAGCCAGACTCAAAGAAGCGGCGGAAGCCATTGTGCGGGTGCGGCGCACGCGGTCCCTGCCCCGCATCGCGACGCCTGTGTTGCGGCCTGGGCGACGATTGCTGCTGCGAGCTGCCATTCTGGGCATTTCTGAAACTCCTCGATCACTGACGATTGTTGAGGGTTGGAGCCTTGCGCGATCGCGTCAAGTTCGCGAAGCGCCTGCTTCACTGTTTGAGCGCGCGCCATCTGGTCAACCCTTGGTGCCAATCGCCCGCTCGAAGCGATAGACGCACTTTTCGCCAACTGCCTCTGGGCCGGTCAGCGAGGCTGTCGCGATTTCGGGATACTGCGTCGCGAATAAACCCCGCACCTGTTCGACGGTCATCGCGGCGTTGGGATCTGGCAATCGGATTCCTTGAAACTCAAAGATCCGTGTCATGGTTTTGATGGTCATGGTACGCTCCTTTCTCTCTCTCTTTCTCGCCCGCTGTCAATCCGGATAGCCGTTCTCTTCGGCTATCGTCGGGCACTCCTCTATGGCGCTGGAAGCCGCACTCTCTTCATGTTCGGCAACGGTTTCGTCAAACAGCGAAAGTGATGGCTGCTTCGCTGCGGCCGACTTGGCGAACTCCGTCTTCGAGTCGGTCGCTGGAACGATCTTGGCCTTTGCCTTCTTCGCGCGCTGCGCTTCTGCGGCATCGTGCTCGGCTTTCTCGGCTGCCGCCAATTCGTCTTTGACCTTCTGGATATTGCTCCCCGCCTTCGCGTGCGCGTCAGTGAACTCGCGGAGTTGCGTGGCCAATCCGCGATCCAATTCCTCGGCGCTTGCCGTGATGCACAAGGCGGTCGTTAGTGCGTCGCTTTCGTCGTCCTTCACCTTCTTTGGGATCACATTCAGAGTCAGCAGTCCCTTGCTGTCCGCAGCCACGGTCAGGAGGACCGTTCGATTGACGAGCATAGGTGCCAAACCCTGGAACAGGCCTGTGGATTCTACGTTCATGATTGATTTCTCCTCTTCGTTGTGCGGCCTTGCCGCTGCTATCTTGTTGATTGTTGGGGCCATTCGGATGACGGCCAAACTCGTTTTGTGATTCGGACCGTTGGCCGTATGCTGTTGCCGTGACTAGTGATGCACTCGAATTGCGCAGCATCGCGGAGGTTGTGGCCGCCAACGGGTCACTGGAATGCCGTTTTGACGACGGCACCACTTCTGCGGCGCCATCGATTCTTGAGCGGTTCCTACGACGCCAGGACCAACTCCGATTTCTGGGGCCAAACACCGAACTGCTGATTCAGCGCGCGAGCGGGCGACGAGGCCAGCGGCTTCTGCACGCGACCATCGGATACGTCGGCCTCCCCAAGCCCGGCAAAAATGGAGACGCTTTTGTCCGCGCGGAACTCCCAGACTGTAAGGACGGACCCAAGGCTCTATTCCTGTCCGCTGAGGCGCTCCGACGCTACTTCTATTCGCTGGATGGAGACGCGCCGCAAACTCTATATCGCGTTCTCCAGGTACCTGATACCGCGACGCTCGGTCAACTTCGTTTTGCTTGGCGGATGCGTTCGCTCGAACTTCAAGTGAGCGAATCCAAAGTCCGAGACCTCGCCTGCGTGGAGCGCGCCTTTAACCTCCTGGCGCACGGAGATTTCAGAAACTGCTACGACGCGATTTGCAAGGACGATGATGCGGCCCCGTTGTTTCCATACGGAGGGTTTGGCTCTATCCTGGTCGAGGGTCGCCTCTCCGACGACGACTGCACGTTCTTCGCCGACCGAATTCTGGCATACAAACCGGAAATGACGTCGCGTAAGGTGATGCTGCTCCTTCGCCAGTGCGAATTCTTCGCGGATCGGATCGTTTGCCGCGACCCCCGGCGGAAGCTGGAGGTCTGGCTCGACTCGAATATCCTCCCCGGGCTGAACTGGGATCTGACATGGAACCACTGGAAGCATTGGCTGCGAACTCGCATCGAAATCGAAGCGACGTTCGTTCACGCCGGTAAGTACCGCCTGCACAATGGTGAATGGACTTTCCGACAATGGCTGACGGCGCTTCCATCCAGGCTTCATGTTCGCGTACCGACATCCGTCGCCGACGATGTTCAGCACGCTCAGAAGATCCACGCCCTTCTCGGCAAGCACGCCGATCTGCTTCAACACATTCGCAACCACTGCGAAAAGACACCTGTCGAGCATACACAAGTCGAGGCTTGGTTCGAACAGGTCAACGCGTCCGCACATCTGAAAGCGCACCATGTCACGTGGCGCCCAGACTACGAGTCCTACTACTTTGAGCAACTCCGCAAGCGCAGCCGAACGTGGTTCCTGTTTCGAGATGAATATTTGTTCGCATGGCGCAACGTGTTGGTTGCAGAAATTCCGCAGCTCGGGCACGCGACGTATCTTTTCACGAAGCCTGAGAACCAGGAGGATTTCCTCGAACGCTACGCCAAGCTCACACGTGAGGACATCCGGCGCAATCGTGGGAATCTGTCCACTGCGCTCGGGTTCATCGGCCGAGTGGTGCGTGGCACGAGAAAGAAGCGCTGGTTAGCTGATGTGCTCAAGCAGGCGGGCGAGAAGGCGGACTACATCGAGGCATTTGATTGACAAGAGGACCACTATGAAAAAAATGACTGACGAACTCAAAGAGACTATTATTCGTGACCATCCCGACGGAATCTGGCTCGTGCTCGCAGAGGAGAATCCGCCCGACATCGTGACGACTCACGATCTGCTCTGCGGCAAGAATTGGGCAAGGGTTATTCCGTTTCCACAGCCCGCCAGCATCGTGAACCGACGCGTAAGCATCCGTATTTCGATGGATCGGATTCCCATCTGGGACCGTTAACCGGAAAGGTTCGACATTGCGCTACTTAGTAGGAAACAGGTCCCTTTTCCACACACTACGCAATGCGGCGAGCGTGATAGGCAGGGCGCCGGCGAGGAGGAAGACCATGTCGCCCACCATGCGGAGCCATTCCAACTTGTGGAAGGTGCCGCCCATCAGGAATGTCAGGCGGCGCGCGTGCCAATACCCGTTGGCGATGGAATCCCAGAGCTGGATTACGCCTCCGGGGAATAGATCCAGGATAACCATGAGCGCGAGGCCCGCATTGGCGCCCCAGAAACCCATCCGGACAAACTTCTCCGTCCCCTTCCA
>JBBSEX010000067.1:0-11194 GCA_038239345.1 Bryobacterales bacterium
GCCTTGCAGAAGACCGCTCGGGCCATTCGGGCCATAGGTAAATGTGCGGCCCCGGCGGACGATTTGGTCGATCCAGAGTTTCAGCACAGCGGGAATATGGAAGTTATGCATGGCCACGCCAATGACGTACTCGTCGGCCGTCTCCAACTCCGCAATCAACTTCTCCGATACCGCTAAAGTGGCCCGCTGTTCCGCCGTCAGTTGAGCTTCAGGCGTATAAGCTGCGGCGATCCATTCGGCGTCCACAGACTGCGGCGCATCAGCCGCAAGATTGCGGTAAATCACCGTACCGTCCAAGTGATTTGCCTTCCACACTTTTGCGAACTCGCGCGTCAACTCGCGGCTGATAGAGGTTTCCAGCGGGCTGGAATCCAACTGCAATAACGTAGACATGATCGATCTCCCTAAAACTACAGATGTCGTATAACCAACAAATGAAGTATACTGTAAGCGACGACTGTTGTCTAGAGGTTTTTAGCAGGCTCTGGTAAGATCGAAACGCACATGCCGATTTCCGATTGTGAAGTACGGGACCCGCGCATTCGGCGCACCCGCCAATCATTACAGGCAGCTCTCCGTACCTTGATGCAAACGAAGGGCTTCGATGAGATATCGGTGCAGGATATCACCGAGTTGGCGACCGTGAACAGGGCCACCTTCTATGATCACTACACCGATAAATTCGCCCTGCTAGACTCCATGGCCGCCGGTGGCTTCCATTTTCTGCTGGATCAGCGAAAGGTGAGTTTTGACGGAACTTGCCCTCGCGCGGCCGGCGCTATCATCCTGGCGGCTTGCGATTATCTCACCCAAACTCATTCGAGTGAGTGCAATCGGCAGAGCCCGTTTGAGCCCCTGATGGAGGCCGCGATCGTTAAATCAATCCGCCGTATCCTAATAGTCGGGATGCCCCCCGGCTCCGGTCGGCTGTCGCCCGACATGGTCGCCAGTACCGCAAGTTGGGCGATCTACGGAGCAGTCAAGGAATGGTTTTATACTCGCAATCATGCCTTGGCGGAAGAGATCGTTCCTGACATCCTGGAACTAGTGCTGCCGATTTTGGAAGCCGCCCGGCCCTAGGTTTTGGTAGTGGGTCAGTTTGAAATCTGACCCACTACCAAAAACTGAGGCGATGAGCAAAGCGACAGGCTTGATCATGGGTATAGCTCCTTCCGGGGTTGCCGGTGTATCTATTGTGAAGCTTTTGAACTGCGGGTTCTAGTACAAAAGGACCGGAGCATTGTTTCCGGTACGGATGACGGGTGGGTACCGATTTCGCGGTGAATGCGATTTATTCTCCGAATAGGTGATATGTTTTCATTGGAATTGACACCAGGACATGATGAAGGGACTGAGTATCTATGAAGCAGTGTTTGAATTGCCGAAATCAAATAGCAGACTACCCGTCGACGCAGTTCTGCCAAAACTGCGGATCGCCGTTGCGCCAGCCAAGCGGTGCGGGTTTCAAGCTGGTCGTAATAGGCGGAATTATTGTTGTTTCAGTGTTTCTTGGTTTCGGTTATATTTCAAAGGTCGTATCGCAAAATAGCCGAAACAGCATGCAGGTAGACGTTTTCCCAGCCAGCCCAATGAGAGCGGAGAAAGCGACTAGTGATTTAACTCGACTGGAACGAGAAGCCGCAGTTCAGCATCCAGAAAAACAGGTCGAGCTAGAGCGGCCGATACCCTGGGAAACCGGTGGCTTTGGCAATGTTATGACTATGAAGCCGGTGATTGTGAATAAGAACGCTTTCGCCGTAAAGGACATATATATCCACTGCAAGGTTTACGCCCCAAGCGGTACCGAGTTGGGCGACAATTATGCAACCGTCTTTGAGGTAATCCCAGCCAAAAGCAAGATTCGTCCCAAGGAAATAAATTTGGGTTTTATAAACAGCCAATCAAAGAAGGCTGGTTGTGTCGTCGAAGCCGTCTCTACTGAGGATTAGGGGGAGAAGATGAGAATGATGTCACTCGCATTGATCCTTTGCGGCTGCATGCTCGCCGAGGATCCCACTGGGAAAACTTACAGCGCAGGCGGGAACTGGACGTACCTCGTCACCCGCGACAAGATGAGCGATGTACTCTATGGCCTCTTCGAACTTCGGGCTGATGAAGACTTAGGAGATGGGATCGGCGCAGGCCGTCCCGTCTTCGCCATAACCTGCGGTGGATCGATCAGCTCCGCGAAATGGATTGAGTCGGTGCTGAGTAGCCCAGTGGTTCTTGGACTTCCCGACCTCACGTCGCCACTAGGAGCGCCGCAGCAGATCATCACGTTGCGGCAAGACGGAAAGCGTCACATCCATTTCTGGAACATTGCCGAAGACTTTCGAAGGCTGCTTGTTGACAAGGGCGCAACCGAGGAAATGATCCGCAGCACCGACGCGCGTATCCAGTTCCACGATGCAAGCGGGCATTCTCGGGTCGCGAGGTTTTCACCGGCGGACCTCAATATGGATGGCGTCATAAAGGCGTGCGGACAGGCGCTGAAGTAGCGGGATCACTCGTTAGTTAGAAAAAGGATTGAGCAAGGAGTAAATCGTGTGCCCACATTGTAAGAAAACCATTGGAATCGTGCTCATAAAGCCTGTGGAGATTCAGTCTCTCCAAGCGACTTGGCAGGGCGTAGCTTATTTATGCAACCAATGTAATGCCGTTTTGAGCATAGCAAGGGAGTCCTCGGTTACCGTTCCCTTAAGCAAGACGTAAGTAAGAAATGGGTACGGGACGGTGTAATCTTCCCGTCTCCGATAGGGAAGGTGATGATGAAAACGATAATTTCGGCCTTATTGTTGTGTTTGATGCTGCCGCTGTCAGCTGATAGCGTCCGCAGAAGAGTTCAAGGAAACGTTGCAAACAATTGTACACAAGGGCGGCCTATAATTAATGCAGCCGGTTCTACGATCTGCCCGATCTGTGCATCACCCGATCTAGGTTTACCGCCGCCGGAGCATCGCCAGAGCTACGAATCCCATGCCGAATAACGCCAACGTTCCCGGCTCCGGGGTGTCTGAGCCCTGGGGTTGATCGCTGGTGGTCAGAATCAGTTGAGGGATAAGATCGCGGGAATTGTTGAATAGAAATTCTTGCTCGGTCACCTTCGCCAAAGTAGTGTCGGCTGCGCCGAATGCCGCTACTTGGCCCAGCGTCGAGTTCAAGTACGTAAGACCGTTCGCGTTTAGGATGACATCCACGTGATTCTGTTCCAGCCCGGTTATGTCCAACGATCCGTAGGCGATTCCACTTCCCAGATCCGTATAGCCGGATAATCCCGCGTTGCCGGCAATGATAGAGGAAATGGGTGTGGAGATGTCGAACAACGTATATGTTTCAAACGGGTCGTTGCTCAAGTACCCTATGTTCGGAACGGGAAGCCGCAGCGAAGCGGATAAAATTGGGCTCGAAACGCCGGATAAATCGAACACCAGGTAAGATCGGCCCTCGCCCGTGGGCTGGCAAGCCGAGCACCATCCAGCCGAGTAGCCGCCGGTGAACAGTCGTATACCGCTTTCATGATAGAAGCCCGTCGTAGTGCTGTCGAGCGTGACAGTGGCTGCCGAGGCCGACCCCACGGCGATCAAGAGGGGCAAAAATATAGGGAACAGTGAGCGCATTATCTTCTCCGATTTGAGTTACTACCTGACATGGGCGTAATCTCCTGCCAAGAACAGTCACACAGCTGGCGGATTGCTAGAATGGCTGGTCAATGATCACCCGTTCTGCAATTCTTGGCCTGTTCGCCTCGTGCCTGCTGCCGGCACAAGCCCCGGCTCCGGTAAATCCGCCGCTACCCGTGGGTGCGCAGATGTCCGGGATACCGGGCGTGGCCTACATCCGGGAGAATTATTCAAAGTTCGAATACAGAATTCCCATGCGCGATGGGGCGAAGCTGTTCACCGCCGTCTACGTCCCGAAGGACGCCATAACGGACGACAAAACTTATCCGATGCTGATGCAGCGCACGCCTTACAGTGTGCGTCCCTACGGGGAGGATCAATATCCGCCGGCATTGGGTCCGTCGGAATTTTTCGCTCGCGACAAATTCATATTCGTATACCAGGACGTGCGGGGGCGCTACCTCAGTGAAGGCGAATACGTCGTACTGCGTCCGTATAAGCCGCTGAAAAGTGGGCCAAAAGATTTCGACGAAAGCACGGACACCTTCGATACGATCGATTGGCTGGTGAAGAATATCGCCAACAACAACGGCAAAGTCGGGCTGTGGGGAATTTCGCAGCCGGGATTTTATGCGGCGGCCGGCATGCTGGATGCGCATCCCGCGCTAGTTGCGGTTTCCCCGCAAGCGCCGGTTACCGATTACTACATGGGTGACGACGTGTATCACAATGGCGCGTTCATGCTGGCTCATCGCTTCGGTTTCTATCAGGGATTCCGCCCCAGGGAGGGCGAGCCGGCCGCCCCGCCCAACGTGCTGCCCTTCGCCTACGGCACCCCCGATGGGTATGACTTCTTCTTGAGCATGGGATCGCTGGCCAACGCCGACGAGAAATATTTCAAGCAGAAGCAGCCATACTGGCTGTGGAATTTGGCCAACACCACCTACAACGACGAATGGAAATCGCGAGCCATCTGGCGTCATCTGAAAAACATCAAGCCGGCGGTGATGCTGGTGGGTGGATGGTATGACGCCGAGGATCCGCAGGGTCCGCTAACGCAATTCGCGTTCATGGAGAAGAATTCTCCACCGCCGATGAACATGCTGGTGATGGGGCCCTGGACTCATGGCGGATTCTCCCGTGGCGATGGCGACCGCGTAGGCAATGTAACCTTCGGATCGAAGACCGGCCTTTATTTCCGGGAGAAGATCGAGTTTCCGTTTTTTGCCTATCATCTAAAGGGCAAGGGCGACGGCAAATTCCCCAAGGCTTGGATGTTTCAGACAGGGATGAATCAGTGGCGCAAGCTGGATGCCTGGCCGCCCCGAGGCACCCAGCAGAAGACGCTTTTTCTGAACGCCAAGGGAACGCTGACGTGGCGGAAGGCCGACCAGGAGGAGTTTGACGAGTATCTCTCCGATCCCAACAAGCCCGTGCCCTATATCGGCTATGTGTATATGGGCGTCTTGCGGGAATACATGACCGAAGATCAGCGCTTCGCGGCCGCCCGTCCGGACGTGCTGGTGTACCGCAGTGAGCCGCTGGATCACGACGTTACATTGATGGGCCCAATTGCGGTGGATTTGAAGGTTTCCACCTCCGGGACCGACTCTGATTTCGATGTAAAACTGATCGACGTCTATCCGGCGGATTATCCCGATTACAATGCCCCTCCGGCCGTGCCCGGTGCGCTGCCGGCGCCTTTGCCAACCGGTCCGTCGAACGCCGTGAAGCTGGGTGGTTACCAGGAATTGATTCGCGGAGAACCGTTCCGCGGCAAGTTCCGCAAAAGCTTCGAACAGCCGGTGGCGTTTCAACCGGGGAAGCCGGACCGGATCACATTTCAACTGCCCGATGTCGCCCATACCTTTCGTCAGGGGCATCGCATTATGGTGCAGATTCAGAGCTCCTGGTTTCCCCTGACTGACCGCAATCCGCAGAAGTTTATGGAGATTCCCAAAGCCTTATCGACGGATTTCGTGAAGGCTACCCAGCGCGTGTATTGGGGTGGCGCGGAAGGGTCGAGCTTGAAGATCGCCGTTGTGGAATAAAGCCCGCCTTGTTCAGGAATATTCTGCCCTGCGGCGTACTTTATAGTGCAGGTCCAGCGGAAACGGAAGGCGCGTGCTTAGCGCAACCAAATATAAAATCCTCCAGCTCGCGCGGACCATCGTTAATCATGATGTGTCAGGAGTTGCATGAACGCATTTTCGCCTAGATTGCTATCACTGGGAGTGATTCTATCGGCTGCCTTTAACGCTGGGCACGCTGGAGCGCAAACTGCCGTCCCGCCGCCGGCCGCAACGGTCCCATATCTTTCCTTGACCGCCCACGAAAGATGGGTGCGTTACGCCAATGAAACAGTTCTGTCACCGGGGCTGTATTTCGCATCGGCTGGAGCTGCGTTAGGCGGCCAGTTAAACAACGATCCTCCCGAATGGCGGCAAGGCGCGAAGGGCTATGGAAAGCGGGCGGCGTCGGCGCTTGGCCAATTCGCGATGCAGACCACAATTCATGAGGGTGGGGCGGCGTTACTCGGGTACGATCCGCGCTACACCCGCTGCACCTGCAGTGGATTTTGGCCGCGTAGCGCGCACGCCATCAAAATGGGATTCGTCACTTATAACCGCGAAGGAAAACTGCGCTTCGACTTACCGGCCTATGCCGGCGCGTATGGATCTGGAATGCTGGCCCAATATTGGTATCCGCAGCGCTTTAATCCATTGACCGATGGCGTTCGCGCGGGAACGATCCAAGCGGGATTTCACATCGGCCTTGGAGTCTTGCGGGAATTTGGGCCGGAACTTCGGCGGACTTTTCTCCGCCGGTAGCCACAGAGTATCGGCATGAAAATTGACCGGACAAGCAGCCGTTTCGTACAATTGGGTTACTGTCATTGCGGGAGTAACTCAATGGTAGAGTCACAGCCTTCCACGCTGTTGGTTGCGAGTTCGATTCTCGTCTCCCGCTCCATCCTCTTTCTTAAAATTTCGCCGTGCTCCAAATGAAAGTACCGCCCGTGCTCGCGATCGCTGGACTCTTCGCGATGTCCCTGTCGGCTGCTCGGCCGGTGAATCACGACGCCTGGAGCGAACTGCTGGCAACGTATGTCAACGCCGAATTCCGAGTCGACTATCAAGCGTTGAAAGATCACGATCTGCCAAAGCTGGATAGCTATTTGCAGCAGCTTGCACCGCCGTGGTCCTCCGGGATGACCGCCGGGGCCCGGAAAGCCGCGCTCATCAATGCGTACAATGCACTCACTGTGCGCTGGATTATCACGAACTATCCCCTGGAAAGTATCTGGCGAACGAAGCATCCCTTTACCGAAGCCCGGCATCAGATCGACGGGGGCAAAGTATCGCTCGATCAAATCGAGACGCGCCTGCGGAATATGGGCGATCCGCGGATTCATGCGGCCTTGGTCTGCGCGGCGCGAAGTTGCCCGCCGCTGCGTAGAGAGGCTTTTGAAGAAGATCGAGTGGACGCCCAACTGGATGATAATTTTCGTAGCTGGCTGGCCGATCCGCGCCTGAATGAGTTCTTTCCCGATCGCCGAGTGGCCAAGCTGAGCTTTATTTTTAAGCATTACGCGGAAGATTTCCGGAAGAACGGCGAGTCTACCGAAAAGTATCTGGCGCGCTATGTTTCTTCTGACAAGGCGGCATACTTATCGCAGCCGGGCTTGAAAATTGAAACAAAGCCGTATGACTGGGGTTTGAACGATGTGGCAGGCCTGGGCAGCTCGTATACGAAGAGCAAGTTCTACTGGGATTACTTGCGTAACAAGTGAGTGGCGGGTTTCCCGGGCAGACTCCACGGGAATATCATGGAGATAACGGGTAACGTAAAATGAGCAGCGCGAGTAACGTCAGCGAACCTACCTTTTCCGATACCGGCGGCAGCGGCGGCGGGCCCATTCCCACCGGCGGCGGTGGTGGTGGCGACCATCGTGACGGCGAGCCAGCCTTCTCTCCCATGCTCTACTGGCTGGCCTTGTGGATCACTCTGGCGGTTGTCATGATGCTCTTCGCGCCGCTCGGATTGGCCTATTTCGTCCGCTCCCAAAATCGCGATTTCTGGCAACCTGTAGCCATTCCTTCCATGCTCTGGGTCAGCACGGTGCTGATGCTTCTCAGTAGCGTCACATTTGAGATCAGCCGCCGAGCCCTGCTGATGGATCGCGAATCGCTGCACCGGCGCTGGATGTGGATCACTCTGCAGCTCGGCTTAGCGTTCCTGATCGCTCAAGTATTAGCCTGGCGCCTGCTGGCCCGGCAGGGCAGCGTCTTACAGGGCAATCCGCACAGTTCGTTTTTTTATATGTTCACCGGGCTTCATGCAATCCACTTACTCGGCGGCCTGGTTGGTTTGGCCTTCGTGCTCTATAAAGGCGCCCTCGGGTGGAAGGGTTCCCACGCCCGCCTGAAACGGCGAACGGTAACCGGAATCGTAGGCGGCTACTGGCACTTCCTCGATCTCTTATGGATTGTGCTGTTCGCAATTCTAGTGATGGGGCATTCGGCATGATCGAATATCGGGATGCCAGCCTCGCCGTCCGCGCCGTGTACGACGACATCATGGCCACCCGCAAGACGGATTGGGTCAATAACTTTTGGAAAGCACTTGCTCATGACCCGCCAACACTGCGCCGAACGTGGCAAAGCATCAAGGACATCATGGCTCCGGGTGCACTCGATCCCGTTGTCAAAGAGATGATCTATCTGGCCGTCAGCGCAACGAATCAGTGCGGCTACTGTATCGCGTCCCATACTGCGGGTGCCCGTAAGGCCGGAATGTCGGATGCGATGTTCGCGGAACTTATGGCCGTGGTTGGAATGGCCAATGAGACAAATCGCCTGGCGAGCGGATATCAAGTGGAGATTGACGACGCATTCCGCACGAAATAAGTCATTACTCTGATTTCAAAGCCGTGCGGGACACGTCCCGGTAAAACTGATCTTCATCGCGAGCAGCGGCTGCAAGCAGAGCGGCTGTTGCGACCTGATAGGTGCGTGTTCCTGTCACCGCATCCCATCCATCCGGAAATCTATCACCCGGTTTAAGAGACACCCCATTCTGCAGTAAGTACGCTAACCGTTCCACAGTTTTCTTTGCGCGGTTATCCATCTGACAAAGGGAACGAGAGAAGATTACCCCTGGATGTTCGCCACTAGCGGAAATAAGAGTACTGCACGTTTAAACCCAAGATAATTCGTAAGCCTATGATATACAATCACTTAGCTGCAATTATCGCTTGAGGGTAAAGCAGTGCTGAGGGTCTAGAGCTTTAGTACTATACTGCCTATCGAGCCTGCCAAATTCTCGTCTGCTGTCAATAGAATCAATAGCTTAAGCGCCAACCTGTTCCGTTATCAGAACAGAATCTCTCGGTCCTGTACAAAAAATTAAATTGCCCTTAGCATCGGCCTGTCGGGAAGATCAAACTTTTCTCGCCACGGGAAATGTCCGCAAACTAACAGGAGGGAATTCGATGAGAAACGTACTACTATTATCTGTATTTTGGGGGGAGTCGCAGTACCGATGTACTCCAGCCCGACTTTCACAACCAACAACGCGACGCCAACAGGTGCCTGCGCTTCAGGCCAAACGCTGCAATTCTACATCGCCAATTATGCCAGTGTCGCCGGTCAGGGCGGATGTTCCGTCGGCAATGAGACATTCACGAACTTCGGATATCTCACCGCCAGCGTTTTCGCGAATGGGATCTCGGCCGCCGACGTAATTGTGACCACCGGCTTAAACGCCTCGGGACCGAGCATTAATTTTGCAGCTGACTGGCGCGTGAATGGTCAGGTAGCATCTTCCGGAGCGTCCGAGTCCGCCGTATTTTTTCAGGTGTATCCAACCAGCACTCCGGCCCTGACACTGAACTCCGTCAACCTTTCAGCGCAAGGCTCCAGAGGGGTTCTGTCAACGGCAGCCGCCGCGGAAGTCGATTGTCTGGGCGGTGTCCTTAGCGTGCGAACGATCGGCTTCTCGGGCTTAGGCGGAGTGGGCTGTCTGGGAGGAATCTCGGCAGGAGCCACCGCCGGTCTTCCTGTGGGGACCAACGTGACGGCTAACGCTACCATACCTTTATCGCTGGGCCAACCCTTCGTCGATATCTTGAAAGACGTTTCCTTGGTGGGCTTGTTGGGCGATGCTTCCATCACATCCGTCGGTCAGCAATTCAGCGGAGAAGGAACGGCTACTCCAGAGCCTTCCACAACGGTTTTGTTTATCGGAGGTTTGGGAATGCTGGCTATCGCCAGGAAGAAACTACGGCGGGGTTAGAGTCTACGGCAAAAAAAGGAGCCTGCGATTCAATTCGCCGGCTCCCTTTTCGATTCTTAAATTAGGCCGCGGGAATCTTCAATTCCATCCCCGGGGTGATCAAGCTGTGCTCATCCTTTAGCTTGTCAGGATTTGCCGCGATGATCTTCGGAAATAGCTGCCCTTTACCCAAAGTATGCTCGGCAATCCGCCATAAAGAGTCGCCCGCTTTTACCGTATAGCTCTGCGTTGCGCCAGCCGCCGGCGCGGGTTGCGGCAAGCTCGAATCCACCTTCAAATCGCAGGTCAGATCGCTGAAGCTCGAATCGACGCTCTTAATTTTGTTCCAGACATCGTTCTTGATATCTTCCGATGGCGCGGCGCCCTGGATGAACAATTTATCGTCTTGGACGTGCACGTGCTCCAGCTTCACGCCCTTCTCCGCTATCAATGCTAAGACGGCGCTGTATTTCGTCTTCAGATCTTCTAGGTTGGCCATGTGTTCTCCCACCACTAGACCACGCCCGGACCGCCTATGTTTCCCCAAAATTGAAATCAAAGCCTGCGTAGTATAAACTATAGTTAACTTCCGCTTGAAACCTACGATTACAAATTCGCCATCGCAATCGCTGCCGGAAGTTCACGGAAGTGTCTCCACCACCCAGATGTCGTTCTGGCGCAGGATGTTAGCCTTTACCGGACCCGCTTATTTGATCAGTGTCGGATACATGGATCCGGGTAATTGGGCCACGGATCTGGAAGGTGGCGCTCGTTTTGGATATCAACTTATTTGGGTGCTGGTGCTTTCAAACGCGATGGCGATTCTTCTGCAAACCCTCAGCGCCCGCCTGGGAATTGTCACCCAACGCGATTTGGCCCAAGCCTGCCGCGAGAGTTATCCCCCATTTATCTCTTCCGCCTTGTGGATTCTGTGTGAAATCGCGATTGCCGCCTGCGATTTGGCGGAAGTATTGGGCGCCGCCATTGCCCTCAATCTTCTGTTCCACATCCCGCTACTGATCGGCGTAATGTTAACGGTAAGCGACACTCTTTTCGTCCTCTGGTTCAGCCGCTACGGCATCCGCGTGATGGAAATGTTCGTCCTGGCGCTGATTCTGGTCATCACCGGCTGCTTTGTGGTGGAGCTATGGATGGCCAAACCGGCGATCGCGCCGATCCTTGGGGGCTTGGTTCCGCGCATCAACGATCAGAGCCTGTATGTGGCGATTGGAATCCTTGGCGCGACGGTAATGCCGCACAATTTGTATCTCCATTCGGCGCTGGTGCAAACGCGGCAC
>JBBSEX010000068.1:0-11146 GCA_038239345.1 Bryobacterales bacterium
CGAGTTAGAAATTGTCCGGCTGGTCGTTCAAGGATTTCGGAACAAAGAAATAGGCGAGCAATTGTTCATCAGCCACAATACGGTGAAAAATCACTTACACAGCGTGTTTTTAAAGTTCGATATCGCTGATCGGTTGGAATTGGTGCTCTATTCAATCTATAAAGGTCTGCACATCAAGACCGAGACCCGCCCCGTACTCTTCTTTCACAAAGAGGGGTGTTCGGGATCAATGGACGGAAAACCGGGTTAAGGTAACACGACTGATGACAACAGCTATGACGACTCGGGTTCGGATGATAGCGGTGGTGGTGGCGACGATTTAGTCTAATTCCCGCGATGGGGTTATAAACGGAATCTGGAAGCTCACGTCGATCTGCGTCACTACCTCGACTGGTTCGCCGTTCAGGAAGGTTGGCTTGTAAATGTAACGTCGCGCCGCTTCGGTCGCGGAAGAAGCTAGTAATGGATGGCCGCTCACCAGAGTGAGATTGCCGATCGTTCCGTCTTTCAGAATGGTTGCATTGAAGCGCACGGTGCCCTGGATGCGCGCTTGACGTGCCAGAGCCGGGTAGTCAGGCTCGGGCTTCTCGATCAGGTTTTGCGCTTGCACATCACCACTGACGCGGATTCGCTTCGGCGTGTCTGGTTGCTGGACCGGTTCGGCATGTGGACGTGGAGGAGGCGGAGGCGGTGGTGGTGGCGGAGGAGCATAGAGAATCCCGCCAATGATCCCACTGGTGACGCCAGCCGGAATCGGTCCTCCGACAGTCTGCTGACGTTCGAAAACTATTGTTCCTTGAGTTGGCCCCCCGCTTGGAGCCAACGCGAACTGTGGTGCCTTGGCCTTTTTCGTGTCCAGAGCACGGCGGACCCACTCATCCGCAATGACGACATCCCGCTGGTATTCCGCGGTTGTATCGTACAAGTCGGCGCGCTCGCGATAGAGCAGATTCAGGTAGGCCATGGCGTCGTCGTACGCCGGATCCAGTTCGAGAGCCCGCTCCAGATTGCGCATGCCCTCCTCGACAGTCTGCCCCAAACGCGACCTCAGATCCGCCCGGGCCGCGGCGTCGGAAAGTGGTCCAGGATCTTCGGGTCGCATGCCGAGCTTCTGCCGGGCCTGCATCAGCTCAGGATAGAATTTCGCCCAAGCGATTACGCCGAGCGAATAATACGCGGCTTTGTTATCCGGTTGTGCGGATACGATCTTCTGGTACCAGTTAGCGGCTTCGTCTAACGAGCGCAGTTTGTCGGCGCGCACAGAGTTTCCCATTGCTTGTTGGTAGGAGAGGCTGGCAAGCGACTCCATGGCCACCATGTTGCCGGGCTGAATCGCCAGAACGGTCTGGAATTCCCGCTCAGCATTACTGGCGAACTGCAGGTTCTCCGGACTGTCCGCTCCCGGAATGAATTGAGACATGTAGGCCGTTGCCAAGTACAGACGTGGCACGGGGTCGGCGGGCGAGGCATTGGCGGCTTGCTGAAACAGCTCGACAGCCTGGGCGTACCGCGCTGCCTTGTATGCCGCCACACCTTCATTCAGGAAGGTGCGTCCCGGTGTCTGGCTTAGGGCGGTTGCGGCGACCGCGAGTAGCGCCAGCACGAATTTGTGCATGCTTGAACTCCTAGACTGGATAGACAATGGAGATGCGGCTGAAGTTCCCACTATATATCGAATTCGACGGGGGTGGATAGACACGTATTATGAGGCGAATTCAGCTTCTCCTGTTCGCGGCCTTAAGTTCTGCATTGCAGGAGGCGCTGCGAGTTCAGCATGCTCTCCTTCCTTGTCCTGTGGGCCATCACGCTCCGGCCCCGCCTTTGTAGAGTGCGGCCGGTGTCTGGTAAGCCAGACTCTGGTGCAGTCGCTCCTGGTTGTAAAAACGGAAGTAGCGTTCGATCCCTTCGCGCGCTTCCGTCACCGATGCGTAGTCCTTCAGGTACACCTCCTCATATTTGAGCGACCGCCTCAGCCGCTCGATAAAAATGTTGTCCATGCAACGTCCTCGTCCATCCATGCTGATCGCGATCTCTCTGGCCTGTCATTCCTAACTAGTCACTCCCGCGCCCCTTCCCTTTCTCCATCTCCCCCAGATGGCCCTTCAACGCCTCCTCTACTATCTCCACCATTTCCCTTTCCTGCTCCGCCGCTGTAACCTTCAAGCGCTTATGCAGCGCAGCATCCAGATTGAACGTGGCTTTTTTCTTAAGCACTGTACCGCCATCTCGCTGTCTTCCTGTAGATACAGCCAGCTTCCCTTCCCGGCCCCGCACAAAGTCCTCTTGGCGTTGTCCATTGTCGCTAGTATGTGATATGTCCGGTCCAATTCACACGTGATGTGTCCGCTTTGAAGAAAACGGCGGGACGCTGGGAGGGTGGAAATCCCCCAGCAGTACTCAGCCGCGGAAATGGAGCGGATGATGAAACTACAAGACGTTTTACTGAAAGCGATGGCGAAGAAGATCACCTGGTGGGAGGCGGCCGAGATCATCGGGGTGACGGATCGGACCATGCGCCGCTGGCGCGAGAAGTTGGAAGAACACGGCTACTCGGGGCTGGCGGACAGGCGGAAGGGTAGGCCGAGCTCAAAGCGGGTGCCGCTGGCCGTGGCGGAAGAGGTCTTGCGTTTGTACCAGGAGACATACTACGACCTGAACATTAAGCACTTCCACGAGAAGTTGCAGGCAGAACACAAGATTGAGTTGAGCTACACCTGGGTGCAACTGGCTCTGCAGGGTGCGGGTTTGGTGGCCAAGGCGCGCAAGCGGGGCAAGCATCGGCAAAGAAGAGAGCGTCGGCCGATGGCAGGCATGCTGCTGCACATTGATGGAAGCAAACATCAGTGGCTAGGGGATCAGCGCTGGCACGATCTGATCGTGATTCTGGACGACGCTACCAGCGAGATCTACTATGCGCAGTTGGTGGAGGAGGAATCGACGCAAACGGTGATGGCGGGGCTGCGCGAGGTGATCGAAACAAAAGGTCTATTCTGTGCTTTATACAGTGACCGGGGGAGCCATTTTTTCGTGACAGTGAAGGCAGGCGAAAAGGTGGACAAACACCGCCCGACCCAAGTGGGACGGGCCTTGAAGGAGTTGGGAGTGCAGATGATCCCGGCGTATTAGCCGCAGGCGCGGGGTCGATCGGAGCGCAGCTTTGGCACCTGGCAAGGGCGGCTGCCACAGGAACTGCGCTTGGCCGGGATCAGCACCTTGGACGGCGCTAATCAGTTCCTACGCGAGCGATACATCGCGGAGTTCAACGGCAAGTTCACGGTGGCAGCGAAGGAAAAGGGGACGGCGTTTCGGAAGACGTCGCGCTCTGATCTGGATTGGATTTTTACTATTCAGACACAGCGTGTCGTGTCGGAAGACAATACGGTGGCCATTGGCGAGCGCAGTTGGCAGATTGGAAAGTCGCGTTTCCGGAACACGCTGGCTGGATGTACGGTGACGATTCACGAACACCTGGATGAGACGGTGTCGATCCGTTTCGGTCCGCATACTTTGGGCCGGTTCGATGCAGATGGAAAACCGTTGGCAGGTGGTGTCACAAAGAGGGAGCGGGCGGCGTGAAGCGAATCGCCTGCGACGCAAGGAATTTGATCTCCCCCTTTCCCGTTTCCCCCTTCCGGGGGCAAGCCGGGGCGGGCGGGTTCCCCCCACGCCGGAAGCACGCCGCGAGCCAGCCAAAAGCGCTGGCACGCATCGATGCGGCCGGCTCCCCCCACAAGAGGGGCTGCCGCCCCTTTGTGTATCCCCCGCCCGCGCACGCAGCACGTTACGGCGACGGGATCTAAGGAATGCACTTTGTATTGTAAAGCGGACAGATCACTAATTATTAAAAGCGGACATCTTGACAAACTAGCGACAGAGTTAGAGTTGTCCATGTCGGCGCCACGTGAGAATGTCCTAATCGTGCCAAGTAGAAATGTCCTATTGACGGGGTCAGTGTTGAGAGGTGGATTCAGGAACACTTCTCATGACGCAACAGGATCGCGACCGGCTGGTCGCATTGAAGAAAGCCAGGACGGGACTGATCACGCCAACGGCAAGCCGCGGAGGAGATCGGCCAAAGCGAGCGGCATGTTCGTCGACTGTTGAAGCGCCTGAAGGGCAAAGGCGACCGGGCCGTCGTGCATGCTCTGCGAGGACGGCCGTCCAACCGCAAGCTGGACGAGAAGACCAAGCAGAAGGCTCTGGAGATACTAGGCCGCGATGTCTATCGCGGCTTCGGCCCGGGCGGCCGCGCCGCTCCAGAGTGGGCGAACTGGTGCAGTGGGATACCAGCGAGCACGCATGGCTGGAGGAACGCGGAGGGCCGCCATTGTACCTGATCAGCATGATCGACGACGCCTCCAGCCGCATTTACGCGCGGTTCGTGCTGAGCGACTCTACCGAAGAGAATATGCGGTTGCTCTGGAGATACGTGGAGCAGCATGGACGGCCCGTGAGCTTCTATACCGACAAGGCGAGTCTATTTCAAACGGCGCCGAAGACCCCTCGGGACGGCAAAGCACTGCCTCGGGACGAGCGCGACCCATTCCCGCCCACGCAGATCGGCCGAGCGCTGCGGGAGTTGGACATTGTGTGGATTCCGGCCCACTCGCCCCAGGAAACACTGGTCAGCGGCAGACGACAGCAGCGAACGCAAGTACCTCACCAGCCGGTGGAAAAGCTGATCGAAGCTGCGAAGGGCAGCAGGAATGAGGCCCGCGACCGTTGCCTTTTGCTCCTGATGTTCCGGCATGGATTCCGGGTTTCGGAAGTTTGCGGCCTGAAACTCGATCAAGTGGACACGGAAAGCCGGGTGCTGCATGTCGCCCGGTTGAAGCGTGGGTTATCGACCACACAGCCGTTGCGCAGCGACGAGCTACGAGCCATAGGCGCGTGGCTTAAAGAACGCGCCCGGATGAAGCCCTCTGGCAAAACGTTCTTTGTTTGTCAGTGAGCAGCGCAAGCCGTTGCATCGCTCAACGGTCAATCTAACTTATGCAGAAATACAGCACCGCCGCTTCCCTGCCCCTGCTCGCCCATCCCCACATGCTGCGCCACGCTTGCGGCTTCGCTTTGGCCGATCAAGGCGCGGATACACCCGGCCCGATTCGAAAAGCTCTGGCGGTAACCGGTAAGTTTTGAAACATCGCTGCTGAAAGGCCGTAAACACTAGGGCTTGATCGTTTCAAAAGTCTGTTTCAAAATGCGTTTGAAAATCACTACTGCTCATTACAGTTGAAAAAACGCCCCGCGTCCCACGCCACAACTCCAGCAAAAACCGCCATTGCGCTCTGGACTTCTGCTCAGAACAGTCATTTTGAGCAGTAGCGGATGTTTCAGAAATGAACGTCTTCGACCATTGTGACACTGGTATCTGTAATCTTCGGTGCTATAGCTTCAGGCGTATCGACCTGGTTACGAACTTTATCGGCAAAAATCACACTCCAGACAAAAGACGGTTCGAGTATCGAAGTATCTGCCCCTGCCGCCATGGATACGAAGGAGATCGAAAAGCTGCTATCGGTTTTTCGCGAGCGTTCGATGGATTCGCTTGCTATCAACCCCGACGAAAGCGATCAATGGCTTGGTCGTATCGTGGCGAGAACTCCCGTGGCGAGAACTCCGCGCGGACCAGTTGCGCGATGCGCCATCTTTCCAGCGCACGGTGGCCGCGCTCGCCGTCGAGTCCACCGTTACGGGCCCGGCGTTACCGCCGAACTGCTTCAGGCGGAGACGATAACTCTGGATCGATAAGCGACGGCGGAAATAATTATGGAGGCGTGCATGGCGTTCTCCCATGCTATTCTATGAGCGGTCGAACCCTGCGGCTGTCCTCAACCGCTGGGACGGGGGACCCGGTAATCGGGGCGAAGTCCATACCTGGACAGAGTACTTTCAAGCTCTAGCCCGTCAGCTAACTCCGTAGACAAATTTGAGAGTGTCTTCCCTTGTGAAGATAAAAGGAGAAGTCTCCGTGCAACTTGATAGCTCCCAGCGAATGGTCACCCCCAAGGTGGTCATCGCAACTACGGTAATGCTGTCGTTCATTTCCTTCTGGAGAGCGGCAGCCATTGTCCTCAGTGATATGGCGTCGTCGGCATACTACGTCGGCGGCATTGCGGAAACGGCCGTGGGCAAATCGGCCCCCTGGTTCATTCTTGCGATCATGCTGTTCTCCTACGCGGTGCGATCAATCTATCTGGAAAGCTGCAGCCTGTTCGTCCGGGGCGGCGTCTATAAGGTCGTTCACGAAGCGATGGGCGGCACTCTGGCGAAGTTCTCCGTCTCCGCGCTCATGTTTGACTATGTCCTGACCGGGCCCATCAGCGGAGTCAGCGCCGGTCTATATTTAGCTGGCCTGCTGAACGAGATCAGCGTGTACCTTAGCTGGGGATGGCAGGCTCCGCCGCAGTACTTCGCCGCAGGGTTCGCGATTCTCGCGACTCTCTATTTCTGGTGGAAGAATACCATCGGCATCCATGAGTCCAGTGAGAAAGCGCTGCGCATCATGCAAATCACCACCGTGATGGTGGTCATGCTGATCGGTTGGTGTTTACTCACCATTGCAGTAAAGGGTTATCAACCCGTGCCTCTGCCCACTCATGCCAATATCCATTTCAGCAATGAAGCATTGGGTTGGCTGAAAGGGACCATAGCGCCCAGCATCACTTTTATTGCGATTTTGATAGGGCTGGGCCATTCTCTCCTGGCTATGAGCGGATTCGAGACCCTGGCGCAAGTCTATCGCGAGATTGCCGATCCGAAACTGGAAAACCTGAAAAAGGCCGCCTTCGCGATCATTCTATACTCCCTCTTGTTCACTGCCCTTGTGTCGTTTTTCGCCGTCATGCTGATCCCGGACGCTGAGCGCGGCAAGTATCTCGATAACCTGATTGGCGGATTGTCCATGTTTCTGATCGGCCCCACGCCCCTCAAACTACTCTTCCACGGTTTCGTCGTTCTGGTCGGTGTTTTGATTCTGTCCGGCGCTGTAAACACCGCCATCATTGGAGCGAATGGTGTTCTGAACCGGGTAGCCGAGGACGGTGTGCTGCCGGAGTGGTTCCGCAAGCCGCACAAGAAATTTGGCACAACCAGCCGTCTGATCAATGCGTTGGTTATGATGCAAATCGGCACGGTCCTGATCAGCCACGGGGATATCGTGATGCTCGGAGAAGCTTATGCGTTCGGCGTAGTTTGGAGCTTTGCCATGAAGTCGCTTTCCGTGCTGGTTCTGCGCTTCAAGAACCACTCAGAGCGAGGCTATCGGGTTCCGTTCAATATCCGGATCGGGGCAACGGAGATCCCGCTCGGCCTAGGTCTCATCACTGTGACCTTGTTCGTGCTTGCCTGTATTAATGTTGTGACGAAACAAGTAGCGACCATCTCCGGAGTCGGTTTCACTCTGGTATTTTTCACCATGTTCGCGCTCACTGAGTCTTACAACAAGCGCAGACGGACCGGCGAACATCACGAAATGGAGCAGTTCCGGCTGGAATTCAGCGGGGACGTATCAATCGCATCGGTTAAGGTGAGACCGGGCAATATTCTCGTGGCCGTGCGGAACCCCACTCACCTGGAACATCTCGAGAAGGTACTGGAGAAGACTGATACACGAAAAGTGGATATTGTAGCCCTCTCGGTTCATCGCGTGACGCAGGCCGCATCGGGCGAGCACGACCTCGGCTCCGATCAGATCTTCTCCACGGCTGAAACGCACGTGTTCACCAAGGCCGTATCTCTCGCCGAAAAGGCAGGCAAACATATCGAACTGTTGGCGGTGGCAGGCCCGGATCCATGGGTTGCGATGGTCCAAACGGCCCAGAAGTTACAGTCGGCCCGCATTGTGACGGGCCTTTCGCCTTTGTATCAGATGAATCCCGCCGAACAAGGCAAGATCGTTGGCGAGGCATGGGAGCAGTTACCTCAGCCAAGGCCTTCCGTCTCCCTCGAGATTGTTCTGCCGGATCCGAAACATTCCCTTTATTTCAATCTTGGCCCTCATCCTCCAAGACTGTGGCCGGAGGATATCGATCTGGTCCACCGCCTTTGGCTGGAACTGGCAGACCAAGGTCCGGGCGCGAAATTGCGGCATCGCGATATCGTCGGCGTGGCGCTACGCCGGCTGGATCAGGAGTTTCATTCCGGTCTTGCAGGAGAAGTGATGCAGGATATCCTGCGGGAAGTCGAAGAACATCCCCCGGAACCCGCGATGGCGCCTTAGCGATCCGGGGGTGGGCAGGGAAAAAAATGATCTGCAGGATCAAACCCAATTCCCGCCGCGAGGAGTTGTTTTATCCCTTTACGTAAAGGAACTCTTCCCGTATTATCTTGCTGCCCTCGACCGTGAACAAAGCCGTTTCGTCCACCTGCATCCGCTTTTGCAGCGGCTCTTCGATGAGGAATTGTCTTCGCATGTTGAAGGAAGGAACAGCAAACTATTGACCGGCTCGATCTAGTGGACGTGCTGCGGTTGCAGCTCGGCCAGCGCAAGACGCATCACGAGCCACGCGCCTTGCAGCGCGAAGCCAGCCATAACAACGGCAACGAAAATGCGGGCCAATCAATCGGTTGAAGGGTGTTTGGGTAGGCATTGGATACGGGACCACCTTTGAACGCCCGGAGCCGTCCGGATTCACCTGCTCCAGGTAGTTGAAATTTCGTTCTGTCGCTTGAAACAAGATCTGCCCACGTGCTCCAAAGTGCGGTCGCGTCGTTTGGCCGGAATAGCCGATTCGCCTGGGGGGAGAGCTTCGGTCGACAGGCGCGAGCCACAGTTGGCTTGTTCCGTCGCGCATTGCGGCGGAATAGACTACTTGTTTTCCATCCGGCGAAACATCGTAGGCGAGCATGGCAACTCCTGGGAACACAGCCTCACTTTTTCCAGACTCGACCATCATGCGCCAGAGTTCCGGGCCCTGAACATCCGACCCATGCCGCAGAAGGTAGTACAGAAAACTGTCGTCAGGGCCAAAGGAAGGAGGGGAGATGTCCGCCACTATTTCTCCCTCCGACGACAAAGATCGCTCGCCATTCGCATCGTGAATCCAGATGGCGCTCTCATGCACTCCCATCGAAGTGATGATGGAACGGCCATCCTGCTCAACGGCTACTCCTTCTGCTTCGATCGGGCCAGACGTGATTTGCTCCGGTTCTCCGTTCGGAAACCGCTGACGCCACAATTGGCTGTGCCCATCAAGCGAGGCCGTGAAATACATCCAGGACCCATCCGGAGACCAACCAGCGGATCTGCAAGGACCTCCGGGACCTATCGGCGCGGCGTCGAAGGTGCCGTCCAGGGAAATAATCCGGCAGGGTATCCAATCTCCTGTTCCATTCATCTCGGCCACCAAAGCCGATTTGCGATCGGGCGAGGGCCAGGAGTAATGCGCCATAGCCCGTTCGTGTGGTGGAAAATATAGTTCGCGAAATTCCTGGCTGGTCGCGGTTCCGGTAACGACCCATATGCTGGCCTGTGCGGGTACGGGAGAAGAGAAGTTGGTGCTGATCGAGCCAGCTCAGTCCGGCGGCGTTGTTCATGAAAAGGTGCGAGTCGCCGCCGAGCACGGAAACTGTATAGGTTGACCAATTGGGAAGGTGCAAAACGGTATAGGCGACCTCCGCTCCATCAGGCGAGAACGCCAGATTGTATTTCAATCGCGAGTCGTCCGTAAGACGTCGGGCTTCGCCGTTGGGGAGCATCTTAACGTAGACTTGATCGGCTGTCTGGAAGCTGGTGCTTCCGCGGAAGAACGCGACCATGCGGCCGTCCGGCGACAGAGTGGGAGCGACCGCGGAGTCCGTAAAATCCGTCAGCTGGGTGTACTTTACCCGACCCGGATGAACGCGATAGGACAAATACACGGCCACGCCTAGCGCCAGAACAGCCAAGATACCGGCAGTCAGGTACAATGCAGACGACTTTCGCGCAACAGGCACCGGAGAAAGGACCACCCGATCCGGTGGAACATTTGCCTGTACAGCGTCTTGGCTTTGCCCCGCTGGCTGCGCACCAGCCTGGTTTGCGCCATCCGGCTCGGAAACGCCCGGCGCGAGAGCTACACGAGCAATGAACCGATAGCCCTGTTTGGGCAACGTTTCGATATAAAGTGGCTCGGAAGCTCCATCGCGCAAAGCGAGCCGGATTTGCCGGATGCAGTAGTTCAAGCCCTGATCGAATTCAACGAAGGTCGCTTCGCCCCAGACGCGCGTGCGCAATTGTTCGCGAGGAACTATCTCACCAGCCCTCTCAAGCAGCACGCCCAGAACACGCAGCGGTTGAGGCTGAATTTTGACAGGGCGGCCGTCACGGAAGAGTTTTCCGGACAGGGAATCGAATTCGAAATCGTCAAAACGTAGCCGCCCGTTACTGCCGACGTCCATCCGGAGTGCCTCTTTGCAGTAGTTTACACCCTCAGATCAGCTGAGAAGGTCCTCAGCGAGAACTCATGCGGCCGGTAATGAAGTTGAGGTTATGTTCGACCCAAGCCGGCCGGAGCCGGCCCTTGAAAAAGGAGACCAACGATGACTAATGCATTCAGAACCGTGACCCCGGCAACAGAGCACTCTCGACGGCGTAGGTTATTAGCACTCAGCGGGGCCGCCGCACTGGCCGTGCTCGCACTGGGCCTGATCGTCTCGGGCGTTGCACGCGGCCAGGTGGACCCGTTGCAAATCAACGCGCTCGCGCTAGGCTCCAATGACGAAGAAGCTGTCCAACTGCACGTGAAAGGGCCAAGCGATGTACTGCAGACTCTGCTGGTATTTCAGCATGGCGCTGAAACCGGATGGCACAGGCATCCAGGACCGGTGATCGTGATAGTGAAAAGCGGCGCTCTCACGGAGATTCACAGCAATGGCTGCGTAACCGTCCACCCTGCGGGTTCGGCGTTCTTCGAGACCAAGGGTGAAGTTCACAATGCCGCCAATCAGACCGCCGGCGTGACTGAAGTTTACGCGACATTCCTCTCGCCGGCAGGCGCCCGGTATGGTGATCGATATCCACGACCCCATGCTCGTTCATAATATTGATGGCGCGGTCCCTCCTATTTTCGTCCGTATCGACGGCGACCACATAGCCTCCTCGTTCAACGGCTTCGGAGTAGCGGGTGGTATCTTCATCAGCATAATCATCCGCGCCGAAAAGCGA
>JBBSEX010000069.1:0-11025 GCA_038239345.1 Bryobacterales bacterium
CGCGCGGCGAGCCTTCATCGAGTGGGAGCAGAACCGTCTCTTCGATCTTTGGAAACTTTGGGAGACCGAGATCCGCAAGATCAATCCGGAAGCCCGCTACATTCCCAATACCGGCGGCGGATCCACCAGCACGCTGGACATGACACGAATCGGCGAGCTGGTGCCTACGCTCTTTGCCGATCGCCAGGCGCGCCAAGGACTCGCTCCGCCCTGGGGCAACGGCAAGAACGGCAAGGAGTTCCGTTCCACCATGAGCAACAAAGCCATTGTGGGCATCTTCAGTATCGGTGTCGAAGAACAGTACCGGTGGAAGGACTCCGTGCAAAACAGGGAGGAGATCCGGCTCTGGGCAATCGACGGCATCGCCAACGACCTGCGTCCCTGGTTCACCAAGTTCTCCGGCACGCTGCACGACAGGCGCTGGCTACCGGTGGTGGAAGAACTCTACACCTGGCACTACAAGAACGAGCAGTATCTGCGCAACACCGAATCTCTGGCTCGCATCGGGATGGTCTACTCGCAGCAGACCGGCCACTTCTACGGGGGTTCGGCATCGGCCGAGAAAGTCGAGAACCACATCCTCGGCTATTACCAGGCGTTGATCGAATCCCGCATCCCCTTCCAAATGGTGCACGAAGGTCTGCTTGACGCCGAGCACGTCGATCGCTACAAGGTCCTCATTCTCCCGAATATTGCGGCGCTCTCCAACGCGCAGTGCGACCAGATCCGCGCGTTTGTGAAGCGCGGCGGTAGCGTTGTCGCCACCCACGAGACCTCCCTCTATGATGAATGGGGCAAGCGTCGCGCCGACTTTGGCCTCGCCGACCTGTTCGGCGCTTCCTTCGACGGCAAGGTCGAGCCGCGCATGCAGAACTCTTATCTCACCCTGGAGACCGACCCGGCCACCGGCCGCCGCCACCCGCTCCTCGACGGCCTGGAGCATGCCGAGCGCATTATCAACGGCGCGTCACGAGTGGTCACCAAGCCTGATAGGAGTTATCGCAATCCTCCCTTGACGCTGATTCCATCGTATCCCGATCTGCCCATGGAAGAGGTCTTCCCGCGCGTTCCCAAGACCGATATCCCGGAGGTCTTCGTGCGCGAATATGGCGCCGGCCGCGTGGTTTACTTCCCGTGGGATATCGACCGCGTCTTCTGGGAAGTACTCTCACTCGACCATCTCAAACTGCTCCGCAACGCCATTGAATGGGCCACCAATGAGCCGCGTCCAGTCACCGTGAAAGGCGCCGGAGTGTTCGACGTGACGATCTTCCGCCAGAAGGCATCGATGACAGTGCACCTGGTCAACCTCACGAACCCGATGATGATGAAAGGTCCGCTGCGCGAGTTTATTCCTGCGCCGCCACAGGAAGTTACCATCCGCATCCCGCAAGGGAAGAAGGCGGGGAAGGTTAAGCTGCTCGTAAGTAGCCATACTCCGCAGGTCGGGCATGCCAACGGGACGGTTACCCTGACCCTTCCCTCGATCCTCGATCACGAGGTG
The DNA here is from genome assembly GCA_038239345.1 of Bryobacterales bacterium. Classification (GTDB taxonomy): domain Bacteria; phylum Acidobacteriota; class Terriglobia; order Bryobacterales; family Bryobacteraceae; genus JBBSEX01. The sequence continues at coordinate 1,505 of JBBSEX010000069.1, forward strand.
GTGGCCATCGATTTGTGACCGTCCCTGGCTTGAGCCATGTGTAAGTGGGAGCTTTTTAGGGCGAAGCCAGATACCGTTGCGACGCCCACGCTGCCCACTGCCTGATTCCGGCCTCGATACCGCTACGGAAATAGTTTATTCGCACACACAGCGGCCAACGCGACTACCCCCGGTAGGTCTGCATCAGGAGCGTCTTATGGGTCAATGTCAGAGCACCGAATATTCCTGCAACAATTGCACAACTCAGGAAGAAGAATCGAAGGTGCAAAACGTCCTGGACAGGAAGCATGCACCAAATCAGACCGGCAGCAATGAATCCGTTGTACAGTCCGGCGTTATGGACAATGGAGGCGGCCGTCATCTCATTCTCGACGCGGGGATCGAATCCGAGTTGAACTAAACGAAACACGAACGGCCGCTTCCACGGGAACATCTCGATGGCCATAAAGCCGAGACGCGCGGCAGCGACTATCCCAACCAAGATCAGGGCAACAGTTTCCATCGATTTATCTCCCAAAACTCCTGCGGCGGCTCGTGGCCGTCCATTCTTACGTGAGTCTCAGGAGCTGAACGTTTCTCTGTAACTGTCGAGAATAACCCAAGCTCTTTGGCACGATTCCCCCCTTAGGGACCGAACATGACGCCGTACCCGAATAGTTCAACGTCGAGCTCACTTCATCTCATTCCCGCCAGAAAATCCGGAAACCCACGGGCAGTCCGGTCGAGATTTTTGAGTGAGCCACCGCCCTTCAGGATCGCGCAGATCTCGTATGCGACCGGGCCGCGATAATCGATCGCCTCCAGTCCGCGGAAGAAACTCTTGTAATCGACTTGCCCGGTACCGGGAGCTACGGCGCGCATGAGAGGCGGTTGCTCGGGGATGTAGTTGACCTGCTCGGATCGTAGCGGAATCGCGGTTGAGCGACATAATCGGCGACCGTGGTAAACGCCACCCAGCGAGCAAGCTTTCTTACGCGGTCACAAGCTCCTCGCCCGCGATGCCCTGCAGGTGCGGCGCCCACGCATCGAACGCCACCTTGAGATTAGGTTCGTTCACTGCCTCCAACAGCCAAGCGAGCTGTTCGTAGTGACAAGCGATGTCGTGATGGTTCTGCAGCAGCAGCGTAATACCAAAGCGCGCTCTCCCGAGAAGCCATCCGTGGGCCCTTCACCAGATCGCTCGCCAGCTTGGCCAAGGATCCCACGTACGCGGCGTTCATTTCGGCAGAAGGGATGCCGGGCCGCTCCAGTCCAGCGGTGAAGTCGGTGTATCCCATCAAGGCGACGGCTTCAAGGCCAAGCTCCCGGATACGAGCTTTCAATACTTTGCGCGAGGCGCCATCGTATTCGAGCGGCGAGACATGGGGCTGCTTCGCCACCAAAGCCACGTGCTCGAAACCGAGCTCTACCGCCTTCTGTAGAAATTCGTCCACTCCTAGCCGCGCATGACTTGGCCATGCACCCGCATAACTGACGGAGTGCAGCACGGGCACATAGGTTCGTGTCTCGTTGGCCTTCTTAACCGGAGACTTCACATTCATTCCGTGCCGCATTTTTATGTTGTTCACTCGCCCACTATTCTTACAGAGCATTCTGAAAATACTCTGATGGGCGCACCGCCGGCGAGAGCCCGCCCGCAGCTGCGCTTATCCTCGCCGGCTTGAGCGGTTCCGCTAATCCAGGTGCGAGTGTATATTGGCCGCCAGCAGCGCGTCCGACTTAGCGGTACGTGCCTTGCCCGCATGTTCCTGGTAGTCCGAGCGCTGAGACTGGCGTGTCATGACAGCGGCTGCAAAATGCATGTCGGCCGAATCGGGTCGCATGGCGAGGGCCCGTTTTACAAACGCGTAGCCGTCCGCGCCCGTCGTAAGATCCTCTTTGTATTTCCAGACGATCTGTTTGAGTGTTTCTGCGAAGTAGCCATAATCGAACAAAGCAAGAGCACTGGGATTCGGGGATTCCGCGCGCTGCTTTAGCTTCGCCGAGCAGCGACGAGACAGAGGGGTGGTCGTTCGACCCATAGAGTGCCGCCCTTCGCATGGTTTCCATGCGCACAAGCACCGGCGCGCCGGATCCAGAATCTTCAGCGTGTCGGCGGTAAGCTGTTTCGTGTTGTAGTTCTGGTCCGGATTGTCGAACCCGACGGCGTCGCGGCCGTGGCCCCAAGGCAGCGATTGGGCGGTGCCGATGTCGTAGGGATGGCAGATGAGCGGCGGCCCGGCTTGGATCGTGAAAATAGTGGTGCTGAGAGCGAAGCCGAGCAATGTGAGAAGTCGTATATGCATTGGTGTGTCACCTCTGCTGTTCAAAGACGCGGAACGCGTGCCAGCGTTAACGAGGAACATTTCAGCCGCAGAGATCGGAAACTTCGGTATCGGAGCGATGATCCCGAATAGCCAGCCTCGCTGTACGAGGCATGCGGATCTTGTACTGGACCACTGGATCCGTCTCCCCATCCCAGTTGCAGCACTGCCAATCCGGATACCTGGTTCGCCCAATTCCGCGTCGAGGCATTAAATGTGTTCAACAGGTTCTGGATGCCATTGGAGATGTTCAACAACAATCCGGACAGCGTACAATTCGGGCAGATCATCAAAGGCTCGGCGGCGCAAGGGAACTCGAACTTCCCCCTACAAATTCAACTCGCGTTCAAATTTATGTTCTAGTCGCCGAGAAACTCGCCGATCGGCGCCAGCGGTTCAATGTGGTCGCAGAAGATCTTGAAAGTTACCAGGACCGGCACCGCGATCAGCACGCCGACGATACCCCACAGCCAGCCCCAAAAGGTGAGGCCAATGAAGATCACCACGGGGTTCAACGTCAGGCGGCGTCCCAGTATCCAGGGAGTGATAAAGTTGCCCTCCAGGGTGGCCAACACGAAATATACGGCGGGCACTACCAGAGCATGGCCGACCGAACCGAAAGTGGTGGTTGCCACCAGGGTAACAATCACAATGAGCGTCAAAGCGCCCACATAGGGAATGAAGTTTAGCAGCGCACCCATAGCCCCCCACAACATGGGATTCGGCATTCCGAGCGCCCAGAAAGCCAAGCCGCCCGCTGTTCCGAGTCCGGCATTGATCAACGCGACGGTAAGCAGATACTTCGATACGTGATCCTCGATCTCTCGCGCGATATGAACGGCTTTCTTCTTATCTTCTAATCTCGGCAGCACGTGAATCAGTTTGCGGAGGAACAGGTCGCCGGAACCTAGCAGAAAATACAGCAGAATCACCACGACCATCAGGCCGAACAGGAAGCTCCAGGTCCAACTGAAAAGGCCATCGCCAAAGCCCGGTTGCTTCAACTCTACGCGCTGCGGAGGCTTCTTGTCTTCCGCACTGAGCTTGGTCAGTTCCTGCACCTGCTCCCCTGCTTTTGTGACCTTATCGACGGGCTTCTTCAAATTGCGGAGTTGCCCTTCCAGTTTCTTGGCCACCTCCGGAGCTTTGTCCATCCATTCAGACAACGGGCCCGAAAGTTTATAGCCGATGAACCCCAAACTAGCCAGGGATCCGACGATTACTATGGCTGCGCCAAGGAATTCCGGAATATGCATTTTCTTCAGCGCGCGGACAATCGGGCTGAACAGGAACGTAAAGACGAAGGCCAGCATGATCGGCAGAAAGAACTCGCGTCCGAAGTACAGGGTGTAAAAGCAGGCCAAGATCAACAGCCCGGTCAACGCGATGGAACGAATGCCCATGGAGCCTTCGAACATTCGGGCGGTCTCGGTAAGGTCGGGGTTTCCGTTCGTATCTGCCCCGGTTTGATTGTGTTCGAGAATATTCTCCACGTGGCGATGTTCCCTGTTTATGGACGGCAAAAGTATGGGCCCTGATACATTGTTAAATTACCGAAGGATCGTCTCACTCTTATGGCAGACACAAAAGCGGTCGCACTGATCACGGGAGCCAGCCGTGGGATAGGACGGGCCATCGCCCGGGAACTGGCGACGACACATCAGATCGTGGGCACCTATCGCAGCCGTCGCGATGCGGCGGATTCTCTCGCCGCCGAAATAGGAGCGGATATGGTGGAGAGCGACGCCGCTTCTTCCAAGGACCGTCTAGCGCTGGTAGCTGGCATCAAGGAACGGCATGGCCGGCTGGACGTGCTGGTCAACAATGCCGGCATGGCCCCCCGCGAACGGCGTGACATGCTGGAAGCCACAGAAGAGAGCTTTGATGAGTTGATCGGCGCCAACCTGAAAGGAGCACACTTCCTGACTCAGGCGGTGGCGCGCTGGATGATCGAGCAGGGCAATGGACGCATCATCTTTATTACGTCCATATCCAGTTACACAGCGTCGGTCAACCGCGCCGACTATTGCATATCGAAGGCCGGGTTGAGCATGAGCGCCGCACTCTTCGCCGTGCGGATGGCGCCGCACAATATCGGCGTGTTCGAGATAAGGCCGGGAATTATTCGAACCGATATGATCGCTTCAGTTGAAAAGTCATACGACGAGCGAATTGCCGGCGGGCTTCTTCCACAAAGGCGAATGGGCGAAGGCAGCGACGTTGCGAATGCCGTGCGAGCGATAGCGGATGGGCGGCTGGACTATTCGGCGGGACAGGTGTTGAACGTGGATGGAGGGTTTCACCTGCGAAGCCTTTAGCGATAACGGAAGGGTGGTCGAAAGAGCAGGTGTTAACATGGTCTCTACATGCCTGCGACGACCGACGTGGGTGTATTCGATGAATCCCAACTTGTAGCGAAAGCGCGAGAGGGCGATGCACCTGCTTTCAACGAACTCGTAAACCGCTATGGGCGGAAAATCTTCCGGCTGGCGAAACACATCACTCAAAACGACGAGGATGCGGAAGACGTCCTGCAGGAAACCTTCCTAAAGGCCTATGGGCATTTAGCGGATTTTCAGGGTCAATCGAAGTTTTATACGTGGATCGTACGCATCGCCGTCAACGAATCGCTGATGAAGTTGCGCAAGCGTAAGAGCGATCGAACGGTCCCTTTGGATGAGCCGCTGGACACAGGCGAGGACACCGTTGCCCGGGAGATCGCGGTCTGGGACGAAAACCCGGAACAGAAGTATTCGCGCGAGGAGCTAGGCTCGATCCTCGATGAGGCGGTGCAGAGTCTGCGCCCAGTCTTCCGAACCGTTTTTGTATTGAGAGACATCGAAGAACTGAGCACAGAGGAAACAGCGGAAGCGCTGAAAATCTCGGTGCCTGCCGTAAAAAGTCGACTCCTGCGTGCGCGACTGCAGCTCCGCGAGAAGTTGACCAGGCAATTCAAGCGAAAAGGGGACGACGTTTTTGCTTACATGTAAAGAGTTCCTGCAGGAGCTCAACGATTTTCTCGATGAGACTGCGGACGTAGAGCTCCGCCGGCAGTTGGAATCTCACATCACACAGTGTCCCAACTGCTGGGTGGTGTGTGACACGACCAAGAAGACCATTCAGGTCTACAAGGGAATGGCTGCACAGGTGCTTCCGGCCGACGTTCACGACAGGCTGATCCAAGCCCTGGAACGGAAGATAGCTGGAAACGCCAAAGCAAGCGGGTGAGTCGTCCAGTCCGCGCCTTCGCAGGCTAGTGCCCGGCAGCGTGGCACATCATCGCTTCACGCACTTCGACCGATTCTGCATCGAACCCAACCTCAGTCAATAGCTTGCGCACCTCTGGCAAATGGTTCTCATAGGCTGGAAACTCCATGTAAACCAGTGCCGGGTGGTGTAAAAGTCGCGGATTGACTGGGAAGTCCAACGATGCAAGCGCCTCGATGAGATCTTCCAACATTCTAGGTTCTACCGGGATACACAGATCGACCAAAGCACCCTGTGCGCTAAAGAGATGGGGCACCGAATCTGGCGGGACGGTCAAATTATCGATCATCAAGCCTCCTTTGAGAGCCTAGCCTGATTACTCGAGCGGCCTAAGCTCATTCAAAAGCGACTCGGTCACCAAAAAAATCCCCTGTGTGAAAGCCACAGGGGTTTCAGTTTGGTGAAGACCGACTCGCCTTTAGCACTTTTTTTCGTGGTTGCAATTAGCAGGCTTTAACGTAGCGAAGCCTAAATCAATCCACGTCACGGCCAGAATATCACTGGATTTGCCGCATTGCAATAGGCTGCTTTAAGAAATCTTAACTTTTAATAATGAGGGCGAGTCAGGTGGACCAACCACTGGCCTGGAACAAACCGGGCGAGGCGCTCCGCCCATCCGTTCGCGACGAGCGTCCGCAGCAAGGAGGAAAACACGAATGGACGCTGCAAGCGCTGGCGGCACTGGCTGAGGTAGGCGTCAGTCCCGATACCCCGGGCTGCGGCTATTCCTGCGAGCTGGCCGGTTAGGACGGCGGAGAGGAGCCCTGAGCCGGTAAACGGATCGATGAAGCTGAGGGCGTCACCGGCCGGGTAGTCGTGATGGCCTAAGGCATCCTTGAACCGATTCTGAAAGACCAGAGGGCCGGCGGTATGCCAGCGCATGGTGCGACGGAGTGGCCGAAGCCTTTCCGATAATTTCGGGCAGGCGTTTACCACCGAATCGAAGTCGAATCCTTGCGAACTCAGCACATCTTCAGGCCCCAATCCGCAGACATTCGTGATGCGGTCCTCCACGGGGTTGATGCCCACGTAGCAGCCGGCGAAGAAATACAGCTCCACCGCGTCGTTCGCGGGGCCTTCGAAGTGAGCCTTGAATCCGAAGAGCCGGCGGCCCCGGGCAGAGAAGTTTTTGCGGCCGTAGGCGGTGATGACAGGTCCGGAATCCCGGGAATTCCCAACATCCGGCGAATCAGTTGCATGCACTGCGCCCATTTCGAGAGCGCGCGCGAACAACATTTCATCGAAGCTATGACGGCTGAGCCCATAAGCGATATCGGGCAATTTGCAGCGCCTTTGAAATGAGCCGAAATGAAGTTCCAGATGTCCGATTCGGGCCGGACCGGCGGATAGGAAGTCACTCCATAGCCCGAGCGATTCGAGTATCGGCGCAATTTCCGGGGACAGGAATTCTCCGCAAACTTTGTGGCGGGGGAACCGGGACTTCTCTATGAGGCAGACAGCGCGATCCTCCTGGCGGGCGGCGATGGCCGCGGAAGATCCCGCGGGACCGCCACCGACGATGTGGACTGGGACTAAACTTGGCACTATCTTAGCGCCACCCGCCTAAGGCAGGCTAACAGCAGAAACGATCACCGGTTTGTTCTGCTGTTCCAGGGCGGCGCGTAATCCCTTTTGCGCTTTGAAGCTGTTGGGATATTGATCGAGCGCGATCCGGAATGCCGCTTGAGCATCCGCCGGCCGCCTATGCTGCATTGCTATTTCGCCCAATGCTTCGGATACCGGCCGGGGATAATAGGGCGGCTCAGAGTAGACCATTTCCAATTCCAGGCGCGCGGCGTCCCTGAGTTTGTGCATGCCCCGGCCAAGCTTGCCCGCCGCCACCTGCAATTGCCCGTCAAGCTCGACTCGGGCCACCTTTAGCGGCTCCGGGACCGGCATCTTCACCTTTTCCTTGTAGTCAAGCAAGCTGGCGTCCATTAGACCCGATTCCTCCTTGGCCAGCTCCCGTTCGCCCTTGCCGATGTGCGCCAAAGCCATGGCCCAGTGCCGCCAAGCTTCCTCGCGCGGTTTGGCGTAGACCGGAAGCGTGTTCCCGTCCAGGATTTCGTCCCAGCTCTCCGACTGGACCAGGGTCCGCAACATCGCAAACCAGCCTTGGCGGTAGCCCGAGAAGAAACCATCCAGGTTGGCTTGCTCCCGAGGGTTCTCTTTCAAAGCGAGCAACTCGCGCGCAGCAGTTTTGGCTTTGTCGTACTGGCCTTCGAAGGAATACGCAGTTGCCAGATAGTGGACGTTATGCCCGTGATGGCCCACGCCGTAGAGGGAGTCCGCTTTGATATAGCCGCGCTCATTTTCTGCGGCGGCCTCAAAGGACCGCACTGCGTCGTCCCAGCGCCCCGTTTGTGAATAGATGTGCCCAGGCATGTGCAGCGCGTGCGGAATGTTGGTCACCAGCTCCGAATAACGCTGGCAACTGGGCCAGGCGTCTTTGGCAAATCGAGAGCCCTCGAAGCCGTGAATCACATAATGATGCACGCCAGCATGATCGGGTGCGCGATTGAGTAAATCGCGAAGAATTTCGACGGCCTCCATGCTGGTGCCGCGCGGCTTCTTGTCCGGCAATTCAAACCCGCGCATCAGGTGGAGCGCGAGGTACGTGCGGGCCTCAATCTCATCGGGATGCGTAGCGACAATTGCCCGCAGTCCACGGATGTAGGCGTCGTCAGCATGATTTGGATCGGGATGATTTGCATCGGAGTTTCGGCGCGCGACGATGGCCGCAATATACATTTTCTCGAGGTCCGATGCTTTGCCCGGAACTTGCGCGAGTTCGTCTGCTTTCTTTGCCGCCGCAATGGCACGGGCCCCGGCCTTTAACGGATTACCCTTGCCGAAGACTTTGTCGTAATTGTCGAGTTGGAAGCGGGGCCGGTAATCGCCAGCGGCGACCATCGCAATGCCCCAGTAAGGCATCGGCGCTTCAGGATCCAGCTCCGCAGCCTGTAGGAACGATCGTTCCGCCTCGGTTGCCCAGAAAGAGTGCAACTGGGCGACACCCTGATCGAAGAATTCCTGCGCCTGGGGATTGGAGGTGGTAATCGGGAAATGTATCTTGCCTTGTCCCGTCATTAGCTTGGCGGGGAGAGACGGCGCAACTCCGCTAGGCGGGGGGGTACAGGCGTCTTTCTGTCCGGATTTGGGAGCGGTCGGTTGGGCAAAGCCGATGCAGGCGGCTAGGATTAGCGCGCAACAGATTTTCATATTTCGATCTCTTGGCTGAGTTTAGCAGGCCGGAGATCGAACGGCGGGGCTAGTGCTCGTCGGTATCGATGGCGATCTTCAAGGCCTTGAGAAACTTCTGGTCTTGAGAGGTCAGTTTTATCTTACCGGTTGACTCGAATTTACGTTTGGCCGGTGGTTGGGCGGCAGAGTCGCCTTCCGGCTCATCTGAATCTTCGGTGGCTTCATCCCGTTTGTTAAACCCGATGGTAGCTTCCAGAACGAGGAAAACGTCGTAGCCGGATCGTTTGATTTCGCCAATGGCGGCGGCAATGCGATCAGAATCGGAAAGCGATTCGTTGATCGCGTTTCCTAGCTCCTGCATCAGGTCTTTCAATTTTTCTTCCACGCTGTGCCCCTTCCTCCGGTCTGCGGGAACCCCTCAGGATTAACTCTATCTTCTGGATGTCGCGAAATCAAGCGTAGTTTCAACCTTTTTGCACCGGCGTGCTACAGCCCTACTATACTGCGCGGACGCCCGCTTGCGTTTCTACCCACATTATCGGCTCTTTTGAAATTTCACAATAGACGTTCGTTACACTGATATCAGATGTTCAGATTAGCCAAAAGCTTCTTTGGCCACGTCGTTCCCGGTGTGATCCGGCCGCTACACATCCTATGGAATCAGGTGATTGGATTCTTTTTCCTGGTACTGGCGGCAATTCCGATCCCGACCGCGGTCCGGGAGATCCACGATCCGTCCAGCTATCC
>JBBSEX010000070.1:0-10572 GCA_038239345.1 Bryobacterales bacterium
CGGAGAGATGCAGTCGATTTACTTTCTGGATCGCGAATCGGAAAAAGTCTGGCGCTTCTACGGCTTGATGCGCACTGGCAGGAACGCTAACAAACGGATCGCGGGAAACGATGCTTCCTCGATCAATCGGGCCGTCGCGTTCTATCGGTTTATGGTGGGTATTCCCACCGACCAAGAACCGCCAGCCGCTCGATGAAAGTGAGTACTCGGCCGGCGAAGCTCTGCCTTGGTGTGAACTTGGATTGGAGTCAGTCGGGCTTGGTCGCAGGCGAAGCAGCCCGCCGCTGCAACTCCTCAGTCTTCCCAAACTCAACCTTCGCGCGGTTCGCCATCTTCAGGGCCTTGTAGACTTTACCTAGCTGGTAGTGCCCAGCCGGGTCCTCCGGGGCCAGTGCTACCGCCTTCGTCAGGTGTAGTAGAGCCTCCTGTAATTTTTCCAACCGCAAATATGCCGCACCTAATTTCAGTTCGCAGGCGGCATTTCCCGGGGCCAGCTCTACGGCCTTTTGCAGGTTCGGCACAGCCTCTGCGAGCCGCGATTGATCCAGCAGCAAGCTGCCAAGATTCAGGTAGGGCTGTTCGCTCGGATGCCGATCCTGGCTTTGCCATTCGATTGCGCGGCGGTAGGCCTCCAGTGCCGCGTCGATTTTCGATTCGGCTTCGAGCACCAGACCTAAATTATTTTCGCCTTTGGGATCCTTCGGATCGAGTTCGAGAGTTTTCGAGAAAGCCTTGGCGGCTTCTCCCATACGCGAGCGCGAGTAGTACGCGCGCCCTAGAAAGTACCAAGCCTCTTTGTTCTCCGGCTCCGCTTGGACGGCTTTCTCGAGCCATTGAATCGCATCGGGGTAATCGTTCAGCAAGACGTAATTGAGCCCGACAATCTTCAAGTCGTCGCCGCGCGGAGCGCGAAGCCGCGCGGCCTTGGTATACGTCGCCAAGGACTCCGCGGCGCGATTCTGCCGGTGCAGCAAGTAGCCGAGCAGGTAGAGAGCTTCGTCCGAGTCGGCGTGCAATTGCAGATAGCGACGAAGAGCGCTTTCCGCAGCCGGGTACTGTTCGAGGTGGGTATAAGCTCGACCTTCCAGAAGCAGCGCCTCGGTGATGCCAGGGGCTTCCGCTTCCGCTTCATCAAACAGCACGGCAGCTCGGCTGAAATTTCCTGCGCGAAATTCGTCCAGCCCCGCCGCCAGGCGATCGGGCGCTTGCGCCGCCGCCGGGATTGTCCAGGCGAGAATGGCCGTTGCAATGCAAAGTACTCGCGGTACGGCGCTCAGGATTCCGCACCCGCTCCAGGATTCAGCGGGCGGCTGGTTCATCGATTTGCAGGATTTGATCTGCACGAACATCCTTTAAAGTTTGCACGATGCCGCTGGGCCAGCGAATCTGAATCTCCGCAATCTTCTCACTGTTGCCCAGTCCAAAGTGCACGCGTCGGTCACTGGAGGAAAGGTAACTGCTGGCGGTGGTGACGGTGGCAAACTGCGTTCCCGCCGCCGTCGTTAGCCGCACTTCCGCGCCGATTCCATCGCGATTGCTTTTATGTCCAACGAGTTTCAGCAAGATCCAATGATGGTGCGTCTCCGTTTCGTTGTGCAGGACGTAAGCCGGACCCTCGTTGGTGGTGACCACCGCATCGAGCCGACCGTCGTTGTCCAGGTCTCCGACGGCCATTCCACGTGCTACCCAGGTTTTCTGGAACACGCCACCGGACTGCGCGGAGACATCCGCGAAGCCCTTTCCATTATTGCGGGCCAGCAGGAGCGGCTCGCGATAGCGCAAATTCGGCGAAGTCAACTCAACGGTATCCAGGTCATGCCCCTGCGCGACTAGCAGATCTTTCCAGCCATCGTTGTCGTAATCGAGAAAGCGCACTCCCCACCCGGAGTGGGTTTGCGTCACCTTGCCGATGCCGGAAGTCATGCTCGAATAGGTGAACGAGCCATCGCCGTTGTTGCGGTACAAGGCATAGCGCTGATTGGCCAGATCGGTCACTACAAGATCGGGCCACCCGTCATTGTCGTAGTCGGCAAAATCCACGCCCATGCCGGCGTAAGTCCTTCCGTCGATATCCACGGCAACTTCCGACACTAACCCTACTTCGTCGAAGGTACCGTCTCCTTTGTTGTGATACAGAAACTCCACCATCGAATCGTTGGCAAAAAAGAGGTCCACGTGGCCGTCGCGATCGTAATCTCCAATAGCTATTCCTAATCCTTTCCCGAGCTTTCCGAGGCCAATCTTTGCAGCGACTTCGGAGAACGTTCCGTCGCCACGGTTGCGATAAACGAGCGGAGCGATGGGCTTAAAGAAATCCGGATGACAATATGCGCGATACCCCTCTTTGTGCTCTCCGCACCAGATGTCGTTGAAATCCCATTCGAGATAGCGCAGGACGACCAGATCGAGGTAGCCATCGCCATCGAGATCAACCCACGCAGCACTGGTGGACCAGCCGCTGCCAGCCACGCCAGCTTTCTGCGTGACGTCGGAAAATGTGCCGTCGCCATTATTGTGGTAAAGCTTGTTGCCTCCGTAGGCGGTTACATACAAATCTTCAAAGCCGTCGTTGTCGTAGTCTCCGACGGCAACGCCCATGCCGTAGCCTGTGCCCTGCAAACCAGCTTTTTCAGTGACATCTTCAAATGTGCCATCCGGTTTTTGGTGGTACAGGCGGTTCCAGTATTTCGGACCGGCCTTTTGCGGGATGGTTCCTTTCGCTGTCGGGTCAGCGAGCGGAGCACCATTGACCAGAAAAATGTCGAGGCGGCCATCGTTGTCGTAGTCGAAGAGGGCCACGCCTGCTCCCATGGTTTCCGGGAGATATTTTTTGGAGGTGTGGGAGGCCTGGTATTGAAACTTGACTCCGACGCGTTCTGTAATGTCCACGAAGTTTCCTGGGACATCCGCTGAAGGCGATTGAGCCGGTTCTTGTTGAGCCGCGTTGGCGCGAAGAGCCAGGGTCAAAAGCAGCGTCGGAATAATTGTCAACCAACATTTTCGGTTGGCGCTAGTCATACGATTTCCTTCAAGTTCGGTTCAGGGCTCAACAATACCCTTGCCTTCAACAACGGTGTAAATCCTGTCCACCGCGCCGACAACAATTTCCTGCTTGATTCCGCTTGGCCAGCGAATCTCTACCTTTTCTACCTTCGTCGCCTTGCCGATCCCAAAGTGTAGGCGTATATCGGAACTGGAGGCATAGCTGCCGCCGCTTACTACGTCGCCGCGCTGGGTAGCACCGCCTGCCGTGACAAAGACTTTCGCTCCGATGGAATCACGCGGACTTTTTTCTCCGCCCGCGAGCTTGAAAGCGATCCAGTGATTCTCATTTTTGACCACGTTGCGTAAAAGCGTGGGAATCGAATCAATATTGTTCATGACCACGTCAATGTGCCCATCGTTGAACAAGTCGCCGAATGCCGCTCCGCGCCCGGTCATGGTCATGGCCAGAGCACTGCCAGTGGCCGGTGGAACTTCGACAAACCTGGAGCCATTCACATTGCGAAGCAGCAGAGGCCGCTGCGCCCAAGTGGTGCCCCAGTCTTGCGCGTCCACGCCCGAATAGACGTGACCGTTGGAGACAAAAATGTCTGGCAAACCGTCGTTATCGAAATCGAGGAATCCGGTGCCCCAGCCGAGAAAAGGAATCGTCAACGTAGCAATTCCGGCGCGCGCGCTGACGTCGGAGAAGCTGGCGTCGCCGTCGTTGCGGTAGAGCGTGTTGTAGTCGTCTGAAAAATTGGTGATGTAAAAATCGACTTTGCCGTCGCGGTTATAGTCCCCAACGGCTACGCCCATAGCCGCTTGCTCGCGGCCATCGTCGTTCAGGGCGAACCCCGACAAGTAGCTGATGTCCTCGAAGGTGCCATCGTGCCTGTTGCGGTACAAGTATTTCGGCACGGAATCATTGGCTACCACGAGATCCAGCCATCCATCGTCATCTACGTCCACAAATACCGAAGCAAAACCGTAGTAGCCCTTGGGATCGGAAACGCCCGCTCTTACGCTGACGTCTGTGAATGTTCCGTCCCCGTTGTTGTGGAAAAGGTGATCAGCTTCGCCCGGCAGCCCACGAGGCCCGCACGGGACTTCTACCCCGCGGAATTGGCAGAAGTGCGACGGCAGTCCGTCTTGACCGGATATGGGAGGATGTTCGGCATCAAATTTCACATAGCCCGGAACGAAGAGGTCGAGGCGCCCGTCACGATCGTAGTCTCCCCAGGTAGCGCCGGTGGACCAGCCGCCGAGAGCGACGCCTGCTTTTTCCGCCACGTCCGTAAACGTTCCATTGCGATTGTTGTGGTAGAGCCGATTCTTTCCAAAGTTCGTGACGTAAATATCCGGCCAGCCATCGTTATCAAAATCGCCGACCACTGCGCCGAACCCCCATCGTTCGTTGGCGACGCCAGCCTTAGCGGTGACGTCGGTGAAGGTGCCGTCGTGATTGTTGTGCAGGAGCATTGCGCGCGGCGGGGCTTCTTTTCCGGCAAGTGCGGGGAACGTCGAACCGTTCACCAGATAAATGTCCAGCCAGCCGTCGTTGTCGTAGTCGAGGAGCGCGACGCCGGAGCCGGCCATTTCCAGGATGGTGCGTTTTTCGGGTCCGCCCATGCGGTGATGGAACTTGTCGAGCGATGCTGAGTGCGTGGCGTCCACAAAAACAACTGGCGCGCCGTCCACGAACCCACCAGCCGTGATTGGGCGTTGCTTCGAGTCCTTGACGGGCGGGTGCACTCCTCCGGTGTTCATTCCGCTCTGTTGGCCCTTGGCGGACTCGGCCTCCGCAGGTTTTTCTTGGGTCGAAGCAAACCGCGCGAACAACATAAGGCAGATGGCCAGGGTAGAAGCCGTCCGCAAGACGCACATGAATGACCTTGCAGTCGAGGATTGCACTGAGTCCCTTAACGGCTTGGGTATCGCGACGAATATCTTGGCACAGACTACGTTCGCGAACGCCAACGTTCTTTTGCCTGCGCACACGCGGTAACCGGTCGCTAAAATCGCCAAAGGTTTCACGGGCAAAGAAGCTGAGGCTGGTCGGAGTGCCCTTCCCCGCCCGCGACTTTCTACTGCGCCAGTTCCCTTTTTCACCCATTTTCGGGTAACCACGGGTAAACGTAAGGATTGTCTGCAGCTATGAAAAAAATTGTTTCTTGACAACCAAATTTTGCTGTTGCCAAATGGCAGACAAAGTTTGGGGTGCTTTACCAGGGTTCACTGAACAAACGATTGTCTTGGCTGCCTGTCTACGTCCGTACTCTGCGGAAAGCATGGAACCGGGAATCGTCCATTCGCCCTGATCCGTCGAGCTGATCTGCATCAGGAGGCGGCAAAAATGCGTTGGAAATTCTCATTCAGGTACGTGCTCGCAGTCCTTATTATTCTCGCCGGCTGCAAAGTCGTCTCCGCCCAATCCGACCGCGGCACCATCGCAGGTACCGTGCTGGACGGCTCCGGCGCTGTTGTCGTCGATGCCGAGGTGAGCGCCGTAAATAGCGCTACCAAAGCCTCCTACTCCGCGACCACCGGTCCCACTGGCGGCTATCGAATCCAGAACGTGGAAATCGGCACGTACGACGTGACCGTATCCGCGGCAGGATTCAAGACTGAGACCAGAACCGGCGTCACGGTGCAAATCAACACCACATCTTCGCTGGATTTTTCGCTGCAACCCGGCGACGTCAAGGAAACTGTCACAGTATTGGGCGACGCTCCAGGAGTTCAGTCCGAGAGCTCAGAAATTGGCTCGATTGTGGACTCCCGGCAAATCAGAGAACTGCCGCTTGCGCTCAATGGAACCGGTCAGAGTCATTTGCGCTCTGCGGAAGCGTTTGTCTTCCTGACGCCCGGTACGGTTGGCCCGGGAACGAACAGCGACTCAGGTATCTTTGAATCTAAAATTGCCGGTGGCCAGAACTTGGGCACCGAAGTCCTTCTTGACGGCGCCAGTATCTCTCATGCCGAACTGGGTCCGACCTTCGACGAAAATGCTCCCTCTGTGGAAGCCATCAGCGAATTCAAGATTACGACCTCGACTCTGCCATCCGAATTCGGTCGAACGTCGGGAGGAGTGGAGAGTTTCACTACCAAGTCCGGCACCAACTCTTATCACGGATCGGGTTTTGACATCCTGCACAACGATAAGCTCAACGCGAATTCTTATTTCAACAATCGCGTTGGAGCCGCTAAGGACCGGGACCATCAGAACGACTTCGGCGGCAGTCTGGGCGGCCCCGTTTGGGTCCCCAAGGTCTATAACGGGCGCGACAGAACCTTCTTTTTCTTCTCCTGGGAGCAATATCGGAACAACACCGGCTCTACCAGTCGGACTACTTTGCCTACCGATGCGGAGCGCCAAGGCGATTTTTCAGCCTTGCTTGGTCCTGCCCTGACGAGCAACGGAGCGCCGGTTATCAACCCCTGCGACAACACACCGGTCCTACTGGGCCAGATCTTCGATCCGAACACCGCTGCGTGCCCCACCGGTTTCGCTGGAGGGCGCATCGCATTCCCCGGAAACAAAATCACCAATCTCAGTCCTGTCGCCCAGAAGATGCTCTCTTTCCTCAACGTCCATCCTGACCCGGCGCTTGGGCTTACTCAGAACTTTGTATTTCAGGCGGTTAATCCCCAGCGCGACACCACCATGTCGTTCCGCATCGATGAAAATTTGGGAACTAAGAACAAGTTTTTCTTTTCCTATAGCAGCCGGGACCAGGAACAGTTAAATGGCACTCCCGCCCTGCCGCCGCCCCTGGACCCCAACTTCTTTAAATCCCGTTTTTCGCACTATGTGCGGTTTGGCTGGGATAGAACGATCAGCACTTCTGTGCTAAATCATTTCAATGTCGGCTTCAATCGGTTACACGATCCGAGTTTGGCTCAAAGCGTAAACGGCACGGATTGGCCCAGTGTTCTCGGAATTCCCAATGCGACCGGTCCGGTGTTCCCTCCACTAACGTTTGATGCCAACAATCTCGGTATAGGGTACCAGGGCCTCAGCGGCGGCAACGACGACCTCGCCGTGCCTAACAGCCTAATCATTTCCGACGCCGTGTCGTGGGTAAAGGGCCGCCATAGCCTCCGCTTCGGATTTGAGTGGCGTCACTCACAGTTCTCGCGGTATAACAATCTCAATACTTCGCCGTCTTATACGTTTTCCAATTTCCAAACAGCCTACCTTCAGGCGGACCTTAATACCGGCGACGCTTTTGCCAGTTTCTTGCTAGGTTTGCCCCAGCAAGAAAGCGCACGCTTCTCACTCCATGCCCCTCGCTGGATTCAAAACTACTACGTCGGATATGTTCAGGATGACTTCAAGTTCCGCAAGAATTTGACGTTCAATCTGGGCCTCCGCTACGAAGTGGACACTCCTCGCCATGAAGCCAGCGGCATTCAGTCGGTCCTCGACCTCACGCTCCCAAATCCCGCTGCTGATGGAACGCTGGGTGCCATTGCCTACGGTCCTGGCGCGACTGGAGCCAAGGCTTACTTTAAGGATGTCGGGCCCCGCATCGGTTTTGCGTACTCACCGGAGAGCCTCTTCGGCCGCGAATGGCTGCGTAACACCGTGGTTCGCGGCGGTTTCGGGATTTACTACGCCGCGCTCTTCTACACCGACTTTGGGGACTCGCTCAACGGCGGCTCCACCATCAACCCGACTTTCTCGTCGGCAAATGACTTCGCCCCCGTTTCCATCGGAGGCCTGGGATCCCTGGATGCCGGGTTCCCGACGTTCGCGCCTCCCACCAATGTTACGGACCCCTCCCTATTGAACGGCAATTTTCAGGGAGGCCCAAGCTTCGCCGCACCCAGCAACGGTCGGCCTGCTATGGTTCAGAACTGGAGCCTCGAAATTCAGCATCAATTCGCTCCAGATCTCATCTTCAGTCTGGGCTACATCGGCAACCATGCCACGCACCTCAATTCCAATCTTCAGCAACTCAATGCCATCGATCCCAAGTTCCTCCCGCTGGGCTTTAGGCTGAATGATTCGGTCACCAGCGCCGAAGGCCAAGCTACCCTGGCTAGCTTGGGCGTTACGGTTCCCGCTTGGTTTGAAGCGCTCTATAGTCCTTCGGGAAAAGACCTCGTCGGTCAGTTGCTATTGCCGTTTCCCCAATATCAGGGAATAACCACCAATTGCTGCCTTGAAAATCTCGGGCAATCCACCTATCACGCCTTGGAAGCAAAACTGGAACGCAGGTTCCGCAACGGACTGAACCTGACCGCCTCCTACACTTTTTCAAAGACTCTAACCAATGCCGATAGCGCGTACGCCGGGCTCACGGCCTTCGGGAGCTCCGATACCTTCAATGCGCAAAATCCCCGAGACCTGAAATCGGAAAAGGCACTGTCCTTTCAGGACGTCCCCCACATGTTCGTGCTCAGCTACCTGTATGAGCTTCCGGTCGGGAAAGGAAAGAAGTTCCTGAACAAGGGAGGCGTCACCGACAAAATTCTAGGCGGCTGGCAAGTCGGCGCCGTTCAGCGTTACCAGAAAGGCGTCCCATTTATCCCCTTCGCTCTTGGTGTGACCAATCAGTTTGGAACCGCCAACCCTCGATTGAGCCGCGTCCCCGGCCAGCCCTTGCTCGCTTCCAACCACAGCTCCTATGATCCGAACGTAGGTGGTAGCGGATGCACGGCTCATGATGACGGCACCTTCACTCCCAGCGGCACCAACAATTTCTTTAACTGCGCTGCGTTCTTCGACCCTAATGCGCGCGATATCGTTGCCGTCAATGGCTTTTCGTTCGGTGACCTACCCAAGACGTTTGGCGACGTCCGCAGTCCGGGCTATATCAACGAAGACTTTTCGCTCATTAAGCGTGTCAATCTCTGGGAAGCACACGTGTTGTCCTTCAAACTGGACTTTGTCAATGCATTCAATAGGCACACCTTTGCACGTGGTGATGGCTGCGTAACTTGCGACTCGTTTGGGCAGCCGGGCTCTCAGTTCGGGGGCGGTCCCAGCATTGTTAATGCCACGAAAAAGGTCCAGGTAACGCTGCGCTACCAGTTCTAGCGCGTCACTTGGCTAGCGACGGAGAGCTTCTCGTGCCGCTCGGCCGGAGGCTCTCTAGTCAGCAACGAGGCAACTCGACCCTGGCCGGCTAGCCGGTATGAACTCTGATTTTGAAAACACCGCCAATTGTGACTCGACTTCCTCGCGTCGGTAGACTTCTCTTCATCTGGGTACTTCTCCTGTCAGGCCTGGGCAGCCAGCTTTCCGCTCAAGTGGCCCCGGAGGTCCGCAAGCTTTTCCTGGAAGCTTCTGAAGCCATGAAACAGGGAGATTTGGACGCTGCGGGACGCGGCTTCGCGGAGGCCGTCGCAAAGGCTCCTGCATTCGCGGAAGCCCATTTCAATCTAGGCTTGGTTCGTCAGGAACAGGGCCGCCCGGAAGAGGCCATTGTCAGCTTCCAAAAAGCTCTGTCCCTCAAGCCGCGCCTTCACGGAGCAAATCTCTTCCTGGCATTGGCTCAATATAAATTGGAGCGGTTGGGTCAGGCGCGCGCTGCCCTTCGCAACGAGACGGCTGCCTATCCTAAGGACGCGGCTGCATGGATGTGGCTCGGAGTCGTCGAGATTGCGGCTGACCGCCCTGAGGAAGCGGCCGCCGCCCTAGACAGGGCCGCCACCTTGGCCCCCGACAACGTTGACATACTTTTTCATCGTGGGCAGGCGCACCTTTTGGTCTCCAAGAACAGTTACACCCAGATGTATAAGGCGGATCCAAAATCATGGCGAGTGTTACAGGTTCTAGCTCAAGCAAGTTCGGACGCCGACCGTCCTCTGGAGGCCATCAGCGCGTACGAGGAGGCCATAAAGCTTGCCCCGCGGCAGCTCGGCTTGCACGAAGCGCTCGGCGCGGAATACCGTGCAGCGGGAAAGACGGAAGAAGCGGAAGCCGCATTCAATCGCGAGCTTGAGATTGACCCTTTCAATGCGTCGGCTCGCTACAAGCTCGGTGTGCTGGCCATTGAAAAAGGCGATGGCGCAAGGGCCAAGGGATTGATCGAAGCCGCGCTGCAGCAGAAGCCAGGGATTCGCCACTCAGACTACAACCTCGGCCGTGCCGAAATGCTGCTCGGCGATGACGAGGCTGCGGCGCGGCATCTGCAGCGCGCCACATCTGCCCCCGGATCCGACCCTGAAGTGATTCAGCAAGCTTGGTATCAACTCGGGATCGTTTATCGGCGTCTTCATCAGATGGACAACGCCAAGCAAGCCTTCGCTACCTTCCAGAGATTAAAGGAAGAGGATGCCGAGAGTTCGCAGCAGGCCCTGCGTCGTCGGCAGGCCAGGCAGAGTCCCGATGCGGCTCAGCCTGCGCCCGAGGACCGACAGTGAACGTCGGCGCAGGTACTTCGGCGTATCACTCTACGCGAGTGATTCCTTCCCGCAGCGCGAGGCTCGCCTCCTGCACTGTTCTTTTGTCGTTCGTAATGCTCGGCACGGCGAACGCTGCGCCCCAGCCTCAGAACTCTTCCACCATCGGCGTCTACGAATCGAGCGAGGCCTTGCATGAATCCTTGGCTGCAAAGCCGACTCTTAAATTCGGAA
>JBBSEX010000071.1:0-10505 GCA_038239345.1 Bryobacterales bacterium
TAACGACCACATCAATCTGTACGGCTTTTGGAACGAGACGACCTTCCTTACTAAGAGCGGCGATGTCGGCATGGTTCTCAGTGTTCCCGGTGTGGACTACGAAAGTCTCGACCGCTCGGAACAGGAGTATGCGGTGAAGCGGTTGGAGGCCGCTCTGAAAGCATTTGGCCCAGGATTCCATGTCTACCAATATCTCTTCAAATCGAACCGGCCCGAGATACCGTTCGCCACATATGACGACCCCATTGTTGAAGCAGCTATAGACCAGCGCCGGAAGTTCTTTGAAGCCAAGCGTGACCACCTTTATCAAGTTGAAATCTTCTACTGCATCCTCCTAGAAGGCGCCAGATCTAAGACCGGTGTTGGAGCGGCGCTCGCCCGCCTGTTCCGCGATCCCGAGGGCGCGATTGGCGAACTAAAGGCGCAGTTCACGAACGACAACATGAAGACGCTGTTGCGAACGCATATCGAGCGCGATGTTCGGCGGCTCGACCAGCACGTGCAGGCATTCGCTCGGCAACTCGGCGACTTCATGCAAATCGAGGTCCTGAATCAGCAGGGGCAGTTCAGGTTCTATCGCCGTTTGCTGAATTACGACGACTGGCGCATTGCCGGCAGACCGCAGTCCACGCAGTTTCTCGACTATCAGGTCGTCAACTCCAATATCGAAGCCGAACGCGATCATCTGCGTGTAGGCGATCACATCGTTCGCGTGCTGACGATGAAAGAGGCCATCACAGAGACGCGGCCCCTGGTGCTGGACGCGCTGCTGAAGATCCCGGCCAACTTTTATGTCGTCACCGAATGGACGCCGATCCCAGTGGATAAGGCCCGCAAAGAAGTGAACAAGCGGCGTCGGCACTTCAACATGTCCAAGACAGGGTTTGTCTCTCAGATGGGCAATGACGCCACGAAGACGAACCCACGCGATGTGCTGGTGGACGAGTCCAAGCAGGCGGACATTGAAAATCTGGGCGATTGCCTCCGCGCCCTGGGTGACGGCCAATCGCTCGGCGATTTCTCGCTCACGATTGTGTTGTATGGCCGATCACGAACGGATGTCGATCAGCTTGTAGCCGAGTTTACTGGCGTTTTCACCAACGCAGACGGCAATTTGTTCGCGGAAACCTACAACCAGCTCAACGCCTATTTCGCCACTGTGCCGGGCAACTATGCAATGAACCTTCGCCAGATGTATCTGCTCAACACGAACTACGCCGACCTGTCTTTTCTCTTTACGATCCTGCCCGGCGAAAAGACCAATGCACATCTCGGCACTGAATACTGGGCTGTACTCGAAACCGACAACAGCACGCCGTACTTTCTCAACCTGCATACCGGCGATGTTGCCCACACACTGATTCTCGGGATGACGGGTAGTGGCAAATCTTATTTCTGTAATTTCTTGCTGCAAAACGCGCAGAAGTACAAGCCGCTGACTTTCATCTTTGATATCGGCGGCAGCTTCCAGTCGCTTACGACGATCTTCAAGGGCTCGTACCTCAATGTCGGCCAGGAGACGCGGGACTTCACGATCAATCCATTCTCCCTGCCCCAGACGAAAGAAAATCTGCAATTTCTCTTTAGCTTCTTCCGCGTGCTCATTGAGGGCAACGAGCAGCGCTATCGGCTCGACTTCAAGGAGGAACGCCGCCTCTGGGATGCGATCGAGCGCATTTACGTGCTGGAACCGAACCAGCGCACGATCTCGAACTTTGGGAACATCATTGGCGAGTTGAAAGAACGCCTGCACCGCTGGACCCGCGGCGGACAGTACGGATTCCTGTTTGACAACGCTGAGGACACACTTTCGTTCTCCTGCTTTCAGACGTTCAATTTCCACGGTTGGAATGATGCGCCGGAAGTTTTGGAGCCACTGCTGTTTTATGTTTTGCACCGCGCATCGAATGAGATTACCGACCCGCAGAAGCTTGCTACCTTCAAGATCTTCCTGCTCGATGAGGCGTGGCTCTTCATCAAGAACGAAACGATCCGCAATTACGTGGTGCAGGCGCAGAAGACCTGGCGCAAGCACAAAGCCGCAATGATCCTTGCGACGCAATCCATCAAAGAGCTTGAGGAGTCGGGAATGCTGGCGATAGTGGCCGAGAGCTGCCCTACAAAGATTTTTCTGGCCAACCCGGACATGAACCGCGAAGTGTACCGGGAGGCGTTCCATCTGAACGACACGGAACTGGACCTTATCGACGGCCTTGTTCCGCCTGGCCAAATGCTCATTCGAAAGGCGCAGACCTCAAAGAAAGTCCAATTGAACGTCGATTCGGTCTCGCACTGGATGGCGACCAACAACGCGCGCGACAACCTCAAGAAGCAGGAGTATTTCGACCGCTTCGGCTTTGCCGATGGGCTTCGCCATCTTGCCGAAGACCATCCATTCCAGCCGCGCGTGCTGGCTGTATCAACCTCTAACACCAACCCTTAAGGAGACATGTATGCGGTATCTAAAATTCATCATCAATTGTGTTTTGGTTGTGTCTTCCATCGATGCTCTTGCGCAGGATTCTGCACGCACAGTGCAGTATCACTCGCAGGACATCGTCCCGATCCGCGCCAAGCTGAAATACACAACCCTTATCGAATTGCCCACGACCGAGAAGATCATGGAAGCCGCGACTGGCGACAAAGACTTCTGGATCGTAGATGTCGTTGGCAACTTTTGTTTTGTGCATCCGGCGAAACAGGGCATCAGCTCCAACCTGAATCTCATTACGGACAAGGGGAACATCTACAGTTTCACACTCCAGGACATCTCTCCGTCTTCGGCAAGCCCCGATTTGAAAGTCATCGTCGAACCCGCGGACCACTCCGCGATTGTGGCGGCAAGTGGCCCTCTGCAATTCGTGCCCGCTGCACAATCGGAACAGTCGCGGCAACAGCTTGCGGCTCTTCAATCACACGTTGAGCAGGCCGTGGATGAGTACAAGAGCGCCTATCCGACCCGGCTGAAGTTCGACTATGTCTACAAGGCGAACGAAGCTCCCTTCAACATCCAGTCGATCTATCACGACGAAAAGTTCACTTACATCAAAACGAATGCCCCTGAAAAGTTCAGCGTGTATGAGATGAAGGACGGAAAGCCCAACTTCGTTACCTACGACCTCCGGGAAGGGACGTACGTCATCCCGAAGATCATGGACAACGGTTACGTAGAGCTGGGTAAGAAGCGGATGGAATTCACGCGGAAGGGATAGCCCCATGACCGAGAACATTTTTACCCCGCACGCGGGGCCACAGACCGAGCCGCAAGCTGAACCAACGTTGCGCCGCAAGTTGACCCTGCCAAGCGGTGTCTTGCAGAAAAATCTCAAGACGTTCGTATATCTGGGAGCGGCGTTGCTCGTGATTGTGGCAGCACTCCTCAGTTCGTCGGGCAAGAAGACGCCTGCACAGCTGGCCGCCGCTGAAGGGCAGCCACCGCAACCCACCTTGCAGGACAACACCGACAACAATGTGCAGGAGTTGAAGAACCAGCTTCAGGCCGAACGCCAGAAAGAGCAGCAGGCAACAATCGCTGCTGCTGCAATCGGCGATCCGGCGCTTGCGTCTGCGACGCCCGCGCAGCAGGCCGCGGCCGCGGCGTACGGCCCGACCGGCATTGCCGTGCCGTGCGTTCCGGGCCGCCTATGCGCGCAAGCGCAGCAGGGCAACACGCAGATGCAACTCACGCCCTTACAACAGCAGTCACAGCTGATTGCCGCAAAAGAACGCGAACGGGCTGACAACTCCCGTTTTGCTTCCAACCTCGTGTACGCTCGTGTACCCGAACAGCCGCAGCCGCAGAGTCAAATGATACCCGCACAGTCTGACGCTTCAACGCGGCAAGCCAACAGCGGTTTCGTCAGCTCCCCAACTGGGGAAGAACAGCAAAAGCAGGAGACACCCGGAGGTTATAAACGCCCTCATGAGGCAAATATTGATTCGGCGTCCGGTCAGCCCTACCTCGTTTACGAGAGCTCCGTTCTCGACACTGTTCTCATGAATCGCCTGGATGGAGATGCCGTAGGGCCCGTCAAAGTGCTTGTCTCAAATCCGTTGTATTCGCACGATCATCAGCACGTCATCATTCCCGAAGGAACTGTCGTGTTGGGCGAGGCAAAGAAGATTGGATCGGCGGGCTTCGGACAACAGCGCCGGATGGCCGTGGTTTTTCACCGCCTGATTATGCCGGATGGGTACTCCGTCGATCTTGACCAGTTTCACGGCCTCGACCAGATCGGAGAGGAAGGGCTGAAGGATAAGGTCAACAACCACTACCTTCAGATTTTTGGTACCTCGATAGCTTTGGGTGTGGTTGCTGGAGCCAGCCAAATCACGCAGGGTGGGGGCACCATCACCACGAGCGGTTCCCAATCATTTACCAATGGGACGACAGCCAGTGTTTCGCAGTCTGCGGCCACCATCCTTGACCGCTTCCTCCACATACCGCCCACCATCACAATTCGGGAGGGCCACCGCGTGAAAGTGTATTTCACGCAAGACTTGCTTCTGCCTGCGTACTCGAACCACACTATTCCACAGACGTTTTAAGGAGGCTTTCCGATGCGAATTGTTGTCCTCTCCCTTTTACTCCTGTGGACTCTCACTCTTGCCGGTTGTCAGAGCAAGGCGGCAAAAGTGAATCAATTGCAGGATCAATACAACGCCGAATACCCGGCCTATGCCAAGGACTGCCTGGACGAAGACAACTCTGGAGTCACAAGACTTCTGACAGGACAAACTCTGACCAAGGAACAGATGGCGGACCTCGAAGCCAAGAAGAAGGAACGAGATGCGCGTTGCAAACCACAGGCGAACCGTCTTGCACAGATCCAGAGAGAAATTCTTGCAGCACAGCAGTGACACCGTATCGGTGCAAGAGCACCATTGACCTTCAACCGCAAACGAAAGGACAAGACCAATGAAGAAACTAATCCTCACCGTACTCGCAATCGGACTTGCGACGGCATTGCAACCCGCCGCCCAAGCGCAATTCGTTTCCGGCGTCGTCTTCGACCCTACGCAGGCAGGTCACGCCGTCACGCAGATCAAGAACGAAGAGCAATCCATCGCCAACGAAGCCCGGCAGATCGAGCAGGGCCAACAAATCTTTACCAACACCGTGAAGATTGCAACGACAGCATTGCAAGCCTACAACGTTTCAAAGCAGCAATACCAACTCACGTATCAGATGATCCTTGCGCCAAGAATGCTCTACGCGCGGTTTCTGTCTCCAACTTCTGACTTGCTGTTGCTGCAACAAATCTCGAATACATACGGCAATTCGATGGGTTGGCTTAATTCGGCGAATACGGGAAAGGGGGCGGCAGCCGCCTACCAGCAGGTCAGCGTCCCGAACACCAGCAACGTGATTCCCGGCTACGGCACCGCCAGCGTTGCCGGGCAGCTGCAGATTGCCGCGCAGGGCGCCACCGTCGACATTAACGAGTCCGTGATGACCAACAACCTTCAAGCGCTTGGGACGATACGAGCCAATCAGACCGCCAGACAAACGGACATAGCTAAGCTGGAGGCGGCTACACAAAGTCAGGATGTGTCCCAGCAGACCATCATGGCCGAACTACAGCGCATCAATCAGGCCCTGCTTTTGGAACTACGTACCCAGCAGGACGCAAACCAGATCAATGCCAATCTGGCCCTGCAACAGATCGTTACCCAGAAGCAGCAGCAGGACGCGATGAAATCGGCATTTCGCGACTCAGCGGGATATGAGAGCTACTACAACGCCAACATAACAACAACCAGCGGCGGTGCAGCGAATCTCCTCACGCAGGCGTTCTGAACCGACCCAAGAGGAAAACAGGAGGGCACGGACATGGGTACAGGCCTTTTTGACTTCATCGCTCAGGCATGTCGCTCGCTTGCAGCGACAGCCGCACCCTCCATTACTGCGATGGGGATTCACATCGTCATAGCGTTGGCAACCATCATGCTGGTTTGGTTTGGTGTACAAGAAGCACTAGCGTCGGCGCACGGCGGAGCCGGGTTCAGCATGGGGAGGTTCCTCAACCTCTTTATGCTGCTTACCTTCGCTTACGTGATGGTGAACTATTACGACAGATCCATCCCAGGACTTCGCTTTTCCATCAAGGGCTTTATCGACGGCGGCACAATTAATCTGGTGAACCTCATTGGGGCAGATGGTACCGCCACCATGCTGAACCAGATCCACACGGCATCCTCGAAAACAGGGCCGTCGATGCTCAATAGCCTGATGTCCCCGTACTACGCCATTGTGTACTTTGTCGTGCAATTTCTCTTGGCCCTCCTGGCGGCAATCATTTCCGCAATCTTGGCCTATGGCGCAATCGCGGCCACGATCATCGGATTGCTTGGGCCCATCTTTATCCCGTTTCTTGTCTTCGACAAGCTGGATTGGTTGTTCTGGAGTTGGCTGAAGGCTTATCTCGGATTCAGCTTTTACAAAGTCGTCGCCGCAGCGACGATGAACGTTCTGTCTCATGTTCTAACCAACTATTACATCCAACTTGGCCAGAGCATGTCAGATCCCTCAACGATGGTCCAGACATTGCCGCTTCTGATCCTTCTGGTACTAGTCAACGTCTACATCCTCTTCAAGATTCCGAACATGACGCACAGCTTATTTAGCGGCAGCACCGGCGGACACGGCGGGGGCCTGGGCACAGCGGTGATGGCGATACGGGCCGCAATCTAAACACGGGAAGATAAGGAGCTAAAAGTGAGCGTAGAAACGAAAGCTGCCCCGGAGATTACTCGCACCGCTGAACGATATTTGGAACAGCATGGCGATCTGCTGGTGATGAATACCTATCTGAAAGTGACGATTCTTGTGCTCGCCGCCGTCTGTATCGCACTGGCGGCGCTAACCTTCAAGAGTCAAAGGGCGCTCGCCAATATGCACCCCTTGATTGTGCGAATTAACGATGTGGGCCGCGCGGAAGCGATCGACTATCGCAACTTCCAATATCGCCCGCAGGAAGCGGAGAACAAATACTACCTTTCGCGCTGGGCGGAACTGTACTTCAGTCGGAATCGCTTCACCATCGAGCGCGACCAGACCAATTCGCTCTACTTCCTTAATAGTGACGTACAACGTGCCGTCATCGACCAGGAGCGTAAGGACAATAGCATCCAGAACTACGTTAAAGACAGCGCGTTGCCGTATGTCGATGTGGAGATCAAGAACGTCATTCTTGACGACTTGCGACAGTCTCCGTATTCGGAATGCATCGAGTTCGAGAAGGTGTACAGCAACTCGGCGGATCACACCGAACTCAAGCGGGAGCGATGGACAGCCAGCGTCACCTATGTGTTTCGCGAGAACGTGAAGAACAATGAGCTTGCCGTGAACCCCCTCGGTCTGACCATCGTGCGTTTCCGGGCCGACCAGGCGTTCAGCTAAGGATACTTAGAGAATCCCAGAGACTAAACGATGTCCATTTCTGCTGCCAATCCGGCTGCCCTGCCCCACGTGTCCGTGAGCATGTTGGAGCGGGCGAACAAGAGCCTTCCGAGATTCAACGGGGGTGGCGAACTACACCCGTCTTGCGACGGACATGCCAGCGCGAAGCGAGCGGCCATCGCGGTGGCCTTCTACCGCCAGTATGCTGATGAAAACTTTGCCCTGTTTCGTGTCTGCCGTTTCGTATCCCGCCTTTGTTCGGGCACCGCTTCGGAGCTTTTCATGCGCCCTGCGGCAGCTCGCTCTTCTGCTTCGGCTGCGCCGCCCTGGGGGTTACGGTTTCCCTCCAAATCTTGTTCGAAAAGACCGCCGAAAAGATTTCTCCGGAGCCTCCGCAAATGCAGAGCTTCGGCACTTGGGAGCATGGCCCACTCGCTCAATGGTGCCCCGATCAAGATCGGGAAATTCAACAAACGGAGACAATCATGTACCAGAATAAAGTAACCCTCATCGGCTTCCTCGGCAGCAACCCAGAAGCTCGCACCAATAGCGCAGACTTCAGCCTCACCACTCTTTCGTTGGCAACCAAGTCCTCCTACAAGAAGGATGGCAAGTACATCTCGCACACCGAATGGCACCGTTGCGTCGTTTTCGGCAAGCTCTCGGAGTTCGCCAAAACGCTCACCAAGGGCGCACACATCCAGGTGGAAGGCGAACTACGCAGCCGAGAGTTCGACAACAAGAAGACGGACTCGAAACGGCGTGTCTGGGAGATTCAGGTCGCCTCGATCCTGAAGCTGGACCGCGCTGAGAAAGCCGCCCCGGACGATCAAGAGAAAGATCAGGAGCCCGAGGATGCGCCCCAGGAGGAACCGGCGGCATAGACCCTTGTTCTTCACTTTCGGAAGCCTGGCTAACCGCTGGGCTTCCATCGTTGTGAGGTTCCCATTATGAGTTTCGAGTTGATCCTGCCATTCCTCAGACCAATAGAGCCGCTGCTGCTGGACGACAGCATCAGCGAGATCATGGGCAATCCTGATGCTTCTTGGTGGTACGAACGCGACGGGATCATGCGCCAAGAAGCAACCATTTCGTTCCACGCGGGCCAGCTCCGCACCGGCCTCGAAGTGATCGCCAATCAACTCGGCAAGAAGCTAGACGAGAACAATCCCTTGCTGCACGCGCAGCTTCCAGACGGAAGCCGTCTGGCGGCGGTGATTCCTCCGGTTGTGCGCCCGGCACCCGCTCTGACAATCAGAAAGTTCACCAGCCGGCATTACACGATCGATGACCTGATCGCTCGCGGCACGTTGACGCGATCACTCGCAGACTTCTTGGGGGAGCAAATCCGCAGCGGAAAGACCTTGCTCATCAGTGGTGGAACGGGGACCGGCAAGACCACACTTTTGCGGATATTGGCAGACTTCATTCCGGACCACGAGCGCATCGTGGTCATTGAGGACACCTCCGAGCTTCACATTCAGAAGCCGAACATTGTGCCGGCCGAATGCCAGACCGACACGTTCAAGGCCAACATCTCTTTCGACGATCTGTTGAAGTCTGCTCTTCGCTGGAGACCGGATCGCATCATTCTAGGCGAAGTGCGTGGAAGCGAGGCGCGAACGCTGCTCGATTCCTTCAACACCGGCC
Organism: Bryobacterales bacterium; assembly: GCA_038239345.1. Taxonomy (GTDB): domain Bacteria; phylum Acidobacteriota; class Terriglobia; order Bryobacterales; family Bryobacteraceae; genus JBBSEX01. Next base: position 9,053 of record JBBSEX010000071.1, read on the forward strand.
ATGCCGGTTCGCTGGCGACGATTCATGCCAATTCCGCAGAGAAAGCACTCAGCCGATTCGCCAATCTGGTCATGCGCAACCGTGCGCAAACCACCTTCTCCGACACCGAAGCCGAGATCGGGGAAGCCGTTGATTTTGTCGTCCATGTTGAGCGCCAGCCGGGGCGCCGCATCCTCCGCGAAGTGCTGGCGCTTCGCGGATACGACCGGGACGCCAAGCGCTTCCTGATCGAGCCGGTCTTCGAGGTGGAACATGCCACAGCCTGATGCTCAGAATGCAACCGCCATTGCTGCTGACTTTCTTACCCGGTGTTTCGTTCCGGGGGAGACCATTGCTCTACTTCTACGGCGTGAAGTTCCCGCCGCAACAATTCAGAGGATCGTCCAATTGGAGACCGCGATCGAGCCTCGCTACCTCGGCTGGCTCGTGCAGGAGAACGCTGCTGGCGCGAATATCTACGTGGCAGCCAATCCGCTTCGCTCGGACAGCCGCAGACGTACAAAAGAATGCATCGCTTCAATACGCCATCTCTATCTGGATTTAGATACCGATGGTCAGGCGCACCTCACCGCGCTTCGGGCCTCGGATGCGGTCCCCCCACCGAATGCGATCCTTTCGACATCGCTCGGAAAATATCAGATCCTGTGGCGGGTTGACGGCTTCACTCTCGAACAGCAAGAAAACGCCCTAAAACTGCTTGCAATTACCTTTGGCGGTGATCCCGCTTGTACCGACTGCAACCGCGTCCTCCGCCTGCCTGGATTCCTCAATTGCAAGTACGATCCGGCGTATCCCGTGACGGTCGAATGCCCCGGCGATTCCACTTGGAATTCCGATGACTTCCGGCTCGACATTCTAGCCGCCGATGCCCTTCTTCCGTCCCGGGCAATCACAGCGCGAAAGCGTCCCTCGAACCACACCAATTCGGAGCACGATTGGGCATGGGTTCTGCATGAGCTTGCCCGTGGCAAAGACGCCACGACGCTCACACGCAAGCTTGCCTCGCGAAGGTCTGATAAGCCCAATCCTCTTTACTACGCTCAGAGGACAGTTGACATTGCATCGGCCCGACTTTGGCGCATCGACGGCATTCCGATAGACGACGTTGTGACGCTGCTTGAAGTTCGTCGCCGATTCGAGATTCCCATTGCACTCTGCCGTGCTCGTGCGCGGGAGATTGCACAGACGGCGCAGAGAATGATTGCCCGGAGAAAGATTGCTTGATTCCACCATAAGGAGACGTATATGCCACTACTTGAAATCAACCAGACCCGCTACATCAGTGCTTCCGTTCGACTGGATGAGTCCACCGCCGAGCAGGTCGATCAGTACGCCGCTTTCGTCCATGCATCCGCAGATGATGTTGTGGACAAGGCGCTCAACTATGTCTTCTCGAAGGACCGTGATTTCCAGGACTTTCTGAAGACGCCACAGGCCAAACAGGTTGCCTCCA
>JBBSEX010000072.1:0-10410 GCA_038239345.1 Bryobacterales bacterium
AAAGAAGGGCGGCCGGTGCGAGACGAAGATTCCACCACGTATGTGGGTGCCATTGAAACGGCGGAAGAGTTCGGACGGCGCATCTATGTCGAAGCCTGGAAGCGGGGCTGGAGCCGGGCCAAGAAGAAGGTGGTAATCGGTGACGGTGCGGTTTGGATCTGGAACCTGGCCGATCGCTACCTCCCTGGCGCAATCCAGATTGTGGATCTATATCACGCCCGGGAGCACATCTGGGAACTCGCGGCAAAGCTGTTTCCAGCCGATGATCGGAAACGCAGAAGATGCGGCAAGAGATTACAAGACAAACTGGATAACGGCAAGATCGAATCTCTGGTGGCGGCTTTGCGAACCTATTCTTTGCCGGACCTCAAGCTGGCGGAAGCACTGCGAATCGAAGCTGATTATTTTGAACGTAATGCCGCCCGCATGCGCTATCCGGCTTTCCGGAAGCAAAATCTGTTCGTGGGATCGGGCGTGATTGAAGCGGGATGTAGGTCCGTGATCGGCAGCCGGCTCAAGCAATCCGGCATGTTCTGGACTGTGCGTGGCGCCAATGCCATCATTGCGCTCCGCTGTAATCGGATGAGCGGGAAATTCGAGAACTACTGGGAGTCACGATTGGGGGCGAAAGCTGCATAGCGGTTCACAGAAATGTCGCGCACCCTCTCGTTTCGGCTGCCGTGCTTCTGGAAAACCGTGTGGATATCACCGATGGCTACTAATTCGGGGCGAGCTTCAATTGGTGAATCGCAGGGAGCGAACCATCTCATCGAAGGTGCCCTGCAGATTCCTGAAATCCCTCTCAGGAGCTATGAAGACCATATAAAAGAGCCCTTGCGGACGAACTATGGTCAGTAAAACATCCGCTTCAGTCTGGCCTTGGTAGGGAGAATTGCTGGCGAGCGTGGTCACCATGCCGGGACTGCCGTCCACAGTTACACGCCTGCCATTCACGGACACGCGCATGCTTGGATTCCCCGCGCGGAGGTGTTGAATCATCTCGTCGGTATCCTTCTGGAGATCCTGGCTGTGCAACTCGTGAAAATTAAAACTCACGACCGCACCATACCCGATGGCCCCGCCACCGCTCGCATCCTGCACGATGCCCTCGCGGGGGGCGATCGTGACGGTCGGCGAATTTTCGCCGCCGAATACTTCCCAATTGCTTGGGTAAGAGAACAGGTTGATTCCTGGCTTGATCTCCTCGCCTGGCTTGCGCATTGCATAGACAGGAAAGGTCAGAACAAATGCAATCAGGTAGACGGATACTCGTATCGGCAATAGTCGCATCATTACCACCCCAGAACCTATCGTACTCGAACCTCTTGTTGGCAGAGCGCATGCCTCCTGGTTTGTTCGGAACCTTGATCTGAATGATGCGCCCTATCCCGCACGCTCCAGTTCGCCCGGAGTTGATCTCACCTCTCCTAAGCAGGACCACTTCAGTGTTGTTTAGAGTTTTACGACAGGCAATTAATTTAATTCGGTTCCTTGACGAACCGGCACGCGACGCGTCGCCGTCTGTTTCGCCAGGCTGGATGCGAGAGATGCCTGTGTCCAGGCTCACGATGAAATGAGAAAACCGCATTACAGCTCAATCCTGTTTCTTCTCAGCAGGCGCAGTGCGTTGGCGATGACGAGTAGAGAAACGCCCATATCAGAAGCTATAGCCGCCCATAGGGAAGCATGCCCCCAAAGTGTTAGCGCAACGAAGAGTGCTTTGACCGCAAGCGAGAGAACGATATTCTGTCGGATGATTCCGAGAGTGCGACGCGAATGACCGATCAACCAGGGGAGCTTTCTGAGATCGTCAGCCATTAAAGCGACATCGGCAGCCTCAATTGCGGTGTCGCTCCCGGCCGCGCCCATTGCAATCGCTAGAGTCGCGCGGCCCATCGCTGGCGCGTCGTTGATTCCGTCTCCGACCATGCCCACGAATTCGTATTTCTTTGCGAGATCGTCAATCGCGGTGACCTTATCTTCAGGAAGCAGTTCGGCACTTACCTCGTTAATTCCGGCCGTTTTCGCTATCACCTCAGCAGTCCCCCGGTTGTCGCCGGTGAGCATGATGATGTGTTGGATGCCGGCCGTTCGAAGAGATTGTAGAACTTCGACCGACTCAGTGCGCAAGGTGTCCGCTAACGCAATAAAGCCGCAAACGTGATCTTCATTTCCTATGACGACAACTGTCTGGCCAGAGTTCGACAGCGATTCCAATTCAGCGTGTACTTCCGGAGTTTCCTGTCCCCGTTCTTCGAGGTATCGATGTGAGCCGAGCCAGTACATCTTGCCGTTCAGCACAGCAGTCGCACCTTTGCCAGGAACCGCTTGAAAGGTTACCACTCGTTCTGTTCTGATCCCACGCTCGTGAACAAACTTAACAATCGCCTGTGCGATCGGATGATCGCTGTTCAGTTCAAGTGAGCCTGCGCGCTCCAGGAGCTCCGGCTCCGTGTGGCCGTTCATCGGAACGACTTTTACCACGTCGAGTTTGCCAGCGGTGATGGTGCCGGTCTTATCGAACGCGATCGCGCGGAGACGTGCGGGAGTTTCCATATGTACCCCGCCCTTCACGAGAATGCCGTTTTTCGCAGCAGAGGCAAGAGCTGCGACGATGCTCACGGGGGTGGAAATGACCAAAGCGCAGGGGCACCCGATAACCAACAGCACCAGTGAACGGTACAACCAATCACCCCATAGCTGTCCGGTCAAAAGAGGTGGAACAATGGCGACGAGTATCGCGATGGCCAGAACAGCCGGTGTGTAGATCTGAGCGAATCGCTCAACCCACTGTTCAGAAGGAGCGCGGCGACTCTGCGCCTCGCCCACCATGCGGATAATTTGCGCAAGTGTGGTTTCCCCGGCCAACTTTGTCGATTCAATCTCAAGCGATCCATCTCCATTGACGGTGCCAGCAAATACCTGTGATCCTTCGGTTTTAGAAACGGGCAGACTTTCGCCTGTAATGGGTGCCTGATCCACTCCACTTACGCCGCGAATCACTCTCCCATCGAGCGCAATGCGCTCACCCGGACGAACAAGGAAACGTTGGCCCACCAAAACCTCCGCTGGCGAGACTTCTCGGTCATGGCCAGCTTCATCCATAATTCGAACTGTTGGAAGCGTAATCGCCATGAGTGCTTCAACGGCTCTCCTAGCCCGCCCCACGCTCCACGATTCAAGAGCAAGAGACAAAGCAAAAAGGAATGCGACCGTCGCCGCCTCAAACCACTCGCCAATGCCCACCGCCCCAATTACGGCCAGTGTCATTAGGAGATTCATGTCAGGGCGGATGCGCCTGATCGCAAATAGTGCCTTAGGGAGCACGAACCAAGTGCCAGCTCCAATTGCCAGTACGTAGAATATTCTGCTGATCAAAGGAACCTGATGCGTACCTCCTCGTGCATCAGCACCAAGTGCCTGCAACACGCCACCTCCCAGCCATGTTTGAAGCAAAAAGCCAATAAACAACGAGACGCGCTGATGGCGGTTAAGGTCGTGCGGCCCCGTCGCTGCCAAAAATCGTCTTCAGCGCCTCCCACCGCGTCAGTCCAGGCTTCGGCGCGCGTACCCGTCCGGCTCACGGCTTGCAAAACAGTTTTGGAGGAGACCGAGTGCCCCGTGGGGAGGACAGTCATTTTGCCTCTAAGAATGTCGAACGCTAAGTTCTCGGCAGTCCCAACTAGTGGGCCGATTTCACGTTTCAAGATGGCGACTTCTTCGGCGCAGTCCATTCCGTGAATCTTGTAACTGTAGAGAATTGGCTTTCATAACAATCCCTCGACACTTTCAGTAACGCCCTTCATAGACCCAGGAGCTTACGTATCTATTCCCAGGATTAAAAACAGCAAGAAACCTGCAAAAAAGGTACTTGTAATCAGCGGAGTTTCAGGGACCTCATGTGCTTCGACAAGCAATTCTTCGACGACCAGGAATAAGAGCGCAGCTAATCCAAAGGAAAGAACGAGTTCCATCCACATGTCGGATAGGCCCCGCAGGACGGTGCTTCCGAGAGCTGCACCAACCAAGATCAAAGATGCGCCAGCCGAGGTGACCATCACAGCCTTGTTTCGCGGAATTGCAGCATCGGTCAGTGTCACGACGGTAGCTAGACCAAGCGAGAGCAACTCGACTGTAAGGCCGAATGCCAGCAACTTGCCTTCCTTGGCCCCGGCGGCAAATCCTATACCGATCAGGAATCCATCAATGAGAATGTCGATCCCCATCGCAAACAAAAACGATGCCGGAAGGCGTCCGGAACTTCGTTCTAGAGATTCTTCAGATGGACCGAGGGAGCGGAGCGTTAGAAGTGCCGCAATGCCCAGCGTGAAGCCGATGATGACCGGCATGGCTCTGTGCTGACGTACAATGTCGGGCAACAGTTCCACTCCGACAACCGAGAATACGACACCCGCCGCAAAGTGCTGTAAGGCGCTGCGGGCCTTTGGCCCCGGTGGCCGGAAAGCGGCATACATTGCGCCCGCGACTACCGCCGCTACCGGGAGGAGACTGTAATTAAGTGCTTGCGGGAGCATGTTTCCCAACCTTCATTGCAAGTTTTTGCCGTGCACGAAGAAGCCTGTCGCGCACGGTTATCGTCCTCCTTCGGGAATTACCTGGGCAGTGCGCTTCGAAAGCCACAGGTATACAGCAGGTAACACGACAAGCGTGAGCACCGTCGAAGTCACCAAACCACCGATGACAACCGTCGCAAGAGGCCGCTGCACTTCGGCACCGGCTCCGTGTGAAAACGCCATGGGAATAAATCCGAGACTTGCAACGAGCGCCGTCATGAGGACGGGGCGAAGCCGGGTGGTTGCTCCTTGCTCAACGGCACTTTCCAGAGCTAGTCCTTCCCCTCGAAGCTCCTGAATATAGGTCAGAAGCACGATGCCGTTCAGCACTGCGATGCCAAAGAGCGCGATAAAACCGACACCGGCGGATATGCTAAAGGGCATGCCTCTTAAAAGAAGTGCCATGATCCCGCCTGTCGCTGCGAGCGGGATATTTAGAAAGATGAGAGCTGCTGGAAGCATTGCCTGAAAGTCGAAATAAAGGAGAACACAGATGAGTGCAAGCGCAAGCGGGACCGCGAATGCGAGTCGGCGCGTGGCACTCGCAAGCTGCTCAAATTGTCCGCCCCACTCAACCGTGTAGCCTTCCGGCACGAGCACTTTGTCTTGTACGGCGCGTTGGGCGTCTTTGACGAACCCGGCAAGGTCTCGCCCGCGCACGTTAACCTCGATGCTGATGCGCCGCTGGCCGCCCTCGCGGCTGATCTGGGCGGGGCCTTCTTCCTCCTCAATGTCGGCAAGCTGGGCGAGCGGGATGAAATGTCCTTCAGCATCGCCAATTTTAAGGTTGCGGATCGTCTCGATGGTGGCCCTCTGGGCCGCCTCAAAACGTAACTGGAGGGCGAAGCGCTTGTTTCCCTCGACTACGTGGCCGACAACTTTGCCGCCGATGGTCTCTACCGTGTCGAGGATGTCTTCAGTATCAAGGCCGTGCCGCGCAATGGCTTCCCGGCGCACATGAACACGAAGATACGGAAGGCCAGCGATGCGCTCCGGCCGCACATCGGCCGCACCTGGCACCTTGCGAACCGCCGCCGCGATCTGGTCCGCCTTTTCTCGAAGAGTAGTTAAGTTTTCACCGAAGAGCTTGACCGCTATATCGGAGCGCACACCCGCTTCCATCAGTTCCTGCATTCGCATCTGGATGGGTTGCGAAAAACTGTAGGCGGCGCCCGGCGCTTCATCCTCAAGCCGTGTTTTCATCGCCGCGATGAGATTTTCCTTGCTGCGTTGTTTCGGCCAGTCCGCGACTGGCTTAAGCGTTACGTAAACATCGCTCTGGTCAATGGCCATAGGGTCGGTCGCGACTTCGGGGCGGCCGGTGCGACAGACGACGCGTGAGACCTCTGGAAATTCTCGCAGCACCGTCTCGATGATTTCGTTTCCGTGAAGAGATTCTGTGACGGAGATGCCCGGCACCCGGTACATCATGACGACGATCGAGCCTTCATCGAGTGTCGGCATGAATTCCGCCCCGAGAAATGTCAGGCCGATCAGAGACACCGCGAATATACCCGCGGCAATGCCCGCAGTTATAACCGGATGGCGAAGAGCTCTAGTCAGAACCGGATGATAGGCGCGGTCAAACTGCCGCATAAGCCATGTGTGCTTTTCGGACGCCTGTTTGCGAAACGCGTACCAGCCGAGCACCGGCATGAGCATGAGGGCAACGACAAGCGAAGCAAAGAGGGCAAAGAGCACCGTTGCCGCCATGGGCTTAAACATCTTTCCCTCGACGCCGCCCAAGGTGAGCACGGGCACGTAAACGAGAAAGATGATCGCGACACCAAAGAAGATTGGCTTTGCGACCTCCTGTGACGCTGCGAGTACCACTCCCATCGTGTCCTCATCGGGTTTTCGGTTGCTCATGCGCCGGAGGATATTCTCAACCATGACGACCGAACCATCGACTATCAGGCCAAAGTCGATTGCACCGAGACTCATTAGGTTTCCAGAGATGCCGGCCTGCACCATACCCGTAAAAGCCACCAGCATGGAGAGAGGAATGGCAAGGGAGACGATGAATCCTCCGCGCAGGCTTCCTAGAAGGAGCAGGAGCACAGCGATGACAAGCAGGCCGCCCTCAATCAGATTGCGGCTGACGGTTTGAATTGTGCGCCGCACGAGATCTGTGCGGTCGTAGAGCGGCTCTATGCGCACGCCTTGGGGTAGCGTTTTCTGAATCGCAGCGAGTTTGTCTTTTACCCGGTCAGCCACAACGCGCGAGTTCTCGCCGATGAGCATCATCGCCACGCCGATGACAATCTCGCCTTTGCCGTCCTGCGTCGCAAAGCCTTGCCGTACCATTGGCGCAAAACGTACCTCCGCCACATTGCGCATGAGGATGGGAGTGCCAGTAGTTGAGACACCGACGACGATGTTTTCGATGTCGGCAAGGCTCGTGATGAGACCTTCACCTCGAATGAGCGATTGCTGTTCCGCGCGCTCAAGGTAAGCGCCGCCCGCATTCGCATTGTTCCTGCCAAGACTGGCAATGATCTTTGCAAGCGAGATGCGGTAACCGGTTAGCTTGTCGTTATCCACCTGCACTTCGTAGGTCTTGAGTTCCCCGCCATGCGGGTTTACTTCGACGATGCCGGGGACGCTTCGAAGCTTCGGGGTAATTTCCCAATCGAGGATGCTTCGCAACTCCATCAAGGAATGGCCAGGGCCAGTTACATTGAACTGATAGATTTCTCCAAGCCCGGTCGAAATCGGCCCCATCTCCGGCTCTCCCGTTCCAGGCGGGATAGCCTCGCGAGCTTGCGGCATCCGCTCCATCACAAGGCGTCGGCAAAAGTAGGGGTCCATGCCGTCCTTGAAATAGATGGCCACATAGGAGAGGCCGTATTTCGAGACAGATTGGATGCGCACGATACCGGGAAGTCCGCTCATGGCAGTTTCCACGGGAAATGTGAGAAATTGCTCGACCTCCACGGGCGAGAGGCTCGGTGCACGCGTCAGGACGAGCACCTGATTCGGCGTGATGTCGGGCACGGCATCAATTGGGAGTTCGCGCAAAGAGAGCACTCCAAAGACGGCGACAATTACAGTCGCTAGAAGAACAAGGAAGCGAAAGCGAAGCGCGAGAGCAACAAGTCGCTGCATTGCTATTCTTCCCCGAGTTCTTTGCCGGTGACAATCGATTTCAGGTGAAACGCACCTTGCGTGACGACCTGCTCGCCCGCGCGCAACCCTGAAACGATCTCAAGCAACCCGTTAATGGTTTTTCCGGTCTGAACGGGCCTCAGCTCGAACTTCGTCGGGCCTGCCTGGATGAAGAGAACGTTTTTCTCTTCTACCTGCTGAAGCGCCGATACCGGCACGGCGAGCGCTTCCCGACTGAACGTCGTAGGCACTTGCACGCTCGCGAACATGTCGAGCTTCAGCCGCACACCCGGATTAGCAATTTCGCAGCGGACGCGTGCAGTCCGCGTCTGCGGGTCCAGAATGTCGCTGATATGGCTAACCTTGCCTGTGAAGCGCTCATCGGGGTAGGTGTCCACAGTGACAAATGCCGTTTGGCCGATCCGAATGCGGCCCAGATCTTTTTCGTAAACCTCCGCTTGTACCCAGACTCTCGAGAGATCCGTAACGGTAAATAGATCGTGGTCGGTATCGACAACCTCCCCGGCTGCAAGCTGGGCTTTTGTAATAACGCCGGTAAAAGGAGCCCGGATCGTGGTGAGCACCGGGCCGCGACGGCTGGCTGCCTCGATGCCAAAACGTCGCAAGCGTGCGGCAATGCCTTCAATGACGCTTTCTTGTGATCGGATGCTCTGATGCAACCCCTGCTGCTCGGCTTCGCTGAGTTCATAATCCTTTTGGGCGGCAGCGCCGATGTCCACGAGGCGACGGTTCCGCTCTACCTGCTTCGCTTGTGCTGCGGCCTGCACCTTGAGTTTTTCCAGATCCGCACGCGCCGACTCCAGTTGAGAAAGGAGTTCGCCCGCCTCGATGTTGTCGAAACGGGCCAGAATCTGTCCTCCCGTAACCCGGTCCCCAACGCGTGCAAGTACTTCCTGAACACGTCCCCGCGCAAGCGCCCGAACCGGGCTCACATGGCTGTCGATAGGTTGAACTGTACCCGTGACCTGCAAGAATTCCGTGAGCTGTTTCATACCTGCGGGGTGCACCACGAGGCCGACATGCTTCTGGGCTACGGCTTTCATCTCCACCGTGATCGGCCCTTTGGGGCCTTCGGCTTCTGCGCTTAAATCCGGCTTGGGCTTCGAGCACGACACAATTCCGAGACAAAGGATCGCCAGAAAACTCCTCTTCATGGCAGGTTTACTCCTGTCGCCCTTTCCAGCTCCACCACGCTTTTGACTAGGTCCGCTTTGGCGTCGATAAACGCAAGCTCGGTATCGACAAGCCGTCGCTGCTCATTCAGGACATCAAGCAAGCGAAGTTGCCCCAATTGATAGGCTTGCCGGACGACAGTCAGGTTTTTCTCCGATTGCTCAACGATGCCGCTGTTAAAGACGCTAAGCGTTGCTTTGGCGGCGATCCATCGGCGGTAGGCAGCTTCCACCGCCAGGGGTATGGACAATTCGAGAAACTCTCGACGCAGCCGGGCTTCACTCGTCCGAGCCATAGCGGCTTGAACATTTCCAGCGTTTTTCTTCCGCGTGAAGAGCGGGATAGACGTGCCGAAAGTGACGATATTATCCCGGTCCCGGAGCGGCGAAAGTGCTCCTTGCGCGGTCAATCCGAACTGGTCAAATTGCGAAGTGCGATGCGTGTACCGAGCGGACAGCGTAATATCGGGTGATCCTTGCGCCTCTACAAGAACAACAGCCGAGCTACCCTGCTGTTCTAGCAGCCGGGCAACACGCACGTCGGCGCGCTCTTTGAGCGCCCTTTCCTGCAATGTTTCTAAGGTTGCAGAGCGAGTTTCCACTGGAATGCCGTCGCCCAGTGGTATTTTGTCAGCGGGGGTGAGACCGATAAGTTGACGAAGCTCAATCACCGCCGCTTCTGCGCGTCCGGCCGCCGAGGTGCGCTGCGCTTCAGCGCGATTTTCTTCGACGAGAAGCAACTGCGCATCCAGCCTAGGGGCGTCGCCTTCCCGAACCCTGCCTGCTGTGAGCTGATAGGCTTGACGCGTGACGCCGAGGAGCCGCTCTAGTGCAGAGGCTTTTTCGCGGTTTGAGAGAGTCTCAAGCGCCTTCGTTTTTATGTCGTAGGCAAGCTGCCTTGCGCGTTCGTCCACTTCCGCCTGCGCGAGGGTGATGGATAATTCGGCGACGCGAACACGTTTTGAACGCTTTCCTCCCGTCTCAAGCGGGTAGAAATAGCCCGCTGAATATTCCTCTTCTCCCTGTGTGCCGAGCGGTCGTCCGGTTCCTCCTTCCACTTCAAGGGTGGGGTTCGGCCTCACACCAGCCTGCCGCAGAAGTCCTTGAGCTTCGCGGATGCGTTCCCGCGCGGCAAGCAACTCCCGGTTCGTCCTGATTGCGCCTTCGACCAAATCATCAAAAACGCCGCGCGTTGGGTTTTGCGCGTGCGTCGCAGTGGCGAGACACAGTGTCGCCACTGGAAACACAAATGTTTTCCAGTTCATGGACCTCTCCTGCCAAAACAAACAATAAAATTGTGGTCGGGAAGGTTAGGCGCGAGGCGGGCGGTAAAGAGTGCGCGGGGTGGTTGAAGGCAGTTTTCGCGGACGAAGATTCAAGCCGTAATTGACTACGTCTAGGTATGCACTTGACTCACGTAATTCCGATAGGTAGCATGAAGGATCGTGGAGGATTACCCTCGTAACCTAGCCGAATTTGAACGGCGCTTCGCGACCAACGAACTCTGCCGCGATTATCTGATGCATCTTCGCTGG
>JBBSEX010000073.1:0-10250 GCA_038239345.1 Bryobacterales bacterium
GCAAATCTGGCGATAGCTGAGCGGGTATGTCAAATACCAACGCACCGCGACAACGATGACCTCATCTTGGAACCAGCGGCCGAGGAATAGAGGATCACGAGTAGTGCGCGGTGTCGCCATACTCGGCAGTGTACCCGCTTTCCCGGCGCTTGCAACGGAACCTTCAACTGCATGGATATCCGAGAGAACTTTGCACCAGAGCCGCCGGGAGTAGGGCAGCGGGCCATTCCAGACCTGCAAGAAATCGCGTCGGTCCCGCCGAGCCTAGGGGCATAGCAGTTGTCGGATACAATCGAAACCACGTGAACGAATCTTCTCATCCAGCGGCCAACCCCGGCGAGATCACCGAGCTCCTCCAGCAACTTCGCTCAGGCGACCAAGACGCTGAATCCAAACTGCTCCCGCTATTGTATCCGGAACTCCGCCGCATGGCCGCGCGGATCATGAGCAGGGAGCGGCCGGAGCACACGCTGCAGGCCACAGCGCTAGTCCACGAGGCCTACATTCGTCTCTCCGGCGGCAAAGATCAGGATTGGCGAAACCGTGCTCACTTTTTCGCGCTCGCTTCCCACGTCATGAGGCAGGTTTTGGTTGACCACGCCCGCCGGACACGCTCGGCCAAACGTGGTGGCGCTCAACACCGAATCCAATTGAGCGAAGCCATACTTGTCGGTTCCCAGGACGCCGACCGTGTCCTCACCATCAGCGAGGCGATGGACCGGCTCGCGAAGTGGGATCCACGCCAATGCCGGGTAATCGAAATGCGCTTCTTCGGCGGTCTTACTGAACAGGAAATCGCGGAGGTTTTGGGCGTGGATACTCGCACGGTGAAGCGCGATTGGAAAATGGCCAAAGCCTGGCTGAAAGGAGAACTCACCAAACGACAGGTGCAAGATGACGGCTGAACGCTGGGCGAGACTCAAGGAATTGTTCGAGCAAGCCGTCGAGCTTGAATCGTCCGAGCGCGCCGGGTTTATCGAACGCCAGTGTGGAATGGATCGCGAGCTCTCCGAGAGCTTGTGGAATCTACTGCGCCAGCACGAGTCCGCATCAGACTTCCTCGATTCTCCCCTGGTCAGCCGTCAGCGGGTATTCGCCTATTTTACTCAAAGCGGGCGCGCTTTCAAGGCCGGAGAAGTCGTCGCGACCCGGTTCAGGATCATCAATTTCATCGGACAGGGCGGCATGGGCGAGGTCTATGAAGCCGAGGACCTCGAACTCGGTGAACGCGTTGCATTGAAAACGTTGCGGACAGCTATTGCTTCGGATGAGAACGTAATGGCGCGATTCAAGCAGGAAATCCAGCTCGGACGCCGCGTCACGCACCCCAATGTGTCGCGGATTTTCGACATGTTCCGTCACGTGAGCCCGGACGGTGCCACTCTAACGTTCTTGACGATGGAACTGCTCGACGGAGAGACGTTGGCGCACCGCATCCGCAGTGGAGGCAGATTCAGTACCGGCGAAGCGCTGCCCATCGTTAGACAGATCGTCGCCGGTCTCGAAGCTGCGCATGCGGCTGGTATCATTCATCGCGACTTCAAAAGCAGCAACGTGATGCTCACCAGCAACCCGACCGGAGGCACGCGCGCCGTTGTCACGGATTTCGGACTTGCGGGCGCCGCGCAAGGTGACTCTGGCCTCCCCGCCGCCGGCACCCCTGCCTACATCGCGCCCGAGCAACTGTGTAACAAAGAATTAACCCCTGCCGTGGACATCTACGCGCTCGGCGTGGTGATGTTCGAGATAGTCACCGGATGCTTGCCCTTCACCGGCCAAACAACAATTGAAATAGCCAAAAAGCGCCTCTACGAACCGGCTCCTGCACCTCGGCAATTCGCGCCGAACCTTCCCGGCCGGTGGAATACCGCGATTCTGGCGTGTCTCGATCAGGATCCTTTGCGCCGACCCGCGCCCGTTACGGCGGTTCTCGATCGATTAGAGGGATCTGGAGTGTATAGGCGCTGGTTCATTGGCGCAAGCACGGTCGCAGCTCTCGGCGGCACTGTGGCCTCGCTGGCGACGCGTCCCCGCCCCATCAAGCCCGAAGCGGAGAAGAACTTCAAGCGTGCCGAGGAATTCGCCAAACGGCGCAATGCTGAAGGGTTCCAAAACGCTATCGAAGAGTACAAGCGGGCAGTCGCAATCCAACCGGATTACGATCACGCTTGGGCCGGCCTAGCTGCGTCCTACGCGGCCGGGGCGAACTTCAACTTCATGGCGCCCGCCACCGCACTAAAGGAAGCCCGCAACGCCTCCGAACAGGCGTTGAATTTAAACCCCCGTCTCGCCAAAGCGCAAGGCGTGCTCGGTTACGTAATCTCGATCGACGTCCACACCTGGCTAACTGCGGAACCTTATCTGAAGCGAGCTGTCGAGACCGACCCGAAAGAGCCGAGCGCGCGGCTCTGGTATGGCGCTTATCTCGGTAAAGTCGGACGGTCCCAAGAGGCAATCCGGCAACTCAAGGCAGGCCTCGATCAGGCACCCTCGGACCTGGTGCTCAATCAGCAACTCGCGATGGAGTATTTTCGAGCGGGCCAACTCGACGAATTTCTCACGCAGGCGCGCACGCTGGTGTGGCTGCAGCCATTCGATCCCGCGTCCCATCTCGCACTTGCCCGCGCTCTCGAGTGGAAAGGGCAATACGAGGAAGCCCTGAGAAGTTGCGACGAAGCCGACAAATACAAGAGTTCGGTATCGGCTCTGTGCTTTCGCGGCTCGACTGAAGCGGCTCGTGGCAATCGCGCGAGAGCATCCGAAATTGCAATGCAAGTAGAAGTCTACTGGCGCACTCATCCATTCGAAACAATTTTGCTCGCTGGATTGTTTTGTCAGTTGGGAATGGCTGGGAAAGCGGTCGCAGTCTTGAATGCTGGTTACGATCGGAACGATAGCTCGGTGTTGACGGCGCCAGCGAGTCCCTATTTGAAATCGCTGCGCAGCGATTTGGACTTCCAAGCCTTTTTGCGACGTCTCGGTCTCAAGTCCCTGTGAAATATCAGAGCATGCACGGCACCGGATTCACGTCCTGCTCTGCCACTGGTATGCGACGCCATCCCATCTTTACCGGCACATCATAAAGACGCTTCGGTGCAAGTCGCGTCCAGCAATGGCACAGTCCCGGGACAAACGCACGCGCCGTAGGCATTCCGATGTCCGGCCGGGTCAGATCGATATAGAAGGGCTCCAGCCCGACCATTGCCAGACGCTCGTCGCAATGCTGGAGCGCCTCGGCAATATCCAGTGACGGTTCGACCAGGGGCAGGGCCTCTCCTTGCGGCTCCAGGTACGAATCGGCTTCGAGCGAAGCCGTCCGCCACCACGCGACGAATTCTTTCTGCGGCCCCACGGAGCTGCTCCAATACCAGATTTGTGAAAGTTCGGATAGCGCCTTGAGCGCTGCTACTCGCGGCGAAATATGCGCGGCAGCCGCAAACATTGGCTCCTTGCCAAGTTGATTCACAGACACGGCCACATAAACTGGAAGTCTAATGTCGGTGGTAATATCGAGTACCCACGCTCTGCGGCCAAATGTCCGGAAAGCTTCTTCAATTTGTAGCATCGCGGGATCGTGGAAGGCAGAAAGGGAGGTACGCGGCCGTTTTTCCCGGTTATACCACCAGATCGCGAGCGCATCTCTTTCAATCAACTCAAGCAGCGCATGTAGGATGGCCTCGTCGAGTGTAGGACCGCTCGCGCAACCGATGGAGTCCGGATTGTAATACTCCGGCTGGCCGACGCTGAAATTGAAAAAAAGATAGACGAACGCGGACGGAACGAAACTTGTGCACCCCGTGCGAAGCGATCGCACTTCCGTCCACGCAATGGGCGCGTCGGGATCGAAGCGCTCTGGAATCCAGTGCATCTCAGTGTGCGCCGCATTCCAGATATCGCGCGCGCGGTACTGCGATTCACTGAACTGGAGCAGTTCCTGCACTGGAAGTGCGGCTATCTCACCAACCCGCGCTTGAATGTAGCACTCATCTCCATGATGTGTACAGGAATGCCGCTCCAGCGCTTCGGCAATACTGTTCCGCTCAGCGTTTTCGGGCGTCATTCCTTTGCCGAAGGCGTCGAGCGGCTGTAGCAAATAGCGGCGCTCAGCTACGGGTAGCGGGTTCACAAATTTGGCGCGTGCATGGAACAAGCCGCCCGAACGATCCGACGTGGTTTGTACTTGCGAAACCAAGCCTGTGATCGGGCTAACAAAGGAATATAGACGTTGTGGTGCGTCCAGTACAATGTGAGATGGTCCGCAGTTCGCACACTGTGGCCTGCGCCGGACATGGCTGCGCGCCTGTTCGAGAGTGCGGGTATCGAACGTCAGGATACAGTCCTCCAGATGCCGATACTCTCCAGTCGCGCTCCAGACTGCTGCGGTTGTCGCGATCATCCCGGCGGCGAGAGCCAACGTCGCTGGCAGCGCCGCGATTGAGGGTTGCGGTGGAAGCACACCATCACCCCATCCATATAGGGCCGCCTGGTGCCACCGGTTGGTCTTGATCGCTGCTGCAAGGCAATGCCAACAGGCAGTTTCACCCGGAATGATCAGAGGACCAATCCAGATCGTGTGTCCGACAGGCTTAGCCAGTAACCACGGTTGTTTACGGGTCCGGCTAATCTCGGCTAGCCGACTATCCAGGTAATCGTCAACCGTGACAACAAGCGCGCGCATGTCTTCTCCGATCTTCAGACCGCTTGAATCCAAAGCCTGCACCAGCATTGCGCGCCCGCTGGCGCAAAGCGAAAGTAACTCGATAGAACCGGGAATGGCGCTACCCACGCTCTCCCAAAATGCCGCCTGTGGCCGTGGAATATCCTCCTGCGCAAATCGTAGAAAACCCACACGCATCAATTCTTCCAGCGCTGCGCTAATCTCCCCTGGGCTGTATTCGTCTGCCAGCGCCGCCTCGAATTCCCGCAAAGTTTGGCCACGCGCGATCAATGTCCCCAATTTCGAGTAAATAGCACCTTCAAACGCATGGACTGCGGACTCCTCGACGAGCAGCAGGGTATCCCCCTTGGAGACGGCGGTGAATCGCGCGGCGGGTCTAAATGGATCGCCACGCGAAGCCGTTGCAAAATTGAGTTGATTCACCGGAAACTATACTGTACACTCACGAACGTCATCCGAAAAGAATCACGATATTAAAGGAAGCACAGAAATGACAGAAACAGAGAAAAAGACACACACACCCGTTTTCCACGCACTCGTCGGTGGAGATGACAAGACAACTGTGAAGCAAAGGCACACTGGTCAGGTGCTGCGTGAATGGAAGCTAGGCGGCTATAGGCACCAGAAACGGCCAACCCTAAACCCCGTTGGATGCCCGAAATGGTTCGACGTTCTTGTGGTCGGTGAGAAATCTGAAGACGCCCAAAAGCTCGCTACGATACTTGGCATTGCCGCAGTGAAAGAGCGAGGCGTCGTTGCCTTCGGGTCAAGTTACCAGAGCAGGAATGTACACATAAAGGTGGCAGACAGTGAGGCACGATTACAGGAAATTATTCACGCCGAATATGCCATTGTTCCATACTGGCATCTGAACGAGTCCAAGACGGAAACTATTGCGGATGAAATCTGGATTTCTGACCAGCCTTTCAGCTTCAATGCGGAGGAAATCGCAGCAACCAAGAAAACTTCCGAGGCCTGCCGTCTAGAGAGCCCGGACTAAGAAGTGTAGACACTTCACTTGATTTTACTTGTGGCGATCCGGAATTACCCGAATCGCTATTGCTTGCACGTAAGATGCCGGTGGCAGCTGGAAGCACATATTGCTTCTATACAGACCTTCAGAATAGAAATTTAAATCCGAATGTAACTTTGTCCAAATACTCGAGATTCGGCGGCAGCCTGCCGTCCTCGTAAGCTGCTGTAAGTGCGTAATGCTTACCATGATCAAGTGAGTAATCGATGGTTACCTTACTGTGAGCTTGCCATCCACGAACGGTTCTCATGCCCACCCCTGTGCTGGTCTTATATGCTACAATCTCACGGGCTCCCAGCCAGTACGCACGCTCATCATAAGTGATGGAGAACCGCAGATACTCGATTTTACCGCGTATACCTCCGAAAGCTCGAAAGATTGCGCTTCCTGGCACGGTTATGGTGTTGGTCCTTTTGCTGTCGGTCACAGTCTGAGAGATGTACCGTCCCTCATCGGTGCCGAGATAAGGTGTTAATTCGAAGCCCCAACGGATGGGTTCAAGCAGGTCGGTTTTGTCCTTTGGCAGGTCCTTTAGGATTAGAGCTGTTAAGGTACTAATGTTTCGCTGCAACTTGATGAATCGGATGTCCATCCGGTTTTCGAGGACCGCGTCGAGTCTGCCGAAGTTTCGATCCACTTCAAAACGTGGACCTATCGCGAATTCCAGCGCGCCGATAGATAGGGGACCAGAATGCGCCCATGCCGCGTACGCTGGAAGATTACTTCCCCCGCTTGAGCCAGCATTGGACAATGGTAAAACGAACCGAAATGGCAAGTCGAAGATGATTGAGTTCGCGGTCTTGGTGGTATGAAGACCGACATCGAGAATAACGCTCGGGTCCCAGTGCAGTGTAGATCCTCTGAGAAAAAGAGGGTGTAGAGGCGCTAATTTACCTGCAAGCGTGAAAACGCCGGTTTGGTGAACAGCGGCATTGCCGCCAAAACTTAAATTGAATAGAGCGTCCTCCTCTTTCACCGGAGCTCCCGCAGGCTTGATTTTGCCATTCGCTATCAGGGCGACTCCAGTTCCGTCCGCCGCTGGTGCTGTTATCGTAAGCTGGTGTTCTTTACCCTCCGGCAGAGGCCGGCCAAGCTTGACGATTAAATCATTGCCTGCGCCCGCGCTGATTACCTGTGCAGGAACCCGCTGTGTGGTTTCCACGTAGTTAGGTCCTCGAGTCAGGTGAATGACTTTTCGTTCCACATTAATGTCAGCGCCATCACTCACCGAAAGGGGGACAGGAGAATTGACCATGATTTGGCTCGCCTGCTTCGTCATATTTGCTATGACGAGTGTTCCTTCCGGCTTGAAACGTAGCGAGAGGCGCGGGTTCGTCGGGGGATCGAAGTTGCTTAAAGTCAAAATATACGTCAGCTTAGCGTTTAGATGTTTATTAGCTTTGAGTTTTATTCTTATGCTGTTAGGAAATCCGCTATCGACTGTCTCAAAATAATCAGCTGTGATGTCCTGGACTCGGACCTCCGGCTCATCCGGGTTAAGCACAACGTATAGGTGATAGTTGTCGAGGCGACCAGCCTCGCGCTGGGCGAAGTCACGTGGAATCGAAACAACCGTGTTGATGTCGATCTGCATGACAGAACCCAATGGCCCAGCAGGGATTTCTCGGACTGAGAGCGTCGGTTTTGGTCCCGGCGCCGGTTGGGGGAAAGCGACAGCGCACGAAGCGACGAGTAGGAGCGAGATCTTCGTCACAGATTCTCCGGAATTGTAACGCCAAAGCCTAGCGCGGTATTCTCGCAAGGACTTAGAAAATTGTAGACGTGCCCGACGGTTTGGAGGGCACCCCCGGTCAGTAGCATTCCCGGTATCATTTGATGTGCACGTGTGCAGCGCCCAAATAGAACGTCCTGGTACATCGTCAACATGAAGCGCTGGATGCCTTCCGGATCGTATTTGACTACTGGAAATCGACGCGACCAGATGCTGTCCATCGTGGTGGCCAGGCCGTACGCGCCGGCCTCCGCGCCAGCCCAGTAATAAATTACACTCTGCAGATGGTAGGCAACTTGATTCGCCATTAATCCTCCTAGAAAATTACAGTCTCAGTTAGTAAAGCGCAAAGCGAGCCGGAAAGGGACTATCCTCACGATCCGGCTTTCGGCCTCGCGAGTCATGGTCCAGTTCTCCTTTCCGGCCCAGAGCCGTAGGGTGGAAAACTTCAAAAACGCAGTGAGCACAGCATCCTAGACACGTAGGCCGTGCGGTTCCGGTACGCTTTTGTCACTCGAAATTTGGCAGGACGCTGCAGACGATTGCGACAATTTGCGGCACGTCGGTCGTGTCCTCGGCGGTGAACGAGCGGGACGCGTCATCGAATTTCACATCAGAACTGCTGCGGTTGTAACTGCCGCCGAACCCAAACGGCCCTATCGATATGCCGCCGCCAGCCGAGAAGCTGCTCTTCACGACGGAGTAGTCCTGCTGGGACATGGTGGCGGACACCTTCGGCCGGTAGGCGACGATGATCTGAGCGCTCATTAGCCGTAGAACCCCGTTCTGCCCCCACAGTTGAGTCTGACCAGTTGCGACCGGGCCGGTCTTAAGAAAAGGCCCGTTCTGCAGCGCCTGTACCGCAGTTCCGTTGAACCACTGTCCCGGGGTGATGGTGAACACCCCGATATTTCTGGCACTGAACGCGATGCGGAACTGGTCGCTCGAACTGTCAAAGGAGTAGGAACTTCCGCCGGCCGAGGCGCCGAAGCTGAAGAATCCGATACCGTATGACGCGGATGCACCCCAGGACGTGCTTTCCATCTTCTGCTCGCCGCTACTCTTGTTCATCGTGAACGCCCACTTCGGCGGCGCGTTCGCCGGAATGGCCTTCGAGGTCTCGATGAACTGGCTCAAATCAGGATCGATCGAGTAGGTGCGGTAGAAGGCTTTCTTGGACCCAGGCGCGGCGCCGGACGGGTCGGCGGACGACGCAGCTTGGCCTTGGTAGGATATGTTGTTATAGTCGATCAGCAGGTTGGCCGCAAACGCGTAGCCGCCGCCCGCCTGGTTGAGTAGGGCGGTCCAGGCTTGGGCGTACAGGTCGGTCTGGGCCTGCAGTGCGGACAGCTTCGGTGCTTCGAATTTGGAGAACCAATCTTCATAGCTCATACGGTTGCCGGGTGGCAGGGCTGACTGCTTTGCGTCGAACTCAACCCATCGGTCGATGCTTTTCAGCTGCTCCTCCGATTGCGCCTGGACGGCGTTATCGTACTTAATCCTAGCCTTGTCCGCCTTCGCTTGCAGCTGCTGGTTCGGGGGCTGGATATCCAGGTTGTCCAAGAAAATCCTGTAGCCGACGTCCAGCGTCTCCTGCGTCGTGCGGTAGATCGGGCCCCACGCTGGCAGCGAGTTCCCGAGCAATCTCCAAGCACGGTAGTTCCCGTACTTCGCATCGTTCCAGGCCGCGTCGGTCGGAACCGTAACAAGCTGGATGCCTTTCCATGGCGCCCCGCCGGAGATCTTTTCGACGAAGCCTTCGGCCACCATGCGCCACGGATCCGGGAGATTCGGGCCTCCGGGAGGGAGAATTGAAGCAAAGTCGAACTGCTTGTCGAGGGATTTGTTTTCCAGGGTGAGGAAGTCTAGGTAAATCTTCTCGGATTTAGCCAGGGCCTCTTTGGCGGGCAGGAGCGTGGCCCCAGGTTTCTTCTTCAGTTCCTCCGCGTAATGCTTGACGTCAGCGGCATTCCGTGTGGACTTGGGAGTGGTCTTCGGAAGGGACTGCGAATATATGCAAAAAGGAACTGCCACGATTATCAACCAACTCGTAATTGACATTAGAAGTCTCCTTGGACGCGACAACGTTTCATAGAGTACCGAAAACCTGTATTGTTTTCTTTCCTCTCACTTAACAGAGCGGAAACGGCCAATAAATTGGGACATCATATCTGCGGCTCGAGAATGAGCTGCGGCTGTGGTCACTCCATGCCGGAATCGCGGAGCAGGGCAGCGGGCGCGGCGCGGAGCGGAAGCTCCTGTTCTTGTGAATGTAGGTGGAATCAACGTTCAAGAAACGGCCGGGGGGGAAGAAAGAGGGTCAACGCAGACCATGGCGATGCCTGCGGATTCTTCCTGAATCTCCTGCAGGAGCACTTCTCCGAAAAGAGGCCCGTAGAGGAGAGCAGCAGCAACCTGGGGGTCTGCCTTTGGGGATAGGCTGAAGGGATGATCCCACAAACACCCTTCAAACGACTCTCCGAGCAGTTCTGCATAATGTGATCCTATGGCATCCGAGTCGTGGCAGTGCCGGTTTACCTCGATCTCCCAGACTTCGATGACGTCTTCCGGACCATTCTGAACTGGGACGGCCTCGGTTTCATCTTTCGGGTTCACGGCCAGGGAGTTCAACAGTTTTCGTCGCCGAACGCGTTCCAAAACGCTACGGGATTTCCAGTTGCGTCCGCAGGATAAATTTCTGTGCGATCAACCTTTGGGAATGGGAGTTCCGGCTTCTCGATTGGAAACCAATTTTGAACTGGCCCTTCTTGATCTTCTCCGCCAACTCGATTCCACTGATCACAACC
>JBBSEX010000074.1:0-10159 GCA_038239345.1 Bryobacterales bacterium
GCCAGACGGAAGATCGGAGCATGGCGGGAGGAATACAATATTGAACGGCCCCATAGCAGTTTGGGCTACCGGACGCCAAATGAGTTTGCCGAACAATTGAAATCCTCAGTTATCGCTGGCTGAGAAAATCGAGGCATGTCAGGACAGCTCATGGGTTTCTCGCGGATCCAACGCGGCCAAGTGCCGCTTAGTACTCGGCGATAAGAACAGGTTTATTCCAACAAATAATAAGACGAGACGGAATAATGGGGGCGCAGCTTGGAGCAGCGCCCTAGCGAAGTTGGTTTGCGAACTCCGGGAAGCAACTTCTTGTCTGCTGCAGGCCTCCCCATCTTTCGAACACTTGATTTCCTTGTGCCTGAATCGTAGAAAGGGTCATGGGGGTACGATGTCCGGAGTGGGGAAACACGATGTAAATGATCGATTGAGAACTGCAGCCACCGTGGCGTGCATTATTGCTCAGTCCAAGATATCCAGCAAGCGCGATTGAACCCTCGCCGATTTTTGCCCGGGGACCGACATCGGCGTAGATCGCAGCGCACCGCCGTCCGTTGTGACCGTTGATCACCATCGCGAGATCACCGAGCGCGGCTTTCAAGACCTCTCCATGATGTCCGGGCAGACTTATGTAGGGAATCGTGACGGAATCCACATAGCGAAGTGGATTTGTGCGCGCCAGGTGTTTATTTTGGAGCGCCGTTGGCGAGACGTAGAAACCTGGCGCCGGATCGTTCGGCCCTTGCAGCACAGGTTTGCCATTTTTCTGGCCCGTATCGGTGACAACGCCGTACCAATTTCCTTCATGTCCGGCATTGGCTAGGTTATCGAGACCGCGGCCGTGTACAGGATGGTAGGCGTTCGGCGCTCCATCCGCGTCCATAGCCATGCCAGCCTTAAAGAAAAAGGCGGAATCTCCATCCAAACTGGAAATAGGGATACCCGCGATAGAAAGGATCGGTCGAACTCTAGAGTCCAGCGCGGTCGTCAAGGTCGCCATGGATTAACTCCTTTGCACCAAGGCACAATTATAAACCCTGTCATGTTCGAAGGAGATCTGCGACACCCCTACGATCTTCCGCTCGGCTTATTCCAGAGATACATCGTTGCGTATGATCGCCATGGCCGCCACACTTCAGCACGTTTCTCTAGTTCGCCCGCAGTGCGTAGACCGAGTGCGCGTAGCAGGCCCGGATCGCCGGCTGGAAGCGCATCTGGCTCTCCCAGCGCTCGCATCGCTACGTATTGAGCGGTCCCGTTACAAATCCCCGTGATCTCGACGAGCCGAGCCAAAAAATCATCGGCGTGATTCATCCCTTCAAAGCGGATGTGCCCATCGCATATCGCACGGGCCAGAGCCCGGATTGCCTGGGCGCGTTTCTCAGCAAGGCCGATACTCGTCAGGTTGGCATCGGCCAGAACCTCCGGCGTGGGAAAGATGTGGGTAAGGCCAGATTGGCCGGAGAACGGCTGACCGAATAATGTAGCGATTCTGCCTACAAGCAGGGTATTTGCGCCCTCCACGGCCATGTGCTGGCCAAGGATCGCTTGCACCGTAAGCTCGAAGCCGTTCCAGCAGCCGGGTACTCGCAGTCCTGGCTCACCATGAATCCGCGCTACCAATTCCGGGTCACTTCCCAAGCCCTGCGCGATGGCTACCCAATCTGCGTTCAGATCGAACATACTGCGGACCCGTTCGATGATCGGGAATAGTGAGCGGGGATCGGCAATCTGCACCCGCACCGCAAGGGCATTCTGCCCCTCATCGAGCGAGACATCGATTTGGCCAGGACAACCGTTCAAGAAAACGGACCGGCGATAACCCTTTGAGTCCACCGCTTCGACGCCGGGAGTCGCACGAGCCGAGAGAAACGCCAACATATGTTTCCACTGATACGGTGGGCGGAAACGGAGTTGAAAAACGTACTGATTCTCTGGCTGGCTCGTTTTCTGATGCGCCAGGCGGCGGATTTGCGTTGGGGTTCGCTTGTACGTCTTCTGGATGGCGGCATTGAATCTGCGAACGCAGCCGAACCCCGACGAGAGAGCCACTTCACTCATCGGCAACTGTGTTTCGTCAATTAACTTCTTGGCGAAATGCAGGCGGCGAGTCTGTGCCACCGCGCTCGGCCGTGCCCCCAGGTGCTGGACGAAGAGCCGCCGAAGATGTCGCGAGCCAACGCCGAGGCGTGCCGCAAGGTTTTCCATTCCCCCATCCAAGCCGCTCTCGGCGATCAGGCGCAACGCTCTCGAAACGGTGTTGGATGTTCCAAACCAAGCCGGAGTTCCCGGAGAACACTCCGGCCTGCAGCGCAAACATGGACGAAACCCAGCTTCCGCTGCTGCGGCCGCGGTAGGAAAATAACGAACGTTTTTCTCTAGGACTGTCGGTACGGGGCAAACGGAGCGGCAATAGATTTTGGTGCTGAGCACTCCAATGAAGAACTTTCCGTCGAAGCGCGGATCGCGCGATAGCCTCGCTCGTGAGAATACCTGCAAGTCCAGCGTCATGCTTCTGTCAACGACGAACGAAATCGCGCCGCCTGAGTTTCATAATACTCGACACTCGCCGGACGGCTGGACATTACCGGACGCGATCGTCTCGGCTTACTAGAACAAGGAAAGAGGTCCGCAATCGTCCAATGATCGTGCTGCCATTTCGCTACAGTCGGGACGGACCGCATGTCGGCCATCGACAAATGAGGGAGGGACAAGTGAAACACAAGAACGAGAAGACAATCGAGCCGTCGGTATGTGGGGATCTTCGTACCACTGTCGCAGTCGCGGTCTTCCTCTTGTTCGCCGCAACCGCTTCGCCTGCTGCTCCCATCGCGAACGAAGATGACGCGGACCATTCCATAAAAGCGGGCGACGACTTCTACCAGTACGCCAATGGAAGCTGGCTCAAAAGTGTAACGATACCCGCCGGACAGGGCCGCTACGATTCGCGTGCAATCGTGAACGAGAAGACCAGCCAGCGAGTTCGCGATCTCATCCAAGACGCCGCCGCGTCGCCCGGACCCAAGGGCGGCGTGGCACAGAAAGTTGGCGATTACTACGCCAGCTTTATGGACGAAGAGCGCATTGAGTCCAAGAAGCTGACTCCCCTAGCTGATGAGATGGCCCTGATTGCTGCGATCACAACCAAGAAGTCGCTGTCATCCTATCTGGGCTCCACTCTGAATGGCGAAGTCGACGGGCTCACTGCGAACGCCGATCATATCTTTGGCTTGTGGATCAACCAGGGCTTCAAGGACACCATTCACAATGTTGTCCATCTCTGGCAGGGCGGTCTAGGAATGCCCAGTCGCGAGAACTACCTCGACCCGTCACCTAAAATGGCGGACCTGCGCGCTCAGTATCAAGCGCACATTGCCGCAGTCCTCAGGCTTGCGGGCGAGGTCGACGCGGAGGCCAAAGCGGCGCGGATTCTGTCGTTTGAGATCCGCATCGCGCGAGCATTCGCGCCAGACGCCGATGCCACTGACGTCTTTAAGCAGAATAACCCGTGGAGGCGTGCCGAGTTTGCTGCGAAGGCGCCGGGCATGGATTGGGACACCTACTTCAAATCGGCGGGACTTGCCGGTCAGGCGGACTTCATTGTGTGGCAGCCGTCAGCGGTTGTGGGCGTCTCTTCCCTGGTGGAAAGTGAAAGTCCAGATCTGTGGAGGGACTATCTCCGGTTTCACCTCATCGAACACTACGCCTTGGTGCTACCGAAGGAGATCGCTGCCGAGCATTTTGCCTTTTACAACACGCTTCTATCCGGTGCGCAGCAGCAGCCCGATCGCACACAGTTGGCCATCGCCGCTACCAACGCAGCGCTCGGGCAGGCTGTCGGCAAGCTCTACACCCAACGTTATTTTCCACCTGAAGCGAAGGCCAAGGCACAAGCCATGGCGGCCGACCTGATCACAGCCTACCGGACCCGCATTTCCAATCTGAGGTGGATGTCCAGTGGGACCAAGACAAAGGCCTTGGACAAACTGGCTGCGCTGGAGATCTTCGTAGGCTACCCCGATACATGGATCGACTATTCGAAGCTCGCTATCGATCATAGCGACGCTTTTGGAGATATCCGCCGAGCCGAGGCCTTCCTTCGCTCCCGCAATGTAGCCCAGCTAAAACAACCAGTCGATCCCATCGAATGGCCGATCAACCCGCAAATTCCTGGCGCCGGCATCATGTTCAGTCCCAATGCCGAGTTCTTCTCCGCTGGAATTTTGCAGCCGCCGTATTTCGACGCGCAAGGCGACGCCGCCTCCAACTACGGGTCGGCCGGAGCTGGCATGGCCCACGAAATCAGTCACAGTTTCGACGAACTCGGCAATATCTATAATGCCCATGGCGGGCTCGGCGATTGGTGGACCGCAGAAGACCGCGCACAGTATCACGCGGGGGCAGCCAAACTCGCGGCACAATTTGATACCTACTGTCCATTCGCCGATCTTTGCGTCAACGGCAAGCAGGTCCTAACCGAGAGTATCGCCGACCAGGCGGGGTTATTGGTCGCACACGACGCCTACGTCCTCTCACAGAAAGGCCAGCCCGATATCGTCATCGGCGGACGCACCGGCGAACAACGGTTCTTCCTTGCGTTCGGCCAGCGATGGCGCAATATTCAAACAGAAGCCGCACTTCGTCATCAGCTCAAGACCGATACTCATCCACCGGGGAAATACCGCGGCGATTCTGTCCGCAATGTCGACTTCTGGTACAAGGCCTTCGAGATCGCGCCCGGTGAAAAGTTATATCTGAAGCCCAAAGATCGCGTTCGGATATGGTAACCGACGACGCCCATCTGACGGCGCGAACTTTTCGATTGATCGCGACAACAACACCACCGCGATCGCCGGGCTCGCTGGAGATGTGCGCTCCAGCTCCAGGAACTCAGACTGACTGAGGATTCAATTGTTCGTAAACTCATTTGGCGTCCAGTAGCCCAGACTGCTATGGGGCCGTCCGCTATCGTATTCATCCCGCCATTCTGCAACGGTCGCCCAGGCTGGATATGGATCAGCTCGTCCTTGCATCAGCTTAAAAAGTGTAGACCTTCAGAAAGGTCCGATCTCAGAAGAGCCGCTATTCATCCCTTTCGCAATCGCGGTCTTTCGCAAGAGAGCATCAAGTCCAGCCGGATCGCCAAGTACCCAAAGCTCAGCAATTGCGTCTTTCTTGATACGGAACAGTCCTACTGACGTTCCAAGAGCGGAGTTCTGTCCCACCGCGACGCATGACGCACCGTCCAGGCTACCGGATTGGACAAATGGGTTCCTTAACTGGCTCCTGCGCCGGGTTAACGGCGGCGGGACCATTCCCGACCAGGCATTCATTCAGTTGCGTACTCGGCAAATGGTATGACATAGATGGATCGAAAGCTCGGAACAGTTCGTAGTATCCGAAGGTTCTGTTGGCGTGTAGCCGCCGCCCCTTCGCTCGAACGGTAGTTAATAGGTCACGGATCGCGCCCACGGCGACCATCCAGTTTGCGCCTGTCGCGAGTTGGGGGAGCCGGCGCGATCGGGAGGTGAACAAAGATGGTAACTTGAAGAGTCTGCGGAATTCGGTTTCCGCTCAAGTACTCGACGAAAATACAATCGCGGAGTTGGTCTAACGCCTACGTAAAGCCAAGCCGAATCCTCCAAAGGACATCACGAAATGGAAAAGGAAGGGCCACGTATCCTGCTCGTTGATGACGAAAGATCCATGCAGGACATTCTCAGCGTCACGCTGCAATCGGCCGGATACAGCCTTTACCCGGTTTTCACTGGTGCGGAGGCCCTCCGGAAGGTTCAGTTGGCCAGGCCGGGTCTGATCCTGCTCGACTTGTTCCTGCCCGACATGGACGGCAAAGAAGTTTTACGAAGCCTGCGAGAATGGACGACGACGCCTATTGTCGTAATGTCTGTTCGACATGAGGAATCCGAAAAGATCGCGTGTCTCGATGCGGGTGCCGACGATTACCTTACTAAGCCTTTCACAATGGGAGAACTATTGGCGCGTCTGCGGGCAGCCTTAAGGAGGGCTTTTGGCAGCGCAACGATCGAGATCTTCAAGACCGGCGCCCTCAAAGTCGATTTCAACCGGCGAGAGGTCTACGTTGCAGACGACCAGGTGAAATTAACGGCCACCGAGTATGACCTTTTGAAAGTGCTTGTTCGCCATGCCGGATTGGTTAGGACGCACCATCAGTTGATCCGAGAATTATGGGGTACCACTCAATATCAGGACGCCGTGCACCTGTTGCGCGTGACCGTGAGCAATCTGCGCAGGAAGCTGGTTTGCGACCCAAAATTTCTCCGCTATATCGTGACTGAACCTGGCGTGGGATATCGGCTTCGTATCGATTCCGAGTGGATTGGGGCGGGAGAGGGTCATTGAACCTGGAGAACACAGATTCAATATCAGCTGCGAATGGGGTTCAACGTTCGCTCAAGTCACTGCTTCGTGTCAGCGACAGGCTAAATTCGATTTTCGACATTAACAGCTTGCTGGATGCGCTCGTGGAGCAGATGCTGGAACTCACAAACGCCGAGAGCGGCTGCGCGGGTTTGCGAACAGCGAAGGGAATGGTTTGCAACCATTTTTTGCAGGTCTCGCGCGGAGTACTTACTGTTGTGAATTTATCCCAGGATTACGCTTCTGGAACCGGGTGGTCTCATTGGGTCCTCACAAATGGAAAACCCTATCTGACGGAGGACGCCTTGAATGACCCGGTGATTCTGGCGGAGTTGCGTGAGCGGCTTAACGTGATATCCGGAATGTGCATTCCGATTCTAGACGGGAGGAAAGAAGTAATTGCTTTTTTTGAGGTCCACAACAAAGAGGCGGGCGGGGAGTTTACTGAGCAGGATTTGGAGAATGGTTTGGCCGCAGCACAAATTGCATCCCTGGCTATTCAAAATGGCCTGACCTACCTCAAGCTGACTGCGCTTGCGGCATTCAGCGGATCGCTCACTTTGACAAGCACCCTGGAAGAGACGTTGGAAGTTATCGGCGAGCAGATCGAAACCAGCTTCCACCGCGCGGCAGCCATCTTCATGCTTGAGGATCAAGGCACGGACACGTCGCTGGTACAGCGATTTCGAAGCCACAATTTCTCAGCAACGGCTAAGGAGTTGGAAGCAGCCATGTGGTGCTGGCAGCATGGCCAGGAAGCGGGTTCGGATACCACCGCGGTAGCAGACGCGCTCGCCCACTACATCCCTCTCGCCGTTCGGGGGCGGGTCATCGGAGTACTGGCATTGATGCCCCGCCCCGACGCTTGGTTCTCCACACAGCAACGCGAGCTTTTGGCTGGATTCGTTGGGCAGTCAGCTTTAGCTCTTGACCGAGGGCTCCTGGAACAAAGAGTACGCCGTCAACGATTCCTCGATGAATCGGACCGGGTTCAGAATGCGCTCCTTGCGGCGGTCTCCCACGAGGTTCGAGCGCCGCTGGCCGCGATCACTGCGGCGGTAAGCGGTATGTTGAATCCAACCGCGCCCCTTGAGCGAACTCATGAACGCCAACTCTTGCAAACGGTCGAATATGAAGCGAAGCGCCTACATCGACTGATGAACAACCTGTTGAACGTGACCCGCCTTCAGGCCGGTGTGTCGCGAGTCAGACTTGAACCCTGTGATTTATTTGACGTGGTAGGCGCGGCATTGGAAGAGTCGGGAACCGTGGCTCAGACGCGACGCGTTTCGATTGAGATTTCGCCGGATCTGCCTCTGGTTCCAATGGACTTTGAACTAATTAAGCAAGTTCTAATCAACCTCCTCAGCAATGCATTTAAATTCTCCTCGCCCGATCAACCGATCCATCTGGCCAGCCATTTGGCAGGCGGGGAGTTGAATGTTTCCGTGGCCGACCGAGGGCGAGGTGTGGCGCGGGAAGATCTTGGTCGCGTATTTGAAAAGTTTTACACCCTTGAATCCAGTTCCGCCGATGGGCTCGGCTTGGGGTTATCCATCTGCAAGGAATTTGTCGAGGCTCATCGGGGAAGGATTTGGCTCGAAAACAATCCACAAGGTGGAACCATCGCGCAATTCGTTCTGCCAGCGCCAATTTCGCCGGAATCATGACATCCGAATTCAGCCGAGTTTAAGAAGGCGGCTGACAGACCGGGCGATCATAAGCTCCTCGTCAGTTCGGATCACTCGCACCTTGACTCGCCCGGTGTCCTTCGAAATCACAGGCGCATTCTTCGAATTTTGCAGACGATCAATTTCGATGCCGAGGAAACCGAGCCCCTCGCAGATTCGCGCTCGGATGCGGGGTGCGTTTTCACCAATGCCCGCCGAGAAGACCAGCGTATCCAGTCCACTCAGCGCAGCGGCAAAAGAGCCGATCCACTTTTTCGCTTGGTAGCAGAAGAGCTCCACTGCGTCGGCTGCGTGGAGATCGACGCGTTCACGTGCGCATAAGTCGCGCAGATCGGAGCTGGTTCCGGATACTCCAAGCAATCCCGATTCGTGGTTCACCATCTCTTGGAATTTCGCGGCGGTCACGTGTTCGGCGCGCGCGAGGTAGTAGACGAGACCTGGGTCGAGGTCTCCCGTGCGTGTGCCCATCATGAGCCCTGCCGCTGGGGTGAATCCCATGCTGGTATCGATACTCTTCCCATTGCGGACGGCCGCCAGACTGGCGCCGCTGCCAAGATGCGCGAGGATTACCCGGCCCTTCAATGCACCCGGGTCCAACTTGCCGAGCTCTTCCATCAGGTATGCGTAGGACAGACCGTGGAAACCATAGCGCTCGATTCCCTTCGCCGCGTAGCGCCGTGGGATCGGGAGGATCTTCGCGATACGAGGCATCGTGCGGTGAAATGCCGTGTCAAAGCACGCGACCTGTGGCAGCTTTGGGTGCCGCCGCTTTAACGCCTCGATGAGAGCAATCTCGCGCGGAAGGTGATCAGGATCGTACGCCGTAATTCGGTGAAGTTCCGCAAGCAGCTTCGGCGTGATGCGCACTGGTTCGGAGTGCTTCATGCCCTGCACTACGCGATGTCCTACCGCCTTTACGGATTTGAAAGCCGGTTGCGAACTCAACCAGTCCACCAAGAAGTCCACTGCCGTGGCATGGCTCCTGGCAGCAACGGGCTCGAGGACTTTTGCTTTTCCTGTCGGATCGTCGGCGGTTAGATTTGTGCCGGCAAGGCCAACGCGGTCGATCTTGCCGGAGAGCCTCACTCTGAGCTTGCTTGTCGCTTTTTCACCTGCCTCGTAAATCGCGAATCGGATGCTCGATGAGCCGCCGTTGATCGTTAGGATACCGGGCAACGCATGTTTCATTGCGTCACGCCGTGACTGCAGGATTGTGCCAGGAATCATTCGGCCCAAGGATCGCGCCAGCGTCTTTCGGCCCCCAGCTGCCTCGCTTGTAGGCGTGGACCCGGTGGTGATGCTTCAAGACCGGATCGACCACCGCCCAGGAAGCCTCGACTGCGTCTTCTCTTGTAAAGAGCGCGCCGTCACCGATCATTGCGTCGCTCAAGAGCCGCTCGTAAGGCGCTTCCTCTCCGGGTTGTTCGTCAGACAAGTAGAGTTCTCGCTGGTCCCCGACGAACTCCTTCCCCGCAAGCTTCACGCGAGCGGCGAAGGCGATAGCCGCGTTCGGGGAAAGACGGAAGCGAAGGTAATTCGCTCTGCCGGAGGTCGGGTCAGAGTCGGCGAAAAGCTTCTGCGGCGGAGGCTTCAGTTCCACAAGTATTTCGGTTGCGGTTACGGGCAAATATTTGCCAGAGCGGAGATACCATGGCACCCCGTCCCAGCGCCATGAGTCGATGGAAAGACGTAGCGCACAGAACGTCTCGACGTCCGACTTCTTCGCGACACCTGTCTCGTCGCGGTAGCCTGCGTACTGACCGCGCACCATGTCATCGCTCTTCAGCGGGCGCATTGCTCGAAAGACTTTAGCCTTCTCCGTGTGGACAGCTCCAAAGTCCCTGGCGGCCGGCGGTTCCATCGCAAGGAGTGCAACGATTTGAAAGAGGTGGTTCTGGATCACGTCGCGCAGGCAACCAGCGCTCTCATAAAATGCCCCGCGGGCTTTCACGCCGAAATCCTCGGCCATGGTCACCTGAACACTGGCCACGTAGTTCCGGTTCCAGATCGGCTCCAGGAACGAATTTGCAAAGCGGAAGTAGAGGATGTTCATGATCGCTTCTTTGCCGAGA
>JBBSEX010000075.1:0-10138 GCA_038239345.1 Bryobacterales bacterium
GCGGCGATTGAAGAATTCCTGGCCGTCTGGAACGAGAAACCCAAGCCTTTCGTCTGGACCGCCACGGTCGAATCCATCGTCGCCAAACTCGCCCGCTGCCGTCAGACTCTGGAACAAATGCCCGGCTGCACCCTCCCGAAGTCCCGTAAACGAAAGTCCAGCTAATTATGAGACACTACACTAGTTGGCGAGTTAGCGGCGGTGAGCGCCTTTCCTGTTTTCATTCGTACTCATTTCATGCTCGCGACTGGTGATGGAACGCCCGGCTTGAAATGGGGATCGACCAATGCTTATACGGAGGACGCGTCCGGAAAGCCCGTATACGATTGGCCCATAGCCGATCGAATCTTCGACACGTATCTGCAAGCCGGCGCGAAGCCGTTCGTCGAGATCGGATTTATGCCACAGGCTCTGTCGTCGAAACCGGAGCCGTATCATCCCACCTGGATTCCGGGTGCTGCTAACCGAGACTACTCTATCGGCTGGTCGTACCCGCCCAAAGATTACAGCAAGTGGGGCGAGCTCGTGTACCAGTGGGTGCGTCATAGCGTTCAGAAGTACGGCAGAGAACAGGTTGAGTCCTGGTATTGGGAGGTCTGGAACGAGCCGGATATTTCTTACTGGCACGGGACGCCTGAAGAATTCGACAAGCTTTACGATTACGCCGCGGATGCAGTGAAGCGTGCGCTGCCAACGGCCAAGGTCGGGGGACCTGCTTCCACTGGCCCGGCTAACGCTCGCGCAGCGACGTTCCTCCGGCAATTTCTGGAGCATTGTTCAACCGGAAAGAATTTCGCAACTGGCGCTAGCGGTGCACCGCTGGACTTCATCACTAACCACGCAAAAGGCCGCCCAACTGTTGCTGAAGGCCATGTGTGCATGGGGCTTTCGAAGAATGCCGAAGACGTGGATAAGGGATTTCAGATCGTGAGTGCGTTTCCGAAGTTTCGAAGCCTACCCATCGTGCTAAGTGAGTCGGATCCGGAAGGCTGCGCAGCGTGTTCGGCGCGGGTTTATCCGCAGAACGCGTATCGCAACGGAACGCTCTATCCCGCCTACACGGCCGTGATGATGAAGAACATCTTCGAGCTGGCGGATCGCGCCAAGACGAACATTGCGGGCATGCTGACATGGGCCTTTGAATTCGAGGACCAGCCGTACTTTGATGGTTTCCGGACACTGGCGACCAACGGTATCGACAAGCCTATCTTGAACCTGTTCCGCATGGCTGGAATGATGGGGGACCGTCGTATCAAAACCGATAGTAATAACCGGGTGCCGCTAACGGGCTTGTTAAAGGAGGGCGTGCGAGACAAACCAGACGTGGATGCGCTGGCGGTCCGTTCGGACAGAGCGATCTCGCTTCTGGCGTGGAACTATCATGACGACGACCTGCCAGGTCCGGCGGCGAATGTGCAAGTCGACATCACCGGCATTCCCGCAGCCACTCGACGGGTATTGTTACGCCACTACCGAATCGACGAAACACACAGCAACGCCTGGACTGGGTGGAAGCGCATGGGTTCGCCACAGTCTCCCAATGCAGAGCAGAATACTGCGCTCGAAGCTGCGCGGCAGTTGCAACAACTCGATTCGCCGCGATGGATCGACACCACGGCAGGCGTCACTAAGCTGGACATCACGCTCCCACGTGAAGCGGTCTCACTGCTTCAAGTCTCCTGGTAGAATCCCATATTGCCACCGCCAGATACTGAGGGTCCTTCCATGAAGATCCTATCGTCTCCACGCGCAGCGGACCTCGAACGCATGAATACTGAGGAGTTGCGCGACAATTTCCTGATTGACGACCTGTTTGTTCCCGGGCATATTCGCTTGGCGTACACAGACCTTGACCGCTTGATAGCTGGCGGCATCGTACCTCAGACCGAAATCGAGTTCCCGGCCTTCCGCGAGCTCGGAACAAGTTACTTCACAGAACGGCGCGAAGTTGGCATTATCAATATCGGCGATGAAGGCCTGATCACTGCCGGTGACCAAAGCTACCCGATGAACCATCTTGACTGCCTGTACATTGGCACGGGTGAAGAGCGGGTGAGGTTTCAACCTGCCCGAGCGGACAGGCGGCGTTCTATCTTCTGAGCGCCCCCGCTCACCGAAAATTTCCCACACGCAAAGCAGGCCTGGCCGAAGCAAGTGTCCACGAAATTGGGTTTGCCGCCAACGCATCCAAACGCAGGCTGGTGCAGTATATACACGAAGGAGGCATCGAGAGCTGTCAGCTCGTGATGGGCTACACAGAGCTAGAGCCTGGTAACATCTGGAACACGTGGCTCCCTACACGCACCTGCGTCGTTCTGAAATCTATCTCTATTTCGATCTCGGCGCGGACATGCTCATTCATCTGTTGGGCGAGCCAACGCGAACGCGCCACCTGGTTGTTCGCGATCGGCAGGCCGTGCTTTCCCCGCCGTGGTCAGTGCATTGCAGTGTAGGAACGAAAAGTTACCGGTTCATCTGCGGAATGGCCGGCGAGAATCGAACGTTTTCGGATATGGATCCCCGCGGACCTCGGGGACTTCAGATGATCAAGCCTGTTTGTGCGCTTATGTTTTTCGCGACGGCGGCGTTCGCGCAGACCGTAGTTGCCGTCGATGGCTTTCATAATAATGAGAGCAAAATGCCCGATCATTACCGCTGGGACGGCAAGCGGCCCGGAGGATTTTCAGAGTTCGGCAAATTGCTGCAGGGACTCGGAGCGGAGCTGCGGACAGTGCAGGAGCGGGCCACGCGGGAGGCGCTAGCAGGTATCGACGTATTCATCATCGTCGATCCCGACACCCCTGCCGAGACCGACGATCCCAAGTATATTGAGCCGGCCGAAATCGACGCCATAGAGCGATGGGTCAAGAACGGCGGTCGCCTCGTCTTGTTGGGGAACGATAAGGGAAACGCGGAGTTCGAGCATTTCAATCGGCTTGCGGCGCACTTTGGCATCGAGTTCGTCGAGGCCACGTATCCGAAGGTCGCGGGCAAAGGGATCCTGACAATAACCGGACCGCATCCCATTTTTGAAAATGGCTTAATGCTCTACCTGGTCGATATCGCACCGCTGAAAGTTTCTAGCGATGTCGAGGTGATCTTGAGCGACAAAGCAACGCCGATCATGGCGTTGGCCCACACCGACAAAGGCCAGGTTTTCGCGCTGGGCGATCCGTGGGCCTACAACGAATACATCGATCGCAAGGATAATCGACGGATCGTGACCAACCTTTTCCGCATACTGATGAAGAAATAAACCTAACTCACGGCGACTTCAGCGGCCGCGTATTTGGATCGGTACGTCTTCTCATCGACGCTGATACCAAGCCCTGGTGTGTCAGCGAGAGCGTACGTTCCCTTTTCAAAACGACAGCCCTCGACCTTCAGGACGTCGCAAGTCGATCGGTCGTCTTCCACCATCGGAACATCGATCGCTGCCTTGGAAAGGTGCAAGCCCATGATCACGCCGATCTGCGACGCCCAGTTGTGGGGAATCGATACGCCGCCCGCCGCACCGGCGATTTCGGACAACTCGAGGTTGGACAGAAATCCCCCTCGCCGGATATCCATCTGAACGACATCGATCAGGCGCTTTGGCTTCATGTAGGGTAAGAAAGGCGCCGGCTCGCTTAGATTTTCGCCGTCGGCAATTAACGTCTGCATGCCTGCTTCGGCGATCTTTGCCTTCAGGCGTGTGTACCCGTCCACGCTTTCCGGAAACGCCTCTTCAATCCAGTAGAGGTTCGATTGCCGCACTCCCTGCAGCAGTTTCCAGGCGCCCTCGAAATCATCCTTGTACCCGTTGTTCGGATCGCCCATGATGCGAATGTCCGGGCCCACGGCCGCGCGCACCGCGTTCACCACTGCGACGTCACGCGCCAGGCCGTCTTCCTTCGGCATCCATTTCAGACCGCGCCCCAGTTTCAGCTTCACGCCCGCGTAGCCTTTCCGCACGGCCTCCTGAACCTCTTCCACCACGGCGGGAACTCCGCGATCGTGAAACCAGACATCGCTCAGATAGAGGGTGCCGTCATACGCCGGAATCCGCTCGCGCACTGCGTTGCCCAGCAGGGCCCAGGCCGGCTTTCCGGTCAGCTTCCCGATCAAATCGAACAGCGGCCCATCCAGATAACAATGTTTACGCAGCAGCGCATCGAAGCGCGGGGAGCGCCCGACGATGCGCCCGCCTTCCAAGTGATAGACATCCAGCGGATCCGCGCCCAGCAGCGGTCGCATTTCTTCGAGCACTGCCGCCGTGACCGGCGCATATAGGCCAGCACCAATTCCTTCCACGCCGTCGGCGGTCTTGATTCGGATCAAAGAATGCTCGTAGGTGTGCCCTTTAGGAACCTGATCGTATGCATTCATCGCTACAAATTTGTGAAAGCGGCCCTGAATGGGCGTACTGGTTATCTTGACGATTCTGGTTTTAGATGCCGTGGCGCCGCTGGCCGCGAGCGCCGTCAGTCCGAG
Organism: Bryobacterales bacterium; assembly: GCA_038239345.1. Lineage (GTDB taxonomy): Bacteria > Acidobacteriota > Terriglobia > Bryobacterales > Bryobacteraceae > JBBSEX01. The sequence goes on from JBBSEX010000075.1 coordinate 4,474, forward strand.
CATAAACTGTCTTCGCTGCATGGCACGCTCCTAAAACATGACTTTCAATCCAAGTTGAAATTGACGGGGTATGAGCGCCGAAGTCGACTTCCCGAAATTGATACTGGAGAGATCCAGTGTCGGGTTATTCAAGTTAACGTGATTGAGTGCGTTAAACGCCTCCGCGCGGAACTGTAACGAAATCCGCTCCGTTAAAGGGAACCGCTTGGAGAGCGACATGTCGATCTGTGCGTACCCGGGCCCGCGAAATGTATTGCGGCCGAGATTGCCTCCGGTGCCTGGTGCAGGGATGGGAAAAATTGGAGCGCTGAAGATGCCGTTCAAGTATTGTGATCGCGACCATCCGCTCCGCGGCACGTCTACTGTTGGCGCGTTGGGGCGGTCGCCGGCCGTCCCATCTGCGTTGAAATCCCCGCGCGGATAAGCGGCGCTAGTCGAGACAGAGATCGGTGCTCCGCTCTGCAAAATCGCGAAGCCGCCCAGTTGCCATCCGCCCAATGTCTGTTTGACGATGCCGCGCCTCGAAGCGAAGAACGGCATGTCCCACAGTCCGATGACACTGAGTTTGTGCCTCGCGTCGAAACCGGCGAGCGCACGGTCGGCCCGCCGGTTCGATGCGTCCTGGTAATTCGACAGATTGGTTAAATCGTCCGATTCGTCGATAGCCTTGCTGAACGTATACGACGACTGGAATGTAAAGCCCTTCGCGTATTGCCGCCGCACCGTGAGCGAGCCGCCATGATAAATGGAGTTCGCTGACGCCGAAATATAGTTCACCGCCGCGAAGCTGGGGTTGAATCCGTTGAAGCGCCCGTCCAGTAAGTCGCCGGCGTAGCGGTTGATATTGTTCTGGTTGTACAGCCGGTGACCGGCTGACCCCAGGTAATCCGTTTCGATCACAAAACCGCCGAAAAGTTTTCGCTGGATACCGAAAAACCAGTTGTGTACGTAGGCGTTCTTCAGATTCGGATCCACGGCCCGGATTGAAGCGCGTACGCCTTTCAGGCCATTGTGCGCATCCAGACCAAGCCGCAGCGAAGCGTCCACCGGATATCCCAGACCCGGCTTGGAGGTGTCGCCAAGAGTATATGTAAACGCCGTTCCAAACTGACTGCCCAGCGTCACATCGGCTCGGAGTGGCGGGCTGTCGCGGAAATCGAGCAAGGGAGTCATGAACAGGCGATCGTACGCGATGCCGTAACCGCCGCGAATCGCGAGCACGCCTTTGCCGTCCGGATTCCAAGCGAACCCCAGCCGGGGCGCGAAGTCCTTGTTGTCTCTGCCGGACAGATGTTGGACGATATCGACTTTTGCATCGGCCAACCCCGCCGAGAGCGACGGAGCCTGCGGAAAGATGATATTCCGCAGCAGATTATTCACCTCGATCGGCGATCCGAAGTTTTCGTATCGCAATCCGAGGTTCAGCGATAGTTTCGGCGTTACCTTCCAGTCGTCGTTGAAGAACAACGCCCATTCGTAGTTGCGAAGGCCCACCACGTTTACGGCCGGATCCCCCGTGCGCGGATCGACTTTGCGTACCATTTGCAGCGCCTCATCATCGGCGAAGTCGAGGATGCTTGCAAATGTGTAGTTCGGAATGAAGTTGGTGGTGTTGTGCGAGTCTGCCCGCACACGCCGCAACTCGCCTCCCATTTTCCAGGTATGCGCCCCTCGCACCCAGGAAAACGTGTCCTTGTAATCGAAGTTGGTCTGGTAATATCCGGACGGAAAGCTGCTGGTCGAGAAGCCCGTGGCTGCGGTGATGTTGATCCCCGGGATTTCCAGATGCGGGGGCACATCGGAGAGACCGACCACCCGGGCCACGCCGGCGCGCAGCTCATTCAATTTTGTCGCGTCAAAGATGTGCGTCTCGTTCAGACTGAGGTATGTGCCGTACTCATGGCCGGGACGGTTGAATGCGGGCCGGATGCCGCCGTTCAATGTGTCCGCAAAAGTTCGATAGAAGTTACCGTAGAGCTTGTCCTTTCCCGGCCGCAATTCATGGTCAATCCGCACCGTCACCTGGTTCCCATTGCGGTATGCCTCGGGCGCAAAGACCGCGCTGCCCACGTCTGCAATCCCGTCCAGGGGACCGATGATATTTACGCCCGGCGCCGGGCTTCCCAGATCGCGAAGGTTCACCGTAGGATCGACCGCCGGGCGGAAGCCACCGAGCAATTTTGCGGCAATACTATTCGGTCGCGTCCGCAGTACGAAGTCCCGGAATGCCGGCGTTTCCACCGTTACCAACGACGCGCGCGCCCCAGATTGCCGCAGGCCGTCATAGGATGTGAAGAAGAAAGTGCGGTTTCTGATGATCGGTCCGCCGATGAAATAATCGAACTCATTGCGGCGGAATACGGGAACTTTCGCCTCGAATTCGTTGCGATCTCCCAGTGTGTTGTTCTCAAAGAAGTAGCTCGCGCCTCCGTGAAACTGGTTGGTCCCGGACTTGGTAATCACCTCGATCTGAGCGCCACTATTCCTCCCGTCGACCGCGGAAAAGTTATTCGATACCACGCGAACTTCCGCCACCGAATCGGCATTGGGCGTCAGGTTCGCGACGCCTCCACGGGCCGCAGAGTTAACACTGGTGTTGTCGACGGTGAAGCTGTTCGATTCGGTGCGCTGGCCGCTCGCGTAGATTTGAGGTCCGTTCTCGGCGGCAAACGAATCGTTGTTTGCTCCTCCGCCGCCCGCTCCGAAAGTGGTTGCCAGTCCACGGCCGGCGACGCCCGGCTGAACCGCCAGGAGGTTGTAGAGATTGCGGCCATTCAACGGAAGGTCGCGGAGTTCCTGTGTCTCGATACGTCCGGAGACGCGGCCCTGTTCCGTCTCAACCTGGACTACGTTTGCTTCCACCGTTACTCTTTCGCCGACAGAGCCTACTGTCAGCGAGACGTCGGCGCGGCCGCTCTCGCTCGCGCCCAGCGCAATCGTAGCGGTTTCGGCAGTCGAGAATCCCTCCTTTGAAACGGAAACGCGGTACTCACCCGGACCCAGATCGAGCACCCGATACAGTCCCGCGCTGCTAGTTGGTGTGCTGCGGCTCACACCGGTGGCGATATTCAGCACCGTCACTTTTGCATCCGGTACGACAGCGCCGCTCGCGTCCGTCACCAAGCCCTGAATGGAGCTGCTGAACTGTCCCGCCGCTGGAAAGATCGAGATTAGAGCCATAGCAAACCAAGCTGATATTGTTTTCGCCGCGCGCATATTCATCTGCCTCCCAAGACATCCTCTCGCCTGGAAGTCTATCGCCGTGACTCACACTGTGTCAAGCATTTGACAGCATTTGACTGCCCTCGGGTTTTATCGGAAAAGGCCCAGCCCCACCCTCACCGATTCATCTCGTCAAAGCTACATTGGCCCAAGCTTCTTTTGCGACTACCAGCCGTTACTTGCATGCGCGACTAACTCAATCAAGCGCCGAGTTCATTCACGCGCCGTGAGGCAGGGATTCGGGTAACGGAAAGGCAGAATTGCCACTACAAGCAGTCCGTTCCGGCAAAGACTCTTACCACACGCTCGGACCAAGAGCATTTGAAGAGAAGCACGACTTGAACCTTCGAAGGATCATAAGCGACCTCAACGCCAAGCCTTCGATTCGCATTGAAGAAGGTGTTTTCGTGGCACGGTGCCGGGGCGAACGATACGTGCTCGGCCCCGTGCATATCGGGCTGCGCTCCGCAGTACGGAAAGCGGTCTCGTTCTGGTGTGAACACGCAGGTGATCGAAATTTCGGCCTTCGTGGATTGAACAACGCCCCGATCACCACACCAGTTAAAGAGCTGGGCGAACTTCATCGTCACGAGCCACGCTCGGCTCCGGCTAATGTATTTTCCAAAACTGATCCTGCTTAGGGGCGTAATTAGTGCTCATAAATATTCTGAGCTTTTCACTGCTCCAACGCTCTTTCATTTGAGGAGCACGCGGCGATTTCGCGAATCGTGAGGTGTCTAATGTCCGTCCCGTTCTCGGAAGCAGAGCCCGAATTTGGCGAATACAAATCGATTCCCGGCTTAAATCCTGAATCTCCTTCTCCGGCAACCGTAACTGGTCACCGCGTCAGGTATCGCTGGACCCGCTATCTCGACGCTGTTCTTCGCGAGGGGTATCGCGGCGACTCCGATGCCAAGCAGCGGGCAATCGACCAAATCTGCCTACGAACCGGGTGGCAGAGGCAAGCTTGTTGGGATCGAGCGCTAGCGCTGGATCTCAGTACAACGGCCGGACAGCAGTCCCGGCGACAGTGGCGAGAGGAGGAAATCGCCCGCATCCGCTCACATAAACCACGCCAGAGCATTGCGGAACTGGCAGCTCAGCTCGGTCGAAGCGTTCGCTCGGTTCGAGAGAAGCTCAAACGCCTAAATCAGAATCGCGGAGACGAGGGTCCTAAAGAGAACGATCACGTGTTCTATTCGATCGCGGAGGTCGCGGAAGCAATTGGCAGGAATGCCCGGATTGTGTATCGCTGGGTTGAACAAAGCCGGCTCGCCGCAACGCCCGACCCGATCACGGGCGAACTCAGCGTGGAGGAACGAGACTTTTGGTTATTCATAACTCTGAACTATGAAGAAGTTCTGGTTCACAAGGTCTCCCGCGATTATCTTGAGTGGCTGTGCGCCGAACTGTTGCCGCTTGCCCGGCCGCGCATTGTTCAGAGAGGAGGTCGCAAACGAGTTGCGGCGGCGCAGGAAAAAGCGCACTGAGCAAAAGCGGGGCTGATATGGCGAACCAGACCCCATAAAGGGTCCGGCCAGGACTAATCGGAAAGAAGGACCTTTCAAATTCCGCGCCGGGGATCGCCTGTCAACGCGTTGTCATCTGGCATACCCGAGTTTGAATGAGACCCGCGTTCGGTCCCCCCTGGCCCCGAGATTCTGATTGCGACAGCATTTTCTAATCGAAGAATGAGCCTGAAGGAGCCGTAAGGTTCCGTTCCGCTGGTCTCCTTTTTTAGTTTGGATTCCTATAGAGACTCGTGCGGTGGAAAAGTGGGAATCCTGCTTTTGGATTTCCACTTTTCCATCCGCTCCCCTCGGGGCTGCGGGACTGTGGGAATCGCAGCAGCGATTTCCAAGGGCGGTGGGAAACGACGGAAAACCTGCTCTTGGTTTTCCTCGTTTTCCACGGACCGGCATTTCCGCAGCCTCTGTGGTTTTATGCACTTCGCTTCTCCTGGATGATACTGAATAGCTTCCGTTTGGCCGCTTGCATCCTACGCGCTGAATCGGTGTCGCTTTCCGCTTTCGCTTGCTCCCGCAAGGCTTCCAAACTTTCACCTGCTTTCAGATACTGACCGGCGTTTTCCAGCTTTTCAAATGTTTCCCAAGGTGTCGCATACCGGCGATACACTCGCTTGGGCTCTGGTGCAAAAGCGGCCAGCCTAAGTTACCGATGATGGACAGGTGTCACGATTCGTACCGATAGAGCAGCTTTTCAAAGGTCGGCATTTCGACCTGGAGATCGTGGTGTTATGCGTTCGTTGGTATCTCAGCTACAAGTTAAGCTACCGCGATCTGGTGGCCATGATGGGCGAACGCGGCATTGGTATGGCGCACACGACGATTCTGCGATGGGTACTGTATTACTCTCCGGAATTCGAGAAGCGCTGGAACCGGTTCGCCAGGACCGTCGGCGGGTCGTGGCGGATGGATGAAAC
>JBBSEX010000076.1:0-9886 GCA_038239345.1 Bryobacterales bacterium
CTGCTCGGGAATGGGCGGAGCGTTCGTGTAGGTCAGGACTGTGACAAGAGTTAAAACCGAGAAGCCACCGATCATTACCAGGATGGCCGAGTGTCTCCACCACGGAGAGAGACTCGCAGTTTCGGGGGACGTGTCGATCAGGATATGCCCTCCTCAATTCCCGCGCTGAAAGCGGCAGCAATGCTTCCGATCAGATTACCGGGTTCTATTATGGCGCGCCCGGCATTGCCGTGCATAGCTCATTCCATGCGCGACCACGCGACGGGGAGAGAGATTCAGGAACGCCGGACCATTGCGCAACGAGGCAGAAAGGGTGGATACTGCGAGCCAGGAGAGAAATTACCAATGCCGATTCCAGGTTCAGGCGATGACGGCAACATGACCAGCGACCTCGCGCGCTTTGACCTGACGCACGAAATCGCTGATTCGGAGCAGCAGAAGCCATGGCCCTCCGATATCCATGCCAAGACCCTATATAAGAAAAATGACTTCCGAGTGGTTCTGATCTCGATGGCAACCGGTGCCCAGATGAAGGAACATCATGTCGACGGCACGAGTTCCGTACAGGTTTTGAAGGGGCATATACGCTACAGCGCGCAGGGGCAGGCATACGACCTGCAAGTGGGGAGTCTTATTACTGTTGGGGCTTCGATCAAGCATCAGGTCGAATCGCTGGACGATTCCGTTTTCCTATTGACCATCTCCTGGCCGGAAAACCAACAACTCCTAGCGATGCCGCATCGCGGCTACGGCACCTAGAGCCTTCTTCAGGACGCCTTAAGAAGTATGTGGGCAGGAAGGACCCGCGACGCCAATGCCGCTGATTGTGATGACCATTGGGCACTCCACGCGTCCGGTAAAGACGTTCATCCATCTTCTAAAAGCCCATCAGGTAAAGCGACTGGTCGATGTACGCACTGTCCCGCGTTCGCGCCACAATCCGCAGTTCAACCGGAGCGAATTGTCGCCCGCTCTGCATTCCGCCCGCCTGCATTACCGTTATATGCCCGGTCTGGGTGGGTTCCGGCATGCGCGCCCCGATTCCCTCAACGCCGGATGGCATAACGCCAGCTTCCGTGGCTTCGCCGATTACATGCAGACGCCGGAGTTCCGAAAACATCTGGACAATCTGATAGAACTTGCGGAGTCGGAGCGGATCGCCATTATGTGCGCGGAAGCCGTTCCCTGGCGCTGTCATCGCTCCCTGATCGCGGATGCGCTGTTGGCGCGCGGGATTGAAGTGCGTGAAATCACAAGCACCACTCGGACACAACCTCACAAGCTTACGCCTTGGGGCAAGATAACCGGAACTCAGGTCACCTATCCTGCTGAAGGCAGAGATTAGAAGACTGCTAACCGCCATCGGTGGCCCTCGAAGCGAACCGTCGAGATAGCACAGCGGCCGAATCTGGCGCTCGCGGATGAGTGAGAAACGCACCTCCCGCAGAGGTGCCTACGCAGATTGGGGCCAAACCGTCGGTTAGACGGACTCTTCCTCCGCGATGCGCATCTTGCGGCCGCCAGACTTCACCAGCATTCCGTCGAGATCCTTAGCAAGGGAGGCCATTCCCTGCTGCACGCGTGCTCGCATGTCATTACTCGTCCGGAGATCGTCCGCTGCTACGCCTTGGAGCAGATCGCGGGCGCGACCCACGAGGTCTTGCAAGTGAGAGTCGTCCGTGACGTTGCGGAATGAGAAGTTCGATAGGAACTCGACGAGATTCGATACGGTCGATTGCTTGAACTTCAGCGGCTTGCCGTCCGCCCCATCCTTCAGCCGCTCGGCCATGTGCGCGACAAGATCGGCCATGGATTGCCGCAACACCTGCTGGATCTCGGACGACGCCTCCGCCATGCGCTGGGCGGCCTTGTCACGTTCCTGCTCCCACACTTCCTGAGAGATGCCCTTGAGCTGATCCGGCACGCCGAAGCTGACGTACTGCCAGGACAGCCCGAACTCGCGGGTGACTTCCTCTACCGGAGGGTAGTCGGCGGGGTTGTACAGACCGCGCAGACGTTTGGCCGCGTCCTGGCACAGTCCGGGGTACACAGCAAGAAAAGCGGTGACCAGAGCCTGACGGTCCTCGGCGAACTTCCGTAAGCGGTCCTCGACAGTTTCGAGCGCTGCGACAGGCAGCAGGTGAATGCCGATCTCGAAGGGCAGGCAGATGTTGTAGAGGAATCGCCGGATCTCGCCGTCGAACCGGCCGATGGCCTTCAACTCCACTGAATCCAGCAGATGTTTGGACACCCGCAGCAGATCCTTGTCGGCGTCCGCCTCGATCTGAGAGGTTGAGACCTTGCGCGTGTTGCCCATCGTGGACAGACGCATCTTGATGCAAACGGTTTTCTTGGCCAGATCCACACCCGGGTCCTGGACAACGGCACGCCCTGGGGGGCGTCCGTTGTTGCCCTGGTCCGCCGGCGCGGTATCCACCGTGACTGGCGCAAACAACTCGACCATGGGTAGGTTGTCGCGCGAAAAGAGAGCTTCTTGAGTCGCCATTGCTGGCCACCTCCTGAATTGATTTGGATTGAATTTGGGAACGACTGACTTGGGGAAGGGCGGACTGCTAGACGGGCAGGCCCGCGAGAGGAAAGCCGGTAATCTGCACGAGGCCCTCTGATTCGATGTGAACCTCGAATTCCAGGGGTTTGAACTGCTCCTCGTGGTAGCGGTTGCTGAAGAGCCGTAAAGTCTGATTTGAACTGGTCCGTAGGGGGAGATTGCTCGCCTTCGCAGCGACGAATCGACCGAGCACCGCGAAGTCCAGGTACTGCTTGATGTCACCCCAGACCCGGTGCCGCGTGTCTTGCTTAGAGCCGCACCTAGTCCAGAAGCGACCGCTTTCCAATTCACGCTCCGAGTAGCCGGAGTACATGCCAATGCTTATTTCGGGCCGAGCACGCTTTAGTAGTCGGATCAACGCCAACAGATCTGGTGCTTGTTGCATGGGTTCGCCACCTGAGAACGTGACGCCCTCGATGGCATGGGTCAGGTTAGCTCGCGCAATCTGCTCGGCGACATCGGCAGCCTCGCGCGACGGACCACTAAAAGCGTGGGTCGATGGATTCCAACAGTCAGTGCAACCCAGATTGCAACCCTGGAAGTAGACGACGACGCGTACGCCCGGGCCGTTGACCCGGCTGTGAGCGACAACTCCGTGGATCAGCATGGCTGCGTCATCGCTCGTTGAAACGCCTCAAAGAAACCTTGGTCACGGATGTTTGTGTCCCACATCTCCATGAAGCTCTCGAGGTCGCGCGTCTCCGCTGGACGGCATGTCATTGACCCATCGGCGTCTTGTATGCGGCTCCAGCGTTCCACGCCAGCGTAGTCATTGCGGAAATAATATGGCCAGAGTTTTGCCGCTCCGTTCTCTATAACAACTTCGGCACAAATCTCCGGGTCCCGCATGGCGTCGCCGTTTTGCTCTCCGTAGTGAGCGATCGACAACGCCCGGTGGCCGTTCGGACCCAGTTCACTAAGAGACTCGATCACAAGCGGCAGGAACGGCGTGTTCTCGATCCTCACCCACGTGAGAGTATCCAGGCCGCCATTGTCTTCAATGATTCGCAAAACCGTCTTCATGGTGCTGCCTCCGTCGATTCGGAACCGGAAGGAAGGCCCAGATCAGCGGCAACTTGATCTGCTGCCTTGAGGTACTCACGGGCGAGGAGAAGCTGATCGGCATCGACAGTGCCGTCTACGTGGACCTCGATACACGGCAGATCGCTGTGATTACGCCGCGCCACTTCGTAGAACTTTCCGTCGAAGCCGGCGAAGCAGGCTCCGTCGTAGTTGTCACCCGCATCGTGCCAGCCCCGAAACACGATGCCATCTTCGGCCAGGATTTGGAGTTCGGAGCAGTTGCCGTTAGACGCTTCTGCATCAACCAGCGCCAGCACCATGTTCGGCAGTCCAGGCCGAACTTCCTCGATGAATCCGATGGCTTCAAACAACGGTGCGTCGCTCTTGCGACACACGATCTCCACGTAGGCTCGATCGCCCATGCTGGCCTCCTATGTTCGCTGCTGCGACTGTTTCACAGCGGCCGTCTGCGCGTAGAATTCGCGTTTCGTGCTGGATTGCGTGACGGCATCGCCGCCACGGAAATCCTTAGCGACATCGCCGCAGCCCTGACCATGAAAGCCTTCGAGGTCAACTGAGCTGTTGCCGTTTTCGTCGATTTCGATGGTGATGAGTTTTTCCTGCATGATGGTTCTCCTCGCGCTTCGTTAGCGCACGGCGAAACGCAGTTGTACCTTGGGTCCCTGCGGCGTCTGAACGACTTCGCGCCCCCTGAATATGTAGCCCTTGGTCTTGGCCATCGCCATGGTCTGCCGCTCCTTATAGCCCTGCGCCAGTCGACCGAGCCAGCTTGCGTCCAATCCGCAGTACTGCCGATCCAGGTCGTCAATGACCGCTTGGAAGACGCCCGTTTCATCCCGACCGAAGCCGACCGGCGCCAGCGCACCGCGAACCTGCTCCCTCGGGATGATGACTTGGACCGGCCTGCTCCATGTCACGCCACCATACCCCTTCAGCGCCGCTCCGTCCGTTTGCACTTCGGGATTGAAGCCCATCTCCGTGAGCGCCTCGACCAAGTATTGTTGGTCGGTCATTGTTGTCTTGAGTTCCTCGTATTGGCTCATGTTGCCTCCTATTCCGCTTCTCGAAATGCCCGTCTGCCAGATGCAGCAGGGCCATTTGATTCCGTCGAAAATACTCCCGGTCGCGCCGCGCTCAGGAATCGCCCGGATGCCTGCCGACGCAGTGCTTCAATTTGGTCCGCCGCCGATCTCGAAACCGGAACGATGTACTCGGCCGATTCCTTCAGTGAAAGATTCAGCCGCCACGCCTTGCGGCAGCATTCCCGAATCTCGGCTCCGGTCCAGCCCTCGTCGTTGGGTCGTTCGCCGTCAAGCTTCCATTTCGCGAGGTAAATCTTCCATATTGCCTCCCGCTCCTCGGCGGACGGCAGATCGAAGAAGAACGTCCCCAGAGTAAATCGGCGACGCAGCTCCGGCGGCAGGCTCGTGATCGAATTACACGTCGCGATCCACAAGCTTTTACCTTGGGAGATTGCATCGACGACTTGAAGCGCGGCGCGCAGTCGTTCGCCTGAGCCACCGACCAACGAACTCTGCATCGCCGATAGATCGAACGCCACGGTAGGAATTCCGGCTGTGTTGCCCGCGGCTTTCGCGATCATCGACTTCGCCGCGCCCGGAGGACCGATGGCGATGATGCCGTCCGCTCCCCGATCCTGCATCCAACTGAGCATCGTCCCGGTCATTTCAGTCTTCACGCCTGACGTGTCCGTGCCCGTGCCGGCGAATGCCTTTTCGATCTCGTCGACAAAGACCACCACACGGGGAGATTCCTGGCCGCTCAGGACAGCGGTAAGAAAGCACTTGATGTTGTCGCAGCCGCCGATTTCCGCGAACGTTTCGCCGCCGCGCCAGATGGTCAAGCCCGGGGCCTGTTCCACGGCTTGGCGCTTTCGATCCCACAAACGCTCGAGATCCAAGCCTTTCTTTGAAAGCGACATCGCCAGCGCCTGCTCCGCGGGAAATGCCGCGAGCCCCACTAAGGCATCGACGGCTTGGTCCACGACGGCAACATCAGGGGTCGGGAGTTCCGCTGATTCGAATAGGCCGGGAATGATCTCGCGTAGATCGTCCGCCGATGGAAGCGGCTCGTCGATCACCATCACGTCGTTCTGCAACTCAATTGGAAGCGCCGAACCGGGCGTCGTCACCAGCACGAGCATCTGACCACCGACCTTGAATACGTCGCGGAGATTCCAGATGCCCTGCACGATGTCGATTTGTTCCCACAGACGCTGCGGATTGTGGAAGAACACGATGGCGTCGGCGAACTGTTTCGCCGCAGCGCCCTTGTGAAGGGCCAACAGTACATCTGCTGGTCCAGCGACGGCCGCCTTCTCGCCGAACACATGAGCCGACGCATCTTTGGCCGCCTTGTTTCGCGCGGCCATGCCGCCCATGATGTCCCACGCGAATACCGGCGCCTCGGTCTTGCCGCATAGGGTGGCCGAGACCTGGGCCATGGCGCTGGCCGGATCGGCCGTCCGCACGGCAAGAAGCGGAGTACCAGCTCTGCGCGCGGCCTTGAGCAGGCCACGAAACTCTTCTGTGGATTGAATCATTGAATCGCTCTCCTGAGAAAAGAAAAGGAAGCCCGAAGGCTCCCCTGACTCACAACCTGAATTTGGATTTAGTTCACGCGAGCAGCGCTGCTGCCGCGAAAATGATGGCGTTGTACGCCGAGTGCGCCAGGAACGGCGAGGTTGTCGAATGTGACTTGATCCTCAGCCATGCGTAGACGACGCCCATCACAAAAATGACGCCAATCTGCGGACCCGTGATGCCCGCCTTCGGAAGATGGCAGAGCGCGAAGACGGCCGCTATCGAGACACCCGCGATCCACCGTATCTGAGAAACTCGCTTCCGAAGCCCCCATTCAGCCAAGCCGAAGAGGTACCCACGAAACACGACTTCTTCCATGAGCGGACCGAGAGTGATTCCGATCCAAGCGTCTTGCCAATGGAATGGTGCGCTCTTATACAGGGCCTGAAACAGCAGTGCGACCGCGACGCCGCAGACCGCTCCAAAGGCCAGGGCCTCCACGCTGTCGCGAGTGGTCGTCCGATTCCAATGGACGAACTCAAGCCCCATGGTGTTCAGCCGGCCCCGGCTTGCCCACGCCAATACCAGCAGGGCCAGCGTGAACGCGACGCCGGCGAATTGAAGAGGATGAACCGGCGATGAGACCACGCCCGACCTCCCTACCTGAGAATACCGCCGACATTTCTATCGAATGCGGAGGTGGCTCCCAGTCACGAGCCGCGCACCTAGAATCGGCTCCCGATTCATCAGCGCGGCGCGGACTGCTTCACCGTTCACTTCCCATTTGTCTTTCAGCACGAGTTCCAGGCGACGGCGGATTTCTCCATCCGCCAGTTGATGGACGATCTCCTGTAGTTCAGCCTTGGTGAAGCGGACTGGCCGTTCGTAGAATTGCTCGGCGATTTGCAGGGGATCGTCGACGATCAGGGATGCCATGCTATTTCGCTGCATCCCGATATCGCTCTTCTCGCCCTCCAGTTTCTTGATCCCACGAGCCATCATGAAGGCAAACAGGAATCCCTTCAGGCTTGCCACGCGATTTTCTGCCGCTCTTTTTCGGGCCGCAAGTCGCTCCGACTCTTTGCCGCAGATGTCAGCAATCGATTGCTGCCACCGCCAGTACCCAACAATCCGATCCACCTTGAGCCGATAGGCCTCCAGATACGTGTCGATCTCCTGGGCCAGTTCCTTCGAAATCTCGACTCCCGCGTCCGCTGCTTCCTCGACCAGCCCCATCAGTTCGATCAGCCTGTCGTCGAGATCGAAGAGCGAACGATGATCGTGGTCAGGCTTGCGGATTATGCGACGGCGCAACGCCTCCACCAGGCCGGTGGCCTGCTCCCGTGCGGCGTCGGGAAGTTGCCCATGGACACCTTCTGACTCGCTCTGCTCGATCAGATCCGCCAGCCGCCGCGAAAGGCCAGAGACCTTTTCCGGTAGAACCGGCACCATTGCCAATGCGGACACGAGTCACCTCCAGAAATAGTCGCCATCCTTCAAAACAGAGAAAGTTGAACCGCCGGCCCCGCCGGTCGAATCCAGGCCCCGATCTCCGCTGGGTCGGCTTCCTGAATCTCTATCAGCGGTTCGAGCGCCAAAGGCAAGGCTGCGTCCGCAACGTCAGATGTCCCTCTATGTCGGCCTGCCAGATTTCGCCAAATGTCTGCAGCAGCTTCGCCCACGCCCTGACGTGTTACGAGATCGCGTGCCATCGCGGTCAGTAGGTCATCGTCCGCGTCCATGGATTGAAGTCCATAGGCGTGGAGCTTGCCTTCCATCGGCAGCGACGCCATCAGTTTCTTTCCCATCAGTCGTAGGCACGACTCCTGCGCCGTCTCTGAGTAAGTCAGGAATCCAACGCGAATCGGGCGTTTCTGCCCAATTCTCCAACTACGCCGACTGGCTTGCCGGAGCGTGTATGTCGAGTAGCCCGTTTCGTAGAACAGCAGCACCGGGAAGTCCAACAAATCAAGACCGACGCTGCACAGCTTGGGGTGCGCTAGGCAGACCTGCATTCCATTCCGAAGCTGCCGCTCGTACCAAGCCTCGCGATCGGCTGGTGGCACTTCCGCGGTCAGTATCTCGACGCGAATCCCTTCCTTCAAGAGAAGATGCTGGAGCCGCCGCGTCACGTCCCGCTTCCTCGTATAGACGGCAAAGACGTGAACCTTCCGGCCTACCGCAAGCTCGCGTTTGATCTCTTCGATCAGCCGCCGCTCCTTCGCGTAGACGAACTCCTGGTCCAGATCCACAGGCTCCGAAATAACGAATCGTTCGCGCTCGCCCGTCTCAGGATTCCGGTCGAACCCATAGAGCGTTCCCAGCCCAAACGGCCGGTCCGGATACAGCAGAAGCGCGTTCATGGCAGTACTGACCACCGATGCGTTCCCGTGATTCGCGCGCAATGCTTCCCGAACGTCGTCCTCAAGCTGTCCGTATGCCACTTTCATCGTTGGGTCCATCTCGACCGAGATGACTTCCTCCACGTACGGCGGGAGCGCATCCGAGATGTCTTCCAATGACACAAACGCGGCCAAGTTCATCAGGAAGCCGCCAAACAGCAGCGGCGATGCGCCGGGTCGGCGTTTCACGGTCGTCGTCACCTTGGCCTTCGAGCAAGCGTTGTCCACCGCCTCAATGGTCGTAACCTTTTCGAGCACGCCGTACACGCTGGCGAACTGCCGCACGCCAGCCTCGCCATGATCGAATCCTTCCTCGCGCATCCGCTTGGGCTCGACCCGGCAGAGGATGTTGAAAACGTCATCGGCGTAGCCGCCTAATAACGTCCCCGTAAGAATCACCGTTCGGTCGCAGGCGGACGCCATCGTGCCCAAGGCATTGCCCTGCGCCGTCTCACCCTTGAGCTCGTGGACTTCATCAGCAATGCCGTAATCGAAGAACCCGTTGAGATATCGCCCGATAAACTCCATCGGCGCCATACGTGGGATCTTCGCGTTGTCGGCTTGCCACAGCGCACTGTAGAAAGGACCCCTCGCCTTCGTCGCGCCCAAAGAGCACGAGTCCGGCAGAATCAGCTCCGAGTGCTTCACCTTTCGGAAGTCCGCCCGGCGTAGTTGATCGTCAGAGGTCAGGATCGGTCTCCCGGTATCCGGATTCACGACACATCCATGAAACGGCCCCGAGTGGGGAGTTCCGTAAGCGTGGCGCCAGAAGTAGCCGAGCTTGGCCCGCTCTCGCGATATGACGAAGATAGAAGGAGCGCCGACATTCGCGTTCCAGCGTGCCCGCGCCGAGCGGTGCCGCTTCGCCAGCCGAAGTTCGCTCAACGTCGTCTTCAGCCCTTCCCGGACGATTCGTCCATTACGGAACTTCACTTCGTTGACTCCCGTGAAGCCATTCGAGGAAGCGCCGTTGCGCACGCCATCAATGAAAAAGACCCGAACGCCGGGCAGCGTTGAGAAACATTCACGCGCCCATTTTTCAACCAACTGGGGCGGGACCATGGTCAGCGCAGTGAACTGCTTCCCGCGCGCGTGCGTGAACACACTCCCCAATGAGATGAGCGTTTTACCGGTCCCGCATTCAGCCACAGCGGCCGCGCAGCGTGCCTCTTCCCACCGCTTGACGATCCCCATGATCGCGAGCGTTTGGGCAGGAAATGGCTGACGCTTCAGTTCGTGGAGCGCGGGCCAGATTGGGTCAGACGGTTGATGGAGTGGCGGAAACTGCTCGACAACCCTTTGTCCCAGCGCACCTCCATGAATCTTGA
>JBBSEX010000077.1:0-9856 GCA_038239345.1 Bryobacterales bacterium
ATCTGTTCGAATAACTCCACTTTCGCTCTCCAGTCCAACGAGTCCCCTCCGTTCGGGCTATGCCCGAATCAGAGTACCCGTTCGTCAGGGGTGGGCCAAATCAAACCGCCGAACTGGGCCAGATCAGAATACCGAAATCAATTGGATTCACCGTCTCGCGAAGGAAGGCTGAGACAGGGTACAAAAAAGAGGAGCTGAAGACGCTCGACCGACTGCCGACGAATTTACCGAATCCGCTGGCGATCGCGACGATGGCTCTGAAGTTTGCGCGCCGGGACCCATCGGTATTGCTAGTGTCCGAAGGCTTACCGGCTCAGCCATGGCACGGCCGGATTGTGATTCTTGTCAACGAGCACACGGTTAGTGCCGGCGAGATGGTCACTGCGTTCGCGAAGGAAAACAGACTGGCAAAGATCGTGGGGATTGAAACTGCCGGGCGGCTCATCCCCGGCTCAGGTTTTAAAGTCGGCGAGGGGTATATGGCAATACTCCCGAAAGCCGCGTATATCACTTGGCACGGTAACCGATATGAAGGACACGGGGTGGCCCCAGATGTAGAGGTGTCGTGGTCTCCTGATGAATTTGCCTGCGGGCGCGACAATCAGCTGTTGGCAGCAGCGAAACTGGCAGCCTCTATATAACGGTGCTCGCCTCCGGTCAGAGCCACTAAACGCCTCAATGTGTGGTGATCTGCGCCGCTCTGCTGAAATGTTCCCCGGTATCGAGCCGTCGCTACGGGACGGGCAGCAGTGAGAAGGGTCGTGGGCCGAACCGCAAGAGATGAAGCCGCGGTATTAAGCTTTATCCGAGGATGTCGAAGGCAAGGTCATTAACTTCCTGGCCCGCTGCCGTTTCCATCAGCAATTCACGTATGTGCCTTCGAGTGGCAGCGAAGTGAAGTGACTCATTTACGGCAAAGGCTGACGCCACTTTTTCCAAAGCTGAACCAAGCTCTGCTATCCGCCTGTGAATTTGGTCGTTCGCATCGAACATGGGTATAGGCAGTTCCCAGACGTGTTTATGGATATCCCGCTCATCCTTTCCGTAAGACATAAGCGGTCGCGTCAATTCCGTTGTGACCGGCGCATTCAATAACGCGCAGATGTAATCAGCCTCCGCTTCCGATCCTGCGGAAGCCCAATAGAGACCATGGGTGGCAATCGCTCTACGATTTCGGAGCTTGGCACAGCAGATGTGCATTCCCGACTTGTTGTAGACTACCCTGAGCGGCGGAATAGGAAGCTGTTTCGAGAGCTTTGACTGAAAGTCGGCTTGTTCCATAAGGGAGAGCCGCTCGCTTGACCGGTTCTTCTCCCAGACCTGCGTAGCCTGTAGCCACCACTGCTGAAGGCCCGGATACAGATCAATCGATTCCTGACTGAACAATCTTGCGTTGTCGCACGGGATTACCGCGAGCATAGGCCTTCCTATCGAAAAGGGAAAGACATTTTCGCCCGCGAAAATGGGGCGTATAAACTGGCTCTCCACCACGCCGGACAAAGCAGGAAGCTCCTTCCACGGCTTCTTCTCGTTCACGCTGCGTTGGGACTGGACCGCCATTCTGCCCTGAGAAAGCCCAAGCGGCGAAGACTCCTTTTCGGTTACCACAAACGCAACGAGGGGTAGAAGGGTCGCTCCTTGCGTGAACCTCGGCGCGTAGGGAGATTTCGAAAGCTGCCCGCTGTGGCGGACCTTGCCATTTGCCCGCGTCAACCATTCTTTCGCTGAACGCCATGGCGCGTTCATGAGGTCTAGCTTTCCGGTCCAGATTTCGACCTGTTCAGGCATCCCGCAAGATTTCGGCGGCTGCTCAAACCTTTGTCCCTGCTCGACTTCATCAGATCTGGCTCCAAACACGACGCTCGCAGCCCGGGGAAAAAAGTGCGGCCTGATTCGGCGAAGATCCCAAGATGGGCTAAAAGCGAGACTAAGAACGCCGAGTTCGTCGTTGTACGTTCCCGTTCGGAACCCGGCGTAGTGCTCTCGATCGATGGCCGCGTTCGGCAGAACAAGGGCGAACCGTCCGCCCTTTCTGAGGTAGAGCTCGCAAACCCTCACCACGAAAAGAGCGGACAGGTCCTGATGTGGAGAAAGTTGCGCGCCCGCCCAAAGCCCCCTGCGCTCACTCATGGAGCGAAATGTCTCCTGCATTTCGGGGGTCATATGACTATACGCAAGCCACGGCGGGTTTCCTATCACCATATCGACCTGGTTACCAGGTTTTGACAGCCACAACGGCCTTGCGAGGTTACGCACGTAGTAACCCCAGATATGATCCCTGCCTTCGTCATGCAGGTGGCACATTGTCTTGAACGTCAACTCGATAACGGCATGATGTTGTTGAGAAATAGTTAGCCTTAAAAATAGGGGCTTGAGCGATGGAATCGCCGAATGTGCCTTTCGCCGCGCCGAGCGGTCGGCGAGCTCGTTCACGAGCTGATCAAATTTGGCGGCGTCATCAAGAAGGGCGTCAGGGAACGCGAGCTCCGAACCAAACAGATCACGTTGGTCGTCCGTGTGTATAACTAGATTTCCAGCAGACCAAAGATCCACGTTCTGTTCGCGCCACTGAATGGAGTCGCCGAGGTAAACCGGTATCTGGATGTCTCCGCGGCTCGGGTTCGTCAGCCTCGCCCTGCCAATTGCGAGTAGATACGTAACGCGAGCAAGCGTCACTGCCACGGGATGAAGATCCATTCCAACGACATGGCGCGTGACGTCAACCAGCAATTTCTCCACTGGATGTCCCTTGGCTTCAGCAGCGCAGATATATCTTCGAACAGCATGGAACAAGAATGTGCCGGAGCCACAAGCCGGGTCCAGGACTCGGGTCGTTAGGGGTTCGCAGATGGTCTCTGATACGACAGCCTCGGCAAGCCAGTCCGGCGTGTAGTATTCTCCCAGTCGCTTTCGGGTTTCCGTCCCAATAAAGTTTTCGTATAGGATCTTCAGCACATCTTGGTGTACGTCGCTCCAGACAAAGCGCATCAGCCGTTTCGCGAGTGTTCGGATGAAGGCCGCCCCGCCGTCAATCTCAATCACCCAAGCGAAGAAGTCGGATTCTACGACGCCATAAACCCCGGCCTCCGCGAACTTGTCGCCGGACAGCAGAGTCTGCGGCGAAAGGGATTGGACCTGAAGCCCCAAGACCGCATGCGCAATGATTTCTGACGTGTTGACTAAAAGCGTATGGTCTATAAAGAGTTCGTCATCATCTTTGAACTGCGTGCCGAGGGCGGATAGAAGGAGCTGCGTCCAGAGTTTTCGCTTGACGACCACTGTGGGGTTTTTGCGATTATGATCGTACAGAGCCGAAAGCGTCGCCCGATCAAGTTTGTACGCGCTACTTCCGGCGCCCAGCCGTTGCTCGATGTTCTGAGCCGTCGGTGCAATGTCATGCGTCGTTGCCAGTATGCCTTCGAGCCAAACAAGCAAGCGGTCCGCATCAGCGGGCGTTTCCTCTAGGCTCGCGTTTGATACTAACCGCAGGGTTCCTTCAACCAGGTCATAGCAGTTCCATTCAGTGCCGTCAGTGAGCACCCCCACGAACCGGAGACCAGTCTGCTTCGTGCGTTGCTCCACGTAGCCTGCAAGCTGATTTTCCGCTTCTAACTTTATCCGCTCACGTCGGAGATCCCGTTTGACCTCTATCACTGTAGTGCCTGCTTCAACGTCGATTCGCCTTCTGTCGCCGACCGGGGACTCAAGATAGACGTCGACAAGATCTCCAGGCTCGAGCTCAAAAGGCGCGGACAAGATGAATTGCCGGACGTCCGCCTGGATCTCAGCCTCGGTCCTTCTTGGGTCGCGTCGAACCAAGCGCTGGAAAATGTCTAGCAACACGCTATTTTAGTCGATTGCAGAAGTCCTTCGGCACTGCGGAGGACGAAGTTGGAGACTAACTGCTTTGCTTTCAATGCAATCGTACGGGATAGATGATCCAGTCGAGTGCCCCCTGTCTCAGCGCGAACCTGTAGTCGCCTTGGGGAAGACCCGACGTATCGAGTTGCGTTGTCATAACCGTCGTGCCGACACCGATGGTCCCCTCTGCTTTTCCTGTTTTCAGAACCCGGCCTTCAGGGTCCACAAGTCTGAACTGATATGTGCCACTCTCGCTTCCAAAGGGCAGAACAACGGTCAGTGCAAGCTTTCTGCGCGGAAGAACTGGAATCGCTTTTTCGAGCGTCTTCGCATCACCGCGAACTCCGGAGCTTTCTTTCAAATCCAGCGTCGCAGGCTCCGGAGCAATCCGCGCGATCTGCTCGGGCGCGTTTCGGCGAACGACATAAGCCGCAACGCCCACGAAAAGAATCAATACCGCAGCGGTCGCCAGTACGGTAAGCGTTTGTACTCTTCGCCGAGACCGCCGAACACGCTCTTTCTCCGCAAGGAACTCCCCGTAGCAGGGCGAACAATGCGTGATGTGCTGCCAGTGGTTATCCTCAACGACCGTGCGCCGAGCTGCGACCTCCCGCAGTTTCGCAACCCCAGGGCAGCCATCCCGATTCGGATTAGGAAAGTCCCGGAGAATCGTCTCTCGGACAGCGGCGGCGATGCGGTTGTATTTTTCCTCGGGTGTTTCGTCCATCAACTCAACACATTATGGCAACGAACCCCAGAGATGTGTAGGGCTTTCCGTTCGAAGTTTATACCGGCCTTCCAACAGAGGGCCGAACCGCACCCGGAAGGAAGCGATTGATCCACCGGCGGAACTTCATTCTTGCCGCATCCGGGTCCTTTCCGAGTTGTTCGCCGATTTCCGCCCAGGTACAGCCGTCACGGACGAACGTGAGCATCTGACTAACATCTGCTTGGCCCGCATGCTCAAGTTTTTCGCTGAGTGCCTTAAAATACATCTCTCGCTGGTACAGGTCCTCATGCTGGGCCGGGTCCGTCAGCACTCGGGAGCGATATAACTCGTCCAATCCTTCGAGGCCTACGACAACGCCTCGCCGCCTTCGCCACGTACCGGCCTGAAGATCTCGCGCGTACCATTTCGCTTGAGCGAGCACTCGGCTACCCGGTCGCCTGCCGAAATCATCACTGTGGCGATACCACAACGTATGGACCGTGGCTTCGGTCAGTTCTGACACACGCCAGACGTCATCAAGCCACGATCGTGCGAGTCGCCTCAAGGGATCTTGCACGGCTTCCACTGCTTCGAACCAACCCCACGCGATTTCGCGACCGTCGCGATCTGCTCGCTCGATGCATATGGGGACAACCGCTGCTCTCTCTTCTCCTGCTAAGTTTTCAAAATCAAAGGGGATTGTGACGTACTGCATGGGGGAGGTCCTCTGCCGTTTTTATTTTCTTACACCTTTTTCTCGCCATAAACTTCTGAGACCGCGTTCGGAAAGGCCGTTCCAGATGCCCTTCCCTTCAGAGGGTGCGAAATTCGGCAGAGTCTCCGCCCTCTTGGCGGAATAATAACACGTCGTAATGAAAAGTCAAAATGAGTAATGCAGCGGCAATTAATGACGAGCAGCACCAACGATTGGAAGTGAAACTTCGGCGGGAATTTGGGGAAGTCGTTCTCAAATTGCTCGCCGATGAGCGCGCAGAAGACATCCTTCTCAATCCTGATTCTTCGCTCTGGGCGAAGCGGATGGGGGAAGGATTCACCCGAATCGGAGAGATGTCCCCGGCGGCAGCGGCTAGCGCGCTCGGCACCGTTGCCGCATGGCGTGGGACCGTCCTGAATCACGACCATCCGATTCTTGAAACCGAATTGCCTATGGACGGGAGTCGATTCGAGGCTATCGTTCCTCCGGTTGTTCGACGGCCGGTTTTCGCTATCCGCCTGCGGCCAAAACGAGTGTTCACGCTGGAGGAGTACAAAGCGGGTCACATCCTTTCCGATAGAGACGACCCAAGGAACCAACTTCGCCGCAACAGCGACTTCGCCGCGTTGATTGATGGACTTGATCACGCGGAGATAATCCGCGCCGCTGTGTGCGCGAGAAAGAACATTCTTGTTGTGGGTTCAACCGGGAGCGGCAAGACAACTCTCGTGAACGCCATTCTTGATGCGCTCGCGACGTTAACACCGAACGATCGTGTCATCTCGATAGAGGACACGACTGAGTTGCAGTGTCCGGTAAGGAACTACCTCGATCTGAGAGCCGTGGGTTCCACGACGATGTTGGAATGTCTGCGGGCCTGCATGCGGCTCAAGCCGACGCGCATCGTTGTGGGCGAGGTGAGAGGCGGGGAAGCACATACGCTTCTCAAGGCGTGGAATACCGGTCATCCCGGTGGAGCGGCAACGATCCACGCTAACGACGCAATAAGTGGACTAATCCGTCTGGAGAGTCTCGTGGCAGAGGCCACAAGCGCTCCGCAGCAACATTTGATCGCAGAGGCCGTGGATCTGGTGGTCTTCGTGGACGAAGAACCTGAGCTCGCGGCCGGAAGAAAGGTCAGAGAGGTCTTGCTCGTAACCGGGTACCGGGATGGCCGGTATCTGGCCGAGCTTGTGTAGCACCAATGAATCCGGGAGGCAATAAGAAGATGACATCTGTTCCTATTACGAAACCGGGTCTGGGCTCCAGACTCGCCACACTATTCACTTTCGCGCTGGCGTTCGGTATCCGTGCGCAAGCCGCCGCCGGAGGCAACCTCCCGTGGGAGGCGCCGATGACGGCAATCGCAACATCACTAACTGGCCCCGTCGCGTATGCAATCGGTCTTATCGGGATCGCCATCGCTGGAGGGGCAATGCTGTGGGGCGGCGAACTCACAGAGTTCGGAAGGCGTGCCTGCATGATCGGACTCGTCGTCTCCGTCCTTGTCTTTGCCGCGCCAATGCTCGCGAGCGCGTTCGGCGTTAACGCCGCGGTGGTCTAGTATGGCGTCTGCCGATCTCCCCAGAGAGATAACTATCCATCAGTCCGCGAATCGCCCGAACCAGATCCTCGGGGCGGATCGCGAAGTGGTGCTCATTACGGTGCTGACAGCCGTCAGTCTGGCATTCAGCCTCGGAACATGGTGGGGGCTCGCGCTGGCCGTCTGCTTCTGGATCAGCGCAGTGGCAGTTCTGCAGCGGATGGGCAAGGCGGACCCGCTTCTCCGCCAAGTCTACTTCCGCCACATACGCTACCACTCTTTTTATCCTGCGAAGAGTGGGATCTACTCACGTTGTCTGCAAACGCCAGTCCGCTGGCGATGAAGGGTTGGAGGTGCGCCGGTGCGCCGTGCTTGCGTACCTCTTCAACCAGAACCAAATCGGAAAGGAGTTTGAGGGAAATGCAGAAGTTCGAACATCGACGGAAGCCACGGGGTCTCGCGGACCTTCTGCTTCCATTCGCTTTGATCGAAGACGGAGTGCTGCTCCAGCAAGACGGATCGCTCTTGACAGGCTGGACATATCGCGGGCCTGACATGATGTCCGCGGCTGCTGCCGAGATGGATGCACTCAGCGCCCGTTTCAATTCCGTCCTGCGTCTCGGAAGCGGCTGGATGATTCAGTGCGACGCGATCCGATCTATTGCGCCAGGCTACCCGAACAATGGCGCATTCCCCGATCCGATCACCCGAATCATCGACGACGAGCGTCGGCAACAGTTCATGCAGGAAGGAGCACATTTTGAGTCCGAATATTTTCTTACGCTCACCTACCTGCCACCCGCCGAAGCGGAACAGAGAATGAAGGGCTGGATGTTCGAAGGCGGGGCCGCATACAGCAGCACTCGAACAGCCCAACAAACGCTTGAGTACTTCCGGAACCGAGTCGATGCATTCGAGAATGTGTTCGCGCAGCTTTTTCGCACCGAACGATTGCAACGCATCATACTGACGGACGACGGCTTCTCCCAAACGCACGACAGGCTCTTGCGGTATTTGCGACGGTGTGTGAGCGGGCTTGATCACCCATTCGCCTCTCCTGACCTCCCGTGTTACCTGAACGAACTTCTTGCGTGTGAGGATTTCCTCGGCGGCATTGAGCCTCAAATTGGGCGAAAGCACGCTCGCGTCATCGCAATTGATGGGTTTCCAAAAATGAGCTCACCGGGCATCCTGCGTGAACTCGACGCACTTCCAATTGAGTACCGCTGGAACACCCGTGCCATCCTGATCGATGCCGAAGAAGCGCGTGGTCTGCTCGACATGCACCGGAAGAAGTGGCGCTCCAGAGTGCGAGGCTGGAAAGATCAGATCCTGAAAAGTCAGGCCGGAGCTGTCAACATCCACGCCCAGCACATGGCGGCGGACGCCGAGGAGGCGATGAGTATCGCGGCAGCCGGCGATGTCCAGTTCGCGCAATATTCCGCTAACATCATTTGCCTTGATGAGGACGTGCATCGTCTTCACGAGAATTCGCGCGCGGTAATGAAGACTATTCAGAATCTGGGGTTCTCCTGTCGGGTCGAAACCGTCAATGCAGTTGAGGCTTGGAGGGGATCTCTGCCTGGCGACGGCTATCGCAATGTGCGCCGCGTCATCCTGCACTCTCTGAATCTTGCGGATATGCTCCCGATTACCTCGGTGTGGGCGGGGCTCCGTCACAATCCGTCTGCTCTGATGCCCAAGCAGAGTCCGCCCCTGCTGTACGCCGCGACGAGCGGAGCCACTCCATATCGCTTCAACCTGCACGTCTCAGATCTCGGTCACACTCTTGTCGTAGGTCCGTCCGGTGCAGGGAAATCCACGGCACTCGGCTTAATCGCTGCCCAATGGTTCCGTTACCCGCGTGCACAGGTTTTTGCTTTCGATCGCGGGTATTCGGTTTGGATGCTTACTGAGGCCGCAGGCGGAGAGTTCTATGATCTGGCTGGTCCCAAGACTGATCTCGCCTTCTGTCCCTTGCGAGACGTTGATTCTGATTCAGATGTTCAGTGGGCCGTTGGATGGATCGAAGTCCTGTGTGAGTTGAACGGGCTGAAGTTCTCGCCAAAACATCGAAACGCGGTTACAGATGCTGTTCTCCGTCTCCAACTTTCGCCAACCAGAACGCTCACCGAACTATCTGCCAATGTTCAGGACACGGAGATCCGGGACGCTCTGCAGCACTTTACGGTTATGGGTCCGATGGGCTCACTCCTCGATGCCGACCACGACATGCTCGGAGATGGCCGCTTTCTGAGTTTCGAAACCGAGAACCTGATGCAACTCGATGACAAGGCAGTGATCCCTGTTTTGCTTTTCCTTTTCCGGCGCATTGAGCAGCGGCTGGATGGTTCTCCGACCCTTATCGTGCTTGACGAAGCGTGGTCATATTTGCAGCACTCTCTGTTTCGCAACCGCCTGCGCGACTGGCTGAAAACGATGCGGCGGAAGAATGCGGTTGTGGTTATGGCTACTCAACAGATCAGCGACATCGCAAATTCTGAGATCTCAGATGTCGTGCTGGAGAACTGCCCTACCAAGATCCTCCTGCCCAACGCGGAGTCAAAGACTCCCGGCTCACGCGCCTTTTACGAACGGGTCGGACTAAACGAACGTGAGCTCGAAATTCTTCAGGTCAGTGTTCCGAAGCAGCACTATTATGTCGTGAGCAAGTTGGGCCGCCGTTTGGTGGATCTGGGAGTCGGTAAAGTTGCTTTGGCGTGGGTCGGTGTCAATGGCCGGGAAGAGCGGCAACTCGTGGAAGCGGTGATGGAGCGATTTCCAAGAACATGGCGTTCGGAATGGCTTCGTTTGAGGGGGCTTCAGCGATGGGCCGATTATTTCTGTTCGCTTGAAGAAGCCGAGGTGCCAGAAGAGGAGATCGCATTATGCGCAAATTCGTAATCACGGCGGTCGTGTTGGCGTGCGTTGGAATTCGAAACCCTGAGCCTGCTCAGGGTGGCGCGTTCGCAACGGAGATAACGCAGCTTCTCAATCACGCGCAACTCATCATGGGCTACCTCCGGCA
>JBBSEX010000078.1:0-9766 GCA_038239345.1 Bryobacterales bacterium
ACTTTCGTTTCGATGCAAGCGAGAAGATCTTTCCACGATGCTACAAAAGATTCGGCGCCTTCCTGCTGCAGATCGGCGGCGAGCTTTTCGTCGTCAATACCGGCCTTAGAGAAGTCGGTAATAACTACCTCGGCATCGCCTCCATCAACTGGCAGGACATCGCCCAGCGATCCGTAATCGAAGAATGCAAGGAGTGTCTTTTCAGGAATTGTGTTGATCGTATCCGGAGCGGCGAGCGCCTTGACGTAGAGGACATCGGATGCCGCGGGGTCTTTCGTGCCGGTACTTGCCCAAAGGAGGCGCTGCGGCTCAGCCCCGGCGCCTGCAGCCTTTAGCCATCGTTCCGAAGCGAGCAACTCGCGGTAGGCTTTGTACGTAAGCTTCGCGATTGCAATTCCCAGACGATCTTTCAGTTCATTCGGCACTTTCCCCATCGTCGCCTTGTCCCAGCGGCTGATGAACATGGATGCTACCGAGCGCACCTTCGGATCGAGCCCGGCGGCAATTCGTCGCTCGATGCCGCGCAAGTACGCTTCGGCCGCGGCGATATAATGGGCGCTTGAAAACAGAAGCGTCACGTTCACAGGCACGCCCGCGAAAATGCTCTCCTCGATTGCGGTAAGGCCTTCGCGGGTTCCGGGGATCTTGATAAAGAGATTGTGTCGGTGTGCCTGAGCACGGAGCAGGGCGGCGGCTTTCACGGTGCCGGCTGCATCGTTGGCCAGTAACGGCGATACTTCCAGAGATACCCAGCCGTCCGCACCCCCGGTAGCGTCATAGATCGGATGGAAGAGATCGGCTGCCTGTGTCAGATCTTCAATCGCGAGCTCGAAGAAAAGTGCTTCCCCCGACTTGCCCTCGCCGCTCTTCTTACGGATGGCATCGTCGTAGAACTTTGAGTTTTTGACAGCCAGATCGAAGATGGATGGATTCGATGTCAACCCTGTGACCGAGAGATCGTCGATATAACGACGCAGCGTCCCGCTCGTCAGGAGACCTCGCGTGATGTTGTCAAGCCAAAGGCTCTGACCGAGGTCATGAAGCTGTTGCGTTGGTTTCACACCTTCACTGTAAGGGAAATGCCGTCAAAAGGACGTCAAAACGTCCCAAGGACACGCTATCCTGACTTACCCGCGTCTCCGCGTTGTATCAAACGCATGACCGCCCTGTGGCGTGTCGGGCGCGTGAAGAACTATATTGACCGCGTCGACAAGTCTTTTCGTCGGCACTTTCAAGAACTGCGGCGACTAGGTTCAGGACCGAGATGTCGTCGTCCACGACGAGAATGTTCTCAATTCCAGCCCCGGAGGTTGACAAGCGTCGCAAAACTGACCGGGTCGAGACTGGCGCCGCCTACGAGAAAGCCGTCAATCTCAGACTGCTCCATGAGGCTTTTCGCATTGTCGGCCTTGACGCTACCGCCGTAGATGACTCGGACTTTTTTCGCTGCCTCCGCTCCGAACCGCGTCTCCGCCAGAGCACGAAGGAAGCGATGCGCCTCAGCGGCGACTTGCGGCGTGGCGGTTGTGCCCTCCCCGATCGCCCAAAGGGGTTCGTACCCAATGACGATACCTGCGAATTGCTCGTCCGATAGCTCGGCGATGCCATCCCGGAACTCCTCCGTCAACTTCACTTCCACGTTCTTCTTCTCGCGCTCACCGACGCACACGATCGGCGTGAGGCCGGCCTCGAGCGCGGCGACGGTTTTTTTCAAAACGGTCTCATTGGTTTCGCCAAAGAAGTGACGGCGCTCGCTGTGTCCCACAATGACGTGGGAACAGCCGGACGCCTTTATCATGTCGCCGCAGACCTCGCCGGTGAATGCACCTTCTTTCTCCCAGTACAGATTCTGGGCACCAATCCGGACCCGAGTTCCGCACGCAGCGGTAACGGCGTTCTTCACATCGAGGAGTGGCGGGCAGATCACAATTTCACAATTGTTGGAGTGTGCAATGGCAGGCAGAAAGTTCGCGAAGAAGGAGGTGGTCCCCATCGGGTTCTTGTGCATTTTCCAGTTGGCGCCGATGAGAGGTGTACGCATGGAACTCCTAGACGCTCACGACCGGGAGCGCCGTAAACTTAGCCGGGTTTGCGACAGCGACAAGAATTCTGCGGATTCTAACCATCAGGCCAACTGGTCTCGCGCCACGAGTATTGCACTGGAGCGCGCTGCCAAGCTGTATGGCTTCGAACTATCCACCATCGGTTCCTCGCCCTCCGCGAATAAGTCTTGCGGCGCGGCGCCGGAAGTATCGACCGCGAGGAGCCACGTCGCAAATTCTGGCGATTGTGGCAGATGAAAGTCGACGCTGTCGGCGCCGGCGTTGAACATCAGAAGGATTCTGCTCTCTGCTTCTTCATCTACGACGCACGCGAAGGCTTTTTCTCTGTGATCGAACCAATCCGGCGTTCCTCCAGCCGGTCCTCGCCACTGGATTGTGTCGTCCGTGTAAAACTGCTCGGTGCTCAGGACCGGGTGGGCGCGTCGAAAGGCGACCATGCCCCGGGCAAAGCGGTAAATGTCGCTATGCTGCTCCAGATAATCCCAGTCAAACCAGCTTGTCTTGTTGTCCTGGCACCAGGCGTTGTTACTCCCGCGTTGCGTACGCCGGAATTCGTCGCCCCCGAGTAGCATCGGCACGCCACGCGAGATGAATAGAGTCACTAGAAAGTTCTTGATCTGGCGTTTCCGAACTTTCTCAATTCCCGCATCTTGCGTTTCGCCTTCAACACCATAGTTATCGCTGAAGTTGGCGTTCGTCCCATCATTGTTGTTCTCGCCGTTGGCTTCATTGTGCTTGTAGCGATAACTCACCAGATCGTTCAGAGTAAATCCATCGTGGCAGGTGATGAAGTTGATGCTGCACTCCGGACCCTTACCGGATTGAGTGTAAATGTCGGCACTGCCGCAGATGCGGTTGGCGAATAAACCGAGCATCCCGTCATCGCCGCGCCAGAAACGCCGGACGTCATCCCGGAAACGGCCATTCCATTCGGCCCAGCGGCGCCCAGAAAAATTCCCCACTTGGTAGGCGCCGGCTGCATCCCACGCCTCGGCGATGAGCTTAATGTCTATGAGAATCGGGTCCTCCGCGATCCGTTCGAGCAGAGGGGCATCGGCCATGAGCCTGCCGCTTTCGTCGCGCCCGAGTACGGACGCCAGGTCAAAGCGAAATCCGTCGCCGTGCATTTCGATGACCCAGTATCGGAGGGCGGCCAGGATGTGGTCGCGTACCACCGGGTGGTTTGCGTTGACAGTGTTGCCTGTGCCGGTCTCGTTCCGGTAATAGCGTTTGTCCCCGGAAAGCATGTAGAAGATTTCGTTATCCATCCCGCGGAAACAGAGGGTCGGTCCTAGTTCATCTCCTTCGGCCGTGTGATTGAAGACGACGTCGAGAATCAACTCGATGTTCGCGCGGTGAAGGGCCTGAACCATTTCCTTAAATTCGGTGACTTGTTCTCCCGGACCCAGCCGACTGCTGTAGGAAGCTTTGACTGCGAAAAACACCACCGGGTCGTATCCCCAGTAATTCCTGAGTGGCTTACCGTTTTGCCGAGGGAAGCGATTCTCATTGAATTCCTGCACCGGCATGAGCTCGACGGCGGTGATCCCGAGATCTTTCAGATAGGGAAGTTTTTCGATGAGCCCTCGATACGTTCCGGAGTAACGTGCACTCGAGTTTGGGTTCAGGGTGAAGCCGCGAACGTGCGTTTCATAGATGATCGTCTTCCACCACGGATGCTTTGGCAATTGATCGTCAGCCCAGTCAAACGGCTCCACCATGAACACGGACTTCGGCATGGCCGCCGCATTGTTCTCTGGTGAACGGGTCAGATCTCGCTCAGGTGAGGACGGATCGTATCCGGTGGTCTTCCCGAAATCCCAATTGGCCGACCGGGATATCGCGGCGGCGAACGGATCCAGCAGAAGCTTCGAAAAATTGAAACGCTGGCCTGCGGCGGGCGACCAGGGGCCATCCACGCGGTAAGCATATAGTTGACCTTGCTGCAGTCCATCAACCTCCACGTGCCACACGTCACCAGTCCGGTTATGTGCTGGATCGAGGTCGATCTGCCGCGAGGGGATGTCGTCCTCAGGGTGTTCGAAGAACTCAATGCGAACGCGAGTGGCATGGCGGCTAAAGATGGCAAAATTGACTCCCTTTCCTCGGAGACTGATACCCAAAGGTAAGGGAAAACCAACGAGTACGCCGGGGGAGTCTCTCACCGGAACTGCCCCGTGGTTGGCGCTGTTGCAGAGTTGAGCGGCTTGGAGCGGAACGGCTGCGCCGCTGAATTATCGACGGCCGGAGGCTCATCCGTTTTGAGAAGAAGGCATTTGCCGGATATTTGCTTCGCCTTCCGTGTCAGTTCTCCGAGCGATTGAAACTTTGCGGCGGACATCATGTTTTCGGTACATCGCCATCGCCAATTGCCGTTGGCGCGACCGGGCACATTCATCCACCCTTCACTGCCCAGATTGAGTAGATCTTGCAAGGGCTCGATCGCCAGTGCGGCCACCGATGACCACGCGAGTTCAGTCAGCGCGGGAGCGACTTCAGCACTCTCGCCGGCTGCTCGATTCAGGTACCGCCACAAATTCTGCCGCTGAACATCGGGCAACTCTTCATACCATTCGCGTGATGTTGCATTGTCGTGAGTGCCGGTATAAACCACCGTGTTGCGGACGAAGTTGTGCGGAAGATGAGGATTGTCTCTATTGCCGTCGAAAGCGAATTGCAGTACGCGAGTCCCCGGCACATGCAATGTGTCACGCAATGTTTCGACTTCGGGCGTAATCAGCCCCGGATCTTCCGCCAGAAATGGCAAGCTTCCGAGACTCGCTTCCGCCGCGTGGAAAAAATTCGCGCCTGGCCCCGCGATCCATTTCCCGGACCGTGCTGTTGGTGCACCAGCTGGGATGTGCCACGTGGCTATGAACCCGCGGAAGTGATCCAGACGGATTAAATCTACGTGCAGCAGGAGAGAACGCAACCGGTCGATACACCACCGATAACCAGACGAACGTAGCGCATCCCAGTTGTACACGGGATTACCCCACATTTGTCCGTCTGCGCTGAAATGGTCGGGAGGGACGCCAGCGACAAAGCGCGGTCGCCGCGATTCGCCTAATAGGAAAAAGTCCGGATTCGCCCAAACGTCACTCGAGTCGGGAGAAGCAAAAAATACCAAATCACCGATCAGTCTTACACCCTTGGAGCGGGCGTATTCCTTGAGCTTTTCGGCTTGGCGAAAGAATAGGAATTGCGCAAAACGAACCTGATCCAATTGTTTCCCCAACTCCTGCCTCGCTTTATCCAGGGCGGGGCCCTCGCGCTGCACCAGTTGTGTCGGCCAATCGAGGTAGGACGCCCCGTGATACCGATTTCTTAACGCCCGGAAGAGTGCATAATCGTCGAGCCAGCTTGCATGTTGCGCGCAGAACTCTTCGAAAGCCACACGCAAATCTTTACGCCGGGGTCCAAAGTTTGCCCACGCTCGTTCGAGTAGCCGCTCTTTGAAAGGAACAACCGAGTCGTAGTCAACAGCGCTCGATCCGAAATCAGATTTACAGTCGAGTGCGTCCGGACTTAGCAGTAGGTCATTACCGGCAAACGACGACAGCGGTTGATAGGGCGAATTCCCATAACCGGTCGGGCCGAGCGGGAGCGCCTGCCACCATTGCTGGCCAGCCTCATGAAGGCGGTCGATCCACGAATATCAGGGCGGGCCCAGATCGCCGATTCCGTAATCTGAAGGTAACGACGTGACAGGCAATAGCAAGCCCGAAGCGCGGTATTCCTCCGGAAAAGGCGGGAAACGGGACTTCTCCCTCATGGGCGCTGCCAGAGGATTTGCTCGGCTTCGAGCGGAACAGCCGCACTCCGCAAGCGCGGTATCACGCGAACCGTGTAGTCGCCGGCGGCGCGGCCCACGGGAACTTGGCCGGAATAAATACATCCGGACGGGCTATTCCCGCCCGGCCGTTTCATTTCCTGACATATCGGAGCGCCCCCTTCCGTCCCCTCTGCATAAAGCTGGACTTCTATAGCATTGGGGTCAAGTTCATCGCTGCAGATCTGAACCTCAAAAGAATGATGCTCCCCGTCGCTTCTTACTTTAACTTCGCCGAATCGCAACATGTGCCACCGCTCGGCGAGCGTCTGCTGCCAGTCAACAACCTGCTTGCCTGCCGCACCTTTATCGGCGACTCGCTCGCGGTAAGCAGTTGCCGAAGGGATGTAGTGTTTCTCGACGTACTCGCAGACGGCGCGATTTGCTGAAAAGGCCGGGGTCAGGCGCGCCATACTTTCGCGCATTCGCGCTACCCAGGAGGTTGGAATGCCATTCTCGCCGCGGTCATAGAATTCCGGGATTATCTCGCGTTCCAGCAGACTGTATAACGTTTCTGCTTCGGCGGCGTCCCAGGCCGGGTCGGCCCCATGCTCTTTGCCGTCGCCCAAGGCCCATCCAACTTCAGGCGTGTACGCTTCGGCCCACCAGCCATCCAACTCCGAGAGATTGATGCCGCCGTTGACGAGTACCTTCATGCCGCTGGTCCCGCAAGCCTCCCACGGACGCCGGGGCGTGTTGACCCAAACATCCACCCCCTGCACCAGGTGTTGCGTGAGAAGCATGTCGTAATCGCTAAGAAAGATTACATGGGGACGCGCCTCCGTCTGGCGGATGAAGCGCACCCACTTCTGGATGAGGGCCTGACCGGCCTGATCCGCCGGATGTGCTTTCCCGGCAATTATGAGTTGCACTGGATGTTGCGGATTGGTCAAAATGCGAAGCAACCGGTCCGGATCATGCAGTAGCAGATCCGGTCTCTTGTAGGTCGCAAAGCGCCGTGCGAAGCCCATCGTCAGTGTGTTGGGATTGAATAGATGTCTGGCCTCTTCAACCGCTTCGGCCGGCGCGCCGGAAGCGGCCAGTTGCCGCGATAATCGTTTGCGGGCATATTCCACAAGCGATTTACTGGCAACAGTCCGAAAGTGCCAGAGTTTCGTGTCCGATACACGACGGATATCCTGCTCCAGATGACTCACCGATCCGAGCCAGCGATCTTTTCCGCAAGCCTCCGTCCACAGGCTGTCGGCTGGGGCCGAGTCCCAGGTCGGCATGTGAACTCCATTGGTTACATATCCGACCGGAACTTCCTCTTCCGGCCAGTGCGGGAACAGAGGCTGAAAGATGTGCCTGCTCACCTTCCCGTGCAACCGGCTTACGCCACTGACTGCTCCGCAGCCGCGAATCGCCAGATAAGCCATGTTGAACTTTTCCGAAGAGTCATCCCGATTCTGGCGGCCGAGAGCAAGCAAATCCTCGAGCGAAATCCCGAGCTTCCCGGCGTAACCGCCAAGATATTGCCCTATTAGTTCCGGATCGAAACGATCGAAGCCCGCCGCTACCGCCGTATGTGTAGTGAACAGATTACCGGGGCGGGTAGCAGCCAGCGCGACATGGAAGGGTTGGCCTGTTTCTTTCATG
This sequence comes from Bryobacterales bacterium, assembly GCA_038239345.1. Classification (GTDB taxonomy): domain Bacteria; phylum Acidobacteriota; class Terriglobia; order Bryobacterales; family Bryobacteraceae; genus JBBSEX01. The sequence continues at coordinate 7,495 of JBBSEX010000078.1, forward strand.
AAATCGCGGGCGCGCTCCAGGACCGCAAAGGCGGCATGTCCTTCGTTTAGATGACAGACCTCCGGTTTTATGTCAATGGCCTGAAGCAGACGCCAGCCGCCGATTCCAAGCAGCATTTCCTGTTGAAGGCGCAGTTCCGGACCACCTCCGTACAGTTCACTCGTAATTCCGCGGTGGGCCGGAAAATTCGCGGCATCGTTGCTGTCCAAAAGATAAAGCTTGACCCGGCCCACCTGCGCCTGCCACGTACGAAGCCATACCGAGTAACCTGGCAAGGCGATCTCGAGCCGCAGCCATTCGCCGTTTGCCTGACGCAATGGCGTGATGGGTAGTTGTCCGGGGTCGTTGTAAGGGTAGAGAGCCTGCTGTGCGCCCTCCTTGTCGATCACCTGGCGGAAGTACCCTTGCTGGTAGAGCAGGCCAACACCCAAAACTGGTACGCCCAGATCGCTCGCCGCCTTCAACTGATCGCCCGCCACATTCCCAAGGCCGCCGGAGTAGATAGGCAGAGCTTCGCTCAACATGAACTCCATGCTGAAGTAAGCGACGCAGTTGAGGGCGGTTTTCGGATGGGTCTTCTGAAACCACGCGGGAGTTTCCGAAGCGCGCCGCCTTGCCGCCACCAAATCATCAACGTTCTTGCGGAAAGCAGGGTTAGCCAGTACCTGCTGGATCTTATCTCTGGATGCGGTTTGAAGAACGACCCATGGGTTATTCGTGATATCCCAGAGTTTCGGGTCCAGTTCCCTCCACACTTCGTCGGTTGCATGATTCCAGGACCAGCGCATGTCGAGGGCGAGTTCGGCAAGGGAATCGAGGCCGTCGATTCCAGCGGCCTGATGAGACCAGGTAGAGGCGTTGGGAAGGTTTGGTTTATTCATAAATGGATACCTGGGATCGACGTGTTGGCGCAATTCTTCATGACTTGCGTTGCCAAATGAGGAAAGCGGCGTTACCTGCCTCGCATTTCCGGATGAAACTTCCGGACGTGAGAGGCGCTTCGTTAATGAGGATTAGAAGTCTCAAAAGTGTCCGAAAGCACCGCCCGCACGTGCATCCCCCCGTTTCTTATACGGAGGAAAGCTTTCGTGAACGCGATTTACGATCCCCAGCCCAAGCCAAGTATGAAGCGAGAAACGTCAAAAGGACGTCAAAAGCAACGGTGGAGTAGCGAGTGCCTTCTGGCCAGTGTCATTATTGACATCGTTTTGATGCCAGATGAGGTAGGTTCAAGACGGCGATTGTACTGCCGTCAAACACCGGCTACGCGTTAAGGAGAGTTTGGAATGCACCAAAACGATTCGATGCCGCACCGTTGGGGAGTAATCCTGGCAGGGGGAGACGGAACGCGGTTGCTCCCGCTGACGCGAAGGATCACGGGCGACGATCGGCCGAAGCAGTTTTGCTCGGTCATGGGGCGGGAAACACTCCTGGAACAGACGCAACTCCGGATTTCCCTTCTCGTTCCGAAACAGCGGACGCTCTTGGTGATGACGCGAGCGCACGAGGCTTTTTACGCCGCCAATGTTGAAGCGCTTCTACCTTCGGAAATGCTCATCCAGCCTCAAAATAAGGGCACCGCCCCCGCAATTCTCTGCAGTTTGCTTCGGCTGCATGAAATGGACCCGGCCGGTATCGTCGCCTTCTTTCCCTCGGATCACCACTTTTCTGACGATGAAGCCTTCGCGGGCCACCTGGAATCTGCTTATGCCGCAGCTGCCGCCCTTCCGGAACGCGTGATTCTCCTCGGTATTCCACCGGACGGGCCGGAAACGGAGTATGGATGGATCGAACCCGGAATATCAACGGGAATGCCCATGCCAAGTTGTGTTTCTCCTGTTACACGATTTTGGGAGAAACCCGAACGGGGGCTTGCCACCTCACTGATGGAGCAGGGTTGTCTTTGGAATAGCTTCATCATGGTCGGCCATATCGGGGCTTTTCGGAGCATCGTCCAGCACGCTCTCCCGGCGATGTTCGAAGCATTTAAATCGGTCCAGCCGTCGGTGTTGACTGCGTCTGAGGGAATGGAGCTGAATAGACTCTACACTCGTATTCCTGCGACATGCTTCTCCCGGGACGTTTTGTCGGTTCAGCCCGACGCTCTCGCGGTGCTTTGTGCAGAGGGCCTCGGCTGGAGCGACCTCGGCGAACCCGGTCGTGTCTTCTCGGTGCTGGAGCGTAAAGGAGTTGCGACGGACTGGGGGATGAAACCGGCCGCGTGACTCGCTAATAAAGGGCTGGCGTAGACAATCCAACAACTGCCACCGGC
>JBBSEX010000079.1:0-9647 GCA_038239345.1 Bryobacterales bacterium
AGTGCTGTTGGCGGCCAAGAGGCCCGCGCAACTGCCTGCGCATGCCTGAGGCGAGAGTTTTCAGGAGAGCCGGATGCGGGAAACCCGCACGTCCGGTTCGACGAGGGGAGGGGCACTTCGGTCCCCTCCTACTCTACCGGCTCGGTAACTTATTGCAAACATGTGGGCGCGTTTCCGAGCCGCGCGCGTTAACAAGCGATTTTACGCCTTTATCCGCAGCCTGTTAGGGCGTGTGCGGGCTTGAGACTAGATTCTTAGGGAAGTTGAAGAAGTCTGGCTATGGCTTGGCCAGGATGAAGGCAGGCGCGGCTCGAGGAAGGCGTTCTCAGTCAGTGGCTCGCATGGGTGACTGAGGTCGGCCACAACCATGGCCAGTATCAAGTCGGGACTTGCATTTCCGCGCTCCGCGCGATCTGTCGATGCGGCGGCCAGGGGCTCAGGACAAGGAATGTGGTGTTTCTGTTCTTTCGGTTTTGGAGCACCGTGTGGACAGCAGGAGTGTTGCGCCTGATTGACGTCAGTCACGCGAGGTTCAGCTGAAGGTAATTGCGTGATGGATTGCAGCGAACAGTTGACAGCGCAATATGCATTGAGGACCGAAGCCATCATCGCAACAAGAGCCAAGAATTGTCCCACCCTACACATCCTTCTCCATCGTGCCGCCAATTTCGCAAAAAGTTCAACAAGATCGTCCTACATACCGTCCTTTTCGGCATGCATAACCTTTCGCGATGGCCTTTGTCGTAAAGATCGGAGATCAGACCGCCTTTGTCACGAGGAAAAGCATAGCCGCAAGCCCAAATGAGAGTACGAGTTCCAATGCGGCATCGGAAACTCGTGTCAGCAGAAGAGTTCCCGTGCCCGCTCCAACAAGCATCAGCGCGCTGACGCCCGTCGATCATGCCATTTCGTTTAAGCGGTTCGCAAGACGCCGTCATAGCGGTTAGCGTCTTGTTTATATAAGCCGCGGGCTCACACGTTCTTTTCTTAGACGCTCAAGACGGCACAAGGAGCATCGCGAATGATCGCCTCGACATGGGTCCGCAAACCACCGAGCGGTTCTCCGAGCTGGCCGCGACCGATAATGACGAGCTGCGCTTGCTGCTGCAGGGCAGCGTCGCGCACTACATGCGGAACGGTTCCGGTCTTCACCTGAAGATCCCAACTGGTCCCCGCAGTCTGTTGGAATTTCATGATCTGTTCTTGGGCTGTATCGGAAAGGAATCGACTGAAGCTTGTGTCTTGCTGGCTCGGGATTGCGTGTATCAAAAGGACCTTGGCTCCATAAATCGAGGCCAGATCGGCGGCAGCTTCCAGAACACGACCAGCGTAGGAGGCACAGTCGATAGCGCACACTATGTTGTGGATCTCTGTCGAGTGCTCGGCTGTCAGCATTTCCGCATGCGCCATAGTCCAAACGGGACACGCGTTATCATGCAGCACTTTTGAAGTTACCGATCCCAACAAAAGCTGCCGAAATTTCCCCCGGCCATGAGTAGGAATGATAATCAGGCCGATATTGTGCTCGTTTACCCGGCGGGCGATGCATTGGGCGATGTCCCCATTTTCTACTACCGGAATCACGTTCACTCCCGTAAGCGCCCCAGCGCTCATACGGAGCAGCTCCGCTTCGCTTTGTTCGCGCACTTGGTCCTGAATATTCTTGATGTCGAGAGCGGCCATGTCCACTCCTGGGTGGATTCCTTCGTAGAGGCTGAGCACGTGAAGAAGCGTGATATCGCTCGCGAATTTTCGCGCGATATTCCCGGCATAGGGGAGAAGTCCTTTGGCGCGCTCCGAGAAGTCGGTGGGGAATAGAATATGTCTCGAAGACGACATGATGAGGCGCGTCTTGGGGACTGGTGCAACGACCGTATGAGAACCGGCCCCGTCCAGGATTGGTTCCGTAATGTCGTTGACAATGTGGCATTCCATCTCGATGGGACCTATGCCGTGGAGAACGTCACGCGCTACGGTAATCTCCGCTTCAGTGCCGTGGACGAGCAAGAGAGATCTGCTAGTGAGGGCGTTCTGGTATCGCCGGGCGCTTTGCCTTGGAATGCCCAATTCGCTAAAGCCGATTTCCAAGGCGCCGAGGCCGCTTCCGTGGATTGCTTTCCTTAATACATTCACGATGGATTGCGCCAAGGGCCCGGTTACCAGCAACGGCCCAATCTCCGGTAAATGGAAGGAGGCGGCCGGGAGATCTTGGTCCCAAATCGCCTGCTCTCCTCCCCAGTAGCGGATGTGCTCGTTTGTCTTATAAAAACCGCTTGTCTCGTCTACGGCGGCGCAATCCTTCCCTATAAACGAAATCGCCCGTCGGTCGAAGCCCGCCGAAGTAAGGAAGTTACTTGCTGTTTCGGCATCCGTGCGGTTTGGATAACTTGCTACGAGTAGCTGGTTCATTGGCATTTATTCGGTGTCTTTCTGTAAATTCCTTTGCTGGAGAACAACTCGTTTCGTCAGACGAACACCCCAGTTCTGCCAAAGCGACCGACTACGCCGCGGTCTCGCCTCGCTATCGGCCGCAACTGGCGTTTAGCCTTGGCGGCCAGATCTGGCGGCAAACACGTTATAGAGCGTGACCCAGATCAGGGTGACGTACCACCCGTAGCCGTAACTTTCGATCAATCCCAAGAGAAAACTCTTCGCACTGATCCATTCAAACCCAGGCAAGAGCTTCTGCCACGCCTGATACATCGCATGTGCAGGGAACAGCAGATCGAAGCCGACGCACGATGCGAACGTAATCGCGAGGAACAGACTCGTGGCGTTTCCAAACGCTGAGAATGAGATCGCATGTTTCATGACATTCCACCGGCCTTCCCGACGTACCGCTGTGGCTCCGCGTCGAACTGGTCGAAACACTTCCTGCTGCAAAATCGATACTGGCGGCCTTCGAGCATCTTGCAGTAGCCGCCGCCGGCCGCCACGTCCATTCCGCACACCGGATCTTTTGTATTCCCGTCAGGGATACCGTGTCCTTCATGGCTGCCATGACCCGCGTGACCGTGGATCATGTGAGCCCCGCATCCAAAACGCATCATGAGGTAGAACAATGCTGCAAAGACCAGCAGCGAAAGGAATTCCGGCATAAAATCTCCCTAGAGACGAACGTTCCTCAACCGCAAGGCGTTTCCTACCACCGAGACGGAGCTGAAGCTCATTGCGGCCGCCGCGATCATGGGGCTTAAGAGCAGACCGAAGAACGGGTACAGCACACCCGCCGCGATCGGCACGCCCAGAGCGTTGTAGATGAACGCGAAGAAAAGATTCTCCTTGATATTTCTCATGGTTGCCCGGCTCAGTAGCCGCGCGCGCACGATCCCACGCAGGTCGCCTTTGACCAGCGTCACGCCCGCGCTTTGCATGGCCACATCGGTTCCCGTGCCCATCGCGATTCCGACCTGGGCTTGAGCCAGCGCCGGCGCATCGTTGATCCCATCGCCCGCCATCGCCACAAAGCGGCCTTGCTCCTGAAGCTTCTTAATCTGGTTACTCTTGTCTTGCGGGAGCACCTCTGCGATCACGTCGTCGATACCCAGCTTGCGTGCCACCGCTTCCGCCGTGGTGCGGCTGTCGCCGGTCAGCATGACGACACGAATGTTTTCCTCGTGCAGTTGGCGGATGGCTTCCTCCGTGGTTGGCTTGATGGGATCGGCCACGCCAAGCAGTCCCGCAGCCTTGCCATCGACTGCGACGAACATCACCGTTTGGCCGTCCGTGCGAAATGCTTCGGCGGCTTCCGAGAGGGATTCTACGGGGACCCCCGCATCCTCCATCATCCTCCGATTGCCCAACGCTACCAGTGCGCCATCAATGCGGGCCTTGACACCCTTGCCGGTCAGCGACTCGAAGGCTTCTGCCGGAGAGAGCTGGATCTTGCGTTCCTCCGCGCCCGCCACGATCGCGGCGGCCAGGGGATGCTCGCTAGCACGTTCAAGGCTGGCGGCGAGCCGCAGTAGCCGCTCTTCGTCGAACCCGGAAGCGGGCTGGACACTGACCAACCTCGGCTTGCCCTCGGTCAGGGTTCCCGTCTTATCGACTACGAGGGTGTCCACCTTTCGCAGGAACTCGATGGCCTCAGCGTTTTTGAAGAGCACGCCCATGCCGGCGCCTTTACCCATGGCCACCATGATCGCCATCGGTGTCGCAAGCCCGAGAGCACATGGGCACGCGACAATCATGACCGCTATCGCATTGATGAGCGCGTGCGCCATGCGGGGCGATGGACCGGCGATGGCCCAAACCACGAACGTAACCAGTGCGATTCCGACCACGGCCGGCACAAAGTAGCCGGCGACTAAATCGGCGAGCTTTTGAATCGGAGCGCGGCTGCGCTGCGCGTCGGAGACCATGCGTACAATCTGGGACAGCAGCGTGTCTGCGCCCACGCGGTCCGCCCGCATGACCAGGGAGCCTGTGCCGTTAACAGTGGCTCCGGTCACCCGGTCGCCGGCCTTCTTCTCTACGGGAATCGGCTCGCCCGTGATCATCGATTCGTCGACACTGCTTCCGCCCTCCAGGATTGCCCCGTCGACCGGGACTTTCTCGCCCGGCCGCACACGAAGCCGGAAACCGGTCTGCACTTGTTCCAAGGGAACATCCACCTCGGTACCGTCATCCCGCAGCATGCGGGCCGTCTTAGGCGCCAGCCCGAGCAACGCTTTGATCGCTGCGCCGGTTTGACTGCGGGCCTTCAGCTCGAGCACTTGCCCGAGCAGAATCAGCGTCACAATTACCGCCGCTGCCTCGAAGTACACCGCGACCCCGCCCGCTTCATCGCGGAATGAGGCTGGAAAGATGCCAGGCAGAGCAGCCGCCACAAGACTGTACAGATAGGCCACGCCCACACTAAGCCCGACCAGCGTGAACATATTCAGGCTGCGATTTACAACGGACTCCCATCCCCGGACGAAAAAAGGCCACCCTCCCCACAGGATCACTGGCGTCGCCAGGATGAGTTGAAACCAAGTCCAGGCCCGCGGTCCGGCCAAGTGGTCCAGAGGACGGCCTGGAATCATGTCTCCCATCGCCGAGATCAGGACCGGCGTCGTCAAGGCGACCCCTATCCAGAATCGCCTCCGCATGTCACTGAGTTCGGGATTCTGCTCCTCGTTCGCCGTGATTACTCTGGGTTCAAGGGCCATCCCGCAGATTGGACAGCTCCCCGGCTCGGCGCGGACAATCTGGGCATGCATTGGGCATACATATTCTGTCCGCGAGGCTATCAGGGCGTTGACTGACTCGAGAGCCATTCCGCACTTAGGGCAGTTTCCAGGAGCGCTTTGACGCACTTCGGGGTGCGTTGGGCACGTGTATTGCCCGGCTGCATGGGCAGTCTCAGCGAGATCTGGGTCGGTTAGAACTGTTGCCAGAGTGTGTGCCATCCTATAACCTATCGATTACCTTGATGGTTAGCACGTGGCCCACCAGTCAGGAAATATGAGTAATTGGTGTAGTTTGCCATGTGCAGTGCCTCACACGAGGCACCCCATGCCTGAAATCAGGCAAGGGAGAGGTACCGCTGTGCGGACAGCGATTCGGGTGGAAGAGCATCGTCCCTTGCAGATCTCTCGCGGCGTTGTGCTGTGATCAGAGCTTGCCGGAGCAAAGTTCGGCAATGAATCACTTGACTCAACGGGCTAATCCCGATCCTGAAGTATGGAAACGCCTTCCAGCCTCCTCGACGCGATCCGCCGGTATCCAGACCCGGAAACCTGCCTGAGGGATGTGGCGGAGATGCGCTGGCCGAATGGCCCGGTCTGTCCGCGATGCGAGGCTTTCGGTGAGCTGATAGTCTTCATGCCCACGCGCGGAATGTGGCGGTGCAGGCGTGTAAGAAACAGTTCTGGTCAACATCGGGACCATTTTCGAAGACAGTCCAATCGGTTGGATAAGTGGCTTACGGGCATGTGGCTTGTGAACAACTGCAAGAACGGCTTGCTCCTACGAACTCGCCAGAGATATCGAAGTACGCAGAGAACGGCATGGTTCATGCTGCATCGACTTCGTTTTCTGCGCTCCTCGAGTTCGCCGCGCATAAAGGCCATCCAGACCGTCTCCGCAATTCTTGGACGCAACGCTTCTCGCCGAAGCATCCGCGATACAGCGTAGTTGACGAATTCCTCCTCGCTTTCGAAACGCTTGGCGCGGCGGCTCAGAACTCGGTAATTGCTCTCCGACCCCTGATCGGGGGCGCGTACGATCAGGCCTTGCGATTCCAGCCACGCCCAACCGTGCAGTCATCAGGGGTTTTCGCAGCTCGCCAAGCTTGGAAACCAGGACTCGTTGCTAACGATATCCTTTTCCACTCGGTCGAATGACGATCATTGGCACGCCAATCGACCTCTAGGACAGCCAGACCGCGTAAAATTCTTCCACCACGCCGTGGACTTACGGCTTGGATTCTTCAAATCCATCACAGCCACTGATCGGACTGACCTTCAGGTGGAGCGCGGCAAGTTTGGGGTGCCCACAGTCATCCAGAATCGTGTCCACGGCCTCCCTGCTGGTTCTGATTTGCGTCAGATTAAAGTTGTGATCGCCGGCGTGGTTCTCTCCGAAGTGGAGGCAGAGTCCGCGTTGCCCTTCGTGAAGTTGAGACATGCGGAAACCCCTGCACTATTAGGGCCACATTTCAGGCCGCTACGACCGTTCCCAAAAGCTTAGCGTGCTTTATATTCCGTTTCGGCGAAGCGGTGACCCAGTTAGAACTATTGCCAAAGTGTGCCATCCTTTTAACCTATCGATTACCTTGACGGTTAGCACGTGGCCCACCAGTCAGGAAATATGAGTGATTGGTGTAGTTTGCCATGTGCAGTGCCTGACACGAGGCACCTCCTTCCTGAAATCAGGCAAGGGAGAGGTACCCCCGCTGGGCGAAAAGCGATTCGGTGGAAGAGCATCGTCCCTTACAGATCTTTCGCGGCGCTGTGCTGTGATCAAGCTTGCCGGACCAAAGTTCAGAGGACGAGTGGCCGAAGTTCTCTCCGACCCAGATGTGCCAGTTCTTGAATGCCCGGCCAAGTGAATATTTCGGCAATTGTGGGGATCTCCGAGGAGCGACAATGCGACTGTTGCGCGAGTATTCATGGACGAATCGCGCCACAATTTTCCGCCAGACGAAGGAGACGGCCCATGATCATCACGTACCGGTATACGACCATGCACCAATTCCTCCCCAACTCATCGCGGATCACGGGCCCTGCTATTACCCAAATCGTGCGCGGCGAGACAACTCCTCTTTCGGACGAAGAAACTGCCGAGGTTCTGCACTCGCGCTTGTCGTATTATCCGAACGACCTCCTGGTCGTCAGTTGGACCGCCGCCCTGGTCTATGATACGGCAGAAAGCTCAGCGCCCACTATCCAACTCCTCGAATACGCCAACTCGCAATTGCTGGAGTTCCGTCACTACGATCACGTTCTGACGCGCCTCCTCGCGCACGTGTACGATGCTGTCAAAGCGGCTCCGGCTTTCTGGGGCGCTGGCGTCTGGCTCGCGAAGCCGAGCGTCTGAACGCGATTCAACTTGATGTCCGGGAGCTCACCGAGCGTGTCGACAATTCGATCAAGTTTTTGAGCGATACATTTGCCGCACGCGTATACCGCCTGGCGGCAAACAGAATCGGGGTTCCCGATTACCGCACTTTGGTCGATCAGAAGCTCAGCACTGCCGGTGAACTGTACCGATTTATGATGGATCGGTTCTACCAAGGCCGCGCATTCGTGCTGGAAGTGATGGTGGTCGTTATCCTTGTCATCGAGCTCATTTACCTTTTCCGCCTGCGAGGGTAGATTGAGACGGCTAGGCACCCCAAAGATGCTTCATTCGACGCGTGAACTGGCGCGGCTGTTCTCGGTAGATTCGCTCCCCAAGGGCGAGGGCACTTCCCCGCAGTTCGGTTTGATACCGATCGATCAGACTCTCTAAGCCTGGTTGGCCGATCATCTTTTGGCGAAGGACTGTAAGGTTGTGATCATCGCCTAGCCAGGTTTCGAGCTTTTTTAAGTTCTTCTTCTGCGCTCGAATCGAGTGACCAATCAGATTCGAGAGTAGTCGAGTCTGATACCAGTGATCTTTCACGCGCTTGCGCCATTCATGGAAGTTTTCTGGCTCCTGATGTTTGCGCGCATACTTCATGGCCATGCGCGCGCGGCGAAATGTAGTTTCGATACCCGGAGCAATAGCGGGAAAGCCATCCAGTTGAAGCGGCCACCTTTTAACGCTTTTCATGCAAGCGTGTAGCGCGGTGCGCACCTCCGTCAACAGATTGCCGTTTTTCGCTTCCTTGTAAGCCTGATTCTTGCGGGCGGCCAGCCGGCCTCGAATCTTGTCGACGGTGCGTTTGCTCAACTCGTCTGGGTATTTATGGTTGAGCTTGTCGAACACCTCGACCATCACTGCGGCATCCCGCAATCCCGAGAGCTTCCGTCCGGCCGCCTGGAGCTTGCTATTTTGTGAGGCGTATGTGTCGCCCAGCTCCGCTCGGAACAACCGGAGCACCGACCGAATCTTCTTAACGCTTTTGCGGGATTCATGAATGGCAACCCCGAGGTCGCCCAGATTTTCACCACTCAGTTGATCCAAGGCAGATTTAAATTCCTTCTTAACTATCCTCTTACTTCCCTCGGGAATTGACTCACTTGATTTCAGTTGGTAGAGCATTCGCGGATCTATTTCCAATTTAAACCGGCAAGTTGTCGGGTCGTGCCGAGTCGGATGCCGCCGGCACTTACAAGCTGGATAGTCTGCGCGCCGGGCGGTATTCGCTGTGGGGGCAGGCGGCAGGCCATGACTCGATATGGACACACGAAGTTATCGTGGAACGCGGCCAGACTACACATCAAGACGCTCACCGACAATCCAGCCTGGCCGGCTCTCCGACCAGACCATCAAAGCGTCGCCCTTGCGTATTCCCTGTGCCCGGAGCCGTGAGGCAAATCTTCCTGCCAAACGAACGATGTCCAGATACCGAAAGGTCCAGCCTCGAAAGCCATCGTCGTAGACGATGAATTCGTCGTGATACTGCGCGATTCGGCCAAAGAACTGGGGCAATTCACTCGGGCTCCGCGCGGTCTCGATAGAGGCCCCGTCTGAAGGTTTCGAATCTGGCGTCACGAAAGGCATCCTCAGTGTCCCCACTACCTCGGCACTTTATCAGCCAGAGTTCTGGTTTCTCCTGCCGTCCCAGATGGGACTTGGCTTGGCGTCCTGTGGTTACCAAACTCCTCAGGATTGTCGCCGGGCGTTCGCCGACTCTAGTTACGACGCGCAGACCTTCATCACCTTTTTCGCGGAAGATGCTGACCAGCGGGCACTGTCAACTTACGCGCTGAATTCCATAGGGCCCTGAACAGCAAGACGGGATCGTATCCGACCGGATCCGAACTATTTCTTTAGACCGGCAACTTCATTCCAAACGGCAAACCGGATTTGCCGCAACGCACGGTTTCGAGCAGCTGGGATTCGGTGCCGGTGAGTTCGGAAGTGCGTGGCAATCGGACCAAAGATGGAGAGAACTCGCTGCGCATGTTCGGGTGATTTGAAACGCTTCATCCGGCGTTCCCGTTGTCTGGTCGGTTGATGGGAATTCTCCGCCCGGTTGTTCAGATATCGGCTTTGCCGATGAACTACATCTG
>JBBSEX010000080.1:0-9588 GCA_038239345.1 Bryobacterales bacterium
ATGATGTGTACTCGTCGTCCAGTGGAGGGGGACAGTTTTCATTCCTTTCGTTGGGATGGGTTGAGATCCAGGAATTGCTGGGGAGTTAAGTAGCCGAGGGCGTGGTGAGGACGGACGGTGTTATAGATTTTTTCCCATTGCCGCAGCATCGCGGTTGAGGGTGTTGAGGTGCAGCGAATAGGGATGGACCTGATAGAACTCCTCGGTGGGGTGCGGTTAGCACGCTCGACCGCGCCATTGAGTTTGGGGGAGCGGGGCGGCAGGACGAACAGCAGCAGTCCGCGTTGCTGGCAGGCTTGCTCGAACTCGGCGGCGAACTCGCTGCCGCCATCGACCTGCAGGGCGCGGATCGGGAAAGGCATGCGGTGCTGCAAGATGTCGAGGAAATCGGTCGCGGCTTGAGCGGTGGCGCGGCGGTAGGCCTGGATCACGTCTCAGCTCGAAACTACGTCGCGGGCGGGCGAACTGTTGGAACTTGATGCCGGGAATGAGACGCACCTCGACGGTATCGACCTGGACGCCAGCGTTTTCGACCGCGTATTGCCTGGGTTTGCGCTCCGCATAGGGACGGAACCGCAGCGCCCGGCGGAGTTAGGCACGCCGCTGCAGGCAGCTTCGGTCAAACGACCGGAACGCTTGAGTTGGACCTGGATGCCACCCACCATGGAGGTTGAGACCGCGATGTGGTCGCGCCGCCTCGACCACTGAGCAGAGAGGCGGCTACCTACCTTGGTATGGGAAAAACGGCACTCTACACCCTCGCTCGCGAGAGCCGGATACCAGCTCGAAAGATCGGGAAGAAGTGGATTTTCGAGAAAGCGGGAGTATACGCTTGGATGCGCGCCAACCAGCCAATCGAGTCCTTCTTCCTCAATCTCGATTTCGACATCGAGGGCAACGATTTTCTGCGCGATCCGCAACGCGACGGCTACCTCCGCACGTATGAATTCTTCCGCTCAGGCAAGAACAAGGCGATTCTCCAGATTCCTGTCGGGTGTGGTAAGACCGGGTTAGCCGCCTTGCTTCCGCTTGGCCTTGCCAAAGGACGCGTGATCGTCATTGCGCCGAACCTCACGATTAAGAAAGGCCTTTACGACGCCATGGACATCACTAATCGCCAGAAATGCTTCTGGAGAGAGGCCGGTGTTCTGAGCCAAGACCAGATGGTGGCAGGGCCGCTTGCGTGCACCCTTGATAGCGGCAACCTCTCCGTTGCCAACAAATCGCATATCGTCATCACGAACATCCAGCAACTCGCAACGAATGCTGATAAGTGGTTAACACAGTTCTCCGATAACTTTTTCGACATGATAGTCATCGACGAGGCCCACCACAGTGCTGCCGAGAGCTGGCAGAAAGTTATCGAACGATTCCCGAACGCCAAAGTCATCTACATGACGGCAACACCATTCCGCAGCGACCGGCAGCAAATCGACGGTGAATTAGTATTTCGGTATCCGTTCCGCAGCGCCACCCTGAAGGGGTACATCAAGCGACTGAAAGCCAGCTACGTCGCCCCTGCTGCGATTGAACTTGGGTTTAAGGACGAGCGTGGGCGCACCTACAACCTAGAGGAGGTACTCAAATTAAAGGAAGAGGAGTGGTTTAGCCGGGGTGTCGCGCTGGCCGAACCGTGCAACCGGCATATCGTCGATAGCAGCCTCGAAAAGCTCGAGGAGCTTCGACAGAGCGGGACGCGACATCAATTGATCGCGGTCGCGTGCTCCATCAACCACGCACGAGACATTCGGTCGCTCTACAGTGAACGCGGCTACAACGCCGAGGTGATCCACAGTAACCAGACTGAGGACGGGCAGGAAGCGATTCTCGCTTCCCTTCGGAATGGCACGCTCGACTGCATTGTTCAGGTTCAAATGTTAGGGGAAGGTTTCGACCATCCCAAGCTGAGTGTCGCCGCTATCTTCCGTCCATTTCGAACACTGGCCCCCTACATTCAATTTGTTGGCCGTATTATGCGTGTTGTTGTGCAGAACGATCCGACGCACCCGGACAATGTAGGGCATATCGTGACTCATCTAGGTATGAATCTCGATGAGCGATTGAAGGAATTTAGGCAGTTCGAGAATGACGATCAGGCTTTCTGGGACAAGGTTATCAGTGGCGCCGAACCCGAGACGTCCGTGGCGGTTCGAGCCGGCTCAGCGCGGTTAACGGCGGCAGAACGGGTCGTGGTCCGCGGGGAGATAATCGAATCGCTGTGGGAAGAAGACTTCTCAACGGTTGAAAATCAGCAGATCGTTGAAGACCTGCGCGAACGTCTGAAGCTGTACGGTCTCGACTCGAGCCAGGCGGACGAGATGGTGAGAAATGCTCAATCGACACCTATAAGGAAGGGGGTCCCCTCAGAGCCGTTTCTTGTCCAGCCACAACGTGAATGGGAGGAAGCGAGAAAACGACTCTACGAGCAGGCGCAACGTCTGGCGAAATTACTCCTCAACAATGTCAGTTTAGAGATGGCTGGCACTGAGCTGATTTACAAATACAAATCGTTGAACATAACCGGAAAGACCAACTACGTATCGGCTTTAATGATGGTCAACACTGAAATCAATAAGCGCCTGGGCAAAGAACGCTCGAAGGCAAGTGTCGACGAATTCAAACAATTATTAGATAGTCTCGATGACGTGCTCCAAACGCTGGTTCGGCGCGTCAAGAAAGCTCAATCAGATCATGACCAAAATCAAACCTAGAGGTCCTATCCCATCGCTGATCGGTGGAACCAATGGCAGGCCGCAGCGTGTGCCCATCAAAAACAACGGCTATGAATGCTCGCGCTGCCATACGCCATTCTTGGCCGGGAACACCTGCGTCGCAATCCCGAAGTTGGGGGCGGCGTACTCAAGCGCAAAGCGTGTATGTGATGATTGTTTCAAAGCGATTCTGCAAAAGACCGCCAAGGACCTAGAAGACGTTAAGTCAATCTAACATCGTGATGGTTTCGCACTACGAGCGTTGTGGAATTCACAGCACTTTAGTGGCGTTGACCATTCGCCATCCCGACAGCTCTTCGCTCCCGCTGGTTGTCTTCCGGACATCGCCTTCGATCACGACGCGATAGCGGCGCGGTAGCTCCAGCGTTTCAACTCGTGGAAGACAATAGCATCAATGGCTCCTTGGACCGTCTCGCCGGATTTGATATCGATTATTTCAAACCTACGACTCCTAATATTTATGCCTACCAGTTCTGCGACTACTGTCCGAGTCTCCGCCGGGGCCATCTCGGCGGCAATAGCTGATCGCGGTACGAATCGCGGAATCGCCGCCGCTAAGATCGCGTTGACGTTGTAGCAGATGTCATGGAACCTGGGGACACCGGGTCCTCGATAATTTCGGGGGCACAGTTTTACATCAGCCATCGCTGTTCCAGGACGCCGGGTTGTCGCACCCAAACCTGGAATGGCGGATACTTGTGGTGAACGACGCGATCAGCGTCCAAGGTCTAGCTGGACTGGGTAATACGTCTACTGAGGGACTGCTTTCAACCGGCCTTACTGTTGCTGGATTCGTACCTGGTATCGGACAAGTTGCCGCGGTACGTTCGATTATTTTGGACACATACAAGACAGCAAGAGCCATCGAACAATGTCAGTAGCTAACGACATAAAGAACGACGTAAGAGCGGTCAGGAAGATACGGTTACCGTGGTGGGCCATTCTGTGTTTGATTATTGGCGGTATGCCGATCCCGTGGCTGTTCGATCATCATCGCTCATCCGACGACAATTCGCGCCCCCGTTTTCCTATCAGGCTCGTCGACTCGTGCCGTTGCCCATTGCGAGCCAAATGACCTCACCCGGCTTGCCGCGCCAATTCCTCCACCTTTTCAGCATCCTCCCAACTGGTAGGGTGAGGTACGCTCCGCGCCGCGGGCCAAGGCCGGAGTTGAACTAGTTGTCATAAAGGTCGATGGCCCATTTGTTCCTTTCACAACTTCCATGGTAGGACCGCTCTCATATATCGGGGGAAAGAACCGGGTCGCAAAGCGCGTGATTGCTATGCTTCCCGAACATCTGACGTACGTCGAGCCTTTCGCCGGAGGCGCGCAGGTGTTCTTTCACAAAGCGCCCTCAGCGGTTGAGATTCTGAACGGCCTCGACGGCGAAGTCGTGAACTTCTTCCGCATCTGCCAGCTGCACTACGAGGAACTGCTGCGTTATCTGCGGTTCACGCTCGCGAGCCGGGACTGGTTTGCGCTCTACGAACTCACGCCGCCGGCGAGCCTTACCGATGTGCAGCGAGCGGCCCGCTTCTTCTATCTCCAGAAAAATGCCTATGCGGGTCTGGTTGCGCGGCGAAACTTCAAGCTCTGCGTGGAAAAGACGCCCAACTTCAATCCGGGGCGTTTGGCTGCGGTAATCGAGAAAGCGCACGAGCGACTGCAGAAAGTTCAGATCGAAAACCGGCCCTACGACGAGGTCATCGAACGCTGCGACCGACCGACCACGCTCTTCTACCTCGATCCGCCGTACTGGGAGCGCAAGCTCTACAACTTCAACTTCGACGAGGAAGACTTCGTGAAAATGAAGAAAGTGCTGGAGGCTGTCAAGGGAAAATTCGTGCTTTCTTTAAACGACCTTCCGGCGGTGCGAAAGCTGTTCTCCGAGTTCCGGTTTACCGAGTTCGAAATGGCCTACAGTTCCCAGAAAATGGCCGGAAAACGCTTCAAAGAGCTCCTGATCACGAACTTCTGACCCGCCATTCCGCCGTAGCCTTCCCTCCTAGAATGTGCCGCGATAGACCCCCTGGGTTTCGGAAGTTGTTACCGATCTTGTCGTGGCCTGCCTCAAGCTTCACTCATGATCTTCGAAAACATCATCGCAACCATCTGGAACCACATCTTCCGGGGCGCCCGCCGCAAACGGCCGGAGGCAGGTCTCACGCTCGGTGTCCGCGTGTCGGACAGCGAAGTCACCCGTGAGCGTGTTGTCATTCCTCACGAGCGGCGCGCGCAGCACATTGTCGTGCTCGGAAAGACGGGAACCGGCAAGAGTTACTTCCTGCGCTCCCTCTGCCGTCAGGACGTCATAGCCGGGCGAGGCTTTGTCTTCTTCGATCTGCACGGCGACGCTACTCCGTTTCTCTTGGGCTGCATCGTCGAGGAAGAAAGGAAAACAGGCCGCGACCTGTCGGGTCGCACCATTGTGATCGAGCCTTCGGACCTCGATTACTCGGTGGGGTTGAACCCGCTCGAAGGGGGAGCCCTCGGTCACCGCTTTGTCCAAATCGCCGAGTTCGCCGAAGTGCTGAAGCGGCGTTGGCGCCTTGACTCTTTTGGAGCGAGAACGGACGAACTTCTCCGCAACGCTCTCTACGTGCTGGCTGAGAACAATCTGACACTGGTTGAACTCGCGACATTCTTGAGCAACACCGGATTTCGTGCTCGGTGTCTGCAGCACGTCTCGAACGTTGAGGTGCGCCAGTACTTTGACGAGCGCTTCGAGCAGGCATCGGAACCTATGCGGGCGGTGATGCGCGAACCGATTTTGAACAAGATATCGACCTTCACCGCCGATCCGCACTTCCGCCACATCGTGGGCCAGCGGGAGTCCACCTTCTCGGTCCGCGAGGCGATGGACGGGGGCAGCTGGATCATCCTCAACCTTCACAAGGGGAAGCTTGGAGAACAGGCGGCAACGCTTGGCAGCTTGTTCCTTGCCACTATCAAGAACGCGCTCTTCACTCGCGAGAAGCGACGACTCTTCACCCTGTACTGCGATGAGATTCAGAACCTCGTGGCATATGGAAGCGGTCTCGAGACCATTCTCTCCGAGGCCCGGAAGTTTGGCGTTTCGGTGGTCTCGGCGAACCAGTTCCTCGACCAGTATCCGCAGGAAACGCGGGCGGCGCTGGAAGCCGTAGGCTCTCACATCTACTTCCAGCTCTCGACCGCGGACGCAACCCATACCGCGCAGGCGCTCGACGGCGGCAAGCCGCTCGCCGAGCGGCTGAAGAATCTGCCGCAACGACACTTGATTGCGAAGATTGGAAGCGACCGGATCACCGAGGTTCTCGTGCCAGCGGTGCCGGAAGGGAATTCGAGCTTCGCCGACCTCTATGAGCGTTGCCGCAGCCGGTGGGCGCGCAAGCGGACTGAAGTCGAGGCCGAGATCGCGAGCCGATTAGGCAGCGCGGCGAAATCCACCCGCGAGGTACTCAATGACTGGGAATAGCAGAAAGAGGGGAGATCGAGGGAGGCGCGGCATTATCGTGCAAGAGCGCGACCGGCAGCTGCTCCGCGAACTTTCCGTGATGCGTGTGTCCGACCGTGAGCAACTCACGCTCGCAGCCGGGTTCCACTCGACAACGCGGGCGAATGCCCGGCTCTTGCAGCTCACCCAAGCAGGTCTTTTGCGGCGGTTCTTCACCGGAACGAGCTTGGGAGGCAAGAAAGCGCTTTACGCGCTGTCGCAGTCCGGGGCGGACCTCGTGCAAGTTCCGAGTCGCGGTCCCCGACGGAGGCAGGACGAGACCCTGGTTGCCGACTCCTTCGTGCAGCACCAGTTAGCCGTGAATGGCATCTACGGAACGGTCAAGTTCGCGCCAATCCCAGTGGCCGGTGCCACGTTCCTCCGTTGGATGGCCTTTCATGAGCCGCTCACCAAAGCATCAGCCCTGATCCCGGACGGATACTTTGAAGTCTCCGTCCCTTCGAGTTCCGAGTCAGTGGCAGAGTTACGCGCTCTTCCCATGTTCCTCGAGGTCGACCTGGGGCACGAGGGGCGCTCAGTGTGGAAAGCCAAAGTTGAAAATTACTTGCGGTATGCCGTCTCCGGAGCCTTTGCGTCGCAGTTCGCTGAGTCTCATGAGTCCCGCTTCCGGGTCCTCGCCATTCTGAGCTCCGAGCGGCGGCTCGCATCGCTCCGCCAGGTGACGGCGAGCGTTACCGATCGGTTGTTCTGGTTTTCCACGTTCGATTCCCTTAACCGCGAAGGCTTCTGGTCTCCCGTCTGGCTTCGGCCCACGGGCGACGCGAAGCAATCGCTTTTGTAACGAGCAAACATTCACCATGCGCTACTGCTACCAATGCGGAAGATTTACGACTGGCGACCCGAGCTACTGCAATTTCTGTGGGCGCAGCTATGACGTGAAGCTCTGTCCCAGGATGCATATCAACTCGCGCATCTCCGAGGTGTGTTCCACCTGCGGCAGCCGCGACCTCTCGGTCCCGCAACCCAAGGTTCCGTTCTGGACTAAGGCGATTGTGTCGGCTGCGACCGTTCTCGTTGCCGCTCTGATCTTGCTCTTCACCCTGTTCTTCGTGGCCTTGTTCCTCGAACAGCTCCTTACGAGGACCGACATGTCGGGCGGCCTCTTCGCCATTGGCACCATGCTGGGTCTGCTCTGGGTGATGTGGTTGCAACTGCCCATCTGGTTCAAGGAAACGATCTACAAGCTGCTTGAAAAAAGACGGAAAGGTAAAGGAAGAGATCCGAAATGAAGAGCGGCGAGACAGAGCGGACGGCCGCAGGGGGAGAGGAGAGACTTATGCGGAGGGAAGAGACGCATGTCAGGTTTCACTCGGGCCAGTACGAGGTTGATTCTCTTGAGGTTTCACCTGTGAAGCCTAGGGCAGAGCTGCCCGAGGCATTGCCTGTAGCTCTTGCCCCTCCCGGAGAGCGCGAGACACCGGCCCTCGACCCGCTCGGCGAACCGATCTCGATCGGCGCGGTTGCCCGTATTCTTGGCTGCTCGGTCTGGACCGTGCGCCAGCGCTTTCTCCCCGCAGGACTGCCCTCGTTCCGACTCGGCGGCACTGGCACAATCCGTTTCTTCCGCAACCAAGTCGTTCACTGGATTCTGCGGCAACAGCAACTTTCAAATTCAACCATTTCAACCCGAAGGAGGTGATCATTCCATGGGTCTCTACAAAAGGGGCGGGGTCTACTGGTCCTACATATATATAGAGGGAGTCCGGCATGCCCGCACGACCGGAACCGCGAACCGCCGTCAGGCCGAACTGCTCGACCAGCGCTTCAAGGACGAGCTCAACCTCAACCGACATGGTGTGAGCGAGCTCGCCCCCCAGATGATATTTGCCGAGTTCACGGCCCGCTTCCTTGCCGAGGGCGTTCCCAAGGCATGGCATGTTGACCGCTTGAAGATGCTCCTGCCCTACTGGGCGGACATCCCCATCGGGCGAATCAACAAGGCCAAGGCTCGCGACTACCGCGAGGCTCGCCGCCGCGCGAAGCCCGTGAGCCACACTACGGTAAACCGTGACCTCGAGTGCCTGAGACACCTCCTGTTCTGGGCGGTGGACGAAGGTCTGTTGGCTGCGAACCCTTTGAGCCGGGTGCGCATGGTGCGGGAGCGGCGGATTCCTCGCCTCATGGTGAACGCAACTGAGGAAGCACAGTTGCTTGCTCAGGCGGCACCTCACCTCCATCCGCTCATTATTACTGCGCTCGATACCGGCATGCGCCGGGGGGAGTTGCTCAATCAACGCTTCGAGCATGTGGACTTTACCCGCCGCATCCTCTACGTCACCAAGTCGAAGACAGCCGAGGGCGAGGCACGGGAGATTCCGCTCACGGGCCGGGTGTTCGATCTGCTGTCGAAGATTGCAGCAGAGCCGCTCCAGCCCAATGGGGTGATCTTCACCTTCAAGGGCAAACCCATCACCCGGATCAAGACGGGGTGGAAGGCGGCGCTCCGCCGCGCGGAGCTACGCTACTTCCGCTTTCACGATCTTCGCCACACCTTCAACACCCGGCTCATGGAAGCCGGGGTGATGCAGGAGGTGAGGAAGGCCCTCATGGGCCATTCCTCGGGCGAAGACGTACACGCGATTTACACCCACGTCGAGCTGCCGCAGAAGCGTGAGGCCATACGGAAGCTCGAGGCCTGGCAGGCCAGCCCGGAGCGGCTCGCCAGTCATGCCTTACCAGAAACCCAAGAAGCACAACCAGAACTGAAGAAAGGAGAAGTCGAAATTCAATGATTAGCGATCAGCAAAGCCAAGAGATCAGGCGGGTGCTCATCGCCGACTGCCTGGAACAAACCGAGGTTGCGGTACGTGCGCTCGACAACGTAGCGACCGCTCTCGAAGAAGGGGAAGTCGAACGGGCGCTCGGGATCTTTCAGGGAGTGCCGGA
This sequence comes from Bryobacterales bacterium, assembly GCA_038239345.1. Classification (GTDB taxonomy): domain Bacteria; phylum Acidobacteriota; class Terriglobia; order Bryobacterales; family Bryobacteraceae; genus JBBSEX01. The sequence goes on from JBBSEX010000080.1 coordinate 9,116, forward strand.
GCGAGTCCGTTACCTGAGTATCCTGCTGACCCGGCTCGTGCAACCCTACGCGCCAGCGGCCAGCAGATAATCGTTCGGCGCGTGGCGCAGCTTTAAAGCCTCACGCGCTCACGCCCCGTGATGTGAACCACAGCAGAGGTAGCGATGCGTCACCCCTTTCGGGCCATGACCCACGCCGCCAGTTGAAGCAACCACAAGCACCTTAACAACGCCAATTCCCAAAAGGAGGGCATGACAAATGAAAAAGAAGAGTACCGAAGCTGCGGCACCCGAAGCCACCCGTCCCATATTTGCGCAGCCTGAATCGCCAGGCCGCAAACCGTGGAAGAAACGAACCCCGGTGGACGTGGTTCGCGACCAGATTGAACGCCTGCGCAAGGACGTCGAAGACAAAGACGCCGAACTCGCGCTCGCGAAACGCCAACTGCAGAAGCTCGAAGAGGCCGTGAAGGTCCTCGATGCCTAAGCACCAA
>JBBSEX010000081.1:0-9409 GCA_038239345.1 Bryobacterales bacterium
AGGAAGTCTACGTCACGTGTAAAGACTATGGCGAGGTCGCCGACGCCATCCGGTCGATGGTGATTCGCGGTGCGCCCGCTATCGGAGTCGCCGCCGCGATGGGGATCGCGCTCGGTATGCAGAAGGCCGAAACAGCCGTCGAGTTTGACCATATTTGCGAGACTCTGGCTGCGACACGCCCCACTGCTGTGAACCTGTTCTGGGCTATCAAACGAATGCGGGCTCGCTACATGGACCTGCTTGGCGAGCCTATTGAGAAAGTGCGGGAAGAGTTAGTGGCGGAGGCGCGGCAGATTCGCCTGGAAGACATCGCAATCAACGAGGCGATTGGCCGCCACGGCGCGGGTCTGATCCCGGACGGAAAGGTGACGCTGACCCACTGCAATGCCGGTGCGCTCGCGACCGCGGGCTATGGCACAGCGTTGGGAGTGATTCGAGCGGCAGTGGCGTTGGGCAAAGACGTCCATGTCTATGCCGACGAGACCCGGCCATACCTGCAAGGCTCGCGCCTGACCGTGTGGGAGCTGCAGCAGGACGGGATTCCCGCCACGCTGATTACCGACAACATGGCCGGTCATTTCTTGCATTCGGGGCGAATTGGTTGCGTGGTGGTGGGCGCGGACCGAATCGCCGCCAACGGTGACGTTGCGAACAAGATTGGCACCTACTCGCTAGCTGTCTTGGCAAAGGAGAATAATGTACCATTCTACGTGGCGGCTCCGGTGTCCACCCTGGACCTCAGTCTGGCCTCCGGTGAGTTGATTCCGATCGAGCAGCGCAGCGCTAGCGAGGTGACCCACGTCTACGGAGTTGCCGTTGCTCCCGAAGGAACCCGGGTCGAGAATCCGGCCTTCGATATAACTCCCAACCGCTATGTCACGGCAATTATCACCGAAAAGGGAATCGCAAAGGAACCCTATACGCATTCGTTGCGCGAGTTGGTAGCTTAAGAATATGCGCTTCATAATTGGATTAATTCTGTCGTCGGTATTCGCTCTCGCAGCCGGTGAGCAGGCCGGACGCCGGGCCCCCGGTTTTGCACTTCCGGACCCTGAATACAAGCGCTTCTATGATTTGCAGGACTACAAGGGCAAGGTGCTTCTGATCGATATCATGACGACCAGTTGCCCGCATTGCATGTTACTTTCCACCACGCTCGAAAAAGTCAAAGAACGATACGGCGACAAAGTGGCCGTACTGTCGGTCGTGCTTCCGCCGGACAATGCGGAGACCGTTTCGAAGTACATTACGAGAAACAAGATTACGGTTCCGATTGTCTGCGACATGGGTCAGATGACCGTCTCGTACCTCAACGCAAAACCGGGTCAGGCACATATGGATGTGCCGCACTTATTCATCGTAGATCAGGCGGGCATCATCCGAAACGATTTCGAGTACGACGAAAAAGACCACTCGGTTTTTGAAGGCCCCGGTCTATTTAAGGAAATCGATGGTCTGCTGAAGTTACCGAACCGCGACCGTTAGGCGGCGGACAACCCGACGAGTTAGATCAGTCGTTAGTCCATACAGTAGATGCGATGTGAGTGAATACAAATGCGTCGATAGCGGGTAATTTGCCGGGCTCTTGGACATCCCGAGAGCGGGTACAGCCGCTTCATCGGCGATCAGCCATAGACTCGCGCCAAACAGCAAGCCTCCAGCGATAGTGACAGCGGGTAGGGTTTCGGCCAATGCTCCATAGGCAGCCCCGTTTAATGTTCCGAAAGCGTAGTGAACGAGCGGCCCGGCTATTTTTCTCTCTTCGGGAGTGAGCTTATGGCCGAATATATTTGTGGATATGGCGGTCGCCGCCTTTACTGTCGCGGGTTCTTCTTCATCTGAACTGCCGCCCGGGCTGGCAAACAAGGCTTGGTATTGGCTCATCACCCAGGTAGCCAACAGTCCGCCAACCGCCCCAACCGCCAGGCCCAGTGCGATATTGTTCTCGTTCTTGGGTTGCATGATTGCCTATTTTTCTGAAGCGGCGCCGGCGCGAAGTCGTCGCGTCGCCGCTGCCGGATCGACGACTTACTATTTGTCCATCTTGTCCATTTTCTTGGAGCCCTTATGCATCTTGGATCCGCCATTCATCATGGACATTTTCTTCTCCATCGGCATCTTGTCGAACATATCGGCCTTTTCCTGGTTTGACATCTTGCCCATCTTATCCATCATGTCCGAATGAGACATCTTTGTATCGGACATATTCATCCCGGCCATTTGGTCCTTCGCTGTCATCTTGTCGAACATGGCCGCCTTGTCATCGGCCGACATGGCTGCCATTTTGTCCATCATTTCCTGGTGTGACATTTTCTTGCCAGCCATATGGGTATCCGACATCTTGTCGCTGGACATCTTCTTGTCATCCGTCGTTTGGGCGGATAATGAGCTGATCGCCAAGGCGCTGAATAATCCTGCAGCGGCCAAAATTGTTTGTATATGTTTGTGCATTAGTACCGATCTCCTTGTCTTTTCTTGAGCGGCAGAAAGGCGACTGTTAGTCACATTTGCCTTTCTAGTCTCCATTTGTAGACGCTCGCAACAGGTTCGTGTAACTTCTTTTGGGACGCCAGCGCGAGTGACGTTAGTGAACGAACGTGACATTTGAGAATATCCGAAATATATTTAGCAATGATCGGTCAGACAGATGCATGTTACTCATCGGTTATAAGGAGGAAAATTCAGAGATGTATCGAGTAAGCCGAACGGTAGTACTGCTGGTTACCCTAGCCGCCTCGGGAGTTGTTCGCTTGAGTGCCGCATTTGTAGTTAACCCGACAGATAACGCGAGCGTGCTGGCATCGGCCATCCTGGGAGCCGGAACCACTATTGTCGGCACCCCGACGCTCCTGTCTCAGACCGGGCAGTCCGGCGTGTTTATGGATTTCAACTCCGGACCCTACACGCAAACAGGCGGTGCAGCCGGTCAATTTAATGTGGCTACTGGTGTAATTCTCTCGACCGGAATCGCGACCGCGGGTACGGGTAGTTTCATCGGTGGTCCCAGCGCCGATCTGTCCGGCGGCGGCAATGCTCTGTTATCCGCTTTAAGTGGAACCACTACGTTCGATGCCGATGTGCTTACGATCCAATTCACCAGCACCAGTCCCACGCTGTCCTTGCGCTTTCTTTTCGCTTCGTCCGAATATCCGTCTTTCGTGGGGAGCGCATTCGTAGATCCCGTGGCCATATTCGTAAATGGGCTCAACGTCGCTCTGGTTCCCGGCACCGGCACCCCGGTCTCGATTAATAGCGTGAATGCCGCTACCAATTCCAACTTTTACACTCAGAACTCAACTCCGGCGACCCCGTTCAACTATGGCGGTGTGACGACCCTTCTGACAGCAAACGCAAATGTGTCCACTTCAGCGGTGAATACCATCCAATTTGCCATCGCGGACGCGGGCGACGGATCTCTCGATTCGGCGCTCTTGATCCAGCGCGTCGGAACCGCGGCAGTGCCCGAGCCGGCCGGCATCCTGGCAGTTCCAATCGGCGCCGGCTTTCTTTGGGCGCTTGCCGCCATACGCCGAAAGAGGCGGGTGGGCGGCCATCTTGGGCAGGTCTAAGCGCGATCGACCCACAGTTTTCCAATTTTTCAAATACTAGAGGCAAATAATCGAGGATAAATATGTTCAATAACCGAAGAAACATTCCTGCAAGTGTCCTGGCCCTGCTAGTCGCTGGCGGGACGATTCTAATAGCGCAGGCGCAAACTCCAGGCGCCGTGTTCGCCATGACCAACCGGGCGGGAAACAATGAAGTCATCGCCTTCAGTCGCGCAGTCGACGGCACACTCACCCAAACTGGCCGTTATCCTACCCGCGGCAACGGCATTGGAGTGGATTTTGATGCCCAGGGTGGCTTGACCCTCAGCAGCGATCATCGCTTCCTGTATGCGTGTAACCCAGGAAGCGACGATGTCACCGTATTCGCCGTGAACGGGAGCGCGCTGACGTTCCTCCAGAAAGTTTATGCCGGGGATCAGCCGCTGAGTATCGCTCTGTTTGGCAATCTGGCGTACGTGATGGACGGTTCCGTGGCGAGCACCGGTATCACCGGGTTCACAGTTGCCGCGAACGGCACTTTGACGCCATTGCCCGGATCGACAAAACCGACCAGCTCGCCTATCGCGGTACCGGGAGAAGTTCAATTCAGTCCCGATGGCCGTGTGTTGGCAGTAACTCAAAAGGTCGCGAGCACCATAGGACCAACCATCGATCTGTTCAAGATCGGCCCCGGCGGACTTCCGAGCGACGCGATGCCGAATCAATCTTTCGGCATGAGGCCCTTTGCAGAGGCGTTTCGCAGTGATGGACGGCTGCTTGTAATTGAATCCGGCCTGCCCGTCATGAACAACGCGGGCGTATCGTCTTACAACGTGAACACGGCGACCGGCACACTCAGCGTCATCACCGGATCTCAGAAGAATGGGCAGACCGATGGGTGCTGGATTGTAATTACGGGCGATCAGCGATATGCCTATACGGCCAACTTCGTGAGCGGTACGATCTCCAGCTTTAGTTTGGGAACAGACGGGACCGTAACTCTAATGAAGGGCGCGGAGGCTTTTTTAGGCGCTATGAGCCAGCCCACCGACTTGGCCTTCGGGTCCGGTAGCCTCTATCTATATAATCTTCTGAGGGGAACGGGCGGCATCGCTGCCTTTCGCTCGGAAGCGAATGGCAGCCTGACGCCGCTCGGCATCTTCGGAGTTGGCGGAGGCCTTCCAGTCGCTGACGGGGCCTCCGGTTTGGCGGCCTATTGAGCGCGTTTAGAAAAATAATTTGACTACGAGAGGCATTATGGCAACGAGAGCATTACCGATGGAATACGCAGGTGTGGATCTGGAAAAGGTCGGCGGGATGGTGCTGCGCTACGGCTTGGCGTTAATTCTGATCTGGGTGGGCGGCCTAAAATTCACGGACTACGAGGCTAAGGGAATCGAACCACTGGTTGCGAACAGCCCCTTCCTCTCTTGGGCCTATCATGCGTTCGGTTTGCAAGGGATCTCCCGGCTCCTCGGGACGAGCGAAATTGTATTCGGGCTCCTCATCGCAATGCGGCCCGTGAGCGCGCGGATCTCTTCTTATGGAAGCTTTGGGGCCATATTGATGTTCCTGATAACGCTTACCCTTATGTTCACCACTCCAGGCGTCATCGCTCCTGGTTATAGTTTCCCCGTGCTGTCCGCGGATGTGGGCCAATTTCTGGCCAAAGACCTCGTCTTGCTTGGCGCCGCGGTCTGGACCGCGGGTGAAGCATTGCATGCCGCCCGCCATGCATGAGGCTGAGCCAGTCGAGCTAGAATTTAGAAATCACGACGATTGCAGGGCGCTTACGGCCCTTGTGGGCAAGAGTTTACCCGCCAATCAGACTATCGGGCGAGCGCAGCGATATCAGAAGGGAACCTTCCTTTGGACCACCGCGAGTACCGACCATTACATTTATTGTCTGGAGCGCGGCCAAATCGCGATCATGGTCAACGACGCCGCGGGCTCAGATGTCATTGTGCGCACGATCGACCCGGGCGAACCCTTTGGCGAGTTGTGCTTCTGCTCGCAACGTAAGGAGCCTCGGGAGAATGGCGCTCGGGCGATGATCGACTCCGATGTGTCGCGAATCGATTTCGACGAATTCCTGAGGTACCTTCTGCAGGATGCGGAGGCGCTGAAAGCTTTCACTTTTACATTTTGCAAACGACTGGCCGACGCGGAGCGCCGTATCGAAGTTCTCTCGCATCGGGGAGCGGAAGAGCGCCTGGGGCGATTGATGCTTCAACTTGCCTCGACTCGCGGATTGGAAAGCGCTAAAAAGCAAGGCACAATAAGGCTGCCCATGGGACATGACGATCTGGCCAATATGGCGGCCATGAGCCGGCCGCATGTGAGCGTCACTATGGGAAAACTGCGGGATCGTGGCCTGGTGCAGTATGACCGAAACAGCCAGCTTACCGTGGATGTTGCTGCGTTGACCGAATATCTCAATAAGAAAGGGATCACCGTAGTTACCGACGAAGACACAGCCGAAATATAGTTGGTCGTAAGGCTACGGCATCTTGTTCGGATCATGAATTGAAACCTGAAATAATTCGCTTGGCAGCGAGTCTACGATACATGAATGTTGCCTCCGTTTCGCTAGAAGACGTGGTAATCACCCAGGAATTGCTGGTACGCCCCTTACGAAGGGTGAACCGCCCTGGCGAGATCGCCGCACTGCACAGTCTGGCTACCATTCTGAAGCGCGGGTCAACAATTGTATTGAAGAGGTTAGCGAGTCTCGCGGTTGAATTGTGCGGCGCTGGCACCGCTGGTGTGAGTGTGCTGGAAGCGGGTGACGACGCAACCCAGGTGTTTCGCTGGCAGGCTTTGGCGGGCGAATTGGAGCATCACGAAGGCGGCACCACCCCGCGCGATTGGAGTCCCTGCGGCGAATGCCTGAATGCAGGTAGGCCCATGTTGTACGCTTACCCTGCCAAGTATTTCAGCTATTTTCAGGAGATCCAAACACCGATCGTGGAAGGTTTAGTCATTCCGATGTATGTGGACGGACTCGCGGTCGGCACGATCTGGATTGTCTCGCACGACGAGCAGTGCAGATTCGACGCGGAAGATGTACGGATCATGACGAGCCTGGGTAACTTTGCGGCTGCTGCCCTGCGTTTCGCATTCATCGGTGAGGTTCCCCACGCTCGAGTTCGCGACGATAATCCGGATGGTCTTGAGAGAGAAATTGTATGGGCTGAATTCGTCCGCTGCATCGCCCAGGGAGATGAGTCCGCGCTGGCCGCGTTGTCGGAAGAAACCCAGCCGCTGGTATTTTCCACCGCGCTGCGAATTCTGAGTTTTCGAGCAGATGCCGAAGAAGTTACGTCGGATGTCTATGCTCGCGTGTGGCGATCGGCTCCAAGATACGACCGCCAGCGCGGAGACGTGGCCGCATGGCTGGTAACCATCGCCCACAACTGCGCCATTGATATGTTGCGCTCCAGCGCGGGCCGGCATCGCTTTGAAGAAGCATTGTGTTCCGACTACCGAAGCTCGGTCGATTATGAAACTGCCGTTACGGCTTTTGAGGCCAAAGGCCATATTCGCCAAGCCCTCCAGGCTCTTCCATTTGAGCAGCGGCGAACCATCGAACTGGTCTATTTCTCTGGATTCACGATGGCCGAAATTGCCGAACGTTTGGGCCAGCCCATTGGTTCGGTGAAGTCAAGGGTGCGGATGGGCTTGAGCAAGCTACGGCTGTTGCTGGCTGCCGTGGCTTAAGGAACGTTATTCAGCGCGGCGGACCATGTTGGCGACGCTGGGTTGACAACCGATCTCGAAGAAATCCTTGGCGCTTTCTCCGAGTCCCTGCGCCAGTTCTTGGATCATGGAGAGGCACATCATACGCTCTTCGAACCCGGCTTCGTCGGATTTCATTCGCGCAGCCACGCGCCTCATCAAGTTGAGTTTTTTCTCGAAGGTAACGGCGATATCCACGACGTTGTCGTTCAGGAAGTCGATAGCGGCAACTTCCGCGTTGTGGAGCTCGCTAGCGGACCATTTCGTGAAATCTGGAAGTAAGGGCGCAGCCATATGAATCCTACTGAATAGTGGGATTCGCCTGAAAAAAGTCTCAGGAGGGCTATTCTGCGCTTATTTGTAGGCAGCGATACCGGTTACGCGCTCCCCGATAACCAGAGTGTGAATGTGATCTGTGCCCTCGTAGGTCTTCACCGTTTCGAGGTTGCACATGTGCCGCATGATCGGGTACTCGTCCATGATGCCGTTGGCGCCCAGCAGATCGCGGCTAAGCCGGGCACATTCCAGCGCCATGGCGACGTTGTTGCGCTTGAGCATCGAAACATGCGCCGCTTCCAGCTTGCCTTGATCTTTCAGCCGGCCCGTATGAAGTGCGAGTAGCTGCGCCTTCGTGATTTCAGTGATCATCACGGCCAGTTTTTCCTGCACTAATTGATGCGAGGCGATTGGGCGGTCATCAAACTGCTTTCTCAGAATGGTGTACTGGCGCGCGGTCTCGTAGCAATCCATGGCCGCGCCGATCACGCCCCATCCGATACCGAACCGCGCCTGAGTCAGGCAGGCCAGCGGGCCTTTGAGTCCTTTGGCGGAGGGAAGCATGCTGCCCGCTGGAACACGGCAGTCGGAAAAGGAAAGGCTCGCCGTTACGGAGGCACGCATGGAGAGCTTGCCGTGCAGCTCAGACGCGGAGAACCCGGGCGTGCCGCGCTCCACCAGGAACCCTCGAATGCCTTCGTCGGTGCGCGCCCACACCACGGCCACGTCGGCCACGGAGCCATTGGTGATCCAAGTTTTCTCGCCATTCAAGACCCAGGAGTCGCCGTCCTTTTTAGCCTTGGTGGTCATTCCGGCCGGGTTCGAACCGAAGCCAGGCTCGGTCAAGCCGAAGCAACCCAGCGCTTCACCGGACTGCAGTTTGGGTAGCCAGCGCTGTTTCTGCTCTTCGGAGCCATAGGTAAGGATTGGATACATAACCAGCGCACCCTGCACGGAGACAAAGCTGCGCAGGCCGGAATCTCCGCGTTCCAGTTCCTGCATGATCAGGCCGTATTCGACATTGCTCATGCCGGCGCAGCCATAGCCCTCCAGATTCGCGCCCAGGAACCCGAGGCGACCCAACTCGGGGATGAGTTGCTTGGGGAAGCGAGCCTCACTGAAGCACTCACGAATGACCGGAATCACGCGGTCTTCGACAAACTGGCGGGCAGTCTGGCGAACCAGCAGCTCCTGTTCGTTGAAGAGAGAGTCGATGAGAAGGTAGTCTACGCCAGAGAAGCGGTTCATGGGGTCTTCTTTGATTTTAAGGGTTGTCCCATCGGCCAAAATTGGCTTTGTTTTGTAGAACCTGTTTTGAATGGATTTGAGCTTCTGTCGCGTGTTGGCAAGCCACTCAAACGATGTATTCGTCGCCTTGGCCGGGGATGCGCGTCGGTGAATCTAAGGGTTCGTCTGCCCGCGGCGGCTGGTGAGCGGTCGGCTGCCGGGGGAAGTGGCCTTCGTGTTCGCGTTTCGGTGCGCCGAATTCCGGGACCGGCTGCTTTTCGTGACGGGAGAGGTTCACGAGGCAACGGTTGGACGGTACCGATGTCCGAGAGGGCGCCGCCACATTCGTGCCTGGAGTTCCGGCGCATAGCTTGCAATCGGCGGCTTGCGCGGGCACGAGTATCGGCCGCAAGGGCATGGCGGTGTCGGCGAAAGCGCTGGTGTTAACCGCTGTCGATCTCTACACCGATCCAAAACAAATCGAAGCCGCCAAGGCGAGCTTTGAGAAACGCCGCGCAGGGTATGAGTACCGGTCCCGCGTGCCGGCCGATCACAAGTCGCCGCTGAATTACCGCGATAGCAAATAACGATGCGGACGCCGCCGGGATCTTACGGAGTGC
>JBBSEX010000082.1:0-9331 GCA_038239345.1 Bryobacterales bacterium
ACCGTCGTCAGCGAGCTTTGCAAGGAGTTGGGAGTAACTCGCCAAACGCTTTACCGACATCTCGGGCCAGATGGCTCGCTTCGTGAGGATGGAAAAAAGGTGCTGGCGACATGATCTTCAGAGCGGTCTAATACACGCTGGATCAATTCCGCTGTTTTGGGCTTACAACCCCAAAATCTATCGTAAAGCATAGCTACGCGCATGCGCGATTACACTGAAGGGAATGACGAAGCCACAATTGATCGAAGCGGTTGCCGCGCAAACCGAGAAGAACAAAGCGGAGGTCGAGACGGTTATCGAAGCGGTTATTCAGAAGATCGGAGATGGACTCCAATCAGGAGAACGGGTTGACATCCGGGGGTTTGGCAGCTTTGTCGTGAAGGAGCGGAAAGCTCGCCAAGGGCGAAATCCGAAGACCGGCGAAACGCTTACCATCGCCGCGAAGAAAGAGGCGGGTTTTAAGCCGGGCAAGGAATTGACTCTTCGGCTGAATCACTCCAAGGCCGAGACGTCGAACGGGTAACAGTTCACAAACCCACTTCCGCCGCCGTCCGTCTGTACGAGGGGGATTTCCTAGAGAGCGGAATCGAACCCCACTGCGCTTCCGGAATCCGCTAACCGGGGCTCGTCTTTATTATTGGGTCTCGTGCTGTCGTGGTGTCTGGATTCCCAAGCTGTTTTCATGCGCGCGTCAATTTCGGCTCGCTGCTTGATGCTGTGTTTCCGGCGGCGTGGTTTACGGGATACGGGTGATTGGCTTTCAAGTTGTTCGAGAGATTTGATGAGCAGATCCAATCTATTTCTTTCTTCCCGCAAAGCGCAAATCATGCCACTCAGATCGAGGTCTGGAGTTGGTGCCAACGTCGTAAGCTTTGCAAGGCGATTGCCACTCCTAAGCGGCGGCGACAAACATGACGGGGCGGCCTCAAGGGCGGCAACCTGGGGTTGGCGCACGATGTGGACACGCCACCCTTAAGCAGTCCGAAGCTGGGTTTCTGAAAAGCGGAACGATTCGGTTCTGGTTTGCGAGCGGCTCGAATTTCTTTGAGATCCGATTCGCGGTAATACGACCGCTTTCGATTGCCGGACCTCGGGCATTACCGATTCGACGTAATTGATTAGCGGTTCCTTTGTGGGGGGCGAGGTGTCGAGCGCTGGGCCATGGACTTCCATTGTCCCCGGTTTTACCCCGATCCTATTTGCACCGGAACCCCTCGTGTTAGCATGATATTGCGGTTTGTAGCCGACCAGGACTGCAGGTGCAGATTAATCCCTCGTTGAATCATGCTCAGACGCTCGTTTGTGCTCTCCGCTGCGGCATCTCCGCTGGTGGGTGGCGCCCAAACTCCAACGGGGCGCCGGCCAAGGGTGGCGGCCATAATCAATGCCTATTTCCCGAACTCGCATGCGGACGTCTTCATGGGACGTCTGCTCGGCTGTTACAGGCTGAACGGGACCACTTATCATCCTAAAGTCGACGTCGTCTCGATGTACCTCGATCAGTTCCCGGCCAATGACATGGGCCGAGAGCAGGCGGACGAATACCACATAAAGCTCTATCCAACCGTCGCACAGGCCCTGCGCCTTGGGGGGAGTAAGCTCGCCGTGGACGGTGTCGTCATTATCGGAGAGCACGGCAAGTATCCACGTACGCCGCGCGGGAATTTCATGTATCCGCGGTGGCGGCATTTCGACCAGGTGACGACGGTCTTTCGGGAAGATAGGTGCGTGGTTCCGATATACAGCGACAAATACTTCGCGTACGAATGGGACGATGCTCGGCGCATGTACGACCGCATTCGTGAAATGAAAATCCCCTTCATGGCGGGTTCCACGCTTCCGCTCACCTGGCGGCGCCCACCCCTGGAATTTCCCCGCAGTATCCAGCTCGAAGAGGTGATGGCGCTCAGCCTCTCCGATGTTGAAGAGCACGCCTACCATGGCGTCGAACTCATGCAGGCCATGAGCGAGAGACGCAAGGGAGGCGAGACCGGTATCGATGCAGTTCGTTGCATCGAGAACGACGACCTGTGGAAAACTGGCAAAGCGGGAGACTGGTCGCGCGATCTGTTCGAGGCGGCACTGTCGAGGCGGGTGCTTCCGGTACACGAAAAGCCAGATGCACCCGCGCAGGCCTTTCAGGTCCGCTACCGCGACGGCCTTAAGGGCACTATTCTGAACGTGAACGGGTTCACGCGCGATTACATCTTCGCTGCGCGCGAGAAGGGCCGGCGCGAGCCGTATTCCTCCTGCTTCTACATCCAGAACTATAATCACAACCACTGGAGCTTTATGGTCCGCAACTTCGAAGAGCTTGTGCTTACAGGAAAGGAACCGAATCCCATTGAGCGCACGCTTGTTGCGACAGGAATTACACTCTTTGGCCTGGAGTCGCGCGCGCGAGGACACACTTGGGTTCAGACGCCTCAACTCGACATTCACTACTGACCGAAGGAGATCCTATGTTCCGGGAACTGTGCTTGGGTTTATTGCTGGTTACATTGCAGTCCTCGATTGCGAACGCGCAAATCGGCAGGGCCAGCATACTGGGAACCATAACGGATGCCCAGGACAGCGCCGTAACCTCGGCCAGCGTGACTGCGGTCCACACACAAACGAATACCACCTACAAAGCAACCACCAACGAAGCCGGTATCTATCGGTTTCCCGGCATACCGATCGGGACGTACGAGATCGCGGTGGAAATGGCCGGCTTCAAGCGCGCGGTACGCACAGGCATCGTACTTCAGGTGGACCAGAATGCGCGCGTCGATTTTCACCTCGAAATCGGCGCTGTCGTCGAATCGATCGAGGTCAAGGAATCGACGCCGCTGGTGGATTCCTCAAGCGCAACGGTCGGCAAGGTAATCGAGAACGAGCGCATCAGCAGCTTGCCTCTTAACGGACGATCGGCGCTGTCGCTGGTCTCGCTGACCCCGAACGTACGTTCTCAGGCGCAATCGCCTTCCGGATTTGGCGACCGCGGTCTTCTGGTCACCGCCTTCAGCGTCAATGGCGGTCCGTCCGGCATGAATAACATCACGATCGATGGCGCCACCAATCTGAACGTACGTGCGGGAGATACCAACGTCAACCCCACCGTTGACAGCGTTGAGGAATTCAAAGTTCAAAGTGGAACCATGTCCGCCGAATACGGCTATACCGCGGGCGGCGTGGTGAATATCGTCACCAAATCGGGCGGCAATATGGTCCACGGAACTCTCTACGAGTTCCTGAGGAACGACGCATTCGACGCGCGAAACGCGTTCGCAGCTACCAAGCCGCCATTCCGGTACAACCAATATGGCGGAGCGCTGGGCGGTCCGGTTAAGAGGAATCGCACGTTCTTTTTCGTTAACTATGAAGGTTGGAATTACCGCCGTTAGCATTTCCCATTCGCCGGCGCCAGTTATGGCCAGAACCTAACGAGTAAACTTGGCTTGCCGTCCAGCGTTCCGGATCTTACGGTGCCACACGTTACCCTCCCGGAGCTCCAGGGCTTTCCGGCGGGTTTTGCCGCATTCGTTGGCACCAACGCCATGCAGACTTTCCAATTCGGGAACGGCCTCACCTGGATTACGGGCAGGCACTCGCTGAAATTTGGTCTCGAGCTGCGGCGCAGCTTGAGCAATTCGAACTCCTGCACCAACTGTTCCGGCTTGTTCAACTTCACCACCCGCCTGACAGCAAATCCACAGTCGCTTGCTGGCAGTGGATCTGGGATTGCAAGCTTCCTTCTTGGCGCCGTCGCGAACGCGAGTATCGATACAGCCCTCCTCCTCGCTGCAGAATCTTGATCAGGCGTACTATGTCCAGGACGATTGGAAGGTGACTCGCAGGTTCACCATCAACCTCGGGCTCCGGTACGACTACCAGCAGGTCCCTTGGGAACGGCACAATGGACTTTCCAGGTTCAATCCCTCGGTCACCAATACGGAAAACGGTCTCTTAGGACGCCTCGAGTATGCCGGAGTCAACTTCGGCCGAACTGTTCTCGATCCGGATTACAACGATTTCGGACCGCGCTTCGGATTTGCCTGGGATCTCTTCGGAAGCGGTAAAACCGTTGTACGAGGTGGCTACGGCGTGTTCTATCCCCTGACTTTCATATATGCCCGCTCATTCGGATCACAGGGGTTCCGTAACACCACCACCTACAGCGCACCAGGCGGCAACGTTGACCAGCCAGCGTTCTACCTCCAGAATGGTTTCCCCTCTCCAGTCGTGTTGCCGCAGGGATCCGCGCTGGGGCCGAGCGCGTTCTTGAGCCAAGGCGTGACGCTCGATGAATCCAGCGGTCGCTCGCCATACTCCCAGCAGTTCACGTTCACAATTCAGCACGAGCTGCCTGGAAAGATGCTGCTTGAAGCTGGGTATGCCGGCAATAAAGGGACTAAGCTCGGCGGGGGCAACTACGATCTGAACCAGCTCGACCCGAAGTACCTTGCGCTCGGAAAAACGCTGCTCGATCAGGTTACGAATCCGTACGCGGGCCGTGTTCCAGGCGCGTTCGGCGGGGCCACGATTTCCCGCCTGCAACTTCTCCGGCCGTACCCGTATTACGGCACCATCACTGTGAGCACGCCTCACATGGGCAGCTCCATCTACCATTCCATGCTTCTCAATCTGGAGAAGAGGATGTCAAAAGGCTTGGTCTTGCTCGCTTCGTACACTTACGGAAAGCTCATCAGCGATGGTATTTTCGGGTACTCGCAAAATGGAACCGAGCAAGTGAACGTGCTTGATTATCAGAATGGGAAATACGACCGGCGCTCCGAGCGTGCGCTCGATTCCATCGACTCCGGCGGCCGCTTCGTTACCAGCGGCGTCTACGAACTTCCCTTCGGGCCGGGGAAGCACTGGCACTTCCAAAATGGACTTGCAAGCAGGCTTGTCTCCGGTTGGCAGGTCAACGGCGTTCTGGTCCTGCAACAGGGTCTGCCGCTGGTCGTCCGCGGCGCTAATAATAACCTCGCTACGCGTCCCAACTCGACTGGCGTGAGCGCCAAGCTCGATAACCCGACCACCTCGCAGTGGTTCGATGTCAATCAATTCGTCAACCCGCCCGATTTCACCTACGGCAACATCGGAAGAACATTGCCCGACGTGCGAAGCCCCGGAATAAGGAATCTCGATCTCTCGGTGGTGAAGAACACCGCAATCGTGGAGCGCGTAAACCTGCAATTCCGCGCCGAGGCATTCAATGTCGCTAATCACGTCAACCTCTTGGCGCCGGAAACCACGTTTGTGCCGGGAGGCAACGGTAAGAACCAGAGCGCCACGTTCGGCGTCATTACCAGAGCGCGCGACGCACGCATCGTACAACTCGCGCTAAAACTCATTTTCTGAGAGGCCAGGGGAGTGCTCCGAAGAAGCTTTCTTTCTCTATCGCTCGCCGCGGGCACGAAGAGCCGCGCGCAAGTGAAGCAGCGGCCACGAGTAGCCGCCATCGTGAATGTATATACACCGAATTCGCACGCCGATGTGTTCGTCAGCCGCTTACTCGATGGCTACCACATTGAGGGCGTCCGTCATGAGCCGCGCCTGGAGCTCGTCTCGATGTATGTAGATCAGGCGCCCGCCACCGATATGTCCCGCGAAGCCAGCGTGGAATACGGTTTCCGTATCTATCCGGCCATCCCGGCGGCCCTCCGTTGCGGCGGCAGTTCTCTCGCGGTGGATGCGGTCATCCACATAGGCGAGCATGGCGATTACCCGCTGAACGAAAAGGGTCAAAAAATGTATCCACGCCGCGAGTTCTTCGAACAGATCGTGCGCGTCATGCAGCAGGACCACCGGGTCGTGCCCATGTATACCGACAAGCACTTCTCCTACAACTGGGAAAGCGCGATCTGGATGTACAACACGGCGGCCGAGATGAAGATTCCGTGGATGGCCGGCTCCACTGTCTCGTTAACCAAGCGCTATCCGCCCCTGACATTGCCGCCCGATGCTGAACTGGACGAGGCGATGGTGGTGGGTTTTGGCGACACCGACGCTTATGGGTTTCATGCCCTGGAGGCGCTCGAGGCGATTGTCGAAAAGCGGAAGGGTGGGGAGACCGGCGTGGCGTCGGTCCAGGCGTTTCGAGGTCAGCAGGTGTGGTCGCTTGCCGACCGCGGGCTCTGGTCGCGGGAACTTTTCGACGTCGCGCTCGCGACCACTCCATCGCGGGTCCCCGGCAAACCGCAGGAACTCGTCAAAGAACCGGTCCTGTTTCTCGTCAATTACAAGGATGGCCTCAAGGGGAAAATCCTCATCTGCAATGGCCTGCTTCGAAGCTGGGTCTTTGCGGGCAAGCAGCGCGGTGCAGGGCCGATTCTCGCGACGGATTGCCGCATCAGCTTCCCACTGCACACGCATTGGGGTTACATGGTTCGCAATTTTGAGAACCTCGTGCTCACGGGCAAGCTTCCCAATCCGGTGGAGCGCACCCTGTTGACGACTGGCATACTGGTCTTTGAGTTCGATTCACTCTACCGGGGCAGCGTGGAAGTTCCGACGCCTCAGCTTGCGATCGCTTATCGTGCGTAGCGCCGCTGCTCTCGCTCTGCTGGTGTGTGGCGCGATATGGGGTCAGCCGCGCATCTACCAAGTTCTGGATATTGAGGCGGTACGCTCAGAAGGCGATCCCGGCAAATGGGTGCACCACGTTTCCATAAGCTCGCCGCCTGAAATCACGTGCGACATACTTATCGCCGGCGCGGGTGTGGGCGGTTTCGCAGCCGCCCTCCTTGCCGCCGACCGGGGCAATTCAGTATGCCTCACCGATGAAACTCGTTGGATTGGTGGACAGCTTACTTCCGGAGGTGTGTCCGCCCTCGACGAGCACCGTTTCATGGAACTTGCGGGGGGAACGCGCAGCTACTACCAAATGCGCCGCGGAATCCGTGAGTACTATCGGCGGCACTTTACTCTTTCGCCCGGCATTGCTCAATTGGCCGACTTCAATCCGGGATCCTGTTATGTCTCCCCGCTATGCTTCGAGCCGAAGGCTGGCCTCGCCGTCCTCCGGGCGATGCTGGAATCCCGGCGGAAGCATATCCGGACGTTCCTTAGGACCCGCTTAATCGAGTTGCAGACGCATGGAAGCACCGTCGACTCCGCCCTGGCCTACCGGTTCGATAGTCGCGACGCGATCCTGTTCCGCCCCAAGTTCGTACTCGACGCGACTGAGAGCGGCGACCTTCTTCCGCTTGCGCGCGTTCCTTATGTCATCGGATCCGAATCGAAAGACGACACCAATGAGCCCGACGCCGGCCCTTCGCCGAACCCTGGTTGCGTTCAGAGTTTCACGTACCCGTTCGCCCTTGAATGGCGGCCAGGCGAGGAGCATCGCGCACCCAAGCCCGTCGATTACGAAATGTATCTGAGGAGACAAGGCTTCAGCTTGCTGGTGAATTACCCGGAGGCCCAGGGATTCGTGGGCAACGTGCAGTACACCATGTTCGGTGAAGATCCGCCTATTCCGAACAACCAGTCTCCGCGATCTTTTTTCGCTTGGAGGCGCCTGCTTGCACGCAAGAACTTCAGCGGGCCGAACGCCCCGCATGATGTCGCGCTCATCAATTGGCCGCGACAGGATTATGCAGCCGAATCCATTCTCGATCGCGAGCCGCTGGAAACCGCTCGCATCCTGCAGCGTGCTAAAGCTGTCTCGCTGGCATTTTTATACTGGTTGCAAAACGATGTCCACCGTGACGATGGCAAAGGGAGCGGATATCCGGAATTGATGCTACGGAAAGATGTCATGGGTACCGAGGACGGCCTGTCTATGGCTCCGTATATTCGGGAGTCCCGCAGACTGCGCGCCCGCGGCCGCGTCGTGGAACAGGATATCGGTGCCGAATTTCAGAGCGGATCCCGCGCCGGCTGGTTTGACGATTCCGTTGGCACCGGATTCTATATGGTCGATATTCATCCTTGTGGAGCTGGTGAGCGAGGCCGTATGATGATGCCCAGGCCATTCCAGATTCCGATGTCAGCGCTGATCCCGCGCGGGGGGCTGACGAATTTCCTGGCCGCGGGAAAAAACATTGGGGTCACGCACATTACGAACGGCGCATTTCGGCTGCACCCTGTCGAGTGGAATATTGGCGAGGCTGCGGCGATGATCGCGTCCCTAGCCATACGGAACGGCGCATGGCCGGCGGCGCTCGAAGTCCAACGCGAACTCATCGCTGCCGGCGTACCACTGGTATGGTTTGACGACCTGTCTTCCGGCAATGCGAACTTCGCCGCTGTGCAGCTCACCGCAATCAATAAAGCGTACCCGTTGGACACCCACAACCTGCATGCATCGCTCGACTCACCCGTGACACGCGCCGAGGCCGCTCAGGCGCTAGCCGCGGTGTTCGGTAAAACGGAATCGAGGCCATCGGCCGCTCTCGACATTGGAAAGACCAATCTACAGGCGGCAGCCATAGCTGTCGCCCTGGACCAGGGCTGGATGTCGAACGATCATCGCAATTGGTTCCATCCCGACCTCCCATTCTATTGGACCGACTGGCGGGAGCAACGCTTTCCGCACGCACTGCGCCCGTTCAAGACACGCCATCTCGGCCCCGTAACGCGCCGTGAGTTCGCGCAACGGTTGATGCACACCTGGGAGTCCAATATACGAACCCGCGCCGTGCGTTGACCAATCGGAACGGGGGCGAACCGCGGAGCACGAACTAACTGGGTTGGAAGTGTTGCAAACCCGAAACGGGAGCACGGTAAGGCCGTCGCTCGATCCGAGTTAGGCAGCAGCGCCGAGTTCAAGCAGGCCTTCGATGAACGCGACCTGCCCGACGATGTCGCCCTTTGCCAACCACCTGACCTGGCCTTTGCGGATCATGTTCACGGTCTCGATCCCCTGAATAGTTCGTGCCGCCGAGGCAAAGGAGCGGAAGCCTTGACAAGCCCTTACGCGCCGTTTGATTGCGCGGTGGTCCTGCTCCACGACATTATTCAAGTAGCGTACAGGCCTACAGCGGCACCGTCGTCCAAGTTCTCCGGCGCGCTTGAGTTCTCCAATGACCTTGGGATAGGACGGGTTCCCATCCACGTTGATCACCCGTGGGCGCGGGTGGCCAACATCGCGCAATGCCTTCTGGAAAAAGCGTTTCGCAGCGGGTGCATCCCGGCTAGCCGACAGCAGAAAGTCAATCGTGGCGCCGGTGGAATCCACCGCTCGATATAAATAGGTCCACTTACCGGCGACGCGTAGTTGGCCGCGCTCGCGCCGGGCGTGACTCCACTCGCCAGCTTTGGAGCCGGGATCGTGGGTGCCCGCGGCGCGGCCCAAACGGCCGGGGCCAACAATTTCCTGGCGAACGGGGGCATGACG
>JBBSEX010000083.1:0-8977 GCA_038239345.1 Bryobacterales bacterium
CGGATCCACTGGCGGAGCCGAAATCATAACTTGGAGTTTGGCCGCCTTCTCACCCGACGGCTGATGGTATATCTTCGCCACCAGATCAGAACGTCCGCTGACGTTGAATATCTCCGCCTCACCGCCCGCGCCCAGACGACCCCCTGATCATACGGGATTAACGCTCTCGCGATTAGCGTCATAGACGGACTGCTAATAACAATGTCTTATCGTCGTCGGTCCTCTCACAGACGCGGTCCGACTTTAGGAACTCTTCTAAAACCACATCAGACGTCCCAGGATTTGATGCAAAACTGAACATTGGCTCGAAAAAAGGTTCATGGGCAGAAGCATTCGCGTAGTCAAGTGCAAGGAACTCGATCCCATCCGTGAACACGGCAATAGCATCTACTTGCTCCGAGGGGACCACGCGGACTTGAGCACGTTCAGCAAAATCACTTGAAGTCAGGAAGTGCGCCTCATTAATATACTCACCATGACAGGGTTCGAACATAAGGCGCAATTCGCGAGAGTTCTTGCGGAAGACGATAGCTCCGTCCCCGAGTTGCAGCGCCGCCACCAATTGTTGGGTCACACAGATAGCCAGTAGTGTGGTCGCGTATTGGGCAATCGTCTCGCAACCACGAGTCGCCTCAGTTCCGGCGATTAATCCTTCGAGAGCGCCACGGGCATGCTGTAAGCAGTCGCTCATGGCGGAGTGCAGAAATGATTCGTTCCATACGGTTGATTGTCCGGGAAGTTTAGATAGGAATAACAACGCGGCTGTTGCTGCCGTCTTTGCCCCCTCGGCCGAACAGCGCGCGGAGCCCGCTCCATCAGCAACAACGGCAATCCACGCTCCGTTCGGGAGAGCCTTCCATGTGTGAAAGTCCTCACAACCTACACCGCGAGCAACATGGCCGCTTCCGACTACGGACGATGAAACTATACGCCACCCAGAACTCTTGAAGGTCATCTAGGTGATAGGCGATCCAAATGACACCTGCGGCATTGGGATCTGCTCACCGACGTTACTGCCCGACACTCGCCTCTGACTTTGAGAGAGCCAAACGAACAGTTCCCGGAACTTTAGACCGTCGAGCATCAATGCGCGCGACGTGATTGCTGATAAGACCTGCATATCCGCCCCCGCAACTCCGACGGCGAAGAACTCGATACCCCTCGCTGTCATTTCATTGTTCACTCGCTGAGCCGCCTGTTTCCACGCATCACCATCAGTAGGCCCGCCGTCAGTAATCATCAACACCCAGGGTCGATAATAAACAATGCCGTTTTGCTTGTAAGTTGCCTTGCGATCGCGGACGAGGTCTAGTCCCAACTGAATAGCAGCACCCATAGGCGTACTGCCACCCTCTGTTAGAGTGGGCGCTCTGAATTCGCCGGCTGTCACGAAATCCTGAATTTTCTGAACACCACCGCTGCCGAATGTTACGATCGCTATTTCGACCCGTCGCTTGGCTAGCCCATCTTCCTGAAGATCCTGTTCAAAGGCTTTGAGTCCCTGATTTAAAGCATTAATAGGCGCTCCTCTCATTGAGGTCGAAGTATCCAGAAGCAACACGCATGCGCAACGAGGATCTGGGTTGTTCGCAAACTCGGGGTTCGGTCCCATAGGTATTCCGCTCCATCGCCGCCGCCGGATTTTCAAACAAGTAGCGAGGGCCTTCCCACTATCCTATCCCACACCTTAAAGAACAGCCAGCGCAAAGGCGCGAAACCCCGTTTCCTGGTTTTCCGCTCTAAGAACACTTCCAAGGCTCGCTGGGTCGGTGGATAGCCTGGCTTTGAAAACATCGGTTTCAAATCACTCGTGGATTTCCGGGCCGTTGGCCAGCTCTTTCGGGCTGTACGATGTTTTGGGAATAGAGGGCTGCCAGAGATGGACGAGATCGAAGGAATCGACAAGTTCTTGAATAAGATGTCCTAAATCCGCCTGTCTCATGCCGGATTGCGACCATGATGTTCTAACATTGTGGTCGCAATCCGGAATCCCGCTTAGCCAAGATGGGAAATTGTTCCTGGTGCCCGGAGGCACAACGATTTGCGGCGACTGATGTCGTGACCGCCCGACACAGAGTAAGCGCCAGCTCATGCGAGTTTGTTGAGGAGCAGTCCTTTGCCGTTTAAAGGGCGGCAGAAGTTATCCACAACCTCGCGCCTGTGGGCCACCCAGGGCTTGGTTCACATAAACTGAAAGACCATGCCGCTCCGGTTCGCGGGATGGTAGCCGACTTATCGGTCCCAATCCAAAAAGTCCGAAACGCATCGGCCTGGCAAGCAGGTGCGTCGCCGGGCTTCGGCTACTCTTACGAACTGCGGACCATTAAGCCACGATTTGGGCGAAAGCAGGATACTGGCGATAGTAAGTCTCGAACGCCTCGATCTGATCCTCATTGAGGTCGAAGCCGAGCTCCTTAATCATGGTTCTTGTTAGCTTCGTTTTACAGGGCAAGCGGGACTGCAGTACGGCGGCTTCGCGCATCGTCAGATGCGGCGCCATGAGGGCCTTTTTCGGCCATGCGGGCCAGTTGGCAGCGCTCACCGCTTCGGTTGCCGCGCGTGCAGCGCCCTTGGCGGGGAGAACGCCGCCGATCGTCACCATCGGCGCGCTGTCCTTGTAGAGAACACGAAATGCCGGAATGAAGCCGCCGGGGCGCGCGATATCGGCGGCAATGGATTTCATGAAGCTCAGTCCGAAATCCGCCAGTGTCTGCTGCATTTGCTCGCCCTTACAAGTGGTCGGGGGAAGGTCGTCGGGGACAAGCGCACCCAGGAGATTGCGCAGACGCTCGCAGCGTTCTTGCGGTTTGGTCCCATATTTTTGCTCCGATCCGTTGATAGTGATGATCAGAATGCTGTTTGTTGGGGCATTCTCGATCAGTGATCGCACATCGCTGCGCACGGATTCGTTCAAATCGTAATCGTAGTCCAGCCACATCATCCAAGGCCGCCCTGCGAGCGATGCGTCGATGAACAGCTTGGGGAAAATAGCGGCTGACAGGCCATGTTCAACGCGAACTGTGGCGTATGGCGCGTTGAACAATGCCCGGCTGTAGCCGATATCGTCGCCTTCAATGGAAACCATGTCGTCGATTCGCAATATCTTGTGCGCCAGCACAAAATCGGTGAACCAGATCGAACCGAACCCCATATAAGCGAGCCGCTCCAGATCGAGCCGATCCTGCAGTAAGCGCACCCCATCAAAGACAAGTTGCCTTTGAATGCTTTTGCTCGGCCGGAGGCTGTAGTTAATTGCGTCAAACGATGGCATTACTCGTCACCTACCAGATCGTTGTATGAATAATCGAAGGATCTGATGCCAACGTCGCGGTAGGACAAATTGATGCTGCCGAATGCCTTGGCGAGCTTCTTCACCTTTCCTACCGGCACCGCGTAGTGGACGTTTGCCGGAGTCGGCGCGGTCTTGGCCGTCAGCGCCGGGAGCCTTACCGCTTCTAGTTTTTCGACCTTGTAAATGGATACGGGCTTTGCGGCGATCTCTTTTTGTTTCGCCTCTTCCAGAGCCTGTTTTCGTACGTTGGTATAAGCGATCCACTTTTTTGTCACTTCGCGCATGCGCGGCTGTGCGCGCCGGAATACCTCCGAAGCGGTATCGACGTTGCGCTTTGTGGTCGTCAATGGCAATGCCGACGCATCGGACGCAGTGAAAAGGATCAGACCCAGAAACCCGGAATACTGGCGGTGCCACATTGGCCATTCGTCCGTTCCCCACCCAGAGATGACAGTCTTATCAGCGGCCAAGACGATGCGACCATTGCAGGCTATATACCAGCCGTAACGCTTGTCGCCGTCATCCTGCTCATCCGGCTCCGAACTGTCGGGCGGCGGCGCGGCCATGCCTCCAATGATCTCGACCGACACCGCTAGCCCGTCGGCGGTATCGTCATACGCGATTCGCATGGGGCTGAAATCTTCCCCCTGGCGCAGCTCGATTTGGGTGCCCACTATCTGCGATCCGTTCAGCAGAATTTTCAGTCCTCGATTAAGGTGCAACGTGTAGTCCCGAGCGATCGTCCGCCGCAGATTCTGCATGAAAGTTGCGCTCTCGAAAGACCGGATTACGCCGGGCGCCAGGGTCTTGACGGTTATCTCTACGCCGTCCTCTTGCAGCGGCTCATCCGCCTCGATATCGAAATCCCATGGTGGCGCGTCGTCCGTCACCCATTTCGCAACGTTGATCGGCACCGCGAAAGGGAGACGTTCTTTTTTATCGTCCGTCGACGTCGATCTGATTCTGATATCGCTGCCGAGCTTGAAGACTGCGCGTTTCATGCCGATGCCATAAACGCCGATGCTGTATTCGTCATGCGCTTCCGTTACGCGGCGTCCGAAGCTGAAAGCGTGGTTCACCGCGTCATCGAGTGTCATGCCGCCGCAGTTGTCGATGATCGTGAAGGTATCGGGGGAAAGGCTCAGCGATATCGTGTATTTCGACAGATCGGTGTCCTGGGCGAGGCCCATCGGATGACTGCCTTCGCTTCGCCACGCCCCGTCAACGCTGTTATCGATCAAGTCGAGAATGCAATCCTCAAGGAGGATGTCCCGAGTGATCATCTTCACGAAAAAAATTTTCGTGGGATTAGCGAATGCTTTATTCGTCGTTAATTCGGCAGTCACATGACTCCCCCGCCGCGCTAAAATTTGCGTGGCGCGCATCCGTGATTAATATTGGCAGAAGGCCATTGTACATCTCTTAACGGGTTACCCACACGGCCAAGGTATTGAAGCGGGAGAAGTCAAGAGCTTTCCCCATGGGTATAGAGCGTTATCACCGAGAGACGGCTGCATGCAGTCAGCCGCCGGAACGCTTACCCAGGGCTTTGATAATCCGCGCGATCGAGGATGGCTTGCGGACCGAGCATTCCTTGATCCTGATAACCTTCCACCCCTCTCGACGAAGCGCTGCCGCGACGCGGCGGTCACGCCGCATGTTTGTTTCAATCTTGCTTCGCCAGAATTCTGCGTTGGTGCGCGGAAGATATTTGCAACGGCATCCGTGCCAGAAACACCCGTCCACGAAGACTGCAATCTTGCGGCCCGGCCATGCGAAATCCGGCTTGCCGGCCACCGGCCAATGCTTGCGGTAGCCCCTGATGCCGGCCAGCCACAGCAGCTGAGCCATGGGTAATTCCGTGGTGGTGTTACCGCGTGATCGCACGGACGCCATGATTTTGGACCGAACCTCTTTCGTTACGTGGTCCATAGCCCGGTTTTACTATCTCAAGAGAGGCTTTGGGTTATGCGCGCCGCGTGCGCGGCGCGATGACGTTTGCCGGTACACCGTAGCGTGCAGCGGCCTTCGACATGCCCAAAGAAAGCAGGTCCGTATTTCTCGGCTCGCCGGACGCTTCTGCCTTTTCGACTTTCGGACATTCCTCGCGGATCTTCGATGCGACTGCGCGCGCCAGCAGTGGGGGAACGGAATTTCCGATCTGCCGGAAGCCGTGCCATTTCGTCACATGAAAGCGAAACCAGTCAGGATACGAATGAAGGCGCGCGGCCTCGCGAACGGTGATGCAACGCGCGGAGAAGGGGTGTATCGGTCGCGGCGTCGTAAACGCACCGTGATCGCTCGCGGTACCGGCGCGAAGTGTGTTGCAGATTCCGCGCGGGTCCAGGCGCAGGTAACGACTTACCGGCTCGGTTGCGCCCTGCTCGGTCTCCTCGAACCGCTTTTTCGAAACAGCGCTATGGACGGTGCGTAGGCTCGACGTCAGGATTGCCGGGTTGTGATCGCGCGGCGCGGAATAGTCCTCGTGATCTTCCTGCTCACCGCGAAGGCGTGCGCTGTAATCGGAGGCTTTCTTAAATCGCGCCTTCACCCAATCCCGCTCCAGCAGCTCCTCGAACTCATCGGCTTCCGGAAGATCCTTGAGAGCGTCCCATACCGTAGGCGTTTTCGCCAGGGCTTTATGGGCAGCAGCGGGCTTGGCGGTCGGAGTGATGTGCGTATCGGACGGATATTCGGGAAGTTCGTATCCGTCGCGCGCGCCGAGCAGGAACAGCCGGTGCCTATCTTGCGGGACGCCGAAAGAAGTGGCATTCAGGACGCGGTAGTCCTCGACGATCCTATAGCCGCCCTTCTGAAACTCGCCCATGATCTCATCCAGAAATTTGCTATGTGCGCCCTGTGTAAGCCCCCGCACGTTCTCGAAAACAAAATACGAAGCCTTCAGATCGACAACCAGCCGCACGAAATGTCGTATCAGGGAATTGCGCGGATCGTCGAGAGCGCGCTTACCGATCACACTGAAGCCCTGGCAAGGACCGCCCCCAAATACAACATCGACCTTCTGGTTGCCGATTCGCGAGTTGTTCCGGATGTAGTCACCGTTGATATCGGCCACGCTTTGGCAGATCGGCTCGCAGTTCGGAAAGTTGAATTCGTGCGTGGCGCAATGGACGGGATCATATTCGACGCCCGCAGCGACGTCGAAACCTGCCTGTTCGAAGCCGAGGCTCATACCGCCAGCACCGGCGAATAAATCCACCCCAATTGGGCGGCTGTTCCGCTTCACAGAACATTCACCATCGGAAATGTTGTATCGCAAGAATGTTGCAAAGTAAAAGTTTAACAGGAGTTCGCGCGGCCCGCTCAAGTTTTAGCCTCGCTCGCTCGAACGCTCAAGCTCACATCGGTGGACGGCAGCCGGTGCTTAGCTTACGCTGAAGGCTCGGAGTAAATAGTCGCGATGGACCAGCTCAAGTCTTATGCCGACGCCCGCCTAATCATCGGCTGTATCTACTGCACTGAATATCCTGATAATCGCGACCATGTACCGTCCCGCATTTTCTGGACGAGCCCTATCCGTGTCATCAATGATCTGAAAGCGTAGTTTTTTGAGCGTTGTGGGAGGCAACATCATCGGCGCCGAAGGCGCGGTCATCCGTCCGATCATCGGGACGCTGTGGGAGCGTCAGCCGGGGGCGTCAGCCGGGGCCACTCGCCGCGACCCGCCACTCCCGGCTTGGCCCGGACCACTCCGCCAATATGGCCCCTTCGCCCGCCGCCACTAACACATTGGTGGTCACGGTCGCAAAGCCGCACGGCCCGGTGATAAGTTAAGTAGACGTTGAAGTGCGCTACGTAGACGCACGGTGACGTGTCGAAGATCGAATGCTCCTTCGGATGTTTCGGACCAAATACTCCCCGGTGCGATTCGTGCACTGACTTCAGCCGCGGCTGGATAGAATCTTGAAATCTGCACGCATCAGATCGCCGTAATCGATCTCAAAGAGGACCATCTCCTCGGCCGAGCACTTTATCGCCATTCAAGCCGATGATGTCGTTGCGCTCGTACGTGTCGTTTCGTTTAAACGGCGGCCAAGGGTGAGTCGCTGGTACTCAACGGCACGTCGATCCGCTGTTCCCCGCCGGTCTCTTTACCAATGTTGAGCGAAATACGTCCCCGGATTCTGATGTGGTCGCCACAAAATACGATCGTCTCGATGAGGGTGCGCAGAAACTCTCGCTACTCCTCGGGCGTAAGTTTGTCGATGTTCCTCTTTGCTTCGGAGCAGTATTCTTCGACTGCTTTTTCGACGTGCTCGGAAGGCAGATTCTCCTTCGGCTGAATTTCCAAGCGTCGCAGATCGAGAATCGCTCGCCTGGCCTTGAGTTGCTCCAGCTGATGTCCCAGTTGAGCCGGCGAGATGACCTCCGTTCGGTATGCTTCGAACCAGCTCGTTTCCTCCACCCCGGCCGGGGCACCCACCGTCGTGCCGAAACTGTTCTCGTTCAGCTCGATATCACTTCTGCCTGAGGGCGCGCGATCACCAGGTGACTGTTCGGATGGTGGGCCTTCAGAGTGGAGCGAAGATGTTCTTTTGAAACGTGAGTGTAG
This sequence comes from Bryobacterales bacterium, assembly GCA_038239345.1. GTDB lineage: Bacteria > Acidobacteriota > Terriglobia > Bryobacterales > Bryobacteraceae > JBBSEX01. Next base: position 7,866 of record JBBSEX010000083.1, read on the forward strand.
CGCTCGGTCATGGAAATGGAAGCGTGACCCAAGACCTCTTGGACGACCCGGATGTCTGCCCCATGGCGAAGGAGGAGCGTGGCCACCGTATGCCGAAGCATATGTGGGGTGACCTTCTTCCCGATCTCAGCATTCCTGGCGAGCTTGGCCAGCGCCCGCGCGACGCCCTGAGTCGAAAGTCTACTCCCGGACGCATTGACCAACACAGCATCATGGCTGAGATTCATGGCAGAGCGATGGCTCAGGTACGTCTTTATGGTACCCGTGGACAGGATATCGGGTAAGACCGCCATTCGCTGACGCGCGCCCTTCCCCTTGATCAGGAACGCGCAATCGGCTTCATTCCAATCTTGCATGCTCAAGCTCACAAGTTCGCCAACACGGATGCCCGTGGCAAAGAGGATCTCTATTGCGGTGGCGTTTCGGAATGCTAAGAATCGCCGGTCATTGGGCTTGGCGTCTTTCGGTGGAAGTTGCTGTACATTTCGCCACGCCCGATCGAGCAGTTGCTCGGCTTCGGTTGATGATAATGCCCGCGGAAGGCGGTGCTCCGTGCTCAGATCAAGCCGTATGCGCCACAGGGGTGACGCGGAAAGACTGCCCTTCCGAACCCAATACGAAAAAAACACCTTGAGTGCGGCAAACTTCCTCCTCACAGAAACGGGCGCATAACCATCTGCGGTGAGGATCTTGGCCCATTGCTCCAGTGCTTCAGATTCAATCATTTCCAGCAGCGTCGCAGGGCCGATGTGGGCCTTGAACTGGAAAAGATCGATGCTATAGGCGCTTTGTGTCTTTGGGCTTCTTTGGCAAGTCGAGAAGTATCCTGCCAAGAATGATTCAACTGCTTGATCAATCTGCATTTTGGGTCCTTTTGAAGGGGGGTGGATTACGACCCTGACGAAGTCGCACTATCTAGTATCCACATCGGACCGGCATTAACCCCACGGGTCCGTCCATGAGCATTTTGAGGTCCTTGACAAATGGAATCCGAACCTGCCGCGAAGACCGCTTCCGGGAATCCTGGTAGAATCAGGTAAAATCCTCTTGAAGTGCGGCGTTCGGTTTTGCCACAGGTCGTTGGGATGATAGATAACCAGGGATTATCCGGC
>JBBSEX010000084.1:0-8974 GCA_038239345.1 Bryobacterales bacterium
CCATGCGGTCAAAATCGAATTGCTCTTCGGGGCCGATGACGTTGTGTTTGGCGCAGAGGCCGTGGATTTGCGAGTTCATGGCAGAACGCGCCTTGCCTTCGGGGGTGCTGGGGCCGGTGCTTTTTTGGGCGTTGGCCTGGTTTGCGATTTGCTGTGCTGCAGTGCTCATGGTGATTTACCTTTCGGTTTGAGCATACACCGGAGGCTGCGTACTTCGACGGAGTCTTTGGGATTCGTGTTGAAAGGATGGGAGATTGAGGTGAATTATTTCGTGACTGGCCTTGGCGGGCACCAGCACGCCGACTTGAAAAGCTGGAGGCAGGCAAGAATGCCTGCCCACCTTGAGGATATTAGCGGAGCGTAGAAGATCAGCTTTACGACAAGCTGCATGTTGCGATTTCTTTTTCTTGCGCCGGAGACGAAATCGAATCGCAAAGGGCGAATCGCTTCGTCTATGCTAGCGGAAATTCGATGCCGTCGCAGTCAGGAGGGGGTTTTTGGGAAAATATCCTTGCGCGGTTTGCAGCAACTCCCGCGCTTGCGCCTTGTCCCCCGTTTTCCAAAAGCTGAGTGAAATTTCAGCTAGCGCCTCCGGTGAGGCCTGGAACGGCGTGATACCCAGGCGTTTGTAGAGATCGGTGACCGGGGCAAAATCCCGGCCATTGAAATACAACTGCACCAGGTACTGGCCAGCCAGTGAATTGGCGGGATTTTGACTCAGCGCCTGCTTCAGATAGTCTGTTGCCGCAGCGTTGTCCTTCTGAGCTACAGACTCCAGGGCACGTATATAAGGAGCTACTCCTCGAGCGGCCATATTCCGGGAGTTGGCCAGGAAAAACAGCGGAGCGTCGTTCCGATCGTTGTCGATCCTGACTGGCAGGTTGGCCGAAGTCAGCACCTCAGCCGACACCGACTTCTTAATGTTCACCACCAGGCGGTAATCCCCGGGTTCCAGCTCGGCGATCGGAATCGTCTTCGATATTAGCAACCGACCGTTCTGGAAACGATCGGGACTGATGGTGTCGGACACCGTCCGGCGCATTTCGTGATTGTGAATGTGGGCCACGACATATTCGATTTGCAGTTCTTGCGCTAATACACCTCCCGGCTGCTGCAGCTCAAACAACAGCCGGATAGGATCGCGCTGTGTAAGGCTACGAGCCACCACCGGGTGGAATTGAACGCCAAAATACTGGAAAGGAGTTGCGGGGTCCGGGCGCGCCACACGATCCACCGAGTTCGCCAGCAGCGGCATTCCGATAGTCAGCTGTTTCGCTGGGCCGGCCGTAACCTTCTGCTCCCCTTTAAAGGTCTTCCCCGCCGCCCGGTTCACTACCTGAATCTCCAGTCTGTAGTTGCCTGGTACGAGCGGAAGGCGATTCCCCACCTGAAAAGGCTGGAACTTCTTTTCTGCCGATCCCTCGAAGGCGTTGTACGCACTCTCCTCGGCGTCTTCGACGATTAATTCATTCTTCTCGGTGAAGAGCCGGTAACTGATACTGAGCTTCAATTGGCCAGTAGCTGGATCCGTAGCACCCAGTGCGGCGTTGTCGATCAGAACACTGTAATCCAGCCAGTACTGGCCAAGCGGATCCGAAAGCACGATTGCCGTTATGTCGAGCGGTTTTTGATCGGCAACCAGCAAATACGAGCTGACCTTCTCGCGCATAGAGCGCAATGCCCGGATCTTACGGACATTGAAGGTGTCGTTCGGAAAATTAACGATCTTGTTGATGAGAATGTCACTGCCCATGTCCGGGTTGAAATCAGTGGTGTCGATCGGATCGTTAGGGAGCAGTGAGAACGCAGCATGAGCCACGTCGCCGCCAAGAGGCTTAAGAAAGTGATAGACGTCCCGGTTTGAATGGAAACTGCTGCCGCGCACCAGCTTCATCGGCCCATCGAAGCCGGGGCGGTAGAATTTGTACTCGCCGATGTCGTCAGGGATGTAGTACAGCAGGTAGAAGAAGGGCGGCAGAGACGGGTTGCCGGTGTTGTTCTCGTAAAACCAGATTTCAAGTGGATAGATTTGGCCATACCCGGTGAAAGCATGCTGAGAAGTGGGCTTGCCAAATTGGATGTAAGCGCGGCCCATGTCGGTCATCCAGCCGGGCGTGTTGGACTGACGCCCGAAATGAGCGTTAGCATACTCGATGCGCTTGTAATGCTCTTCTTTATATGGATTTTGACTGGTTCCGTGCGAGGGGTTCCGGATGTCCCAGAACTGCTCGATGAACTTATCGCGCGCGTCGTCCGTGGTCAGAGCTTGAAAATTCTTGCGCTCTTCTTCAGTGATGATGTAAGCGGCGTCCTGGCTAAGCCAAGTCTTGTATTTTAGAGGAAGCTGATTGGGCTTGGTGGCGGCGTTGACGTGCAGGCAGCAAACCAGGAGCACCGTCAACGCTGTTGGGCTACGGAGCATTTACTTTATTTTCCTACGAAAAAGTACTTTATTTTCCTACGAAAAAGGGGAGGTCCTGCCTCTCGGCGAAGACCTCCCCAAAGTTGCAGATCGTTGTCCGATCGATTTAGAACTCGAACCGGATGGCCAGGCGTGCGTTGAACGGCCGCTGGTAAGGATAAGAGAACGACTGATTGTCCGGCTTCAGGTAGTCAGGATTAGGTGTTCCGCCATCGAGTTCGTAGAACTGGTCTACCCTGAGAACACGCGTTTGATTGCCGATATTGAACAGATCCGCCACAAACTTCAGGGACTTCTGTTCACCCATCTTGAAGGTATAGTCGCCGTGCACGTCCAGCGGGAACGTCCAGGGGGTGCGACCCTGGGAGCCTCGTGGGCCAAGCGGAATCTCGCCCGCATTTGAATAGGCTGGATGGGCACCTAGTTTGCTGATCGGAGTACCGGATTGGAGAGTCCAGGCGGCACCGACGTTGAAGTTCTTCCACTGATAATTGCTGAAAGCCTTCAACTGATGCCTGCGGTCGCTGGGCAGAACACCCGGAATCGCTTGGTAGCCCAACATGCCATCGGTGTTGGTGAAATCGAATAGCGAGCTGATATTGGGATCCTGCTGGCCATTGTCGTTGCGGAAAGAGCCTTCGAAGTTGCCGAACAGCTTCGAAAGGCGATAGCTGGCGTATAGCTGGAAGTTATTAGAGAAGCGCTTGCTAACAATCAACTCCATGCTTTTGTAGATGCGGCTTGGATTTGGGAATCCGTCGGGAATTCCGTCGGCGCCAAGCGGATTGTCACCAATGCTGGTGTAACCAGTGGTGTCATCGCAGTTCTTTGACCCGGCAGTACATGGGAAGGCGTTTTTAAAAATGTCCAGCTTAGCGCTAGGGTTTGCCACCACATACTGCTGCACAACGCCGGCGTTGTTCTGGGTAACGTTGATGCCGGAGACGTCTTCGATGATCCGCCGCATATGCCGGTAAACGAAGCGGCCGCTGAAAGTAAATCCTTGTCCGAATTCGTGTTCGTAGCCTGCCACCACTTCGTCCTGGAATTCAGCTTTGGTCCCGCCGGCCACGAGGGTCAGATTGTCCGGTCCACCCGATTGGGCCAGCTTGCCGCCAGGGATGTAGTTTGCCGCAGTTAAGACCGGAGGGGCGCCTGGACCCTGATCCTTAAACAAATCGCCCCGAAGTCCGGATTCGAAGGAGAAGGAGCGAACCGCGATGTCGAGTGGAATCTTCTCGTAAAAACGGCCCCAATTCGCGAAGAACTTGCTCTTCCGGTTACCAGTTGGATCGAAGATCACACCAATCCGCGGTGCCCAATTATGCGCGAAGACGTAACGGAACGCCGTACCGGTCTCAGCCTGCTGCTCAAAACGGAGACCCGGCTTGATCGTCAGCCGACGGCCAATCTGCCAGGCATCTTGCACGAAGCCCGAATGGTACCGGGTCAGCACAGCAACAGCAGGATTCGAGTAATCGCCGCGCGTAACGCGGTAAACAATCGGATTTGTTAGAACGCCTCCCTGATGTTCGCGCGTGAGATTTGCTCCAAACTGAGTTTTGCCGGAAGCAGGACCAAACTCAGGGAGACTAGGCAACTGGAAGTCTGGTCCCGTATAGCGGCGAGTATCATCATACTGGATATCCTCAAACTGATATCCATAATCAAGCGTATGCGCACCGATAAAGGTAAATATGTTTGAACTGGTAGCAGCCACTTGATTTACCCTCGATTCGCTCCCCTCGATGAAGCCCAGACCATTATACGTTCGCGCCGGACCAGTTTTTTCCTGAACTCCCACGTTGTCGAGCACTTGAGCACCATTGAATTTTGGGTTCTCCGTGAACTTGTTAAAGTAGTTGCTGTAATTGGTCGAGACTACCCAGGCATTCGTCAACGCCCCGTTATAACGTCCCGTCCAAGTGCGAGACCCGAAGTCGAGTCCACTCTGACGGAGATCGTCGCTCGATGAGAGTGAACTTACGCGCGTATATCCGTTCGGGACATTGCTCGGGTCTCCAAAGACCGAGCCTTCAAGCTGGTGCTTCGATCCGAGGTTGTAGTTAATCTTCCCGACGTAGTTGAACGTCCGGGTGCGAACATCGATCTCGCCCAGGGAGGAATTGCCGAAAGCTGGCGGTGCACTACGATAACTATGAGCATATTGAGGATTGAATCCGCCGTAGAAAAACAACTTGTCCGCGATCAGACGGCCACCGAAGTCCCCGCCAAAATCGTAGTTGCCGGCAGCGACTATACGCGTCGAGACGTTCTGGACTACATTGTTCACGTCGGGCCGGTTCGCTTCCAACTGACGCGGAGCGAAGTAGCCATATAAAGAGCCGCGAAATTTGTTGCTGCCGCTCTTGGTAAGCACATTGACCACGCCGCCGAGAGCTTGACCGTACTGGGCTTCAAAACCGCCGGATTTAACCTGGACTTCCTGAATAAAGTCGAAGTTTACCCCGTTCCCGAGCGACCCGAACACGCGGCTGTAGGTCCCAAAACCGCCGAAACCCGGGTCCGTAACATTCGCGCCGTTAATGATGTATTGGTTCTCCAGGCCGGAAGCGCCGTTGATGGACGGATTTGCCGCACCTGTGCCGACGCCATCCGTAACGCCGGGAGCCATTGCGATCACGGAAGAGATATTACGCCCCACAGGAACGTTCTTGTAGAGCGATTCGTTGATATCGGCTCCAATCGTGGTCGAAGCTAGATCAATCGCCGAGGTGCCAGTTGCTGTAACTTCAACAGTCGAAGTGGTTTGGCCGATTTGTACAGTAACATCCTGAGTCGTTTGCTTGTTAACGCCGATGACGACGTTGCTGGTTCTGGCTGGACTGAAACCGGGCGCATCCACGGTAATCGTGTACCCAGCTCCGACCGGCAAGTTCAGGAAAGTGTACTCGCCCGAGGCGCTGGTGTTGGCTGAGCGATCACCAAAGGGTGATGTCAATGAAACCTTTGCGTTGGGAACGACAGCTCCGGTAGCGTCCCGAACCACGCCTGATAGCGATCCCTTGGTGATGTCCTGCGCCGATAGCGACACCAATAGGGCGGCTAACAGAAACAACAGCGGAAGGCGCTTGAAAAGTGTTTTCATACAGTGTTTCTCCTCTTTTTTTGGAAAGCGAACCACCCATAAGTCCAAGCTTGAGTTAGCTTAGAACCGCTGTTTTAGTGGAACGGGTCTAACGGATATCGGTAAACACTGGGAGGAGGTAGCAATTCCGCAACCAAATCGCTAGCGCTTGTATAGCAAAGACTTACGTCTGGTATTGTTTGGGAGCTTCCGTTTTCGGTAGGGATGGAGGGCAGGATTACAGTTTTAGGGATATTACGAGGCGAGAGAATGGCTTATCTGCCCCGGGCTCTCGCTGTGACGGACAAATCCAGAAGTAGTGTGGGACCGGGCGGGCCCGGCCCCACGAAGTTACAGCCTAGAAAATAAACTTCACGCCTAAACGAATTGTTCGGAAGTCCTGGTAAGCTCCGAAGTTCGGGTTTGCCGCCGAGAAGGCACTGCTGGCCGTCGTGCCTGGGCCGCCTCCGGCGCGGTAACTGGCACCGGGAAGTCCGTAGATGGCGTTATAGGGGATCGTGGTGGCCGAACTGACGCTACCCGGGAATACAAACTTCTTCGGATCGTAGCCGGCGAAGAATTTGCTTAAAGGAAGCTGAGCCTCGGAAACGGCTCCGGTCCTGTTAATCTGACTGACGCGCGAGATTGCCGCGCCCTGATTGAACAGATTGCGAATTTCGGCCTCAAACCTCACGCTGGTTCTTTCCGTGATCTTGACGGCGTGAGCTATAGACAAATCCGTTTGAGTGTAAACCGGAGTCCGCCCTAAGTCGCCGCGTCCGAATGGGAACGTCGGAGCCGACAAATAGATCAGAGAAGTGGTATCGTTGGTCCCGCTGAAGGCTAACTGATTCACACCGAAGAAGGTGTCACCGATCTTTGTTTTCAAGTCATAGGACCCGAAAAACTTGAACGTATGCGGCCGATCGGTACCGAGCAGGCCAAGCACGTTCTGCTGACTCCCCGTATCGTCGAAGTAAGTGTACGGCAAGTCAAAGGCACGGTTGTTGTTGGGGTTGGAGCGTCCGGATTCATCCGAGTTGCCCAGACCGGAGTAGTTGCCGTAGAGACGGCTCCACGTGTAAGACGGGACCAGGTTGAACCGGCCAACCTGACCTTGCAGCCGAAACTCGACACCATCATACTGCCGTACTGCTTTTGGAACAAGGAAGTTCCCGTTGGGGGTTTTTCCATCGTAAATGTGCAGAGGATCCTGGCGAGTCTGGCCGAACCCGGGATTCCCAATCAAATAGGTTTCGTTATCCTCCGCGTCGAGAACTCCGATATCTTCGATGGTCTGCAACAGGTCCTTCCGCGTATACCGCACGGAAGCAACCAGTCGGCTGGCGAGTTGATGGTCTAGGCCAATATTGAAGTCACGCGATTTGTACGGCTTGAGGTTTTGCTCAATGCCATCTAATTGTCCCTGAGCGTTAATCGGGACAGTGCGATTATCGAACGTTATAATCGGTGTTCCCAACGCCCCGGGATTCGTTTTGCTCAACGAGAGTACATCCGGTTTGTCCAGTGTGTAAACATGGCTCATCCAGAACTCGCCACCGAAAGAGCCGCGTGCCAGGTTGTATTTAAGAACGTCGTAGAACAAACCGTAGCTGCCGAATACCTTCCACTTTCCGTCGCCTCGCACGTCCCAAGCACCGCCGATACGCGGCGCAATCTTTTGGCCCCAATCGAAGGAGACGGGGTTGGCGACCTTCTTTCCATTCACGACGGGCGTATATGGAGGTAAGAATTCATTCTCAAAGCGGACACCGACATTCAGGGTCACGTGCGGATGGATTCGCCACTGGTCCTGGATGTAAAAACCCTGGTTGCGGCCATTTACTTTCGAGTCGTTCTTTACCCCGTCCTCCCAGGTGTAGTAGCCGTATGTGCCCCGTCGATTCGTGATGCTGCCACGGGTATAGGCATCCCCCCAGTTGATGGTGAAATTACCGTTCGGGTAATCGGCCAACACGTCGTTGCCGACGCGGTTCAAGGCATAGCCGGCTTTGAAGGTATGTTGTTGGCCGAATAGCGTTGCGATGAAAGTTCCGTCGATATACACGTTATGCCGGGTGGTGATATCGCGAGCGGTCTGAAACGTATTGCTCACGTTGGCGAAGCCCGTACCACCAGGAGTCGGAACGCCGGCCGGGGCAGCGGTATTGTATATCACATACGGGGCAGTCGGAATACCATAGTTGCCGTCCTTATTATTGAGGTATTTGTTACCGTAGCGAGCGCTTAAGATAATCCTGGGCGTCAGCGAATACGTAGCGCCTGCATTGACGGCCTGGGAAGGCGTGTACCCACCCTGGATGGAGAGATCGTTGGTGGGTGCCGAAATGCGGATATCACGGTTAGGCAGCGAGCCCGAACGCTTCACCGGCGACCAAATATAGGAGCCGTATATCTGCAGCTTGGATGATGCGGCGTAATCCAACCGGCTGACGGCATAGTGACGTAGAAAGTCTTGCGTGAAGGTCCGGGCGCCGCTGGTGTAGTTAATCGTACGGTCGGTGTGTTCAACTTCCGGAGAGTAACCGGCAAAGAAGAATACTTTGTCGCGAATAATCCGGCCGCCGGCGGTGAAGCCTGGGTACCACAAACTGTAGCTGTCCTCTTTGGGCCTAAAGAAATCGGCTACGTTGGCATTGGTGGGTGAACGCTGCCAAAAACCGCGATCACCCGCATTCAAACCATCGCCGCTGTACTGCCCGTAGATGGTTCCATGAAAGGCGTTAGCGCCGTTGCGGATAGCGACGTTGATCACTCCACCGGTGGCACCTCCGTACTCGGCCTCAAAGCCACCGCTCTTGATCTGCAGCTCCGAGATGAAGTCGAGCGGGATTGCATTGGCCCCGCGCAGGGCACCCGTGATGATGTCGGAAACCTCCACGCCGTCCAGATAATAGGTGTTCTCGAGTCCGCTGGAGCCATCCACTTGGATACCGCCAACGCCGGCGCTGCCGCCTTTGACCTCCTGGCGGACACCGGGCGCTAAGGCTAGGATGGAGTTGAAATTCCTGCCTTTCGCAAGATGGTCAAAAGTGGCCTGACCGATGACCGTATCGGTACGGCTGGAGGTGACGTCAAGCGAGGTGGCCGCGTCCATCACTTCTACCACCTGCGACGTTCCGCCCACGGTGATCTTCGGGTTGTAAGTGATCCGGGATCCAAGCTGGACCGCAAGGTTGGACTGCTTCAATGAGGAGAAGCCGGTGGCCGAGACTTCCAGCGTGTAAACGCCTATTGGCAGATTGGCGAGCGTATAAGCGCCGCTGCCATCTGTTGTCGCGGTAACGCCGCGCGGATTTCGTTCGCTGGTCGCGGTAATGGTTGCGTTCGGCACCACAGCGCCGCTGGCGTCCGTAACCACGCCTAGGATCGTTCCCGAGTTCTCCTGAGCGTATCCGAGGAATGAAAAACAAAGAATCGCGCTGACGGCGATCCACCAGCCG
>JBBSEX010000085.1:0-8944 GCA_038239345.1 Bryobacterales bacterium
TAACGACCACATCAATCTGTACGGCTTTTGGAACGAGACGACCTTCCTTACTAAGAGCGGCGATGTCGGCATGGTTCTCAGTGTTCCCGGTGTGGACTACGAAAGTCTCGACCGCTCGGAACAGGAGTATGCGGTGAAGCGCTTGGAGGCTGCACTCAAAGCATTTGGCCCAGGCTTCCATGTTTACCAGTACCTCTTCAAATCGAACTGCCCCGACATACCGTTCGCAACCTATGACGACCCTATTGTCGAAGCAGCTATCGACCAGCGCCGGAAGTTCTTTGAAGCCAAGCGCGATCAACTTTATCAGGTTGAAATCTTCTACTGCATTCTGCTCGAAGGCACCAGGTCGAAGACCGGTGTGGCCGCGGCGCTCGCGCACCTTTTCCGCGATACCGCTGGTGCGGTTGGCGAACTAAGAGCACAGTTCACCAACGACAGCATGAAGACGCTTTTGCGCGCGCATATCGAGCGCGACGTTCTACGGCTCGACCAGCATGTGCAAGCATTCGCTCGCCAGCTAGCGGATTTCATGCAAATCGAGATCTTGAATCGGCAGGGACAGTTCACCTTCTTCCGACGGTTGCTGAATTACGACGACTGGCGCATTGCCGGCAGACCACAGTCCACGCAGTTTCTCGACTATCAGGTCGTCAACTCCAATATCGAAGCCGAACGCGATCATCTGCGTGTAGGCGATCACATCGTTCGCGTGCTGACGATGAAAGAGGCCATCACAGAGACTCGGCCCCTGGTGCTGGACAGTTTGTTGAAGATCCCGGCTAAGTTCTATGTGGTCACGGAGTGGACGCCGCTCCCCGCGGACAAAGCCCGCAAAGAAGTGAATAAGCGCCGCCGCCACTTCAATGTGTCCAAAACAGGGTTTGTCTCGCAGATGGGCAACGACGCCAAGCAGACGAACCCGCGCGATGTGCTGGTGGACGAGTCCAAGCAGGCCGACATTGAGAATCTTGGCGATTGCCTGCGCGACCTGGGCGACGGCCAATCGCTTGGCGAGTTCTCGTTGACGATTGTGCTGTATGGCCGCTCAAAGACTGACTTGGAGCAGCTCGTGGCCGAGTTTACTGGGATTTTCACCAACGCTGACGGAAACCTGTTTTCGGAGACTTACAACCAGCTCAACGCTTATTTTGCCACTGTGCCGGGCAACTATGCGTTAAACCTCCGCCAACTGTACTTGCTGAACACGAACTACGCCGACCTGTCTTTTCTGTTCACGATCCTTCAGGGCGAAAAGACGAACGCGCATCTCGGCACGGAGTACCTGGCTGTACTCGAAACGGACAACAGCACGCCATACTTTCTCAACCTGCATACCAGCGACGTTGCCCATACGCTGATTCTCGGGATGAGCGGGAGTGGTAAATCGTACTTCTGCAATTTCCTGCTCCAGAACGCGCAGAAGTACAAGCCGCTGACTTTCATCTTTGATATCGGCGGCAGCTTCAAGTCGCTTACGACGATATTCAGGGGCTCGTACCTCAACGTTGGCCAGGAGGCGCGGGATTTCACCATCAACCCATTCTCCCTGCCCCAGACGAAAGAGAATCTGCAATTTCTCTTCAGCTTCTTCCGCGTGCTCATTGAGGGGAACGAGCAACGTTACCGGCTCGACTTCAAGGAGGAACGCCGCCTTTGGAATGCGATCGAGCGCATCTACGTGCTGGAGCCCAGCCAACGCACGATCTCAAACTTTGCCAACATCATCGGCGAGTTGAAAGAACGCCTGCACCGCTGGACGCGTGGTGGACAGTACGGTTTTCTTTTCGACAACGCGGAAGACACGCTTTCCTTCTCCTGTTTTCAGACGTTCAATTTTCACGGTTGGAATGATGCGCCGGAGGTTTTAGAGCCGCTGCTGTTCTACGTTCTGCACCGCGCATCGAATGAAATTACCGACCCGAACAAGCTCGCCACCTTCAAGATCTTCCTGCTCGACGAGGCGTGGCTCTTCATCAAGAATGAGACGATCCGCAACTACGTGGTGCAGGCGCAGAAGACCTGGCGCAAGCACAAGGCGGCAATGATCCTTGCGACACAATCCATCAAAGAGCTTGAGGAATCGGGACTGCTTGCGATAGTGGCCGAGAGTTGCCCTACAAAAATCTTCCTGGCCAACCCGGACATGAACCGTGAAGTTTATTGCGAGGCGTTTCATCTGAACGACACGGAACTGGACCTTATCGGCGGCCTTGTTCCACCGGGTCAGATGCTGATTCGGAAGGCGCAGACCTCAAAGAAGGTGCATTTGAACGTCGATTCGGTCTCGCACTGGATGGCGACCAACAACGCCCGCGACAACCTCAAGAAGCAGGAGTATTTCGACCGCTTCGGTTTTGCTGATGGGCTTCGACATCTTGCCGAAGAGTATCCATTCCAGCCGCGCGCGCTGGCCACATCAACCGTCAACACTAACCGCTAAGGAGACCAATGCTATGCGACTTATGATCGTTAATCTTGTTCTAGTTGTTTCCTCCATCGGTGCCATGGCACAGGATTCTGCGCGCACGGTGCAGTATCACTCGCAGGACATCGTTGCGATCCACGCCAAGATCAAATACACAACCCTGATCGAACTGCCCACGACCGAGAAGATCATGCAGGCCGCCACCGGCGACAAGGACTTCTGGATTGTGGATGTGGTGGGTAACTTCTGCTTCGTACATCCGGCGAAACAAGGCATCAGCTCCAACTTGAATCTGATTACGGACAAGGGCAACATCTACAGTTTCACCCTCCAGGACATCTCTGCCACTCCGGCAAGCCCCGATTTGAAGGTGATCGTCGAGCCCGCCGACCGCTCGGCGATTGTGGCCGCGAGCGGCCCCGCGCAGTTCGTACCCGCCGCGCAGCTCGAACAGTCGAAACAGCAGGTTGCCGCACTGCAATCGCATGTCGAGCAGGCGGTGGATGAGTACAAGAGCGCCTATCCGACACGGCTCAAATTCGACTATGTCTACAAGGCGAACCAGGCGCCGTTCGATATTCAATCGATCTATCACGACGACAAGTTCACCTACATCAAGACGAACGCGCCCGAAAAGTTCAGCGTCTACGAGATGAAGGACGGCCGGCCCAACCTCGTCACTTATGACCTCCGGGAGGGGACTTACATCATCCCGAAGGTGATGGACGATGGATATGTGGAACTGGGTAAGAAGCGGATGGAATTCACGCGCAAGGGATCAGCGTCATGACCGAGAACGTCTTCACTCCCCACACCGAAGCGCAGACCAAACCGCAGGCCGAGCCGGCGCTGCGGCACACCTTGGAGCAGCCCAAGGGCGTGTTGCAAAAGAACCTCAAGACCTTCGTTTATCTGGGTGCGGCATTGCTCGTGATTGTGGCGGCTCTATTCAGCTCGTCCGGCAAGAAGACGCCCTCGCAGCAGGCCGCCGCCAAAGGGCAAGCGCCGCAACCCACGTTGCAGGACAACACCGACAACAACGTTCAGGAGTTTAAGAACCAGCTTCAGGCCCAGCGTCAGAAAGAACAGCAGGCAACAATGGCCGCCGCAGCAATGGGAGATCCGGCGCTTGCGTCTGCGACGCCCGCGCAACAGGCCGCCGCCGGGGCCTTCGGCCCGTCCGGCGTTGCCGTTCCCTGCATTCCGGGCCGGCCTTGCCCGCAAGGACAACAGGGCAACATGCAAATGCAAGTCAGTCCCGAGCAACAACAGTCGCAGCTCATTGCCGCGAAAGAACGGGAACGGATTGACAACTCCCGTTTCGCTTCCAACCTTGTGTACGCCGAACAACAGCAACCGCAACAGCAATCACAAAGCCAGATGATGCCTGCTCAGTATGAGAATAACGAGCGCCAGGCAAAAAGTAGTCTCATCGCTCCACGATCGGGAAAAGTGGAACAAGAGGAGTCGCCCGGAGGCTATAAGCGGCCACTGGAAGCCGACATTGATTCGGCCACCGGCCAGCCTTACCTCGTCTATGAGGATTCGGTCCTCGACACGGTTCTGATGAACCGCCTGGATGGAGACGCCGTCGGACCGGTCAAAGTCCTCGTCTCCAATCCGTTGTATTCGCACGACCATCAACACGTCATCATCCCGGAAGGAACGGTTGTCTTGGGCGAAGCAAAGAAGATTGGAGCAGCAGGCTTCGGCCAACAACGTCGGATGGCCGTTGTCTTTCACCGCCTAATTATGCCGGACGGTTACTCCGTCGATCTCGACCAGTTCCGCGGCCTCGACCAGATCGGAGAGGAAGGGCTGAAGGACAAGGTCAATAACCACTACCTTCAAATCTACGGCACCTCGATCGCTCTGGGCGTGGTCGCTGGAGCGAGCGAGATCACACAAGGTGGCGGCACCATTACCACGAGCGGCTCGCAGGCATTCACCAATGGGACTGCGGGCAGTGTTTCGCAGTCCGCAACCACGATCCTTGACCGCTTCATGCAGATACCTCCCACCATCACAATTCGGGAGGGCCACCGCGTGAAAGTGTATTTCACGCAGGACTTGCTGCTGCCTGCGTACTCCAACCACACCATTCCACAAACGTTTTGAGGAGGTTTTTCGATGCGAACAGTGGCCCTCTGCCTCTTACTCCTATCGACTCCGTCGTTGCCGGCTGTCAGGGCAAAGCGGAAAAGGTGAAGAAGCTGATGGATCAGTACAACGCCGAATACCCGGCCTATGCCAAAGACTGTGTCGATCCGGAGACCGCCGGATCAGCAAGACTTCTGACAGGAGAGAAGCTGGCTCAGGAAGAGATGGCGACTCTTGAAGCCAGGAAGAAAGAACGAGACGCACGGTGCAAGCCACAGGCCGACCGTCTTGCAGAAATCCAAAGACAGATTCTTGCTGCACAGCAATAACGCGGTATCGCTGTAAAAGCACGCCCACACCAACCGCAGACGAAAGGACAAGCCAGTGAAGAGACTACTCCTTACCGCACTCGCCATCGGACTTGCGACGGCCCTCCAACCCGCCGCGCACGCGCAATTCGGTTCCGGCATCGTCTACGATCCCACGCAGTCGGCTCACGCCGTTGTGCAGATCGAACACGAAGAACAATCAATCTCCAACCAATTCCAGCAGATCGAGCAGGGCCAACAAATCTTCACCAACACTGTCAAGATCGCGACGACGGCGCTACAAGCCTACAACGTAGCCAAGCAGCAGTACCAACTCGTGCACCAGATGATCCTTGCACCGTCCATGCTCTATCAGCGGTTTCTCTCTCCCACCTCCGACCTGAGAATGCTGCAACAAATCTCGAATACCTACGGCAACTCGATGGGGTGGCTTAATTCCGCGAATACGGGAACCGGGGCCGCAGCCTCGTACCAGCAAGTGAGCGTGCCCAATACCAACAACATGATTCCTGGCTACAGCACCGCAAGTGTTGCCGGGCAACTGCAGATTGCCGCGCAGGGAGCCACGGTGGACCTCGGTGATTCCGTCATGACCAATAACCTGCAAATGCTCGGGACGATGCGAGCCAATCAGGCGGCAAGGCAGACCGACATAGCTAACCTGGAGAGCTCGACACAAAGCCAGGATTCATCCCAGCAGACCATCATGGCTACGCTCCAGCGCATCAATCAAGCCCTGCTTTTGCAATTGCGCACCCAGCAGGACGCAAACCAGGTTAACGCCAATCTTGCCCTACAGCAGATCGTTGCCCAAAAGCAGCAGCAAGACGCGATGAAGTCGGCATTCCGCGACTCGTCGGGATATGAAAGCTATTACAACGCCAACATCACCACAACCAGCAGCGGCGCAGCGAATCTGCTCACGCAAGCGTACTGAGTTAGGCAAACGGAAATAAGCGGAAGAAAGCAAGAGGTGAGCAACATGGGTCAGGGTCTCTTCGACTTTATCGCTCAGGCGTGCCAATCGCTGGCAGCTACGGCGGCACCCTCCATTACCGCGATAGGGATTCACATCGTCCTTGCACTCGCAACCATCATGCTGGTTTGGTTCGGCGTAAAGGAGGCGCTGGCATCGGCGCACGGCGAGGCCGGCTTCAGCTTGGGGAGGTTCCTCAACCTCTTCATGCTGCTCACCTTCGCCTACGCGATGGTGAACTACTACGACAGCTCCATCCCTGGACTCGGCTTTTCCATCAAGGGTTTCATCGACGGCGGCACAACCAATCTGGTCAGCGTGATCGGGTCGGACGGTTCCACCACCATGCTGAACGAGATCCACGCGGCATCGTCGAAGACAGGGCCGTCGCTGCTGACCAGCATTATGTCGCCGTACTACTCCATTGTGTACTTTGTCGTGCAGTTCCTTTTGGCAGTCCTCGCGGCGATCGTTTCGGCCATTATTGCCTACGGCGCCATCGCGGCAACAATCGTGGGATTACTCGGGCCGATCTTCATTCCGTTTCTTGTCTTCGACAAGCTGGATTGGTTGTTCTGGGGATGGCTCAAAGCGTATCTCGGATTCAGCTTTTATAAGGTCATCGCCGCAGCCACGATGAATGTGTTGGCTCATGTTCTGACGAACTATTACATCCAGCTTGGCCAGAGCATTTCGGACCCGTCGACGATGGTCGAGACGTTGCCGCTTCTGATCCTTCTCGTGCTTGTCAACATCTACATTCTCTTCAAAATTCCGGCCATGTCGCACAGCTTATTCGGCGGCGGAGGCGGACACGACGGAGGTCTGGGTGTGGTCGCGATGGCAGTGCGGGCCGCGATGTAAACCCCGTCAAGGGGACGCAAGAAATGAGGTTAGAGATGAACGCAGAGACGGACAGGATGAACGCAGAAGCAAAAGCCACCCCCGAGATTACTCGCGCCGCGGAACGCTACTTGGAGCAGTACGGCGATCCGCTGGTGATGAATACCTATTTGAAGGTGACCATCCTTGTTCTTGCCGCTCTGTGCCTCACCCTGGACGGACTGACATACAAGAGTCAGAAGGCGCTCGCTGACATGCACCCACTGATTGTGCGGATTAACGATGTGGGTCACGCGGAAGCGATCGACTATCGCAACTTCCAGTACCGCCCGCAGGAGGCCGAGAACAAGTATTACCTCACCCGCTGGGCGGAACTGTATTTCAGCCGCAATCGGTTCACCATCGACCGCGATCAAACACAGTCGCTCTACTTCCTCAACAGCGACGTGCAGCGCGCCGTAATCGACCGGGAACGCAAGGACAACAGCGTTCAGAACTACGTCAAAGACAGCACGCTACCGTATGTCGATATCGAGATCCAGAACGTCATCCTTGATGACCTGCGACAGTCGCCGTATTCGGCTCGCATCGAGTTCGAGAAGGTGTACACGAACCCAGCGGATCATAGCGAAGTCAAGCGGGAGCGATGGACTGCCAGCGTCACCTATGTCTTCCGCGAGAACGTGAAGAACAATGAACTGGCCGTGAACCCCCTCGGTCTGACCATCGTCCGCTTCCGGGCCGACCAGGCATTCAGCTAAGGAATTATCGACCCGTCCAGAGGCTTATTCATGTCCTTTCATGCTGCCAATCCGGCTGGCTTTTCCCACCTGTCGCCGTGCTTGGTGGGGCGAGCAAACAAGAGCCTTCCGACGCGCTACAGCCGTGGCGATCTACTGCCTCTTTGCAGTGGACATGCCTGCTCGAATCGGGCTGCGGTCGCGGCGGACTTCTTTCGCCAAGACGCAGATGAGAACTTTGCCCTGGAGCGTGTCTGCCGTTATGTATCCCGCCTTTGTTCGGGCACCGCTTCGGGGCTTTTCCTGCGCCCGGCGGCGCTCGGTCTTCTGCTTCGCGTTCCGCGCCCCTTCGGGGTCATGGTTCCTCCCAAAACAAGTTTGAGAACTACGGCAAAGAACGCCGTGCAAACTTCTTTCGGGTCCCTCCCAGAAAGCAGACCTTCGGCACTTGGGAGCCGGGCCCGCTCGCTCTATGGTGCCCCGATCAAGATCGGGAAATTCAACAAACGGAGACACTGTCATGTACCAGAACAAAGTAACCCTCATCGGCTTCCTCGGCGGCAACCCAGAAGTTCGTACCGCCAACAACAACAGTTTCACGACACTCTCGCTGGCAACCAAGTCCTCCTACAAGAAGGACGGCAAGTACATCTCGCACACCGAGTGGCACCGTTGCGTAGTCTTCGGAAAGCTCTCGGAGTTCGCCAAGACGCTCACCAAGGGCGCGCATATCCAGGTGGAAGGCGAACTGCGCAGGCGCGAGTACGACAGCAAGAAGGCGGACTCGAAACACCGCGTCTGGGAGATTCGGGTCGCCTCGATCCTGAAGCTGGACCGCGCTGAAAAGGCCGGCCAGGAGGACCAGGAGCACGATGAAACGCCACAAGAGGAATCGGCCGCATAAGGCCATTCCTATTCGCTCTCGGAAGCCCGGCTGACCACTGGGCTTCCATCGCTGTGAGGTCCACGCTATGAGTTTTGAATTGATCCTTCCATTCCTTCGACCGATTGAAGCACTGCTGCTGGACGACAGCATCAGCGAAATCATGGGCAATCCCGACGCCTCATGGTGGTACGAACGCGACGGGATCGTGAGCCGCGAAGAGAGCATTTCGTTCGACGCCGGCAGGCTGCAAACCGGCCTCGAAGTCATCGCCAATCAGCTCGGCAAGAAGCTCGACGAGGACAACCCACTCCTGCACGCACAGCTCCCGGACGGGAGCCGGTTGGCGGCGGTCATTCCGCCGGTCGTGCGCTGTACACCCGCCCTCATCATCAGGAAGTTCACCAGCCGCCATTACACGGTCGATGACCTGATCGCTCGCGGCACGCTGACGCGGCCACTTGCGAACTTCTTAGCCCAGCAGATTCAGAGCGGAAAGACGCTGCTTATCAGCGGTGGAACCGGCACCGGCAAGACCACCCTTTTGCGGATACTGGCCGACTTCATTCCCGAACAGGATCGCCTCGTCGTTATCGAGGACACCTCCGAACTTCAGATCCAGAAGCCGAACATTCTGCCGACGGA
>JBBSEX010000086.1:0-8871 GCA_038239345.1 Bryobacterales bacterium
GTCTATCAATATATGGCGAGAGCGGCGATGTGACGTGACGGATGCGGTGAAGGCAAAGAAGGGTGCACAACGCCCCGGACAAAACTTTTACCGTTTTGGAGCGATGGGCATTTTTAACCAATGAGGGCCAAACCTAGGTGCAACAGAGCCCGTTGGCGCAGATTTCGAGAAACCCGTTGGCCTGAGTTGGCGCTGCGATGAGACGTATATCAAGGTTGCCGGCGCGTGGACCTATTTATATGGCGCTTGTTCAAACCGTTGTCATCTACGCCGGGATTTCCAGCGCTAAGACATTCCACCCGATGTGAACGGCAAGCGGCGGCCAGAGCGACTCCGAACGGTGGCAGACCCAAGCAAGAATCAGGCCGTTGCAGAAGTACCTCGGGATCAACATCGGAATCCCATGAGCAACGGCAAATGCGAACGCGGACAGCACGGCTCCCACCGCAACATACCCGTTCAGTCGGAAACGCCCAAACAGACACCCGCGGAATAAAGCTTCCTCGAATGCCGGACCGACCACCAGGACAGTACACCGCGCCATCAGCGATGCCCAGCCACTTAACTGCGGAATGATCCTTTCTGCAGGAGTAAGCGGCGACACATCATGATGCAACCAACGCATACCCACGCCAAGCGCCCCGGTGGCCAACAACACGAGCGTCACAAGCTGCCATGATCGTGCTGTCGGGGCTTTCCACGGTGCCATGGGCCGCCACGCTCGGTTCAGGCGGGGTAGTAGGGCGGCCAAGGCACATACTGAGGCTGCGAACACAAATGACCAACCCCAGCCCGATCGAGGCAACTCTAAATCCTGAAGGGCCGACGAATCGGTTGAAAGGAGACGGGGCGTGACATAGCCGAGTGAGCGCCAATCCGGCAGTGCATTCCCTTGACTTTTATCGCGAACATATCGCAGCACGATCTGGTCCTTGGCGAGGACGTCAACGCGGAAGCATTGCAGATCGTCCCGACCAGTACCCCAATGACGCAAACTGCCATAATTGGCCGGCATCGAGTCAAACTGCCACACGTCTACACGCTCAACACGGTAATGGGCGAGTGTGGTTCGCTCGATCAGCAATGGAATAGCGAACGGCAGTTGCACGATGATACTGATCAGGAGATCTGCCAGCCATTGGCCGAGCAGCGTTCTTCTGTGGATCCGCAATTCAGAAGCAGCAGACTCAGACTGCATATAGCTTCTCATCTCTACACTAAGCGATACCGAGCCATCATCAGCCCGCCGTGCGGATCAACGACCGTGACGCCGCTACCGGCGTGAAGGCCGGCCACGATCATATTTCGCAGCAACGTTGTCTTGCCCGTTCCGCTTTTACCGAAAATGGCCATGTGCTTTCGGCGGGCATTGCTGTCAATCCAGACTTCCGAATTGTCGTATTCTTTTGTGCCGAGTAAGGCCTCCATACGTGCGGTTGATTATACGGCAGGGCAAGCAAATAGCTGCTGTGGACAAGTAAGGAAAACCACCTGGCGAAAGGTGGTCTGCATTTGGGGTCCAACTGGTTTCAAAACAGATCAGGAGTTTACGGTTTGGCGGAAGAGGATTTTCGTCTGCTCATTTCAGTTGAGAATCAGAGGTCACGATGGGGGAGGGGAATGCGCACCAGACGAGGGCTTGATCACGTTTTAGGAGCTTTTTCATACTGCTCATTACAGTCTGGCCGGGGCCGAACTTCCGATGAGCCAGGAGGCCGCCTAACGATTCCAAACAGGCCTAAAAGTGATAGGTCTGCTGGTCTAAAAAACATGGAGAGCTGATTCTGTACTGCTCAAAAAAGCTTCTTCTGAGCAGAAGTGTACTGGACGGTTCAGAAGGCGTCAAGTTGGTCAAACGATACCCCGGTACGCGATATCGCGTTCATGACACAATGAAGCCCGAAACGACATCCGTGATAAGTATGTATACTTCGTACTAGCTTCCAGCCACGTTAGAAGAGTTTCGGGCGCGCAAGGCACTCCGCCCGAAGGAGACCGACATGCACGCCATCCGCGAAAATGGCAACGCATCTCTCAAGATGAATTTGAGTTGTCCACTTCTGTTCCTCGCCGCGTCAATTGGGCTGGCACAATCCTCGAAATCTTTCACCGCTCCGGGTAACATGACCACGCCACGAATTTCTCACACAGCCACACTGCTCAGTAGTGGAGTGGTGTTAATCGCGGGAGGTGGTAGCGACTACGACCTGCACGGCCCACGCGGCCCCCTCTCCAGCCCGAACTTTACCAGCCGGATGTGTTGGCGCCCGCGCCCTTGATGGCAGCGCGATAGACGTGGTTGGCCAGGCTCGGCAGTCTTTAGCGTACGTAAATGCGGTATCGTGTCTCAGGTCAGGGAGTGATCCGCAACGAAGCTTATCGGTCGCGCGCGGACAGGAGCCAGATGAAACTTTGTAGGTTTTTATTCGGATGGTTGATGGTTTGCGTTCTGGCGCCCGCAGCGTTTGGCGCGGAGCCGGTCTGCACGCAAGCTTTCGCAAGGTTTCCTGACCTAGTTGACAAGTTTAAAACTGTACTCGTTCTTCGTAGCGTCACTATAATGTCGAAAGCGCATTCGACGATCACCTATGAATTTGGTGGCCCGAGGGCTAATGTATACGTGGATGGGAAGCTGGTAGGGACGCTCGATTCAGACACAGTGATCGCCGAACTCAGCCAAGACTGTCCCAAGGGATTCCTGATCGGCAAGTCCGTTCCGTCCTCGGCCAAAGAGAACACGCGGTCCGCCGCATTGGTTCAAAGTCTCCGGGCCGGTCAAAGCAACGAGGATGTGGCAATTGCCGATTTCAATGGGGATGGCGTGCCCGACAGCGCCGTTCTCGGCGGACGCAGCATTTTCGTTACTTTACAAGGTGCCGATGGAACGACAGTGTCGACGGCATCATATGCTGTGTCTGGCGTAGGGCAGAGCATCGTCACCGCGGACTTCAACGGCGACGGGCTGCCGGATCTCGCTGTCACTCAAGGAGTCTTTCCAACCGGAGTCAATCCCTTCCCACCAGGCAATGTGGTTGTCCTACTTGGGAAACGCGACGGTACCTTTGGGGGACCAACAATGTTTCCGGTCGGGCCGGTGTTCAATGCCTATCTGGCAACGGGAGATTTCAATGGTGATGGCATCGTCGATCTGGCGCTCACGCACACGGTGTCCGCGGGAGCGGGCCGGGTCGCCGTCCTGCTCGGCAAGGGGGATGGGAGCTTCGGCCCAGGCGTGGACTATCCCGTAGGCCCGCAACCCTTAACATTAGTAGCCGCCGATTTCAACGGAGACGGCAAGCTGGATCTCGCCTCTCTGGATGCGTTTGGGTCCGCGAACAAAGTCTGGGTGTTGCTGGGCCGGGGGAACGGAACCTTCCAGCCCGCCGTCTCGACGGTATCGGGGACGACGCAGGGCCATCTGGCTTATGCCGATCTGAATCGCGATGGAAAGCTGGACCTGGTCATCGCGGATCAACGAGCAAGCGCGATGGAAGTGATGCTGGGGAACGGAGACGGTACGTTTCAAGCGGGCAAGCAGTACTTGATCGGCGCCCAGCCGACCTCCATCGCGGTCCTTCCGCTGGGTGATGGCAATACGTCGCTAATCACCGCCGACAACGCCAGCAACAATCTCATCCTGTCGTTTGTTTCAAGCGATGGGACTGTACATAATCCGGAACTCCAGACGATTGGCACCGGCCTCGCGGCGGTGGCGGCCGCGGACCTGAACGGGGATCGGCAGCCGGACCTGGTGATTACGGATGCCGAGGCCGGGAAGATCTACGTGAAGCTGGCGAGCGGCAAGGGGCAGTTCGCAAGCCCAGTGACTTACGCCGTCGGTTCACAGCCGGGCGCCCTGGCGATCTCCGACCTGAATGGCGACGGCAAGCCCGATGTGATCGCTGCGGATACCACCGGGTTGGACGTGCTGCTCGGCAAAGGCGACGGCACGCTCGGCCCGCTGAATACCGTTCCGGTTGCCGGAAAGCTGAGCTCCGTTACGATTGCCGATTTCAATTCGGATGGCAAGCCGGACATTGCCGCGGCCAATGGGGCGGGCGGCGGAGTGTCGCTGTTCCTCGGCAATGGCAATGGCACCTTCCAGGACGTCCGGACCATCCCGCTGATAAACGCGCTAGCGGCTGTGAGCGGTGACTTCAACGGCGACGGCAAGCCGGATCTGATCGTGGCCAACGGCGTGGTTGATTTTCAAACGCTCGGAAACCTGGCAGTGCTGCTGGGAAAAGGAGACGGGACCTTTCAGGCGCCGAACAACATCGCGCTGCCGGGGCCATTTATTCCGCAATCCCTGGGCCCAGGCTCCACCGTTGCACTAGCCGCGGGAGATCTGAACGGGGACGGAAAAATGGACATCGTCGCGGTGCTATTCACCGGCGGCGGCCGGAGCAAGATCGCGGTCCTGCTGGGGAAGGGGGATGGGACGTTTCAGACGCCGATCCTGACCGACTCGAATACCGCTCCGCCGGCAATCTCCATCGCCGATCTGAACGGCGACGGCAAGCCGGATTTGCTGCTGGCCGATTGCTGCGGACTCACCGAAGCGAGTTTCCTGCTCGGCAATGGAGACGGTACGTTTCAGGCTGAGGTGCAGTTTCCGTCCGGCCCGGACCCCAGAGGCATCGCGGTTGCGGATTTCAATGGCGATGGCAAGCCCGATGTGGCGATTATCGGTCAAGTCCGGGCCGTTCCCAATCCCAATCGCGGAACGCTCGCCATTCTGTTCAACGCGTTCGGTACTACCGCGAGTGCAGCCAATACCGCGAGCTTGGTTTCGGCGGCCAACCCTGGTGCAAAAACCATCGCTCCAGGATCGCTGGCAATTGCGTACAGCAAGGACTTGGCCCAGGGCACACCCGGCGCTACTGCTCTGCCTTTACCAACTAGCTTCGGGGGCACGACGGTCTCGCTGGTGGATTCGGCCGGCAAGCAGTGGCAAGCGCCCCTGATCTACGTGTCTGCCGCGCAAGTCAATTTTCTTTTGCCTGCCGGCGTCGCAACGGGAACTGCACAATTCACGATTACCAGCGGAACTGGAACAAAATCGACAGCCACCGTGCCGATCGCCGCCGTCGCCCCTGGGCTGTTTACTCTAAACGCCGCAAACCTTGTCGCGGCTACCGCTCTGAGAGTCTCTGCGGACGAAACACAGCGGAGCCAGCAGGTATATTCGGTGAACGCAGCCGGAGCGGTGGTGGCGAACCCAATCGATCTCGGATCGGATTCCGACCAGGTCTACCTGACTTTATTCGGAACAGGCCTGCAAGCCGCTGGAACCAGCGGCGTCAAAGCAACGGTCGGACCGAAGGACGTTCCGGTGCAATATGCGGGACCACAAGGTTCTTTTGCGGGGTTGGATCAGGTGAATGTCGTGCTGCCGCATTCACTGGCTGGAAGCGGAGACGTTACGGTGCAACTGAGCGCGGCGGGCTTGGCGGCAAACGCTGTCCGGCTCACCATTCAATAAAGCCGTAATTGGGATTACTGCTCAATAGACTTCTTCTGAGCAGAAGTGTAAAGGACGGGTCGGAACGTGTCAAACCAGAGTAGAAGCCCAGTTTGACACGTGAGACAAATGCTATGCACTTACCGCACCTCACGATCTGTCGCGCAAAGGCTTCTTTGCGATTGCGATGTAAGCTCCGCCAAAATACAGATTTATAAACTCAATGAGGTCGAGATATTTCTCCAGTGACTGCCACGGCTTTCGAGCAGCCATGTCGATATTTCCGCCGAATGGACCCGTTAGCAATTTGGCGAGCAATGGAGCGGCTTTGTTCATGATCGATCCCGAAGGCCTTTTGAAATCGAGTACGGTGAACCGCTTTCCCGGCAGCAGTGCCGAAGCGCCGTTTCGGATGACCGCATCAAACTTGGGTACCAGCGTGAGTGCGAAGGTGGAGAGAATTCCACTCACTCCTGGCGGGAAAACGTAACTGGAGGCGTCGCTCTTGACCAGTTCGATGTTTGACCAGCCGTGGGCGGCGATACTGGCCTTGGCTTCATCAAGCATTGCATCGGTGAGGTCCATCCCGATGATTCTTCCGCGCGGACCTACTTGCTTCTGCAAAAGAGAGAAATTGAGTCCTGTTCCGCAGCCGAGTTCCACAACGGTGTCGCCCTCGTTAAGAGCAAGAGATTGAATTGCCCGTTCGCGATATGCCCAATGACGAAACCCCGCGAGGTACAGGAGAAGTGTGCTCCGGTCGTACCATTTGGCTCGTTTGCGATAGATCGAGATTAGCCTGACCGATTCCTTGTTATCGACCATAATTCTTTGCTTTTACATTTTTAGCTTTCGGAGCCGCAGCGAGTTCGCGATCACCGATACAGAGCTGAAGCTCATTGCAGCGGCTGCAATCATCGGATTCAGCAGCAACCCAAAAGCGGGATAAAAGACGCCTGCGGCGATGGGCACGCCAATCGCGTTGTAGAAGAAGGCGAAGAAAAGATTCTGCCTAATGTTGCCCATGGTCCGCTGGCTGAGCCTTCGCGCCTTCACAATGCCGCGAAGATCGCCTTTCACCAGCGTGATGCCACCGGTTTCCATCGCTACATCGGTTCCCGTGCCCATGGCAATACCGACCTGCGCCTGAGCGAGTGCAGGGGCGTCGTTCACTCCATCTCCGGCCATGGCAACAACCGCGCCCTTGGCCTGAAGTTCTTTGACGACATCGGCTTTCTTATCGGGAAGCACGTCCGCCTGAAAATCAATGCCGAGCTTATGAGCAACGGCGGCGGCGGTGGTTTTGTTGTCGCCTGTAACCATGACGACTTTGATGCCTTCCTTCTTCAGTTCTTCGATGGCTTCGGCGGTGGATTCCTTAATGGGGTCGGCAACGGCGATCAATCCCGCCAAGTGATTGTCAGCGGCAACAAACATGACGGTCTGCCCCTCTTTGCGCAAAGCGTCGGCCTGTGCTTCGAGCGGATCGGAGGAGGACCCGAGGTCGCGCATCAAAGCGGCATTGCCGATACCGATTTTTTTCGCCTGAAGCGTGCCGACAACTCCCTTTCCGGTGATGGACTGAAAATCGGCAACCGGGATGAGAGCGATTTTCTTCTCCTTCGCCCCGGCGACGATAGCGGCTGCAAGCGGATGTTCACTAGCCTGCTCTAGACTGGCTACCCATTGCAGCAGTACTGATTCGTCAAATCCCTGCGCGGGCAGAACGGTGGTTAAGCGTGGCTTGCCTTCGGTGAGCGTTCCCGTTTTATCGACGACAAGAGTGTTCACCTTCTCAAATATCTCCAGCGCCTGCGCATTACGGATAAGGATGCCCGCACCAGCTCCACGTCCTGTTCCCACCATAATGGACATCGGCGTCGCCAAACCCAGAGCACAGGGGCACGCGACGATGAGAACGGCGACGGCGTTGACGAGAGCGTGTGCCAAGCGGGGCTGGGGGCCATAGAGCGCCCAGACGGCAAAGGTGAGCGCGGAAGCAACAAGAACAACGGGGACAAAGTAGGAGGACACCACATCGGCAAGCCGCTGAATCGGTGCGCGTGTGCGCTGGGCTTCGCTTACCATTTGTACAATCCGTGCAAGCAGCGTATCCGCGCCGATCTTCTCGGCCTTCATTAGGAAGCTGCCGGTTCCATTGATGGTTCCTCCCGTTACTTTCGCGTCCATGATTTTTTCGACGGGAATGGGCTCGCCCGTGACCATCGACTCGTCCACGGAGCTGCGACCTTCCAATATGACGCCATCAATGGGAATTTTCTCGCCGGGACGGACACGCACCCGATCACCCACCTGAATCTCGCTCAGTTGCACATCGGATTCGCTGCCATCCGCTGCTACGCGTCGCGCGGTCTTCGGAGCCAATCCCAACAATGCTTTGATGGCGCTGCTGGTCTGGCTGCGTGCCCGCAGTTCCAAAACCTGCCCCAGCAGCACGAGTACGGTGATGACTGCGGCTGGTTCAAAATACAAATCGAGATTTCCGGCGGCGTCACGGAACGACGGCGGAAATAAGCCCGGAGCAAACACGGCAGCGATGCTATAGATAAACGCCGCGCCGGTGCCGATGGCAATGAGGGTAAACATGTTGAGACTGCGATGAATAATGGACGCTGCGCCCCGCTCAAAAAACGGCCAGCCTCCCCACAAGACCACGGGAGTCGCTAATGCCAATTGCAGCCATGCCAGCGCGCGGCTACCTATCCAATGCTGGAGTGGCTGGCCGGGCAAAACATCCGACACCATCAGCGTTAATAACGGGACGGTGAGCGCTACGCCGACCCAAAACCGGCGGCTCATGCTGGCAAGTTCCGGGTTCGCCTCGTTTGAAGTGATGTTGCGGGGTTCGAGCGCCATCCCGCAGATCGGGCAACTGCCCGGCCCGTCGCGGATGATTTGCGGGTGCATGGGGCAGGTCCATTTAGCAGCTGCGGTCCCTTGAGGCACACCCTCCTTTTCAAGCGCCATTCCGCATTTTGGGCATGGACCGGGCTTGGCCTGATGAATCTCGGGGTGCATGGGGCAGGTATAGCTCGCCGCTTCGAGCGTGATGGGTTGAACCGTTGATGCCGGTACTATCGTGCTCATTTGCGTTACCTCCCTGCGATAGAGTTGCTGTCCTTTGGCCGCTGGGTTGTCGATTGCGGCCATTCTAACTTTCAGTCTGAGATCATCCCACCGTTGATGCTCGTGAGCATCCGGGCTCCCAAAAATGTGGCCCTAATAGTGCAGTGGTTTCCGCATGTCTCAACTTCACGAAGGACAATGCGGACTCTGCCTCCACTTCGGAGAGAACCACGCCGGCGATCACGACTTTAATCTGACGCAAATCAGAACCAGCCGGGAGGCGGTGGACACGATTCTGGATGACTGTGGGCACCCCAAAC
>JBBSEX010000087.1:0-8813 GCA_038239345.1 Bryobacterales bacterium
CTGCGGTCAGGACCAGTGTGCCAAAGTGAAATCAAATTGCCAAGTCGTGGCGAAAATCACGCCCGCGTCAGCTATTATGTTCGGTAACATTTCAATTTGAGGCAACACGTAGGGAATTTTAATTGTCGCCCATCAGTTCGGCATGGACCAAGGAGAGCCGGCACGGCGGAGTCGGCGGGTTGCTTAAGCGCACCTTAGGATCAGTTGTGGGAGCGGTGGGACAAAGTCGAAATCGTAGATACCCAAAGAACAGCTGGGTCGCTTGCAGACGCCATGCAAAGCCGTGTCCGGAACGGCGGACGACGATATCGCGTTGTTGCACTATCTCGCGATTCATGCCTCGGATCATTTGGTCACCTTTCAGCACGCTTGACGACGAGCCACTCACGGTCAAACTGAAGGGCAGGTTAAAGACGACCGATTCGTTGTCCATCTAGCGGATCTCGCTCCCATCGACGAGTCCCAGCACAGGTCGTCGGACGCTAGCATTCTGGGCACGACACCAACATCCGCCTTGAAGCGGATACCCGATTGGACAAATGGGTTCCTTGACAGGCTCGCAGTCAAACTCCTGCGACGGCTCACCGGAGGCGAGACCGTTCCCGACCAAGCATCCATTTCGGTGGCGGCCTCGGCAACCGGTAGGACATTGATGGATAGAAAGCTCGGAAACCGGTCCTAGTATCCGAAGGCTCTGACCGCTCATAGCCACCCCTTCGCTCCAATGTTCGTTGGCAGCGCCCGGATCGCGCCGACGCCGACAATCCAGTTTGCGCTGTCGCGACCTGCGAAGCCGGCGCAATCGGGAGGTGAACAACGATGGTAACCTGAAGAGTCTGCGGAATTCGGTTTCCCTCAAGTACTCGACGAAAATTCAGTCGCGGGGTTCAGTCTAACGCCTACGTAAAGACCACGCCGATCCACAAAGGGACATCACGAAATGGAAAAGGAAGGGCCACGTATCCTGCTCGTTGATGACGAAAAATCCATGCAGGATATTCTCGGTGTTACGCTGCAGTCGGCCGGCTACACCCTCTACCCGGTTTTCACTGGTGCTGAGGCCCTCCGAAAAGTTCAGTTGGCCAGGCCCGGGCTGATCCTGCTCGACTTGTTTTTGCCCGACATGGATGGCAAGGAAGTCTTGAGAAGTCTGCGCGAATGGACAACGACGCCTATTGTCGTGATGTCTGTTCGACATGAGGAATCCGAAAAGATCGCGTGCCTGGATGCGGGCGCAGACGATTATCTTACGAAGCCTTTCACAATGGGAGAACTACTGGCTCGTCTGCGGGCGGCCTTGCGGAGGGCGTTTGGCAGCGCAACGATCGAGGTCTTCAAGGCCGGTGACCTCAAAGTCGATTTCAACCGGCGAGAGGTCTTCGTTCGAGACGACCAGGTCAAACTGACGGCTACCGAGTATGACCTTTTGAAGGTACTCGTTCGCCATGCAGGACTCGTCAGGACGCACCACCAGTTGATCCGCGAACTCTGGGGCACCACCCATTATCAGGACGCCGTGCACCTGTTGCGGGTGACCGTGAGCAATCTACGAAGGAAACTGGTTTGTGACCCAAAATTTCTCCGCTATATCGTGACCGAACCGGGCGTCGGATATCGGCTTCGGACCGATTCCGAGTGGATCGGGGCGAGAGAGGGTCAGTGAGCTCGGAGAACACAGATTCAACTAAATCAGTTGCGAATGGGGTTGAACGTTCGCTCAAGTCACTCCTTCGCCTCAGCGACAGGCTGAATTCGATTTTCGATCTTAACAGCTTGTTGGATGCGCTGGTCGAGCAGATGCTGGAACTCACAAACGCCGAAAGCGGCTGCGCGGGTTTGCGAACAGCAAAGGGAATGGCCTGCGACCATTTTTTGCAGGTCTCCTGCGGAGTGCTTACCGTTGTGAATTCATCCCAGGATTACGCTTCTGGAACCGGCTGGTCTCATTGGGTCCTCACAAATAGAACTCCCTATCTTACGAACGACGCCTTGAATGACCCAGTGATCTTGCCGGAAGTTCGTGAGCGGCTTGGCGTGAAATCCGGCATGTGCATTCCGATCATAGACAGCAGGAAAGAAGTGATTGCCTTTTTTGAGGTCCACAACAAAGAGTCGGGCGGGGAGTTTAGTAGACAGGATTTGGAGAATGGTCTGGCCGCCGCGCAAATTGCGTCGCTGGCGATTCAAAATGGCTTGACCTACCTCAAGCTGACCGCGTTGGCGGCATTCAGCCGATCTCTGACTTTGACGAGCGACCTGGAACAGGCATTGGAGGTTATCGGCGAGCATCTCGAAATCAATTTCCACCGCGCGGCGGCCATCTTCTTGCCCGCCGATCAGGGCACGAACGCGTCGTTGGTACAGCGATTTCGAACTCCCGATTTCCAAGCAACGGCCAAGGAGTTGGAATCAGCCATCTGGTGCTGGCAACACGGCCAGGAAGCGGGTGCGGATACGACCGCGGTACCGGACGCAGCCGCACATTACCTCCCGCTCGCCATTCGAGGGCGGGTCATCGGAGTACTCGGATTGATGCCCCGACCCGGTGCCTGGATCTCCACACAGCAACGCGAGCTTTTGGCGGGATTCGTGGGGCAGTCGGCTTTGGCTATTGAGCGGGGGCTCCTGGAGCAGAGAGTACGCCGTCTTCGATTCCTCGATGAATCGGACCGGGTGCAGAATGCGCTTTTTGCGGCTGTCTCCCACGAGGTTCGGGCGCCGCTGGCCGCGATCACTGCGGCGGTGAGCGGCATGTTGAACCCGGTCGCGCCCCTTGACCGAGCTCATGAGCGACAACTCCTGCAAACGGTCGAATACGAAGCGAAGCGCCTGCATCGACTAATGAACAATCTGTTGAACGTGACTCGCCTTCAGACGGGGGGGGTGCGAGTAAGACTTGAACCATGTGATTTATCAGACGTCGTAGGCGCGGCGTTGGAAGATTTGGGAGAACAGGCGCAGACCCGACGCGTTTCTATCGAGATTTCATTGGATGTGCCTCTGGTTCCAATGGACTTCGAACTGATTAAACAAGTTCTGGTAAACCTCTTCAGCAACGCGTTCAAGTTCTCCTCGCCCGATGAATCGATCCATCTGGGCGGCCATTTGATAGACGGGGAGTTAAATGTATCCGTGGCTGATCGAGGGCGGGGTGTGCCGCTGGAAGATCTTGATCGGGTCTTTGGGAAGTTTCAGCGGCTTGAGGAATCTAGTTTCGCCGATGGCCTCGGGCTGGGGCTATCGATCTGCAAAGAATTTGTTGAGGCTCATCGGGGACGAATTTGGCTAGAAAACAATCCAGAAGGCGGAACCATTGCGCGATTCGTTCTCCCGGCGCAGGAATCCATCAATTTCGCTTGAGAGCGCAATGTTCGGGCGCCATCGAAGACAGCAGGAAGCCAACGAACCTTCAGACGGCTTCGGGCCGACCACCTGAGACAGGAGTATCGATTCGGGCCTGACTTAAAATTAACCTGACAGGCGATTCATGATACTTGCGGGCTTGCTGCTGTTTGTTCCGATCTCCCTGGTCTTAGGCTATTGGGTTCACGCGTCGCCGCTCTTGGTTTTTGTCACTGGTGCGATTGCGATCATAACCCTCGCTAACTGGATTCGGCGGGCCACCGATAACTTGGCGAGCGGGGCGGGACCCGCTATTGGCGGTCTGGTAAACGTCACGTTTGGAAGTATTGCGGAATTGATCTTGGCTCTGTTTGTACTGGCCAGGGGCGACACTGCCATCGTCAAGGCACAAATAACGGGTTCATTGATCGGTACCAGCCTGTTGGGACTAGGCGCGGCGATCATTGTGGAAGGTTGGAAACGCGAGAAGCAGGTCTTTCAACGGGAACGCGCAGGATTGTTGGGCAGTCTGCTGATCCTGTCTATCATTGGGCTGATGCTTCCGGCCCTATTTGACTACACGGAACGCAGCTCATTTGCCCACCCAAACACTGGGGCGCTCGATGAGAAGCTCAGCCTCAGCGTTTCGGTCATCCTAATCCTAGTCTATTTAGCGAATCTTGTTTATACCCTCGTAACGCACCCCGACGTCTTTGCCCCTCGAAAATCACAGGAGAAGCCAGAATGGCCGGTCTGGAAGTCTTTGGGGGATTCTACTCGGCGGGACTGCTGTTGTGGCAATAGAGGCGGATTTGATTGCGGCGAGCCTGCGAGGGACCGTAAGTCAGGTAGGCCTTGGTTCCTCGGCATCACCGTGCTTGCGGTCATTGGCAATGCAGCAGAGATCATCGCGGCAATGTACTTCGCGCGACAAGATAGGATGAATCTTGTCATGGGACTCTGTATAGGCTCGACGGTTCAAGTAGCTCTCTTGCTTGCACCAGCCCTGGTCCTGATCTCGCACTTCATAGGCCATCCAATGAACTTGGTTTTTACGAATCCCCTCGAGTTGATCGCTGTCGCAGGTGCCGTGTTGGTAGTAAATTCCATTGCCTCGGATGGGGAGACTACATGGTTCGAAGGAGTGCTTCTTGTTTCCGTTTATGCTCTGTTCGGGCTGGCCTTCTTCTTCGCCACACCTTGACGCCATTTTAAAATTCCTTGTCGAGCCAACCACCCCGAAAGCCGGCACGACGAAGTCCTTCGCCGATATGCACGCACTTGCGGACCGTGTTCCAAATCAGCTCCGACTCGTAATTTGCGATCATGAGGACGATAGGTCCCTGGTTTAAAGCAAAGATCCAGGGAGATATCCAGCCAGGTTTTCTATTTCTCGATTCAGGATAGGTCGGATTGAAGCTTGCGTCGAAGCCGTAGGCGCTTTGGCGGACCAAATCCAGCCGCTCGATCGCATGCCGCAGGGTGTCCACAACAATTTCAGGGGCAAAGGGCAATGAGGCGGCAACTGCCCACGGCGAAATAGTGCCATCATCGGGCCCAAGCGGAGCTCCTCTGGCCATGTATCCGTAAAATTCCCGGCGCACGTCGTTGATATCGCGTACCGCCGGTCCCGGCCCATCGCTGGCAGTGAATCCCCACGCAAACGCAGAATAGTGAGCAAACCCGAGCGGATTCTCAATGGCGTACTTCCTTTGGACGTGGGTTGCGCGTCGGCTATTTTCAAAGTAATCGATACCCGCGCGACAGTTCGCGGCGTCTCGTATTCCCCGGCAATCCAGCCAAATTTGAGAGAGCTGATGAATGAAGAGTGGCCCGGCGTAGAGCATCTCCGTCCCGTAAAATGTCTTCCATTGGAACGTCGAGGTCCACTCGTGATAGCCTGCGGGGTCGATTGCGAAAGTAGGCGATCCTAAAGCCAGAATGTACAGAATGTGGGCCTCGCAGTATCCGGCGGCCCAGCGATACGGGAGAAACCCGGACTCCGGTTTCCAGCCGTGGGTGATTGTCTTCTTCCCATCGAGCGCCCACCTCCAATCGACCCGCCGGTAAAGGCTATCGGCCAACTGGCGGATTTCGGTTTCGGCAGAATTGTCGCGATCGAAATAACTGGCCGCCGTCAGCGCGCCGGCGATCAAGATCGCCGTATCAATGGTTGAGAGCTCGCAGTTCCACGCGCGCCTGCCGCTCCGTATATGGAGAAAATGGTAATAGAAGCCCTTGTATCCGGTCGCATCTGCCTGCAGCCCCTGCGGGCTGGCATGAAAGAATCGCAGGACTTTCAGAACTCGCCGAACCGCCTGATTACGCGATAGAAAATTTCGCTCTACCGCGACGATGTAGGTACTGAGACCTAAGCCCACGGCTGCGATGCTCGAGGGCCATCGCGCCTTAGTTTTGTCCGCGATCAGCCCAGTGTAATGATCCACCTCCTTGAGAAAATATTTGAAGGTGACCCGGCAAAGTTCGCCAAGCATCTCCCCATCCGTGCCCTGCGGATTCATTACCGGCAGCTTACGGCCGCCTGCTGTTTTCTTCTCGGCGATGATCGGATTATTCAAATTCGAAAGTAACCGCCGCTACGCTTTGCGGCGGCAGGGCGACTTCAAACTCGAGATTCTCCTTCTGGCGCGTCCACGACGGGGATTCATTGCCCAGCAGAGACGCTCGATTCAATTCTCAACCTGCATCGCTCTTAGATAATCTGGCTCACCCATCGTATACCACAGCGCGCGGATTTGTGTGGTCCTCATCGGTTCGTCGATCCACGAGCTTGCCGACGCGGGCACCCGAAAGAGGCGCAAACGAACAAACTCAGTTCGAATGAGATGTACCCAGGACCAACCCACGTGCTTCCATCAGGGTTCTGGCTGCCAAGGCTGCGGCAAAAGGTTGGTCATGCAGCGGGTCGCGGGCATGATGAGGATCTCCTTGCCGGCCGAATTAATTGAAGCGCCAGCGTTTCGCCACCACGTCCGACTATCCTCGCCAGCGCGCGGCGCAGGAGGCGATTTGTCAGATCGTCGCACGGCGGTCCGGGTTCCTCCCAACGGCTCGCTGTACAGGCCGCTTTTCCGCACTGATGATACGAATAACAGACCGGGCGATCATTAATTCCTCGTCAGTATGGATCACCCGCACCGTGACCCGCCCGTTTTCTTTCGAAATAACGGGGTTATTCTTCGAATTGCGCCGGGCATCCATTTCGATGCCAAGGAAATCGAGCCCACGGCAGATTCGCGCTCGGATGCGCGGTGCGTTTTCGCCGATGCCCGCCGAAAAGACCAGCGTATCCAGTCCACCAAGCGCGGCAGCGAAGGAGCCGATCCACTTCTTCGCCTGGTAGCAGAACAGCTCAACTGCGCTCGCTGCGTGGAGATCGAAGCGTTCACGTGTGCATAAATCGCGAAGATCGGAACTGGTTCCGGATACTCCGAGCAACCCCGATTCGTGGTTCACCATCTTTTGGAATTTCGCGGCAGTCACGTGCTCTGCACGCGATAGGTAGTAGACAAGACCAGGGTCGAGGTCTCCCGTCCGTGTGCCCATCATCAGCCCCGCCGCTGGGGTGAATCCCATACTGGTATCGATGCTCTTCCCGTTGCGCACGGCTGCCAGGCTGGCGCCACTGCCAAGATGCGCGAGGATGACCCGGCCCTTCAATGCAGCCGGTTCCAGCCTGCTGAGCTCTTCCATCAGGAACGCGTAGGACAGACCATGGAAACCATAGCGCTCGACGCCCTTGGCTGCGTAACGCCGCGGGATCGGCAGCAGCTTCGCAACCGGCGGCATGGTGCGGTGAAATGCCGTGTCAAAGCACGCGACCTGTGGCAGTTTTGGGTGCCGCCGCTCTAACGCCTCGATGAGAGCAATCTCGCGCGGAAGGTGATCAGGATCGTACGCCGTAATTCGGCGAAGTTCCACAAGCAGCTTTGGGGTAATGCGCTCTGGTTCGGAGTGCTTCATGCCCTGCACCACGCGATGGCCCGCCGCCTTAACCGATGCGAAAACCGGTTGTGAACTCAGCCAGTCCAACAGGAAATCCACCGCTGTAGCATGGCTCCTTGCGACCACGGGCACGAGGATTTTTGCTTTTCCCGTCGGATCGTCGGCGGTTAGATTCGTACCTGCAAGGCCGATGCGGTCGATCTTGCCAGCCAACACCACTCCGAGTTTGGCTTGTCCATCTTTACTTGTCTCGTAAATGGCGAATCTGATGCTCGAGGAGCCGCCATTAATCGTGAGGATGCAGGGCGAAATGGCTTTCATTGCATCACGTCGCGGCTGCAGGAGTCTGCCAGGAACCATTCGGCCTCGGCTTGTCGATCAAAAGAGTCGTGAATGGACATCGCGGACGAGTCTCGGTGTGGAAAATGATCGTGCGCGTCGGGCAAAATCGCCCGATTCGTGCCGCCGATACCGGCGCCCACGAGGATTTGATTCGGCGCTTAGCCTTCGTGTTTGGAATAGTGTTTCAGCAAATCCAACAATTTGGAGGCAGCCGCAGGAGATTTCACGTTTTGCATCAGGATCTGGCGGTTATGCAGGGGCTTGCCATACAGTTCCTTGTTGGCGTCAAGATCGTTGCGCAGGGTAGATCCACCGAGGGACACGCCAGCGAAGACACCATTCGACCGTGACCACGAAAGAATCTTCGTTTTCATTTTGGCGTCGGTTTCGGCGCTGGCAGTGCGTCCTACTGGTCCGGCCGCAACCTCAGCGGCGCCGCCCAGTGTGAACTTGCTGTCCATAAGGCTCTTCATCCCGCTCTCATTCATTACCAGCAAAACAACATCCGTCTCTGAGCCGCCGATCTGCCACCCGACACTGCCGCCTTCCATGCGGACAGCGGCCGGAGCGCCCCATCCATTATTTCGACTGTTTCTGCAAACGACAAAACCTCGTCCGTATTTAGCTCCGACGATGAAAGCCGCCTTTTTCACGCTCGGGACAATGACGATGCAGTGGGCGTCTTCGAGTAGTTCTTGGGGAATGCCCTTATCCGGACTTCCCATAACTTCAGAGAGAACGCCGGCAGCGTCATCTAATCGCTCAGCAGAGGTGTCCGCCCAAACTGGAAGTCCGATCAGGAAGATGCCTGACACGGCCAGTACTCCAATCGGCTTCAGCATACTCGTTTTCTTGATCAACATACTATCTCCTTGAGGTGGGCGCTGGTGTTGTACCGGGAATCCCCAACCCCAGTCCAACTGTAGAAAGAATCGCGTCAATATGCCGTCAAAACGTTCTTTGCGTCAGGGCGTCACGGCGGGATTATGCCAGGAATGAGTCGGCCCGAGGATAGCGCCAGCCTCTTTCGGCCCCCAACTGCCACACTTGTAGGGGTGGACCTGGTGGTGATGCTTGAGGACCGGATCGACCACCGCCCAGGAAGCCTCGACCGCGTCTTCTCGTGTAAAGAGCGCTCCGTCACCGATCATTGCGTCGCCCAA
>JBBSEX010000088.1:0-8590 GCA_038239345.1 Bryobacterales bacterium
AACTATGCGATCAGCAACGGCAACGTTTTCAGCAACGCGG
The DNA here is from genome assembly GCA_038239345.1 of Bryobacterales bacterium. GTDB lineage: Bacteria > Acidobacteriota > Terriglobia > Bryobacterales > Bryobacteraceae > JBBSEX01. Next base: position 41 of record JBBSEX010000088.1, read on the forward strand.
GAGTTACCGCGGCATTATCCGGCCCCGGCTATTCCATTCCGTCCGATCCGAACTTCCTGAACACGTATCAATTGTTCAGCGGAGGGATACGGTCGATGACGCTGTCGCTGAAGTTTATCTTCTAACTCCCTGACATTTAGCGGGGTATTAGAAAGCCGGGAGCTGGCGTGAGCCGCTTCCGGCTTTTGTGCTTTGCATTACTCTAGTGAAGCCCGGAAGTCTGCAGCCCAGCAGTCAAGCGATCTCATGCCCACAGGTTGATTCGCCGACTTATTTGCGGGAGTGGGCGGCTTGGTATTTGGCCGAGATTGGCCAGGAATGGGGCTGATGGCACGTGAGTATTCGTGCTGATTGACTGCGGCTCCGGCTCCGGACCCTTCCCGACAGATTCACCCCCTTATTAAAACGGATGTTACCGGGTGCGAAAGCGAGTAAAGCCAGGCGGGGACTGCTACCCGTCGACTTGGGAGCCGAAACAATCGAGCTCCAACCATTATCAAACATTCTAAAATCCATATTTTAGTATGCGCTATGGTATTGCCCGACATTACCCGCAACTAAATTATAAAAATATAGATGTAAAGTATTCATATACCGAAGCTTAGGTATCTTAATGGGTTGTGGATTTTAGCCGGGGTTTGGAGCGGCGATTGCAGTACGAAGGTACAGGCATTCATGGGGAGTGGTTTAACCTCAGCGATATATTAGTGACGTAAAATTTAGGAGGGTTCAGTGAACGCAGGTTTTCGCAAATTTTTCATTTTTTCTGGTGTTGCGGTGTTGGTGCTCAGCCTGATGCTCGCGGCGGGCATAAGCGCGCAACTAATCAGTGGCAACATCGTCGGTACGGTCCTCGATAAGACGGGTGCGGTTGTTCCGCACGTTACGGTCGAGGCAGTCAATACGGAAACCGGCGCGAGGTTTCCTACCGAATCGAACGACACAGGAGAGTATCGACTGAACAACTTGCCGGTGGGCGTCTACACGATCACGGCCTCATCGTCCCAGTTCGCGAATACCACGGTAAACGGTTTCAAGGTTGAGCTGAACAAGACCATTACGTTGCCCATCACTCTAGAAGTAAAGGGTGCGGTCACTTCAATCGAAGTTTCGGGTACTGCGGAGACTCTGGATACCACTACGGCCACACTGTCGAACACCTACGAGGAAAAACAGGTCAGCGATTTGCCGTCCACCAGCATCGGCAGCGGCGTGCTCAACCTCTCGCTTCTCGGCGCAGGTGTTGCCAACGCCGGAGCGCTCGGCGCCGGCTCTGGTCCCGCCATCGGCGGGCAGCGCCCACGGAATAACAACTTCACGGTTGAGGGTATCGACAACAACAGCAAGAGCGTGACCGGTCCCCTGGTTCCGATTCCGAACGACTCCATCGCTGAGTTTTCTCTCCTCCAGAATCAATACTCGCCTGAGTTTGGCCATTCTTCGGGCGGCCAGTTCAACTACGTGCTGAAGAGCGGCACCAACAGTTTTCATGGATTGGGTTACATCTACTCCCAGAATCGCAACTTCAACGCGATCGATCAGGCCACCAAGAATAACGGCTTCACTGAGAACCAGCGCTTTGACAACAATCGCTTCGGTGGAAACATCGGTGGACCGATCTTCAAGAACAAGCTCTTTTTCTTCGGCAGCGCGCAGTACAATCCGGTTGGTCAGGCCAGCATTCCGGGCGCACCGGTTTGCACGCCTACCAGCGCCGGATACAGCACTATCGCCGCCATCCCTGGAGTCTCCGCGAACAATCTGAGCGTTTTCCAGACGTATGCTACTGCCGCGCCGTCGGGCGGCAACTGCCCCAGCGTCTCGGCTACCGATCCGCGAGATCCAACTGGTAAGACGGCGAATGCGGGCAACAACATTTTTATTACCGATCCCTCTGCCCCGGGCGGATTCACGCCGGTCGATGTGGGGATTTTGCCGGTTTCAGCGCCTAACTATAACAATGCTCTGACATGGCTGGCTAAGATGGATTGGGACATCTCGACGAAGGACCAGCTCCGTGGCGCTTACATTAAAAACGACTTCAATGCGATCGATAACACTCCGACGTTGCCTGCGTTTTATTTGCTGAATCCGGCCAACATCAATCGACTGGTCACCATCAACGAATATCACACATTTGGCCCGTCGTTGAGCAACGAGCTGCGCTTCGGGTTTAACCGCACGTACAATCTGACATCCACGGGTAGCTTCAATTTTCCGGGCCTCGAGAATACTGACGGGTCACCGAACTTTCCGAATCTGACGTTTGACGAGTTGAATTCCCTTCAGTTGGGTCCGGATCCGAACGGTCCACAGTTCACCTTCCAGAACACTTACCAGTTAAGTGAAAATCTCACCTGGACCAAGGGCCGCCATACCTTCAAGTTCGGCATTGAAGGCCGCAAATATATTTCACCGCAATCGTTTACCCAGCGTGCGCGTGGCGATTACGAATATTCGACGCTGGACCGATTTTTGAGAGACGTGAACCCCGACGTGCTAGCGGAACGCAGCCTTGGCGACCCGGTTTATTACGGTGATCAGACGGCCCTCTATTGGTATGCAAACGATACCTGGCGCATGAGACCGAACCTGACTGTCAACCTGGGCGTGCGCTACGAATACACGACCATCCCAGTTGGAGAGCGGCAGCAGAGCCTGAATCAAGCTGCAAGCTTTCCTGGTCTGATCGACTTCAGCGAGCCACGCGCCGCCAAGAACAATTGGGGACCGCGAATTTCGGTGGCTTACTCTCCGGGTTCGAGCGCCACTACCTCGATCCGCGCAGGCTTTGCAGTGGCCTACGATGTTCTCTATGACAATATTGGCATCTTGTCGCTGCCCCCGCAGTTGAGCGGCACGGTGGATACTCCCTTCACGCCGGATACCTCCAATTACCTAGCTAATGGTGGCATCCCGCCGACGGCGGGAGGCATTGTGACTTTTCCAACTCTGTTGGATCAGCGCGAAGCGACCGCCAACCAGGTGGTGGTTAATCAACTAGATCCAAAGTCCATCACTTGGACGCTTGGTATCCAGCATCAATTCTGGAAGGATTTCACTGCCGAGGTTCGTTACGTTGGAACCCGCGGCATTCACTTGAACACCCAGGAGCGGCTAAACCGTCAGCCCTTGACCAACTCAACAGTGTTTTTGCCGACATTTACCGCCGTTCCAGACCAGGCGACTCTAGACGCCCTGCCGTATACGCAAGACGGTATAGCGAATGGGGCTTACGGCAATGGCGACAGCCTAGTCCCTGCGTATGAAGCTGCTGGATTCGATGGCAACAACCTGGTCTCGTTCCAACCGAACGGTTCCTCCACTTATCACGGCCTGGCCACGCAATTAACTCGCCAGTTCAGGAACGGCTTGCAATTTACCGCAGCCTACACATGGAGTCACACCATCGACAACAGTACGGCGGATTTCTTTACTACCCTGTTGACCCCTCGCCGTACACAAGACTTCCAGAATCTGGCTGCCGACCGGTCCAATTCGGCAATAGATCACCGTCACCGGTTCACCTTATCGATGATTTACGATGTGCCGTTTTTCAAGAACGGAAATTGGTTTACGAAAAACGCTCTCGGAAACTGGGAAATCGCTCCGATTTATACCTACCAGTCTCCGCAGTGGATGACCGTGCAGTCCAACCGTGACGTAAATGGAAATGGCGATACAGCAGGTGATCGCGCCATCTTTAACAAGGGCGGTGTCCCGGGAACAGGTTCAGACGTTACTTCCCTCTGCACGAGCGGGTTGCCTGTTTTTGCGACTTGTGGAGAAAATGACTTTGACCCGACAGTTGGGCCTCCTGGACCCGGCAACTTTGACTCCAGTCCATACATCGTTGGTTATGCGGCCAATGATCCTAATGCCCAATATATTCGCGGTGGAAAGTATGCCAGACCGAATGTCGGCCGGAACACGGTCCCATCTCGTCCCATCGACTCTCTGGACCTGACCGTTTTGAAGCGCTTTTCCATAACCGAGCGCGCCCGCGTGGAGTTCTCCGCGCAGGCCTACAATGTACTCAACCATCCTCAGTTCGTTCCCGGGTTTCTTAACGACGTAACGTCCGTCGGATTCACGACCGATCGTACGTTCCTTGTTCCCGGAGCTTCGAACTTCTTGAACGTGGAAGGCATCTTCCCCAGCAATGCCCGGTCTATTCAGCTGGGATTGAAGTTTATTTTCTAATCCTTCCATGGGCGGCTGAATCCGGCCATGGACTCGAAAAAAGGGCGTCCCGCGGGACGCCCTTTTTTCGAGTCCATGGCCGGATTCAGCCGCCCATGGAAGGATTAGAAAATAAACTTCAATCCCAGCTGAATAGACCGGGCATTGCTGGGGAAGATGCCTTCCACGTTCAAGAAGTTCGAAGCTCCGGGAACAAGGAACGTACGATCGGTCGTGAATCCGACGGACGTTACGTCGTTAAGAAACCCGGGAACGAACTGAGGATGGTTGAGTACATTGTAGGCCTGCGCGGAGAACTCCACGCGGGCGCGCTCGGTTATGGAAAAGCGCTTCAAAACGGTCAGGTCCAGAGAGTCGATGGGACGAGATGGGACCGTGTTCCGGCCGACATTCGGTCTGGCATACTTTCCACCGCGAATATATTGGGCATTAGGATCATTGGCCGCATAACCAACGATGTATGGACTGGAGTCAAAGTTGCCGGGTCCAGGAGGCCCAACTGTCGGGTCAAAGTCATTTTCTCCACAAGTCGCAAAAACAGGCAACCCGCTCGTGCAGAGGGAAGTAACGTCTGAACCTGTTCCCGGGACACCGCCCTTGTTAAAGATGGCGCGATCACCTGCTGTATCGCCATTTCCATTTACGTCACGGTTGGACTGCACGGTCATCCACTGCGGAGACTGGTAGGTATAAATCGGAGCGATTTCCCAGTTTCCGAGAGCGTTTTTCGTAAACCAATTTCCGTTCTTGAAAAACGGCACATCGTAAATCATCGATAAGGTGAACCGGTGACGGTGATCTATTGCCGAATTGGACCGGTCGGCAGCCAGATTCTGGAAGTCTTGTGTACGGCGAGGGGTCAACAGGGTAGTAAAGAAATCCGCCGTACTGTTGTCGATGGTGTGACTCCATGTGTAGGCTGCGGTAAATTGCAAGCCGTTCCTGAACTGGCGAGTTAATTGCGTGGCCAGGCCGTGATAAGTGGAGGAACCGTTCGGTTGGAACGAGACCAGGTTGTTGCCATCGAATCCAGCAGCTTCATACGCAGGGACTAGGCTGTCGCCATTGCCGTAAGCCCCATTCGCTATACCGTCTTGCGTATACGGCAGGGCGTCTAGAGTCGCCTGGTCTGGAACGGCGGTAAATGTCGGCAAAAACACTGTTGAGTTGGTCAAGGGCTGACGGTTTAGCCGCTCCTGGGTGTTCAAGTGAATGCCGCGGGTTCCAACGTAACGAACCTCGGCAGTGAAATCCTTCCAGAATTGATGCTGGATACCAAGCGTCCAAGTGATGGACTTTGGATCTAGTTGATTAACCACCACCTGGTTGGCGGTCGCTTCGCGCTGATCCAACAGAGTTGGAAAAGTCACAATGCCTCCCGCCGTCGGCGGGATGCCACCATTAGCTAGGTAATTGGAGGTATCCGGCGTGAAGGGAGTATCCACCGTGCCGCTCAACTGCGGGGGCAGCGACAAGATGCCAATATTGTCATAGAGAACATCGTAGGCCACTGCAAAGCCTGCGCGGATCGAGGTAGTGGCGCTCGAACCCGGAGAGTAAGCCACCGAAATTCGCGGTCCCCAATTGTTCTTGGCGGCGCGTGGCTCGCTGAAGTCGATCAGACCAGGAAAGCTTGCAGCTTGATTCAGGCTCTGCTGCCGCTCTCCAACTGGGATGGTCGTGTATTCGTAGCGCACGCCCAGGTTGACAGTCAGGTTCGGTCTCATGCGCCAGGTATCGTTTGCATACCAATAGAGGGCCGTCTGATCACCGTAATAAACCGGGTCGCCAAGGCTGCGTTCCGCTAGCACGTCGGGGTTCACGTCTCTCAAAAATCGGTCCAGCGTCGAATATTCGTAATCGCCACGCGCACGCTGGGTAAACGATTGCGGTGAAATATATTTGCGGCCTTCAATGCCGAACTTGAAGGTATGGCGGCCCTTGGTCCAGGTGAGATTTTCACTTAACTGGTAAGTGTTCTGGAAGGTGAACTGTGGACCGTTCGGATCCGGACCCAACTGAAGGGAATTCAACTCGTCAAACGTCAGATTCGGAAAGTTCGGTGACCCGTCAGTATTCTCGAGGCCCGGAAAATTGAAGCTACCCGTGGATGTCAGATTGTACGTGCGGTTAAACCCGAAGCGCAGCTCGTTGCTCAACGACGGGCCAAATGTGTGATATTCGTTGATGGTGACCAGTCGATTGATGTTGGCCGGATTCAGCAAATAAAACGCAGGCAACGTCGGAGTGTTATCGATCGCATTGAAGTCGTTTTTAATGTAAGCGCCACGGAGCTGGTCCTTCGTCGAGATGTCCCAATCCATCTTAGCCAGCCATGTCAGAGCATTGTTATAGTTAGGCGCTGAAACCGGCAAAATCCCCACATCGACCGGCGTGAATCCGCCCGGGGCAGAGGGATCGGTAATAAAAATGTTGTTGCCCGCATTCGCCGTCTTACCAGTTGGATCTCGCGGATCGGTAGCCGAGACGCTGGGGCAGTTGCCGCCCGACGGCGCGGCAGTAGCATACGTCTGGAAAACGCTCAGATTGTTCGCGGAGACTCCAGGGATGGCGGCGATAGTGCTGTATCCGGCGCTGGTAGGCGTGCAAACCGGTGCGCCCGGAATGCTGGCCTGACCAACCGGATTGTACTGCGCGCTGCCGAAGAAAAAGAGCTTGTTCTTGAAGATCGGTCCACCGATGTTTCCACCGAAGCGATTGTTGTCAAAGCGCTGGTTCTCAGTGAAGCCGTTATTCTTGGTGGCCTGATCGATCGCGTTGAAGTTGCGATTCTGGGAGTAGATGTAACCCAATCCATGAAAACTGTTGGTGCCGCTCTTCAGCACGTAGTTGAACTGGCCGCCCGAAGAATGGCCAAACTCAGGCGAGTATTGATTCTGGAGGAGAGAAAACTCAGCGATGGAGTCGTTCGGAATCGGAACCAGGGGACCGGTCACGCTCTTGCTGTTGTTGTCGATACCCTCAACCGTGAAGTTGTTATTCCGTGGGCGCTGCCCGCCGATGGCGGGACCAGAGCCGGCGCCGAGCGCTCCGGCGTTGGCAACACCTGCGCCGAGAAGCGAGAGGTTGAGCACGCCGCTGCCGATGCTGGTGGACGGCAAATCGCTGACCTGTTTTTCCTCGTAGGTGTTCGACAGTGTGGCCGTAGTGGTATCCAGAGTCTCCGCAGTACCCGAAACTTCGATTGAAGTGACCGCACCCTTTACTTCTAGAGTGATGGGCAACGTAATGGTCTTGTTCAGCTCAACCTTGAAACCGTTTACCGTGGTATTCGCGAACTGGGACGATGAGGCCGTGATCGTGTAGACGCCCACCGGCAAGTTGTTCAGTCGATACTCTCCTGTGTCGTTCGATTCGGTAGGAAACCTCGCGCCGGTTTCCGTATTGACTGCCTCGACCGTAACGTGCGGAACAACCGCACCCGTCTTATCGAGGACCGTACCGACGATGTTGCCACTGATTAGTTGCGCGCTTATGCCCGCCGCGAGCATCAGGCTGAGCACCAACACCGCAACACCAGAAAAAATGAAAAATTTGCGAAAACCTGCGTTCACTGAACCCTCCTAAATTTTACGTCACTAATATATCGCTGAGGTTAAACCACTCCCCATGAATGCCTGTACCTTCGTACTGCAATCGCCGCTCCAAACCCCGGCTAAAATCCACAACCCATTAAGATACCTAAGCTTCGGTATATGAATACTTTACATCTATATTTTTATAATTTAGTTGCGGGTAATGTCGGGCAATACCATAGCGCATACTAAAATATGGATTTTAGAATGTTTGATAATGGTTGGAGCTCGATTGTTTCGGCTCCCAAGTCGACGGGTAGCAGTCCCCGCCTGGCTTTACTCGCTTTCGCACCCGGTAACATCCGTTTTAATAAGGGGGTGAATCTGTCGGGAAGGGTCCGGAGCCGGAGCCGCAGTCAATCAGCACGAATACTCACGTGCCATCAGCCCCATTCCTGGCCAATCTCGGCCAAATACCAAGCCGCCCACTCCCGCAAATAAGTCGGCGAATCAACCTGTGGGCATGAGATCGCTTGACTGCTGGGCTGCAGACTTCCGGGCTTCACTAGAGTAATGCAAAGCACAAAAGCCGGAAGCGGCTCACGCCAGCTCCCGGCTTTCTAATACCCCGCTAAATGTCAGGGAGTTAGAAGATAAACTTCAGCGACAGCGTCATCGACCGTATCCCTCCGCTGAACAATTGATACGTGTTCAGGAAGTTCGGATCGGACGGAATGGAATAGCCGGGGCCGGATAATGCCGCGGTAACTCCCGCGTTGCTGAAAACGTTGCCGTTGCTGATCGCATAGTT
>JBBSEX010000089.1:0-8477 GCA_038239345.1 Bryobacterales bacterium
CACGGTTTGTCCTGACGATCTCGCGGACTTGTATTGCTGGAACGTGCTGAAATGGCCGCAGGAGAAGATCGAAAGGTTTTCCAACAACCACACCGGCAGGCCACGCGTGCGGAAGCGCAGCGATCCAAAGCCGACGGAACGCTGAAGCCCTGATCGTCTCGCGCTGCCTGCTCACCGCACAGGCCGGTTTGCTGGCAGGCGAGAGCAAGCAGATTCAGGAGGTGGAGCGGAATGAGCACAGCATTTGCACGGTGCCTGTGTCGTTCTCGCGAGTGACCACCATTAGTTTTCCGGGGCCGATCTCGGCGATTGATGCGGCGCTCGTGACGACCGATGGCAAGACTCAGGGTTTGTTTCAACTGGCGCACAAGCCGGGCTCCTACTTCTTTTCGGTGCGCAGCCTGGTCAGGAGCGCGACGACGAACGTCAACGTCCGATGGAACAACAAGACCTACGTGCTCGAATTGCAGGACAGCGCGACGCCGTTGCTTTCGCTGGTTTTGAAGCATCCCGCCGACAACGGAAAATCCTCACTCGTGCGAAAGCCGGTCACTCCCGGTGCGCTCGTGGGTCTGCTCGACAAGGCGAAGGCTTATCCGGTCCTGAAGGCGAGCCATCCCGAAGCCGTCGAGCAAGTGGATTACGTGAGTTATGGCGAGAAGCCGCGCGTGATGGATTACAATACCTTCGAGATTCGCATTGAGGAGGTGTTTCGCTTCGATCCGCAGGACACATTGGTTTTCCGCATCGTCTTGCGAAACAAGACGGACAAGGAGATTCGCTACAAGCCGCAGGGGTTTTCACTGCGCGTCGGCGAGCGGCTTTATTCGCAATCCATCGGCGATGCGAGCGGCGCAATGCCGCCGAAGAGCGACACGCCTGCTTACTTCGCAGTCACGGGGACGCCCACTGGCGGAAGGAATGATATTTCCACGAAGAACGACTTTACCGTTCTGCTCGATACACTTGACGAAGAGATGCCGAAGGCAGCGCGGAAAATTCCGCGCGACAATGACGAACTGCCATCGCACGGCAAAGGAGGATTCGCCAAATGACGCCGCGCGACGCGATCAGTTTTTTCCGCAGCCGAACGGGTGCGTTCGTGCTGTTCCTCGTGCTCCTGGGAACCGCCTACATCCTCGTCAATGGCTTCAAAGCGCCGGACATGAACGCGCTGACCAAGCAGATGAACCAAGGCGGGGAAAAGAAAGCGGAGAAGCCGCAGGTAGTCGAGACCGTGACGCGCGACATGACCGCTTTCAATCCGCCGAAGGAAACACCGGTGCCAGTGATGCCATCGCCCGTACCGGAGAAGAAGAAGCAGGAGCAGACGCCAGCCTTGCCACCCATCAGCCTCTACGCGGAAACGCCGGGCGCAGAGAAGCCGATGGAAACCCTCGGCACCGACTACGCGCCGTTTGGACGGCTCGTGCAGTGCGAGTTGGTCGTCACAGTGGATTCGTCCTCGATTGGCACGCCAATCATTGGCCTTGTGACCGACGATATTTGGCACAACGAGCGGCTCATTATTCCAGCGGGCACAGAAGTCCACGGCAGCTCGACTGTGGACGTGGGCTCATTCCAATGAAAGACCACGAGCTGCGCTTTTCCGACACGAACAGTGCCGACGATTCCGAAGGCCGGACGTGGGGACTCGACGGCCATCTGTTTTGGTTCGTCGTCGCGGGCGTCTTCATTTTCGTCATCACGCTGCTGCTCCTGTTCAGCGCGATGCGGTGCAGCTTCGGCCAGTCGTTCGGCATCGCCCTCATCCCGCTGGCACTGACGCTCATCTACGTCTTCGGATTTCGCCAGGGCAAGCCGCCCGCCTACGACCGCGACCTTGTGGACTACTGGACGAATGGGGCGGGTTTTGGTCCGAACCCGCAGACCCAGCCGCAACACCCGCTCAAGGACACCGACCCTTCCGATCATGTGGCCGATTGATTCCATCGTTGAGAAACCGGCGAACGGTTACTTCCTGCGCGACCTGCTGATCTTCAACGGGCTGAATGCGGGCGGCTTTGCATCCAAGGGCTTCATCTTCGAGCCGCCGGATTTCAACAACGCGGAGATCGGCGAATTGAACGAGTTCCAGGATCAACTCTCCGTCCTGCTCGCGTCGCTCAGCGTCAATCAGCGGCTCCAAGTGCAGTGGTTTTGCGACTCCGTTTGCCGAGCACGACCACCTCACCGCCGCCCGTTCAGGATCATCTCGTTCAGCTTCTGTCGCAGCGCCTCCATGTCAGGATCGGCAAAAGGTGTATCCAGCGTGCTCACGGCATTCGTGTTCGCCGAAGTCCCCGCGATTGCGGACGCCAGCGCCGCATTGGTCACTTCACCGGGCGGCCCCTGCGGGCCATCGGCACCTTGGGGGCCTTGGGCACCGTCGTTGCCGTTGTTGCCTTGCGGACCTTGCATCCCGTCCGCACCGCGCGGGATGCCGAAGGTGAAGCGCACATTGCTCCCGTCGAAGCTCGTGCTCACCGTGGCGTTGTCGCCGGGATTCAGCGTGCTCACGCCATCCACCACTGCGTTCGCGAAGGGCGGACCTTGCGGGCCCTGCGGCCCCGGTGCTCCATCGCTTCCATTGTTTCCCTGCGGGCCGGGCGAACCCATCGCACCATCATTGCCCTGCGGCCCCGCCGGACCGGGAACGCCCTGCGGTCCTTGCGGCCCCGGCGCTCCATCATTGCCCGCCGGACCCTGCGGGCCGGGAGGCCCGGCAGGCGTGGCGTCTATCTTGTCGTTGAGCGCGATGAAGTTTGCGCGGATTTCGCCGGAACGCAGCTTGGTTCCGGCCTTGGGGAGCGTGGGATCGAATGGCATGGGAGGGGGATTGAAGGATTCAGGATGAGGAGGAATTCCCTAGCTCGCGGGAACCGTTCCCCTGTTCAGGGGAGTCATTCCTTCGGCAAGAGGAGTAGTTTCCGCAGTCAGAGGAACAATTCCCTCGGCCAGGGGAAGCACTCCCTCGGTCGCGGGAGACGTGCCCTCAGCCGAGGGAGACGCTCCCCCGGTAATGGGAAACGTCCCCTCAGTCGGGGGATTCATTTCCCCGGTCAGGGGAATCGCTCCCTCGGTCGCGGCAGTAGTTCCCCTAGTCAGGGGAAGCGTTCCCTGAGTCGAGGGAACAATTCCCTCGCCCGAGGGAAGCGTATAGGCGCACCGAAGATTGTCTCCCATGAGCATGGAAACCAATGCTTTACACATCGCCTGCATGTTCCGGGCTACGGGCATGGCTCCGCAGATGGCGAACTAGGGTTTCGGAGGTGCTGGAGGCGTCTTTGGAGCCTTCGGCCCGGAGCCTTTCAGGTTCGCACGGATGGCAAGGATGGCTTTGCCCTCAGCCGTCGTCTTGCCGAGCGCGCCCGCCATCGTGTCGCACCACGAGCTGAGCACATCGTAGTAGTCCGACTTCATCGCATCCGTGTCGGCGGTCATTTTTTCCGCCGCATCGCGGGCGATCTTCGTCTGGGCCTTCGCAGTGCCCAGCGCCGTGCCATCGGAAGCGGTGGATGCGATCTTCGCCGTCGGATCGTAATCGTTGGCGACGAGTTTGGTTTTGTATTCGCCGGCCGCGGCGCGCAGCAGCTCGCCGAAGCCCAGCACATCATCAATTTGCAGACTTTTCATGGTGTGTTTTTGGGGTTGAGGGGCGGCGTCCCACACCGCTCCGGGGATGTCCTCATCCCACAAGAGCGCGTCTGGATCGTCATCGTCCCAGATTTTTTTCATACGGGTGAACACCGAAAGTGTGGGCCGCCCGAAACGCCGCGCAAGTGTTTTCTTGGGCCGGGGAAATCGCGGCTCTCCGCTTCCGGCTCTCACTGCTAGGGCTTGTCCGTCTTTTGGGCCTTGCGCAGAAGGGCTGCCAGATCGAGTTCGAGAGCCGACGCCAATTTGAGCAACGTCACAAGCGTGGGCGTTGAACGTTCGTATTCGAGGTGCCGGATGCAGGGAGTGCTCACACCAGCGGCGACCGCAAGAGTCTCAAACGACCAGCCGAGGCGCTTCCGTTCGGAGCGGAGCGCCGCGACAATTTTGGCTGCTGTGTTTGCGTGCGGATCTGGCACGCGCAGACATTTATTCGCTTGCTTCCAACATCCGCACAGTCATAAATGACCGCCGTTCGGTATCCGCGTGGGTTTACAGATGCGCCCGGCGGATGATTTTCATTTTTCATCCCTCATGACCATGAATGCCTGTTCCTCCCTCGCCCGGATTCTCCGCCATTTCCTTACATGCGTCTCTGTGCTTCTGCTCGGGGCGGCGGGCATGCCTTCCGCAGCACAAGAGCCACCGGATGGGAAAATGCGCATCACCCTTTCCTCCCCGAACACCTGGACGCTGAGCGTCGCCACGGATTCGCTATGGGAGTATTGCATCGAGGCGACTGATGATCTGGACACGGGCTATTGGACGCCGCTGGACACCATTTATCTGCCGGGCGATGGCGGCGTGCATTCCCAGCGGGTGGTCGTCCCGCAAGGCGCGATCAAGGCATTCTTCCGCTATCGGTTGCAACCGCGCGCGAACGGCCTCTCCGGCAATGCACTCGCCGACTGGGATCGGATCTATTCCTTCAATGCGAATACTTTCCTCGACACGGACGGTGATGGCATCCCGGATTATTTGGAAACGTCCTTTGCCACGAACCCGTATGATAACCTCTCGTTTCCGTAGCAGGTCGTGCGTGTGGAGCCATTCAACAATCAAGCAGGGCATCCGCGTGACGGGGCGGTTGTTGTATATCTGAACCGCCCACTGCCCGCCACGGTCGTGACGGTGCCCGCGAATTTTGTGCGCGAGTTGCATCACGATGTGTGGGACATCCTCGACTTTGCCAACCTCGCTCCCGGCTCGACGATGATTCTGCCGGGGCGCAAGGCGGTGGCGTTTCTGCCCTCGCCTAATCTTGTTGCGGGGCCGAGCCACACCTATGTCAATAACTACAGGATAGACTTCAGCACCGCGGTGACGGGCATCCCACAGCTCATCCCCTCGCACACGGAGTTTGCCACGGCCGATAATTTCGACACGGTTGGTTCGTGGGTTACTCGGGTGCAGCCAAGCGAAACGGCATTTGAAGTCGCCACCGATTTTGCCCCGGTGATTGACTGGAGCCAGCCATTGCTTCCCTCGACCATCACCTCAGCGAATGTGACGGTAATCGAGCAGGCCAGCGGCAATCCCGTGAGTGTCACGGTGTACTTTGACTATGATACCAACCGGATGACGCTCTCGCACCCGACGGCCTTCCTGCCGGACGCGATCTATACTGTCACATTAGGCACCGGCTTCACAAACCTGATGGGCAAGCCGTTGCTAAACGCCTTTGTGTGGAGCTTTCATACGCGCCCGCTGCGACCCGTGCCGGTCGCGGGACAAGGCCCGTATGTCACAGCAGTTGCACCCGGCGACTTTTCCACGAACGTGGATGCGATGAGCACGGCGCAAATCACAATGACTTTCAGCGAGCCAATGAATGACTCGACGCTGACCGCCGCGACCGTGCATCTCACTCAGCATGGTGCCGGTACAGACGTGACCGGGGCATTTGCCTACGATTCCGCCACCAAGACACTGACATTCACACCGGACGCATCGCTGGACTTTGCGACACGCTATGAACTGACGCTGGATGCCGCCGCAATGTTTTCCTCCGCGACGATGCCAAAGGCATTGCAGGGCAATTCTCAGTTCGTATTCACCACCGCACCTGACCCGGCAAACAATAATGGCTCAATCCCAGCCGGTGGCCCAAATGCCGGAAGCAGTGCCGGCAGCTCCGATCCCGACCAGCCCAAGCCGCTCGTCCTGAAACTTGAATACGGCGATCCTGACGGCGACGCCGGAGCATCAGTCAGCCTCAGCATCACGCTCCCGGACGGCTCGCAGCGCGAGCAGCAGATGCCCAACGTGACCGATGACTACGCCACCAAACAAAGCCCGGAAATCCCGGCTGGGAGTAAGGTGGTCGTGACACCAAGTTTCCTCAAGGGCAGCGACACCGATCCGCTGGAGGATGAAAGTTTGGAAGTCTTGGTCAACGTATCGGCCGCCACTGGCAGCGAGAGTGCCGCGCAAGCCTATGTCGTCACCATTGAGCAGGACGGAAGCCCCGTGCAATACGCCCAACTGGCAGACGGTGCCGCGGCCAATGCCAATCCTCAGCAAAAGGCAGTCGTCGTGACGGCGGAGATGAAGCTTCGAGCAACAGGGAAAATTGAGCCTGCGCCCGAAAATACGGTGTATGCTAATTGCAAAGCTACTGCAGGAGGAATTGATGATTTGGGGCCGCTTCCTATGGGCAAGGGAAGGATAGACGCTCCAGACGTCGCTTACACAGCTCCTATTCAAGTGATCGCAACGGTTCCAGCCGTACCTGGAGCCGACTGGCAATGGTACCGGCTGCTAGAGCTCCGATCGTGGGCAATTAAGAAAGATCCGACCGGCACTTTCTGGGGGGTAATAAAACTGAAGCCGCACACCGGACCAAACCCTGATTACGGAGCAACTGCCCCTAATTACGACACCAGAATCCCAAGCGGAACAGGAAAGCTCTATATCTATGACAACAGCGGAACGATCCCGTCCGAGTCGAACATTTCCGTTGGCGATTTCATTTGTGAGAAAAAGCAGTTCACCTACAAGCTCTACGATAAAGGTGATGGCACCGCTCTGCCGAAGCTGCTCGGGCAACTCGATGTGGGTCAAAAAATCATTGCTAAACGTATTGGAACGGCTGGAAACGTGCCAGCAGATTTCCAAGGCGTGGAAAACTCCAATACCGTACGTGTCCTTAAAATGACTATCACCGAAGCGGAGGTGAGGGCTATTGTCGGTGGTAATCTTCCCATTCAATTTTTTCCAGGTTCCGAATAACTGATCATGAAATTCCGATGTGCCAACCTTATTCTCGTTTGGGCGAGCACGCTCGCTGTGAATTCCGCTGAGAATGAACCCGCACTGCCAACGTCGTTGGCCCCTCTTGAGGAGGCGGTAATTTCATCCCAGGCGGTCATGGTGTGCCGATTGGTCGATCTTGGTTTTACGGATTTTCACGGGCCAGGCGAAAGTAGCCATGATAGCGCGGTGTTTGAAGTCGTCACCCAGCTCAAAGGGACGTCATCTCAAAGTGTGACATGCTCTTTTCGAAGGACAGTATTTCCACCCAAGATTGACGAGAAACTGCCGGAGGTCGGCAAAGACTATATCCTTGCAGGTGCATCGGCACAGGGGGTTTTCAAAATCGAGAAGCTTATTGCTGCCACGCCCAACAACATCGCTGAAGTGAAGCGTCTTCTTGGAGAGAGCATTCCGATTGGAAAAAACATTTTCAAGCGAGTTCCGACGCAGCCGGGAACGGCGGCGACCGTCGTGTCAACACCTGCCGTCGAAGCATCGGCACTACAGCCCATCGTGCAAACTCCCGCTGTTCCTTCCGAACGCAATGCGCCGCTGTGGCCGTGGGTTATTGGAGTCCCAGCCCTAGCCTTGATCGGGTCACTTCTCTGGAAGCGCCGAACCTAAGTGCCGTACATCTCATGGGAAGCCGAGGGACGGACAAACCTCCACCATTCCACGACAACTGCTGCCTCGCGCGGCATTCGTTCATTTCCCCCCGGAAGAAGCCCTGCACCTCGCCGCCGATGGTCGGCACGCCAATGCACAAGGGCGACAAAATATGCTCCGTATATGGAGCACCTTTGCGTCAGCATTGCGTAACAATGCACGTCATGAAGAAGCCAACGACCAAACCTAAGCCGAAACGAAACCGAATCACCGTGACGCTGCAGGTTCTCCGCAGCCGGTATGATGTCTTTGCGATGGCCAGCGAGGAAATCGAGCGGCGCACCGGCAAGGCTCCCGGCATCGAGGCCATGATGGAGTATGAATTGGAAAACACGGTTTGTCCTGACGATCTCGCGGACTTGTATTGCTGGAACGTGCTGAAATGGCCGCAGGAGAAGATCGAAAGGTTTTCCAACAACCACACCGGCAGGCCGCGCGTGCGGAAGCGCAGCGACCCAAAGCCGACGGAACGCTGAAGCCCTGATCGTCTTGCTCTCGGCCGAGCACAGGAAGGACAACACACTGACCTTCGAGGAACTCGGCATTGACCGGCTTTTCATCGACGAGGCCCACAAGTTCAAAAACCTTTTCTATGTGACGAAGATGACGCGCGTGGCGGGTCTGCCGCAGACGGCTTCCGAGCGCGCTTTCGATATGTTTTTGAAAGTGCAGCACATCCAGTCGCGCAACAAGGGCGGCGGCGTGGTCTTCGCGACGGGCACTCCGATTTCCAACACGATGGCGGAGATGTTCACGATGCAGCGGTATTTGCAGATGAGCGCGCTGCGACGCAATCAACTCCAGCATTTCGATTCATGGGCAGGCACTTTTGGCGAAACCGTCACTTCGATGGAACTCAGCCCGGACGGGAGCGGCTACCGGCTGCGCAGCCGCTTTGC
>JBBSEX010000090.1:0-8409 GCA_038239345.1 Bryobacterales bacterium
ACCGGGCCACGCTGGAAGCACTGGGACACACCATCCAGGAGTTTAGCCATGGATAACATTCCCCAGATCAGCGATTCGGCCCAAGTTCTGGACAGCGACAACATCCGCGCGACAGCCGCGACGGAGTGCGACACCGAACCACAGTCCATGCCCGTTAAACCTGTGAAGCGTGGCCGACTGCGACACGGCAACCAAGCTATCGACCCTCGATTGCTGCCAACGATCAGCCCAAGATGTGGTGCTCGCGGTAGGCGTTCAGGGCTGCCGTGCAGGTCTCCGGGCATCCGCCGTCCAGATGGAACATACGGTCGCTGCCAGTTCCACGGGGGGCAGGAGCACTGGGCCTAAGACCGAAGAGGGCAAAGCGCGGATCAGCGCGGCGTCCTTGAAGCATGGCCGGTTTACCAATGAGGCAATCGCGAAACGCAAAGCGCTGAGCAAAGAACTGAAAGCCCTGAAGTCCCGAACCGAGCGACTCAAGCCCACCGACTAACTGCCGTGAAATGCCGACTGCGCGACCTGGCCGCTGAGCTGGGAAGCCAGACGTGTGTCCAGTGTCGCCCGGTATTCGAAACTTGGAAGGCTGGTAAGCGGAGTAAGCGGGCCATCTTGAATCGAAAGCGTGTCGCGCGACTGACGGAACGCTACTCACCCATTTGGGCGATACCAACTGGACCACAGGAGTGTACGGAAAACCTCATGAACAACGAGGAAATTTCGTGATGCAGGAACAAGCGCCAGTGCTAAAACCTTCGCGCGTACGGGAAATATTAGATTAGCGTAGCAAGGTGGATTACAGATGCCAGGAACTAAGCTACCGAAGCACACCGAGAAATGCTTGAGAACGGCGTTCATCAGCGCACCATGTGCGGGGTGCGGCGTTCGGCCAGCGGTCCGAGTGCATGTGCTCGGCGATACGCCGGCGTTCTTCTGTGACGGATGCTGCCCTGAGTGCAACAAGGCGCCCTCATAGACGAGGTGCACAGTTTGCCAAGACTCGCGAGTTGAGCAGATCGACCACGCTTTGAGATCAGGCACGACGCTGCGGATGGGTCGCCGACCGGTTTCCTGGGATCTCGAAAGATGGCGCCGGCCGCCACAAGAGGCACCTCGATCAGCGACCAGCTCTGGAGATGGTTCAGACACCACGGGCCGCCGAGTCTCTGCCGCTGAGCATAGAACGTCTGGAGCATCGGGGCATGGCTCCCAATAAGGACGCTCTGCTGAATGAGGTCGAGCGCATCCGCTTAACGAACGACGAGCTGTGCGACATTTTGACGCTGACAAAATATCGTTGGCATTTACTGGACCGGGCCGAGGGGCTGGTGAATTGAAGACCAGCGTCGGGGCGTTGCGTGAGGTGCGTGGCACCGCCGAGCTATCCGCCCGCCTCAGCGGAAGACTCAGCGTAGACAGCTCGGGTGGGATGACAGTGAATATCACCATCGGCCCGGCTGAGCCTACCGCGACTGGTCCAGTGATCGATGTTGATTGCGTCGAGATTGAATGAAGTTTGAAGGGCGGGGGTATGGCCGGCCCCGTACCCGCCCCGGGTTCCCCCCATGGCCCTGAATCGTCAACCACCCTATTCACGCCAGTAAAGCTAATTTCACGCACGTCAGTTGCGCACTTCAAATAATTTACCGAACCACAGGAGACCACACGATGATGAGCTACGCAACATCCACCCGACGCCAACCGCAAGACCAGGCGTCTCAGAGCACAGACCAAAGCGGCCAGTCCAGCGGATCGCAGCAGCAGTCGCAGGATAAGTCCTCGACGCCGAGCTACGCGGCAACGCCCAGTTATCCGACACAGAAGCGGTACGGCCCTTGTTCTGCCCGCAAATGATCTCAACTTCCGGATTGCCCGTTTAACCGGCCAATCTCTGCCCAATCTCGTACTCGGGCGCAAGAGGTCTGCGGCAGTGCGCTGATCACTCTCTTATCGCATTGAACACCTCACAATGCAAGGGTTCTGGGGAAGCCGCTGCGATTACCTTAGAACAAGCGCTCATCGTCTTGCGTGGAAAACTTCGAACGAAAGAAAATAATGCTGTCGTCCCTTCCACAATGTCCTGAGAACAGAACATTGGCCGGTATAAAGACGTGATCCGCCCGGAGTCTTGGCCGACCATGGGGAGTTGCCGAAGATCGAAAGCCAATAGAACGCGACCTGCTTGTTTGGATTCCAAAGGTGGATGATCCGGTGTACAATCACACTTGATCGGGGGCCTCTAGGGTCTAAGACGGAAATGCCGTCATAGGACTGCTGGCCGCACCCGGGAAGAGCGTTGCACCAGGCTGGATCGGCAAGAGGCACCCGCGGTACGATCAGGGTCAGCCCGGAGATCAAACTGGAGATTCCGGCTCGCAGAGTGCGTGACTTGAGCAGGGGGTATGATAGAGCGGACGGTCGGTCATTACAGACTTCTGGACCAGATCGGTCAGGGAGGAATGGGGCAGGTCTGGAAAGCCTGGGACTCGCGGCTGAACCGGTTGGTTGCGATCAAGTTCCTCGCGCCTGGCCGTCTGGCGGAAAGCGATAGCCGCCGCGGCTTTGTCCACGAAGCGCAGGCAGCCTCCGCCCTCAACCATCCCAACATCGTCACCATTTACGAGATCGCCAGCGAGGACGGCAGCGACTACATCGTCATGGAGTTCGTCCCCGGCCAGCCGCTCGACCGGGTGATCGCCGCCGGTCCACTGCCTGTCAAGGAGGCACTCCGGTACGCTCTGCAGATCACGGACGCCCTCGCCAGGGCTCATGCCGCCGGAATTATCCACCGGGACCTGAAGCCCTCGAACCTCATGACCACGGACGAGGGTTTGGTGAAACTGCTCGACTTCGGACTGGCGAAGCACACCGGACCGCCAGAGTCCGAAGGGCGAACTGCGAGCCTGGAGACTCTTACCAGGGAGGGCACTGTCGTGGGCACGGTCGCTTATATGTCGCCTGAGCAGGCTCAGGGTAAGCCGCCGCTGGACGTTCGATCCGATGTCTTCTCGCTCGGCGTGGTGCTATACGAGATGTTCTCTGGCCGGCGGCCGTTCTCGGGAGACTCCCAGATGGAGACGCTCATGGCAATCGTCCGCGACCCGCCGCCCTCCCTCGCTGATCGTCGAACCGGCTTGCCGCCGGAGCTTGTGCGCATCGTGAACCGCTGTCTGGAGAAGGACCGTGGGAAACGGTTCCCGCCGCAGTGGATGTGCGGCGAGAACTCGTGCAACTGGAGCAGAGCCTCACGTCAGGCCGCCTGACTCTGCCGCAGATGCTCCAACGGGCGAAACGTCCGGCCATCCTGGTCCCGGCGCTCGCGGTGCTGCTGACCGTCGTTCTGCTGGTCTCCTGGATGGCACGCCGCGCCTCTCGCGTTCGCTGGGCGAGCCGGGACGGCATTGCCACCGTGACGCAGCTTGTGCAGGAAGGGAAGTACACCGCCGCGTTCGATCTGGCCAAAGAGGTCGAGAAGTTCATCCCGGCGGACGGGCGATTGAAGGCACTATGGCCCGACATCGTCCGCACGGTTTGGGTTGAGACCAATCCGTCCGGAGCCGAGATCTATCGCAAGGAGTACAACGAACCTGAAACGGCATGGCGGATGGCCGGGAAATCCCCAGCCCAGTTGACCGTGCCCCAGGGATATTACCGCTGGAAACTCGTCAAGGAGGGCTTTGAAACCACTCTGGCGCTGGCGCCGCCGGGCATAGAAAGGCAGACATACCGGCTCTCTCGAAGACAGCAAGGCCCCGAAGGTATGGTGCATGTTCCGGAAGCGCCAACCATGGATATGCCCATAGCACGCCTCGGCAGTTTCATCCTCACCGGCCTTCCAGCCTTTTGGATGGACCGCTACGAGGTGAGCAACCGCGAGTTCAAAGAGTTCGTCGATCGGGGAGCCTACCGGAACAAGGACTACTGGAAGCATGCGTTCCGCAAGGAAAACCAGCTGCTCTCCTGGGAACAGGCGATGCGGGAGTTCGTCGATGCGACGGGCCGGTGGGGCCCGGCAAACTGGGAGGCCGGAACTTACCCGGCTGGAGAGGACGATTTCCCGGTTCGCGGCGTGAGCTGGTACGAAGCCGCTGCTTACGCCGATTTCCGCGGTAAACAGTTACCGACCATTTACCACTGGTATCGGGCTGCGGACCCGCGGACTGCTACCTTCGTTTTGCAACTCGCAACTTCAAAGGCTCGGGTCCTGCAAAAGTGGGCCAGTTTCAGGGAATCGGCCCGTTTGGCACTTACGACATGGCAGGCAACGTGAAAGAATGGTGCTTCAACGAAACCGGCGATGGCTTTCGGTTTACCCTGGGGGGCGGCTGGCGCGACCAGCTCTACATGTTCACGCAACCGGACGCGAAGTCGCCGTTCGATCGAGACGCCCAGAACGGCTTCCGTTGTGTCCGCTATACGGTCCAGCCAGCGCAGGCGCTACTGAACCCGAAGCCGCAGCGCGAGTTCCCCGCCCCCACACCGGTCAGCGACGAAGCGTTCCGCTCCTATCTGGCGCTGTTTTCCTACGAGCCAAAGGAACTGAATGGGCGCACCGTCGAAGTAGACCGCAGCAATCCCGAGTGGACCAAGGCGCGGGTCACGTTCGAAGCCGCTTACAGCGCCGAGCAGGTTCCCGGATACCTGTTTCTCCCGAAGAACGCGACCCCGCCGTTCCAGGTAGTGGTCTACCACCCGAGCGCTGGGGCGCAGCAAATGACCAGCGCCCAGTCTCTCGACGGGCCTTCCAGGTGGGACTTCCTCGTTCGGACCGGCCGCGCGGTGTTCCACCCGGTGCTTCCGAACACCTACGGGCGCAAGAGGCTTCCGCCGCAAACCACCGTCGCGGCCCTGGCTGCCTGGGTCGAGCGTGGCCAGGATATCCGAAGAGCCGTAGACTACCTGGAAAGCCGGAAGGACATCGATCGCACGCGCATTGCTTACCTAGGCGCGAGTTGGGGGGCCGGATCAGCTCCGATCTTTCTGGCGGTTGAGCCGCGGTTCAAGGTGGCCGTGCTCGAAGACGGTGGATTCTTTGTCACACCTGCTCTTCCGGAGATGAATGGGGTGAATTACGCGCCGCGCGTTCGCATTCCGGTATTGATGATCAACGGCCGCTATGACTATTTCTTTCCTCTGGAAGCCTCACAGAAGCTCATGTTCAACCTTCTTGGCACGCCAGCAGCCGACAAACGGCATACGGTCCTGGAAGCGTCTCATGACGTGAGCCCTCTCCGGCAGATCGTGATGCGGGAAACCCTCGACTGGCTGGACAAATATCTGGGGCCAGTGCGGCGGTAGATCCCATTTGAGGCAGATACCCGAATGGGAAAGACCACATCTTTTTGCGCCGTCCGCGGAGATGTGCTTTCGAAAGACCCGCGGCATTCACTGATAACTCGCCCTCACACGACCTGACTAACCCGGACATTGACTTATAAACGCGCTACGCGTAGAAGTGCCATTCTCAGCATGTGGGCGCATTCCTTCCGTATCGTCGGCTATCTGGAAGTAACCCCCTTACCCGCTACTCGGATTGGTCTGAGATTGGGCCTCTTCATTGTTCAGGAGGATTTCTGCCGCAAATTGTTTGTACTTGACGAGGACGGAAAAGAACACGAAATGGAGATCTTAAGAAAATGCTTCGGCAGCCGGAGCCGTTAAAGCCCTAGTCGCCGCCACTCTGAAACCTTTCTGTCCGGCCCACACTACACCACCGAGTCTCTTTCACAAAGAACAAAGCGTCCGCTTAGGCTCTTGGTTAGATTTAGGCGGGCGTTTTTGTTTGTACCGGTTACACCATTGGCGTAGCGGCCCGATACCGGGTACCGTTGCTATTGCCGATTACGCCGATCCAGACCCGAAAAGCTGCAGCTGAATACCGGCACGCCACCGAACATTATTATTGGGCGTTAGCGGAGTATCACCGCCAATGCGAGACTGGCACCACGCCGGACGTTGCGCGCTTCAGGCATTCGGTTCTTGAACCGGCGCGACAGGACTGCGGGGCCTTCGAGCCTTGCTGTGGCCAGAACCCCTCACCAAAAGATAATCCAAAGCAACGATTCATCTTATTAGCGGCCCGCCCTCAGGGGTGGGCCGGTTTTCCTTTCATTGAGTCCCGAACTTCGCCGTTTTGGCTTGTTTACAATGGCACGTTGGCCGTGTGCTCCAACTCTAGTATGTGACTCATCGCGGCTCTAAAAACCTTCTTCGCCCCGTGACTTACGCCTGATCTCATGTGCTCGCCACCCCTGTATAGGCGCGTCTCACAGTGTGCATAATTTTCTTCCAACGGATCATGCACGGTCTTGACGTCATAGCTAGTTGGGGATCCTCCGCCTGCACTCTCCGATGCGACTTGCTTTGGAATTTGTGGCAGCAAGAATCGGAAAACCGCGTGGCCGCCATACTTATCAAGCGGAATTAGTACATCGCGAGGCTCACTGTACTTACTACGATTCGAGGATAAATCGGGACATTGCACGTGTGCCGGATCTACACCGCCATCGGGCTGAATACGTTCCGGGTGCACCCTATAGTAAAACCGCTCCTCGGCTCCAAAGACCGGATCAGGCTCTCCACTAGCCCCGCGAAACGGCCCATCAGGCATCTGGATTTATAAAGTCACCGATTTTACGCAGGCCCTCGCCTATGGAACTATCGTCTGTTATCGACCAGGTTGTGGCGGGAGTTGTCCGATCATCAAGCAACCCCCAAATCTCGCCTGAGTTGAAACACTCCACGTCGGCGTAGACCCCGTTGTTCTTAAAACAAATAGCTACTCCCCCATCTGCTGAGGCGGTAATATAAGTGGGCCTTATTCCTAAAAGGTCCGCGATGCCTAAAACCGAGAGCGCCTTTGATCGAGCTACTTCGTTCGGGGCCTCAGAACCATCAAGCTCCCAATTAATATTGAGCGCTGTCATTTCATGCATTTGCATCTCTGGCAAACTTACGTGCTCGACTTGACTCTCGGGCCGAGGTACCCAGTATAGGGCTGGACCGGAACCCGAAGCGGCCATTCGATATACCTTCGCTCTGAGCACTGCGTCCTCCAAAGAAATGGTTTGGGTAATCCCGCTTGTTGGCGGCGGGCAATAGTAGATCATTTTACTTCTCTTCGGCCGGGGCGGCTTTTTGCTTTATGCCTTCAATCACCATGATCCTCTCATCGAGCCACAGCCTAAGGGCCTTCGCAACTTCGACGTTCATGGAAACGCAGATTTCCACCTCGCGAATGATGGAATCTCTAGAGATTCGGTTTTGTTCCAATTCACGCCCCAACCGCTCGCCTTCAATCAAATGCGTAACCTGCTGAGGGATTGGCGGTCTCTCACTATAGAATGACATCACAATGTCAAGGTGGCCATTGACCCCACCCCAAACTCCATCGCTACGAACTGTCCTGAACTGAGAACTCTTGAGGTAGTCAAACTTAACGACTTTCCCCCCATTGAGCGTAGGCGGCGTCTTATCTGGCTTAGAGGAGGGGTCCATTTAGCGGTGTTTTGTGAATCTGACAAACCACATAAAATCTTTCAAACCGCCACAATGCAAGGCTACACGACCTCTGCTCCTAATGCAAGCGACCCTAGTCACGTTACTTAGCTTTCCCGCCCAACAACCACAAAGCACGCCGCTTATCGCGACGAGCCGTCTCAAGTAGCGTGGTGCAAGGGGAGTGCGCTGTAGCACCGTGCACCACAGACAGCCTAAGAAGTTGCTGGCGTGATTTTGGAATGAGCCTCAGCCATACCCGAGTAAGCAGCACCAAATGACCACTCCAAATAAGGCCAGCCGGAAGGTAAATCCAATCCGCGCTCGACGCTTCGGGGTAGAGACCAAGATCAGTTCCACAAAGAGAAACAAGGGGACAGCGACAATCCCCCACATCGGGATCGTGGCAAACCTATAAAGGAACGTCGGGATGCCGATCTCTCCTAGATGAAAATGATGCCAGCCCCAAATCGTTAGCATCTCGGCGATACATGCGAGGCTATAGCCGCAGGTGAACCAATTCCATAAGGCAAGCAGCCAAGATTCTGGAACCTTGACAACCACCTTCAACATTATGCGTCTCTCGCTAAAATTTGTAAAAGATTCGGCTCTCCTGAGACCTGGCTTCGGTCCTCCCGTTACACAGATCTTCGAGGTGCGGCGTCGGCCCATCTTGGTATGCTGTCAACGGCTCTGGTGCAAATTCAACGTTAAGCCAAAGTCGGTTCGGTTTCGTCCTGTGCAAAGAGAGGTTTTGGATTTACGCAGCCAAGGCGGCTTGCCAGATCTCCGGCATCGTCGCCGTGCATCCGCCGAGCTTGCCGATTTTGAACTGGCCCTTCTTGATCTTCTCCGCCAACTCGATTCCACTGATCACAACCGTCGCAGTTCGAAAGCTCTTCAGCCCCAGCATCG
>JBBSEX010000091.1:0-8282 GCA_038239345.1 Bryobacterales bacterium
CAGGCAAGTCGAAGGCGCTGGTCACTACGGCTGGTTCTTTCAAAGTCTTGAGCGCCGCGGCCAGAGTTTCCTTCGCCTTCCCGTCCATCTCGCGCAGCCGCCGAGTGAACACTGCTCCAAGACGTTCCTCCAGACCAACCGTTGCCAGATCTGCGAGTGCTTTTCGCGCGATGGAAAACACTTCCTGAGTGGCGGTACGCGTTATCTCTTTGCCGAGCCTGGCCTGGTCGTTCTTCAACGCAGTTGCTTGCGCGGCGCGGAACTGATCCGCCTCTTTATGCGCCTCGCCGACCAGCCGATCATGCTCGGCCTTTGCGTCGTCGGTGGCCTTGGTCAGCAGCGCTCCCCGCTGTTCATCGAATGACTTGTTCTTGCCGGCCAGATCATCGTGCTCCTTTTTCGCGGCGGCTTCCTTTTCGTTAGCGCTCGCGAGTTTCGTGGCAATGCCCTTCTCCCGCAGATCGATAGCGTTGAGTATTGGCTGATAAAGAAAATGCTTCAACAGCCACACGAGCACCAGAAAGTTCAGCGCCTGGGCACCGACGGTGAACCAGTCGATGAGCATAGTTCACTTTCCCCCGGCGTGTGAAAGTGCGTTTGTCCAGAATGGATTCGCGAAGATCAGAATCATGGAAACGACGAAACAATAAATTGCCAGCGACTCGATCATTGCCAGCCCAACGAACAACGTCCGGGTGATGGTGGCGGAAGCGTCGGGCTGTTGGGCGAGAGAGGTCAATGCCGTGGCGACAGCCCGACCCTCGCCGAGCGCCGGGCACATCGATCCAACGGCAATCGTCAGGCCCGAAGTAGCGATTGAAAACATTGCGATCATGGTGCTGTTGTCCATTTTGGTCTTCCTTTTAATCCGTGATATTAGGTGGTTTTCTTCACCGCAACAGGCTTCGGCTTGCTGGCCAGCGTGGCCGCGGCAATGTATACGGTCGCCAGAATGCTGAAGATATAGGCCTGAACCATTCCGGTGAGCAGACCAAGCGAGGTCATCACAATGGGAAAGAGAAAGGGCGTTATTGTCAGCAAAATGCCGACAATCATCACCCCGCTCATCATGTTGCCGAAGAGACGAACGGCCAGTGCCAGAGTACGTGAGAGTTCACTGATGATGTTGAAGGGCAGCATGATGATCGTCGGCTGGGTGTAGGTCTTCAGATATCCGCCGAGCCCCTGCGCTCGAATCCCGAACAGGGGCACGGCTATGAAGACGCACAATGCCAGTGCCGCGGTGGTGGAAAGCGATCCGGTGGGCGGCTGAAAGCCGGGAATCACAATACAAAGGCTCGCGATCGCTACAAACAGAAACAGCGTTCCCAGAAAAGAAATATAGTTTTCCGGGTGCTTAAGACCTACTTCCTCAATCTGTTTCTCAATATTGGTGACCACAATCTCGATCAAACCCTGCCAGCGTGAGATAGGGCCTTCAGTCAGCAGCTTGCGAGTTACCAGCTTCGAGCCGGCAGCCATCGCGATCATCATGGCCCAGGTGGTGACTATAGTCTCGTTGAGCTTGAAGAAGCCGTGCTGCCAGAAGATTTGCTGATCGGAAGTGAGATTGACTACGAGCATTCGAGCGGCGCCTCCATCCGGATGGTTCGCGTGAGGCGCACCACGAGCAAGCGCGCCACCAGAAATCCCGCAACGCTGCAAACCAAACGCCGCCAGTCGCCTTGCCCAACCACATAAAAGCCCGCGAGCGTTATCGCTGTCCGGAGTAGAAAACTTCCGGTGAACCAAATACCCGCGAGGTTCGACGGCAGTGCTCTCCGGATGGTCCACCAAAGGCCTCCGAAGAACACCGCACCTACCAAGACGCCTACGAGAAACGCCAGGATGAAAGGTAATATTTCAAGCATCGTCCTTCTCCTGACCGCTTGCGTCTTTGTCATCTTCGCTGTCCTCGCGGTGCATAGCCTGATCCTGTTGGGCGACCCAGTGCCACGCGTTGAGGCAGCCGATAAACAGTCCTGCAAACAGGAGCGCGAGCGTCCACGAGAACCGGCCCGGATACTTCGCGTCCAGCCACAGGCCGAGCAGCACGCCGCATACAGCCGGAACCGCCACCGACCAGCCGATGAGTCCCGACATCCCGAGTCCGAACCATGCGCTCTGCGTACCCTCGCGCTGCACCCTGAGCTTACGAGCCGCTTTTGATGCGACCACGCTGTCGAAAGACGCTTCACTGTTTGCGGGCTTATCGTTTGGGAGCTTATAGCGCGTTTCATCGCTCATGTTGAAACGCCGCCAATCGTCCAACAAGACTGCTGTCCATCTTGGAGAGCACATCCCGAACGTTCCGCTCTTCCGCGTTCAAATTGAGAAACCTGCGCTTGACCTCGTCGTGAAGCTGGCCCAGATCGGTTCCGCCGATCGCCTGACGTACGGAGACCAGTATTTCCGAGCCAGTTTTTACCAGAACACCCTCGTCAACGGCCAGGTAGACAGGCGCGTTGTCTTTCGGGAGATATGTGAGGATGCCCGGAACCAGAGCAGCCACGCAGTCCAATCTGTGCTCAAGGAGTTGGAACGAGCCGTCCCGCGTTTCGGCAATGACGCTCGAGACGCCGTCCTTATCCGCGAAGACTTCGGAGGGAAGAAGAATCTTAAGATGCATGGGCCGCTCCCGAGTTAGGCTTGGGTGGTTCCGGTTTCGCATCGGCTGCCGGTTTTTTGGCTTGGCCGATGGCCCCGATCATATAGAGCGCGCTCTCCGGGTAGTCTTTAAATTCGTCGCGAAGAATGCGCTCGCAACCGTCCAGCGAGTCTTTCAGACTGACCATTTGGCCTTTAATCCCGCTGAACTTCTCTGTCGCAAAGAAGGGCTGCGTGAGGAAGCGTTCCAGCCTCCGGGCCCGGCCCACTATTTTGCGGTCTTCCGGAGAAAGCTGTTCCATCCCGAGCATCGCGACAATGTCTTTCAGGTTTTCGTACTGAGCCAAGGTCTTTCGGATTTCCTGCGCCAAGTCATAATGCTGCTGGCCAACAATACCTGGGGTGGCCATTTTCGAACTCGATTGGAGCAGGTCGATGGCCGGGTAGAGTCCCTGGGTCGCGCGCTTGCGCGAGAGCACGATTGACGCGGAGAGATGCGAGAATACGTGAACCGCCGCCGGATCGGTCAAATCGTCGGCTGGTACATACACGGCCTGGATCGAGGTGATAGCGCCCGCATGGGTGTTGGCTATGCGCTCTTCAAGGCCTGAGAGTTCCGTGGCCATGGTCGGCTGATATCCGAGTCTCGAAGGCATCTGGCCCATGAGCCCGGACACTTCCATACCGGCCTGAATGAACCGAAAAATATTGTCAATCAGCAGAAGAACGTCACGATGCTCGTCGTCGCGAAAATACTCCGCCATGGTCAATGCGGCGGCACCAATGCGAAACCGCTTGCCGGGCGGCTCGTTCATCTGCCCGTAGAGCATCACCATATCCTTGAGGACGCCGGCTTCCTTCATTCCGCTGTAAAGCTCCTCGCCTTCGCGGCAGCGTTCACCGATTCCGCAGAATATACTGACCCCTTTTTGACGGCCGATCATGTTGTGGATCATCTCTGTCAGCAAGACGGTCTTGCCAACGCCAGCGCCGCCGAACATGCCGCCCTTACCTCCGCGCTCCAGCGGTACCAAAACGTCGATCGCCTTGATGCCTGTCTCGAAGACCTCCGACTTGGTGGATCGCTCTTCAAGCGGCGGCGGCGCGCGCAGAATGTTTCGCCACTCCACATCCTTAGGTTCGGGCTGACGATCGATCGCGTGTCCAAAGACGTCGAACATTCGGGAAATGATTTGCTTGCCGACCGGTACACGTAGAGCTTCCCCCGTGTCTTCCACGCGCATTCCTCTTGCGAGACCCTGTGTAGGACTCAGAGCGATCCCTCGTACGCGCTGCGAGTCAAGCTGTTCCAGCACTTCGATCACGATGCTTCCTTCCGCGCCGGTATGCAGGACGCGGTGAATCGGCGGCAGCGAGTGATCGAAGCGAATGTCTACAACACCGCCACGAATGGAAACCACCGAGCCGATATTTTTGGCGGAAGTATCGCTCACAATTTGGGGATCCGGGAGAGATCGTTGCTCATGACGTACATGGCGATCGCGGCGAACGACAAGACCATGGCAAGCCAGAATTTCCAGTCGTGATGGGCGCGTTTCCAATACGGTGTGCCGGTCATCGGGCAGCCTTTTTCTGATTTGCCACCGACGGCGATTCATCCAGCCACTTCCGCGCGCCGGCCAGGTCCGTGCGATCGAAGTACCGGATCGCCGCACTGGTGAACGGTTTAGAGAGCGTCGCCATGATGCTTTCCCACTTCTGGTCGCCAACCATTGCGCACCGATCGATATTGGAAAAGTCGGAGCGGTGTGCCCAGTCGAACTTGAGTTCCTCCCACAGCGCGGCGGGCTCCCACCCGTGGAAATCCGTCATCTCGAACAGAATCCGCCATTTTCCCTGCTGATGAACCAAGGGCTCCGCCTGAGGAAGTATGCGTTCGTATTCCTCCTTTGTCAGGACCCCGCTAACGTGAAAGACGACAAGTCTTCCATTGTCTTCTGCCTTCAGTTGAATCGGCATAATATGAGTCTCAGTGCGTGCCTTGCCACTTCCAGTTGCGGATCTCCGGCAAATCTTCGCCGTGTTTGTCGATGTAGATCTTGTGCTGCACCAGCTTGTCCTGCATCGATTGCTTCAGCCATGCGCCCGGGGACCCAAGGTTCGGCAAACGGTCGATCACATCCTGTACAAGATGAAAGCGGTCCAAATCGTTCTGAACGCGCATATCGAAAGCCGTCGTGATGGTGCCTTCTTCTTTGTAGCCGCGAACGTGGAGGTTCCGGTTGGTGCGGCGGTAGGTGAGGCGATGCACCAGCCACGGGTAGCCGTGGAAGCCAAAAATGATGTGTTTGTTCTTCGTAAATAGCGAATCGTAGCCTGCCTCTGTAAGGCCATGCGGGTGCTCGCTGCTGGATTCGAGCTTCATGAGATCGACAACATTGACTACGCGGATCTTCAGTTTTGGAAGGTGCTCCCGAAGGATGGAAACAGCGGCCAGAATCTCCAGCGTCGGCGTATCCCCACAACAGGCCATCACTACGTCCGGCTCACTGTCCTGATCGTTGCTCGCCCATTGCCAGATGCCAATACCTTCCGTGCAATGCACCACTGCGGCTTCCATCGTTAGCCATTGCGGAAGTGCGTGTTTGCCTGCAACCACTACGTTGACGTAGTGCCGGCTGCGCAGGCAATGATCGAAGACGGAAAGAAGGCAGTTCGCATCGGGCGGCAGATAACAACGCACGATATCGGCTTTTTTATTGATGACATGATCCAGAAAGCCGGGGTCCTGGTGCGTGAAACCATTGTGATCCTGCTGCCAAACATGGGAAGCAAGCAGATAGTTCAACGAGGCGATCTTGCGGCGCCAAGGCAGCTCCGAAGTAACCTTCAGCCACTTGGCGTGCTGGCTAAACATCGAGTCGATAATACGAATGAAAGCCTCGTAACTGTTAAACAGGCCGTGACGCCCGGTCAGCAGATACCCTTCCAGCCAACCCTCACACTGGTGCTCGCTGAGCATGGAGTCAAGTACCCGGCCGGAAGGTTCCAGGAATTCGTCGTTCCTGGCTTCCCGCGCGTCCCACTGGCGGTTCGTCACTTCAAAGACGGCGCCAAGCAGATTCGACAGCGTCTCATCAGGACCGAACACACGGAAATTATCTCGGTTCAGATTTGCTACGTCACGCAAGAACTTTCCCAGCACCAGCGTGTCCTGAGCGGCCACGGCGCCGGGTGCAGGCACGTTCACCGCATGGACCCGAAAGTCCGGCATGCGCAGGTCGCGCAACAGAATGCCTCCGTTCGCATGAGGATTCGCGCCCATCCGCCGGTCGCCCTTGGGTGCGAGCTCGGCCAATTCCGGCATAAGCCGGCCGTTATGGTCAAATAGCTCTTCGGCTTTGTAACTCTTCATCCAACTCTCGAGTAACGCGACATGATCGGGATGTTCGGAATCGACGAGAATTGGCACCTGATGTGCGCGAAACGTGCCTTCGATTTGCAAGCCATCCACCACCTTCGGTCCGGTCCAGCCCTTGGGCGACCGAAGCACGATCATCGGCCATCGCGGGCGGGTATTATCACCATGGGTTCGGGCATTTTGCTGAATATGGCGGATGTCCTCAATGGCTCTTTCGAGCGTCGTGGCCATCAGAGGATGCATCTTCTCGGGATCGTCGCCTTCGACAAAATAAGGTGTCCAACCGCAGCCGCGTAGAAATTGTTCCAGTTCCTCGCGCTCGATCCGGGCCAGCACAGTCGGATTACTGATCTTGTATCCGTTAAGGTGCAGGATGGGGAGCACGGCTCCGTCAGTGATCGGATTGAGGAGTTTGTTGGACTGCCAGGCTGTTGCAAGAGGCCCGGTCTCAGCCTCGCCGTCGCCAACGACGCACGCCACAATCAGCTCCGGGTTGTCGAACGCAGCCCCAAAGGCGTGGCTGAGTGAATAACCCAGCTCGCCGCCTTCGTGAATCGAGCCCGGCGTTGTCGGCGCAACATGGCTGGAGATCCCTCCGGGGAATGAGAACTGCTTGAAAAGCTTCTTCAGTCCCGCTTCGTCCTGGGTCACATTCGGATAGATATCGGTCCAAGTCCCTTCCAGGTAGACGTTGCCAACGATGGCCGGGCCGCCATGACCGGGACCCGCCACGTAGAACATATCGAGGTCGTACTTCTTGATCACCCGGTTCAGATGAACGTAAATGAAGTTCTGGCCTGGCGTCGTGCCCCAATGCCCGACGACAAGCGGCTTCACATGCGATAGCTTCAGCGGCTCTTTCAGCAGCGGATTGTCGTAGAGATAAATTTGGCCGACCGAAAGATAATTTGCAGCCCGCCAGTAGGCGTTCATCTTTCCCAGCAACTCGGGTGTCAGCGAATGATCCTGTTCAGTCTTCGCGGCCGCTCCATTACTGCTGTGCACGGCTGGTTCTTTCGGTAGGTCAAGGGTTGTTTCGATCATTGTGGATAGCCTTCGGCGCATAGTCGAGTCCACGCGTGACTCCAATAACGCTGTTTCCAACATAGCGGGAAAAAGGTCAAAACGACGTCAAAAGTATCGATGGGCGGATCGAGACCGGCACTATTGACGCCTTTTTGATGTTTCGCGGGACACAATTGGATTTGCAGATGATCGAGAACAGTTCAGGGATCACGTGCGTGTTCGTGGACATCGGCGGCGTGCTTCTCACCAACGGGTGGGATCATCTTGCCCGAAGACGAGCGGTTGAGCGCTTCGATTTGAACTGGGAGGAAATGGAAGAGCGTCATCGCCTGACATTCGAAATTCACGAGGAGGGAAAACTCTCTTTCGAGGACTACCTGAACCTGGTCGTTTTTTACGAGAAACGGCCGTTTACCCGTGTGCAGTTTCGCCAATTCATGTGCGAGCAGTCGACGCCTTATCCAGAGATGATCGCGATGATCAATCAGCTCAAGTCGAGGTATGCGCTGAAGATCGCAGTAGTCAGCAATGAATCGCTCGAACTGAATGCCTATCGGATTCGCACGTTCAGACTGGATGCATTCGTGGATTGCTTTGTCTCCTCTTGTTTCGTCCATCTGCGAAAGCCTGACGCGAACATCTTCCGGCTCGCTCTTGACCTCACTCAGACCGAGCCGAAACAGGTCCTCTATATCGAAAACACGCCGATGTTCGTTCAAATCGCCCCAAAGGACCACAATTCTCATGAATACTCAAGACCTGATAGAGACGGCCCGCTTGCTGGTCGCCCACGACAAAGGCCTGCTTGCAATGGATGAGAGCAATCCCACCTGTAACAAGCGATTCGCAAAACAGGGCATTCCCCAGACTGTGGAAGCCCGGCGTGCATACCGGGAGTTGATTATCACCACGCCTGGTCTCAGTGAATGCATCAGTGGAGCAATCCTTTATGACGAGACGATTCGCCAGAGCAAAAGCGACGGTCAACCTTTTGTCCGGGCCATCGCCGACGCGGGAATTGTCCCTGGCATCAAGGTGGACACGGGCGCGAAGGAGATGGCGGGTTTTCCCGGAGAGAAAATCACCGAGGGCCTCGACGGCTTGCGCGATCGTCTCAAGGAGTACTTTCAGATGGGCGCCCGCTTTGCAAAGTGGCGCGCGGTAATTGCCATCGGCGCCGGCCTCCCCAGTCGCGGCTGCATCGAAGCGAACGCGCAGGCTCTGGCTCGCTATGCCGCATTGTGCCAAGAAGCAGGACTCGTGCCCG
>JBBSEX010000092.1:0-8265 GCA_038239345.1 Bryobacterales bacterium
AACGCCTTTCCAGTTGCAATTGGGGCTTGTTCCGGCTCTGGGCGTCTTTGCAAGATCGAAGCCGATGTAGTGGGCGACGAAAAGATCCAGGTGCCCGTCGCGATCGTAATCTACCCACGTGCACCCGGAGCCCCATTCCTGGGTGGCAGTAACCAAGCCCGCCTCCTTGGTTATATCCGTGAATGTTCCGTTTCCATTATTTCGGTATAGAACATTTTGCCCCCAGTACGTAATGAACAGATCCTCGTACCCGTCGTTGTTGAAATCGCCCACCGTGACGCCGGTTGCCCAACCGTGCCGTATCAGGCCTGCTTCCGCAGTCACCTCAGTGAAGGTACCGTTGCGATTATTGCGGTAGAGACGATTGGTCGAATCTGGCGCGCTTCCGTCGAGACGTGAGCCGCTAAGAATGAGAAGATCCATCCAGCCGTCGTTGTCGTAATCGAAGAACGCCACGCCGCAGCCGACGACCTCGATAATGTAGTCCTTCTGATTGACCCCGCCGCAAATGGCAGGCTTTACGAGTCCGGCGGCTTCGGAGATATCCGTCAGCTTGGACTTAAACGGTACGCCCGACGGCTTGCTTCGAGGAGCGGCGTGCAATCCGCGCGAAGCGACACCCTGCGCACGGAGAGCCGGACCCGCCATGAGCGCTGCGAACAAAGTGCGGCGCGTTAGCAAGCATCCACTCATTTGACCGGATGGTCACGGAACGCATAGGATGGCGGGCTGCCTACAGGGTCGTCCTCGCGGTCCTGGTCCTTGAACTTCAGGAACTGCTCCATTGCGTCCTTCCCCTTCGTGGTCTCACCCAGCGCACGATACACCGAAGCTAACTGGTAATACGCTCGGGCGAGCTCAGGCCGCAGCCGAACGGCGATCTCCAGTTCAGTCCTTGCCGCCGGCATGTCGCCCATTTGACGACGAAGCCGGCCAAGGTTGAAGTGGGCGAGCGGGTTCGAAGGGTCCGCTTTCACCGCTTTTTCGAGCACGGCCGCGGCCGCATCCCGATCGTTGCTTTCCATCAGCACCACTCCGTAATGCAACAAGTAATGCGGATTATCGGGCTCAATTGCCAATGCCCGTTCCAAATGACTCTTCGCACCGGCTTCATTCTCGTCCTTAAAAATATCGATAACAGCCAGCATGAATTCGGCTTTGTGATTCTTGTCATCCAACTGCACGGCATGCGTGAAATGTTTGCCGGCGCGCCCATACTCATGCAGCAGAAAGAAGCTCAAGCCAAGCTCGTAGAAGACCTCGGACGATTGCTTGACATTGGCCGCGAGCAGAAAGGATTGAATCGCATTTATCTGGTCGCTACAGCGCTGATATGTGCGGCCCTGCTGCATCACCAGATCGTAGTCATTCGGTTTGCCCTTGACTGCTGCTTCAATGGCCGCGATCGCTTCCGCATTACGACCGAGCAGCAGATATGCCTCAGCGGCCGCAGAAAGATACTCAGGTGAGCCGTTCCCGGGAGAAGACTTTAGCTGATTTGTGAGACACGCTGCGTCGCGGTTCTCGATGCAATGCAGGAGCCGTTGAGTAGCATCCGCTTTGGTGGATGCCGGCCACAACAAAAGGAATAGCCAGGCAGTCATCGTTTCGTCTCGACGGGCTTTTCGCGGCCTCGTTCCGACTGCTTCAACGCTCGGAA
Organism: Bryobacterales bacterium; assembly: GCA_038239345.1. Lineage (GTDB taxonomy): Bacteria > Acidobacteriota > Terriglobia > Bryobacterales > Bryobacteraceae > JBBSEX01. Next base: position 1,661 of record JBBSEX010000092.1, read on the forward strand.
CTTCTCCTGCTCCTTTAACGCCTCCTCCTCGCGATTGAGCCTGGTGAGCACACTGGCAAGTTGGCCTGGAAAGCTGGGATCGGTTGGAAACTCCTTCTCCGCCATTCTTAGGATCTCCACGGCACCGTTCAGATCACCCTTTTCACCGAGGGCCGCGACCAGAGCCCGGTACGCAAGTTCCGACCGCTTATCGAGCGCAATAGCCTTCCGCAAATGGACAATCGCCTCCTGCTCCTGGCCCAGGTTGCGGAGTGTTTGTCCCAGAAACATGTTTGCATCGGAATAAGACGGATTCAGAGCGAGTTCTCTGCGAAAACACTCGGCCGCTGGAATATACTCGCCGTCCTTGTAGAGCAGAAATCCTAACCGGAAGTTCACAGCCGGTAAGTCGGGCTTCCGGCGCAGCGCTTCTTGATATTCCTGGCGTGCTTCGGCGTCGTTTTCTTTCTGTGCATAAGCGTTGGCGTACAACACGTGGAGCCACGGAGAGTCGGGAAAGTCCGTCAAAAACAGTTGGAAATGCAGAAGGCCAGCGGCTTTATCGCCGAGCGCGTGATCCTCTTCAATCAACGAATACTGCGCATACGGATCGCGGAGGCCCAAATCCCGGGCTTCCGACAGGTACTTCTGGGCGGAGTTGTGGTCACCCAGGGATCGACAGTCCAATCCCATATACAACCGCGACTCACCGGAAGCAGGCAGCGTCTCCAGAATCTTCAGGGATGCCTCGTGTCTGTTCAGCGCATGCAGCGCGATCGCATGTCGAAGCCGTAGCCCGGCATCCGAGGGAGCCACCGCGAGCCCTTTCGTGATCCACGTGAGCGCCGGTGAATAATCATGGTTGGCGATCAGGAGGGATGCGTAGTCGGCATATAGGGAATGGTCCGAGGGGTTGTTCCGAATGAGTTGCTCGTACGCCTGGCGCCGATCGGAAGCAGGCAGGAGAGGGTTCTCGGCTTTCGAACGAGCAGCGGATGTTACGGCATCGCTGCCGAGAAACGCTTGGAGCAAAACCAGGGCAAAAGCGGGAACATCCATGCGTCGCGACTATTCTATCATCGCAGCGTTCGGGCGTTCCCCTTTAGAGACCCACAATTAGAAATGCACTCTCAACGAAAGCTCAATAATCCGAGCGTCGAGAGCGGACGTGATTCGCCCGTAGTTGCCGGAGCCCACTGTCGTAGTCGGGTTCCCGAAATTAGTGTGATTAAACACATTGAAAAACTCGGATCGGAACTGTACCCGCCTCTTTTCAAGGAACACGAAGTCCTTGTAGAGGCCCATGTCGAAGTTGATGATGCCGGGACCCGTAATGGTCCCCGGGCCCGCATTGCCGAATTTCCCGAAGGCCGGTCTCTGGAAGACAGCAGTGTTGAACCACTGTCCGGTGGTCTTGGGGTACGTTAGCTGTTGGCCAGCCACCACATCAGGGCGCGTGGCAAGGCCCTGGTTGGCGACACTGAGCCCAGGATTCAGTGAGATACCACTCCGGAAGGTGGCAATGCCGTTGTACTTCCATCCGCCGAGCAACGCGCGGGAAAAACCCTTGGCGTGCGACATAAAGGGTATGTCGTAAATCCAGCTAGACGATGCCAAGTGACCCACGTTCACGTTCGAATTCCCGGTATCCGCACGCACGTCATAGGAATTTTGTACACCTTGGGAGCCAAAACCCGAGCCGAAAGCTTGCTGGATTCCATGCGAGTACGTATAGGAACCGGAGAGGAACAGGCCATGACCGACCTGGTGCCGGGCGGATGCGAGCAATCCATGCCATTCGCCGTTCCCGGTTGTCGTGAAGGACGATATGCTGCCCCAGCCGTAAAAGGGGGCGTAGACGTACGGATATGTGCCGGTGTTGATATCGGCCGGGTAGTCGAGTCCACCCACGGGTTTCGGTTGGTTCCAATTGAGCGAGATGCCCCGGTGCCGCACCTGATTGCCGGCCCCTCCGACACTGAATATCCAGTTTCCGATCTGATGTTCCAGACTCAGGCTATAGGTGTAAACGGCGGGGGCCTGGTTGTTGAGGTCCAGCGTGGACAGATTCAGCGCCGCCTGAGCATTTTGTGTCCCTGTGCCGAGCGGGCTGGGAAACACGGGGTTCTGCAGTGTTATATTCTGCAGGAACGGCGGATTGTTGGGGCAAGCGTAGGTGCAATCGTTACCGGTGAATACCCGCGTACGGGTGATGCCGAAGCCGCCTCGCAGCGACGTCGTACCGTGGCCGAACGGGTCCCAGGCGAAGCCCACCGTCGGAAGGAAAAACCATTCATGCTTATTGGTGAAATTTAGCGGTACGCCGTTGACGCCGTTGAATATCAGGCCGTTGAGCGGATCGTAGTTCGGAGTGGGCGTAAGGGTTCCATTTGTGTTTACGATCGCAGCTTTCGAAAGGCTGTATTTAGTCGGGTCGAAGGCCGACGCGTACCCCGGCTGATCATGGGGCAGTGGCATGTACATGATACGCACACCGTAGTTTAACGTCAGCCCTTTGGTTACCCTGAACGTATCTTGAAAATAGGGTGTCATCATCGCGCCGTGGATATACGGGCGGCGCTCACCGTTGGACTGGTTGAAGGTTGCAGACATACCCAGCAGGTAATCCGCGATCGGGTCGCCGGTAAACTTGCCGCTGAACATCCAGGCGCCGTTGCTCTGCGAAAAGATGTTCTGCCGCTTGGTGCTGAAAACAATGTTCATACCGGCTTCGATGTTGTGTTTTCCCTTCACCCAGCTCCAGTCATCCGTCAGAGTGCTCTCCAGGTCGGAAGCGTGCGTCAGCGGCAACGACTGGACCACGCCGAGGCTGGACCAGCCACCGGAGAACGTGACCTGTGGTAACCGTTCCGACAGGAAGCCATTGTACGGCAGCGTCGATTGGAAGTTCGGTACCTGGGTCTTGTATACCTGGCCAGCCAGGTCGAGCGACACAGTGTAAGCATTGACACCGGCCGAGATCTGGTTGACCATCCGCGGCGACATGATCCAGGTGAACTGAGCCTCGGCGAGTTTACTGCGTGTAAAGTACGTTTGCGTTTGATTGGTAAACGGGCTCGGAAGAAAGGTCTGGTTCGGAAGATTGTCGTCCTGGTGCAAGTCGAAGTACTCCCCCATCAGGTGAAACTTCTCCCCGAGACTGTGGTCACCCTTGATCTGGATGTCCTGTTGTTTTAGGATTTCGGGATTCGCGTTGAGGTAGTTATTGAAGCCGCCACTATTGTAATTCGGAAGCAGAGCCATGGCGTTCAGATACACCAGCGATTGCTGGTTTAACCGGTTCGTCGGAATCACGTACTGTCCGGACGGGTTCTGTGGGAACGGCTGTCCCGTGAGGGGATCGTTGACCTTGGTGTTGAAGATCCCGTTCCGCATATCTTGCGTGGGCGTAGCGCCGAAGACCGTGCTGGCGATATGCTTATCCACCCCTGAATAGCTGAAGAAAAAGAATGTCTTGCTCTTGCTTCTGCTGTACAACTTCGGAATGAAAAACGGACCGCCCAGCGTGCCGCCGAAGATGTTCTGCTTCAATGGCAGCACCCTGGGGCTGAAGAAGTTGCGGGCGTCAAAGTCGTCGTTGCGCAGATATTCCCATAGCGCTCCATGGAAATCCGAGGAGCCGCTCCGGGTCTGGACAAGAACGATAGAAGCGCCCATCAGCGTGTACTTGGGGCCGATGTTGTTTTGGAGCGTTCTTACTTCCTGGATGGAATCCGGATTCGGGGTAATCGTGGTCTGGGTCATATTCCCGGTGTTCATATTCCAAACACCGTCCAACTCGTAGAGTGTCCCGCTGGTTCCCATGCCATTGATTGACATCAAATTGCTGGTGCCGAACCCCCCCGTGCCTTGGGCTGAGCTTTGCCCCACGCTCACATTCAAAACCCCCGGCATCAGCGCTGAGAGGCTCTGGTAGTTTCTGCCGTTGAGCGGCAACTCCTGTATCTGCTTTTCAGCCACGTAGTTTGAAATCGAGGATGTCGTGGTTTGAACCTGCGCGGCTGATGCCTCCACTGTAACGGCTGTCGATACCGAGCCGACGGTCAGCGACGCGTTGACTGAACGGACCACGGTAGGCCCGACGAAAATGTCTTTCTCGGTGTATCTGTTGAAGCCTTCTTTGACGATGGTGACGTCGTAGGTGCCGCTTGGAAGGCCCGTCATCGAGAAGGCGCCCTGAGTATTCGTTTGGGTCTCAATCTTGGCGGCAGTGCCCTGGTTCGTAATCGTAACCTGAGCCTCGGGAACCACGCCCCCAGTATTGTCAACTACCAATCCGTTGATGGTGGACGAAGCGCTTTGTGCGTTCGCCAAACCCGTTAACAGACAAAAACCGATCACCACCGCACTGAACGGCGTGCGAATGCGAAGACTTGGCATTGTTTGACCCCCATCCCTTGAAAATTACGGCGAAGCGCTTCGTCCAGTCCGGCGCAGCCAACATCCCTCCGCCGGCAATTCAACCTAATTCAACTACCTCAAGAAGCAACCAGCAATTGATGGTCTCTTTATAGATAAGCGCAGATGATAACACGGACTGATACATGCGGATCTAGGGAATTTGAAATTTCTGCGACCTTCCTTTCCGGAGGTGTTGTCAGCTACTGCGCACGCAACGTAACCGGCCCCACCAAACCCGATGGCATCAACTGGGGGTCGGAGGCCGGCCTTCCAGGGGAAGGCGTTCGTGCTTTTTCCCCGAACTGCGATCGCGTTAAACAGCGTGTTGGCAACCACCACCTCCAGAGTGTTCGTGCCTGGTTTGATGAGAGCCGCAACATTCGCGCGGTAGGGTCGGAGCAGAAGCGTGGGCCCGGGCTTCCCATTAATCCGGATCTCCGCTACGTCGCCAACCTCGCCCAGATCGAGCAGCACAGCTTTGTTCCGACCCACGCGGGATCGGCTTCGAAGGTGGTGGTGTAATGCCCCTTGCCGGAGAAAGTCTTCAAATCGGCGCGTTTCGACCAGTCCTCCAGTCGCGGAAGGTTCACATTGAGTCCTTCCGTGCGCCGGCGGGCATCTTAGGATTCAGGCCGATAAGGAACGGCTGGATTTCACCTCCACCGAATCCGGCCTCATCCAGAAGGCGGACCTCGCGGCGAAGTTCCGCGTCTGTCACGTCACCGCCCGGCTACCACCAGCGGACCATCGGACGATAGGCTTTGGGAGGATCCCGGAATGCCTGCCGGAGGTTCTGAACGGGCTGTGCGGAGACTACCGATAAGCTAGCGAGAACCACTATAGGAATACACATTGAGGACTCTCCGATCCGAAATAATCACATACCGGCGGCGATCGGCTAGCTTCGATCCGCCGAAGTACGCCGGACAAACTTGTGCGATTCGACGATCCCCTTTCCTTGCCGGATCACCAGACATTGATTTGCGGCTACTGCCGGGAACGTGTCCGTTTGGCCGCCCACCCAGCGGATCGCGACGTCCGCTTTGGTCTCCTTGCCCAGTCCGAAATGCACCCGGAAATCGCCTTGCGAGATGTGATAACCGCCGCTGCGCACTTCATCGATCTGTTGGTGTCCGGCAGTAGTGACGGTGACACGGGCACCGATGGCATCACGCCCGGAAGCAGTGAGAGCGCGGATCAGCAGCGAGTTGCCCTTCTCTCCGAAGTTCTTGAGTAACGATGGTGGCTCGAATAGATTCACCACGACGATTTCCATCTCACCGTCGTTATCGAGATCCCCGATCGCGATGCCACGAGAGGAGTGCCGCGCCGCTATGCCGGGCCCGCTGGACGCCGACATGTCGAAGAACTTTCCATCCCCGCGATTCCAGAAGAGTTCCCGAACCTGCTTAAAGGTCTCGCCGGCCGCCGAGTCGTCCACGTACGGGTATATGTGTCCGGCCGCGATGAAAAGGTCCTTCCAGCCATCCTGGTCGAAGTCGAGAAAGCCCGTGCCCCACTTCACGTCGCGCGTATGGACAGCCAGCCCAGACCCGGCGGTGACATCCTGGAAACCGCCATCCTTGGTGCTTCGGTAGAGCGTGGAGGTGTCACTTGAAAAATTCGTCTTGAAAATATCCAGATAGCCATCGCCATCGTAATCGGCCGTGGTTGCGCCCATGCCCGCTTGCTCGCGGCCGTCCTCGTTCAGTGCTACTCCAGCGGATAAACCAATTTCTTCAAACGTGCCGTCGTGCTTGTTACGGAATAAAAGACTTGGGGTGGAATCGCAGGTGACGTAGAAATCCGGCCAGCCGTCATTATCGAAGTCGCCAGTAAGCACGGTGAAGCCATAGTACTGCCGCGCTCCTTCTACGCCGGCCTGCTTGGATACATCCGTGAAATGACCGTGGGCATCGTTGTGGAACAGCGACATCGTTTCGCCCTTTTGGCCGCGCGGGCCGCAGGGCACGAGCAGACCTCTCCACTCGCACGCTTCGGGCTTGCCCAGCTTGGCCACCTCGCCGGGATGGAAGTCGACGTAGTTCGCCACCACCAGATCCAGCTGGCCGTCACGGTCGTAGTCGATGAATGCGCAGCCTGTGCTCCAGCGCGAGTTAGACCGGTCCAGACCTCGCTCCTTCGTTTCATCGCGGAACTTCCCATTGCCTAGATTGTGCAACAGCACGTTGTGTCCCCACTGA
>JBBSEX010000093.1:0-7938 GCA_038239345.1 Bryobacterales bacterium
GATCACGCTGGTTGAATTGATGAAAAAGACCAGCGCCAAAGCCTGCATTACGCGCACCAGTCCAGGCTGGCGGAAGAAGATCGCGGCCGGCAACGCAAGCAGAACGACGCCCATTGACAGCAGCGCTCCCAGTGCAAGATTCGTGTCCTTATTTTTAAAGAATTGGCGCGCGATCAGCCAATATTTGTAATTGATTAGCGAGGACGGTTCACGGCGGAATTGGCCTAATAGAGGATGGGCAAAACGCTCACGAGCAGGTGTCGATCACGACCTCCACGCGCCGGTTCTTCTGCCGGCCTTCGGGATTATCCGTGCCATCGGGTTTCGTGTTCGGTGCCACCGGTTTCGTCTTGCCGAGCGCCTTTACACTCGGCTGCTCTCGCGCAACGAACCGATGATCGATAAGCCACACCTGTACCGCTTCCGCCCGGTTATTACTGAGCGCGTGGTTATAGGCGTCCGTGCCTTTTCCGTCGGTGTGGCCCTCGATTACCACCGGGTGCTTTCCGGCCTTCTGAATCATGGGCCCAAGTGCGGCAAGAGTTTCCTCGGCGTCGCTTGTCAGAGTGGACTTGTCGAATTCAAACAGAGTATCGGCTCCGATCGTCAATCGCTGTTGGCATCTGTCCGTAGTCATTGTTATCGCCTGAAGTCCTTTCGGAACCTGCCATGGTCCTTTGGGCTTCTGGATCTCACCGGGCTTTTGCCAGGTACCAGCTGGTTGCTGAATCGGACCCGGTTTCTGCCACTCACTCTTCTTCTGCTGGGCAGGCGATGATAACGGCAATACAAGCGCAAGCAATGCGCCCAGCACACTTCTCATATATGGGTTCATACGGTCACTAATAGTAACACCAAACCCGGCTTGTGCACTGCTCCATGGCGGCCCCGAAGTCGAGCACGTTGCCGCGCGCATGCCAACTGAACAGTTGAACGCGTTTTTCTTGCACTACGACCTGGAGCACACACCGCCGCGAAGATGCCGCGACTGCGGCAAGCAGCTGCGGGAGAACGAATACCACCGGTGCGGAAGCGGTACAGGCGTGCACAATCCCGACGAACTCCGGCGCATGCTCGACCGCGATTACGAGCTGCTCATGTACTTAATACGCGATGCTGCCACGCCCTAAGCAGTTCCGTTTTTGATCCGAAGTTCACGGCGCACATCGTCGAAATATCGGCGTTCGGATTCAAGAGAATTAGTTATTCGGTCGGTGCATCCGATTGGTGTTCCTGAAGCGCTGGCCGCATGATGCGGACATAGCAATTCACGTTCCTCCACTAAACAACTTCTTCGATCACTTTACAAGCATGATCATAAAGCGCCCGTAGATGTTCCATTCTACGGTACATTGTCGAGTTGGCTTTGTGAGCATTCTTCATCGATTTAGAGCGAATCATGGCAGAAGATTTGAGCAACTGGCTTACAAAATCTCAAAAATAAAGATAAACTAAAAGCAATAAGTCAATGGATCGCTGGATGCAATGAAATCTACACAATACAAACGTGCTGGGAGGCAAGAGAATGCGGCCGCGAGATTTTCACGGTGTGAAAACCAGCCCGCTTGGTTAACGGTCACCAAGCGCGAGTTAGAATTTGTCCGACTGGTAGTTCAAGGATTTCAGAACAAAGAAATAGGCGAGCAATTGTTTATCAGCCACAATACGGTGAAACACCACTTACACAGCGTGTTTTTCAAGCTCGGTATCGCTGATCGGTTGGAATTGGTGCTCTATTCAATCTATAAAGGTCTGCACATCAAGACCGAGACACGCCCCGTACTCTTTCACGAAGAGGGTGTTCGGAATCAATGGAACATAATGGAGAGCTCTCCATTATGTTCCTAATCCCGAGTTGAGGATAATGCGGAGAAGCCGGTTGATGGCGCACCGAAGTGGGCCATCCATCGTGTCGGGAAGCTTGTGCTACTCGGCATTATCCTGAAACACTTCTCCTGTCCGGCTGAGCCGGGCAAGGAGAAATATGATCGAAAAATTCTTCACGCAGGCGGCGACCTTGTCCCGGCTGCGGAGCGGCCTGCTTGGTCCTCACCTCCCCGCCGTTGCCAGCTCCCTTGATCAGAGCGGGTATTCGAGAGCTGGCATTCGACTTCATCTGCGGGCTGCCGACCATTTTGGAGCTTGGCTTCTGGAACAGAAGATCGAGGTCCATGGCATCAACGATGCCGTTGTGGATCGCTACCTGCTGGGCTTGGGCCGACTGCATTCAGCCTGCTCGCCAAACGGTAGACTCCCTCACGCCGCTCTTGGGCTGCGACATCTGCTTGAAATCCTACAGCACAGGGGCGCTGTGAATGCTCCTGAGCCAACCGGTTCCCAAACCGCTGTCGATGAATGGCTGGGAAGATTTGACGGCTATCTTGACCGCGTCGCTGGCTGCGCGCTCAAGAGCCGTGGCAATTACCTTCGGTACGCCCGGCGGTTGCTGCATGAACTGTTCGGTGACGCCGAGGTTGATTGGTCGAAGTTGCGGGCAACCGTTATTACCGATTTCGCACGGCGTGAAGCAGCGAGGTTGATGCCCAGCGCATGCGGGCAACCGGTGACGGCAATTCGTTCGTTGATCCGGTTTTTGGTCTCCGAGAGCCTCGTTCCAGAAGGTTTGGTGGGTGCGGTGCCAGCCGTTCTGACGTGGCGGCATTCCTCGATACCGAAGGCGATCTCAGCCGATGACGTAGACCGTGTGATCGCTGCGTGCGATTCCAAATCGGAATCCGGCCTGCGAGAGAAAGCCATCGTGCTCCTATTGGCGCGCCTTGGCCTACGGGCCAGCGAAGTGATCCGTCTTCGGATCGAAGACATCGATTGGGTGCGGGGGTGCGTCCTGGTTCGAGCGGGCAAGACTCATCGGGAGCGAAGTCTTCCACTTTCCCAGGAGGTCGGTGATGCACTGGCGGCCTTCCTTCGCCGAGCGCGCCCGGCGAGTACTCACCGGGAGTTGTTTCTTCGGCGGAAGCCGCCATTCCGCCCGCTCCGCAGTTCCGTAAGCATTTGCACCCTGACGCAGAAGTTACTCAAGCGTGCCGGAATATCGGTTCATCGGCCGGGCGCACACGTTCTTCGACACAGCCTGGCAACGGCGATGGTGATCAACGGCGTCAGCTTCAAGACGGTCGCCGATGTGCTCGGACATCAGTCTCTTGCAACGACAGAGATCTACGCAAAGCTCGACCTCGGGTCACTGTCTCAGGTCGCAATGCCTTGGCCGGGAGGTGGACGATGAATGTCAACGACCTTCTTCTGCAGGTGGAGTGCTACGTCGGGCTCCGAAAGGCAATCGGCTACACCGTTCATTCAGAAGAGAAGCTGCTGAAAGATTTTGTGGCGTTCCTGGTTTCTGGGACCGTCCATGGTCCGATTCGAGCTCAAACGGCAGTCGATTGGGCGTGCACTCCGTCGCCGGGGCGTGGGCCCGCGGGCCAAACCAGCCGGCTGAAGGTCGTGCGCGGGTTCTTGTCTCACCTGCGTGCAACCCTGCCGGAGACAGAGGTGCCCGGACCAGGAATCCTGGCCCCCATTCGGCGGCCGACGCCATATCTATACTCAGCGAGCGAGATCGAAGCGCTGTTAAATGAGGCTTCTCGGCTGGGCCCGAAAGAGTCCTTGCGGCCACACACCTATCGCACCTTGATCGGTCTGCTCGCCAGTTCCGGCCTACGGGTGGGAGAAGCTCTCCGATTGAAGGTCGAGGATGTACGGCTGGCCGCAGTGCCGCCGCACTTGCACATCGTTGAGGGCAAGTTTCGAAAGTCCCGCTTCGTTCCGTTGCATTCGACGACCGTGGAGAAGATGAACGCGTATTCCAACCAGAGGAAATTCCTGCTCTACGACGGATTGTCGAACGCCTTCTTCGTTTCCGAGAAAGGTGACCATCTCACCTACCGCGCGTGCTGGGAGACGTTTGCCGGGCTCATCCGCCGCGCCGGAATTCGCAAGCAATCCAGTGGTGGACGACCTGGGATTCATGCGCTACGACACAGTTTCACCGTGGGCCGGATGGTGGAGTGGCATCGCGCTGGAATGCCTGTGAAGGATCTGCTTCCCAACCTTTCGGTTTACTTGGGACACGTGCAGCCGGCGCACACCTACTGGTACCTCACTGCCACGCCGGAGTTGTTGAGTACAGCCGCGGATTCATTCCTGCGGTATGCGGGGCAAGGAGGCGGCGATGAATAGCTTTCCTACTCCCAGCGGCATTGCTCCGGCCCCGGTTGGACCGCTACTTCAGGCGTTCTTCATGGACTACATGTACAGCCAAAAGCGAGCCAGCCCACTCACGGTTCAGAGCTATCGAGACACCTTCCGGCTCTTGTTTGAGTTCCTGCGGAAACTGACCGGCAAGGAACCGGCCGCTCTCGTGATGTCTGACCTCGACGCTCCTTCAGTGCTGAAATTTCTGGATCACATTGAAGCGGAGCGCCATAACCAAGTGCAATCGCGAAACGTGCGATTAGCCGCGGTCCGTTCGTTCTGCCGCATGGTTGCGCTTCGTGATCCCGGCAGCGTCGGGATCGCTACCCGTATCTTGGCTATCCCCGTCAAGCGAACCGACAAGCGGTTAGTTGGGTATCTCACGCGGCACGAAATGGATGCCGTGCTCGCCGCTAACGATCTGACCGATTGGGCCGGTCGGCGAGACCATGCTTTGCTGCTGACCCTGTACAACACCGGAGCCCGCGTTTCCGAGATGACGGAGCTTCAACGGCAGCAAGTCAAGTTCGGGATCAAGAGCTTCGTGCAGTTCATGGGCAAAGGGCGGAAAGAGCGGGCCGTTCCTTTGTGGCCCACCACGACGCGGGCTCTTCAGGCGTGGTTCAAGGAAGTGGAATCGGACAAACGCAATGGCGCGGTGGCGTTTCCCAACGCGCGGGGCAAGGCGTTGAGCCGGGACGGCGTCAACTATCTGCTACAAGAGTGTGTCGAGCGGGCTATCGCAAAGTGCCCAAGTTTAGCCAATAAACGCATCTCACCCCACGTCTTTCGCCACTCGGCGGCGATGCATCTGCTTCAGGCTGGCGTCGATATCACGGTGATTGCCTTATGGCTCGGCCACGAGAGCATTCAGACGACCCACGGATACATCGAAGCGGATCTTGCCACCAAAGAGCAGGTGCTCGAAAAACTCGCGCCCGCAGGGCAGATTGCGAAGCGATTCAAGGCCGACGACGAGCTACTGCGATTCCTGGCAACGCTCTGATAATGCCGACAAGATTTCGATGAAACCAATGCCAATCGCACGTTCCCCATGAGTACTCCGCATTATCCTCAACTCGGGATTAGGAACGTAATGCCGAGCTCGGCATAAGGTTCCGTTGCTACTCAGACCCCTACTACAGCTCACCAGTGAATTGCGGCGGTCAATATTACAGAGATTCAATGCGTGCGAAAAGCTATTGCGTAATCGCAATGAATGGCGATATATTTATGCAATGCTTCTCGGCTATGCCCGCGTCTCAACCAGCGAACAGGATCATCAATGATTGATTGCGTTCTGTAAGCACTTATACTTATAAGCAGCTATATGCTTATGACCCAGCCAGAAGAAAACACCCGTCTGACTATTACTTGGTCCAAACAGACCGATTTTGCCTTGCGCTCCTATCTTGGCGCCCAGGGCATGAAAAAGGGCGACATTTCGAAATTCATCGAGGAAGCCGTCCGCTGGCGTATCTTTCATCAGACCGTCCGCGAGGCCCGCGAAGCTTTTGCCGACGTTTCCCCCGACGAGCTCCAGAAAATGATTGACGAGGCCGTCGACGACGTCCGCGCGAAACACTACCAGGAACGAGCCAACCGGTCCTGATTGCGCGTCATTCTCGATACCAACGTACTGCTGTCCGGCCTGCTGATCTCCCACAGCGCACCGGCGAAGCTTCTCGATGCCTGGGAGCGGAATCTATTCACGCTCGTCGCCTGTGACGCGCTTATTGCGGAACTCCGCGACGTCGCCGCTCGGCCCTTCTTCAAGGCTAGGCTTCGTGCCAGCGCGGCTGAACTGCTCGCAGCAGGCCTTCGGGACTTCTCTTTGTTCTGTCAGGACCTGCCATCCGGCCCGGTCGCGCCGGGTCCCCAAGATAGCTATCTGCTCGCACTGGCGGAAGCCGGCGAAGCCGGGTTTCTCGTGACCGGCGACAAAGGACTCCAGGCTCTGAAACATCACAAGTCCACCCGGATTATTACTCCCTCCGCGATGCTCGAACTCCTGCACAAAAGGGAGAGGCGCGAATAACGGGATCATCGTACTTGCACAAGTGTGCATATACATGCTCAAATAAGCAACATCCCTCCCATGCCGCGCAAGAGCGAGTGGTTACTGCGACTTCTGTGAATTCTTGTGAATTCTCTTAATTGCTGCGACTCACGTCTCTAAGAATCAATCACTTCCAGCTTGCTCCTCACCATCATTCCTGCGCTAGCACCATTATTGTTGCGACTGGCTAATTCTTTTTGTTATGCTAGGCGGCCATGTTGCGGCCTATTTCCCGCACTCCGCCGGACCTGAGCCACGTCTCCGAAGAGGCTTGGAAGCATGCCCGAAAGCGGTTTGCTGCCATCCAGCCACTCCTCGCAGAGACACCGGTTTCCAAAGAAGTCGCTAAAGAGTTCGCCCAAGCTGCGGGAGTTCACGTTTCTACTCTGTACCGCTGGCTCGAAGCGTATCGAGCAACTGGACAGTTGACCGCGCTACTGCCCGAGAAATCTGGCGTACGGCCAGGGCACACGCGTCTCGCGGAAAGCGTGGAGCGGATCGTCGCGACCGCTATCGAGCAGGTCTACCTCACGCGCCAGCGGCCCTCCATGCAGAAGGTGGTCACGGAAATTCTTGCCCGCTGCCGCGCCAACCATATTGAGGCGCCTCATCCAAATACGATCCGGCGCCGCATCGCGCGGATACCCGAACAGGTTGAGACCAAACGCCGCAACGGAAACAGGGCCGCGCGGGCTTATGCACCTATTGAAGGGAGCTTCCCAATTCCGGAAGCCGCGCTGGGCGCGGTTCAGATCGATCACACGAAGGTGGACATTATCCTCGTCGATGACATCTCCCGCCAGCCAGTTGGCCGGCCCTGGATCACCGTGGCGATCGACATCTTCAGCCGCATGATCGCGGGTTTCTATGTATCGTTCGATCCGCCGGGAGCAATGTCAACAGGCTTGTGCATTGCGCATGCCATGCTGCCCAAGAACATCTGGTTGGCAAAATACGGAATTACAACGCCCTGGCCGGTCTGCGGGCGCATTCGAATGCTGCACCTCGACAACGCCAAGGAATTCCACGGGACGATGCTCGACAGAGCTTGTCAGAACTATGGCATCGAGATCCAGTGGCGGCCGGTGAAGAAGCCATGGTACGGCGGCCACATCGAGCGCTGGATGGGAACCTTCGCCCAGGAATTACAGAACCTGCCCGGAGCCACGTTCTCGAGCCCGGTCGAGCGCGGCGATTACGATTCGGAGGGGCAAGCGGCATTGACCCTGACGGAGTTCGAGAGATGGCTGGCCACGTTCATCACCGAGGTCTACCATCAGCGGGTGCACAGCGCGTTGGGGGTTGCGCCAATTCGGAAATATGAATCGAGCGCCCCCAAAAACGCGGGCTGGAAAGTGGATGAACGCCGGCTGAGACTGGACTTCATGCCTTATCTGGAGCGGACGGTGCAGCCCTACGGCATCCTGATCGATCAGATTGCCTACTACTCGGATGTTTTGCGCCGGTGGGTGAACGCCGCGGAGACCGACCATCCGGCGCGAAAGCGCAAGTTCACGGTACGGCGTGATCCGCGCGATATCAGCGTGGTCTACTTCTGGGACCCAGAAGCGCAAGAATACTTCCGCATCCCGTATCGCGATACCACGCACCCCGCGATCAGCGTGTGGGAGCTCAAGGAAATTCGCCGGCAGCTTCAACAACAGGGC
>JBBSEX010000094.1:0-7826 GCA_038239345.1 Bryobacterales bacterium
CGGATTGCGCGTCACGGTTCACGATATGGTACGTTTTTTTCACGGCGGTGAGGTCCTTTTTAGGAATGGTTTTGGCGAATCGATTCTAACGAACCGACCACCACCGCCGCCTCAGCCTTCAACTAAACTGGGGACACCCTCGGTGCGCGGGCGGGCTAGTGAATCTCGTTGCTGGCGCGGGCGGTATTATTTCCCAGGTTCGGATCGGGCGCGTCCGATTTCACCGTGGCTGTATTGGTGGCGCGGCGTCCCGTAGTAGTCGGAATACTGTTGGCTTTTCCCACTATGGTCACCGTCGCACTGCCGCCAGAACTAAGGCTGCCCAGATTACAAACCACCGTCGTACTTCCCGAGCAGGACCCCCGGCTGGTGCTGACCGAAACAAACGTAACTTCCGCCGGCAACGTGTCAGTCATGATCGTGTTCGGCGCCAGGCTCGGACCGGCGTTGGTGATCTGCATGGTGTACGTCACGTTTTGACCCACAGTGAGAGCCGTTGAGGGCGTCGACGTTTTGGTAATTCCCAGATCGGCGCTCCCTGGGTTTACCGGGGTGGTGACGCTGGCGCTGTTATCGGCGGTGTTCTTGTCAGGCACACTGGAAGTGACGCTGGCCGAATTTGTCACTGACGTGCCGGAGTTGGCGGTCACGACGATGGTAATGGTGGCGCTCGCCCCCGAGTTCAGTGTCCCCAGACTGCACGACGTTCCGGTGCATTGTCCCGTGCTCGGCGTGATGGAAACCAGGGTCACGTTCGCGGGCAAAGTGTCGGTCACGCTGGTGTTTGTCGCGGCGTCAGGTCCCCGGTTGACTACAGTCAACGTATAGGTGATGTTGCCGCCGGTGTTGACCGCTGAGGGGCTTGCGGTTTTGGTGACACCCAGATCGGCATTGAGCGAGGTCACAGGTGTGGTGACCGTCGAAGTGTTGTCGCCCGGGTTCTTATCGGGGACATCGGAGGTCACTGTGGCGGAATTGGTGATGGAGGTTCCCGAAGCGGCGGTGGCGACGATGGTAATTGTGCCGGTCGCGCCGGAATTGATCGAACCAAGATTGCAGGATATCGCGGTCGTGCCAGTGCAGTGGCCCTGGCTGGGCGTTACGGAAACCAGAGTAACGTTCGACGGCAAAGTATCCGAAACCATCACGTTGGTGGCGGTATCCGGTCCATGGTTTAGAGCCGTGAGCGTGTAAGTGATGTTATTGCCAACCGTAACCGACGAAGGGCTTGCCGTCTTGGTGAGCGTGATATCCGCGCTCGGCGGGGTGCACTGCATCGACCCCTGCGATTGGGAAATGATAATCTGACCGCTCAGCAGACCCAGGTTGAACGCCGCCTTGGTCAAAGTGATATGGATAGCATTGACCGTTAGACCGGTAGTGACGCCGTTCGAAACGGAGATCTGCTCATTGAGCACCACTTTGACACCGGCTAAGTTCAGAACCACCGTATTCGGAGCAGGATTCACCGGCAGAGTCACACCCAGCAGGCCGGTAAGCTTCGCGTTGACCAAAGTCGTCGTCCCGGTAGTGGTGAGATTCCCGCAAGCTCCGGTGATGCTGACATTTGATTTGATGACATCGGCCGTCAGCCCCAGCAGAGCCGCAATGGCGCTGGTGGTGTTGTTCACCGTCGCATCGGCTGAAACGGAACTGGTGGCCGGCAGGCCCGAGGCCGCGTTCACCGTAAGAACCCCAGTCTGCAAAATGGTGTTGAGCAAACCCGAAGATACGGTTGCGGATGCCACAGTATTGCCATTTGCATACGCAGGCGGCGCGCTGCCTGATACGGAAGGAAGCGGTCCACTGATGACATGCACCGGAGAGCCAAGGAAGGGGAGTACGTCAAGTGTGACGTACTCGCCGAAAGCTGAACTTTGAGCCGACGACGCACCCAAGGCGGAGTAAACCGTCCCACTTATCAGGGTCAGGGCCACAAGGGCCGATCGAACCGTTTTTGTCATATTTCCCCTTCGCCAAATGATTAATGACTGCCACAGAATCATTGCTTGCAGGGAAAAAGGAGGCATTGATCTAAATCAACGCGGAATTATGAAAAGGTATTCTTGATCACTAAATCTCGCGAGCATATGAGCGTCGGGTGCGGACATCTAGTAGCCCCCTTCGGTGTTCTCGCCTTCGAAGACAAGCCGCAATCCCGCCAGCACAGCCGCCAGCGTAGGCCCCGCGAGCCTCCCCAGTCGCTCCTCAAGATCGAGTTTGTCCACCGTAACCAATTGGGACACATTCACTACGCTCTGCTTCGGCAAATTCCCTTGCCCTATTTTCAACGCGACATTTCCCGGCGCGGCGGCGCGGTCTGTGTTGGACGTGATGAGACAGACCACGGTTGTGGCAATACGGCTGCGATTGAACACGTCGCTTTGCACGACAACGCAGGGGTGCCGCTCAGCGGGCGCGGACCCGGCGGGAGGTCCAAAATCGAGCCAATAGACGTCCCCTTGGCGAATTCCCTTTACCACCGGTCCACGAGGGGGAGTTTGGTTCTTAATTTCCCCACCAGGCGCCGCTCCTCAAGGCTTGGAGCATTCGCATACGCCTCATTCAGTTGTTCGCCAATCCGGGCCCTCCGGCGTTTCCGCAGATAATCACGCAGCGCATCGGCGATCAATCCACTGCGGCTCAGCCCCAAATCCCGGGCCGCTTCGTCCGCCTGTTGCATCAGCGAATCTTCCACCGAGATTGCCGTCTTCATACTTTGAGTTATACCATCTGGCATACTTCAGCAAAGAGTGGCGGCTTATCAAGGCCATTTCTGAGCGCCATGCAAAATACGCAGGATTTGAACGGTTTCGTCAGCAATGCGGTAGACCACCAGATAAGGCAGCGGAGAAAGAATAAGCTCTCGCGTTTCGCGTTTCTTGCCCGGCCGCCCGCGATAGGAAATTTCAGAAGGTCATAGGGCGCAGTGTAAACCTGCCGGACCAAATCGGCGCCGCGCTCTGGTGTTTGCTCGAAAAGATAATGGGTAATGCGTTCCAGGTCGGCGGCTGCGTCTTCAGTCCAACGCAACTCCATTAGGCGCGGAACTGTTTTTCAATCAGTAACTTTTCAAGGCGCGTCCCGGCTTCTTCATGGCTTATCAGAGTACCCCGATCCGCCGCGGCGATACCCTTGTTCACCTCGCGAAGAAACCATTCTTCATGGTCAACCAAGCGTTCTATGGCTTCGCGGGCGAGCAATTCCACGTCACTACCCTCCTACCCGGATCGAGCGAGCGCGCGCTGGTTCTTGAAGCGCGCCATACAACGCACATCGAAGGGACGCACCTGACGCTTGACCAATCGGAGAAGCTGCTAGCCGGGGAGCGGCTGGACGGGGTCGATCCAGCCGTTATGGAGTTGGTGATGGTAAACGAATGCATTTCCGAGATCTATTCATAGCAGGGCTTGAAAACATACCTGTGTTACGTTTTAAGCAAATGCGTAATACACTCACCATCCGTCTTCCGGAAGAGCTGGCGGCGTGGCTGACGGAGACGGCCCAGCGCTCCGGAATATCGCGCGGAGCGCTGGTCAGAAAAGAACTGGAAAGACTATCGAAAAAATCGGGTAAGCCGTTTCTTCGCTTAGCCGGCTCCGTGGAGGGTCCGCGAGATCTTTCTCTGCGCAAAGGATTTTCCCCTCGTTGAAGGCCATCGCCGATACGGGGTTTCTCATCGCATTCGGTAACAAACGGGATCAGCATCACTCCTGGGCGGTTGAAATCGCCAAGCAGATTAACGAACCGCTGTTGACGTGCGAAGCTGTCATCGCGGAAGCCTGCTTTCAGTTGGAAAACGCGCGTCTGGTACTGCGCTTCATCTCCGAAGGAATGGTCAAACCGGCTTTCTCTCTCTCAGAGAACATGCCGCGGCTGATGGAACTGGCCATGCGCTACGCGGATCGCAAACCGGATCTGGCGGACCTCTGCTTGATCCGGTTGAGCGAATTGAACCCGCGCTACCCCGTCATCACAACCGACGTCAAGAATTTCCGGATCTACCGGCGCGGACAGCGTGAAAGAATTCCGCTGATCCATCCCCCGGAGATGCTTTGAGAACGGCTGACTCTGCCATGTGCTTCAAAGATGCCCAGTTGCCAATATTTCTCAATGCTTTGAAACAGGATCGGCAGACCCAAATCGGGCAGCCTGCAAGTCCAACGGCCAGGAAAGCATGGTGGAAACAACCGCGCGCGCGGAAGCTCGATGGCCGGCCATTCGGGTAGCGTTCTCGATGGTCGCAAATGCAGGCAGAGCAAAACGTGCAGTGGTCATGCGTCCATTCCTCTCGTTGCCTGCTCCATTGGCTCCACTGAAATTGGGTTCCACGCATCGAGGCGGCAATCCGATTCCAGGAATCGGGGAAGTGAGCATATTCCCGGGCATCGCGTAGCTTCCACATTGTATTCGTCTCGTTCGCTCTCATTATTAATCGAATTCTGATAGCACTCAAAAAGGTGCTACCTATAGAGGAGGAGGGCTCATTATGATGGACATCACCAAAGACATTCATTCCGTGACGACTTTCCGGCGGAACCCTGCTTTATTCATGAAGCAGCTTAAGAAGAACAGGCGGCCGCTTGTGCTCACCGTAAAAGGCAAAGCGGCAGCGGTTGTGCAAGATGCGGAATCCTATCAGCGGCTTCTCGACCTCGTGGCGCGCGCCGACGTGAACCATGCCATTCGGCAGGGCCTTGACGACGTGGCGCACGGTCGTACCCGGCCAGCGGAGGAAGTATTTAACGATATCCGTCGTCAACATGGCATACCGCGTTGAACTTGCCGATCGCGCCGGGCGTGATCTAAGCGATCTGTATATACATATCCATGCAACAGAATCAGCGGCGGCTGCGAAGTGGTTCAACGGGCTCGAAGCAGCAGTGTATGCTCTCAATGCCTTACCTCAGCGCTGCCCCATTGCTCCAGAGGGGAAGAAGGCGAAAAAACAGCTTCGTCATCTGCTTTACGGAAATAAACCGCGCATCTATCGAGCCATCTTCGAAATCGATGAGCGAAACAAGGTCGTTCACGTCCTAACCATCCGCCACGGGGCAATGGAAGAGGCGAAACCAGATGAGCTGGTATGAAACGCTCCTCTTGACACTCAATGTTTCGGCTAACCGCCGCTCTGTTTCCCTTCCGCGAGCAGGGCATCCATGATTTCCTGCCGGTAGCGGAAATTGGTGCGTTTAATCCGGTCGAAGGCATCCGCGAGATCGAGAAGTCCGGCATTAGCGGCGATGCTGAGGAGTCCCAACGTTCCCGTTACGTCAATTCCTTTTCGTCGCGCTGCTTTCACTCCATCCCGGTCATCCATCAACAGCAGATCGGCATGAAGCTCGATTGCCAAGGCAATCGCAGCCTCTTCGTCCGCGTCGAGTCTTTCCGCCGCCAAATCGTAAACATGATGGGTGTGGCGGATTTCAACCCAGGAAGGCGGCGCGGTAATCCAGTCTTTGACCGAGGGCGGCGCGTCATCTAATTCCGCACGCACAGCGGTAGGCAGAATGATTTTGTGAAACAGAGAGGGGAGCACGTCAATATGTCCGATTAGGATCAGATAATTGATAGGTCCTGTATCGGCGATGACCAGTTGCACTCGTCAGAAACCTAAGCGCTTCAGGGTTTCCATTTCACGATGGAAGTCTTCGAGGGTATAGTCGATCCAGACATCATGAGCTTTCAGGAAGCCGTCCAGTTCATAACGCGAGATGCCTAACAGGCCGCGCAGCTCCGCTTTCGAGATGCGCTCGGTTTTGTATTCTTCCAGTGCGAAAGCTTCCAAAGCACGGCGCGAGAGATCGACGCCGGAGGCGCCTAAACGTCCGGCGAGATCGTCGGGAATTTCAACAGTCAGATTCACTCGGTAATCTCCTCCTTTCCGTGACTCTTTTCCAGGCTAAATCATGTAAGGCCGCCTGTCACGAATTAGCCGTCTGCTGCTGTCCTCAAACTAGGACATTCTACTTTGCTCAAATAGGGCATTCCCCATTTTGCCGCAACACGCAGGATGTCCAACATTTATGTCATAGAAAAGGCAGTGCCTCAAAGTAGTCGGCGTGAGCGGGATCTAGCTCGGAATTACGCCGCGCTGCTCAAGAATGTCTCGGACCCGCCAGTCAATCGGGGAATGCCCGGTAGATCGTAGAAAAGTAGCGACTCTCAACTCTGAGCTGTTTGATAGGCTCAGAACAATTTTCTTGACGGGAAAAAAGGAGAGTCGCTATGAAGAAACCATATCAGATCGAATCGCAGAGGGCCGTGAACCGGCTCGAAGAGTTGGCATTGGAAGGAAACCCGGCGGTGCAGATGATGCTGCCGATGGCCGAGATGGTGGGCTGGCTGCACAAGGGCGTGGGCGAGTTAATGCGCCAGGCCGGGTTGCAGTTAATCCAGCTACTGATGGAAGAGGAAGTGAAGCATCTGGTGGGTGAGCGCAGCCAACCGTTGGCAGATCGAACAGCCAACCGGTGGGGAAGCGAGCGCGGATACTGCGTGGTGATGGGCCAGAAGGTTCCCGTCGAACGTCCGCGAGTCCGCTCGACCGAGGACCGGGAAGTCCGGTTGGGCAGCTATGAGATGTTTCATCGCGGAGAGCCGTTGACCGAAACGGTGTGGGAGAAGCTCATGCTGGGTCTGAGCACGCGGAAATACGGCGACGCCGTGCGCCAGTTCACTGAGGCCTATGGACTGGAAAAGAGCGCGGTCAGCGAACACTTTATAGAAGCCAGCCGGACGAAGCTGGCGGCTTTGATGGAACGCAAGCTGGAGAAGAAGAAGTTCTGCGCGCTGCTGATCGATGCCACGCCGTTCGAAGGACAGCAGATGATCGCGGCCCTTGGTATTGGCCACGATGGATCGAAAATGATCCTGGGCATCCGGCAGGGAGCGACGGAGAATGCAACCGTGGTGGGTGAACTACTCGGGGATCTGATGAGTCGCGGTCTCGATTTCACGGAGCCGCGCCTTTACGTTCTGGATGGCGGCAAAGCGCTGCACGCGGCCGTGAAGAAGTACGCGGGAGAATCGGCCCCAATCCAGCGTTGCCAAGTACATAAGAGGCGCAACGTGCTCGATCACGTTACCGACGAGGATAAGCCCATCGTTGCTCAAAAGCTGAATGCGGCTTACGCGCTGGAAGACTATGCGGCGGCTAAAGAATCGCTGGACGGATTGCATCGCGAACTCATGCATCTCAATCCGAGTGCCGCGCGCAGTCTGGCCGAAGGAATGGAAGAAACGCTGACCGTTCACCGGCTGCATGTTCCTCAGCAACTTCGGCTTACCCTGGCCAGCACCAACGTCATCGAATCGGCCTTCGCCATCGTCGAGCGAGTTTGCCTGAACGTGAAACGGTGGCATGGAGGCGACCAGCGCGAACGTTGGGTCGGCTCCGGTCTACTGCTAGCCGAGAAGCAGTTCCGCCGCGTCCGAGGTTGCAAGCAGATTCCGGTATTACTCAGAGTGCTGGAAACTTTGAAGCCGTCCAAAAAGCAAGTTGCTACAAAGAGAAAGGCGTCGTAAAGTGAGTTACCTGAGAGCCGTTACTTTCAACGGAATTCCGGACATTCCCTTTGTTGGCCGTCCAATGCCCATGTACAAGTATGCCCACAAGCCCTTCTGTTTTTTAACTCTTTTTTAACTCAGGACACTCTAGAGAGCGGTGGATCAGAAATAAAACTTGATTGCAAGTTGGATCACGCGGGGGGCGCTCTGATTGGGATCGAGTTGAAAGAAGTTGCCGTTATAGTAGCCGCTCAATTCGTTGTATACCCCGAGCCCGCTCAGCGACTGACCGGCGGGAGAGGCGGGGGCGCCGGTCA
>JBBSEX010000095.1:0-7814 GCA_038239345.1 Bryobacterales bacterium
GGCAGGTCACAGCCAGCGATCGCTACTTGAGCAATCCCGTGATCGGACATCAACGCAACGATATCCTGCTGAGTACTGGTCTGCGCGCCAACTTTGCGCGTCAGTAGACACGCCCGCCCAGCGCTTGCCCAGGTGGGGGTTTTCCTTCGTTTTGTCGGGTCTATAGAAGGGACTCAGGCCGCCGTTTGCTTCATGGCCGTAGCCAAGCCGGTGAAGTATTCCTCAATCAGGTGAACTTAGAACCGGCTCATCTGCCAAGTCGGCGGAGACCTTGTTTGGGGCCGCTAGGCTGTCGAAGGTCATGCTGGTTGAATCACCGGCCTGCGCGGTTTCCTCTGTCCCGGCGTACACGGTGATGTTGTTCTCGTTGTGGTGAATGTGCTCATTGCTTCTCCTCTGTCCGCAACGTCTACTGCGCTGATCACATTCATCACTCAGGCTCCGCGGAACAGCAAGTCATCTGGGCGCGATATTGCGAGAGGCAAACCGGGGAGTACAAAGCAAACAGCGGGCTACCTCCCCTTTTTATGGGCCCGACAAAACGAAGGCCCTGCGAACTCCGGTACGCTAGGGTCCAACAGTGTTGCAGAACAGCCAGTGCAGTATAGATCTCTCTCGGGATCGTTTTGAAGTACAGACCGGGAACACGCTCAATCTGCGCTCGCAGTTAATTTTAGTCCGAGCTTCCGCAGTTTGTTGTACGTTTTCTCAAACGTGCAAAACAATGCGGGTACCGGTTCTGGCTACCCGCCTTGGTACGAGGGGCTAATAAACCCCGCCCATGCTGCGAGGCACTCGGTTCACCACATGATCCAGTCTTCGTGGTCAAGACGTAGTGCCACAATTCGATCCGGCGATTCCTCAACCGCAGATGAGAGGTTCCCTGTTCTTCGACCACGATGGCGGCTACCCCTAATCCATTGCTCGGCTCCAAGATGTGAACGGTGACGGAAAGACCAGTGTGCGGGCAATCTGGTCCTCTGGCCTTCATTACGGTAGTCCGCGATTTCACAGCCCTTTCACGGGATCGTTTTACCAGAGCCTTGGTATAAAATGGGCGAGATCAGTTCGCGAATGCTCATGAAAACTCAACGACTTCTTATCGTCCTCACGATCATCAACTTCGCACTGCTGGTGTTCTCGATTGCTCAGCCGCGTCAAGTGGACGCGCAGGGAGTAGCTCCCGTTCTGCGTGGCCGCGCGCTTGAAATCGTAGATGAGCAAGGAAGGGTGCGCGCAAGCCTCGCGGTGTACCCGGCAGATCCCAAAGTCAAGATGCCGGATGGCACGACGGGGTATCCAGAGACCGTGATGCTTCGGCTCATTACCTCCAAAGGGCGGCCGAACGTTAAGATCGCTGCCACCGAACGTGGGTCCGCAAACGTTTTTGGCGGCGAGTCCGACCCAACCTATGTCCAGATATTGGCGGAAGGTGCAAACGCATCCGTGAAGCTGATCAACAAGAACGGTCGGCAGCAGGTGATCAAACCGTAGCGGGACTATTTTTGCCTAACCTGCGCCGTGTTCAGGAATGAAGCACATCTTACGAGATCTTTAATTTCAGAAGTTCATTCTTGCAGTCACCGAACTACGGGCCGCAAGTCTTCACTTTTGCTTGTGTGGTGTTTTTGCGATATGAGAGTGCCTTGCTGGGGTTGTAAGCCCAAACCCCGGAAATTTCTAATCTCCTCCAATATCAGGCTGATAGCGTATTTTGACCCGGAATAAGACCCTCTTGATCGCGACTGGACGGATTGCTGTTAGTCCCGCCAGAAATCCTTGAACCGGTTCGGCGCCAAGTCCGTGTAGCGAGTGGTGTGCTGAATATTCCGGTGCCCGAGGTATAGATTCCACAAAAAGCTCGAGAGCCTTGCCTTTGCTATTGTTCGCGAATATAGATGCGGCGACTGGACGGTTCTCCCGGAAGGGCGGCGCGAATGATCCCCTCGGCGGTCTTAATGCGATCATCCAGGTCGAGCGAACTGGCCATGAATTCACTGAAGTTGTCTTCCTGATTGCCCACGTAGCGGTGCAGCGAAAGGTAATCTGCGTGGCGTTTAAGATATTCGAGTACTGTCCGATTCCAGCCGGTCAGTCGATCCGGGTCCGAAATTGGATGATCCCGCCGCGATCAGCTTCACCTTGGGGTCCGTCAACTTCATCAGCTTCGCCGCTTCAAGGGCGAACTTGCCGTAATCTTCGGCGCTGCGGTGACCCATCTGCCATGGGCCGCCCAATTTCGTTGCCGAGACCCCAGGGCGTCACTTTCCAGGGCTGCTGGCGCCCGCTCTGCTTACGTAAACGGGTCATGGCAGTGTCCTCGGCCGAATTGCAGTACTCCACCCACTGTTGCGCCTCCTGCCAACTACCCGTGCCAAGATTCAAGCAGATGTAGGGTTGCGTGCCGAGCAGTTCAATATATTGCATGAACTCGTGCGTACCGAAGCGATTGCTCTCGACGGTGCCCCAGGCCATCTCGACCCTCGGCGGCCGTTTGTCGCGAGGGCCGATCCCGTCCCGCCAGTTGTAGTTTGAAGAGAAGTTGCCGCCGGGCCAACGCAGAATGCCCAGGTTCAGATTCTTCGTGGCCTCTAAAACATCTTTTCGAAATCCATTCGCATCCGAAAGGCGCGAGCCCTCCTGGAAAACACCACCTTCGATACACCGCCCAAGATGTTCGATGAAGTTACCGTAGATCATGGGATCGATATTCGAGATGACCCGGTCAGTATCTATTTTGATCCGTGCGCTGACTGGTTTCTTTTGAGCGCGCGCAACGAATGGAGCAGCCATTAAAGTTTTTGAGAACGATCGTCTGGATAACATGGTTTCCTTTGATACCCTCGCTTCTCAATTCTGCGCTTGATTATTCGGCAGTGTAAGCGCTGCCGTGTGTTATCACACGGGCAGCCGGCCACGCAAAACTCAAGGTCGCAAATAGAGTAATCCATTTCACGGCTTCAGCTAACTCAATAATTACGCTTGACCATTTTCAGTTACGGATTAATAATCAAACGAATGGGGGCGGTTGATTTCGCTCTTTATTCCGGGGAGAGTTCCATGTTGAAACGTTTGATTCTATCCTGCTTGTTTTTCGTTCTTGCCGCCAATTTGTTGCAAGCGCAAAACCTCGGCTCAATTTCTGGTCTTGTTACCGATAAAACCGGTTCCGTGGTTCCCGGGGCAATCCTCAAACTCACGAACCAAGACACCGGCTTGGTCCGTACATTCACCACGAATGACTCGGGCAACTACGCGGCGCCTGCGCTTCCAGCGGGAACGTACACGCTCGAAGCCTCCGCGTCCGGGTTCTCCACGTCCCGGCAGACCGGCATTACACTGAATCTCCGCGACGCCCTTCGAATTGACGCGCAACTCGATGTCACCAGCGTTCAGGAAGCGGTCGAGGTGAGGGCCGAAGCGGTACAAATACAGACCGAGAATGCCACTGTAGGCGAAGTGGTGAACGGCGCGCAGATGGAAGCACTTTCAGTGAACGGCCGCAATTTCACCTCACTGGCCGCGCTAGTACCGGGCGCCTCCTCTACGCAGCCTTCTCTCAACACGCCGGTCGGCGTCACCTCCAATACCAGCATCGCGTTTAATGGCTTGCGCACCAGCCAGAACGTCTGGCGCATGGACGGACAGGAAGACTACGACCGGGGTTGTGGCGGATGTATCGCAGTACTGCCATCAGTCGAGGCCATTGCGGAGTTCAAAGTGGAAACCGCCAACTCCGCCGTGGACACGGGCTTCGGCTCGGCCGGCCAAATGAATGTGTCCACCAAATCCGGCGCACGCGCATTCCATGGCACGGGTTGGGAGTACCTTCGAAACGACAAGCTTGACGCGAAGAACTTCTTCACTAACCTCAACGGGCAACCTAAACCGCCGTTGCGATTCAATGTGTACGGCTACAATATCGGCGGCCCATTCTTCATCCCCAAGCTTTACCCGCTTTCGAAATCGAAGACCTTTTTCTTCTTCAACGAGGAGTGGCGTAAACTGCGACAATCGTCGATATTCAACAGCGCCACTCCCACACTAGGGCAGCGCACGGGCAACTTCAGCGACTACGCCAAGCCCATCACCGATCCAACTACGGGCCGGCCGTTTCCAAGCAACATCATTCCCCCCGATCGCATCGATCCGAACGCCCTGCTGCTTGCTAAACCCAACTTCATTTTTCCGTTGCCGACGAATACCACTAATAACTTCTTCACCGGATCTTTCTCGGTGCCCACCGATTTGCGCGAAGAAATCGTGCGGGTCGATCATAATTTCAACGACCACGAACAGATGTTCTTCCGCTTTATCGAGGAGACCAATAACCAGAGTTTCACGAATAACCTATGGTCTGGAAACACATTTCCCACTACCACTACGGTGCTTAAGAACAACCCCAAGCTGTACCTGGGACAGTTGACATCTACGATTAGCCCCCGAGCCGTCAACGAGGTATCCGCGAGTTGGACTTATCAGCCACTGGATCTCTCGCTGAACGGCAACTATCAACGGCCCGCGGGTCTCACCATCGCTGAATTGTTCCCTGAGAACCGCCTGAACAAGATTCCGAATATCTCGCTCTCGGGCGTGTACAATCTGAACTACGATCTAGCATCCTGGCCCTGGACAAACGCGGCCGAAATCTTCATCGCGCGCGATAACCTCACTCTCACCCGCGGTCCTCATACGATCGTCCTCGGTGGCTTGTATATGAACTTCCATAAGCAACAAGATCTGTTCGGTCAGACCAACGGCAATTACAGCTTCAACGGTAGCTATACAGGGCACGCATTCGCCGACTTTCTACTTGGGAAAGCCTTCCAATACACCGAACTGCAGAACCAATACTCGCCGAACTACATCACTCATAGTGCCAATCTGTATGTAAGCGATAACTGGAAAGTGTCGCCGCGATTGACGGTCACGGCGGGCTTGGCTTGGGACGCCTTTCCGCACGCATTCGAGGAGAAAGACCGCGTGGCCTCCTTTTACCTGAAGCTTTACGATCCATCCAAGGCCCCCAAGGTAGACGCTAACGGGCGCATCGTTCCCGGCAGCGGAGACCTCTATAACGGTCTTGGCAGCGCGGGCAAGAATGGAATTCCGCGAGGTCTGGTCGACAACCATTGGGCGTTGTTCCAGCCTCG
The DNA here is from genome assembly GCA_038239345.1 of Bryobacterales bacterium. Lineage (GTDB taxonomy): Bacteria > Acidobacteriota > Terriglobia > Bryobacterales > Bryobacteraceae > JBBSEX01. The sequence continues at coordinate 5,154 of JBBSEX010000095.1, forward strand.
CGTCGGTATTGCCTGGCGGCCGTTCGGCGAAAACACCGTTGTACGCCTTGGATATGGCCTATATTACGAGCGCATTCAGGGTAACGATATCTACAATGTCGCACCTAACCCACCCTTTGTCTCCACGGCGACCATATTCAACACGACTTTGAGCAACCCGGGCGGTGCTGGCGCGGCGATCCCGGTGTCCAACCTGACAGTCTACGATCCGAGTTACGCGGTTCCGCAGGTCCAGCAATATAACCTGGGTATCCAACAGCGGATCGCGCGCGGCGTGGTCGCCAACGTCGGATACGTCGGCACGAAGGGCACTTTCTTGTCAGACACCCGCAACATCAACCAGCCCTATCCGGATCGGGCGGCGCAAGTGCTAGCGGGAAACCTGAATGTCAACCAGGCGCGTCCGTATCCTGGCTACGGCAACATAAATCTTTACTTCAATGGGACCAATTCCAACTACAACTCTCTTCAAGCAAGCTTGCGAACCGAACAGTATCATGGTCTAACGCTGCAGGCTTCCTACACTTACTCCCATTCCCTCGATTACGCCAGTGGCGATGTACCCGGCAACAATCACCAGGACGCGTATCATTGGAACCTCGAGCGTGCCAGCAGCAACTTTGACCGGCAACAGATCATGATCTTAAGCTATGTCTATGACATCCCGTTTCTCTCCGGCACGGGCCTGATCAGACAGGTGTTTGGCAATTGGCAGTTTTCCGGTATAAGCCTCTTTGAGACGGGAACGCCATTAAACATCAGCCTTCCGGGTGACAACGCCGGCATTGGCAGCGCGCCCTACCGCCCGGACGTATTGCATGATCCAAACATCTACGGACCGAGACAGATGTGGTTCGATCCCACTGCGTTTGCGCAGCCGGCGCGGAGTCAGTTCGGTAACGCCGCACGCAATACGGTGCGCGCTGCCGGGATCAATAACACCGATGCCTCCCTGTTTAAGAACTTTAAGGGCGTGTTCAAGCGGGAAGGAAGTGGATTGCAGTTCCGGGCGGAATTTTACAACATCTTCAACCACGCGCAGTGGAATGGTTTCAGAACGAACTTCGGGGCGGCGGATTTCGGAGCCGCTATCTCGGCGAGAGATGCCCGCGACATACAATTAGGATTGAGACTGTATTTCTGAGCGACACATAAGCGGAGCGCAACGAGTCACGCGAAATTCTGCCTGGATTGCGTGGCTGATTTACTTCGGCTGTCTATGCGGGCAGGATGATCTGCCGCGCCTTGAAAGCGCCGCTCGTTTGGAGCCTCACAATCGCGAAATCCAGTTCAACTTGGGCATGGCGCTGGTCCGCTCCGGCCATCCTAAAGAGGCTATTCCCCACTTAAGTGAGGCCGCTTCTGATCCCGCGCTCTCTGTTGAGGCGCGATATTTGCTGGGGGCGGCGTATTTCTCGATGGCGGATTACGCCAATGCTGTCGATAAACTTCAGGATCTCAAGATGGGGACGCGCGCCGACCATGTCCTCTTCATGCTGGAGGAGAGCAATCGCCTACTGGGGAGGATCAAAGAAGCGCGTCAGTGCTTTGTTGAGTTGAACCGCGGCTTCCCGGATTCACCATGGCGGCACTTTCTTCTCGGAGCGGCCTACGAGAACCAATCGGAACCCGAAAAGGCGCTCTCCGAATACAAACTTGCTATTGCGCGCGACCCGCAACATCCTAACGCGAGCTTTGCGATTGGCTACCTGTATTGGCGCCAACAGGACTATGACGCCGCGAAGTCATGGCTCGAAAGGGAACTGTCGAATCAGCCGTGTCACGCTCCGGCCGCTTTCTACCTTGGAGAGATCGCCCGTGTTGGCCAGGACTTCAAAACAGGAATGCAGTTTTATCGCAACGCGATCGAGTGTGATCCAAACATGGCCAATGCTCACTTGAGGCTTGGAACGCTGCTAACGGAGATGAACCAGGATCGCGACGCCCTGGACGAATTGCGCCGTGCGGCCGAGCTCGATCCTCAAAACCCATCACCCCATTACCGCCTGGCTTTGGTGTACAAAAAACTTGGACGAACTAGCGAGGCTCGTTCAGAGTACGACACGGTTAGCCGTCTAAACGCGGCGTCAGCCAAAGACGTGCCGCGGGAAATCGCGAAGCCCTAATGTTGCTATCGCGCCTCTGCCCGGCTCTGTTGCTGGCCGGGCGCATGCTAGTAGCATCGGAACCTGCGTATGTCGGAGCGGAAGCTTGCGCGACTTGCCATCGAGCGGAATACGATAAGCAGATGACTTCGCGCCACGCCCATGCTCTGCGCCCGATTGCGCAGAGTCCGCTGTGGATGTACTTGGCAGGCAAGACGCACCAGGAAGGAGGCAGCGCTGACCTCTCGTATCAGGCACGCGAGTCCGAACTGGTCGTAACGCCGCTTCGCAACGCGCAAACGCTATCCGGCACGATTTTGTGGGCCTTCGGCGCCGGGGCACAAGGCATCACGCCGGTAGGCCTGATTGGTGGTCGGTATTTTGAGCACCGGTATTCTTATTTCCCGCGTGCGCCCCGGTTCGCTCTGACCTTCGGCCATCCGGCACAGGTATCCACAATCACCGGGGAGATGGGCATACTCCAAGACCGCCGGACCATCCTGCAGTGTTTCAATTGCCACGCGACCAATGTGCAGCCCGGGTCCACAGGCCCGGA
>JBBSEX010000096.1:0-7769 GCA_038239345.1 Bryobacterales bacterium
AGGTAACGATCTTGACCTGGGCATTAGTGGGCAGATCGGTATCGAGAGCAGTGAGGACGGCTTCCATTTTCGCGCGCACCTTACCCACGAAGGCTTCCGCCTCTCGCGGTTGATTGAGCGCCATGTAGTACTCCTCGCGCCTTAAGTCGAAGTCTTGCGGCAGGTCCTCGTCCGGGTTGCAGTAGCGGTGAGCTCCCTTGGCCCAGATCTCCTTCGAGCGGACCTTCTCGCGCAAGGTCGTCAGAACGCACCATTCGTAGGAAATCCGGTTGATTGCCCCGGCTTGTACTTCATCCTCGACGAGTTCCCGCCAATCGTCGTTCACGACGCCGTCCAGCGGCACCCTCTCGTGCAAGGGAAACACGGTCGTCTTGCGGTCACGATATTTATAGAGCAGCGCCAGAGCCTCGATCACCGGACGATGGCGGTCGTTATTCGACTGAAACGAAAGCACCTCCAGGAGAGCCGGCACGATGCGGCGGTAGTGATGGCTGTACGAGGCACGGGTCACAACTTTTACCTGCCGCTCGTGCTGATTGACCATCTCGACCTCCTGGATCAGTTCCTCCAGAGTCTCTTCGCCCACCGCCGGATAGATCACATTCTTCACTGTTCCCTCCGGCTGCTCCTTCGCCGCCTTGGCCAGCTTGTAGAGAATCCGGGCTTTTCCGACAACCTTCCTGGCGAAGCGCAGAAGTTCCTCTCCCACCTTCGCCTCGGCCCGCACCCCCACGCGGTGGGCGATGCGGATCAGCAACTCGATCAAATTGTCGGTGATCTCGCGCTCCCGCTGCCAACACAATGCGGCCAGAAGCGTGTAGCGGATTTCCGGAGGGTGACGACGCAACTCGCGTGGCGGTTCGCTCCCCGCGCGTTGCCGATAATGCGTCACGAGCTTGGGCGGCGCGGCGCGAAAGAGAGTTTCAGGAAGTTCCAGTGCGCGCAGTTGGCGGAGTTTGGCGATCTCTTCAAGCACCGTCTCCACCTTCACTGAACCGGCGTCGTCTTTTACGCTGGAAAGCTCGGAACGGACGGGAAAGAGGGGTATCTGGTCGGCGTCGGCGATCTGGGCCGGAAGATCGATCAGCGCATCCAAAGCGTGACGAGTGGCTTGGGAGAGTTGGGTGGCGGCCTCGGCGACCATGCGTTGCTCACGTGCGGCAACCGCCTGCCGCAGCAGACGGCGCAGCCGCTCGGTTGGCGGAGGCTCCATGCGCCGGTTCCGCAAGTATCCATAGGCCGCGATCTTGAAGGCCCTCAGCATGAAAGAGTTTGAAGCTACAGTGCTCCCGGATCTGAGCGCGTTGATGACGCTGCGTTCTCTCGTTCCATTCTTCCTCCCAGTAAGCTTCCGCGGACGCGCCTGTCTGATTCGACAGGTGGGTCACGATGGCGGCGGAGACATCATCGCGGCGATCTGGAAAGCGGCCGTCGAACTGAAACGACTTGAGCAGGACGGCGAATCCAAGCCGGGTTGCACCTGTCTTGTTGCCCAGCAGATTGCGCTCCTCCGCCGAGAGTGTCCAGTAGCGATCGAGTTCTTCGGGATGCCAGTCCTGCTTCATGGTCTATCAAAAAAGCATTCGGAATTACGATCTTCGCTCCCCCAGCAGAACATCCAGGTCAGCCCCTGAGGACAGGATGAATAGCCAATTGAGAGACAGCCAAATAACATCCGGTCTCTATCCTCTTGGCCATGTGGTTTAGAGTTGGTCAAATGAAGTACACCTCATCTGACCATGCTTCGATCAAAGTCGCCCGCGTCTACCTGCGCGTCTCCACCGACGAGCAGGACCTGACCCGCCAGACGGAGATCAAGCGAAGCGCGCGAGCCGCCGGTTACTACATCGCTGGGGTTTACCGCGAGAAGGCGTCGGGCGCACGCGCGGACCGGCCCGAATTGCTACGCATGATCGCGGACCTGCAGCCCGGCGAAGTTGTGGTCGCCGAGAAGATCGACCGCATCAGTCGGCTTCCCCTCGCAGAAGCCGAACAACTCGGTTGCCTCGATCCGAAGCAAGGGCGCAAAGCTCGCCGTGCCGGGCCTGGTGGATCTCTCCGACTTTGCCGCCGGAACTGACGGCGTGGCGAGGATCGTTTTGGAGTCGATACAGGAACTGCTCCTGAAGCTAGCTCTCCAGATGGCCCGCGACGACTATGAAATCCGCTGTGAAAGGCAGCGCCAAGGCGTCCAACTTGCCAAAGCGGCGGGAAAATACGCCGGCCGCGCTCCGGATACCGCAACTCACAAACAAATCGTCGCGCTACGCGCCGCTGGTTACACTATCCACAAAACAGCGGCCTTGACCGCCTGTAGCCCTAGCCAGGTCAAGCGCATTTGGGCAATCCACGTTCACGCCCAGCCCAAAGCCATCCACTGAACAGCTACCTTGCCGTTTTTTCCGCCTTCGCTAGATTAAGGCCTACTCTAGTGAACGCTCAGCTTTGCGATACTATTCGCAAGCGAGGTGCTTGAATATGGCGGTGACAGGAATCTGGCTGAACGAACTCAATTCCGTGATGCTTCTGATTGAGGATGCGCATCATGGTCTCACAGGCAAGTACCGATCAATTGTCGGACGAGATCCGCACGTTCGTGACTTGGCAGGCCGTACGAATTATCTGGATGGAAATAAACAGATGGTCGGGTTTGCTGTGTGCTTTGAAATCGCAAATCCCGGACCGGGCAGCGGTCATACATCGATTTGCACATGGTCGGGTTGGTACAAGTCCTCCGGTGGCAAGGACGAGATCGACACGCACTGGCTTCTTACAGTGAATGAACTCGATCCGAAAGACGAGTGGGGGAGTCATCTGATAGGTGAGGACACGTTCGTAAAAGCTTTAGACGAACCTCGTGAAGACGTCCTCACAAACGATCAGGCGTTGAAAGAGTTGCACCAGAAATTGAACAGTTGAGAACCGTGCGGAGGGCCGGGCTACTTCCGACTTGCTGTGACTGAAACTTTGTAGCGACAACGCAGTCGGCCTGGAATCATGAGAGCGAAGGATATGTCGAGACAAAGGCGGCACCGTAAGAACAGGTTCGCTCGTGAGGGCTGCGGCAAAGCGATGGAAGCAGCTTGGTAGCGGAGCTAAAAGTTCCGGTTCGCTGGTCTCCTGGGTCTTGGCAAGCTTTCGCCTTTGTCCTCGCTGCGGTCTTTGTGGCAAAGGTGGCCGCAGAGAAACCACGCTCCGACCTCACCAACCTGACAACCGAACAGGTTGCTGGTCTGTTTCCCAAGCGCGCCCAGGCGAACGTGGCGCAAAACTGGCCGAAGGTGCGTAAGGCGCTCCAGACATACGGCGTGTACGCCAACCGGAACTTGGTTCTGTATGCCATCGCTACTATACGGGCCGAAACCGGCGTGTTTTCACCAGCTCCCGAAGCGGCCAGCAAGTATTCGAAAACGATCGACAAGGCAGGTTATGCCGGGATCCAAGATAAGGGCACGGAACGGCCCTTCGGTAGCTATGACTCGACCATCAAATTCGGCAAGGATGGAAAGCCGATCATCAATAAGCATCTGGGAAACCGGCTGTATACGGGTAAAGACGAGGAACTGATGCGGTCACGGCATGGAGACCCGCCTCGCGACGACTTTAACGATGGAGAGCGGTATCGGGGCCGTGGCTTCGTGCAACTCACCGGGCGTTACAACTATCAGCAGATGCAAAAGCGCCTAGAAGGTCGCTCGAAGGTCGATCTGGTCGAGCATCCGGAGACGGCGGCGGATGCAGACACAGCCGCCGGAATTTTGGCGTGCCTGATTCAATTGCATCGCGAGGAAATCGAGACGGCGATGAGCCTGAGACAATTTACGCGCGCGCGCAAGGTGGTTAACAGCGCCGGGCTGAACATGACGGAATTTCTGGCGGTGATAAATGGCTTCGAAGGTCGTCCGCAGCCGTCGGCCCAGCCCAGAGCACAACCTGCTCCCAAAACAGTTCAGTAAATTGGGTGGCATTATTCTCACCTGCTGCCCAGTTGGTTAGGGCGTGATCACCTTTTCCCCTCGGATGCAGGACTCCCGCAGTGAGCGACATCGGCTTTAGCTTGGTCGAAGTTTCTTAATTTCTTTTGCAATTGCCTTCAGTCCGACCTTGCCGGTTACCTCGCGCATGGTGCCAACCGTCGCGAGTGGTGAGAACTCCGGGATCGGTTTGGGCAAATTTTTGTTCACGGCGTCACTGCGTTTTCGGTCGATCCGTCCGTTAAGGTCCTCGTGTCTACCGTCTAGTCCAGTTTTCCCTGTAGGCATCGCCAAATCTCCTCTAATCAGTATACCATACACCCAATATGTAGTGGGTTAGGTAAGCATACGGCCTACAAATAGACTTTTTGACACTAAATCAGGCGAACTGGATCGCGATAATTAGAACTGTATCACGATCCAGAATCCTGATACACTCGGCCCATGGCTCTCGTCCGCCACGCCAGCTTCTGCCAAGCCGTCCTCGATGCCGACTGGCTCCCCACTCTCGCCGAGCAGGCCCAGAAGTACGTGGATGCCTCGAAATCGGAAAACACCCGGCGGGCGTACCGCGCCGACTGGGCGGACTTCACCGGCTGGTGCCGGGCGAAGGCGCTCGACTGGTTGCCATCCGATCCCGCCAGTCTCATCCTCTACTTGACCGAACTCTCGGGGAAGGCGAAAGTCGCTACACTCACGCGACGGCTTTCGGCGATCAGCCAGGCGCACCAGCTCGCCGGGCATCCCTCGCCCACGCAGGATGCGCGCGTCCGCACGGTCATGGCCGGCATTCGGCGCACAAAAGGCACGGCTCCGGAAGCCAAAAGGCCGGTGCAGGTGTCGGAACTAAAAACCATTCTGGAGAGTTTGCCGGCGTCTTTACTGGGGACGCGCGATCGCGCTCTGCTGCTTCTCGGTTTCAGCGGCGCCTTCCGGCGCTCCGAACTGGTCGCGCTGGACGTGGAGCACCTGACGGAAAACCGCGACGGAATCGTAGTGACCATTAGCCGAAGCAAAACGGATCAGGAAGGGCAGGGAAGGACAGTCGGGATTCCGTGTGGCCGGGAAGAAGCCACCTGCCCGGTGCGCGCGCTCGAACTCTGGCGCGCTGCGGGCCAGATCGAGACCGGCGCTCTCTTCCGTGTCATGAACCGGCACGGGCAGGTGCTTCCGAAACGGCTTTCAGGCGAAGGGGTAGCACTCGTACTGAAGCGGTGGGTGGAACCGCTGGGATACGACCCGGCGGTCTTCGCCGCCCACAGTCTGCGATCTGGCCTGGCCACTTCCGCCGCCGCTGCAGGGAAATCCGAACGGGCCATCATGCAGCAGACCGGGCATAAGAGCGTGGCCATGGTGCGCCGATACATCCGCGAGGGCAATCTCTTCCGGGAGAATGCGGCCGAAGGGCTTGGATTATGACCCTGGCATTTTACGCCTCGCGCGAAAAGAGGGACTGGTCTGCGTAAAAACATCAGACAGCCGTCTCGGCCCAGAGTGGAATCTCGGCCTGTAAATCAGGTGCCCTCAGGGACGCCTCCACGGAACGGGCACGCCCACCCGATACCAAAGCGTTCGGCCGCAGTGACTTCCGCGCCAGCGCTTCAGGATCACCTTTTTATCAGTTATGCATGGGAGAATTGCGCACTCGCTGACTGGCTCGTACGGCAACTTACGGCCCATGGGTATCGTGTCTGGTGCGATCGGTTTCAGATGCTCGGCGGAGAGCCGTTTCCGAAGATCATCGATGACGCCATTAAGAACAGCACGTTCCGGCTCATTGCGTTGCTCTCGCGCCACTCGCTGCAGAAGCCAAATCCGCGTAAGGAGCGGACCTTGGCGCTGAGTCTCGCGCGTGAGCGAGGGGTCGATTTTATGCTCCCGTTGAACGTGGACGGACTGAAGCCTTCCGATTTGCCATGGGATTACTCCGATCTGACATACATCCCGTTCACGAACTGGGCAGCCGGTCTCGACCAGCTCTTAAAGGCGCTGGGCAAGGCCGCAGCCCCGCGCCCGCTTACCGAAGCGGAGGGCCGGCAGTTCGCCGCCGAAACGTTCCTGCCCCGCCACGTTGTGATCGAGCGCAAAGAAACGCTCTACAGCAATTGCTTCGCCTTCGAACGGGTTCCTGAGCGGTTGCATGTCCTCGAATGGAAGGAAGGCAACCGCCCCTTCGACCTCGACGCACTTCCCTCTGTCTGGCCGCATTACGTAACCAAGAACCGGACGATTGCATTTTCACTGCCTCCGCTTCCTATTTCCCCCGGCAGTTACGAGGTGATTGCAAATCCACTGTGGCGCGAAGTGGATGAGGTGGAGGGGGTCCGCTCCCGTAATATCGTGTCGAACCTCCTCTGGCAGGCATTCGCCCGCACTTTGATCCGACGCGGACTGGAGCGAGATCCGGACAGCGCCTTGTTCTATTTTCCTCGCGGGCTGTTTCCTAAAAACAAAATCAAATACGTCGGGCGCAGCGGCCGGAAGACCTGGGTATCCGTCCTCGGCGAGAAGACTTTGCGAGGCAAGGTCTACCGATACCACCTCGCACCGGATTTCCAGATCCGGCAGGATCTCGGAGACAGCTTTGTTGTCCAGCTGAAAATCCGCGTGGTCCTCAAGGATGGCAACGGAAAGCGCCTCGATCACGCGGCTACGGTCGTGAGGCGAAAGCACCTGGCTTCTTCGTGGTTCAATCACCACTGGCTCAGCCGCGTTTTGGCGATCTCCTCCTACCTTGCAAAAGGAAATCCGAAAATTGTGCTGCTTGATAAGAGCGAGCGAGTCGTTTTGTGGTCGTCCCCTATTTCAGGGGTGGTGGATGTAGCAATCGATGAAGCGAGTTTGAAAGATCTGCGCCAGCAGATAGCGGCGCACACTCCCGGTTGGGAAGAGGAAACCGAAGAACAGGAGCAAAGCTGATGGCTGCAGCGGTAACCCTCAAAGCAAATCTGAAGGTCCTGCCGGAACCCGAGTTGGAGTTCCGTCATGGTCAGCGAACACTCGATCCGCACGCGGGTCTTGCGCTCTTCGGCCCATACTCAGGCGGGACTGGTTCCCACCCGAGAAGTATCGTCTACGGCGTGATCGGAGCGCCCGAGGGTGTGGACGCATTTCAAAATTGGTCTCGATTGATGCAGAACGCCATCGTCGAACCGCTCGAACCGAAGCGCAAGATGGGCCGCATGATTCCGCCCGACGATCGCAAGCAATATTTGTTGTGGCCTCCCTTTCCGGGCTTTGAGGGAGCATTTTCTTCCGAATGGCCGGTGCCGGGCGGCTGGCGTCACGCACTAGACCGCAATGCGCTGCTCAGGTTTGCAAGCCAAAAGGACCCGAATACTCGAGCCTACGATGTCGTCGGGACTTATTACGACGCTCTGAGCCGGATCAAAAAACGCGACGAGAACTTTCACGTCATGATCTGTGTGATTCCCGATGAGGTCTGGGAAAACTGTCGCCCCTGGTCGAAGCTGAAAGCTGTGCAGGGGTGCTAGTCACATCCAACCGAAAACCTCCGCTAAGCTCCGTAAGATAGCCCACCCAGTTTCCGCTCGTTGGTCGATTCTGCTGTCTTTCCTTCCTGAACCGCCCTACAATCCAAACTGCGCAGAATAAGGGTACTGCGCAGTTTTGTGATTGTCAGGAGGCTTTGGGGCAGGCCGAAGCCGTCCAAAACGTGCGAAAGTGCGTGGTAAGAAACCAAAGGCGCACTTTGCCTCGGAGTTGACGAAAATTCGGCGCGGGCCACAGTGCGCCACAAGCGAAATGGTGTCAATCCAGAACCTTGAGCGCAAT
>JBBSEX010000097.1:0-7579 GCA_038239345.1 Bryobacterales bacterium
ATTGCCGATCATCCCATGAAGCGGTTGGACGAACTGCTGCCGCATCGCTGGGCCGAGACAGCCCGCTCCTGATCCGGCTATCACTCCAAAAACTGGCTGAATGTTCGCCGCAATCTCTCACCCATCCCATTATTAGCCGTCCCGGCCTCATCCGCCAGAGGGGTTCATCGGATGCTTACGCAGCAACTGGATTCGTATAGTCCCGAGTCTTCCACCTTCTCGCCGGTTGATGGCATCCGTTCCCCCTTAAAGCCAGTCCGTCAATCGGGGCTTGTTGGCACCTTTACGCAGGTTTTCCTTCTTGCCAATGACCCGCAGATTGTCCGTCGTATTGCTCCCACCGCGAGAGTGCGGCCAGATATGATCGATGTGGTGCTTGCGGGCATCGTAGGGCATTCCCTTCAAATCTCTGCCGATAACGCGTTTCCGAATATCGGATCGCACATAGCGGGTTCGCTTGGGCGTGAGCACCATCGCACCGGCTGAGGCGATATAGCTCCCAACTACGGCCTCGTTTCGGGTCCGACCTATTGCGATCAGAATCGCTTGAGCGGCGATGAAGGCAAAAACGCCAATCAACGCGGCCTTGAACGTCCAGAGAATCCCCTCCCGCGCTGCAAAGAGCGTTCGGAGCGCCCAGGCCCATCCGAGAATGGAAATACCGATCAGCAATACTTCGACGCCGGAGGTGCCCCTGAAGTCCATCAGTTTTCGACCTTTGTTACTTATATTCTATCGACTCATAGTCTACATCTTTTGATGATGAGGGTTGGTCTCAACCCAGGCGGTCAAGCAGGCTTTGGCTGTTCGACTCCGCGAATTACGACGGAACAAGGGCTGGTCACAGGAGCGATTAGCGGAGCTAGCGGATATGCACCGCACCTACTTGGCAGGAATTGAGCGGGCGCTACGCAACCCGGCACTCGAAAATCTAGTAAAACTGGCGAATGCTCTGGACACCTCCCTCGCTGAGCTTTTCGTTGCTGGAGACGGAGAGACACTCCCGGCTCGCAAAGCAAGTGCCAGCAAGGAAATGAAAGCGCGGAGACAGAGGCGCGGACCGACATCAGCCTGATTGCGGGATCACCACAGCATTCGGTGGTGGTCAAGATCGCAACCATACTGAGAGTGCCGCCCTCCAAGATAGTGAGGCGAATGGAGGAACCCCTGCCCGGATGAATCAGCGGACCGGTGCCGAACCGGCGACGTCCAGCGAGGGAAAGACCGTAGATTGAAAATACAAGACGATGGCGTCTACGGCGGTCCATCCAGGTGCATGGAAATCAGCAACTCCCACATTCCGCAAAACAATCGCCTCTTAAGTGAGTGAAAGTGGAGTGAAGGAACGACGAATCCCTGTTGGTCAGAGACCATAACATACCCGCCGTAACGAGCACAGGTTTAGCGCCAGTCCACCGCGCGGCGGCACCGCGACAGAAAGTGCGTTTCTCCCCGGGAGTGACCGCTGCCGCGACTGTTCAGCGAAAAGCCCTGCTCGCAATGCGCTTGGGATGCTCTGGGCAGGTTAAGGAATTTCTCGACATGAATGCGCCCCGCCGTGGGTACGAACCGGTCAGAAGTCCCAGATGGCCTACTATACACCCTGCGTTCTAGCTCCCTTTGATCCGCCCAAAGCTGCCACGCTGACGTCTAGGGTATACCCACCACTCGCGCTCATAGCGGCAAAATCTCGATCGACATCGACTCGACCGAGCCGGTCCCGTATATCTTTACCCGCCAGGGGTGACGGTCCGCGCCGAGAAACTTACCCACCCCCGTTGCATTGTCGAAAAAAATCGTTACGTCTTCATCCTTCACCCGGTCGCTCTTCGCCAGACGGAAATTGATCAGCGTTACCGGAACTCCCCGCGCATTGGGACCGTCGCAAACCACCGAGTGGAGATAAGGTCCGCCGGGCCAGCCCGCAGTAAGTTCGAACACTTTCTCATCGCATTTCAAAGTCCCAAACGTCGGATGCGGATACTGATATCGTTTGACCATTTTGAAGCTGCCGATGTCCGCCTTGCATCCGTCGGCGCAAGGATCCGCCGGTGAGCTTCCGCCACTGCGATGGTCCGCGCTCGGGGCCGGCTCGGGCGAAACTGCCGCCCTACTAGGCCCCGTTGCCGGGACGGTTGCGGCCATCGAGTCCTTGGGCACCAGCATCGCAGAGTAGGTTCCTATAAGTTAACCGGAAACCATTACCGGGGTGTCGTCGGTTGGCGCGGCTCGCCCATATCCACGCCGTTTAGCCGCAAGTTGTTCGCGTGTCGCTGCAGTACCCACAAAATTCATCGATCCACTCACATTGCCTAACGCCACACCTGTGGCAGACCTTGTCTGGTTGATTGCTAGGCTGAGCGAACCACCAGTCACATTCAGGTACTTATCCCCTAGAGGCATTATGCTCATCCCCGTTTGCAATGTTTTGAAGGTAAACGTTTGCTCGTTTTCGTTGGCTGTGCCATTCACAAACGTCGCCCCGAAGCCGCCTCTCAGGCGGGCAGTGTAGGTGGAGCCGCCGGCATTTGGCGTCAGGGTAACTAACATTTGTCCGGATTCGCCTCCGACCGGTTGAAAGGTTCCATTAACCGTCAGCTGTGAGATGCGCATGGGCTTGGCCGCAGCAGCCTGGGTCGGCTGGCCGAGCGTAGACAGAAAACCCGGTCCCAGCTTGGGCACCGTGTAACCCAGCGACTTCAACGTCTTGAATGCCGCGTCGATCTTGATCGCAAGCCCAATTTTTCCCAACTTGTCCCCCGCCCCCGCGTCGTGGATGCCAATAAGGTTCGCATAGTCGTCAAACACAGGGCCGCCGGAGAAACCCACACCTACTCCGCCGGTATTGGTATATAAGAACTTGGCCACCTCTCCCGGCTGATCCACCTCCGTGACGGTGTTTGGGACCATCACCCAATCTCCATTCCAGGTCCATACGTGGGTTCCCTGCTGGAGGTTGCTGCTCATGGCGAATTGAAATCCCGGAAAACCCTCAACGGGAGAATGGTCCGGAACCGACTTCACGGCTAAGACCGCCAAATCGAGCGAATCGCTTTGCTTCTTCAGTTTCTCGGCCTTAACGGGCCTTGTCTGATTTGAGTAAAAGACCACATTCACGGGAATCTCCTCTCCTTTTTCATTGGTGACCACGTGCAGGGCGGTGAGGATCTGGATTTCTTGAGGGGATGACGATATCACTATGCCCACCCCCGTCTGCCCGTTTGTGTTCTCGGGCGCCTCCACCCTTACGACACCCAGCTTGAGGCTTTCGATTAACTTATTCCTCGCGTCCATGCTCCGCTTTACGATGTCAGAAACGGAGTCCTGCGCCGAGCTGACCTCGATCAAGATGAGCAGGATCAGGCTCGCCTTGTTTCGCATAGGCTCCTAGCCGTTCCTTGTTAATTCACGCGCATAATATAGTGCTGTGGCGATGGCGCTCAAGGCAGCGAAAAATAGTGTAAGACCTGCTGCCCCAGTATGTAAATCCAGTCTCCGCGCGGCTTCGTTTCGTGAACCGTTTTGAATTCGGTCCGATTCACCTTTTAGGGTGACTCTGATCGAATCCAGGTTTGGCGACCTCGACCGTTTTATGAGGCTTAGCTGAACGACGTGCGCATCGTGCAGATTGGCTAATGCTAGTCTCTCGTCCACGCTCCGGCGTTGCTCGGCCACGGTCAGCAGGTTGGTGGCGTCGGGGATAACATCGTTACCAAATCTAATGTCACTGCCTTCCTGGACGGGGATCATTAGCTCGGGCTCAGGTGCCGCTCCTTCGTGGAAATCGATGTTGAATGCGAAAGGACTCCCGTCCGCCGGTGAGATTGACCACTCGATAGTATCGTTAGGGCCGAGGGACTGCGCCAAGTTCTTGTCCGCCAGCCTGCTTTTGGAATCAAGCAAGATCGTGGCGAACCCGGCGCGCGCGTCGTCCGGTCCGCGACTCAAACGGAAGTACACAGTGTCGTTCACACGAAGGAAAAGCCGCCGTCCCAAGGAAGTATCCAAACCGGTCAGTCTCACATTCCCGAGGCGAAGGCCAGAGTAGCAGCCTATCGAGGGACGAATAACCTTTTCACTTTGCCGGATCAAACAGGACGACTGGAGTGTAACATCAACCCGGCGTACCTGAGAGTTGAACAATCCCGCGGACCGATCATCGTTCCAGCGTCCCAGGCAAAACGAGATGGATTTCGTACGAATAATCGCCGAAAACGGGGTGAGCACCCGACGTTGGGAAAGATAGATCGCAAGCACCGTCAAACACAACGTGGCAATGGAAAGACCCCAGATTTGCTGCCGGCGTTTTGCGTTTATGATGCTCATTCGTTTGATCACGGGTATTGCCGGTGGTGATAGAAACGGTAGTTGGCGACCAGTTTCTCCGTGCTATTTCTGTAACGACCTTCTAGATGTAGCTCCACGGGACTCTCAGCAGGCGCAAGATCGAGAATAAGCTGGAGATGGACCACGCTTTCAGCCTCGATCGCAGCGCTACTTCCAGGCGCTGAATTTTTTAAACAGGGGTCCTTGGCGGAGTAGTAACATTGATGTCGATCTTCGCCTGCCGAGACGCCATAACTCAAACTGGCCAGAGCGCGGCGTTGAATCTTCAGAATCAGTTCGTACGTGGTGATTTCCGCCGGCGTGATGATACCGCTGAAGAAGACAACCGGCGCAAGTTCAGACGCATATTCCTGTTCACTTCCGACTCTCGCAACAATTCCGACATCACCCAACTGGATCTGGTGGTGCGCGATCACATCCCCGAGCCAATTGAATTCGTTCCATATTTTTGCGCCATGCTCTGTCTTCTTCGGCATCGCCAGCATGAGGTAGTTCTTGTCGCCAGAAATCTGCCTTGCACGAATGAACACCGTTTCGTTCTCAGGCAGGTAATATCTCGCGCGCAGCAGCGTGCCCTTTGAGGTCGCGGGCAAACTACGCTTTCCGGGGCCGGCAAGTGCAAAGAAGCCCATCACCCGATACGCCAGACTCGCGTTAGGCTCGTCCAACAAACCCTCCCAACGGTTTTCGAACTGGTTCTTTCGCAACCAACTATCTTCCTGGCCTTCTACAAGGCGAGCGAATACGAATACGACGAAGATCGCAAGCGCCGAGAAAACCCGTTTGGACACGCCGAAAGCAAGAATGGCCATAGGCGCATATTCTATCTCAAATCATTGCCCGGCAGAAGAAAAAACCACAGCTTCGGTGCGGAGTTACGCGGCTGGCCGGAAACTCCTGGTCCGGTTACTCGGCCTGTACCACTGCTTCCCGTTGGAATCCGATGGCAGTAGATTGGTAGTCAGCCTGACGGACCGGCTGGACGTCCGGCGTCGAAGTGGCTTAAGATCAGCAGATTACGAACCCACCCTCCCCTTCACTCAGATAACAGGTGGAAAGAGGGCTGATTCACGCGTCCGGAAAGTGCCGCTGGCGTTTAACTATTGAAAAGAAATGGAGCGGGAGACCGGTGCCGAACCGGCGACGTCCAGCGAGGGAAATTGGCTTTCGAAGAAACGTTTATCCCGAACACCGTCTGACCGAAACGGCCTATCGATTTGGAATTCATTAGCATCTGGTGTGCCTAAACACTCCATCCGCTCATGTGTGTTGAGGACCGCAAGGAAACGGCTCTAATCTTGCGAACGGACCCGTGCCACAACCAGTTGGTTTGGGCACCTGAGATGCACTTCCGACAACGGCGCTTCACGGGAGCGATCCTCGCCGGTCTCGGGTCGGGCCCGTCCAGCATTCTCCGAGTAGCGCGTAATCAGGCCGGGATCGGTAAGCGCTGGCAAACTATGTTGGCCCTGTGGGCTTCTCCGCCAACCGTTCGAAACATCCGATGGAGACTTCCGGCCAGCCCAACGTTGGTAATCTGTCAGGAGGGAGTGGGATGCGAATTTTGTGGCCTTAGAGTTTGCGGTTCTTTGCGCGCCTGGTTGGGCGGCCATGCCGGCCGCGGAGCAGAACGCACTGGTGAAGAGATATTGTGCCGTGCGCCATACTGATGCTGCCAAGAATGGAGGCTTGTCGCTCGAACACTACGATGCCGCGAAGCGAGACCCGGGGCTGGCCGCCATGATGCTCAGCAAACTAAACAACGGCGCCATGGGAGCGGCGGGCAACGCTGTGCCAGATAAGACCGCACAACAGGCGTGGCTTCAATCGACCAGGGAACAAGCCACGGGAGCCAAGGACTGGTTCGTGAGCCGGGAAAACGGTGTGGTGTCGGCCAGCATCGATCGCGAAGTAGCGCCGAGGACGGCAGGCTCGACGGACGCACTGTTATTTCGCTTGAGTATGATCTGCGTTTCCTCGTCCCGCTCAGGTGAGATGCAGTTGAC
The DNA here is from genome assembly GCA_038239345.1 of Bryobacterales bacterium. GTDB lineage: Bacteria > Acidobacteriota > Terriglobia > Bryobacterales > Bryobacteraceae > JBBSEX01. Next base: position 6,354 of record JBBSEX010000097.1, read on the forward strand.
CTGGTCGCCCCAACCTCAGACGGGGCGCACGATGACGGTGTTTGTGGATGGTAAAGCGCCCGTCGAGTACAAGATTGACGGCACGGAGTCGATGGGGAACGGCGGTACCGTGCTGGCCGGGCACGCATCGGTTGTGCTGAGTAGCGGCAAGGGCGCAAAACTCACCTTGCCGAGTCATTTCCTGACCGTTTCCGACCTCTTTCCGGGCGAGACCCTGGAGTTCCCTTCGCGGACCTTGACCAGAGAGCCCGCTCCGAGTTGGGCAAATGCTTCTAGTCGCGCTCGTCGCGGCTCATCGGTCTTCGACTTTCCAGCCTTCGAAGTCTTTGACGGTAGCGCAACTGGGACCGCCGTCCCTGCCCGTGCCGGGAACGCGGGCTTCGAGCACACCTCCTGTCCTAATCAGTTTTGCCGGAATTCCCTCAAGAGGTATCTTCAGCCTTCTCTTCCAGCAGGAGTCGGCTTGGCCCGCACATTGCCCGATATCCACGTACAGGAACCGTTGTCGAGGCGGTCCCTGTACGAATGATCCGCCCAGGGCAGCCATGCTGTCTGAGACGCCATCCCTTATTGAAGGTTGAAATTCAAAGGCGAGGTCGTTTCCTGTGGACCGTTGCCTTTGAACCGGCTCGTAGGTGCTGCCCTTTCCCTGCTGCAATGCGAAATCAACGCCTGTTTGCGGCTGCTCTATAACGATTCGGAGGGTAAGTCCAGGCATATCTTGGAGCTTATCAAACGAGCTGAATCATGGCGTCTGCGTGCCTATCCTCCGTCCGCTTAGTCGGCAACTCGCACGGCGCCTCGCGCGGCCCGCGGCTCGTCCGAGTCGTGCGTCATCCGCCCAGAACCTGTCGGCGAGTGACTTAGTCTTATTTCGCTCCTCAGATGCCATAGCTTACACTCAACCTAAATGCTCAACCGGGGCTATGCCTACACCACAATCATCAGCAGCAAATACCATGGCCAAACCCTGCTTTCCCACTTGGCAAGCCTTTCCCCCCACTCAATCCCACAAGCCTGGCAACAAAAACTGGACAACGGCGAAGTCACCCTCAACGGCGCCACCGCCACCGGAAGCGAATCGGTCACTTCAGGCGAAACCCTGGTCTGGAACCGTCCACCCTGGATCGAACCAGACTCCCCTCAGCACTTCGAAGTCCTGTTTGAAGACCCCCATCTGTTGGCCGTCAACAAACCCAGCGGGCTGCCCACCCTCCCCGGCGGCG
>JBBSEX010000098.1:0-7525 GCA_038239345.1 Bryobacterales bacterium
ACGCTTCCGGCGTATACCCAGGTCATTGGCGACCGCGCTTACGCCCTCACCGGCCAACACCCGCTTCACCGCCGAAAGCTTGAACTCAGCCGTGTACTCTCGTTTTTCTTTCTGCTCTTGTGACACTCGTTCTCCTTTTGAGAACTGTCACCATTTTCTCTGTCTCAGTTTCGGGGTGCACTCCACCTGATCTTTGCGAATATCGATATCCCGAAAAGGGGACGGATCGATCTGCTCTATTAAATTGGCTCTCAAGTCGATAGCACAATTGAGGTATCGCGAGTCCATCTGGCATATTCTCGCAGAGACGCCGCATTGAGATCGCGCTTCTGAGGCTTGAATAAGGCCTCGATACTCCTTTCTTTCAGGCGAATAGAAAGGGGACAGAGCGGTCAACCACATTATTACGCTTGCGATAAGGGGAAAGATCAGGACGTCCCCACTAGTAGCCTCGATCACTTGCATCTGAAAACCCGCATCGGGCACAGATTCCGACTGCCATCAGCCGAGATTTACGGAAGCCACAGTTGGTCGGGATTGCGACCTTGGCGCGGGAAGATACCATGGGGGGAATCGCTTCCTTGTACAGTTGCTCGCCTGCGCTAGTGGTCTCGAAGAAAGATCACACGGAGCAACGTTGGTCTTGGCTAGGAGGTAGCATGTCCCACAACATCATCGAATTCAACGAAGTCGCTGGCAAGATTATCGAGAAGATCACTCTCACCAATGAATCAGACTTTCGGTGTGTGACTGTCCGGTTTGCCGACCGGACAGCACTGCACTTCACCCTGCACCCGCGCATTGAGATAGCACCCGAACTGATGAATTGGAAAACAGGAGACGGTAAAGTCCTGAAGACGTACGCCGTTGTCTATGAACAAGAGGAATGATTGCAGATCAGATCGTCGTAGAACAATTGCGCGGGCGGAAGCCTCAATCGAGCGATCGAGGGTAAATCGCCCGATTGCTACCGCTGGGGGCGCCCTGCCTGGAAAGAGAAAAAGGGCGGAGTGCTCACGGCACCCCGCCATCGGATTAAACGGCTGCCCTACGCCGCGGCCTTCCCTTTTGACTTTGCCTTGTTCTTTTCATGCTTGGCGGCGAATTCTCCTGCTACCGTTTTTTGCAGCTTTTCGACATCTACGCGGTAGCGCTTGGCAGCGTCCCCGAGGAAGTCTTCCGAGGTGCCGGAGCGTTGGTAGGCTGAATCCAGCAGGCTGATTTCCAGCAGTATCCGGCAAAGGCTGACTTCGTCATAGGTGCCAACTCACTTTGCCAGTAACTCGTGCGGAGACTTTGAATCCTACTCCCTTTTGACCTTATTCCGCAAAGCGAAGATTGGCACTTGGCTGTGTGGCAAATGGTCGATCAGGTAGTGCGCAACGGGTAGACTACTCTATAATTTTCAGATTGACATTTACCTGATTCACGGTTAAGGTAGGTGCGCTGTTATCTTCCTCCGGCCCTGTCTAGTTTTTTTCCTTTGGCGTTTCGACGAAACGTGGCACCGCATATTGGGGCGCAAGAGAGTGCCAGTAGGGTTTTCAATGGAGGAGATCGGCGCACTCAAGCTCCCTGATACCGTCTTAATTTAGATGAAGACAGCCGGAACCTTAGTTTTACAGACATCGGCCCTTGATGTTTACCTGGGTCTACATGAAGTCCCAGCTCGCACGCCTGGGTTTCGTCGTCTCCTGAGGTCATAAACAAGCGCGACAGGCTCATGGCAACGTTCCAACACCGGCCCTTCCAGAAACTGTAGAGTCCACACGCTCTGAGCGATTCCATCGTTGAGGTAGCGCATGAACGAAGTTATTAAGTTCGTCATCCTCCGGCCCCCAGAGCCTGTCGCCGCGAACGCTGCGATCGACCTGGCCCTTTCGAACAGTGGTTTTCAAAACGCGCTGCTGAAGGCCAAAGACAGCGACACGCCGCGCCAGGAAATCCTGCAAACCGCACAGGCGTTCATGGAGTCTGCGGACTTCGTCAAGGATGTTAGGACGCTGAAGTCCTACAAGCCGCTTGATGAGATGCGCTCCCGGTTGAAAGCGGCTTCGCGTGGAGCCGATGCCCAGGGCGCGACCGGGCGGGAGCTCACGAGTTCTGGCAATCCGCTCACCGCTGATCCGGAGTTCCTGCGGGACAAGCAACGGTTGTTCGACAGCATTATTGCAGCCACGATCACGCATGCAGACCAGAATGGCACGGTGAGCCAAATGGCCGAGCTTGCGCGCACGATAAATGTGATTGAGCGCGGTGACGGAGGCGTCGCTTCGGACGAGCACAGGTCCAGCGGCAACCCGCTGGCCAAAAGCCTGAAGCTGCCTCCCGGGGTGTTTCCGTTACCTTCCGCGGACCGCGACAATGCCGCGAAGCGTGCCGCGGACACTAAAGCACTCGCGGCAAAGGCGAGAGCCGCCGTTGAGGAGGCCACGCAGCGTCGAGTGGAATTACGCCAGCACGCGCGGCAGATTGAGGAGACCACCCGAAGCCTGACTGCCGCGCGCTCGCAGGCCGAGGCTACGCAGCGGGCCGCGCCGCCGCCCCCGCCGCCGAGTCCGGGCGGATTCTTGAGTCGCGCGCTCGCTGCGTTCAGGCCTTTGATCGCCGCTCCGGCACCTGCAACCACGCGCGCACCCGTGACGACGCTGCATCCCTCGGTGATTCAGAGCCTTCCACCCGGTGTTTCTGCAACACTGAGGAAGCTCAACATCGATTTAACAACGACGCCTTTGCCCATTGCACTCCAGCAACTGAACAGTGAACATCTGCAAACCGAGAGCGCGCTGCTCGGTTCCCGCGTGACTCCGTCGGCAGGCACCCCGCTCAGCGCTCTGGGAAGCGGGTTCACTTATGTGCATCCGCGGTCTCCCACTGCCCCTGCCGGGATCATCGAGTCACCGCCTGCCAATTTGCCGACGGCCCACGGAACCCTGCAGTCGGTTGGAATGGCAGAATTGAAAGTCGTTCGGCAGAACCTGCTGCGCTATGAAGCGCGCGAGATTTCGCATATTGAGAACGTGCTCGATTCGGAAACCCGCCGCCACGTGACAAAGCACCGGCGCACCACCGATCAGTTCATGGCCACTGAAACGGAAGTGACCACTACCGAGGAAAAGGATCTGCAGACGACGGATCGCTTCGAACTCAAGCGTGAATCCGAAAGCGTCGTGAAGGAGGACTCCCAGCTCAAGGCCGGAGTGTCGCTGTCCGCCAAGTACGGCGGGGTGGTCGAGATCAATACCAGCGTCGACTTCCTGACCAGTTCATCGAAACAGGAATCACTCAAGCAGGCGAGCACCTACGGCAAGGACATAACCACGCGTGCCGCGAGCAAGATTACCAGTCGGCTGCTGCAGCAGCAGACGCAGCGCATCACGGAGCTTTTCGGGGAGCTCGACGTTCACAGCTTTACCAACGACAAGGCGGGTGCCGCTAATATCGTCGGCATCTATCAATGGGTCGACAAGATCTACGAAGCACAGGTATTTAACTACGGCTATCGCGTCATGTTCGACGTGATGGTGCCCGAGCCAGCGGCTTTTCTCATTGACGCGATTCAGTCGCCGAGCTCTTCGGAGGAACCGCTGATCAAGCCAGCTGATTTCACCTTGAGTGCAAACCAGTTGGGAGAATTGCCCACGGATAGCCTAAAGGATGCGGACGGCAATGACGTGCTGGACGCTGACGGTCTTAATGTCTCAGCGTACTACTTAATTTATGCGTCGCAGTATCAGGCGACGACGGTGAGCGTGCCGCCGCCTCTCACCAGAACCGTCTCGAAGTCGTTGACTTTCAAGATCAAGGATGGCGACGGCAAGCCGCAGATCGTCAGAGAGATCGACTTGGTAGTTCCGGAAGGATACGCGACCGCCCGCGCCAGCGTTCGCGGCAGTTACAACCCGGAAGGGACAGAAACTAGCTCCCCAAGGTACATTGACGTCTTCATCGGCACGCAATTCTTCAGGATTGACCGGCTGCAGGCGACGGTCTATCAGGATTACCTGCCGGTAGAACCGATCACCGACGCGATCGGCGTCGCGATCCGTACCTCCAACATCGACGACTTCGCACTCACCGTTGAGATTGAGTGCCGCAGATCCGACGCGAAGTTCGCGCAATGGCAAATCGGCGCGCATGCTGCCATAACCGCCGGATATCTGAAACTCCTCGGGGATTTTGAGAGCAGACTCGCGGCGCGGCGCTTCGAGCAGCGCAATCAGGCCAACTTTGGTCGCAATCCTACAGCGAACCGGGACATTGAGAAACAAGAGTTGAAGAAAGCCTGTATCAGTCTGCTAACCCATCAGCATTTTGGCTGGCTGGACAGCGTCGAGGAGCCCGGCACGGCCCCTCACGCGTATCCACAGCCGGATTTCGCGACCGCCGAGGAGCAGGGCAGCTATATTCGCTTCTTCGAGCAGGCCTTTGAATGGGAACACATGACGTATTTCTTTTATCCGTATTACTGGGGTCGCAAAGGCCGCTGGTACGATACCGCGCTCCTTGCCGACGATGACCCCCTGTACGCCGAGTTCCTGAAGGCGGGAGCGGCACGGGCGGTGTTTCCGGTGAGACCCGGCTTTGAGAATGCGGTAGCGCATTATCTGGACACCGGCGCGTTATGGGACGGAACAGATTTCGTCAACGTGAACAGCCCGCTGTATTTGTCGATCACGGAAGAGATCAGGGCAAGCCAGGATCAGAATGCCGGTGATCCGACGCCCGAAGGGATTCCCTGGGAGGTGCGAGTACCGACCACCTTAGTCAAGTTGCGCACACAGCCTGATCTTCCCGCCTGGATGAAAATCCCGAAACCGGGGGGCACAGGTGACGAATGGATTTCCGCAAAATGGGATACGGCGGCGAAAAAATGGATCGCAGAATAGAGCCTCCCCGCGGTAACCCTCAAGCTCGCACTACGGATGTCGCGTGAAGATCGGAATCAACTATCCGTGGCGTCGGCACGGCTGGGATTTTGGTCCATCGGTGCTCCCCCGTCAAAATGCCAATGCGCCCCCGGCCTGGGACGACAGCCTCCAGCTATCGGGCGCAGCCGGGCCGATGACCCGGCTGGAAGGATCTCTACAGCAGTTTAGGAGTATTGGAATCCGCGACGTGCGATGGTTCATTCTGGCGGATGGCTGGAACTGCGAAGGGCTAGAATACAAGGATCGGAAGTGGGACTATAGGCCGAAGAGTGTCGAGGCACTTGGAATGGTCAGTCACTTCGAGCGGGCGCTGCAGGTCTTTCAGCGCGCTGACTGCGTGCTACTTCCGTCTCTCATCAGCCATCAATTCTTCATGCCCGCGCGAATTTATCTGGCGGGAGACGAGCGTCCGTTTGCAGCAAAGTATCCCAGCGTCAAGGAATTCGTGGATGATTTCTACAGGAGGCAAAAAGATATCGACGCGAAGCAACAGCGTGCCAGCGATCCCGACTGGAACAGATTCATCAAATGTGGAAAAGGAAGTTTCATAGCAACCAGGGAGTCGCGTCAGCTCTTTTATGACAATGTGCTGACACCATTTCTCAAGGTGTCGCAGAAATACGCCGCGACAGTTCCCGTCTGGGAACTGATCAACGAGCCGGACGGCGCTCCGGGGGTGAAGCCGGAATTGATGTACTCGTTTCTCGCGGAAGGCTGCTCGTTGATCGCGAAAGCGGGGTTTGCGGCGACTATCGGCTTTCAGAAGGCCGGAAGTCTCACGGATTTTGTCAGCCGGGCTGCACAAGACCTCGCCGTGAAGGACCTCATCGGTTCACCGAATTTCATACGACAGTTTCACTATTATATAAATGACGGGCAGGGTACATTGCCGTCGTGCAACGGATGCATTCTCGGCGAGTTTGCCACGGTACTCAGCAGGGATTGGCCGCTTGATGCAGATCAGGCCACGCCCACCGCGCGCTATCGGATGATTGTGCAGAAAATCGAAGCCGCAGGCGCAACGGCGGCGTATGCTTGGTCCTACCTCTCCAGCGATGACCGGGCCAAGTGGTCGTTGGATCTGGAGGACGCCTTGGAGGGCTACATCCGGTCTGGTGCCAGCCGGTAGCCTGCTCAATTTCGCGTATTCAGCAGGGTCAATCTCCTCTCAGGTTGTTTTGGGTTGTGATGGTAAGACTTTGGACTCACGCGGCAGCAAGTACCGCTGGCTCGGGGGCAATGCCCCCGAGGATCACGGCAGCGGTTTGCTGGACGGCTTGCAAGCTCTCGCGCAGAAGGTTGGCGTCTCCATGCCAGAGCTGGATGTAGTCAGCGGATGCGGTTCCGTTCTGAAGGCCGACAGATTGGCAAACCACAAAGGCCACGGCTTCGGCTTCAGTTTCGCGCACCTTCTTTGTGGTCATCGTGCGACGGTCGCCCCGATGCAACATTTCGTGAGCGATCTCATGCGTTAGCGTGGAAAATTCCTCGGCGGGTTGCATCCCGGAAAGCAGCGTGATCTTGCCGCCATGGGAGAGACCCTTCGCGGGAGCAATTCTCTCGGAGAAACCAAGCTCGATGTTTTGCCTTTCCACGAAGTTGAACAACCGTTCGCGGTAGCCGCTGACGTCGCCTTGTACTTCGGTGAGAGCGGGAAGCTCTTTGCCTTCCGTTTGCGTGACATCGAAGATATGTACGCCACGGAATCCGTACAGCGTCGGCTGACCCTCGGTTGCTGCGTCTTTACTTGCCTCGTCGGTCGCTACATCCTTGGTGCTTTGTCTCCCGACCATCGGAGCAAGAATGAAAATGCCTTTTTCGCCACGGCGAACGAAGCGGCCAAGCGAGTTCCAAGTGCGAAGTCCGGCAACGTTGGTAGCATCCGGCTTCTGACGTGCGATCAGCATGATGTTGCCAAAGCTGTAATCGTGAAATTTCGCCATTGCTCCGAGATATGTGGCGAGAACCTCACTGTGACCGGACTCCAGTGATTGGACGAGAAAATCTACGGCTTCTTTGGTTCGTTGGTTGACTTCTTCTAATTTCATGTTTTTCCCTTTCTGCCGGTATCGGCTTGTTTTTTTCTTCACTAGAGCGCAGCGGGAAAAAACAAGCCGATACTGGTGGAAGGGACAGAACGGAGGCCGAAGGAGAGTGGCAGGGCGTGAGTGAAAGCGCGGCGAGTGCCAAACGCGGTTGGGTTTCGTTTGGCGCGAAACCGGCGCAGTCCGAAACGCCCGTCCGAGCCGCAGCCAAGCGGCGTCCACCCGGAAGAGGACGAAGTGGAGAAAGACGGCGTAGCTTAGCTGAGCAACCTATGGAGTTCCTGCTCTACTTTGCTCAATAAGTCCGGACGGTTACCTGGCTGAAGATCTAGCATGCGGACTGCGGTAGTTCGAAGAATCTCAGTCTCTTGATCCTTAGCTGGCTCTGAGAACGGGCGCAGTGCACCCTTGACGTGCCCTCGATAATCTGGACCAGATAAAATTGAGGATTTCAGGATCGGCGCAGAAGGAAGAAGCGACGAAAAGGAGATCCGAAGATGAAAAAAGGGCGGTTCACAGAAGAACAGATTATCGGCGTGCTGAAGCAGC
>JBBSEX010000099.1:0-7464 GCA_038239345.1 Bryobacterales bacterium
CGGTACAGGAACGCAACAGCTGCTTTGCACGGTGGTTACCCCGAGCGCAACGTATTCCTCCGCTGCGCTGCTGGTCACGACCTCCACGCAGTAGCGTTCGGTTCATTGCAGCAGCAGTAGAGAAGACGGTCCAAGTCAGTGTGGCATGGCGTAAAGATCGAAAATTGAGTTACGAAATATTATGAGCTTGGCGACATTTTGGAACAGAAGCCGTTGGCTAGGCATATTCTTTGTGCTTACGCTGTCCGCTCCGGCTCAAATACCCAGTACTATATTTGGGGGCGGCTATTCGCCGCCTGTACCGGTGTACGGGGCGCCGGGGAGTATCGTGAACTTGTACGTGCAGGGTGTCGGAAGCAAGTTAACAGGTCCGGCTGCTGCCAGTAGCTTTCCGCTTCCGACTGTTCTGGCAGGCGTCGGGGCGGTGTCCCGGAGCGACTTTCGAGATGGTTTTCATTTGACGCCGGAGGGGGCCTCACGCTACACGGCTGCCCTGGCGCCGATGCTGAGGGACGCCATCGGGAGTCGATTTTGATAGAAGACGGTGCTTACTTGAAAGGGATTTCGACTTCAGTATAGCTGCCCAGTGTGGCCGCGTTCACGGCAGCAACGGCCCTTTCAACGTAACGGCGCAAGACGGGCCATTGAGCGTTTCCAAGGACGACAATGGCAATTTTCCGGCCTATCAAATTTTGCTGATACCGGATGTTTTTGTCGGCGGTCACAAGTACTTCAAAGCCTGCGGCTTCCGCCGCGTCGAGCAAAGCGCCGTTAACAAGCCTCTCCCAGCCGCGTTCAATTCGCTTCGACAATAACATGGTCTTCGAGGGCGTATCGCAACGGAGCGGGCGTACTGTGATCAAAGAGGATGAGCATGGACCGTTGATGAAGCGGTCGGCTGCGGCGGTGGGGGTGGATCAAGGCTCCGCGCTGCGAATTCCAGGACGGTGATGATCTGCTCCCGCGTCAAGTGAAACCATTCCATGATTTCGTCGATCGTGGCCCCGGCTTCAAAATTCTCAAACATAATGGAAACCGGCATGCGCGTGTCCTTGAAGACCCACGCACCACTAACTTTGCCGGGGATGCTTTCCACGGCGGGACATTGGGACCAGTCGAGAGTTGCCATATTCCTAGCCTGCTTTCATCGTAAAGCTTTTACCATGTGGCGCGTTTACCGTGAATCGCCGATGGGGCGTTCAGTCAACGGAAATCCCCAGCTGGGCTTTCACGAGCGAGTCCAACAGTTGCTTGAACAGAGCCAAGCTTAGAGAACGACTAGGCCCGGCCGGTATCGTCTTCGTTGGCTTTTTGGCGCTCTTTTTCTACTGCCTTTTGAATAGCCACCACGTCCGCAAGGTCCTGTGGCCTGCCGGCCGCGAGTTTCGCTGCCATAAGGTCCTCACGTGAAATGAAGTTCACTTTCAATCCGGTCGCTATGTCGATCGCGTCCTCAACACGACGGCCCCATGCAATATCAAATTCAACGCCGGGGATCTCCGTAAGAATGTCCACGGCAACCGGCTCGCGGCCCATGTGGAAAAACGGGCCGCGCTCCGCGAAGTCGGCGAAGGTCAACCCTTCGAGCGGTGCGCCGAATTGAGCCAATGCCGCATAGACCGCTTTCCCGTTCTCGGCGTCTGGCTTAACTAGAATGTCAAGATCTTTCGTGGCGCGGGGCTGCGCGTGGATGGACACGGCGTAGGCCCCCACAACCAGGTATTTAACGTTGTAGGCGTTCAAAACGGACAAGAGTTCTTTGAAGTCTGGGTACATCGGGAGCCGCGCCCTTCATCGCGTAAAGAGCTTGGGTAAGTTCAGAAACCGCATCCGTCCGCTCATGCACCGGACGGCTTTGCCAGTAGCGATACTCCTGCGCCTTGATCTCGTCCAGGTCGGCGATATTGGCGTATTTGCGGATAGTCTTATCCATGGGGTTCTGTCGGCTTCGGCTCCTTCCTCCAGAGTACGCCAGACGGGGGATCAAAAGCCTGAGTTTGAGCCGCAGATTGTGCCCAGGGAACAGGCCAACTGCGCAGACAGACGTAACAGAGGTAATGACCGCATGATGGCCGGAGCAACTTGTTGTGGAAGTGCCGGCACCACCAATTTCCTGCGAGTTTGATCATATCGTCCCTTTAATCACTGAGCGTTTTTTAGAAGAGGGGCGCACGCCGATGACTCAACGTGCGCCTAAATCACAGACAAGGAGATCACTTCAAGAGAGGCCAACATCGGCCATTCAGATTAATATGATCATGCGTTTTATCTCGCAAACACGCATGGTGCTCAGGTCACAATCTGAACCTAGGACCTCGGTTTCAGGTAGCGAACGAAGGTTCTAGTTCTGCAAACTTCCGCTGACCCCACTTTTTGGAAACCCGCGCATTTAAGGGTGAAGCCAGTTAACAAGCTGGCTATCTAAACCAAGGAGATTCCTTACAATGATTACCCTGCTGAATTTGCTGTTCCCGCTGGTGCTCGCTCTGACTTCGCCGGCTTCGGCCCCTTCGCTTTCGAATACGCCGGCAGCCGCGGCCGGATACGTGCCCCATTGCCCGTGCGACATCGGCCATAAGGAATGGTAAAAGAGTTACTTCAGAGGGGCGGCAGGCGTAGTTTCTTTAACCAAGCCGCGTAACGCGGGTCGCTCCTCAAGCTGTGTAGCAGTGGATCCGCTTTCATTTCTGTCAGTCCAGGGTCATGCTCAGTGTAGGCGCGCTCCAGCCACTTAAAGGCCCGGTCCGTTTCCCCGCGGAAGGCATACACTTCGGCAATCTGATAAGGCGCCTCTGCCTGCTTTTTTGCGATCAGCTCTGCCAAGCTCGCGTCCGATTCCTTCGTCTTGCCCAGGGCATGATAGGCCAGCGCCTGGCCGCGCAGGCGAAAAATAGGCTGCTTCTCTTTCTTCGCCTCGGCCAAGCCCTCCTGGGGATGGGACTGCGCCAGGTAGACTTGGCCTAGGAAGGCGTGAGTGTTAGTAGCATCCGGATCGATTTCAAGAGCCTTTTCGAGGGCGGCCTTAGCTTCTTCCAGCCGCCCCGCGTAATACAGATTTAACCCGAGATTCCTATGGCCGAAAAGCGGATCAATCTCGAGGGCTCGGCGGTAGCAGGCAATCGCCTCGTCCAATCGGCCCAGCAAACGGTCCAGCGCACCGACGGCCCTTATCACACCGGCGTTCCCAGGCTGTAGCGCCAATGCCCGCTGGTAAGACGCATCGGCGGCAGCCCAGTCCCAGTCGTGGAGCATCAGGATCTCTCCCAGAATGGCGTGGGCGTCGGCTAGATCCGGGTCCAGCGTGAGCGCTCGATCCACCGCCGCCCGCGCCTTCTTATAACCATCCTCAATAGGAATGTACGCCGCGCCTGCCTGTCTGCTGTGGGCATCTCCTAATCCTACCCAGGCTGGCGCATAGCCAGGGTCGAGCTTGATCGCCTGCTCGAAATAACCGACCGCCTTGGCCAGGTTTTCCCTGTTGGATCGAAGCAGGAAGTAGCGCCCCTGCAGATAAGCGTTGTAGGCTTCGGCGTTCGTACTCTTTGCGAATGGCGCCGTTTTCTTGCTTCCTAATAGTCTTACCTTCAACGCCTCTGTTACCGCCCGGGCAATCTCCTCCTGCACGGCGAAAATGTCGTTCATCTCCCGGTCGTAAGTTTCCGACCACAAGTAAAATCCATCCGCCGCTTTGATCAACTGGACCGAGACCCTGGCCCGGTTGCCCTGCTTACGCACGCTCCCTTGGAGGATCGTCTCTACGTGCAACTTCTTACCAATAGCGGGAAGATTCCCAACTTTTCCCTTGAACTGAAATGACGACATTCTTCCAGCCACCCGCAGTCCCGGAGTTTTTGCTAAACCATTCAGCAGTTCTTCGGATAAGCCATCTGAGAAATACTCCTGGTTTTTATCGGCACTGATATCCAAAAAGGGCAGCACAGCGATGGACGGTTGGTCCAGGGCGGGCTGAACACTCTTTCCACCTCGTCCGAACCAGAGGGCAGTAACCAGGGCTGCCGCCACCAGTAGCGCAAGAATCGCATACCATCGTCCCGATCGCTTGGCTTCGGTAGGGGCAGGCGGGACAACGGTAGACCCAGCCACAACTACTCGCCTGCCGGGGTACGACAGAAGAGCCTCCCGAAACTCTGCGGCAGTCTGCCACCGCTGGTCCGGATCTTTCTTCAACGATCGAGTCACCACCTCAGCCAAGGACGGCGGAACTTCGGGATTCAAGCTTTGAATCAGGGGCGGCTCCGTCTCCGTATGTGCTCTGAGAATGTCGTAATCGGAATTGAAGGATGTGACGGGAAAGGGAACACGGCCGGCGAGCAGTTCATACAGCGTCACCCCTAAGCTGTATAAATCGGAACGTGCATCCACAGTCAGATTGCGGATCTGCTCCGGTGACATGTATTCAACCGTTCCGGGACTAAATCCGGGTTTCGTCAGATGGCTTTCACCGACTACTTTGGCAATACCAAAATCGGTCAGCTTTAGCTTCCCGTGCTCATCCACCAGCAGATTAGCCGGCTTAATATCACGGTGGATAATTCCGACGCCGGTGTTCCCCGATTCATCCACATAATTGAGGGAGTGGGCATGCGCAAGGCCATCGAGCGACTGAACAGCCAAAGCGACTGCTTGTTCCGCGGGCAGGAACCGCTGGCGGCTGAGTATGGATTTAAGACTCGAACCAGGAACATACTCCATCACCAGGAAGTATTCTTCTGCATCCGTGAAGAACTCGTATACTCGCACAATGTGCGGATGATCCAGCTGGGATTGGATGTGCGCCTCCCGCCTGAATCTGGAACGCAGATCGTTCCGGGCCTCTTCTGAAAACGCAAGTGGCTGGATACATTTAACGACCACCTCGCGAGGCAATGTCACGTGCCGCGCACGATACACGATCCCCATGCCGCCTCGGGCCAGTTCGCTGGTTATTACGTAGTTGCCGATGACGCGGCCAATCATCGGGTTGACGCTGCGCGCGGGGACCGCTGCCGCCATTGCGCCTGCTCCCATTACCGGATTCTCGAGCAGCGCACCGGGAGCACGTTCGGAATCGAGCAGCGACTCCACTTCTCTCAGAAGATCCTGGTCGCTGCCGCAGCTGTTACGAATAAACTCCGCGCGCGCCGCTGAATCGCATTCCACCGCTTGGTGGAAAATCGCTTTTACCTGCTGCCAACGCTCCGCCTTCACTCGGATTTTACGGCGGCCAGTTCTCGATCCAGCCAAGCCTTGGCCAATCTCCATTCCCGCTTCACCGTGCTGGGGGAGATACCCAGTACTTCCGCCGTTTCCTCGACATTGAGACCGGCGAAGAAACGGAGTTCGACGATGCGCCCTTGCTGCGCATCCATCTCGCTCAACCGCCCGAGCAGGACATCCAGTGCCACAACCTCCTCAAGCCGGTCGTCCCCAATCAGAAGTTCCGCATCGATCTCCACTTTCCTCGCGTGGTCGCCTCCGCGCTTTCCCGCGCGGTGCTGCCGGGCATAATCCAGCAGGACGCGCCGCATCGTTTGGGCAGCAATCGCGAAGAAGTGCGCCCGGTTCTGCCATGGGAATTCCTGCTCGCCGACCAGGCGTACATACGCCTCATGAACTACTGCGGTGGCTTGCAGCGTGTGGCCCGCCCGCTCTCGCCCCATCTGAGCGCCGGCAATTCGACGCAGCTCCCCATATATCAATGGAACTAGCTGGTTGGCAACATCCTGATTGCCTGCGCGGAGTTGCACCAGCAGCCGCGTAACATCATTGTTATCGGCCTCGGGGTCACCGGCCTCGGGCATCGTGTGCCTCCTGTTGGTGGATTCTATTTTACCTGTAATCCCTGAGATCGCCCCAGGGTTGGTTTGGTGAACAGATTTTCGGGAAGCTGACCCCGTTTCTTGAAAACGCGCGCATTCCAGAGTGACAGACGCCGGAGACAGTCCGGCCAACTCTAAAAAACGCAGAAAAGGACAATCACAATGAACACTTCGCGCATTCTATTCACAGTATTCGCCGCTTCGCTGGCGCTAGCCACGCCTGGCCTGGCGCAGCTTGCACCCTCCCGAACCTCAGTAACGTTATCCGCCGGCAATGCCTGTAACGGTTTTGCCACCCCTGCTTTCACCACCTTATCGCTCGCGGAGAAAGTCAGCGCGGCAGCCCCGGGTCCAGGTAGTAGTTCTGGACGTGAGAGTGGCCCAGGCACGCTCAGTTTTGATGAAATTGTGCTCACCAAGAGCTGGGATGACTGCTCGGTGTCGTTGTACACCCTGTTGTTCAAACAGCAACGTTTGCAGACCGTTCAGATCTCTGTACATAACAGCGCCAACACGGAAGTGCTGCGGCTCACGCTCAGCGACGCTCTTATCACCTCGATCTCCGATATGGACGCTGTGAACACCACGGCGGCTGAGCGCTTGACTCTGTATTACGACAAGATCGTAGCGTTTGATCCTCTAACCAATAAGAGCGTGTGCTTCAACCGGCTCACTAATACGGTCTGTTAAATAGTCAGGCAGGGAGAGCGAACGCCGGTGTAGCCGCTCATCGCCGGATGCGGTTCTTAAAAGAAGGCGGCTACAATTTAGGTTGAGGTACCAGGGCTGGGAACCAGTCAAGGCACCAACCTGAGGAACCTATGCCAAACGTAATCGAGATACCAGAGGAACTCGCCAACGAACTCGACCGGCTGGCAGGGGCCGAACACAAGCCACGCACAGCGTATGCCGTCGATGTTCTCTGGCGCGATGTACAGCGCAATAAACAACGCGAGGCGTTGAAGCTTTCCGCCGGGATCTGGAGAGATGTCGACCACCCCGAGCTAGGCCAGGGGAGCGCAGCTTACGTTGAGCAAATCCGGTCTGAACCCGATGAACGTTTTGAGGACGCTATGCGCCGGAACCAAAGCCACTGATGTCGGCCTTTCTTCTCGATTCGACCGTCATCTTCGATCACCTCAACGGACGAAATGGCCGCACTGAACTCCTTGACCAGCTCATCGGCCAAGGGCACGTCCTCGCCTGCTGTCCGGTAAACATCACAGAGGTGTATGCCGGACTCCGCGCTGGCGAGGAACAAGGAACCGAGGCATTCTTGGACAGCTTGAAGTGCCTCCCGGTCACACCGGCAATCGCCAAGCAAGCCGGTCTCTTGCGCCGGGACTGGCGGGCAAAAGGACACACACTTTCCTACACCGACGTGACCATCGCCGCCGTCGCTATAGCCAACCGATCGCAACTCCTCACCGACAACCGGAAGCATTTCCCCATGCCCGAGATAAGCCTCTTCCCCTTGTCCGATAGATAAGGTCCATTCCAACCGGCGACCGCCTACGAGGGTAGCGATACGGCCAAGGCCGGGTCATCATCGAGAACGTTGCCAACTGCTGTCCCATGCGTCGGAGATTGCCCGCCCATCGATAACGCGAAAGTGTAGCGCTTGACCCTGTATTACGACAAGATC
>JBBSEX010000100.1:0-7441 GCA_038239345.1 Bryobacterales bacterium
GGCGCGTTTTATCTGGGTGCAGTTCCAACCCGAACTTCCGCAGCCGTTCCCGCAAGTTCTCCAGGAACCGGTCGGCTTCTGCCCGACGCTGAAACCCAAGCACATTGTCGTCCGCGTAGCGGATAACCATGACCTCGCCCGGCACAGTTGGCTTATTGAAATGGACCGTAGCGTACATGCGACTTGTACGAAAACGGCAGCAAGCCGGTTGGATCGGTGTCCGGCTCTACAATCCAGGCTTGCCGGTCATGAAAATAGCTACGTAACTCGGCATCCTCTTGGGTGCTCATTGAATTAGCCCAAACGATCTTGCTGCCGTCTATGTCGGCGCCATTGTAGACCCACTCTTCGTGAGGGCTGTGGAAGGACATGTAATGCACAAAGATAACGTGTTTGCCCGGCATTTGTTCAACTTTTGATACTAAAGCAGCCCGTGTGTCGCCTTGTGGAAAATGCGGATACTCCCAGAACGTCATTCTGGACTGAAGTGAGTCCCCGGATAGCTTGAATCCCACACTGCAGGCCAAGCATAGGACGACGCTCGCCACTACTCGTTCCGGCGGTGGTGCCTGCCAGCGCGGATGACGCGCACCGGCCGTTGGAAAAGGAGCACGATTTAGCAGCGATTCTGAGTCATGTGGAGACTCGCCAAGTAGATAACGATTACACCATCCACTTTGATTCGAAGATTTACCAGATCGATAAAAAGGCGATCTGCGCAGGACTGCGCGGAGCTGCGGTCCGGGTGGAGCGGCGCTGGAATGGGGACATTGCGGTTCGCTTTCAGGACCGCTACCTGGCGGTAAGTATTTGTGAGCCGCAGCCGAAGCAGGCGCAACCAAAACCGGCCAAGGAAAGATCCGTTTCGGCCTCACGTCAACCGAGTACTTGGAACAAGAACTTCGAGTTGAATGCGCCGAAACTGTGGCAGGCGGCACAGGGTTCTGGCTGCAAGCCTCCGGAGTCCTGGTGAACCCCGAGCAAAAGGCAAAACGAAAGCCGGGCAAGAGCAGCCCGGCCATCTTCGCGTTGGATTTATCCAAGGCCTCCGCTCCTCCGAAACTTCACCAAAGAAATACAGAAGGTCAAAGTCAAAATCAAGAGCACCACCTAAAGTCGAAACCCTCTGATAGCGGTTTAGAGGCCCTCAAAGGGTTAGTTGCCGATGCTTTCTTCGGAGCCAGCCCCGTCGTCGCCTCGGCCTTGGATCTCCGGGTCGGGCGCGACCCCTTCGCGGATTGCGTTCAGATTAACATGCACTTGTTCTCAGCCTGGTTGAAATAGGACATTTCTACTTTGCGGAGAATAGGACATTTCTATTTTGCGTTGACATCTAGATTATGATAATGATCACCCGAATGTCGGCTCTTATTTATGCGTTGTCGGTACTATCTTCCTTATCCACTCTGGAGGTTCCGGCCGGAACTCAGCTCCACGTCAGGTTGACCTCCACGGTAGGCACCTATGCCAGTCGACCGGGTTCATGGGTGCAGGCGGTTCTCATTGCTCCCGTCGAAGTGAACGGCTCGACCGTTCTACCGGCCAGTAGCACATTATCTGGCAAAGTGAAATCAGTCCGGCGAGTGGGCTTTGGTATCGTCCACGAAAGCGCGGCCATCGAGCTAATTTTCGATCGTCTGGTTCTTCCGGACCGGTCGGAGCTGCCAATCTCCGCGCGAGTGATACAAGTGGACAATGGGCGCGAGAAGGTCAACCGCAAAGGCCTGATCGAGCGCGTTCGCAGCACCAGCACTCTGACCCATCGCGGTTGCGGCTATATCAAAACGGCCCTGCTTTGGCACTTTCACGCACAGGTTGCTTATTGGGCCATCAAGACTCTAGTGGTGCAGGTTCCGGAACCTGAAATCTATTTTCCCCCTGGCGTCGAACTGAATTTGGTGTCGACTACGTTGCTCCAGGTGAGCGGGTGGCCACAGAGCGGGGGAGATCTTAGCCCTCTTCCCGCGGCAGATCGAGAGGATGTAGACAGTCTGGTTGCGACTTTGCCCACCCGCACCACATCGGCGTTGACTTCCGCCCCGTCGGATCTGATCAACATCGGCTTGATTGGCTCCAAGGAACAGCTTACGGCAGCGTTCGCGGCCGCAGGCTGGGAAGAAGCTCATCCGGTTTCATTTCGATCCAAAGTCCGGGGTTTCAAAGCAGTCGCTGAGGGCATGGGATACCGTTCTGCTCCTATGTCGGCTCAGTTGCTCAATGACTGTGAGGCACACATCTCGATGGAGAAAGGTTTGAATGATATGGCCAAGCGCCATCACATCCGCGTCTGGAAGCAGCCGGTACGGTGGAACGGTCGCGGAGTTTGGGCGGCTGCCGCAACCCGCGATCTTGACTTTGCGTACCTTCGGCCGGGTGGGCGCTTCACCCATACGATCGAGGAGAACATCGACCAGGAGCGCGAGAAGATCGTCTACGACCTGGCATTTACATCCTGCGTACAGAATGTCGATTGGATCAATCGCCCAGGCTTTCCGAAGTCTGCCCGCAATGCCACCGGCGATCCTATCCTCACCGATGGACGGCTGGCGCTGGTGCACTTGAACAACTGCACCCGCCCCAGGATGACGACGGAAACCTCCGAGTTGGAACCGGTTCCCAGGCATGGAACCGGGGTCCAGCGATTCGCACGCCGCGAGATCTTGAGCATGCGCAACGATCTGTTCCGTGCCAATCCCTACTTTCGAACTTACGAAGGGATCCGTGCGTTGATTTACCTTTTCCGGAAAAACTGGCCGCTCCTCGATGCACGAACAACACCTCCTGTCCGAACCTCCACGTAGATCTGCCGGTCCAATTTCGACTTGGCGCAAAGGGCTTGGTTTCGGGCTTATACTCTTCGCATGCGTCCTAGTCGGACCACTGGCTGCACAGCAAGCGCTAGAGCCGGCAGTCGTTCGCGCACGTGATGCGGCTGAGTTGCGGGAAACCCGCGTAGCTGGCT
This sequence comes from Bryobacterales bacterium, assembly GCA_038239345.1. Taxonomy (GTDB): domain Bacteria; phylum Acidobacteriota; class Terriglobia; order Bryobacterales; family Bryobacteraceae; genus JBBSEX01. Next base: position 2,963 of record JBBSEX010000100.1, read on the forward strand.
ACTCAGTTACCGAGCAGTATGTGATCCGCTGCAGCCGTTTCAATATATCGGCCCAAATGACCGTCGCGACCATCTATCGTAGAGACCACGGCAAGACGCGCACTGTCATCTCCCGAAGCGGCTCCCCGACCCTTCAGTCGAGGGTGTTTGATCGTCTTCTCCGCGAGGAAGGTGACATGAGCCGGGGCGACGTCCGGCGTCAGACCCTGGTCAATTCGGAGAACTATCTCATGCATCTTTCAGGTGAGGAGGTCCGTTCCAACCGGAAATGTTTCGTCGTTGATCTCACACCCCGCAGGGCCAGCACTCATCTGTTGAAAGGACGTGCCTGGATCGACACCGACGGGGGGTCGCTGGTCCGCCTGGAGGGTCGTCCCGGCGCTAGTCCTTCCTTCATCACCGGCCGGCCAAACATCGTTCGAGAATTCGCAAAGGTCGGAGAGTTCTGGCTGGCCAAGAGTACCCATGCGGTATCCGACAGCTTCCTGTTCGGAAGGACCGAGCTGCATATCGACTACGTGGATTACCACGCTGAAGTCGACCCTTGATTAGCGATTTGCCCCGAAAAGGGTGTCGCGTGTGTCGCGGGTCACGGTGTGCCAGACGCCCTTGTCGTCCGACAGTGCGTCTCGTGTAGCTTTGCCCTCGTCGAACTCGCGGCAGGAGCAATCAGCCGGCGATTCGACCATGGGACCTTCCGTAGGAACGCGCAGGCCGTTGTTTCGCGCTGCCTCCAGAAACAGGTTCCAGTCGGGGCTGAATTGATCCGTGTTACGACGGTGCGGCTGCTCGGAAGACAGATCATAGTTGATCACGGAGGTCATGATCTTGAACGCAATCAGCAGCTGTTCGCGGTCGCCTCCCTGCGCCATTTGACGGATTGCTTCGCGTCCCGGTACCAGCGAGCGAGAGAGTGCAGAGACCCCGTCGGCCAAGGGCGAGTCGTAAAGCGGCAGGAAATTCGTCATCAGGGCAACCGGTTCGAAAACACGGTTTTGCATTCCCATCAACAACGCACCTTCGTGGTGCTGGCTGGCGGCAGTCCGTTCATAGAGACGCGGCAGCAGGAAGGGGCGGCCGGGCTTCAGCACCAGCGCGCGTTCGGCGTTGGTCAACAAACCCGCCTCGCGCGCTTGCGCCACCAGCCGCCCGAAGTCATCCCGTTTGGATTTCCAGCAGGAAGTGGTCCCGAACACGCGTACCTGCTCCCGACGCCAGGAATGGATGACCTCCGGCGAAGCTTTGCTAGTCCGAACTGTATGGCCCAACCGTGACAGCTCGCCACCGCCCCGTTCGTGCACCAGTCTCTGCAGGTCGGAGAACCTCGACAACTTGTCCACTGTGAAGGCTGTCAGTCCGAGTAGCGGGTTCAATGTATTGAAATAAATCTTCATCGAGAAAGCCAGCTTCCCCTGAGTGGCATTGGGCACCAGAGAGCCGCGGCTCAGCGACGTCACACGCGCCGTCGGCCGTCGGGTGTCACTCAACATCGGGACGGGTTGGACGGAAACCTCGATGCGCTCGCGTTTGGCGTACCCCAGGAAATCCGTCGCCACGGACAGGGGACTGGTCACCCACCCATCGGCGACCTTGGCTTGGCGCGCACGGAACCGAAGGCCCGTGTCGCCGAACACCTCAACCAGCGCCCTCTCCACCAAGTCGGAGCAGTTGTCGGAAAGCGCCTGGAACGGTTGCTTATTCACCTTTTCGATGAACGGGACTAACTTACCCTCCTGCTCGGCCGTTGTGGGCACTGTCAGGATGATGGAAGTTCGCATGTGGGCCGCGCCGATCGCTTCGCGCCAACGGCCATTCGGGATCATCTCGTTCGTCACGGGTTCGATAATTGCAATCGGCTCGGTCGGGTATTTCTTCTTTTGAGGCGCTAAGGCGCCGATGAGAATCTCGAAATTGATGAGACGGCGAAAAGTGCGCCCGGCATCGAAGCGCTCCAGTTCATCGCGTAGTCCCTGATAGCGGGCTTGCGAGAACGGTGGTAAATAGGGCCGCAAATGAGTCCGCCAGTATTCAATCTGCATCGCCTCCAGAGTCCCGCCGCTACTCAGCGCGGGGACCATACGCTCATCGCTGGTTGCCATGAAGTGGTCGCGAATTGGCGCAACGAAGATGGTCCGATCATAGCCGTACGCCAGGTTAGCGTAACGGGTGACCACTACCCCGGGTTTCTCGCCATCCCCGCAAATGCGCACTTGATCGATTCCCTTGGCGCATAAAGTGGTCGCTATCAGCGCAACATGTCCCGAACTGGTGCGCCGCGCATCTACACCCTTGCTTTCGTAGATGACGATTCCCACCGCTGCCCGAGCCTGCGATGCGCTCCACACCAGCCAGAATTGAAATGTTAGTATCAGGAATTGCTTCAAAAACCCACCGCTTCAAACGCCGTCGCAGACAATTTGTCCATACGGAGTTGGACGCGGTTTTGGGCGATGTGGTACGTTTTTCTATCCGAGCCATTGGTTCAAGACGACATTGATCGAGATTCTCACAGTCGTATTGTACAAACGAGCGCCCCTACTCTACCTTTAGGGCTGGCCATCCTTATATAAATGTCATCGCCGGAGCGGCGTTGACCAATTCCTGTTCACACTGCTGCTCGGCACGCTCAAACCCAGAGCACCGACCGGCGCCGCCACTAATAATCCCAGCGCGAGCGAATCGAGTATTGGCGCACCCAGCTTGCCCGCCGTGGCTCGTGAACTGTTAAGCGAATATAATCCCCAAATCGCCAGTCCCAGTAGTGCCCCCATGCAGCCGCCACGGCAAAGGTCTGTGGCAACACTCGAAGCGGTAACCGCTCGGGAGGGAACTGAGCCCGGCGGGCCTTCTAATTGAATTTAACGCTTGCCAGTACTTGATTGAACAGCTGATCGAGTCGGTTTGATTCGCTACGTGGCGCAATGAAAACAATATAGAATAGGCCATCCGGACGCGGCACGGTAACCACCGAGTCCACTTCCGTCTCACCTTGGTAGGCTGAGCGGCTATTCAAGACCGTCAGCAGTCCGCGTTGCCCGCCCACCTGGATGTCACGGCTGTCCCTCTCTACTCGCATGCCGGGATTCTGCTGCTGCAACTGCGCTACTAGCCGGCGTGTGTCCCCAACTAAATCGATGCTATTTCCTTCTGGAAGATAATAGCTTGCTTCTAAGCCGTAACCCACCGATACCGCGTTGTTTGCTCCTCGAATTAGTCCCTCTTGAGGAGCCACCGTAATCATGTTGCTCTGGTTATCGCCAAACACCTGCCAGTTGTCAGGATAAGAAAAGCTGAACGAGTTGCCGCGGTACTCGCGCAGGCGTCCGCTCGGGCGAGCTGGCGGAGCTCCGGGCTGGTGGCCGTCATTATATTCCCCGACCAACCGGCCTGGCGCGGGAAGATGGGTCACAAAATCTTTGATCCGCGGAAATTCGCCGGTGTTCGTATCGAACGAACGCTGCGGCATCTGACGGATCTCGTCCTGAACTGCCGCGACGCGATTTCCCGGATTGGGGTGATCGGAAAGTAATTGAGACACCGTGCCCCGAGGTCCGCCCTGCTTCTCGAGCTTCTCGAAGAAATTCGCCATCTCGATCGGGTTATATCCCGCATCCGCCATGATCTCGGCCCCGTTATAGTCGGCCTGCGATTCATCCGTGCGGGAAAATTTCAGCAATACCGAGTTAGCGCCCAGACCTAGGCCTAGTTGCGCAAGCTGTCCAAATAACCCATTACCGGCCACTGCTCCCGCCAGCATGGCTGGGATTGCGACGAAGTTTCGCTTGCTCGCTTGATTCGTGGCGTGGCGTAAAGCAACATGGGACATCTCGTGGGCGATCACGCCGGCCAATTGCGCTTCGTTATCGGCATTGAGAATCAGTCCTGTGTTTACGAAAAGAGGGCCCCCGGGCAGCGAGAACGCGTTGACATTCTTGTCGGCCACAGCGTGGATGGTGTACGGGAACCCGCCTGCATGCGGAGACTGCTTCAGCCGATTCAGGATGTTGTTCAAATAGCCATCCAGTTCGGCATTGCGAATCACCGGCATCTTTCGCTCGACCTCGGCCGCGGCTTCCTTGCCCAGTTGCACGTCTTGCTGCGGCGAAAAGAGATTCCATCCAGGCTTAAGGGTCTTCAGCTGTGCCCGCATGGCCACTGTGGAGCTCAATATTAAGATTGCTATGACTGTCGCCTTGCGCATCTATCTCACACCTCCGCTCTCATGAATTGAGATGCTCGGGCTGGTCAAACGTTACGCACGACGTTCCTGCGGGCTCTGGTGCAGATAGAATTTGAGCTGTTAGCGCGCGAGAATGGGAGACTATGGCGCAACGCACAAAACCTCGCAACCCGCTGTTTGGAGGCCGGTGGTTCGAGGATGAAATCATCATTCTGTGCCTGCGCTGGTATTTTCGCTATAAACTGAGCTACCGCGATCTGGTCGAGATGATGGCCGAGCGTGGGTTGCTGATTGCGCAC
>JBBSEX010000101.1:0-7343 GCA_038239345.1 Bryobacterales bacterium
CGGCTGGTGGATCGCCGTCAGCGCGATTCTTTGTTTTTCATTCCTCGGATACGCTCAGGAGAACTCGGGAACGATCCTAGGCGTGGTTACGGACGCCAGCGGCGCTGTGGTGCCGAACGCAACCATTACCGCGACCAGCGAGCGCAATCCGCGCGGCGTTACCGCGACAACAGATGGCAGCGGCGCTTATACGCTCGCCAATCTGCCAATAGGCGTTTACACGCTGGAAGTCTCGGCCACCGGCTTCTCCTCATTGAAGCAATCCAACCTTGCGGTCCAGCTTGGATCCCGGATCACTTACAACCCGAAGATCACCGTGGGCGGAACGTCGCAGGTAGTAGAAGTGATGGACGCGGCCACCTCGCTCGATACTACCTCCAGCCGGACCGATACGGTCATCGGTCAGGCCACTTTTGATCATCTTGCCAAGGGGAGGAGTTTTAACTCCATCCTTGCCTTGGCCCCGGGCGTCCGCCAGGAAGTCAAGGGCGGAAGCGCTGGCGTTGGGGGCATTCAAGTGGACGGCTCCAGCGGGCTGGAGAACACATATTATCTCGACGGGGTGGAGGTCTCGGATATCCTTTCGGGCGCCTTGCGTTCGTCGAATTCGATTCCGCTGGATTTCATCTCGGAGTTGCAGATCAAGAGCGGCGGCTTCGAGGCCGAATACGGCGGTGCCACGGGTGGCGTGATCAACGTCGCTATCCGGAACGGGGCTAACGCGTTTCATGGAACTGTGTATGGTCAATACACAGGCGATCCGTTGAACGCGGGCGACCGGGGTTTCTGGCAGCGCTCGCCCACCAATGCCAACGCAGCCGATTTCTTCCGGCCTAAAGAGGATAGCTACAGTTTGTGGTATCCGGGCTTCACAGCCGGGGGCCGCATCATTCGCGATAAGGTGTTCTTCTTTGCGGGCTACTCTCCGGAGATCGAACACACGGATCGTACCATCAACTACACATCCGGTGCCCGGACTTTCCAGCAAGACTGGTTCCGTCATTATGCCGTCAGCCGGCTGGATTACGCGGCGTCGAGCAAGCTGCAGATTTACGGATCGTATATCTGGTCGCCGCAAAAACGTACAGGGTCTCTGCCTAACCGGGATCCGCGCATTACCGCTCCTACCAACGATCTCTCGATCCAAGGCGGTTACACCCCTTCTCAGGCCGTCAATACCGGAGCTACGTACTCGCTCACGCCCAGAATCATCTTCAGCGCGCGCTACGGGTACAAATTTCTAAACGACAAGGGCGGCAACTATGGTATTCCCACAGCCCCCTACGTGTCTTACCTGACCAGCGCCCCGGCCGGCGTTCCAACGCCTGGCGGCACCGGCTTCTCCAACGTAAGCAGTACATTCCAGACAATCCGGGACACCACAACGCGGCAGAACGTATATCTCGATGGAACTTTCATCGCTACGCTATTTGGCCAACAACACACATTTAAAGCAGGCTATGCCTTGAATCGCGTTGGCAACGACGTTTTGGCCGATTACCCGAACGGGTTTTTCACCGTTAATTGGGGCGACGCCTACACCCGGGGAAGCATCACTAACAAAAAGGGAACATACGGCTACTACACCTGGGAAGACGGAGTAAAGAACAACTCCAAAGTGAACGGGCGCAATCAAGGCTTCTATATCCAGGATCAGTGGCGAATCCATCCGCACGTAACCCTAAATGTCGGCGTCCGGTTCGAGAATGAGTTCCTGCCTCCGTATACACCGGAAGTGAATGGTAAGAAAATCGCCAACCCAGTCTCCTTCGATTGGGGTCAAAAGATTGCACCGCGCATAGGCGGCGCCTGGGACGTGCGAGGCGACGGCAAGTGGAAGGTATTCGGCAGCTATGGTTTGTTCTACGACGTCCTCAAATACAACCTGGCGCGCGGCTCCTTTGGTGGGGAGTTCTGGATGAGCCATGTTTACACACTGGACAAACCGGATGTACTCTCTTTGAGCAAAACGAATCCCGGGGCGCTGGGAACACCGATCATAACCTTCGATAACCGCACTGTCCCAATTAACGCTCAGGGACAATTGGATGGTATTGAGCAAAACCTAAAGCCTTACAAATCGCGTGACTTCAATATCGGCGTAGACCATCAACTCGCCAGCCGGCTGGTTGCTTCCGTGCGGTATACGCGGAAGGACCTGTTGCAGACCATCGAAGATATCGGAGTTCTCGACGCGGAGGATAATGAAACCTATTTGATTGGGAATCCCGGGTACGGCCAGACTCGCCAAGATCCTCTGCACATTTACGATGGAAAAACCCCCAACGGGAACTTTCTTGTTCCAAAAGCAGTACGGCAGTATGATGGCGTCGAGTTTCGTCTGCAAGGTCAGGTTGGCCGGTTCAACTTGGTCCCGTCTTACACGTGGAGCCGCCTCTACGGCAACTACTCCGGTCTGGGCAACTCGGATGAATCCGGACGCTCCAACCCCAACAACAACCGCGCCTTTGACTTGCCGTACACTTACTTCGACGATACCGGGAGTCAGCAGAACGTGCTTGGCCTGCTCGGTACCGATCGGCCGCATACGTTCAAGTTTTTCGGGTCCTATGAGTTAAAAACAAAGATCGGCGAGACCTTCTTCGGTGTGAATCAGATAGCATTCAGCGGGACCAATGATTCCACGTCGCTGATCTACTTGTCGGCTCCGACGTACCCATACGGACGCGGCGACTTGGGGCGGACCCCGGTCTACACTCAAACGGACTTGTCTTTATCTCACGCCGTGAAGATCACGGAAAGAACCAGCTTGAGGTTCGAAGCCGAAATTCGCAATCTGTTCAATCAGGCCGCAGCGATCTCGCGCGACAGTCAGATCAACCGGACTGGCGCCGTTTCCGAGGCTCAGCTACCTATAAAGCAGTTCTTTGCAGGATACGATCCGAAGAAGTTTGTATTCCCGGGTAGCGTCAGTACCGCCACCACGATCCCCTATAACGCCATCTACGGACTCCCCGGTGCCAATTATCGCAACGGTGGCGGCCCAGGCACCACACTCAGCAGTGCTTTCTCCGCGCAAAACCCCAACTTCGGAGCCTACCAGGATTTCCGAACCATTCGTTTGGGCGTGAAGTTTATCTTTTAGGCTGTAACTTCGTGGGGCCGGGCCCGCCCGGTCCCACGCTATTCTTTCTCGGCGCGCCGACCCCTCCAGATCTTCTCAGAACTCAACTTCCTTCCTGCGGCACAGTCCTACAGAATGTGGGAAATTCACTTCTGTAGTTACTGAATATCATAGTACCTCCCTCGTATAACACTGCTATACATCGGGTTATGCCTTGGCCCACCAGGTGCACTAGAGCAAAGCAAATGGAGACGGCCCGTCAGCCGATCTAAGGAAAGGAAATCAAAATTGAAACCCACAACAACTCGAATACAGAACCTCTTTAAGCCCGTGTTCGCTCTGCTTGCAATGGCGGTACTGTTTTCGCTCGCAAGCTTCGCACAGTCCACCAGCGGTAATCTCGTCGGCACGATACTGGACGCCAGCGGCGCAGCCGTCCCGAGCGCAACGGTTACTGCCCTCAATGTGGATACTGGAGTGAAGGCTACAGCAAAATCGAACGAAAACGGTGAGTACCGGTTCAGCAACCTTGCCGTCGGCAACTACGACATAACTTCCAGCGCCCCAGGCTTCAGCGGTGCCTCCTTGAAAGGCGCGGTAATCGAGCTTAATAAGACCGCTACTGCCAATATCACGATGCAAATCGGCTCCGTCACGACCACCGTTGAAGTGCAGGGCGCAGGCATTGCCATCGATACGACCACAGCTCAAATCCAGAATAGCTTTGAAAGCAAAATGGCTGCGGACCTGCCCTCTGCCAGCGTTGGCTTGGGTGTTCTGAACCTCTCGCTACTCGGCGCGGGCGTGGCCAGCAGCGGTGGCGTCGGTGCTGGAACCGGTCCGTCGGTAGGTGGCCAGAGACCCCGTAACAACAACTTCACGATCGAGGGCGTGGACAACAATAATAAGGCCGTCACGGGGCCTCAGGTCTTCATTCCCAACGACGCGGTTTCAAATTTTACTCTTCTGCAAAACCAGTTCTCACCCGAATACGGACACTCATCCGGAGGACAGTTCAACACAGTCGTCAAGAGCGGAACCAACCAGGTGCATGGGTCCATTTACGACTATTTGCAAAACCGCAATCTGAACGCGGTCGATCAGGCAAACGCAAACCAGGGCATTAGAAACAATCCCCGTTACGATCAAAACCGCCTGGGGGCCTCGATCGGCGGCCCAATTATTCACAACAAGTTATTCTATTTCGGTAATTTCGAATATAATCCCCAGGGCCTCTCGAGCACTCCTTCCTCTGTTGTGGAGACCCCGACGGCGGCTGGCTATGCCGCATTGGGCGCGATCCCCGGCGTATCGCAGACCAACTTGAACGTGCTGAAGCAGTACGCGACCGCCTCCGCGGTTGCCAGCGATACGATTAAAGTCGGTGGTGTTTCAATTCCGGTAGGTGTCCTGCCCCTCGCGTCGCCCAACTTTACCAACAATTATGCGGCGATAGCTTCGGTAGATTATACCCTGTCCGACCGAGATCAGTTGCGCGGTCGATATATTTACAACAAGACGTCGGCGATCGACACTGCGGCAACCTTTCCAAGTTTCTTTCTGTCAGTGCCGACCACCCAGTACCTGGTCACTTTGACCGAGTATCACAACTTCAGTCCCAACCTGACGAATGAGTTTCGTCTCGGCTACAACCGCTATAACAACACAACTCCGGCAGGCGATTTCAAGTTCCCCGGTCTCGATCAGTTCCCCAATATCGTTCTTAACGATTTGAATATCAACCTTGGCCCGGACGGCAACGCTCCGCAGTTCACCATCCAGAATTTGTATCAGTTCACTGATAACATCACCTGGGTCAAAGGAAGCCACACAATTAAGATCGGTTTTGACGGACGGAAATACATCTCGCCCCAGTCTTTCACCCAGCGAGCGCGCGGCGAATACAATTACAACGACACGGATCTGTTTCTTCGCGACCTCACGCCGGACAACCTCTCGGAACGAAGCATTGGAAACGTCGTCTACTACGGCGACCAGACCGCCCTGTATCCGTATATTAATGACACTTGGCGCATTCGCCCAAACTTCACACTAAATCTCGGCTTGCGCTATGAGTTTACGAGCGTGCCATTCTCCCAAAGATCGCAGACGCTGAATGCGATCGCGAATACACCGGGAGTGCTCACATTCGGTGAACCGCAGCCCCAAAACAAGAACTTTGCCCCTCGCATCGGAATTGCCTACTCGCCCGGAACCAGTGGAAACACCTCTATCCGAGCGGGATTCGGCATGGCTTACGATGTGCTCTACGATAACATTGGCATACTTTCCCTGCCGCCGCAGTTGAGTACAACCGTTGATACCGACCCTCTGGGAGACAATCGGCCCAGCTTCCTGAAAAACGGCGGCATTCTCCCCAATGTGGCGGTCGGAGCCTTGAGCCGGGCCGACGCCATCGGGAACACAGCCAGCTATGTTCCGAATCAGAAATTGCCGTACTCGATCCAGTGGAACCTTGGCTTTCAGCATGTCTTCGCAAAGAACTACACTGTCGAGGCCCGCTATCTCGGCACCCGTGGCGTTCATTTGAATGTCCAGACCCGCGAGAACGTACTATCCAAAGTCACGCCGGACATCAATCTCCCCACCTTCCTCCAGGCGCCCAGCCAGGCGCAATTGAATGCGCTACCAATTACCCTCGCTGCCATTCAGGCCAGGCCTCGCATCTCGTCTCAATTCCTTGCCGCCGGATTTACGAACAATATCGTTGAATTCGCGCCGCTGGGTAATTCTATCTATCACGGGCTGGCGCTACAGTTGAACCGGCGCTTCTCGAGTGGTCTGCAGTTTGTCGGCGCGTACACATGGAGTAAACTGATCGACGACAGTACAGCGGACTTCTTTACAACCCGGCTGACGCCCCGACGTTCTCAGGATTTCCAAAACCTCAGATCCGACCGCGCCGCTTCCGCCCTGGATCGCCGCCATCGGTTTACCTTCTCGGCCATCTACGATGTGCCTTGGTTCAAGCACTCCAACTGGTTGATGCGCAACGTTGTAGGGAACTGGGAAGTCGCTCCCATCTACACTTTTGAAAGTCCCGAATACGCCACCGTCCAGAGCGGCATTGATTCGAACCTCAACGGCGATTCCGCGGGCGACCGGAGCATCCTTAATCCTGATGGCGTCCCAGGAACCGGCAGCGCAGTCACTGCTCTAAAGAACTCTGCCGGCGCTACCGTTGCGTATCTGGCCAATAATCCAAACGCCCAATACATCGTGGCGGGATCGGGTGCGTTTGCCACAGTCGGGAGAAACACGTTGGCCACTCGGCGCATCAATGATTGGGATGCGACTCTTATCAAGCGTTTCTCGGTCCGCGAGAGGTTCAAACTCGAGTTGCAGGCCCAGTTCCTAAATGCCTTCAATCACCCGCAATTTACTCCGGGTTTTTTGAATCAGATCAACTCGGTCGGCCAAAGCGGCTCTGCCATTCTCAACTATTTGACTCCGGGCAATAAGTTTTTCAACAATCCCGAAGCCACGTTCTCAAGCAACCCCCGTACGATTCAGATGGCCGCCAAGATAGTGTTCTAATTTCGTAGTGTAGCGCGGACAGTCTTGCTGTCCGCGCCCCCGCCGGGACGGCCACCGGGCCAAGGCCAGTCACGAAATAATTCACCTCAATCTCCCATCCTTTCAACACGAATCCTAAAGACTCCGTCGAAGTACGCAACCTCCGGTGTATGCTCAAACCGAAAGGTAAATCATCATGAGCACTCCAGCACAGCAAATCGCAAATCAGGCCAACGCCCAAAAAAGCACCGGCCCCAGCACCCCCGAAGGCAAGGCGCGTTCTGCCATGAACTCGCAAATCCACGGCCTCTGCGCCAAACACAACGTCATCGGCCCCGAAGAGCAATCCGATTTTGACCGCATGGCCACCAATTATGTTTTGGAGCTCATGCCCAATTCGGCAGTCGAGCACACCCTCTACACGGAAATCGTTGGCGCCGCCTGGCGGCTCGCCCGAGTCAACCGCATGGAAACCGAAGCCTGCGCGGGCCAAGGCACTTACACCGAAATCCTGGACGATGAGGTGCTACAGAAAAAGCTCGACCGTCTCGCGCGCCACCACACTCGCCTCGAGCGCACCTTCCACCGCTGTCTCAAGGAGCTGAAGACGCTACAAGCACAACGCCGGAAAGAAGAGACTATGCCGTCCCCTGAACGTACCACCGCCGACCTCGATGCGCAGCTCCGGCGTCTCAATGAATCCGCTTTATCGGCAATTTCA
>JBBSEX010000102.1:0-6694 GCA_038239345.1 Bryobacterales bacterium
GCAGGGTCAGTCCGGCGTGCAAAACTGTCCTGTCGAATGGTCCTACCGTTCCGGTAAGCACTACTCGGATCCGTTTAACCAGGTCGAACTTGACGTCATCTTGAAGGGTCCCTCAAATGCGGAGCACCGCGTCCCGGCATTCTGGGCAGGAGACGATGTCTGGCGAATCAGATACGCTCCGCCAACGGCCGGGCAATACTCCTACCGCACCGTTTGTAGCGATAAAGCCAACGCCGATTTGCACAACCGTACCGGCATTCTTTCAGTGGAGCCGTATGTCGGCAATAATCCGCTTTATCGTCATGGGGCTTTGCGTGTTGCCGCTGACCGACGTCATCTCGAGCACGTCGACGGCACGCCATTTTTCTGGTTGGGCGACACCTGGTGGATGAGCTTGTGCAAGCGACTCCCGTGGCCTGACGGATTTCAAACGCTGGCCAGTGATCGTGTGCGCAAGGGCTTTACCGTAGTCCAGATCGTGGCCGGTCTCTACCCTGACATGGAGCCGTTCGACGAGCGAGGAGCCAACGAAGCCGGCTACCCATGGCAGCGCGACTACTCGAGCATCAATCCCGCTTACTTCGACGCGGCGGATGCGCGCATCGCGTATCTAGCCGACCATGGCTTGGCCCCTTGTATTGTGGGTGCTTGGGGCTATTTCCTGCCCCGTATGGGTCTCGCCAAAATGAAGCAGCACTGGCGCTACCTGATTGCACGATGGGGCGCCTACCCGACGGTTTGGTGTTTGGCCGGGGAAGGCACGATGCCCTACTATCTTTCGAAGACGAAGGAACAGGACGCCCAGACGCAAAAGCAGGGCTGGACCGAAATCGCTCGTTATGTCAGAGCTAACGATCCAATGCGTCGCCCGATCACCATCCATCCGTCACGCAGCGCGCGGGAAACCGTGGAGGATCCGTCGGTCCTGGACATCGACATGCTGCAAACCGGGCATGACGATCGCAAGAGCGTACCAAACACGATTGAGACCATCAAGCGTTCTCTCGCTGCCGATCCTAAGATGCCAGTGCTCGTGGGCGAAGTCTGCTACGAAGGTATTCAGGAGGCCAGCCGCGAGGAAGTGCAGCGCTTTATGTTCTGGTCCAGCATTCTCAGCGGCGCGGGAGGCCATACCTACGGCGCCAACGGCATTTGGCAAGTGAACAGCCGGGAACACCCGTACGGCCTATCGCCGCATGGTCATGCTTGGGGTGGTCCCGCTTGGGAACAGGCCTCTCAGTTGCCCGGCTCCGCTCAGGTGGGTCTCGGCAAAGCGCTCTTGACGCGTTACTCCTGGTGGCGGCTCGAGAGCCGGCCAGAACTGGTGGAGCCTCGCTGGAGCGCTCAAGATTATTGGCGTCCGTTTGCCGCTTACATCCCCGGAGAGGCGGTCGTTGCATACTCTCCGACGGCCTGGAAGGCGCTGACTTTCCATAGTCTCGAGCCCGGCAAACACCGCGCGTTCCTATTCAATCCGAGCGATGGGACTGAAGTGTCCTGGGGCAATATTCAGCCCGACGAAACTGGCACATGGAAAGCGCCCGAGTTTCCAATCATTCGGGATTGGGTGGTCGTGCTGGACCGGAAAAGCTGATGAATGAGGGGGTCTCGCGCGAAATCAAATCGTTATACTGGCAGTAGGCGCACCTGAAAGTGAAGTTATCTCTACTTCTCGCAATCGTTCTCATAAGCACCTCCGACGTATCTTGGGCGCAAACATCCGGTCAGGTCCAGTTTTTCGAATCTAAGGTTAGGCCTGTTCTGGTGAATCGCTGTGCACCGTGCCATGGAGACAAGGTGCAGATGGGCGGCATCCGGCTTACTTCCCATGACGCCATTCACGTGTCCGGAGTGGTGAACCCCGGCGATGCAAATTCGAGCCGACTGATCCAGGCCGTCCGGTATAACGGCAAAATCAAAATGCCGCCCACGGGAAAACTGCCGGATGCGGAGATAGATGCTCTTGTAAAGTGGGTAACGGACGGGGCGGGTTGGCCCGAATCATCTCTCTCCAATAAGGTCGCTCAGCCCGCCGGATTTTGGGCTTTCCAACCGGTCAGAAAGCCGAACGTGCCGAGCGTGACGCATCCAACCTGGGCTCGCACCGATATCGATCGCTTTATCCTGTCAAAACTTGAAGAGAAGAAACTGGCGCCGGTTCGGGACGCGAACAAATACGCCCTGCTTCGTCGTGCGACGCTCGACTTGACCGGACTGCTGCCTACGCCTTCTGAAATTGAGGCGTTCGTCAACGACGCATCGCCGCAGGCCTTTGAGCATGTGGTGGATCGGTTGTTAGCATCGCCTGCCTTTGGGGCTCGCTGGGGTCGACACTGGTTGGACGTCACCTATTACGCGGATACGACCGGAGTCGGCCGGCGAATCCCTTTGCCCGAAGCGTGGCGTTACCGGGACTACGTGATCAAGGCTTTCAATGATGACAAGCCGTACGATGAATTTGTTCGTGAGCAGATCGCCGGACCGGAAGGGCACGAAAAGAAGAAAGGCGCCCACAAGGTCGACGGCGATGAGATAGCGGCCACTGGGTTCCTAGTACTCGGTCCGTGGGCTTGGTTTTCTTACGACAAAGCGCAGTTAAGAATGGATGTAGCTGACCTTCAGGTGGACTTGATAGGACGGGCGTTCCTGGGCCTGACGGTCGGCTGCGCTCGGTGCCATGATCACAAATTCGATCCAATTCCAAACAAAGATTATTACGGCCTGGTCGGCATTTTCCTAAGCACGAAAACTCTGGACCGCCAAGAGGGCGGCATCAACAAGGTCCGATTGCCGGAGACCACCGAGATGGTCAAACGTTACGCTGATGATCTCGACAAATGGGACAAGCGGGTTAACGAGGTTGAAGCGGCCGACAAGGTCAATGCCAAAGAGCAGGCGGAAGTCAAAAAACTGATCGAGGAACTAAAGTCGAAGCCGAAGAGCGAGGAAACAGCTACAGAGCTCAAGTCCCAGGAGACGCAGCTCGCCACTCTAAGGAAGAAGACCGGTAGCGCCGGTGACCGTCAGATTTTGCCGTTTACCCGCTATATGAGGCCGAAACTGCCGGAAGTCTACGCAGCGGAGGATATGCCATTTCCAGAGGATGCTCGCATCGCGGTTCGCGGTGATGCTCACCAACTGGGCGAGTTCACGCCACGTCGGTTTCTGACGGCTGCCATGAACGGGCCCCCTCCGGAAATCCCGCCCGATTCAAGTGGTCGCAAAGAATTGGCCGACTGGATCGCCAACGAAAAGAACCCGCTGACCGCGCGAGTTTACGTCAATCGCCTGTGGCACCATCTGTTCGGGGATGGAATAGTTGCCACCACCGACAACTTCGGATCCAGAGGGGAGCTGCCGACGCATCCGGAATTGCTTGATTTCCTGGCAACACGGCTGGTCGAAAACGGTTGGTCTACGAAAAAAACAATCCGCGAGATCGTCCTCAGTCACGTCTATCAAATTTCAAGCGTGCAGGATGAGAAGGCCAACGAGGTTGATGCCGACAACAGGCTGCTCTGGCGCGCAAACCGCCGGCGCATGGAGGTGGAGGCGATTCGTGACACCATTCTGCAAGCGAGCGGACACCTTGATCCAGGCCAGGGCGGCCCTTCACTGCCTTTAACAGCTCAGAATGTTCATACCATTGCGCCCTTCTTTCTCGAAGATGACTCGGTCATCGAGGACAGCGTGAAATTTCGCCGTACGGTCTACCAGCCGATTATGCGCAATAGCCAAATGGAAGGGATCGACGTTCTCAACCTGTTCGATTTTAAAGATCCCGACCAAGTGGTGGGGACGCGAACGCCTACGACCGTTCCGACCCAGACACTCTACTTAATGAATTCGCCATTCATAAAAGAGGAGAGTCATCGGTTAGCCGATCGGCTTCTAAAAGACGCCGGCATGGACGATGCGGGCCGCGTCTCAAGAATGATAATGACCACGCTGAATCGTCCCGCGACGGAGCGAGATTTTCAGCAGGCGCGGCAGTTTATATCCGATTTCGGAGCCGGCCTGCAAAAAATGGAGCATGCGCCTAGCGATACGGTGACTGAAGCTTGGGCCCGTTACTGCCAGGCGATATTTGTGTCAAGCGAGTTTCTTTACAGGAGATAAAAGTTATGCTTGTTCCGCCGGACTCATGCGCTAGCAATCGCCGCGGGTTTCTTCGCAACTTGGGGAGCGGCTTCGGCTCAATTGCATTTGCCGCAATGGCCGCGGAACAGTCGGCAAAGGCGAGTTCTCTTGATAATCCGTTGGCGCCCAAGCAGCCGCATTTCCCACCAAAGGCGAAGCGCGTCATCCTGCTATGGATGCAGGGTGGCCCTTCGCAAGCTGATCTTTTCGACTACAAGCCGCGGCTAAAAATCGAAGCAGGAAATAAGATTCCTTTTCAAGTCAATGCTGCCACCGAGCGCTTCGACAAAACCGCCCGGCTGATGCCGGCGATCTCCGGATTTAAGCAGGTTGGCCAGAACGGAATGTGGATGTCGGACCTGATGCCGAACCTGGGCGGAAAAGTGGATGAACTGTGCTTTCTCCGCGCAATGCAGACCGATAGCCCTGCGCATCCTGGCGCCATCCGAATCTTTCAGACGGGCTCGCTGCAATTCGTCCGTCCATCTATGGGGTCGTGGGTAGTCTACGGGCTTGGCACCGAGAATCAAAACTTGCCGGGATTCGTGGTCATCAGCCCGATGCTGTATGGTGACGATGGAAGCCCGCTTCACTATTCCAACGTCTTCCTCCCCGCAATTTATCAGGGAACCCGGCTCGGTAACGCCAGCACGCCGGTTAAGGATTCGAAAATCGGCTACCTGGGTGATGCGAGTCTGCCTTCTTCTCTTCAGCGGCAGCACCTTGATTTGATTCAGGCGCGCAACCGAATGGACCAGGAGGCGATGGGCGAGGACCGCAATATCGAAGGTTTGATTCAATCCTACGAGCTCGCCTTTCGCATGCAAACGCAAGCTCCCGAGGTCTTCGACCTTAAAAAGGAATCGCAGGCCACGCTGGATCTTTATGGCATCGGAGACGACGCCACCGACAACTTCGGAAGGAAATGTTTGATGGCCAGGCGTCTGGCCGAGGCGGGCGTTCGATATATCCAGGTGACTGACAATGGGTGGGATCATCATACCAAGATCAGTTCCCTGCTGCGTAAGAGCGCAAAGGGCATCGACAAGCCCTTAACAGGTCTGCTGACGGACCTGAAATCGCGGGGTTTGCTCGAAGACACGCTTGTAATCTGGACAGGCGAATTTGGCCGTACTCCGTATGATCAGCAGGTATCGTCCACGGCGTCGGCTGACGACGCTGGGCGGGATCACAACCCTTACTCCTGGACGATGTTCATGGCTGGCGCTGGAATCAAGCAAGGGATGGTGCTCGGCGAAACGGATGAGTACGCTTGGAAGGCTGTCGACGGCAAAGTGCACGTTCACGATCTGCATGCGACCATCCTGCACTTGCTCGGACTCGATCACACGAAACTCACGTATCGGTACAGCGGCCGCGATTTCCGGCTGACAGACGTGTATGGGCGTGTCGTGAAAGAGATTTTAGCCTAGCCCCAAGTGAAAACATTGCGGCTAAGCATCAACGCTCTCTTGCTGCCGGCTCTGCTTGCGGGCGGCATCGAAACTAGGAACGATATCCAGTTCTCGAAGGTGGCCGGGGAAACCCTGCTAATGGATGCCCATATTCCGGACGGCAAAGGGCCGTTCGCCGCGGTGATTCTCGTGCACGGCGGCGGCTGGTCAAACGGCAGCAAACAGGCCAACTTTATAAAGCCGCTCTTTCCGGTGCTGGACAGCAGCGGCTTGGCTTGGTTCAGTATAGACTACCGCCTTTCTCCCAAGCATCAGCACCCGGCGGCTGCCGAGGATGTGGAACAGGCGATCAGATATGTGAAGACCCACGCGCGTGAGTTCCGCGTTGATCCGAACCGCCTCGCTCTTATGGGAGAATCCGCTGGTGGACATCTGATCGCACTGGTAGCCACGCATCATCAGCCCGATACCGGGGTGGCCGCAGTGGTTGATTTTTATGGAGCTTTCGATTTGGAAGCGATGATTGCTGCCAAGAAGCAGGTCTCGAAGGGATTCAGTGACTTTCTGGGTGTTTCGGATTTAAGCGATAAGTCTCGCGCGATAATGCGGGAAGCATCCGCGGCAACCTATGTCAGGCCGGGCTTGCCCCCTTTCCTGCTTATTCATGGCACAGCCGACGAGGCTGTTCCCTACGAACAATCGGTCAACTTCTGTGCGCAGCTAAAGTCGGCAGGAGATCGTTGTGATCTGTACACCGTTCCGGATGGTATTCACGGCGTAATTAATTGGGAGAAGAACCAATCGCAACACGCTTACAAGGCGGTCGTTGTGAACTGGCTTCGAACCACACTCAAGGTCCAGCAGTAGTCGGAGAGCCAGGTAACAGAATGGAATGAATCCGAGCCCGACTCTACTTCAAAAACAGCAGCGTTAGTCTCTCATCGCAGAAATCGTACGCCGCGAGCCTTTTCTGCTGCCGCTCGCCTTCCATCACATCGGATAATGTGGCAGCCGGAACCCACACCGTTGCGGAATATTCGCGGGGATCGCACACCAGCGCGTTTGCAATGTTGGCGCCGCTCGGACCTTAACCTCTCCGGTAATTTTCTCCGACAGTTTGGGCAGACCTCTTGAAATTA
>JBBSEX010000103.1:0-6669 GCA_038239345.1 Bryobacterales bacterium
AACATTGCTGCAAGCCACGGAGTCCGCACCGGCTGCCGTTAAAGAGAAAAACTCGCAAATGGTGACGGCCTCGCAAGATGTGAAAATTCGCTTCTACGGTCCAGTCGCGATTGTGACCGGACAAGTAGACATCCCCGGTCCCAACGGATTTGGTACTCGGTTCACGCGTGTATGGGTGAAATCGGATGGCGGTTGGAAATTAAGCACTGCTCACATAACGCGTATCGGCCAGCCATCAAGTGCTACCGTTCCAGCCAACAGAGACGTACTGCCAAAACAACCAAAATGAATGCTGCCGCTTCAAGTCAGATGCCGCTTTTTGTTTGGGAATAGCGGTAAGCTTCGTGGTTTATAACGGTTGTAAACCACGGATCTAACTGCAACTAGTTTTCGGGAAAGAAAAGTTCTGAGTTCTTCTTCAACGGCCTTGCGATCGCGGCCAAAGCGCTCAAGGCTCGTCCGGGTAACGCGTTCACTGCGAATTCGCTGCTGCTCTCTGCCGTGGCCCATGGGAAAGGGGGTAGACCCAACAGTCGTACTCTGAGCCGCCATTTGGGGAGAATGCTCTAAGTTACCTGAGAATCTTCGCTGTGACTTCGCTTCGAAATGTCGAGCACAGTATTCTTGCTGATAGCGAGTTGCCTACCGATTGCCCGGTACGAGATGCCCTCCTCAATCATCGCCAGGACCTGCGGTGCAAGCCGATCCGATTTAGGCCGTTGTCCCAGTTGGCGGCCGAGCCGCTTCCCGCGCGCTTTCGCCGCCGCGATACCGGAGCGAATTCTCTCCTGAATCAACTCGCGTTCGAATTCCGCGAGAGAGGACATGACCGTCGCGATCATCCGGCCGTGTGGCGTCGTCAGGTCAAATTGCAGGCCGTGCAGCGCCACGATTGAAACATTCCAGGCCTGTAGGGACTGAAGTGTCTGGATAAGATCGATCGTGCTACGCCCCCACCTGGACAGCTCCGTCACCAGCACGGCAGTGATCTCGCGGGCCTGTGCAAGTGCAACGACTTTCTTCCGCTCAGCGCGATCGAGCTTCACGCCTGATCCGGTTTCCTTGAAAACGGCAACGACCTCGTAGCCAGCGCGCGAAGCGAAAGCAATCAGGTCGCGCTCCTGTCGTTCGCACGATTGATCGCTGGTCGAGACCCGACAATAAATTGCGGCTTTCTGTCCCAATTGAACCCTCGCGGATGAATGCCCTGAAAACCCCGGTTTGGCTGGAGGGGAATTCTGTACTGTTCAGACTTTACTTCAACAGGGACATGGGTGCCAGGGTGAGATGGGATGGTGGAGCATGGACCCGATGTTCATCGACCAGACCGATATGGAGAGCCGCTGGTCCCTGACAACTGCCGACCATGTCTTGGTGGCTGCCAAGAGCCAAGGCAATCGTCTCGGCTTTGCCGCTCTGCTGTTGTTCTTTCGTAACCACGGCCGTTTCCCGAGGACCAAGACGGAGATCGGCCACGAGGTGATTGAGCATATCGCGCGCCACCTTGATGTGTTGTCCCCACCCGGAGGAGTGTTTAATTTTTCCGATCGGACCGCAGAGCGGCATCGTGCGGAAATCCGTGCCTTATTAGGCTTCCGTGAGCCTACCAATGCAGATAGCGATGCATTGGCGGCGTGGTTGCAGCTCCAGATTATAGATTCATCACACGACCATGAACAGTTAGCACAATTGCTGGCGGTTCGCTGCCAAGAACTGGCAATGGAGCAGCCCTCCATGGAGCGGATAGATCGGATCGTCCGGAGTGCGGTTGCCATCCAGGATGACCTCTTATATGCCAAGATCTTCGACCGTTTATCGCCAGCCACCCGGACTCGATTGGAGGCACTACTTCGCCCCGCTGTTGTGAACGGCCGTAATCCGGAACTCGAAGAGGTGTCCGGAACGGCCCCGGCGGTGCTTCTTCAATTGAGCAGTGATCCCGGGCGGCCGAGCCTTGCCAGCGTACAAGATGAGTTGGCGAAGCTGGAACTGATTTTCCAACTCGAACTGCCAGCAGATCTGTTCAACCATGCCATTCCGCAGGAACTGGAACGCTACCGGCAACGCGTTGTAGTTGAAGCGCCTTTTGAACTGCGCCGGCATTCGGAGGCAACCCGGCTGACTTGGTTGGCGGCTTTTGCCCATCTGCGCGGCCGCACGCTCATTGATGATCTGGCCGATCTGCTGATCGAAACCATCCACCATATCGGTGCGAGAGCCGAGCGCAAGGTTGACCGCGAATTATTGGACGACATTAAACGTGTGACTGGCAAGCAGAACCTCCTGTTCGAAATTGCGGACGCCACGCTCGGGAAACCGGATGGAATCGTGCGCGAAGTCGTGTTCCCTGTGGTTGGCGAGGAAACTTTACGCGATCTGGTGAAGGAGTGGAAGGCAACGGGACCGACTTATCGCACCACTTTACGTACGGTGATCCGGAATTCTTACAAGGGCCACTACCGGCGCATGGTGCCCCATGTTCTCAATGTTCTGAACTTCCGCTCCAACAACGAGCGTCATCGCCCGGTTATCGAAGCGCTTGACCTGGTGAAGCGTTATGCCGGCACGAAAGTGCATACTTTCCCAATAGAGGAAGAGGTCCCGTTAGATGGTGTCGTGCGCGGGCTTTGGCGTGAGGCCGTAATAGAAACGGACTCGCTGGGACGCCAGCGCGTTAATCGGATCACGTATGAAATTTGCGCACTCGAAGCTCTTCGCGAGCAGTTGCGCTGTAAGGAAATCTGGGTGGTCGGCGCCAACCGGTACCGCAATCCCGACGAGGATCTGCCTGCCGACTTTGAGGCGCAACGTGCACCTTATTATCAGGCGTTGAATCTGCCGCTTGACCCGGATCGCTTTATCGCAGATTTGCAAACGGAGATGCGGGATGCCCTGCAAATGCTGGATACCGGCCTGCCCAGTAATCCGCATGTTCGGATCAGCCGGAAGCATGGAAGCAGCTGGATTACTCTAACGCCATTCGATGCCCAAGCCGAGCCGCCGAACCTGATTGCGCTCAAGGCCGAGATCACGGCGACTTGGCCGATGACGAGTCTGCTCGACATGGCGAAGGAAGCGGACCTGCGGCTCGGCTTCACCGACGCGCTGAAAAGCCCAACGGCCTATGAGACGTTGGATCGCGCGATTCTGCAGCCTCGAATGCTGTTCTGTCTTCATGGTCTTGGCACCAATACTGGGTTGCAGCGCATGGCTGGTCTCCGGTCTGGCGTGACATATAAGGATCTGGTCTATGTACGACGGCGGTACATCAGTGTCGACACTTTGCGCCGGGCCATCGCCATCGTCACCAACGGCACGCTGCATGCTCGCAACCCGGCGATCTGGGGTGACGGTACCACCGCGTGTGCGTCCGATTCCAAGCACTTCGGCGCGTGGGATCAGAACCTCACGACTCAATGGCACGTCCGCTACGGCGGTCGCGGCATCATGATCTACTGGCATGTCGAGCGGAAATCCTTGTGTATTCACTCGCAGCTCAAGTCACCCTCCTCATCCGAGGTGGCGTCCATGATCGAGGGCGTCATCCGTCATTGCACGGAAATGGAAGTGGATCGCCAATATGTCGATTCTCATGGCCAAAGCACGGTAGCCTTTGCGTTCTGCAAACTACTGGGATTTCAACTCATGCCACGGCTGAAAGCGATCCATGCGCAGAAGCTGTACCGGCCTGAAGCAGGGCAGCCGAACACCTACACGCACCTACAACTGGTGTTGACGAAGCCAATCGACTGGGAGTTAGTGCGCCAGCAATACGACCAGATGGTCCAATATGCGACGGCGCTGCGGCTCGGCACGGCGGAGACGGAAGCGATCCTTCGCCGCTTCACCCGAACTAACGTGCAGCACCCGACCTATAAGGCATTTGCCGAACTCGGCAAGGCAATCAAGACGATCTTCCTTTGCCGATATCTTCACAGCGAGGCGCTGCGCCGCGAGATTAATGAAGGGCTGAACGTGATCGAGCAATGGAACGGAGCTAATGACTTCGTGTTCTTCGCTCGCCGTGGCGAGTTGGTGAGCAATCGAAGCGAGGATCACGAGGTCAGCATGCTTTCGCTGCACTTGCTGCAGAACTGCATGGTCTATATCAACACGCTCATGCTCCAACAGGTGCTGGCGCAGCCGAAATGGGCCAACAAACTCACCCCACGAGACTTGAAAGCCCTGACGCCCCTGATCTGGGATCATGTGAACCCGTATGGTCGCTTTGAACTCGATATGAATTACCGGCTGCCGCTCGAATGATCCAAATGGCGGCTCAGAGCACGACTGTTGGGTCTACCCCGAAAACTGGCGCCGCACGATTTGCGCCGGACCTGCGCCAAGCTCTGCCGCGGCGTCGGAGGCGAACTCGAGCAAATCCAGCTCCTGCTCGGCCACGCTTCCATCCAAACCACCGAACGCTACCTCGGCACGAAGCAGAACCTCAACCAGGCGGTAAACGATCGGTTGGGTGTGGAAGATTAGGGGGTGGCTCTTCGGTGTCACCGCTTCCGCCTAACGGCAACGGCGAAACATTTTCTCGCGCTCGGAATTTCAGGTTTGCAACAACATCCGTTTTGTTACGATAGCTTGTACTACCTAGACTGGGTAGCTAGATCAACATATTAGCGGCCTGGAAGTAGCGCGCTTGTTTATGAATTGCTATTGGAAGAACCGGGCTTCAAGAAAGAAACAATTCACGGGGACTAGTGATCGCACCGTGTGCTAGCTCCCAACTGAATTTCAGGAGAACCATGAATCGACGCGAGTTTTTAGGAACTGCGATGGCAGCGGCTGCTGTTCCCGGGCAGGCCGTTGCTGCAAATGACAAAGTGAATGTCGCCATCATTGGAGTTGGTGGCCGGGGATCGAATCATGTTCGCGATTTTGCGCGGCGCACCAGTGCGAACCTCGCGGCAGTTTGCGATGTGGACCAGGCACAGACCGAGCGCGCGGTCCAGACCTACTACAAGGCCCGTAACACTAAGCCGAAGGTCTATGCTGACATGCGGAAGCTGTATGAAGACAAGGATGTCGACGCTGTCTTCATCGCAACGCCGAACCATTGGCACGCACTCGCGACGATCTGGGGGTGTCAGGCGGGCAAAGACGTGTACGTGGAAAAGCCTGTTAGCTATAACCCCTTCGAGGGCGAGCGCATGGTCGCGGCAGCGCGTAAATCCAATCGCATGGTGCAAGGCGGGATGCAGCGCCGAAGCTTGGCGCATAAGAAGAAAGCAATCGCCTTATTGCATGACGGTTATCTTGGCAAGATCTACATGGGCCGGGGGCTTTGCTACAAACGAAGACCCTCTATCGGCCATAAGCCGGATGGTCCGGTGCCCGCGGGAATGGACTGGGACTTGTTCCTTGGGCCTGCCCCGTTGCGCGCTTACAATGAGAACCGGCATCGCTATAACTGGCACTGGTTCTGGGACACTGGCAACGGCGACATTGGTAATCAAGGCGTACATGAGCTGGATATGGCTCGTTGGGGCCTCAACCAAAGCGGCAATCCAAAGACCGTCTTTAGCGGTGGCGGCAAATACATTTACAACGACGATCAAGAGACGCCGAACGCACAGGTTGCCGTGTATGACTATGGCGACGTGGAACTGACTTTCGAAGTTCGCGGGCTCCCCACTGGACCGGAAAGTGAAATGGACCTGCGCGGCGGAAACTTTGTCGGGAACCTGTTTTACGGCGAGAAGGGTTACATGGTTCTGGAAGACTCGGGCTTCAAGACCTTCCTGGGTGACAAGCGGGAACCGGGTGAAGCAATGAAGGTCACTGAGGCCAAAGGTACGGAAAATGACGGCCATGTCGAGAATTTCCTGGAGGCGGTACGCACCCGGAATTCAAAGGGTCTGGTGGCGGAACTCCATGAAGCTGCAATTTCAGCGGATCTGTGCCACCTGGCGAACATCAGTTATCGGACGAAACGGAAGCTGACGCTGGAGCCGAACCATACTCGATTTGTGGGAGACGACGAAGCCAACAAGTTGCTGACCCGGCATCCTTATCGCGCACCGTATATCGTAAGCTAACACTCGATTCGCCTTTACCTTGAACACACCTGAGCAGACTGGCCTCATTGGTATGGGGCTCCTGGGTTCGGCGCTAGCGCGGCGGTTAGGAGAGCACGGCTTTTCAGTCCTGGGCTACGATGTCGATCCCACTCGGCGCGAAGCAGCGGCCGCATCCAGAACGTCAATCAGCGATTCGCTGATTGACGTGGCTCGGCGATGTAAGCGGATCATCCTCAGTCTGCCGAATTCCGACATCGTCAATGAGGTGCTCGGTCAATTGGAACCGCACCTGGCAAAGGAAGCCGTAATTCTGGACACCACCACCGGCGCTCCCGAACATGCGATACGATCAGCGGAGCGATTGCAGGGGCTCGGTGTCGCCTATCTCGAAACCAACATCGGTGGTTCCAGCAAGCAAGTGCAAGCCGGGGATGCGATTGTTCTTTGCGGCGGCGAGGCAACGGCCTATGCCCGATGTCAGGATCTGATTGCTTGCTTCGGACGCCAAGCATTCTATGTCGGTACCTCCGGTAGTGGCTCGCGCTTGAAACTCGTGCTTAACCTTGTTCTGGGGTTGAATCGTGCTGTGCTCGCCGAGGGTCTCGCGTTCGCCGAAGCGAGTGGGTTGTCCGCGCAG
>JBBSEX010000104.1:0-6659 GCA_038239345.1 Bryobacterales bacterium
CCAACGCAATTGAAACAGGTACTCGTGACACGTCTCCTCAAACGAAAACCTCGCCTCGAACTCCTCTATCGTCCGCGGATAGTCCTCCATGGGGTCATACTACTAATTGGGGCTACCTGAGTCAAGTGGATAGCCCATAAAGGTTATTTGCCACCGAGCGCGCAAGCGGTTCATCCCGATGCCAGCCGGTTGTTCCGCAACAACGGCAACGCCACCTTCACCGATGTCACTTATACGTCCAAGCTCTACTATCCCGCCGGCACGATGGGCGCCGGAGTGGCGGATCTCGATAACGACGGGTATGTGGACATCTATCTCGGAACGGGCGATCCGCAGATTAGCCGCCTGGAACCTAACCGCTTCTTCCGGAATAATGGCGACGGAACGTTCGCGGACCTCACCAATTACCTGAACCTCGCCCGGCCGGGGAATAAGGGGCACGGGGTGGCATTCGTCGATATCGATGAAGACGGCGATCTGGACATCTTTGCTCAGCTCGGCGGCCATTATCCCGGTGACCATGCCTACAACGCGTTCTATCGCAATCTGAAAGGCAATCGGAATAATTGGCTGGAGGTGGATCTGCGCGGCGTGAAAAGCAACCGGTTCGCGATCGGCGCGCAACTAACCCTGAAAGCCGCGGAGTTGCTGGTCTATCGCGAGGTGAAGGGCAGCGAAGGCTTTGGCGCAACTAGCC
The DNA here is from genome assembly GCA_038239345.1 of Bryobacterales bacterium. Lineage (GTDB taxonomy): Bacteria > Acidobacteriota > Terriglobia > Bryobacterales > Bryobacteraceae > JBBSEX01. Next base: position 698 of record JBBSEX010000104.1, read on the forward strand.
CCTACCGTCAGCATTTCGGTTTGGGTAAGCAGGCCAAGATCGACTCGCTCGAGATCCATTGGCCCAGCGGCGTGAAGCAGGAATTCAAGCGACTGGATGTGAATCACATCATCTCGGTCACAGAAGACACGCCGCAGTGGAAAAGAGTGAAGTAATTTAACAAATCTTTACAAATTGATATTTAATTGTGATACTATCGCCACAATCGGCAATGTGACGCTGGGTTGGCGCACGAGCGCCAATGGTTTGAAACCGAATGGGGGCCATGTGAGAACCTTTAGATTTTCTGCTTTACTGTTGTGCGTGCTTGCTTCGCTCGCAACCGCACAAGAATTTCGTGCCACGATCTCAGGGCACGTTTTTGACGCGACGGGCGCTGCTGTTCCCAACGCCCAAATCCAAGCCGTAAATATCGCGACCAACGAAACCACGACGGCCAACACCGACAACTCCGGGACTTATTCGCTGCCGTTCTTGCGGCCTGGCGACTACCGGCTGACCGCAACGGCCGCCGGCTTTAAACAGTATCAACGGGAACACCTGACGTTGGAAGTCGGTAAGATCGCCGGTATCGACATCAGCCTGGAGGTTGGCTCTTCCACGGAGAGCGTACAGGTCACCGCGGAAGCTGAGTTGCTCGAGACGCAGACCGCCAGCAGGGGCGGCGTGGTCAACACGCAGCAGGTGTCCGAACTGCCTTTGAACGCCCGCAATCCGTTCATGCTCGGCGCCATGATGTCCGGCGTCGTGTTCAACGGAGCGGCCATTTGGCAGCGCCCATTCGATAACGGAGCGATCGCGGAGTGGTCCATCAATGGCAGCCGCAACTCGTCCGCAGAGTTTATGCTGGACGGCGCATCCAATAACGGACAAATGGGCAGCAACAACATCGCTTACGTGCCAACCGTGGATTCCGTGCAGGAGTTCAACGTGATGTCGAACATGTACAACTCCGAATACGGCCATACCGGGGGTGGCATCTTAAACGTAGTACTCAAGAGTGGCACCACTAGCTTTCACGCCGTCGGTTACGAGTACATGCGCCGCACCTTTCTCGACGCCAACACATTCCAGAACAACGCCATCGGAAAACCGAAGTCGGAGCATTTCCTCGATCAGTATGGCTTTCAAGTCGACGGACCCGTTTATATTCCGAAGTTTCTGAAAAAAGATGGCAGAGTCAAGTTGTTCTACCTCGGTGGTTTCGAGAACTACCGCGAGGGGACGCCCAACCCGCTCATCGTCTCGTATCCGGAAGCGGAGATGCGCACCGGAGACTTCTCCAAGCTGGTAAATGCGCAAGGCCAACCCGTTACCATTTACGATCCCTTCAATGCAACGCTGGATAGCAGTGGCAATCCCGTGCGTCAGCCGTTTCCGGATAACAAGATCCCGGCGAACCGGATCAACCCCATCGCTCTCGCTTTGACAAAGTACATGCCGTTGCCCAATCGGCCCGCGCCCCCGGGATCGCGCTATGCCAACAACAATCTGTCTATCCCTGATTACTTCGATAGTGACAAGTTCTATAACTTGATTCTGAAGTTCGATTGGAATTTCGGCGATAAGAATCGGGCTTTCTTCCGTCACGCTTCCAACGACCGCACCGAAGACCGGGCCGGCAACGGCATCAACAATAAGCCGGGTACCGACGGACAGCAACCCTTCCAGCGCATCAACGACGCGTATGTCGTGGACTGGGTGACCACGGTATCGCCCACCTTTATCCTGAACGCACGCGTTTCTTACAACCGCTTCATCGAGAAAGGCTTCGGGGCGGCCAACGCGGGCTTCGATGTCAAGAGCTTTGGATTACCGGCCTCATTGATCGCCTCGCTACCCAGTCCGATCTACTTCGGTCGCTGGAATTTCTACAGCGGTAACAGCGGGACCTCCACCGTCTATAACTCGCTCGGCCGCAGCCAAAGCAACAACTTCAGCAACACCTACGAGTTGTCGACTAATGCGACCAAGATCTGGCGGTCGCACACGTTTAAGGGCGGAGTCGATATACGGCAGATCAACTATGAAACGCAGAACACCGGCGACATCTTATCTTTCAGTGGCTACTCAGGATTCACTCAGAAGATCTATAACCAGTCCGATTCGACCAGCGGCGATCCGTATGCCACCTTCCTGCTCGGCATTCCGGACGGCTCCTCCAACTATCCACTGTTCCCATGGTGGAAGCAATGGTATGCCGCGCCGTACTTCCAGGACGATTGGAAGGTGTCCCGCCGCCTATCGCTGAACCTCGGCCTTCGTTGGGATCTCAATTTGCCGGAATACGAGAAACACAATCGCCAGAATGGGCCTTTTGATCCGAATGTGAGCAGTCCGCTGGCTTCGCAGTTCTCAGCCGACTCGCTGGCGCTCTATCCCCAATTGAAGAACCTGAAGGGCGGATACACCTTCGCTGGCGTGAACGGGATCCCAAGCACGCCAGCCAACAAGAACCTCGGAAATTTTCAGCCTCGTTTCGGCTTAGCTTACCAGTTGCGCGACAGACTAGTCATGCGCGGCGGTATTGGTTTGTATTACTCGAATCCGGGCAACGATTATCAACAGACGGCTGGATTCAGCACCAGCACTTCTTTGGTCAACTCGCTCGATGGCGGTCGGACACCCATCCCGAACGTGATCTCGAATCCGTACCCGAACGGCATCGTCGCGCCAACCAATGCATCATTGGGCGCGCTCACGTTCGTTGGTAAGAATAACGATTGGTTCGACTCCAACTTTAAGACTCCCAAGGTGTGGTCGTTCTCCTACGGCTTCCAATTTCAGGTAACCAGGAGCTCGACTATTGAAGCTTCCTATGTCGGCAGCCGCAGTTCCAACCTGAATAGCCAGAAAGCTTATAACATTCCCAGCCTGGACTTCCGCAAGCAGTGCAATATTCAGGAGGGTGGCAGTCCGAACTACTGCGATGCTCAGGTACCCAATCCATTTAAGGGCATTCCGTCGTTCATCGGCACCAGCTTCTACAGCGCGAACACGCTGTCGCGGTTCCAAATGGCGCGCCCCTTCCCGCAATTCAATGGCGACGTCTTGCAGAAGGGCCGCAACGATTCGCAGATCTGGTACAACTCCTTACAGCTCAATTACAACTTCCGGTTCAGCGGCGGACTGAACCTGTTAGGAAACTACACGCTTGAAAAGCAGGTCGAGCGGTGGGGCTACAACGACCCGTATAACAATGTACAGCAACAGAGCCTGTACTTCCTGGATCATCCCCAGGTGATCAAGCTGACGGCCGTGTATGAGTTACCGTTTGGCCAAGGGAAACATTGGCTCGCCGGCACTCACGGTTTCGGTAAGAAGCTTGTCTCGGGTTGGGAAGTGACTACCTTCTTCACCGACCCGTTGTCTGGGTTCCCCGCCGATCTTCCTGGCAACGTTATTCAACTCAAGGATCCATCCACGGCAGCCGGGTGGAACGGTAAGACGGATTGGAAGGCCTACCAGGTTCGCGGTTGGAGCCCCTGTGTCCTCAAGCAACAGAACGACGGAAGTATCGCACCCCAACCCTACAGCATCGCGGCCGGATGTGGCACGGACCAATCCCAGTACGTGTGGATGCAGACCGCCGGGTACGCTCCGCGCTACACTCCACCCCGTTCCGGCCAGATCCGGAAGCAGCACGCTTTCACCATGGATTCGTCCTTGTTGAAGATGACCCAGATCACAGAGCGGCTCAGGGCTCAGTTCGGCCTAGAGGCGTTCAATATCTTCAACCACAACTACTTCGGGCGGGACGGCTTCAACACCGATCCGAACAACCCAAACTTCGGCACCCTCTTCCCGTCTCAGGTCTCGACTCAGAACGGGTTCCCGCGCCAGGTCCAGATCCGAATGAAGCTGATGTGGTAGAGACGGTACCGACCAAATAGGGCTTCGCTACTCGCGCGGCCCTATTGAGGCATCCCGATCGACACTATATGTTGTCCCCGGGGCAGCAGCATTACCGTATTCCGCCCGGACAGCAGCAGCTCAGGTTTCGCCGCCGCGCCATCGATTTCCACTTTGAACGGCCGGGTATCCAGGATCGCGAGCGCTCGGGAGTCGCTTCGATACCGCTGGCGGACGAGCTGGCGGAGAGCAGCGTCCCGTTGAAATCCAGGATGTGCGTCTTGGTGTCGCTCACCGCGGGCTCGATGATCTGCGGTCCCGCAGGTATCCATAGGGTGGACTGGTCCCGAACCGGCCAGGCCTTGCCGTTCACTGTAGCTTGGCCTTGCCACGGAACACCCACGCCGTACTTCGACCCGATCACCAGTTTCGAGCCGTTCTGCTCCGCTTTGTCAACGCTTGCAGCCGCAGCGGAGAGTAGCGGCAAATCCGGGCTTAGGATGGAATTTTCAAAGTACAGCGCGACTCTGGAAAACGATTGTGCCGCCAGATGGACTAACTGAAACACCTCTGTACCAGTTTGCAGTTTAGTCGGATAAACGTCCTGGTAGCGTTCCACGATGTTGATGTCAATCGCGAGCTTGTCAGTGTGTTTAGTGAGTGGTTCATAGCGGGTCGCGATTTCGGGATAGCGCTTCGGTCCCAGTTTCCAAATGGTCGCGGGGTCTTCGATCAGAAACGTAAAGTCGTGCTGATCCAGCATGGGCAACACTGCGCTGGCATCCGCTCCGAGCATCCCGCATCCGAGTGTCGAAGCGGTCGTCCACATGGGTCAGCACGAAATCGAGGTCCGGTTTGCCGCCGCGGATCGACTCGATAAAAGCGATCCAATCCCCCTGTTGACGCTTCGACAAACCCGCCCGGTAATCCAGGAAGGTCCGCAGTTGCGCCGCATCCGGATTGGGCTGCTTGAACAGCGTAAGCGGATCGAAGCCTTTGGCCTTTTGAAACTCGCGACGCACGTCATCGCTCATGGGCGTAAACCGGGCGGGATTGGCGGCGCCTTCGAGAGACTCGAAGTACAACTCGGCCAGATTAACGCCGTCCCATTTGAATCGGTTCATCAGACCCGCGGTCCCTCGACGAATCGCCGCGAGCGCGGCCGGGTTCGCCAGGTTCATCAGCTTGCGCCAATCGAGCTGAGCATTCTGCAGCAAGGCCGTCTTCTCGCGCCACTCGGGATGATCCGCACAAAACTTTTCGCTTACATGCGGCAGCTCCAGCCAGACGTACACCAGAATGCCCTTGCGATGGCAGGCTTCGATCAGAGTTTTCAAATAGGCATCGGCCTCCGGGTTCGGTTCCCCGTAATGCCACCCCGCTACGTGCAGAGTTCCGATGCCGGCCTTTCGCCAACGATCCGCGAAGTAGTCCAGGTCCACGCGGCTGCGATACGCTGAATCAAAGAATGCCCACAGGCGCCCCGAGCGGAAGGGCGGCTTCAAGCCCAAGTCGGCCAAAGCCTGCAGCAGGTAAGGAAAACGCTCGTAGCCTTGCGCTCCGGGCGACGATGCAATCCAGAGTGCCGCGCCGGAACCACGGCGTACGGCGGCCATGAGAGGCGCGCCCTCCCAACGCTCTTTCGCAAAAACAATCGCGTCTTTCGGGATCTCGAAAACCGGAAGGTCCAGGGCCTTCTCCCAGACGATGCCAAGCTTCGGAGCATGCTGGTCGACGATACTTCGGACCACCACGCGTTTTTTGGTAGCCGTGAATCCAAGCGCCGCCGCGAGATCCGACTCGCCTTCGAGTACGATGAACGCGCCCGCTCCAGACTGTCGATCCACTGTTTGGTGGATGCCGGTGCGCCGCTACGCACAACCAGCAGATTCGTAGCGCCCCCATTCCCGGGAGTGAATCCAACCGACGAAAGAATCTGCGGCCAGGAGCCTTCGTCATCACCGGCTATGTGATAAGAGAACGACGGGCCGGCAGCCCGCAAACTCATCCCGCCGAGCGCAATCAAACAGAGGGTTAAACTGAACCGCGACCGTAAGGATGCGGCGCGTGCTCTTTTACTTCGTGAATGCATACCAGAAACCTGCCCGTA
>JBBSEX010000105.1:0-6520 GCA_038239345.1 Bryobacterales bacterium
CGATGGCCCAGACGCCGCACTCAAGGATGGACTAGCGACCACTCTTGCTCAGCGGGACGAAATTGTATCCAAGCTGGCCAAACCGGACCCTGGTGTTGAAAGGGACGTCCAGGACCTGATGGACCGGCTGTACCAGCTCACATTCAAATGAGTCTGGAAGTCTATTTACACGGGAAACGATCTCCCGTCCAGCCATCGCGGTTCGGGGCCAAGGCCGCAGTGTGGCAATACGCAATCAAAGCACTGTCTTCAATCGCAAGAGACAATGGGCTTCTCCGCCTTCTTTCTCCCCGTGCGCCGGTGCAGTCAACGGCGGAGGCTCCGGCGAGGATCATCGATCCGATGCGATGGTCGACGATAGTGACGCCGGGGACCCTAAACCCGCGTCGTACGAGGGAGCGCGCCACAGTCCCGGTGCCGCAGCACACGTCGAACACTCGCGCGCCAGGTGCCAACCGAGTGAGCAGTAACCGATTGAGCATGGCGAGTAGGCCGGGATGGTAGTGCTCACACCAGTGCTTACAATAAAACTCTGCGATCAGGCTGTAGTCTGGCCTGCCGTCCGTGGTGAGATGGGCCATGATGTCCATTTGCGATCCCCTTAACTCAGTGGAGCAAAAAGCACAGTACCGGGTTGAAAAATCGTGAGCTGCCGCCGGCGCAACCGTCATAGCGCTACGATAAAGGAGCGTCCAAAGGAGGGCGGGGAATGAATTATGTTGCGCTAGGGATTGCAGGGCTGGTGATCTGCACTGCTCCGGTGTTCGCGGATACTTCAGCAGAAAGACTGGACGAATCAGCGGAAGTTCTCAAAGCAGCTATGGATGCGCCGGACCAAGGCATTCCCCGAGATCTGCTTGAAAGAGCAAATTGCGTAGTGATTGTGCCAGGCGTTAAGAAGGCAGCGTTTATCGTTGGAGGAAAGTATGGAAAGGGTTTTTTGCTCTGCCGGAAGGCTAACGATACCGGATGGGGGCCTCCGGCTGCTATTCGGATGGAAGGCGGTAGTGTCGGATTTCAAATTGGTGCATCAGAAACCGATGCCGTGATGCTCGTTATGGAGCCTAGCGGAAAGACGGCGCTTCTGCAGAGCAAATTCACACTCGGTGGAAGCGCTAGCGTCGCCGGTGGACCCGTAGGCCGCTCCAGTTCGGCAATGACGGATGCTCAGATGAAAGCCAAAATTCTCTCCTACTCACGGTCTCGCGGCGCGTTCGCCGGGGTTTCTCTTAACGGCTCCACGCTTCGACAAGATCTTGATGACAACAAGGAGCTTTATGGAAGGAAGCTGACGAATCGCCAAATCCTGACCGGCAAAGTCTCTCCGCCGGCTGCTGCATCCAAATTGATCTCGATGCTAAATAGGTTGTCACGTCATGAACAATAAAGCACGCCGGCGGGCAAGCGAATGGATGGCGCTGGTTCTGCTCGCAGGTGTTCTCTTTCCGATCAATGCAAATGCGCAGCAGTTGCCGGTCCGGGAGATGCACGTGCAACTCGCCGCGGGTTTCAACACAGTGGAGGGGAGGCTGATTACGGCTGGCAATAGCATCGTCTTTCTGGACGACAGCCAGCCGCAAGCTTCGTTCTTCGCGACTCGTAGTCAAATTGAACAGGTCAGCGCCGGCCAGGGGCAAGCGTTGATTATCCAGTTCAGAGAACCCATTCGAGATCGGGAGGGCGAGAGGATGCGGGTGGAGTTTCGAGTTTCGCCCCAAGATAGCGATACGCTGAGAGCGTGGTTCAGCCAGACGGGTTCCGCCGGGGTGGAGGGCAGGAAGGTGGAAGAACAATCCGGCGCATTCCCGACCTACTCCGCAAGGCGCGATAAATTTATTGGTGGCGACAACGGACGGTTGGTAGTGAAGAGCGACCGGCTAGCCTTCGAAGCGAACAGCGCAGAGGCGTCGCGTGAATGGCTGTTCTCTGACATCCGGGAAATCAAGCAAAAAGGGCCTTATCGTCTTGAGATCCAGCCGTTCACTGGCGACAAATACAGCCTCGAATTGCTGGGCGGTGGAGGAATGGCTCGGGAGGATTTCAAGCGCCTCGCCGACAGCATTGCGCGAGCTCGATCTAACCGCTAGGCAGTGAATGGCTTGGTGGGTCCGCCATTTTCAAGTTCTACCTGCGAACCTTCAACTCTTTAGATAGGACGTACGGATCTCTCGGGGCTGTGATCGCTCTTCTGAACCACCACAACTCATCTTCGCTCAGCGCCGGATCGCCAGCTTGCTGCCGATGAAACCAAGACCGCCAGTTACGATGACTCGCTTCCGCTCGAAACGCCTCGGCACTATTCATGAGCAACCCCATTGCAGAAATCGATGGCAGCTGGCTGTGCTCGGGCCTCTGTGCCGGTAGTCAGAATCGCGTTCTGCGCACTCAATTTGAGGGCAAATTCACCGATCACGGGCGAATAAGGAAAGCACTTGGCGTAGATGGGTCCTGGGGATTGGCGGGCAGTACGCAGAAGTTCCTCCGTTGGCTTGGCTCGCAGAAGATACTGGTCGTGCTTCACGGTGGCAACGTAGCCGGACTGTTGCACGACGATCACACCAGCGGCGATGGTAGCGATCCATCCCTGGTTGCGGTTCACACTCCACGCGCGTAGCGTGATTAGCCAGGCAGCGACGATCAGGGACAGCGCGACGCTGGCCAGATAGGTGTGACGGCTGGGAACCCGGGGCATATAGGTTAGGAAGCCATAGGGCAGTAGAGTGAGAATCATCCAGGCCGCGGAAATCATCAGAAGCGTGCGCCACTGGGTACTCCTCCAAAGCGCGAAGGAAACCAGGGCCACCACCCCCCAAACCCAGAGCAACCCTCCAGCGCTCCGAGCCAGCACAGCCCAGAACGGCGCACTCAGGGAAAACGTCCCATCGTTGAAATGCAAATGACTGTTGCGTTGCGCAAATGCGAGTGCGAAGTAAACTCCGCTTCCCAGAAAGAATGGCGCGGTCCACCATAGTGTCTTCAACCTTCGCTGCGGTTGAACCAAAACGGCTAGAGCACACAAGGGCGCCACAGCGACGGCGGATTCCTTGGACAAGAGTGCTAACAGGAAACAACCAATGGCGCAGGCATAGGATTTGAGTGAACGCGGGCCCGATTGAAGCCAGTGCACCCAGCATAGAAAGCTGGCTAACGAAAACAAGAACACTAGAAGTTCCGGCACCGCCGCGTACCAGATAACCGCTTCGTTATGCCGCTGACTGACGGCGAAAAAGCAGGCGGCGATCGCCGATACCCTCCACCCAACCGGTCGCCAAAACCCGAGCGCAAAAACGAGAAACGAGTTCACGATGTGGAGTAGCAGACTCGATAAATTGAACACGAATGGGTTTAACCCGAAAGCCCGGTCAGTCCAATACGTCAGGACCAGCGATGTGGCACGACAGCGATAGAGCGCGTCGTGCAGTAGGGCTGGCCAGTTTGAGACGGGGCCATAGTCACGGCCCAGTTGAATCTGGACATAGTCATCGGCGATAAAGGGCAGGCTAAGAGAGCGCCCGTAAGTCATCAGCGATAGCATGCTCACGAAAAGCAGCATCAGAAGCGTCGCGGTCCAGGGTGGAATCTGAACTCGTTCGGATTTCCGCTTTCCCGTTTCGTCGCGCCGCCCCACAAGCGCTGGGAACGCCACCAGCCGAAAAAAAAGAGTGCAAAGCTGTAACAAGGTACTTGCCAAAGATCGTATGCGGAAGAATTGCGATCGACCCTGTAGCCGTGGGTAATGGCGAACAGGCAACTCGACGACATCCGCACGGCTCAATTCCAGGCTGCGCACGATCTCGATGCAGATCGTGCCTCCGGTGGAGCGTAACTGGGAGAGATCGAGAGCGCTTCTCCGGATGAGGCGGAAGTCGCAGTCGATGTCGCGAAGCCGGATTCGAAAAAGCCAGCGCGCGAACCGGTTGTAGATCGCTCCGATCAACACGCGGTGCCAGGGATCGTTGCGTTCGATTTTATACCCGTTCACCAGGCCCGTTTCCGGCGTAAGCGCTGCAAGAAAGCGGGGGAGTTCCGCAGGGTCGTATTGGCCGTCTCCGTCCGTATAGAAAATAAACTCTTTGCTCGCCGCCGCAAGACCGCTGCGGAGGGCGGCGCCATAACCCCGGTTGCGGCTATGCGTAACGACTCGGAGGTAGGGATGGTAGTCTTGCTGCAGCCGATCGAGAACTTCGCCTGTATCGTCAATGCTGCCATCGTTGACGACGATAACCTCGTAGTCCTGGGCAACTCGGCGGAGCGTCTCCATCGTCGTCGCCAGCAGCCCTGGCAAGGACGAAGCGTCATTGAAGGCCGGGAAGAACACGCTGATACCGGGGGAAAAGCTCAGGGCGTTATCGTGCCCACATAGCGGGTTTCGCGGATTGGCGTTGTTCATCTGGTATCGGTTACATATCCTAACAAAATTTTACAAATTTTGTTGAGGCCGTCATGGCAGACCTAAATGGAATCCATTAGCGTTGTAGCACCTGATCGCTTAAATTATTGAGATGAATGACTTCCGCAGAGAGTGGGCGGCAGTCCGACTGACAGCGGATGCCAGACTCTCCTTAAGATGGGCCACACTCTGGCGGAACGGCAAATCGAGGAAGATCTGGACAAAGCGGATCAGATCGGCGCAGCGGCCGCATCCATGACAGTAGAACAGGTTCTTGCGGACGTTGACATAAAGACGTTGACATAAAAAGGGAAGGATGGGATTCCGGATGCCAGGGGGCACAAACCTACTAATTCCTGCGAGGCAACAGCCCGGCGAGGGTTCCAGTTGTGTTCTGCGATACTCCAGCAAGGGGATGCTCTGTTTGAGCCGTTCCAGATCCATGCACACGGATAAGTTTTCGCCTCCAGCATTAGAGTAAGGAGACGGGGAGCCACGTTTCCAGGCAAGGATGGTGGGTGGCTCGGTTTGTCAAAGCCGAAGGACCAGAAACGAGGGGGAAGCGGGAAAACAGTTTGCCATCGCACCGCTATAAAGGTGTGGAACAGCAGAGTTTCGCCTCTGCTAAGCCGGGCACTTATATCGTGCATCATGCCGCACAGGAAAGAGAACGGCGGCCCGGAGGTATCCAGATTGCGAAACCAACGGCGCAGAGTGGATGGATCGGCCACTCGATCAGGATCTTTGATCGCCGGGGCGGCATCCTCCAATGTGTAACCTTCCACGAAGTACCAACGGAGAGCCTGGCTGCGGGTAATCAGGCTGTAGTGGCAATAGGGCGGGGGAAAAGGCGGCAAGAACGTGAAGGTTGTCCCGCACAGCTCGCAGATGCCCCCGCCGAATCTCAATCCAGTCGTGATCTTCGTCATGGGCCTGTTTGCGACGGCGGCCATGACCGATGTTGAATCTTGCAGACAATCGGAGCAATGGCGCAGTATCCGGCCTCCGCCCGCCTCGGCCCAATCGGCAGCGAGGTTGCGCTGCGCGATCGAAAGTGAGATAAACAGAATCGTGCCCGTGGGGGCTCGGCTGATCACGTTGAACTTGCCAGGAACCAAACGCGCAGACGGGGCCTACCTCCAAAGAAATTCCGACTCGATTAGCCGGTTAATCGCCGAAAGGACACTCTGTCTCTAGCCTTACGACCTTAGCAACGCGACGCCGGTGACGCTCGGCGCCGCTGAAGCGTGCTTGGAGAAATATTCCGACCAACTCCCAAGCAACCGTATTGGTGACCACGCGGCCGCCCAGGCAGATCACGTTCATGTCGTCGTCCTCGACCCCCTGATGGGCCGAGAAGCTCTCATGGATCAGACACGCCCGCACATTGGGCACCTTGTTGGCGGCGATGCACGCACCCACGCCACTACCGCAGATGGCCACCCCGCGATCTACCTCTCCGCGAGCAACGGCACGGGCCAAGGGCACGATAAAGTCCGGATAATCATCGTCCGGATTCTGTTGGCTGGCCCCAAAATCGACTACCTCGTAGTGAGCCTCACGCAACATCCCGGCCAGATATTCCTTCGACTCAAATCCTCCATGATCGGCAGCGATGCCGATTCGTTTCGGGAAATCAGACACTCTTCTGCTCCAGCAACGCAAGTGCCCGCTTGCAGACGTTCTCAACGGTAAAGCCGTACTCGCGCATCAGCACCGGCCCGGGCGCGGAAGCGCCGAAATGATCGAGGCCAATCACCTCGCCAAGATCGCCAACGTAGCGATGCCACCCTTGCGTCGCCCCGGCTTCCACAGCCAGTCGCGCGCGGATTCCAGGCGGAAACACCGAGCGGCGATATTCCGCCGTTTGCACATCGAATAATTCCCAACTTGGCATGGACACGAGGCGCGTCTGAACGTTCCGCTTTTCTAGTTCATGCTGCGCTTCCACGATCAGACCCACTTCCGATCCGGTCGCGATCAAAATGATCTGGGGCTGACCGTTCGATGCCTCGGCCAGGATGTAGGCCCCTTGTTTCAATCCAGCGGCGGAGGCATAGTGGCTGCGGTCTAGGGTCGGTACATCCTGGCGAGTCAGGATCAGCGCGACGGGACGGTCCCGCGACTCAA
>JBBSEX010000106.1:0-6499 GCA_038239345.1 Bryobacterales bacterium
AAGCAGCGGAGTTCCTTGCGCCCTGCGATCACGGCAAAAACGACACCTCGGGCCCAACCCGCGCCGGAGGAACGCGGCAGCTTGCTGTATGCAATCGCGGACACGATCATGGCGACTAAAACCAGAGCCACGCCGAAGAACAGGAGTCCGGCGTTGCCTTTGGGAGCCTGCGCGTAGCTTGCGACCGTGCCAATCACCAGTGCTAGTCCGACACCCACCGGAAACTCGACTGACATTCCGGCGACGACTCGCGACAACCAGAAGGATGTTGGAGACATTGAAGATGATCCCGCTGACGAAGGCCCTTACCAGCGGCCCGGAATCGGCCTGCCTCAGGTTCGTGTACGCCCCCATGCCGGCAGTTCCCATGCTGCCGAGTGTAAGCGTCAGAATCAGTCCAAGAACGAATACGCCGATCGAATAGTCCCAATAGTAAAGCGGGAATTGCCACTTGTCCTTTCCGGCAAGTTTTTGGGTATTCGCCCACGAGCCCCACCCTAACATGGTGATGACACAAAAAACGATCGCTACCCCGAGGTTATTGACCACGAACATTTTCGCTCCTTGCTCCTGACCGTCGCTTAGACTTTATTGCGCGGCCTCGGCTGCGCCCAGCATTGCCTACACCTCGCTACGCGAGGGCGCTGAAGGCTGCGCGCCGCGTCGAGTGACAGAGATAGCGGCAGCAGCGTTGGCCAACCGAAGCGCGTCGGCTACCGGCATACCCTCAGCCAGACCGACCGCAAATACGCCGTTGAAAACGTCACCCGCAGCAGTTGTATCCACTGCATTCACGCGGAATGCATCGACAGAGATCTGGCGAGCGCCGTCGGAAAACAGGCAGCCGCGGTCTCCCAACTTCAAGATGGCCGAACGCGGTCCAAGCGCTACAATGCGATCGGCGGCAGCACCTGCGTCGAGACGAAATCCGGGATGACTCTTTCGACTATCCGCCCATTCCTCAAGGGTGGCCCGTTGTGGCGCACAGCGCTTCTCACATTGGCCAGACTTCGGGTTTTGCTGCCGAGATCATCCGGCGCGGAATCATGACGGAGCTAGACTCAGAAGCCCAAAGCGAATTAACAGTACTGGCGGTACGGGCCTACCCCTGTGCTAGAACTTTTTGTCGGCAACTCACTTGAACTCTACTCTGACGGAACTTAAGCTAACTTCAGCTATGCAAAGCCGACTTGCAATTATTGCGGGCATGTTCGGGGGTCTATGCCAAAACCAATCGGTCTTCGCGGACACTGTCCGTCACTATGAATACGTTTTCATCGCGGGTTCGATTTCCGTCTACGACACCGATAACAACTTTACATTGGTGAAGACTATCCCGGTACCGACTTCCTCCGGACCGCGCGGTTCTGTCGCGAGCGCTGTCACCGGGATGCTCTATATCAGCTACGGGCCCGATGGGTGGGCCGCGACGGGAGATGGCGGCCTGATAAAGTACGATCTCACAAACGATCAAGTCGTTTGGAATCGAACCTATTCGTTTGGCATCGATAGCATGTCGATCAGCCCCGACGGCAGCACCATTTACATGCCAACGGGCGAGAACGCCGCCGGCGGAATTTGGGAGGTGATCGATGCCGGAACGGGCAATGTAACGGGGGCCATAGATAGCAGGGGCATCGGGCCGCACAACACCGTTCTCAACGAGAGTGGCACTCATGTTTATATGGCCCCGCGCGGCTCGAACTATCTGGTGGAGGCCGATACGTCCACCCGCCAGATCCTGCAGAAAATAGGCCCTGTAACAACCGCGCCTGGAACGGTTGGGGTCCGGCCGTTCACCATTAATGGCTCCGAGACACTTGCTTTAATGACCGCTACCGGACTTCTCGGCTTTCAAGTTGGTGACATTGCCACGGGCAAGATTCTCTATACTGTCCCAATCAATGGGTTCTCTTGGGATGGTTCCGGAGGCGATACGGCGCCAAGCCATGGTATCTCGCTTTCGCCAGACGAAAAGGAGCTGTACGTTGTCGACAGCGCGAATAGCTACGTACATGTTTACGACATCACGGGACTGCCGGGTTCTGCTCCTTGGCAAGTGGCGGATCTGCCGCTAACGGGCAGAATGTCTGGCGTGGAGGCCGGGTGCGCCTACGATTGCTACAGATCGGGTTGGGTACACCACAGTCGCGATGGCCGCTATGTTTTTGTTGGGGATTCGGGCGATGTTATCGATACCACAACGCGCAGGACCGTGGGTACGCTTTCGGCCCTGGCGAATTCGCGCATCTCGATCGAAGTCGATTTCCAGGATGGCGTGCCGGTCTGGGCCATGCAAAACCGGAGTTCGATAGGCACTGCCGCCGCCACCGCTCCTCCTACGCCGTCTAGTGCAATTCCACTGGTGCAAACGAGCGCGGCGCAGGGCCGCGCCGTGAATTCTCTGGCTTCCTCGTTCACCACGGCTAACACCGCCGGGAACCTGATAATCGCCTTTGTTCGCATGTCAACCACGACTCAGACCGTAAGAGTGACGGACACGGCGGGAAACACCTATACCGATGCGGTCTCCCAGGTGCAGACAATTGATGGGCACCAGGTTCACATTTTCTACGCCAAGGATATCGCCGGCGGCTCAAACACAGTGACCGCAAGATTCTCATCTGTCAACAATTATCCATGGCTTGCGATATACGAATATTCCGGCCTTAGCCCGGTGAATCCTCTCGATCGGACTTCGTCTGCGCAAGGTTTTAGTTCCCTTCCGGCTACCGGCACCATGCAAACAGCAAAAGCCCCCGAACTGGTCTTTGTGGGAACCGGTTTCCCGGCGAACTTCGAAGGATCCGCCACGAGCGTGCCGCCGTTTTCCCTCAACCAAGTGAATACTAGCACTTCCCCAGCGGCCAATGAGTCGGCAATCGCAACTACCGCTGGTACCGCCATCAAGGGGGCTGTGAACTTGTCAACCGGCACAGACTGGACCGCCATCGGGGCCACTTTCGCGGCTCCAGAACCGAGCGGAATCAGCCTCGCGCAGTCGAACGCCGTGGCGGGCTCATTCGTGCCATCGGTTTCCGCCGCGTTTCAGACCGGCAACCAGGCCGGAAATTTGATCGTGGCGTTCGTGCGCATGTCGACGACAACGCAAACCGTTCAGATAAGCGACTCGGCGGGGAACCTCTATCACCGGGCGATCTCCCAAGCGCAAACGGCGGATGAACACCAGATCTATATCTATTACGCCCAGAATATAGTCGGGGGGGCCAACACAGTCAAGGCGCAATTCTCGTCCACCAATAACCACCCCTGGCTCGCCATTTACGAATACAACGGCCTGAGCCAGACCAATCCGTTGGACATCACCGCCGCGGCGCAGGGCAGCAGCGCTGTGGCGAGCGCCGGACCTACCGCACTCACCAGGGCGGCGAATGAGCTGGTTTTCGTAGGAGCCGGCTTTCCCACCAATTACACGTTGAGCGCTACCGTTTCAAGTCCTTACGCCCTTGCTCAGATCAACAGCAGCGGCTCGCCCGGTGCAAATGCTACGGCCGTATTCTCGAGGATTGGGTCGGTCACCGGGGATCTATCGCTGAGTAGCAGCACCGACTGGACCGCCGTCGTCGCTACCTTCTCGGGATCGAATTAATCTGAAACGTTGTCGAGGGGTGCCTTTGAAGTAGCGAATGAACCGTCCGATGTGGATCGATTACCGTCCCAAGCGGTCAGTGTCGTAGGCTTCTGCTCCACCGCCGCCACGAGATCCCCCTCTGCTTCATCTTGAGCGAGTAGCGCGTCTTGCTCCTGTTTTGATAAAACGTCCCAGTCTTTACCATCTCCGTAGGCAAGGATTAAGAATTTCATCGCTTCCTCCACTCGCGAATTGACCGCTTCGTTCAGCATAAGCCTTGGCACATGCACCAGCCGCGGCGCTTCTGGACGTAGTAGTCTTCGACCTTCATAGAGACTGCGGCGCCCACGCGGGCAAACGTGTAGCCCATGAGCGCGATAAGAGCGCGATCCCGGAGGCCGATCAACGAACTAGTGTCGATGGAGCCGAGCAAGATACCATCTCCTCGGCTGATAAGACTGGCTTGGTAGCGGGCCTGGGTTAGCTCTGACACAAGGTCTTTCACTTTGACGAGACTACCTCGCGCGATTGCCCACATCGAGCACACGCCCTCGTCCGATGCCAACGGGCAATCTCGCGAAGTGATCCTGTCCCGCAATTCTGGTTCATGTGCTCGTGCCGCTCGATAGGCACGAATAGTAGAAGAACTGGCCTCGATGATCCTGGAGATACACCGTCTCAATCTCTAGCAGTTCCATCATCGCCTATTCGGAACGGTCGACTTCTGACCGGGCACGCCGGCGCTTACCAGGACAGAGAGGCGTCCTCTTCCACGTCCCAAAGCTGCCGATCCGAGGAGCGGCACAAGACCTTATCGAAGGGCACCTTTGCTCGCGAAGACCTTCCCGTAGAAGTTCGTCAACAGTCTCCGTGGCATTCACTCAATGCTAACCCCCATTGTGCAGGAGCAAACTGACCCACCCGACAACTGTGACTTCAAGGCTTCTTCGTCTCGCCACCATGTGTGGCGATGGTGGCATCCGTGCCAGAGTTATTCGCAGCAGGTTTTGATATGGTCTTTTTCTTCGATCCCACGGGTTCCTGCGCGGCCTTGAATCCCGTTGCTTTAGCTTCTTCCTCGCTCATGAATTTGCCGTGTTTGGTCTTTCCGTAATATTCTCCGTCTGTGTGATAAACGCGCGTGCCGAGATTGACCCACACCATGCCGTGAGAGCGCGCGTCCTGGATCTCTTGAGCGGACGGCGGCGGCACCGAGTCCATCTTCTTCGCGCCCGTTTTGCTGTTATCGGACGCTTTCGCGGGGGCGGCGGAATTTGATTGCGCAGGAGCGAAGGCGGGAAGCAATAGCGAGGCCGTCATGCCTGCAAATACAACGATCTTTATTCTAAGGTTCATAGTTCCTCCAGTTCTAATTCTGCCACTACTTAGCAGGGCGTGAATGTTCGCCCGTTCCATCCCCAACTCAAAGCGCCTTGCAGACAATATTTGCCGAGCCGGTCCCCCAGTTCCGCCTGATATCGTTAAGCTCATATGGGTGTTGCTCTGGACGCGCTTTGAGTGCAATGTGACGCGATCTATCGGAAAGCGCTTGAAACGACTCGAGAGCGGAGGCACATTGCTCGATTGGCAATCAGCCCTTGAGGTGAGGCGACGGCTAAGAATCGTGTTCGGCTCGAGTGGGCAGGGTTTGAGAACGCGTTCGTCCGAAAATACTAAACATAGATTAAACGCGCGTCGTGCCTACGTCAGTGCTCGCACGACAAAGTGTGAGGGGATCACGTCCACGAAACACTTTTGGTTACGCCAAGCTGGCGCTTCGCCGCGAGGTACTAGCTTTTCGGGCGGTACCCCTATATCGCGGAGCCCATTTCAGAGTGGGCCAAAGGACAGTAGGATCATCTGTGAGCAGATTTCGAGATGTCACATTTTCCTTAAATGATCGTACTTCCCCAAAGTGGGCGACCATGACGGCGGCTCAAGTTGCCAAGGGAGACATCCTTCAAAATCCGAGAGGACGCGGTCTTGAGATTGCCTCCGAAGTGGAGGTCCTAGACGTGAAGCAGGAAATCACAAGAGCGATAATAACGACAACCACATGGCATACCATCAAGCATCCTGATGATCCCGTCCTGGTAAAGAGGACATTGAAAACTGGTGAAGAGAGCAGATACGGGGTACAATCCGGCCGTTACTATGTGAACACCTGACTACTCCCGAACGACACTCCCGGCCTTGTTGTCCTCCCTCAGCCCATAAATCGGGAATGCCGAAGATGTCTCTGCCATCCGATCTTCGCCGTGTGGGGGCTCGTTTGATCTATGAACGCCGTGGCTTGGTTGTAACGCTCAAAGACGCGACAGATTCCCGCGTTCCGAAAGAGGCCGGAGCAAATGTACGAACGCCGGCGCGCCATCGAGAAAGCATTCAAAGAGTTAGAGGGCATCCGCCTGAGCAGTGGTGTACTGAAAGGCGCGGCCATTTAAAAAACCGCGGACGGCAAAGATTACAAAAGTGATGTTTTCTAAAGTCGCCTCCGTGGCGGTGCCAGCCCAGAATCTTCGTCCACTCTTTGTACTTCAAACTCGGCCATTTTAGCCGATTTCTCCCTACGGCCCGAATGTTCTATTGGCGCGGAGGCTGTCGGATTCTCGCGGAGAGCCGGTTAAAGGAAGTTGCTCTGAAGGACGATAGATGCTTATGCAAGCTTCCATCCTTGAGGTAGAGCACTTGGTCCCTCCGAACCGTGCCGGAAACACGGCTCCGATCCGGGTGGTAGTCGGCGATGCTCAAAGCATTGTCCGTTATGCGCTACGAAGCCTATTCGCGCAAGAGCCTGATATAGAACTGGTTGGGGAAGCCGTCGACGGCCGACAGGTACTCGACCAAGCAAGAGAACTCCAGCCAGACGTGCTGCTGTTGGATTTTCACATGCCTCACTTGGATGGC
>JBBSEX010000107.1:0-6343 GCA_038239345.1 Bryobacterales bacterium
CTCCCTTATCGCATTACAGACGCTCGAATACAAGAGGTAAGCGGAACG
This sequence comes from Bryobacterales bacterium, assembly GCA_038239345.1. Lineage (GTDB taxonomy): Bacteria > Acidobacteriota > Terriglobia > Bryobacterales > Bryobacteraceae > JBBSEX01. The sequence goes on from JBBSEX010000107.1 coordinate 49, forward strand.
CTGCTGTGATTGCGCTAAACAAGCCGACGCCGGACCAAGTAAGACAAGATCGAACGAAAAAGAATGATTCCGTGCAGCCCTTAGAAAGTTGCCTCAACACATGAAATTGGCCGGTTATTTCAGGCAAACCGGAAGTTGGCCCCCTTTTGCCCGGCAGAACAAGGGCCGCGTGGCGCGGCCAAGTTCCCCCCCAGGCGCTGTCAAATGGCCCCTGGTGACACGACTATTGGGTCCTACCCATATCGGGTTAAGGCCTTAGCGTGCAATTTTTGACCAATGGAGGAGTGACCCCTACTGCGATTAGCTGCATTCATAGATACGGTATCCCAAAACTATCTGATCTCTTATTTCCTGTTTATCGGGTTGCACTTCCCGGACAATCGAGAAAAGGCAGGGGCCCGCCGTTCTTATGCCGCAACAGCCAGGCGATCCAACCGCAGAACGCTTGATGACCTGATGAAGGCGTATGGCACTCAGGCGAAGATCCCCGCAGATAAGCAGCACTTCCACACGCTCAAGCACTCGATCGCCACGCACCTGGTTTCGAAGCTGAGGAATGATAAGGCCAGAGAAGTGTTTTTGAAGTTGCCGAAGTATTGAATTCGCCTTTTTGTGAAGCGTCGCCCCAACTTTGTGTTCGGTCGGGCGCAAGCGAGGAAGAATAAAATGGCAAACTATTCTCACGGGGCGCGGAGTCCCGGTTAGGGTTTCGTTTGAGGAACAAACCATGCCGCGCATAGCTGACGAACTCCTTGATAGCATCATCTATCTCTACCCAACCGAAGAAGCGGCGTGGAAGGGTGAGCGCACTGGTGGGACCGGCTTTCTGTTGGGCTATCCAACCAAGAAAAATCCGAAGTATTGTCATCTTTACGCAATTACAAATCGCCACGTCATAGAGGAGGGGCAATCTCCAATCATCCGCTTGAACACACAAGACGGGAAAGTTGATGTCTTGGCGTTAAATCGCAGTAATTGGATCACCCATCGATACGGCGAGGATGTGGCTGCCTGTTGGGTAGAACCATCGATACAAAAGCACGACCGCATACTGGGCGCACCCATGCTATTTGTCAGACTCGCTCTCGTCTTGATGGCGGCTGCCGCGGTCTCTCACGCTGCCCCGATCATTACGCTGCTCCCTGGCGAGGGCGTGAACGCCACTCTTCGCGTCCCCCTGGAGGTTTACGCGAGCAATATTTTCCCGCGCAACTCCGAGTTGACGTTCATGGCTTCGGTCGGGGGGATCGCGATCCAGTGCACCAACTGCGCCGACGATCCCATCAGGAGTCTCGCGTCGTTCGTATGGGACGGACTCGGTGGCCGCTCCATTAGCAACTACTATGCCTACGTTCCCAACCCACCCTTCGTCGAGACTTGCCACCTAACCCTCCGCAACTACTCCCCTATTCCGGCACACATTTTCTCGGGCGACCCCGATTTCAAGATAGTCGAGAACCCCGAGCCGTCCACGTGCTGATCGGGGGCGGCTTGGCTGCGCTCGCCCTTCGCGCACTGTCACAAAGATAAAGCGCCGGCCGTCCTAGAGAAGACATCTACGCGGCCATTTGAGTATGCCGCACGTCAGGCCGACCACACCGCCCTCAATGTCTCGTGAAGTTTCTGGTCGATAACCAGGCTGATAGCGCTAGCCGCTTTTCGAGCCATCGTCTATTTCGGCGTCTCCATCGACACCAAGTGTTGACCCCGTGGGAGCTGCATTACCCGTATTCCGCCCGGACTCCCGCAGCTCAGGTTTCGCCCCTGCGCCATCGATTTCCACTTTGACCGGCCGGAGCGCTCGGGAGTCGCTTCGGTAAGCCAGTTCGATTCCGGTTGACGCTCGTAGCTCTGCGAGCTGGAGCGAAATTTGGGCAGGAGCGTGTACCTTCGACCCACCCGCCTACGCAATCCGTTCGAAATCACTTCTCAAAAACGGCAACGTACTGGTCTCCTTTCACAGCTTCGAGGCGCTGCAGCGTGCCGGAAGGCCAGATAATCTCGATGGACTTAACGCTCGCGTCTTTTCCCAAGCCGAAATGGACGGCGCGATCGCTGCTGCTGGCGTACCCTACCGCCGTGGTGACATGGTTCCACTGCTCGCCAGAGTTTGTGGAAATGTGAACTCGTGCGCCTATTGCATCGCGGTTGCTTCGGGAGCCGGTCAGCCGTAATCCAAGCCAGTGATTCCCTGCCCCCGCGGTGTTATGCAGCAGAAGCGGGGCACCGCCGATCCGGGTAACTACAGCGTCCACTCGCCCATCTCCGTCCAGGTCCCCAAAGGCAGCGCCGCGATGCCAGGCCGGCACACCGATTTCATACGGCCTGAATGTGCCATCGCCGCTCGCGACCAGCAGCACATTCGGCTGTTGCGACTTTCGGCTCGCACCCACCGCGGTTCTATCCTGGACGTCCCCGCACGCCGCAAACAGGTCCTTCCGACCGTCATTATCGAAGTCGTACGCGCCACCGCTCCAGCCGCTTAGCGGTAGCGTAGCCGCCCCAATCCGGCTTTGGTAGGTTGCTTCCGTGAAGAATCCATTTCCGCGATTCGCGTAAAAGGGAAAAGTTTCATTCATCAGTGCCGTGATAAAGAGGTCCGGCCGACCATCGTTGTTCATGTCGCGAAAATCGACCCCCATGGAGGATAGAGCCCGGCCATCGTCGTTCATCGCTACACCGGCTCCAAATGCAACGTCACGGAATGTACCGTTTCGCTCGTTGTGAAACAAAAAATTGGGGACGGTATCGTTGGCAACGAATGCATCCATATACCCGTCGCCGTCATAGTCGGCAAACGCGACGCCCATACCCTTGCCGATATACCGCGCGATACCGGATTTTTCGGATACATCGGTGAATGTGCCATCACCGTTGTTGTGATAGAGCGTGTTGGCGAGGCCCTGGTAATTCTTGGGGTGACAATAGCTCCTGTAAGTGCGCAGATCGCCGCAGAAAGGCTCCTTGGTTGGGTCCCATTTCACGTAATTCACCACAAAGAGGTCCAGCCGCCCGTCGTTGTCGTAATCGAACCAACCAGCCGACACCGCCCAACGGCCCTGGTTTCGAACGCCTGCTTTCGCGGTCACGTCCTCAAAGGTCCCATCGCCCCGGTTGCGATACAGGATGTTCCGGTTCACGCCGGCCACGAACAGATCCGTCCAGCCATCGTTGTCGAAGTCCGCTGCTGCCGCGGCGATGCTGAAACCGTCGCCCTGAACGCCGGCCTTGTCGGTTACGTCTTCAAAGGTCCAGTCACCCCGGTTGCGATATAGCCGGTTATGATACGACGAATCCACCTTCTTCAGCGACGGCTCCTGCGCTCCGTTCGTGAAGAAGATATCGAGCTTGCCGTCATGGTTGTAGTCCAGCAGGGCGACACCGCCGGCCATCGTCTCGATCTGGTGTTTTTCGGGAGTCGCTGAGTTGCGTAACATAAACGCGATGCCCGATGCAGGAGTCCGGTCCTCGAAAAAGGTGGAGGCCGCGCCAGCCCCGCATGCGATCAGGATAGTTGCGATCAGGAAAGTTGCGAACGCCTGGCGCATCCCGATATAGTACACCCAGGTTGATCCGAACAACAGCTTCCGGCGTTCTTCTCGTGGCAAGCCTTTTTGCGCAAGTCTCCGAATATGATCGGGGTGTGGTTCTGATCCAAAAGGGTCAGCCCACGGCCGCGGTACCGTTACTGATTCTAGCGACGGAAGCACACCCGGCCCAGGCGCGCGCTTGGGCGGCCTTGGGAGTTGCGTACGCCACCCAGGGCATGTACGACTTGGCTGAACCGCCCTTTGCCCATGCATGCGATCTGGATCCGAAGCTGCACGACGCCTGCTATTACGAGGGTAGAGCCCTGTACGCGCTGGGTCGCTTCGAGGCCTCTATCCAGGTGCTCGAGCGGGCGGATCGCTTTCATCCCAACTCGTGGAAAATCCACTTGGGGATCGCGCAGGCGCTGGAGGGATTGGGTAAAGCGGCGGAAGCAGAGAAAGAGTTTCGCGGGACGCTCTTACTGGGACAAACCAGCGATCCTCAACCAAGCGTAGCTTTGGGATTATTTCTGGTGCGCCAGGGTCGGTCGGCGGAAGCCATCGGACTTTTAGACGAGGTGTTGCGAGCCTTCCCTTCCAGCGCCGAGGCTCACCTGCAGCTCGGACGCGCGCTTCTGGAACAAGACAAAATCGCCCAAGCACTCCCCCATCTGGAGCAAGCCGCAAAAGCGCAGCCCGCCTCAGCACAGGCGCACACGCTGCTCGCTAAGGCATATGTTCGATCGGGCCGGGCCGCAGACGCTCAGACGCATTTCGAAGCAGCGGCCAAACTTGAGGAATCTGGCCGGACCAGGGGGAAGTAGCGCGATGCGGCGATGGATTCTGAGGATTGCGTTGCTATTCGTTTTTGCCGGAGCGCTACTGACGGTTCTGGCATTGCCGGGACAACTGGCGCAGGAGCCGCATCTGCCTCCCTGGCCGGAAAAGAGTGGCCCGCTCACCAAAGCACTGCTGCTGTTGCGGGAAAGTAAGACGGATCTGGCCCGCCAGGAATTGGAGATACAACGGCAGCTGCGTCCTCACGATGCCGCGGTGCTTTATCAGATCGCCCGTTCCCATCTGCTCGACTTCTATCGGATGCGGGATCCCGAAAAGCGCAGGATCGGTTTGGGGCTTGCTATGGAAGCGTTGAACGGTGTTTTGAAAGAAGACCCGAACTATATCCCGGCGCTCCGCGCTAAGGCTGTCATCCATGCACGGGCCGAGTTACCGTATTACGATCCCAATCTCTCCTATGAACTTGCCGCGCGTGTTGCAAACCTGGAGCCGCATGCCAACGCGTTCCTGTTGAATCTGAGTGAATGGTTGTCCGGCGAAGTGCGCTTCACGCATGAAAGCGGACATCGCGTGCCACACGATCCGCTAATCGGTCTCGACCGCTCCGTCGATCTGCTCGAACAGGTCATCGATACCGCGCTGCCCTACAGCAACGAAGAATCGGCGGCGCTCTTCCTGATGGGGAACGCGCTATCGCGGCGCGGCAGTTTCCGGGAGGCGATTCCGTATTACCGGCAGAACCTCATACGCAACATCGCCCCGGACCAGAAGATGGCGGCGCTCCGTGAACTGGGCGCGGCGTATTACCGGCTCGGTGAATATGAAGATGCAGCGGGCCGATTCTACGAAGCCATGCAGACCCGGATGAACCCGGTGGATCAGTGGCTGTTCTGGCTGGCCTTACAAGAGGTGAAGGGCCCCAGGCCGCCCCTGCCGCCTGGAACTCTGTTTCCTGTCGCGGACGCAAACATCGATCCGGCAAGCCCGCCGCTGCTGGCCTTCGAAGACATGGCTCCGGCGCTCGGCATCCACCACCTGAACGGCAATGGAACGTGCGCTTGGGGGGACATTGACGGAGATGGGGATCTGGACCTGATCGTGTCCGGAAGCGGCGTCTTCATCCGCGTATACCGTAACGATGGCGATCGCTTCACCGATGTCACCGAACAGGTGGGCCTGGGACACGTTCCTTCCGGCTATTCCCTGAACCTGATCGATTACGACAACGACGGCTGGCTGGACCTCTACATTTCGCTGAACGGATGGAGCGGCCCGATGCCCAATTTGCTCTTTCACAACGATCATGGACATTTCTCGAACGTGTCCAGGTACAGCGGGGCCGATGATCCCGGCTCAGGTTTCGTTTCACTCTGGGGCGATCTGGATAATGATGGCTGGCCGGACCTGGTGGTGGCCAATGGCGTTCTGCAAGACGGCAGCGTCACTCAAATCTACCGAAACAATCGGGATGGAACGTTTACAAATGTAACCAAAGCGGCCGGCCTCAACGAGCCGCCCTCGTATGGCGCGGTGGGAATCGCGCTGGGCGACTACGACAAGGATGGCCGGCTCGACATCCTGATCAACGGGCGCGATGGGGCCCCCAACCGGCTGTACCACAACGATGGGAATTGGCACTTCACCGAAGTCGCGAAGAAGGCGGGAGTCCTGCAGCCGCCCCATAACGGATTCGTCTGCTTTTTCTTCGACTACAACAATGACGGCTGGCCTGACATTCTCACCACTAGTCTGGCGCCGTGGGAGGCGACGGTCGACGGCTTGAAAAAAGGTTAATGGGCTATCCACTTGACTCAGGCAGTCACTAGCTGTTGTGGTCTTTGGGAGGGTGCCACTAATGTTGCATAGGTGGTCGGTTGAGTGGTTACTGCCTGTTGCATGAGCCGATAAAATAGCTTGCCGCGACTCTTGCTGGTTCGGCGATTGAAGCGGAACGTAAACTCGTCCAA
>JBBSEX010000108.1:0-6115 GCA_038239345.1 Bryobacterales bacterium
AAAAGCGTGGCCGCCTCGCGCAGCTTCTTGATGATCTCTTCGGGTGTGTGTCGTTTGCGTTTCATGTTGAGAGTCCGGCGGCGCTCGCGCGCCGCCATCTCTCATAGCGCCTGGACCAACTTTCGGGGAGCAGGCCACTCGAGGAGCATCGCGGCGGCAAGCCCAACTTCAACCGCTTGCCTTTTGGCAGAGCCTGACAGCAACTTTGGCTCATCAAAAGCAACGATGAGTAACCCCAGTTCACTTACATTGGATTTATTCTCGCTTTAGACATTGAACCCAACGGGCTGCTGAAACTCGAAGCGAATGAGCGAGGAAATCAGCGTTACTTCCTGTAGCGGCTCCACCTTCGTCACTGCCTGCTCCGAAGCCGCACGCGGGAAGTAGAAGGCGAAGAAAAAACTTGTGTCCGCGAAGCGTTGATTCGCCCGCCGATGCTCTCGCGGTTTACCAGCGGCTCCGTGATGCGAACCGCGCCCTCGGTTGCGATTTCGTCGATGGTGTGGTAATGACGCGGGCGGATTCGATATATTCGGCGCAGAGGCGTTCAGCGACGGACGGATTTCGCGGTTGGGTCAAATACCGTTGGACGTGAAATTCCCTGCGCCGGATGTGGAAGTTCTGCCGTCGCTTTCGCCCGATCTCAGCGTGGTCATCCGATGAAACGTCCGTGTCTCTGAATGCGCGAACTCATTGCTCCGATTACTTCTTTACCGACGCGGCATCGAGTTCCCGGCGAAGCTTTGCGGTGACACTCGGCGAGGCAACCAAACGCCACTGGCCATCTGACCAATGCGCACGGAGGACGACGAAGTCGTCGTCGCTTTCGAATGCACGAGTCGGATGCGACGATTGATAGATCACATAGGCAAGGCCGCGCGCCTCGGTGATCGCATGCACCTCGACTGACGTGCGCCCGAGGCTCGAACTTGTGCGACCTTTCGGCGAAGGGCGCAGGCTGCCGTGGAAGTGCAGCCAGAAGTCCTTCGGCGAAAATGCGCGGAGTGTTTTCAAATTATCCACTTCGCGCCGGCGCCAGTAGTCGCCCCACAGGCCGCCCCATTGAAGCTCGGCAAGCTTGATCAAAATGCGCCGCTGCTCCTCGTAGGAATCATAATCGAGGCGGTTGCGAAATTCGATCGGGCGGCCGGAGTAGCTCCACGAGGCGTATTCCTTCGTCAGTTGCCTGAGCGCCGCTTCGTCCGAGCCGGTGAGCGCGAAAGCAGGGTGAGGGAGGAGCAGGAGCGCGGCAAGAACGGCGAGCAGGACGTGTTTCATGGGGCTTCCAAAGCGTGTGACGTGGCACACCAATGATGACGAGGACAAAAGACCGTCAGCTTCCGTTTGTAATATGTCACAAAACAGTGAAAACCGCGAGTTCGAGAATTACCCGGTGACGGACTCCTGATTCAAACGGCGCTCTCCTTCGTGCCAGTGCGATTCGGCATACCCCACTGGGGCAACCTTCCTCTTCATAAACCTGATATGCTGCGACAGAAAGTTCCTCGTGTGTGGGTTTGCGGAGGGATCCAGAAGCGGCTTCGATGTGGTCGGAATTCATTTGGTGTGATCGTTTTAAAGGTTTCATCTATCTTCTCCATCGGCCCCCTTGGCATTCTGGCCGTATGAGTGCAAGGAAACCGCTTTTCACCGCGCCGGACCGGAACCGGGCCGAGCGTTGAACGGTGTCGGGGAGTGAGGGGGTCTGATGAACTCCGGGCGGTCCGGCTTCGCCCTGAATCAGATATCGCTCGACCGTCCGTTGAGCCTTCATCCCATTCGGAGCAACAGAAAAAAAAGAACAAATTCATGCACTTGCCGTCTCCCGGCCCCCGATGTCTGAGTGAAGATGAACACAAATCCAATCAAGGAGGGCAGACTTTGAACGAGATACCAACCGGCATCGGTGGAGTATCCGATGAAGCGGTACGGGAGCGTGCGGCGGAACTCGCGCTGATCAACGGCCATGCCGTGCAGGACATTTCGGAATCGGATCTCGATCAGGCCAGGCGGGAATTGACCGGCGGACCCGACGCGGATCCGAACGAGGCAATTCTCGAATCCGCTCCCGAATCAGAACGCTGGGATCCGGTCCACGGGTCCACTGGCCACAAAGTGGAGGTGCCTCCCAGTGACGACGAGGACAAGGAAGGACGCAGTGAGGGACAAGGGCTTGTCGAACAGGGCGTTCGGGAAGCTGAGCACGATCAAATGCTCCAAGCAGCCAAAGCCCAAGAGCAGAAGGACAAAGTCTGAAACCACAAATACCATGCTACGAGACATCAAACGGCTCTACGGGCTGAAACTCGCTGCGACAGATGGCGACATCGGCCATGTGAAGGACTTCTATTTTGACGATGCAACCTGGGCGATTCGCTATCTTGTGGCGGACACGGGAGACTGGTTGCCGGAACGTCAGGTTCTTTTCTCCAGCCATGCTTTCGCGATCCCCGCCTTTCGAGCATCCGATGAAGACACCGCCGTCCTGCACACAAATCTCACCCGAAAGCAGATCGAGGGCAGTCCCCTCATAGATGCACACCTGCCCGTTTCCCGCCAATTCGAGGAGGAATTCCACCGTTACTACGGATGGCCGCCCTACTGGCAGGATGGCGGGATGTTGAGCACAGCGGGCTTCGCGACAATTCCGCCACCGCCGGTCCCGCACGACAGGATGCATCACGGTCACAATCAGCGCGAAGATTTGCATCTGCGCAGCACGAAGGCGGTGACGGGCTACCACATTCAGGCGACCGACGGGAAAATCGGCTCGGTCAGCAGCTTTATCGTCCACGGAGGGGACTGGGCGATCCATGACTTAGTCGTCGAAACCGGCCATTGGTATGCCGGCAAGACAATTCTCCTCCTGCCCGAAGCAGTCACCCGGATCAGTTATGAGGATTCCACAGTGTTCGTCAACCTCGCCATGGAAGACATCAGGCAAACCGACAAACACTCCGTTGCGGAGGCTGCGGCAGGCAGGTGAATCCCACGAAATTATAAAACTTAGATTCACATTACTTTTAGCAATCCACAATTAGAATAACTCAATAACCTCATTATGCCTATTCAACTCACTGAGGACAACGGCGGGAAACTTCTCACCGTTCACGTCAGCGGAAAGCTGGTGAAGGAGGATTACGAGCATTTTGTGCCCGAGTTTGAACGACTCGTCCGACAGCACGGAAAACTGCGTGTGCTATTCGACATGACCGACTTTCACGGCTGGACGCTCGGTGCGTTGTGGGCGGACACGAAGTTTGCGATGCATCACTTCCACGACATCGACCGATTGGCGGTTGTCGGCGAAAAGAAGTGGCAGGAGGGAATGGCGACTTTCTGCAAGCCCTTCACGAAAGCGACTGTCCGATACTTTGATCATGCCGCCGCCGCAGAGGCCGGCAACTGGCTCGCCGAAGAATAAGTAGTTAAACTCGCACATTCGCCGAAACATTGCCCAACAAACAACAGCAATCAATCTATAAATTATCATGACTGCCAACAATTCCGTCGTCGCAATCTACAAATCCCACTTAGAAGCCGAAGCGGCTGTCAAAGATCTGCAAAAGGCGGGATTTGATCTCAAAAAGCTTTCCATCGTCGGCCGCGACTACCACACGGACGAGCATGTGGTCGGTTACTACAATGCCGGTGATCGGATGAAAGCATGGGGAAAGGCGGGCGCCTTCTGGGGTGGGATTTGGGGCTGGCTGTTCGGTTCCGCGTTTTTCTTTATTCCAGGCATCGGGCCGTTAGTCATTGCAGGACCGCTTATCAGTTGGCTCGTCGGAGCGCTGGAAGGAGCTGTCGTAGTTGGCGGAATCAGTGCGCTTGGGGCGGGCCTTGCCAGCGTGGGCATTCCCAGGGACAGCATTCTGCGATACGAAACCGCGCTCAAAACTGACAAGTTTTTGGTGATTGCGCACGGATCACCCAAAGAAGCGGCACAAGCCAGGGAGATCATTGGAAACACGTCAGCCGAAGCATTCGAGCAACATTCTCCCGGAGCTTCCACCGCTGGGGAATTCGTCGCAGCGATCTAGTCGAAAATTACCGGGGCATACGAAGCGTGTCCGGCATCACGCTTGATGCTTCCGCGGATGCGCTTCTGAACCGCCTCACATTCCAAGCCCATGAATTATGGAAAAAAATTCCGTGTATCGGAGGGCAGTCGTGTCCGGCTGAAGGACTACGATCCCGATTATTGTGATCCCGACGAGAAGAAGAAATCATCGCGGAAGACGGTCGCAAAGTTGCAGGAGCGGATGGACGCATTGCAGTTCCGTCTTTTTGCGGAGGGGAAGCGCTCGCTGTTGATCGTCCTTCAGGCTCTCGACGCGGGTGGCAAGGATGGCGTCGTCCGGCATGTCCTTGCGTCAATGAATCCGCAAGGTTGCCGCGTCGTGGGCTTCAAACAGCCGTCGGCGGAAGAACTCGCGCATGATTTCTTGTGGCGGATCGAGCATCAGGCTCCCAAGCGCGGCGAGGTCGTGATTTTCAATCGTTCCCACTACGAGGACGTGCTGATCGCGCGCGTTCACAATCTGGTTCCGAAAAATGTCTGGTCGGAGCGTTACAAGCAAATCAACGACTTCGAGCGCCGCCTCGTTGCCAACGGCACGCACATTCTGAAATTCTTCCTGCACATCAGCAAGGCAGAGCAATTGGACCGATTCAAGGATCGGCTCGACGATTCCGAGCGACATTGGAAAATTAGCGAGGCTGATTATTCGGAACGGAAATACTGGGCAGATTACGAGTCGGCTTATGAGGACGCCCTCAGCGAATGCAGCACCAAGGACGCGCCGTGGTTCGTGACTCCCTCCAATCACAAATGGTTCCGCAACCTGGCGATTTCCGAGATTGTCGAAGATGCGATGAAGAATCTCGGGATCAAGCTTCCCGAATCCAGCGTGAACATCGCGGCCATCCGGCGGAAATACCACGAAGCGGTCGGACGGGCGGTTCCTAAGAAAGCCGGAAAGGACTGACCTGTGCCCGCTGAAACATCATCGGACGGGTTCGCCGCCTTGACGGAACTGGCCCTCGACCTGCGCTGGTCGTGGGATCATGGCGGGGACGAAGTCTGGCGGCAGCTCGATCCCGCGCTGTGGAAACTCACGCGTCATCCGTATGCGGTTCTGCAGACGGCTTCGCGCGCCCAAATTGAACGCCAATGGGCCGAACCATCCTTCCGCAGCAAAGTAGAGGCTCTTGTTCAGGCAAGACGGCAGGAAGCAGTGTCGCCCGGCTGGTTTCAGCAAGCGCATCCGCAGTCAGCTTTGACCTGTGTGGCGTATTTCAGCATGGAGTTCATGTTGAGCGAAGCGCTGCCGATCTATTCGGGAGGGCTGGGTAATGTGGCGGGCGACCAACTCAAGGCCGCCAGCGACCTTGGGGTGCCGGTGGTTGGCGTAGGTCTGCTTTACCAACAAGGCTATTTCCGCCAAATGATAGACAAGGACGGAGCGCAAGAGGCACTCTTTCCATATAACGATCCTGGGCAGTTGCCGATCACGCCGTTGCGTCTTCCGAATGGTGAATGGTTGCGGTTGGAGATCGTGTTGCCCGGTCACTCGGTCTGGCTGCGCACATGGGAGGTTCAGGTCGGTCGGGTGAAGCTATATCTGCTCGACAGTAATGACGCGGCGAACTGCCCGACCCATCGCGGCATCACCAGCGAACTTTACGGCGGCGGGCCGGAACTGCGACTCAAGCAAGAGTTGCTTCTAGGGATCGGCGGCTGGCGACTGCTCGCCGCACTGGGCATCAAACCGGAAATCTGTCATCTGAATGAAGGGCACGCCGCCTTCGCCGTGTTGGAGCGAGCCCGGAGTTTCATGGAAGAAACCGGCCAGCCCTTCGACGTCGCGCTGGCGGTCACGCGGGCAGGGAATCTTTTCACCACGCACACAGCGGTTGCGGCAGGGTTTGATCGTTTTGCGCCGGCCCTGATCAAACAATATCTCGGTGCCTATGCCGAGAAAAAGCTAAGTCTCTCACTCGACGAGTTGCTAGCTCTGGGCCGTCAAAATCCGAATGACTCAGCGGAGAGTTTTAACATGACCTATCTGGCCATACGCGGCAGTGGATCGGTGAACGGAGTCAGCCGCCT
>JBBSEX010000109.1:0-6067 GCA_038239345.1 Bryobacterales bacterium
CGGTATTGACGACGAAAAGCTCGCCGCCGATCTGCAGCAGGAAGGCGCCGAATCTTTTGTAGCATCGTGGAAAGATCTTCTCGCTTGCATCGAAACGAAAGTGGCCGCGCTCAAAGCTGCTTAGTGCCAGATTCACGCGCACAAATTTACGAAAGACGCCCACAACAAGCCCGGGCAGATAGGTAGGCTTTGAATGTCCACCCGCCACAAAAACGGATCAAAAACCGAGCAGCACCAGAGAGCCGCTGAGTTAGACGACCGAACAGCTCATGCGCATCGTTCCGCCGCGGAGAGCCGCGATAAACAGGATCACTTAACCGGGCACGAGCGGTCCAAGCAAGCGCTGGAGCATTCTCATCCGGCTCACGTGCAAACCGGAAGGGCACATCTTGGCGGGGCTCTCCAGCATGACGACGCCGTACTCGGATATGAGGAGACCGCGACCCTCGCACATATACTTTGGCAAGCGAGAGGATGTCCGGATGGCTCGCCGAATGAAGACTGGTTTCAGGCCTCCGAGATGCTTCGATCTGATCTCAAGGAATAGTGTAGCGGCGTTAACAGAACGACTTGGTCGAGAATGCCATGGGAGGCAACTAGTGCTTACAAATGCAAAGTATATAAAAGGTCTGGTGATCCGAGCCACCGACGGCGAGCTTGGAACGGTGGAGCAACTCTACTTCGACGATGAGACATGGGCCATTCGGTACCTTACAGTTGATACGGGCGGCTGGCTTGGCGGCAAGCATGTGCTGATCTCGCCTTTCGCCGTGGTTCGCACCGACTGGCCGGCCAGACGGCTGGATGTGGCGCTTACCAGAAAGCAGGTTGAGAAGAGCCCCGACATCGATACACAGCTGCCCGTCTCGCGGCAGCAGGAGACTGAATACCTCGGATACTACGGATATCCCATGTATTGGGGCGGTCCCTATTTGTGGGGCTCAAGTGCGACCCCCGGCTTAGGTGTACCAATAGCGACTTCAGGGGAAGGGGCGCCGAGTAGTGTCCCGAAAGAGTCGCTCGACTCGCATCTTCGCAGCAATGAAGCTGTCACTGGCTATCACATCGAGGCGACCGACGGCGAAGTCGGCCATGTGGAGGGGTTCGTCGTGGACGAGGAGACATGGACTATTCGTTACATCGAGGTGGCGACTCGGAATTGGTGGCCAGGCAAGAAGGTCCTGGTTTCACCCGAATGGATTGAACGCGTCAGCTGGGCCGAGTCCAAAGTCCACGTTGCCGTCACCCGCGAGGCTATAAAAGACGCTCCCACGTATGTCGAATCCATGCCAATCACGCGGGAGTATGAAAACCGGCTCTACGTTGGTTACGGCCGGCCCCCCTATTGGCTCTCGGGAACCACAGGCAAAGCGGATGCTGGCGGAGTGGCGCTTGATTCGAGCACAAAGTGAAAGGTGCGGACGGGATGAATCTTGAGCATTTTCGAATGAAGCTTCTTGAAAAACAGCAAGAGTGTCAAACGGCCGTTGCTGCGTTCGAGACAGAGGCGCGTGTCGCAGGCAAACCCGAGGTCAGAGACTACACCGATGCCGCTACGGTTGCCCAAGGCGTGTCGGAAGCCCTGGAAGAAGGGAGCATCGTTTCGCAGACGTTGGAAGAAGTGCAGATCGCCTTGCGGCGCGTCGAAAATGGCGCCTATGGAAAATGTATTGTGTGCGGACGTGAGATCGATCCCGTCCGGCTCGAAGCTGTCCCCTGGGCGGCCCGTTGCATAGAAGATCAGGAAGCGCAGGACAAGGCCACCCCGCAGTTGCACGCTGGAGAATCCCTCTGACAACAGAATTGCACCGCGGCGGTTTTAGGGAAAAGAGTAAGAGATTGTGGAGCGCGGCATGACAAATCTCCAATCGCCGCAAACTATCGTTCCCCTCCGCCGCCGCCTGGCCTGGACTGCTCTGGACGCACACTTTACAAAAATACGGAATTTAGATCTGAAGCAGCTTTTCGCCCAAGATCCGGAGCGCGGTCTGCACTTCGCGCTGGAGGCACTGGATCTGTACTTCGACTACTCCAAGCACCGAATCACAGGCGAGACGCTCCATCTTCTCATCCGCCTCGCAGAAGAGTCGGGACTGCGCCAGCACATCGACGCAATGTTCGCAGGTGGCAAAATCAACGTTACCGAGCGGCGCGCCGTTTTGCATGTCGCGCTACGCGCTCCGAAAAGCGAGCAAATCTCCCTCGATGGCAAAGATGTCGTTCCCGAGGTTCACGCGGTGCTCGACAAGATGGCCGCGTTCGCCTACCAGGTTCGAAGCGGCAACTGGAAAGGCCATACGGGCAAGCGTATTCGCAATGTAGTTAACATCGGTATCGGTGGTTCAGACCTTGGTCCCGTGATGGCTTACGAGGCGCTGAAGTATTACAGCCAGCGCGATCTTACGTTTCGCTTCGTCTCGAATGTGGATGGCACCGACTTTGTCGAGGCAACACGCGATCTGAATGCTGAGGAGACCCTGTTCATCGTTTGCTCCAAAACGTTCACCACGCTCGAAACAATGACGAATGCGCACACGGCTCGCGAATGGGCGCTCAACAAGTTAAAGAATGACAAGGCGGTTGCGCGGCACTTCGTCGCAGTCTCTACCAACACCGCGAAGGTCGAGGAATTCGGGATCGATACCGCCAACATGTTCAGCTTCTGGGAGTGGGTTGGCGGCCGTTATTCATTGGACTCCGCGATCGGTCTGTCCACAATGATCGCAGTAGGTCACGAACAGTTCCAGGCCATGCTTTCCGGCTTTCATGCGATGGATGAACACTTCCGCACCGCACCGTTCGAAAAGAATCTGCCTGTCCTGATGGGTCTACTTGCGGTCTGGTACAACGATTTTTTTGACGCTCAGACGGTAGCGGTGCTGCCGTACGAACAATACCTGAAACGATTCCCTGCATACCTGCAGCAACTGACTATGGAGAGCAACGGCAAACACGTCACGCTCAGGGGAGATCAGGTCGACTACCAGACGGGACCCATCTACTGGGGCGAGCCGGGCACCAATGGGCAGCATTCTTTTTACCAGCTCATTCATCAAGGCACAAAGCTCATCCCGTGCGATTTTATCGGGTTCGTGCATCCTCTCAATCCGCTGGGAAAACACCACGACCTGTTGCTCGCCAACGTGTTTGCGCAGGCGGAGGCGCTCGCTTTCGGCCGCACGCCGGAAGAAGTCCGGTCCGCTGGAACACCCGAATGGCTTGTGCCGCACCGGACCTTTGAGGGGAATCGTCCCTCCACCACAATCCTCGCCGAACGTCTAACGCCGGAAACTCTCGGAAAACTGATTGCCCTCTACGAGCACAGCGTCTTTACTCAGGGCACCGTCTGGCAAATCGATTCTTTCGACCAGTGGGGCGTGGAGCTGGGCAAGGTCCTGGCCGAGAAAATAGTCCCGGAACTCGCCTCTGGCGATGACGTGCCACTCGATCACGACAGTTCGACCAATACGCTCATTCAGCGCTACCGCAGGCTAAACCAGAGGACAGAATAATTATGGAACTGGGCATGATCGGATTGGGCCGGATGGGAACAAACATGGTGCGGCGTCTCATGAAGGCTGGCCACCGGTGTGTCGCTTACGACCTGCAGACGGAAGCGGTACAGACGATCGCCAAAGATGGAGCGGTCGGCGCCGCGTCGCTGAAGGATCTCGTGAGTCAGCTCGAGTCACCGCGAACGGTTTGGATGATGGTGCCCGCCGCGGTAGTCGAACCGACGTTGCAAATCCTCATCCCGCTCCTCGATCGCGGTGACGTGATTATTGACGGCGGAAATTCCTATTACCTCGATGATCTGCGCCGATCAGGCGAACTCAAGGAGAAAGGCATCCATTACGTGGATGTCGGGACCAGCGGAGGAGTCTGGGGGGCTGAGCGGGGCTATTGCCTGATGATCGGCGGCGACGAAACGGTGGTTCGCCGGATCGACCCAATCTTCGCCGCCCTGGCGCCGAACATCGACGAGGCCCCGCGAACACCTGGTCGGGAGAAAATGGGCGGTACCGCCGAGCATGGATACCTCCACTGCGGGTCGAGCGGCGCCGGTCACTTTGTCAAAATGGTCCACAACGGCATCGAGTACGGCATCATGGCCTCGTACGCGGAAGGGTTAAACATTCTTCGCCATGCAAACATCGGCAAGCAGCAGCGGGCTTCCGATGCGGAAACCGCACCGCTTCGCCATCCGGAGCACTATCCGTACGATCTCAACCTGGCGGATGTCACAGAAGTCTGGCGGCGTGGTAGTGTGATCGCTTCGTGGCTTCTTGATCTCGCCGCCGCCTCGCTCCTTGACAGCCCGGACCTGGCAAAATTCGCCGGGCGCGTATCGGACTCAGGTGAAGGTCGCTGGACAATAGCCGCGGCCATCGACGAATCGGTCCCGGCGCCCGTCCTCACCACCGCGCTGTACGAACGCTTCAGTTCGCGAGACGAAGGTGACTTCGCCGACAAAGTACTGTCCGCGCTTCGTTATCAATTCGGTGGGCACGTTGAAAAACATGCCGTACCGCCTAGTCAAACCACGAAGGCCGATTGATGACGACCTCTCATTCAGACACGTTGGTGGTCTTCGGTGTCACGGGAGACCTCGCTCACAAGATGATTTTCCCGGCACTCTACGCGATGGTGAAACGGGGCACGCTAGCGGTCCCGATAATCGGCGTTGCCCTTCCGAAGTGGAGCCTGGATCGCCTCCACAAGCGCGTGACTGACAGCATCAAGCACTCAGGCGGGATTGATAATAAGCGCGCCTTCAACCATCTGCTGTCTTTGCTGAGCTATGTAAGCGGAGACTATAAAAACCCGGAGACGTTCAGTGCGTTGAAGGCGGCTCTCGGCAAAGCTCGCCGCCCGGCGCATTACCTCGCGATTCCGCCCTCTCTCTTTGAAAGCGTAATCCAGGGACTTGGATCTGCGGACCTGGCCAGGCACGCGCGTGTCATTGTCGAGAAGCCTTTCGGACGCGATCTTGCCTCCGCGCGGGAACTCAACAAGGTCGCGCAGTCGGTGTTCCCGGAAGATTCCATATTCCGCATCGATCACTTTCTCGGCAAAGAAGCGATCATGAACATCCTCTACTTCCGGTTTGCAAATTCGTTTCTGGAGCCGATTTGGAACCGAAACTATATCGCCAGCGTTCAACTGACCATGGCAGAGGATTTCGGCGTGAAAGGCCGCGGAGCCTTTTACGAGAGCGCTGGTTGCCTGCGGGATGTCATCCAGAACCACCTCTTTCAGGTCGTCGCGCTCCTCGCGATGGAGCCACCGGCCGGCAGAGACTTTGGAGCTGTCCACACGGAGAAGGCTAAAGTCTTTCGAGCAATGCGACCGCTGAAGAGCGATGATGTGGTGCGCGGTCAGTACACGGGCTACCGCGACGAGCCCGGTGTCGCGAAGAAGTCGGACGTCGAAACGTTCTGTGCGCTACGGCTTTCGATCGACTCATGGCGCTGGGCAGGAGTGCCGTGGTATCTCCGCTCCGGCAAGTATATGCCGGCGACCGCCACCGAGGTCCTTGTGGAACTGAAGCCGCCGCCGCAGAAGCTCTTCGCCGACTCTGAACCGACATCCGGCCGGGCGAATTACCTTCGCTTCCGTCTTTCCCCTAACGCGGCCATCGCTTTCGCCGCCCGCGTGAAGCTTGCGGGGAAGGAGTTCGTCGGGGACCAGCGAGAACTCTATCTGTCTGACGAACAACCCGGAGGGGAAGCGCCCTACGAGCGGCTTTTGGGCGACGCAATGATCGGTGACGGAGCGCTCTTTACACGAGAAGACGCGGTCGAGGCTTCCTGGGCGGTGGTCGATCCGGTCCTCAAGCATCACCACCAGGTCCACCTCTACAAGCGTGGCAGTTGGGGGCCGAAAGAGGCTGACGCTATCCTCGGGCCGACTCATTCCTGGCATAATCCCGCCGTGACGCCCTGACCCAAAGAACGTTTTGACGGCATATTGACGCGATTCTTTCTACAGTTGGACTGGGGTTGGGGATTCCCGGTACAACACCAGCGCCCACCTCAAGGAGATAGTATGTTGATCAAGAAAACGA
>JBBSEX010000110.1:0-6046 GCA_038239345.1 Bryobacterales bacterium
ACGTACAAGACGTTGGGTCTTTTCCGCAGCTCCTGACGATATAACCATTTTGTCGTCATTGCGGGAAGGTCTTGGTGCCACCGCAATCGTACGGTGGCTGCGTTCGTTGCCAAGGGTCGGTCCGCCCTCTATCGCAGCCAGGCCGAGAAATTGCCGCTCCTCACCTCTGAAGCGTTCCTCAGCGCGGCGCAGCATCACCCCACCACGGGAGTCGAGCGGTGTGGGAACAGGGTATAGGGGGATGGGCCGGCGTGATTGCGATGCTGAGCCGTGCAAAAGGCGCGACGATCGCCGAGATCCTGGAATCGACGGGGTGGCAGAAACACACCGTACGTGGTTCGTAAGCATCCTGGGCAGCAGCAGACCATCGCGTCTGCGAAGAACGCCGCCGGGGAGCATGCCAGTAAGATACAGACGTTCTATGAAAGCTACCTCAACCCTTTTTTGAACTTTCATCGGCCCTGCGGACAGCCGGAGCTGATCACCGATGCAAGGGAAAGACGAAGCGAGTCTATCGTCGGTATGCGACGCCTTGGCAGATCTTTGAAGGGCTCGATAACGCCGCTGAATACCTGCAGCCAGGCGAAACTTTGAAGGCGGTGAGGGAGCAGACGAAAGCGGAGAGTGACACCGATGCCCCCCCAAACTATGCAATCGGCAAAACGTACCACTGCGACAAGACCCAACCACAAAGGGCCGTAACCGTGACGCCGCGAAGCGTGATAACCGAGAGCTAAAGCGGTGATGGCGAGGAAGCCAACCGTCAGCGGTAGCAGATACTTTGCCGAGATCAGAACGCTAAGGCCGAGTGCCGACACAAGGCCCGCATACGCAGGCCAACAGGCCGGACACATCAATTTCGGAAGCAGAGAAACGCCTATACCGGGCAGCGCCGCGACGGTTTGCTTGAATGTCGCCCCATCGCTTTCAGTAAAACGTCTTGTAGTTTCATCATCCGCTCCATTTCCCCAAGCGCCGTTTCGGCGATAATCTTCAGCGTCCATTTCATCAACTAAGGTTACCTGCGTTGATTGGAGCGAGGGAGCTCTGCACCGGTAAACCGCCACCTCACAACTCTTCATGCTATCAATACGCGAGTTGCTGGCCAGCCACAAAGACCTGGCCGCGCGCTTTGAAGGCGACATGCATTTCATTTCTGATAGACTAATCGGACTAAAGGTGCATATGCATGAAACCCTTTGCAGCGGCTCGCTCGCTTGTCGTTTCCTTTGAACTTCTAAGCGGGTATTTGGTTGCTCAGCCGGTGCTGAGGTCGCCGCGGCCCTCTGCTCCGCCAGTATCCTCCCCACCGTTCCGACGAGACCGCATGCGAGTTCAACGGTACCCGAGGGGGTTTGATACGGCGCGGGCACGGCTCAAAGCGATCGAACAGATGGAACGTGCCATGGGGGAACAACAAGCCGCCGGCATATCCCCGCAACCCTGGACTGACATCGGTCCCCGGCCTACTGTCAACGGCAGTTGGCGCTGGGGCGCCTGGACGGATTCGATCGCGGTCGATCCGACCGACTCCCAGACCGTCTACATCGGAAATCCGGGTAGCGGCGTTTGGAAAACAGCGGATGGGGGAACCACATGGAATCCGAAGATGGATAACGCACCAGCGATGGGGATTGGGGCGATCGCGGTGGCGCCATCTAATTCAAGCATCGTTTACGCAGGAACTGGTAATTGGGACTACGGTGTCGGTATCTTGAAATCTATCGATAAAGGCAACACGTGGACTTTGCTCCCGGGGCCTTTTCAAGGCCCTTTTGGACCAAATCAGTACTTCGATGGCGGCTTCATCATCGTCGCGTTGGCCGTTCATCCACAGAATCCCAATATCGTTCTCGCCGGCGCGTTCGAGGGCCAGCAAAGCCGAAGGGGAATCTACCGATCAACAGATGGAGGTAGCAATTGGACCCAGGTCTTTTCGGGTGGACGAGGGACCTCCTTTGCCTGGAATCCTCAGAATCCCAACATCGTGTATGCTGCGATTGGCGACTTTTATTCGCCCGCCCAAAACGGCATCTACAAATCGGCGGATGGCGGCTTCACCTGGATCCTTTCGCAAAACGGGGTCGCGCCGACGCTGGTCGCCGGTGCGATAGAGATTTTCCTCTCCATATGCGCGAGCGCACCGAATGTGCTTTATGCCTCGCTTTTTGCGTCCGGTGGGGGCACTCTCGCGGTTATCAAGACCGTTAATAGCGGTACCACCTGGACAACGCTCCCGATTCCAACGTCCCCGCGCGGTTTTCAAGTAACCGTCCATCCACAGGATCCCAATATTGTCTTCGTTGGCGACGTCAAATTGTATCGCTCCCAGGATGGCGGCCAAACGTGGCAGAACGTGACCTCGGGAATCAGTTTTACGGATTTTCGCTCATTTGTTTTCTCCTCTGACGGCGGAGTGTTTTACGTCGGCTCCGACGGCGGCATGTGGAAGACCTCTGATCCTGCCTTGAGCACAATCAACTGGACACCACTTAACGACACATTGGAGACAACGTTGTTTTACCCGGGATCTCCGATCTCGATCCACCCGACGGATCCAAAGATAGGCTTCGGAGGCGCGCAGGACTTAGGAATTCTCAAATACTCAGGCACTAAGGCATGGCAACAGGTGCAGGGTTGCGACGGCGGAACCACCTTGATCGACCCGACGAATCCCCAAAATGTATACGCAACCTGCCAAGGTATATCGATCTATAAGTCCACTTCCGGAGGCGCTGTCGGGACATGGACTTCCACCATAGCGGGAATCGTTACCACCGACCGTGCCAGATTCGTTCCCACGATTGAGCTCGACCTGCAGAATCCGCAGCGGCTGCTCTATGGCACCTATCGTTTGTACCAGTCCCTGAATGGCGCTCAAACCTGGGCGCCGATATCTCAAGATCTAAGCAATGGATGCTCCGCCGGCATTGCCTCTATCTCGATCTCGCCAATAAATGGCAACGCTGTCTACGTTGGCGGCCAGTGCAATGGCACAGTTTATGTGTCCACCAATGCAATGGTCGCGTCGCCGACGTGGACCGACCGCAGCGCGGGATTGCCGAATAACCGCGATGTGACGCGGGTAGTCGCAGGCCTGACCGATCCCATGATAGCTTACGTTACCATGTCGGGCTTCACTTGGCCAACCAGTACTCAAGGACATGTCTTTCGTACGCAAAATGCAGGTGTTACATGGACTGACATTAGTAGCAATTTGCCAAATATTCCAGTCAACGACCTGTCGATCGATCCGGACATTCCAGGTACGTTATATGTGGCAACCGATATCGGCGTGTTTTCGACGTCTAATGGGGGCGCCAGTTGGGCGCCTCTTTCGACGGGTCTTCCACGCGCGTATGTGCAGAATATCCGCGTGCACCAACCCTCCAGAATCCTTCGCGCCGCAACACTGGGACGCGGCATGTGGGATCTCGATATCAGGTTGACCACGCCTACCGTCGCTCCCGCGGGCGGCATCGGTTCCGCGCAAGCTTTCACCTTCACCTACACGGACCTGGCCGGTTACCAGAATGTCTCCGGCTCGCAAATCATCATTAACTCGACCACGAGCCCCGCCGGCGCCTGCTACATCCTGTTCGGCCGTGGTAACAACGCCGTTACGCTGGTTAACGATGCCGGTACGCCCGGTCCGCTGACGACGCTAGGCGCGCCCACTGTGCTGCAGAATAGCCAGTGCAGCGTATTGGCATCCATTTCGTCGCAGTCAGGCGCTGGCAGCGCGGTCACATTGACCCTGTACGTTGTCTTTAAACCAGCTTTCGCGGGCCCAAAGAACGTGTATTCCGCCTTCAGCACAAATGGTGGGCTTAGTTCCGGCCTGAAGCAGGTGGGTACCTTCACGGCCACCATCAACACGACGCCAATCTCGGCTGTTTCGGTCACTCCCACTTCGGGAACCGGACAAGCCCAGGCTTTTACGTTTAACTATTTTGATCCTAACGGATATCCAAATATCTCCGGCTCGCAGGTGCTGTTCAGCGCCAGTACGTCAGCCGTGGGCCAATGCTACATCCTGTTTGCACGCGGTACGAACCAGATTGCGTTACTGGATGGCACCGGAAATAATCCTACTCTAGCCCCTCTAGGGGGCCAGACGGTGCTCCAGAACAGCCAGTGCTCGGTGCTTGCTGCAAACTCGTATCAGAGCGGCTCAGGCACAAACTTGTTCTTAACTTTGTTCGTTGCGTTCAAGCCTGCGTTCGCAGGAGCCAAGAATATCTACTCCGGTTCCACGGATAACGGTGGGAATCGCTCGGCGTTTGCTCAACTCGGCACTTGGACGGTCCCGGCAACAGCTCCGCCACTCGCTGTTAATTCTGTGACCCCGGCCGCAGCCACTGGGCCGAGCAATCCGCTGACGTTCGTGTTTTCGGATCCGAATGGCTTTGCGGATATTTCAGGGGGCCAGGTGATCGTGAATCCAACCTTGACTGGGGCGGGCTCCTGCTACGTCCAGTTCACGCGTGCGGGACTGATTGCCCTGGCTGGCGACGATGGTGCTAGCACGACCACTGCTAACGTCGGCCAAGCCACCTTTCTACAGAACAGCCAGTGCATGGTGAACGCGGCAGCGTCGTCCATAACCGGCAATGGAAATTACCTGAGCCTGACTTTGTTCGTCACCATGAAGACGCCGGGCGTAAAGAACGTTTACACTTCGGTAAGTTTGAACGGTGGCGCGACATCGGGCTACTTGCAAGTGGGAACCTGGAACGTGACGTCGCCCGCATCGCTAACACCGGTATCGGTCAGTCCTGGAACGGGAGCTGGTCCGGCCGGGACGCCGCAGTACTTCACCTTCACGTATTCGGATCCGAATGGAGCAAGTGACATCTCGGGTTCGCAGATCATCATCAATCCGGCTCTACAGGGTGCATCCGCCTGCTACGTGTTGTACGGCAGAGGAACGAATCTGTTGGCGATGGCAAACGATAATGCGAGCAGTTTCACGCAAGGTACTTTGGGGACGGGGGGTACGCTGCAGAACAGCCAGTGCAGCATCGACCTGCCGAAGTCGTTCCAGGTGCAGACGGGTAACACGGTCAATCTGACACTGGCCGTGACCTTCAACCCGAACTATAAGGGGTTGATGTATGCGTTCTCGAACGTGGTAAACAATGCTGGGAATGCTTCGAACTTCCCGGCGCTCGGGCCGTACCTGGTGCAGTAGGCAAATCGGTCAACACCGCTTACTCGTCCGTGAGTGTTCGCTCCATCAGACTGCGCATCGCTTCTCGGGGCGTGACTTCGTTCTTAAGTAGCCGGCCCATCTGCTGGGTGATAGGCATGTCCGTGTGAAACCTGCGCGAGAGATTCACGGCTGCCGCGGTAGTTTCGACGCCTTCCGCAATCATCGTCGTTGAGCTGACAATGTCGCCGAGCCTCCACTCGCCAGTACACGTCAAGACCAAATCGCCCAAGCCAGCCATGGTGCGCGGCTTCCCCCCATGGCGACTGCGAGCCGCGTGATTTCCCCCAAACCGCGGGTAATCAGTGCGGCGATGGAATTATTCCCGACCCTAGACCGTGACTGATGCCGGCTCCGATTGCGATCACGTTTTTCGTATGAAACCGCCTTCGTTTTGTCGGGTATATAAAAGGGGACTCAGGCCGCCGTTTGCTCTGCACAATCCCAGGCAATCGGCCCTGGCATAATCCCACAGAATTGACATGCTTGTTCCCGTCAAACCGAGTGATGAATGTGAACATCGCAGTAGACGCTGCGGGCAAAGGAGAAAGCAATGAGCACATTTACAATCGACAACGAGAACAACATCACCGTGTACGCCGGGACAGAGGAAACCGCGCAGGCCGGTGGTTCAACTACGACGAGTTTCGACTCGCTAGCGGCCCTCAGCAAGGTGTCCGCGGACTGGCAGATGAGCCGGTTCGTCGAGATCTGGAACAGCATCGCCGGCCAAACTCCGGTGAAGAAGTTCACGGACCGAAAGTCAGCCGTCGCGCGGATCTGGAAGGCCATTCAGCCGCTGGCATCCGACGTTGAAAGAAGCGAACTGACCCC
>JBBSEX010000111.1:0-6010 GCA_038239345.1 Bryobacterales bacterium
ATGCTAAGCACGGCCCCACTACAGAGGAAATTCTGGGCGTGTTGGAGGACCCGAGCCGGAGCGTGATCGTGAATCTTCTGGGAGTGCCGTTCGAAAAGCGCCCGGAGTTTTTCGAGTGTCTGCTTCCGCGACTGCAGCAATGGCGCGCCCAGAAAGGGCGACCACACTGGATTATCGTGGACGAGGCGCATCACCTGCTCCCGTCCACGTGGGAATCGGCCGGTGTAGTTTTGCCGCAAGAGATGACCAACCTGGTGCTGATCACATTGGAGCCCGATCACATTGCACAGCCCGTGCTGTCGTCCGTGGATATGATCGTGGCAGTCGGATCCGATCCGGGAAGGACCCTAGCAAAGTTTGCCGGCGCGGCAAGGGTTAGCGCGCCGGAGATGGAACACGCCGATCTGGAGAAAGGTACAGCCTTGGCTTGGTGGAAAGACGGCCATGCCGCGCCGGTGCTGTTCCGCGTGGCACCGTGTAAGACGGACCGGGTTCGCCATAGCCGAAAATACGCTGAAGCGGAGTTGACTCCGGATCGCAGCTTCTACTTCCGCGGGCCTGAAGGAAAGCTGAATCTCCGTGCCCAAAACTTAATCACGTTCCTTGCAGTTGATGGACGGAGTGGACGATGAGACCTGGCTGTACCATCTCCGTGGTGGGGACATTTCCGCATGGTTCCGTAAGAACATAAAAAACGAAGAGTTGGCCGACGCTGCGGCAAGCATCGAGCGGGACAATCGCGCCACGAATGCCGGCCAGAGCAGGGCCAAATTCCGCAAGTTACTTGAGGCCCGCTATACGATTCCCGCCTAACCGTTCAAGACATCTCATTTGCTTTTGACGATTGGCCAATAGCCGCTGTTCTCAAGTTCATGGAAAGTCTTGGACAATTCCTTGGCGGACTTGAAATCGAAAGCCTTTTTGTCGTTGTATTCGGCCACGAACCGGCTCCAGACCTGCACAAATCTGTTTACTCTTTCTATAAATTGCCGCTCTTGATACTGAGCTTCCTGGCGCTTCGCCGCGTCCGCCTGCGAACGCAAACCATCGGCCTGCCGTGCCGCGAGCTCACGCATCAAAGAATCCAGCATTGGTTGAGCTGAGGTGTGGCCCCCGGTGCTTTGAAAACCCCCCGGCTGAGCGGCGGCTGTGGAACTCAACCAACAAAAGCTGAGTAATATAAGGCTGAATTTCTGCATGCCTCATTGTTGAACCTTAGTCTTAAATGCTGACGAATTTAACGTTACAGCTTGATCAATGACGATTCAGTTAGGAAGTTGAGAGAGCCAGTTCAAGCCGACTTACGCGGCAGTACGAGAACGTTTTCGGGTGCTCCGCTCAGCCGATTTCAGCCCTTTCGACTGCACCGGTTCCGCGCTGATGTTTTTGGGCTGTTTCTGCCAGGTATCCCAAAGACGATTCATACGACGCCCAAACTGCCGGGGCTTTTCGTCATAAATCCTTTCGCCCAGGATTTGCGACTTATCGCGAAGTTCTTCTTGGTACTTCCCGATGAGTTGGAGGAGGAGTTCCCTGTGCGGCTCTCCATCGAAAGTCCCGTGCTTCACCAGGATTTCGTCACGAAGGACCACCAAATTATGGTCGGTACCGAGCCAAGTCTGGAGATACTGGAGGCACTGCGCGTATGCGAAGATGCGCGGCGACGTGGCGATTCGTCCCGGCCACGGGATGACACGATCGTCGCTCTGCAACTAATCGCAAGGGTGAAGTTCGATATCCGCGCCCGCAGACCAAGCCGAGGATTCCGTTAGCGAAGCGATGCAGCCGTCCCTCAGTCGTAGTACTCCAACCCGAGGTGCGTGATCAGATCCTCTCCTCGCATCCATCGC
Source organism: Bryobacterales bacterium (assembly GCA_038239345.1). Lineage (GTDB taxonomy): Bacteria > Acidobacteriota > Terriglobia > Bryobacterales > Bryobacteraceae > JBBSEX01. The sequence goes on from JBBSEX010000111.1 coordinate 1,851, forward strand.
AGTGTATTTTTCAACTTCATGAGTTGAATGAAAATGTCGTGTTCCGGATACAGGCCTGGTGCCGTCATAGGAGCTTTGAAGTAGAACGACAACCACTCCTGAATGCCGTGCATGCCCGCTCGCTGCGCGAGGTCCATGAAGAGCACCAAGTCCAGCACGAGCGGAGCCGCGAGAATGGAATCGCGGCACAGAAAATCGATCTTGATCTGCATCGGATAGCCAAGCCAGCCAAATATATCGATATTGTCCCAACCCTCTTTCGAATCCCCGCGCGGCGGATAGTAGTTGATGCGCACTGCATGATACAGATCCTTGTAGAGGTCCGGATACAGGTTGGGCTGAAGTATCTGATCCAGCACCGAGAGCTTGGTCTCCTCTTTCGACTTGAACGAACCCGGATCTTCGAGCACCTCGCCATCGCGATTGCCCAGAATGTTGGTCGAGAACCATCCATTCAGCCCCAGCATGCGCGCCTTGAACCCGGGTGCCAGCATGGTCTTCATGAAGGTCTGCCCGGTCTTGAAGTCTTTGCCGCAAACGGGTATCTCGCGCTCGCGGGCCAGGCCCAGCAGGGCGGGAATGTCCGCCGTCAAATTGGGAGCGCCATTCGCGAAGGGCACGCCGCTCTGGAGCGCCGCGTAAGCATAAATTTGGCTGGGAGCGATGTCGGGATCGTTCTTTTGCAGCCCGGATTCGAAGTCCTGCAAGGTCTGATGGACCGCTCCCGGCCGGTGAAATACTTCGGTCGAGCCGCACCAGATCATCACCAGCCGGGAAGCTCCGGTCGAGCTCCGAAAGTTACGGATATCGTCCATCAACATCCTGGCTTTATCCATCTTTGAGCCGCCCTGCTTCAGGTTCGGTCCGTTGATTCTCTTGACGTACTCCTGATCGAAAACTGCCTTCATCGCCTTTATCTCCGACAAAGGGTCCGCGAGCTGGTCGAGCAGCGGACGGTCGAGCACGCCCGCCTTGACCGCTGCCTGGTAGGCGTTGTCTTCGAAGATATCCCAACCGCCAAACACCAGATCGTCCAAGGATGCGAGCGGCACGAAATCTTTGATGGCCGGCGTGCGCCCATCGGTGCGCTTCCCCAGCCTGATGGTGGCGAGTTGCGTCAGAGATCCAATTGGTTTTCCGAGACCGCGTTTCACGGCTTCCACCCCCGCGATAAATGTGGTTGTCACAGCCCCAATCCCCGGGATGAGAACACCTAATTTCCCGTCAGCAGGCACAATCCGGACGTTTTCAATCATTGGCAATGTTTCTCCTCGGTTGGCTTTGGCTCACGCCAGTATTTTAGAGTACTCTCCGGAAGGTCCAATATAGCCCTCCCGCCAGAGCGATAGACGCTGGTAACGTGAGCAGCCATGCTAACAAGATGTTGCGCAGGGTAGGCCATTGCAAGCCGGAATGATTGGCAGCCATGGTTCCCGCCACGCCAGAGGTCAGCACATGAGTGGTGCTGACGGGCAGTCCAAATCGGTCCGCGGCCAAAATCGTGGCCATAGCGACCACCTCCGAAGCAGCGCCCTGAGCATAAGTCAGGTGCTGCTTGCCAATACGTTCTCCTACTGTGATCACGATCCTTTTCCAGCCCACCATGGTGCCGAGGCCCAGCGCTAGCGCGACAGCGACTTTGACCCACGAAGGATGAATTTGGTGGCCCGGTCGAGCTCATGCTCATAGTTCGCGATCGTCGAATCGTCTTCGAGACGAAAGCGCAATAGCTTGTGTTTCCTGATGACGCGCAGGGCCTCGCTGGCAAGATACATGTCATTGCGAACATTTCCCGTGAGCTCGGTCGGCATATGCGAAAAGTTGGGATAGGTTTCGATTTGCTGCTTGACGCTTGTAACAATAGCGCGCAAATCCGGTAAGGTTTCCGGCCTCAACTTCGCGCTGGAGATGAAGCGCTCCAGTTCGCGCTTCGGTTCCCCGGATGCGACCGCCGGCTGTTCCTGATAAGCGGCGAGTGTCCTCTGAGTACTCTCAGAGATTGCAATGAAGGTGCGGACTTCGCGATCTCCCACGGCGTGGTTGAGCGCATATACCGTGGGTACCGTCCCCACCAGTATCAGCATGATGAGACCCATACCCTTTTGCCCATCGTTGGAGCCGTGGGCGTAGCTGACGCCGGTGCAGGTGAGTATTAGTAAGCTCCGTATCCAAAGCGGCGGCGGTTCCTGGTTCTGGGGCTCGGAGTACAGCTTCGGAACAGGCACGAAACGCTTCATGAGTAGAAGAAGCAGCGCCGAACAAACGAAGCCGGCGAGAGGAGAGAAGACCAGACTTTTGAGCACTCCGATGGCCTGGCTCCAATCGACTCCACTGGTTCCCGTATGTTGTGGGGCCATCAACTGATTCATCAATCCGACTCCGATAATCGAGCCGATCAGAGTGTGGGAACTGGAGTTTGGGATTCCGAAATACCAAGTGCCCAGGTTCCAAGTGATGGCCGCCGCAAGGAGGGCGAACACCATGGCATAACCTGCGGTGGTTCCGACCTGGAGAATGAGTTCCACCGGCAGAAGCGAGATGATGCCGAAGGCTACCGCACCGCTTGAGGTCAGCACGCCGATTAGATTCCATGCACCCGACCAGACCACTGCCAGATTAGGTTCCAAGGAGTGCGTGTAGTTGCACAGAAGGAGTTAATGGGCCAGGCACCCGCGCAGGATGACATCGACACCGAAGCCCTCGCGGCCGCCGTCCAAGAAACGGTTCTCTTCCAGGCGGCAAAGGCCGAGGGAATAGGCTTTTCCGATGATGAGATTATCCAGCGCGTGCGGTCGATGCAAGATCGGGTGAATGCGTCAGGTGATCCCCAAGCTCAACAAGCGTTCCAATGGGCCGCCCAGAACGCCGGGGTATCCGACGCTGAGTTCGCCTCTGACCCGAGGATCATAGCCGCGTACCGCAAGGCGTTCACCGTTGGCGAGATGCGGTCTCGTATTATCGCCGCTATTCCATTAGATCGACGGAGTGATCCTGCGGCGACCCACGAAGCGATCATAGAATTCATTCAGAATCGACATGCCACAGTGCGCAGCGTTGATGACTCTGTGGTCGCGTCCGTTGAAGTGGTGAAACAGCGGTTGTCGCTACGTTAGCAGTTTTATAAAGAGCGGCCGCTCCGCTCCTTTTGTGGCTGAAGTGTGCTTGCGTGTTAACACGCAAGCACACAAACACACTATACTCTTTCCAAGCATATAGCCCAGGCTTCAGCCTGGAGGGTGAAGCGTAGTCGTGGCATACTAGAGCACCGCTCCAGCCGTAAAATAGCCAGGTGTTCCGGCCCTCTTTTCGCGTCCTGACGTAAAACAAAGATTGTGCGACAGGTGGTTAGTAGTTCCCCTACGCCACAAACGCGCCGCCGTTCAACGTTCAAAAAGGAGTTTTATACCGGCCAATCTGTTGGGCCCGCTATTTTTCAGCGTAAGCGATTTAAAATCAAATAGATGACAGGGCTCTGCTGCCTTGCTCCGTGACGAATTCAGGCCGGATCAATTCAGCACCGAGTGGACCGCAGTCTAAAATTAGGTATCGCTGAGCCGCATAGTCTTTCGCGCCTATGCCCCAGCCGCTGTCCAGGAAAGCGATCCTCGCGTGATGCAGTTTGAGTCGCAGTTGAAGTTCTAGCTCACCCTCATTCAGATTAGATTAGAGAGTGGCGCGCCCTATGTCGGTCTACCTCCTTTTGCGCTGTTCTGCCACCCACGCTTGGAAGATCAACACCGTCCAAAGCGCTGCTGAACGGTTTTGATTTCCATCCAGATGCTCCCGCCATGCCGCCCGGATCGGCCTAAAATCAAACACCCCTCCTTGTTGCAGGCGCTTCTCGTCTAACAGGCATTCCGCCCAATCACGGAGCGGTCCTCTCAACCACCTATCCAGTGGAACCGCGAAGCCCGCTTTAGGCCGCTCGATCAGGTTGGCTGGGACATATTGAGACAAGACTTGTCGCAACAAGCGCTTCCCCTGGGATCCCCGGATGTTCAAGGACACCGGCAGCCTGCATGCAAAATGGACGATGTCCGGATCGAGAAACGGGGCGCGTGTTTCCAGGCTCACCGCCATCGCAGCGCGATCCACTTTCACCAATATGTCGGACGGTAGATAGGAAACGAGGTCCAAAAACATCATTAATCTTGTGAAGG
>JBBSEX010000112.1:0-5894 GCA_038239345.1 Bryobacterales bacterium
CAACTTGGACCGTGGCGGAAGTTCCGAGCGGCGGCGTGGCAGTGATTGAGCCGTTGTACTGGCCTGGGGTTAGTTGAGAGGGCAGCAGGCCGACTGAAACGGCTGTTCCGCTCGCGGATGCGGTCAGCCACGGCGCGCTGGCCGAGGTTGTAAACGCTCCACCCGTTACGGCAAACGACTGGGACGAAGGCCGCGGACCACCGACGACGAACCGAAACTGCAATGACCCAGGGGTGGCCAAGAGCGGAGAGGTCGCGACCGCAGTTTGGTCCAGCAACTTTGCGAACCAGCCGTCGAGCCCGCCCCCGGGCACGGCCTGGAATGCCTTCTTAACTGGCAAGTCGGGCGAACCCGTTTGTATGGCCCAAACAAACGCCGCACCCGAGTCACGAGCGAACGTAGAGCAGGTTTCGGTATTGCTTCCTGCAAAAAGAGTTGAGTATGCCAGGGCGCCCGAAGGCGTAAACTTAGCCAAAAAGCAGTCACTGCTAGACGGACCGCCACCTTTGAATGTCGTCAGCGAATCCTTCAACGGAAAGTCGAATGAGGTGGCTTGCCCGGAGATGAGCATGTTTCCGTCTACATCAACGGCCAAGCCTCTTGCTGCGTCGTCGCCAGATCCGCCGAGATAAGTCGCGAACAGCAGGTTCCGGCCTGAGGCATCGAGCTTCATAAGAAACGCATTTCCCGCACCCTGCGCCGACGACTGGTATGGACTCTTCATCGTCAGACCTGGTCCTGCTTGGCCCGCTATATAGTAATTGCCGGCGGAATCGAACCGAACGGCTCCCGCGTTACCGACGGCGTTCCCGGCTACGAGCGATGCAAAGACGATTTTCCCGTCAGGGGACAATCGCGCCACTACCGGCGTCCCTCCACTCCGTGGCTGTGTCTGGATAGCGTTGACAAAAGGGAAATCTGGACTGCTCGTAAACCCCGTCACCGCTATGTCCTGGTTCGGGGCAATTTCAAGACCCCGCATCCAGTTGTCTACGCTGCCTCCCAAGTAGGTTGAGAAGAGCAGCACGCCTAGGGGCGACACCTTCGTAACAAAGCTGCTTCTATAAGCGCCCGTAGGATAAGCTGGCTGAGCAGCGTTAAGAGTTGGGAAATCTCTGGATTTTGTGTATCCGGTTAGATATGCATTGCCTTGTGCGTCCGCCGCCAGGGCGTCCACCTCATCCCAATTGCTGCCACCGAGGAAGCTCGAGTAAATCAGCGTCCGCCCATCGCTCGCTAATTTCGAAACCCAGGCCGTGGAATAGGCCGCAGTGAAGCTCGACTGAAAAGGATTCTTAAGAGGAAAATTTGAGCCATTGGTGCTGCCCGCAAGAACAATCCCGCCATCGGGCGAAAGCGCTATGGAGGTCGCGTTTGAATAAGCACTGGTTGCAAGCACTGTAAAAAAGATCACACGGTCCCCAGTCGCGGACATTTTTAGAAGGAACGGCGCGAAATTAACTAGGTTGGTCTGTTGGAAAGGATTTAAGGACGGTGAGGCAGGCGACTGCGTCCCGCCAGCCATATATATAAAGCCCGCCGAATCGGTCTTGAGATCGAAGATAAAGTCCTGGCCAGGGCCGCCTAGGTATGACGCAAATTCCAGCACCGGATCGATTGTCAACTCACGACCTCGATCGTAGTCTCCCAGCGCAATTTGCACTCGGCCATCCCGAATCCGGTACTCCGCATTTATCTCTCTGCCGTCTTGAAGCACTCGTGGCCGATACTGCCTTAAGCCCCCGATAAGCAGATCCCCATGACCCAATGTGACGGGCTCGCTGAACGCCAACTCGATTTTCTCCGGATCGCCTCCCGGCTTCACCACCAAGTCGTACTCGATATCTTGACCGTTGCCGTAGTAGATGATGTCCACGCCCGGATACACATTTTTGTAGCGCAGCTTGGCGTATTGCGGAACGCCAGTGAATAATGCCTTCTCATCACGACCGGCGAGATAGTTTGAATAACCCCCGGTCGGCTCGATTCCCTCCCCCCGCGCCTTTGTCACTGTGCCGACCAAGCGCATGTGAACGTTCGTTTTGTTCGCGAATACGACCTCGTTGCCGGTGATGTACAGGTACGCGCCCTTTGAACGCCCGACCCATTCCGTCTGGCCCTTTACTTGGCCTACGTTTGGTTCAAACCAGACGGTCTGGGCACCGAGTGCAAGGCTACATAGAAACAGCACTAGCGCTTTCATGGGAGTGTGTATAAAAACGATTTACTCGATGCTGTCCCGGCAGTAAGCACGATGGTGATAGGCCCGCTTGCGGTAGCGCTCGGAAGCATCACGTTGATCTGGTTCGCTCCTTGCACCAGGCCCGGTGCCGCGCCTGCGTATAGGACCTGGGCCGGTTCGCCGTTGACCGTTGCGGAGACCGGAAGCTCGCACACAGGCAGCGCATCTTTCGTGAGCACGCCGCAGCCGGTTGCGTATAGCGTGAGCGTGCCGTCTCCATTTGATATTGCCGCGAAGATGCCGGGCGCGGATGGTGCTAGATCCAAGCTCACTGGAATGGATGAGCCGACTTTAAGCGCGGTTTTCGGACCGTTCACGGTGTACGGAACCGTGGCGCTGATCTGCGTCGCTGACGAGTACACGACTGTTGCCGGGATGTTGTCGAACGTGACATTCCCGGCCAGATTCGTGCCGAAGATGGTGACGATTTCACCCGGCGCGACCGGGCCGTCAGCGAAACTGCCTGCGTTCACGACAGAAGCAGCCGTAAAGCTTGGTGCCACCACGCCAACCGAAAGCGCAACCACGTTCGACAGCGCGGACTGGGGATTCTGGACGGCAATGCTCAACGTGTAAGCGTCTATGAGATTGCCGGCCGGTACGCTGAATACCAATGTCGAGGCGTCCACGAATTGTACGGGAGTGGTCAACCACGGTAGCCCGTTTACCTGAAGCACGGAAACTTTGGTAAATCCGGAGCCGTGCACCGTCACTCTCGTGTCGTCCGATCCAATGGCGATGATGGATGGTTCAACAGACGTAATCACCGCCGCAGGCGCCAGCACCAGAAACGACACATCTACGGTGGCTGGTGTGCCTGCGGGAGGCGTCAATTGAACAATGCCTGTGTAAGCTCCGGGAGCCAGACCGGAGGGCAGTACCGAAACGCTTAGAGAAGATCCGAGACTGGAACCCGCCAACCACGGAGAGGAGCTAGTTGGTGTAAACGGCGCACCAGCAACCGCGACAGTTTGCGGGGACGGAATGCTCCCACCCTGCACGTACTGAAAAGCGACTCGGCTGGGCGTGGTCGAGATCGGGGATTGGCTAATCGCGGTATTGTCTGAGATTCTCGATAGAAACCCGTCTTCTCCTCCTCCATATATCGCCTGAAACGCATTCTTCACAGGAAAGTCGACCGAGCCAGTAACCCCAGCCACAAACGCGTTACCCTGGGAATCGAGCGCAATACCAGTTAAGAAATCGCCATTGCTACCACCAAGAAAAGTCGAATAGACTAGTGCGGACCCCGATGGATCTAATTTCGCAACAAACGCGTCGGCATTTAGGATACCCCCGCCAGCGAACTTCTGGAGGGAATTCTTAGTAGGAAAGTCTGCGGAGTCAGCCTCCCCGGCTACGTAGACGCTACCAAACGAATCTACCGCGATTGCCCTGGCGAGCGATCTCCCAGTCCCACCCAGATAGGTAGCATAAATGGTATTTTGCATCTTCGCATCGAACTTAGCCACGAACGCACTCGTGCTCGAAAGTGGGGAACTCTGATAAGCGTTCTTGGTTTGGAAGTTGCCATCGGTGTACCCGGCAACGTAAATGCTGCCTGACCGGTCTGTCGCTACTGCGAACGTATCCCCGGCTATCGGACCGCCGTAAAACGTCGCGAAAATCACGCTCTGCCCATCCGGGGCGAATTTCATCAGCGACGGAGTCTGATTTAAACCTTTCGACGTGAATTGCGTCTGAATTGGGTTCTTGAACGGAAAATCCGCGGAGGCTGATGCGCCACCAACGATTACGCCACCGTCATTCGCGAGTGTTACTGCATAGCAGGCATCCGTACCGCTTCCACCGTAATAGGTCGAAAACGCAAGGCTACCGGAAGGAGTAATCTTTGCCAGAAAGCAATCCAGTCCGCCGCCGGAAGTAGGTTGAATGGCGTTCTTCGTTGGGAAATCCTGGGACTCAGTCCATCCCGCAAAATAGGCGTTGCCTTGCCCATCTACCACAACGGACCAAGAATACTCGACGCCGCTTCCGCCCAGGTATGTCGAATAGACAAGCGATTTTCCATCGGGAGTTAGCTTGGTCATGAAACCGGTCCAAAGCCGCGCTTTAAAGTCGGTTTGGATTGGATTCTTAAGAGGAAACCTGGCAGATTCCGTTGTACCGGTGAGGATCGGACTACCGTTCGAGTCCACAGTGATGCCCAACGCTTGATCCCAACCATTCGATCCGAGTACGGAATAGTAGAGAAGTTGTTTGCCGTCCGTGGCGAACTTGAACACCGCTGGCTCCAAACCGACAATGTTCGTCTGCTGAAACGGGTTCAGGTTAGGGGTTGCGGGAGATTGCGTCGCGATGGAGACGTATATGTTTCCCGACGGATCGAGTGCGATGCCATGTGCGTTGTCCGTGCCCGGCCCACCGAGAAATGTAGAGAATTCCAAAACTGGGTCGATGGTCAACTCGTGCGTTCGATCATAGTCAGCGAGCGCCAACTGCACGCGCCCCGTTGAGCTTAGCGCGTAATCCGCCCGGATCGCGACTCCGTGCTGAATCACCCGAGGCCGGTGTTGACGCAAACCCGCAACGACCAAATCGCCGTGGTCAATCTTCACCGGCTCGCTGAAAGCCAGCTCGATCCTGTCGGGATTCGCGCCCGGCTTTACGACGAAGTCATACTCCGCGTTGCGCCCTGACCCGTAGTACACGAGGTCGATGCCCGGATAGACATCCCGGTACTTGAGCCGGGCATAGTGCGGGATGCCCGTGAACCATGTCTGCTCGTCCCTGCCCGTGAAGTAGTTGGAGTAGCCTCCGGTAGGCTCTAACCCTTCCACCCGCGCGTGCGCCGACGCACCGACCAGCCGCATATGAACGTTGGTCTTGTTGGCGTACACGACCTCATTGCCGGTGATGTAAAGGTAGGCACCTTTCGAATGGCCGACCCACTCGGCCTGGCCTTTCACCTGGCCGACGTTCGGTTCAAACCAAACGGACTGCGCGTTCATCACAAAAATTGAAACTAGCCCAAGTAGAAATCTCATAGCCTCAAGGAAAATGGTTTGCTCGATGCGGTCCCAACAGTGAGGATGATGCTCACCGAGCCACTCGTGACATCGGCTGGAAGCATCACGTTGACTTGGTTTGCTCCTTGAACGAGGCCGGGTGCGCTGCCTGCGTACAGGACCTGTGCGGGTTCGGCGTTGACGGTCGCCGAGACCGGAAGCTGGCACAAAGGTAAAGCGTCCCCCGTGAGTTGTCCGCAGCCGGTTGTGTACACCGTGAGCGTGCCATCTCCATTCGCGATGTCGGCGAAGATTCCGGGTGCGGAGGGTGCCACATCCAAGCTGACGGGAATGGACAAGCCGACTTTCAGCGCGGTTTTCGGACCGGTTACTGTGTACGGAACTGTGGCGCTGATCTGAGTGGCTGACGAGTACACGATCGTTGCCGGGATGTTGTCGAAGCTAACGTTCCCAGCGAGATTCGTTCCGAAGATCGTGATGATTTCGCCCGGCGCAACTGGCCCACCTGCGAAGCTGCCGGCATTCACGACAGAAGCTGCCGTAAAGCTGGGTGCCAACACACCAACCGAAAGCGCAACCACGTTCGACAGCGCGGACTGGGGATTCTGCACCGTGAAAGGCAAACTATATGCATCTAGTAAATTGGCTGCCGGTACGCTGAA
>JBBSEX010000113.1:0-5864 GCA_038239345.1 Bryobacterales bacterium
ATTCTTGCGGCCGTGAGCTGTTATGATGGGCGCGGAATTCGCAGAATTCCCAACATCCGGCAGATCGGTTGCATGCACGGCGCCCGTTTGAAGCGCTCGCGCGAACAACAGTTCGTCGAAGCGATACCGGCTGAGTCCGTAAGCGGCCTCGGGCAGTCTAGAGCGCCTGTGAAACGATCCGAAGTGAAGCTCCAAATTCCCGATGCGGGCCGGGCCAGCTGACAGGAAGGCACTCCAAACACCGAGCGATTCGAGTATCGGCGCAATTTCGGGTGACAGGAATTCACCGCAAACCTTGTGACGGGGGAACCTGGACTTCTCTACGAGACAAACAGCACGGTCCTCTTGCCCGGCGGCAATGGCAGCGGACGATCCCGCGGGCCCTCCACCGATGATGTGGACCGGGAGTCTCGGCACTAGTGATCGGTACCGGGCTAGGGCAGAACAGCAGGGCTAGCAGCGGAAGCGATCACCGGCTTGTCCCGTTGTTCCAGTGCGGCGCGTAGTCCCTTTTGCGCTTTATAGCTGTTCGGATATTGATCGAGCGCGATCCGGAATGCGGCTTCGGCTGCGGCCCGGCGCTGATGCTGCATTGCTATTTCGCCCAAAGCTTCGGAGACTGGCCGCGGATAATAAGGAGGCTCCGAGTAGACCATTTCCAATTCCAGGCGCGCTGCATCCCTGAGTTTGTGCATGCCGCGACCCAGCTTGCCCGCCGCCACCTGCAATTGTCCGTCGAGCTCGAGGCGGGCGACCTTCAGCGGCTCCGGGATCGGCATCTTCACCTTTTCCTTATAGTCAAGCAAACTGGCGTCCATCAGACCCGATTCATCCTTCGCCAACTGTCGCTCGCCCTTGCCGATGTGCGCCAGAGCCATGGCCCAGTGCCGCCACGCTTCCTCGCGCGGTTTGGCATAGGCAGGCAGTGTGGTCCCGTCCAGAATTTCGTCCCAGCTTTCCGATTGAACCAGGGTCCGCAACATCGCAAACCAACCCTGGCGATAGCCTGAGAAGAACCCATCCAGGTTGGCTTGCTCGCGCGGATTTTCTTTTAAAGCGAGCAGCTCGCGCGCGGCGGATTTTGCTTTGTCGTATTGCCCTTCGAACGAATATGCCGTGGCCAGATAGTGGACGTTATGCCCATGATGGCCGACCCCGTAGAGGGAGTCCGCTTTGATATAGCCGCGCTCGTTTTCAGCGGCCGCCTCAAATGAGTGTACCGCATCGTCCCATCGGCCCGTTTGTGAATAAATGTGACCGGGCATGTGCAGCGCGTGCGGAATGTTGGTCACCAGTTCCGAGTAGCGTTGGCAACTGGGCCAAGCGTCTTTGGCAAATCGAGAGCCCTCGAAGCCGTGAATTACATAGTGATGCACGCCAGGATGATCGGGGGCGCGATTGAGCAGATCACGGAGGATCTCCACAGCTTCCATGCTGGTGCCGCGGGGCTTCTTGTCCGGCAATTCAAACCCGCGCATCAGGTGCAGCGCAAGGTAAGTGCGGGCCTCGATCTCATCCGGATGAGTGGCGACAATTGCCCGTAGTGCACGCACGTAAGCGTCTTCCGCATGATTCACATCTGTGTGATTCGCATCGGGAAGACGGCGCGCGACAATGGCTGCGACATACATTTTCTCCAGGTCCGAGGCTTTGCCCGGAACCTCCGCGAGCTCATCCGCTTTCTTGGCGGCCGCAATGGCACGGGCACCGGCCTTTAACGGATTGGCCTTGCCGAAGACTTTGTCGTAAGTGTCTAGTTGGAAGCGCGGCCGGTAATCGCCAGCAGCGACCATCGCGATGCCCCAGTTAGGCATGGGCGCTTCCGGATCTAGCTCCGCAGCCTGCAAAAACGAGCGCTCCGCCTCCGTTGCCCAGAATGAGTGCAACTGGGCCACCCCCTGATCGAAGAATTCCTGTGCTTTGGGGTTGGAAGTGGTAATCGGGAAATGCACCTTGCCTTGCCCCGTCATCAGCTTGGCCGGAAGAGACGGCGGGACTCCACTGGGCGGAGGGGTACAAGCGTCTTTTTGCCCGGATTTGGGAAGGGTCGATTGAGCGAAGCCGATGCAAGCGGCGAAAACAATCGCACAGTAAGTTTTCATATGTGGGACACGCTTTAGCTTGTCCCCATAATACCAACCGGGACGTCTAGTGGTCGTCGGTGTCGATGGCGATCTTCAGCGCCTTGAGAAACTTCTGGTCTTGTGAGGTCAGTTTTATCTTACCGGTTGACTCGAATTTCCGTTTGGCGGGCGGTTGAGCCTCAGTATCGCCTTCCGGCTCATCTGAGTCTTCGGCGGATTCGTCCCGCTTGTTAAACCCGATAGTGGCTTCCAGAACCAGGAAAACGTCGTAGCCGGATCGCTTGATTTCGCCTATGGCGGCTGCAATGCGATCAGAATCGGAAAGCGATTCGTTGATCGCGTTTCCAAGCTCCTGCATTAGGTCTTTTAATTTTTCTTCCACGCTTTGCCCCTTCCTCCGGTCTGCGGGAATCCCTCAGGATTAACTCTATCTTCTGGATGTCGCGAAATCAAGCGTAGTTTCAACCTTTTTGTACCAGCCTGCTAGCCCTACTATACTGCGGGGACGCCCACCTGCGTGTCTACCCGCAATATCGGCTCTTTTGAAATTTCACAATAGACGTTCGTTACACTGATGGTGAGATGTTCCGATTAGCCAAAAGCTTCTTTGGCCACGTTGTCCCGGGGGTGGTCCGGCCCCTGCACATCCTATGGAATCAGGTGATTGGCTTCTTTTTCCTGGTACTGGCGGCAATTCCTATCCCAACCGCGGTCCGCGAGATCCACGATCCGGCCAGCTATCCTAAGCTCATTCTGATTATCCCCTTCACCTTAATTATGGGCGCATTCGGCGTTTCTTCCTTTCTGAAGGCCCGCAAGATCACACGCTCGTGATGGAGCAGCCCGGAGATTTTCCGTACACGCGGGGAATTTACCCGGACATGTATCGGAGCCGCGTGTGGACCATGCGGCAGTATGCCGGTTTTGGTACCGCCGAGGAGAGTAACAAGCGTTACCGGTACCTGCTCTCGCAAGGGATCACCGGGCTCTCAGTGGCGTTTGATTTGCCAACGCAAATGGGTCTCGATTCGGATCATCCGCTAGCCAGTGGGGAGGTCGGCCGGGTTGGTGTCGCAATCTGCTCACTGGACGATATGGAGCGGCTGTTCGATGGGATTCGCCTGGACGAGATCACTACCTCGATGACCATTAATTCGACCGCTGCGATTCTACTCGCGCTGTATGTGTTGGTCGCAAAGAAGCAGGGCGCCAATCTCCGCAAACTATCGGGGACAGTCCAGAACGACATTCTGAAAGAGTACATTGCGCGCGGGACATATATATATCCGCCTCGGCCCGCAATGCGCATCATCACGGACATGTTCGCGTGGGCCGGGCGGGAGTTACCCGAATGGAACACCATCTCGATCAGCGGATATCATATTCGGGAGGCGGGCTCGACCGCGGTGCAGGAGGTTGCGTTCACGCTGGCTAACGCGATCGCTTACATCGAAGCAGCGCTGCGGCCAGGGCTTACGGTAGATTCATTTGCTCCGCGCTTGTCGTTCTTCTTCAACTCACATAACAACTTCCTGGAAGAGGTTGCGAAGTTCCGGGCCGCGCGCCGTCTGTATGCCAAGATCATGCGAGAGCGCTTTGGCGCCAGGAATCCGCGCTCGCTGATGCTGCGTTTTCACGTCCAGACGGCGGGATCGACGTTGACGGCGCAGCAGCCGGATGTGAACGTCGTGCGAGTTTCTATGCAAGCTTTGGCGGCGGTCCTGGGCGGCGCGCAGTCGCTGCATACCAATTCGCGCGACGAAGCGCTAGGGTTGCCGATGGAAGATTCGGCACGACTGGCGTTGCGGACACAGCAGATCATAGCGAACGAAACGGGCGTCGTGAATACAGCCGATCCACTGGGCGGCAGTGAATATATTGAGCGGCTCACGGATGACATCGAGCGCGGGGCGACCGAGTACATCGATCGCATCGACGGCATGGGTGGAACGTTGGCTGCGATCGAATCCAATTACATTCAGAGTGAAATTCAGAACGCGGCGTACACATACCAGCAGGACATTGAAAAGGGTAGACAGGTGATCGTCGGCGTAAACCGTTTTCAGCAGGAGGAGCCTGATGGCGCGAAGGTCTTCCGTATGGATCCCGAATTGCAGAGCCAGCAGGTGGAGCGACTGCGCGCGCTACGGATCAGACGTGATGGCACGAGGGTTCAGCGCGGGTTGGCCGATTTGGAGCAGGCTGCACGCGGAAGCGAGAATCTAATGCCGCACGTTTTGGAGTGTTCCGAAGCGCACGCGACCGTGGGCGAGATTTCGGATCGTCTGCGGGCGGTGTTTGGAGAGTACCGGCCCAATCAGTTGTAGACGGCAGCGAGGGAGTGAATTTGGCCGGTGTTATAGTTGAATTGCCCGCCCCATTGGGCCTGTAGCTCAGTTGGTTAGAGCGCTACCTTGACACGGTAGAGGTCACAGATTCGAGTTCTGTCAGGCCCACCAAAAACGTTTCAAACACTTGCGGTGATCTCGGTGTTAAGAGTAGGCTGCGTGAGGTCCATTCGTAAGCGATTCCGGTCGCCTCGGAGCGAAGCGACGGTGGTTGTCTGATTGTGACATGTGAGCGGACTCGTCAACAGAAACCCATCAAAGGATAAAGCTGATAAATAGCACCGTCACTGTGTCGCGTCCGGCAAAGCAAATGCAACCACGTTAGACCCTGCCGCGATCGCCACGAACTGCTTTCCCTCAATGGCGTATGTCATAGGGGATGCATGCCACGCGGCGCTCATCTGGAAGCGCCAAGCCGGCGCGCCTGTGGCCGCATTCAGCGCTACGAACGCGCCGCTTTCGTCAGCGCAAAACAGCAGGCCGCCAGCGGTCGCGAGCAATCCTCCCCATTTCTCGCCGGCGCCAGGCTGCTCTCGCTCCCATGCGATCTTGCCGGTCTCTAAATCGATCGCCCGCACAAATTTCCGCGGGGCTTCCTGCCCTACCGGCCGCACCGTCCCGCCGTAGAACGACTCTCCCTGTTTCCAAGACTCCGCGTTCTTACTGAACACATTGCATTTCTCGAGCGCGACTAAATAGAAGAGTCCGGTGCCCGGGTGATATGCGGTGGACATCCAGTTCGTAGCCCCGTCCATAGACGGGCAAGTCTCGACACCTCTCGCGGACGGTGCATAGGTATCCGTGAGAATAGGCCTTCCATCGGAGCCGATTCCACTGGCCCAGTTCAATTTGCGTACGAAGGGTGTAGCTTGTAAGAATTGGCCGGCCGCGCGATCCAAAACATAGAAGAATCCGTTACGATTCCCCTGCAGGAGAAGTTGGCGCTTCTGCCCGCGATAGCTTGCATCGACCAACACGGGCGTTTCCGTTGCGTCCCAATCGTGCAAATCGTGTGGGGTGAACTGATAGTGCCATTTGCGTTTGCCCGTGTGAGGATCCAGAGCAATAACTGAATCGGTGTAGAGGTTATCGCCGCGCCGTTCGTCACCGCTAAAATCCGGACACGGATTCCCGACGGGCCAAAACAGCGTGTCGGCCGCTACGTCATAGGTGCCCGTCAGCCAAGTGGAACCGCAGCCATGTTCGAGCGCGTTGCCTACCCATGTTGCGGCTTCGGGATCGCCACGGTCCGGTATGGTTTTGAAAGTCCAAACACGCTCGCCCGAGTCGGCGCGGAATGCGAACAGCCTGCCTCGAACGCCTTCGTCTCCGCCAGACACGCCGGAGATCACCAGATCACCCGTGATGAGCGGTGCGGATGTCGCTCCGTAGTGCTGGCGTGAATCCGCCATTTCGACGTCCCAAATCAGTC
>JBBSEX010000114.1:0-5756 GCA_038239345.1 Bryobacterales bacterium
AGCCAACACCTGTTCATCGGTTCCGGTGTCATTGAAGCCGGATGCAAAACCGTGATCGGCTCCCGGCTCAAACAGTCCGGCATGTTCTGGACAGTGCGTGGCGCAAATGCAATCATCGCCCTCCGTTGCTGCCACCTCAACAATCGGATGGGAAACTACTGGGAATCACGACGCGTCGCCTGATCTTCCACTTTCATGTCGCGCACCCTCGTGCAGACGTTCCACCTGTTGTTCGATCGTTTGCGCATACGACTGACGTTCCGTCGAGACTCGTACGTAGATTGCTGTTGTTTTCATCGTCCATCTCCCCATCGATTGCGGCGGACGACCGAGGCTGCGGAGCATTGCTCAGCGCCTCCGGCCGGGTCCACTCCAGGAGATGTTGGTAGACTTGATCCCACCGCCGCTCCGCATCCGGCGTCGATTGGAACTGACGCTGAATCTGCCACTTCCTTCGCATAGCCACCTCCCAAAGAGTTGTTCTTATTTTCGGGAAGATTTACCGGATCGGCCAGCGTCCCGACCCGGGATCGTGGCCCACGAACCCAGCGCAACTTCGAGGGGCTGACGCGGACTAGGCAGAATTTGTCATTTGTTATTAGTCCATTGAGCAAGACCATCGGCGCATCAGCGGACCAGACCGATGCTCGGATTCAAACGGTTCGATCACGCGGCAGTGACGATCAGCGGCATCGAGCTTGTACAGAAGATTCAAAAGCATCAGTTTAAGACCGGCAAGTTGGGTGGCCGCTCAGCCACCATGCCGGAACTTTGGAATGCTGTACTGGCCGCTTGATCCGAAAGTTCGAAAAATCTGAAGGCGCACAGCCCGCTTACGAACTTTGCACCAGAGCCCGCACGGGTGTGACGCCATTTCACGCATGCTTCTTTCAACCGGCTCACTTCAAAGGGCGGGTTCCCTGGCACGCGGCGTGCCTTATCTGCTGGTATTGATTCGATCCTATGCTCTTTTATCAATCACGGCTCTCGCCGCAGCCCTTTCAGCATTATCACCAAACGCGAGCGCTCAGAAGTTGTCCATCGGCGTTGTAAGTGGCGGTAGCCTTACCGAGAGCTTTCAGACCCAAACGGTCCCAACTGGTTCCACGTCCCTGCCGTTTCTGCGCTTCTATTCACCTTCAAGAGATTATATTGTGGGCGCGCAGATGGAACTGCGCTTCCGCGCGCATTTCTCGGTGGAAGCGGATGGGCTATACCGGAAGCTACACTTCACGACTGCCGGTGTCGAAGCCAATGGTTCGCTAAACAGCGTGTCACCCTCTCCGGTCATCACTTGGGAATTCCCGGTCTTGGTGAAGTATCGGTTTGAGTGGTCCAAAGTGAGCCCGTTCGTCGATCTGGGACCATCGTTCAGGACGGCAGGCAACCTGAATGGCACGAATCCCTCCCATCACGGAATTACAGTCGGTGCAGGCATTGAGATGCACACGGGAGGGCTGAATATCACCCCAACGCTGCGTTACACGCGTTGGGCAGCGGACGGCGTCTCAGCATCGCGTCCAAATAGCAACCCGGATCAAGTCGAGGTTCTCGTCGGATTCAGCCGGGGCTCCGAAATGAAAGCGCACCCGCTGGGCCGCCGTTTCTCCGTGGGAGTGATCTTGGGGACGGCTTTGACTGACGGTTTCCGCCCCACAACCTTCAATTTTGTCGCGACAACAGGGGATTCATTCAGCTATTCCACGTACCCAGTAAAAAGTTTTATAGTCGGCCCGGCCATCGAATTCGAGTTAATAAAACGTTTGTCTATAGAAGCGGATGCGATATACCGGCCCCTGCGTTCGGAAACTGTGGGAACGAGGAATGGAGTCAGGGGCGATGTTGCCCGTGGCGGCATCGCCACGTGGGAAATTCCAGTGCTGGCGAAATACACACTTCCCGTTCGCTTCCTCAAACCGTTCGTCCAGGGAGGACCATCATTTCGACCGCCCGCTGGCGGGGTTTCAAATTACGGCGTAAGTGCCGGAGCAGGCGTCGAGGCGCGTTTGCGCATGCTGAAAATTGCTCCCGCAGTTCGTTATACCCATTGGGTTGCTCCCGGAAGCTCTGGAGCAATCCCGAACCAGGTCGAGTTGCTGATCTCCTTCTCGCTGTAGGTATAGATTTTCAGTTGACCATTGCCCGATGCGACCTCGGTGCAGCGTTGCAATTCGGGCAGGTGAAGTAACCGTTGAAGGTGAAAGTCTGGAGGCACTTCAGGCCAGGGCTGCTAGTGGCCAAATCGAACCGTGAAATCCGCCGTCCCATAACCCCATTGCCGGGTTTTGTCTGCAAAATTCGTAAGGTAGTAACCTGTGGTCCCCAGCCAAAAGTGATGCTCCTGATCGAGAGCCACGCGAGCACCCAAACTGGTTTGCGTTAACCAACTGTTTGGCCGTGTGTAAGGAGATTGGAACGAGACGTGGACGCCGCCTATTCCGCCGAACAACTCCACGCGCCCGCGGAGGATCGGAAGAACACCGTTAGCACCGAAGGGAAAAATGTTATTGTGCATCCTGTCTACGCCGGTCACATTCAGATAGTTTTGTAGCGCGCCGCCGAAGTAGGGAATTTGACCGTTGGTGTACGCCGGAGAAGATTCGTCAGAACGCACTTGTGGCACCGCA
Source organism: Bryobacterales bacterium (assembly GCA_038239345.1). GTDB lineage: Bacteria > Acidobacteriota > Terriglobia > Bryobacterales > Bryobacteraceae > JBBSEX01. The sequence continues at coordinate 2,628 of JBBSEX010000114.1, forward strand.
GTCTCCACGGTAAACCCGTGCACCCGCGACCGCTTCCCCAGCACCGTCAAAGCGGGGAGTTGGATGGGCGCTCGAACGGATCTATTTTGATCGCTCGCGGCACCGGGGCCGCTTAGGTTCTCTATGCTGCCGGTTCTGGAAGTGTCGATTGACGGATTCTGGGCCAGAGCTTCGGCCGATCCGGCCAAAACAAACGCGATGATCGAACGGAGACACTTGCGATCCATCACCGATCATTCTAGCAAGCTGACCGCCTAACAAGGCTCCTAATGGAATCAATGTGTGCCTGATCGCGGCAGTGAAAAAGCGATACACGCCGCGACAGTAATTCACGGCTCAGTGCTGCGGCCTTGCAAAGGCGAGTGAGATCGCGCCGTGCTCGCGGCGGCGATTGCTCCGGACACCAACCTGTCCAGCACCGCTACTCACTGGCAAGTCCGCCGGAAACCATCCGTTGGCCACATCGAATCGGAAGCATCCGCTGGCCGCCGGGTTTGGAAGCATCGATTGGCCGGAAGAGCGAAATCGGAAGCATCGTTTGGCCGTGAGTGCAGCGACCAAGCCCGTTCGAAGGCGGATTGGCTTCGATACACGATCCAGACACATGGTAGCAACGGGCGTTTTTCGGCCGTATGGCCCGTGTTGCGGAATATCGCGATTCCTACACGCTCGGCGACTACCCGCGAATTATCTTACGCTCGGAGGGGGAAGGGCCGACGAGGAAAATCAAAGTCGGAAACCCAGGCTTCCCACCAGAACAGGGTTATAGTTCCACCGATTCCAAAATGGAAACGAGGAAACAAAGCCGGTGGACGGTGTCCGGTAGAGATAGTTGCGGAATTCGCCGCGAAAGAACCAGCGTTTGGCGACCCGAATGTCGACGCCAGCCGCCGGTGTGAGCGCCAAAGCGCGACTCGAGCCGATCTGGGCTGGGCCCGGCTGCACGAGCGGGAAATCGTGACCGGTGCGGTGAATCACTGCCAGTCCAGCCCCAAACGACAACCAGGGAGACAGCAGCCGCTCCCGGGCAAAGCGAACCCGGACCCCCGGGGTAAGCACGGTAGTTATCTGCTCGGTGTAAAAGCTGGCGAAGCCGCCGCGGGCGAAAACGTCTGAACTGCGGGATCCATGCACTGCCAGTGGCACTTCCACCCCGATTGCAGCGCTTCCGAAATGCAGGAACTCGAATCCGGCATTCAACAACAGAGTTCCTTCAATTGCCGGCCGCGCATCCCCTCCATTCGGGTCGGTTCGAGCGTTGCCCGAGGCGGGGCCCGCTCCTCCTCCGATTGCGAAATCGGCAGCGTGCGTCCCGAAACAAATAGTGCCGAAGAGAACCATAGAACGAAACATCAGCAGCTTCATGCACGCCCGTTCACATTCTATTACTCTGAAAAATGTTTTGGCTAGCGTATGTGTGCTTTATGCACACGTTAATGAAAGAGACACCTGACCAGGTCAGGAAGTGGTTTCAAGGCGGCGGTCCAGAAGCTCGGGCCGGCAGTGGCCGGATCGTTGTCCTTACGGAAGAGTCCGTGAGATGTTCGCGCGGCAGACTTCATCGATCTTCACCGTTCTGTCACTCGCAACCAAGAATTCGTGGAAGGATCAAAACGGCGATTGGCAATCGCACGCGGAATGGCATCGCGCCGTCGTTTGGGGCGAGAAATTCTCGGACTTCGCCGCCACGCTCAAGAAAGGCGCCCATGTCCAGGTCGAAGGTCCACTCCGCAGCCGCGAATACGAGAAGGACGGCGTGAAGCACCGGGTCTTCGAATGCAAAGCCGAATCCATTCTCAAGCTGGATCGCGCCGAGCGCCAGGCAACACGGCCAGGCGGGACCATTTCGGGAATTGTGTACGCTAAGGTCGCCGCAACCACCGGCGGATTATTTCCGAATAGTGCTTGCGACCGGGACCGTGCCCGCGTGACCCCAGATCCGAGAGTCGGCGACAAACCGGCCACATGGGTTCCCGGCTGTTTTCGACCGCCCGTTAGTTCTAGCATCTAGCGGGCGGCTGCCGATTGCAGTTTGGCGATTGCAGCGTGAGCGGCCTCGGCAACCGATTCGGATTTGTCAAAATTCGATCTCGCATTGTCATCCAGCAGTTGACGAAGGCGCGGCAGAGCATCAGTAGCCTTGAGTTCAACCAGAGCATGGATTGCGAGAACCCGTATGCTCGGATTTGGATCGCTCAGTGATCCGATTAATGGTTTAATGGCGGATCGATTGCTAATCTGCCCCAGGGACCACGGAACAATGTAGTTTACGTCGGGGTCCGTCAGGAGAGGCACAAGGATGGGGATCGCGCGTGGGTCCTTCAAGTCACCCAGTAGGTGCGCGGCATAGTAACGGTCTTCGCTGATCTGGCCTTGGATCGACGGAAGACCTACCGACGAAATTTTATGAACCGCGCGTGCTTCGGAACGATCGCCAATAATGGCAACAATCACGTCAAATCCGCGCGGATCGCCAAGCCCGGCAAAGATGAACGCGGCGTTTCCCCGTAGGTGCCGGTCTTCGTGCGTCAACCAGGACTCCAGTTGGGGGAGAACGCTCGTGTTCTTCGCCGCGACTATTGCCTTAGCCACCTCGAACTGACGCCAGAACACTCTCTCACCTTCAAATTGTCGGAGCAGTTCGGAAACAGAGGGACGTTGTTGGCCGTGAATGACATTAGACGAAGGCAAGAGCAAAACGACAAGAATGCCCAACCAGGCGACTATCACCTTCAGGGCCGTCGTGGTGAAGAATCGGACGTCGCCCATATGCCTTCAGTGTAGTCCTCGTCGAAGTTGTGGAGCAGCGCCCCGGCAGGCAAAACGAGGCCGACGCAAAAATGAACGTCTAGTGCCCTGTCTGCGGATGTTCGCCCGCCGGATCGATCCAAGTGGTCGTCGGTTATCCGGAAATGACCGCCGCCGCCCTCTGTTCCCAGTCTCAAAAACCTCCGTATTCGCTACAGCGTGAACGATGCCCCGGCGCGAGCTGCTGACCTCAACAGAACGGCTTCAAATGCTGGCTTTCCCGGAGGACGAGGGTGAGCTGATTCGGTTGGCCACGCTCACGGCAGACGATCTTGCCTTCGTGCGGCAACATCGTGGAGATCATAACCGTCTCGGCATCGC
>JBBSEX010000115.1:0-5722 GCA_038239345.1 Bryobacterales bacterium
CCGGCGCGGAGCAGAAATCACACAAACAGGGCATGGCTCCTCCTTTTCGCGAGCTTCGACTGACGTGGCTTCAGAACGGGACGTCTGGATCGCTGTTATCGGCACCGTCCGCCGCTTCACGCGTTCCAGTGGGCCGGCTTGCCTGGCGCCGGACGCTCTGCTCCCTCCGTGCGACCGGAACCCAGGAAACGCACGGTGCTGGGGATGATCTCGACGGAAACTTCCTTGCCGTTCTGTTTTGAATCGTACTGCCGCACCTGGAGGCGTCCTTCGACGAAGATCCCGTCGCCCTTTTGCAGATGCTTCGCGCATGCTTCGCCCACGCCGTTGAAGGCGCAGACGCGGAACCAGTCGGTGGCTTCCTTCTGGTTTCCCTCCCGGTCCTTGTACCGCCGGTTGACGGCCACCGAGAAGTTGACGACGGGGTCACCGCTCGGCAGGAACTTCATTTCGGGAGTTCCGCCGAGATTGCCCATGATCTGAATCTTTGTGTATCCCAACATGTTTTGTATCTCCTGTTCGTTCGAAATGCGGACCCCGTCCCCGTGGCGCATAGCGCGACAGGGGCCAGGTCCGGTTAAGTGTTGATGAGAATCCCGGTGGGCAGGCGGCCCGCGGGATCAATGAATGAGCAGCCGTCACTTCGGCGGAGCTCCAGTGCTAGGGTCTACGCTGCGGCTCTCCGCTCAACGTCAGTCCGTTTGCGCGCTGCCCGCTTGCGTGCCAGCATCTTCTGCTGATACTCACGGCGCTGCCGGTTCTGCCGCAGCTTCGCGCACTTCCTGCATCGCTCCGCGTTCGGAGAAGTGCTCTTACATGAAACACCGCAATTAGCGCAGTCGTATTGCCTGAGTTTCATTTGAGGGTACATGCTCGCCTCCCACCGTCACGCCTCCAGCCCTCGACTGGTCCCGATGCCGCTCCACCCACCCCAACGTATAGCTCTGAAGACCTCGGAGCCACTCTTCGGGCACTTCAGACCGGACAAGCATTTCCTCTTGGCTCGTGAAGGAGTTGTCGCCCGCTTGACGCTGCCGCGACCGCATCATGTATTCATGCAACTCCCCGGTCCATTTAGTCATGGGCACATACAGCCATGGGGGCGTGAGTGCAAACGCCATCTTGTCCGCAAGGCAAAGCCGGCTGATGGGCAAGCCCATGCGGCGGCTCCAATATCGGGAATGCCGGAGGCACTCGTCTTCCCACACCGGTCCAAACAGAGAACCCATGATCCTCGCTCCGAGCACGACATGCTCCTCGCCCTCCGGACCATCCATGTCGCCGCATCCGATGTAGCCGATGTCGTGGAGAAATGTTGCGCTCAACATTTCTGCACTTATGTGCAGTTGTGGCGAATGTGAAGTAGGAAGCAAAAGCCCCGTAAAAGCGGCTGCACGAGGCTTTCGGCTTCACATTTATAGCGGCCTACAGAGACTCCAGCCAATCGAGGATCGAACTGTCCTGGCCCCAGGGAGTCCGTGAACGACGTGTAACGGGTGTGACCCGCGCGATTGCTTGTCGCTTCATCTCAAGGTCGACCTTCGCGTAACGGCTGGTTGTCGTCGGGCTCGCATGACCCAGCATGTGACTGATGGTTGATAGATCGACGCCGGACTTCAAAAGGGCGACAGCGGTGCTATGGCGCATGCTGTGCGGATGAAGTCGCTTCTTGCGCAGGTTCGGAGCCTTCTCGCCAGCTTGTGCCAGGCGATTGGCAAGGATGTAGCGAATACCGAAGCGGGTCAGTGGTTCGCCCCGGTGATTGACGAAGACGTGGCCATCGGAGCTCGGGTCCAGATTCCGCTGCCCAAAGAAGGACCGCAAGAGAGCAGCAGACTGCGGCCATAGCGGGCAATATCGTTCTTTGCGTCCCTTGCCGAACAGCCTCACTTGATATGGCTTACTTAACTGCAAATCCCGGGCGCGCAGATCCGCAATCTCCTGCACGCGGGCTCCGGTGTTGAACATTGTTGCCAGCAGTGCGTAGTCGCGGCTGCCCTGCAATGTCGTCCGGTCGATTGCCTTCAATACCAAGTCGATTTCCTCGTACTCGAGATAGTCAATGACCCGCTGGCGCGCACGCTTGAACGGAATGCCTAGAACACGTTGCGCAGGTTCGAGGTGCTCAGGATTCCGAGAGGCCACGAAGCGGAAGAAGGCGTGTATAGCTGAGAGTCGAACGTTTCGCGTGGACACGCCGTTGTGACGCTCCTGTTCGAGGTGCGCGAGAAACGCAAGAATGCGAGGCGGATCTAGGTCGGCCAAGTCGAGCCCCGTAACATGCTTCTTCGTTTGCTTTTCAATGAAGCGGAGGAGGAGCACGATGCTGTCGCGGTAGCTGTGGATGGTATTCGGACTGGAACCGCGTTGTCGCGGAAGGTAGTCGGTGAAGTAGTCGCGGACGACAGCGCCGAGAAGATTGGGGGATTGTTTCTTCATCTCAACCGCCCATTCGGCGCTGGTTCTGGAGCGACCAGTGGACCATAGTGTTCTGCAAACCGATTACTCATCGCAGTTCGAAGTGGTTCGATGAACTGCAGGTAGTAGTGCGTAGAAGCTGCTTGGCCGTGTCCGAGATATGTCGCAAGTGGTGGCATCTTGGTCCCAACGTCCGCCCCCATGCGATACCAGCGTAAGAGAGCATTCACGGCGAAACTGTGACGGAAGTCGTGAATCCGAGGAAAACTGCCACGCGCGGTGACGACTTGGCATTGCCTGAATAGCTGACGGAGGGTGTATTTCAACCCACCGCCCGTATAGGGTCGTCCCCCTTGCCCAGCGTTCCAGATCAATGGTGTGTCTGGCGATGAGGAAAGCCCCTTCCGGGATCGAGCTTGCAGGTATCTGTCAATCTCCTGAGCGATGCTGCGATTGACCGGTAGCTGGCGGGACTTAAAGAATTTCGTCTCACGAATGCGCAACGTCGCATCTTGGCGGTTGTAGTCGCCAAGGGTGAGCTTCACGAGTTCTCCTCGTCTGATACCTGTGGTGAACAGAAGGACAATGGCGAGGCGCGTGACCTCCGGTCGAAGGGGCGATACGGTGGGCCGTTCCAAGTTCGCGGCCGCCTTGAGCAGTCGTGCCACATCCGTCTCAGAAAATATGTAGGGTATGAGCGGTTGATGACGCACTGGGAAAGCGTTTGGATCTGGAACGAAGCATCGGGGCTCGGTGCGTCGGCGATACAGGCAGAAGTTGTAGATTGTAAACATCCTCCCGCGGCGGACACCAGACGCAACATGCTCGTGAGTTCCGCACCACGCTTGAAAGGCGCTCGCGTCCAGGTCCGAGTAATTTCCAGCCTGAAGGAAGCGGTCCATCGAGCGAAGCATATAGACTTGGCTTGAGAAACGCCGCCCCAAGGCCTGTTTGAGGTCTACGTATCGATTCAGGGCAGGAGCAAGTGAAGATGAAAATGCTGGTGGCCGTGCCATCATTGCGTCCCCTTGACCCGGCAGCTCGGAACCGTGAGCGCCACGTCTCGCAAATCGTCAGAGGCAAGGCGGAGGTAAACCGATGTGCTTCGCGGTGAGAGATGCCCAAGTATGTCGCCAATCGTCTTGATCGGGGTTCCGCTCTTCAACAAGTGGACTGCTAACGAGTGGCGAAGGCAATGGGTGCCATGATGCGGAATATCCAGGCGACTATTGCGCACGACGGACTGAAGAACCTCCATAATCGCTGTGGGCTTCAGCAAGCCCAGGGGTGCACGCATTCTGAGGAATATCTGTCGATGCGGTGCGGGTGGCGGCGTTCGCTTGAGGTGCTTCACCAGGGCGGCCGAAACCTCATTGGTCAGAGGCAGTTCCAGCGGCGAGCGCGTCTTGCGTTGGTAAATCCGGAGGCGCCGTTGTCTCCAACTAATGTCGTCAAGAGTGACAGCGACAACTTCGCTGGCGCGTAACCCATAGGTCGCGAGCATGAGAAGCATCGCATAGTTCCGGAGTCCCATTGCTGATTCCGTGTCGATTGACTTGAGAAGTTCCGTCACCGTGTCCCACGGAAGGGCGCGGGGTAGTTTCTCCATCTCATACAGTCGCGGCGAATCAATCTGTTCACCCAGTCCGAGGGGTACTTTGTGGTCGACTGCAAGAAATCGCAGCAACCCACGAACTACGGCAACGTCGTGTTGAAGAGTAGCCCTGGATACGCGTTTGCCGACGTGGCTGATGTAACTTTCGATGTGCGCGGCCTTAATTGAATGGAGTGGGACCTGCTGTGTCTCGAGTCGATCAAGGAAGCTTCGGGCCGTATTGCGGTGCCGCAATAAGGTGTTCGCCGAAAAGCCTCGGACCTCTCGTAGGAAGTTGACATATTCCTCGGTCAAAGCCGTTGAAGTCGTCGCCGATGCACTCGGCGCACTGGCTGCCAGGATTCCAGCCGCTGTCAGGTATCGTTCCAGCGAGCGCACAATGCGGGCGTTTTCTGAGCATGCCTTCGTGACGTCGCGCCAGCACGCGTGAAATGTCGCGTGCGTCAAATGTTCCATGGCGCCAACGTGTCGTTTGCCGAGTGCAGCATCGACATGTGGCAACATCCGTATCGCGCTTTCGCGCGACAAGTCCGTGTAGCCGTTGGCGATCAGCCAGTCGTCATAGGCGTCGGCGATCGGTCCCAACGTCGGCAATGCCAGAATCTTGGCATGGGCCTTGGGCAAAAGGGTCTGTAGCATCGAGTACCTCGGTGAGATTGAATTTGATCGCCGGATCGGCGACCTCTCGATACTATCGACCAAATGTGAAGCAAGAAGATTTGCGAGCCCGCTTTTACGGGGCTTTTGCTGTCTACTTCACATTCGCCACAACTGCACATAAGTGCAGAGCGAAGGCAAACCACAGGCGCGGATCCATGGGGAAGCCGAATAGCCGGTTCCACCCCCATGCGACAAAGAACGGGTGCAAAAGAAAGCAGTGCGCTCCGCCAATTACACTTTTCGTACCCACCTTCATCGCCGGCCTCCCTTCGCGACGTTATTTCGCGGTCAATTCCGGAGCAGTCGCTTCTGCGACTTCCACGTTCTCGTCAACGACGACTATCCGGCGGCGCTTCGGCGCTGGAACGAACTTCCGGTAGAGCGGCCAAAGCAGCACTGTGCCGGTAAGCGCACCTGTCAGGACCCCAAGCTCGTTAGTTCGGCCCGAAAACAACGCGGCCAAGAATAGAAACATGCAGAGCTTCGTCAAGTACTCCTTCATCTTCTGGCTCCTTTTAATGGCAGAACTCCCGCAATACCTCAAGACGCGATCGCTATCACTGTCCCCGCAGGGTCCTTCTCCGCAGAGCCCGCGCCGCCAATCAAGCCATGAACGTGCCTGCAGTTCACGCAAGAAACTCCGGCTGTGATAATCTTCACCGCCTCAAGGAAATGGCTGGGAACTGCCCTCACTTCGCCGCTTCTGGTCAGGAAGGCCGGCGCCAACCCCTGCTTCCGCAGCTTCTCGGACAATTGGCCATCCACTCCTCGAAAGGTCACGGACGACTCGACGGGTGGCCGCTTTCCCTCTGCCTTTGGCTTTCCCAGTTGGTGCCTTGAGATCACCAATTGGTAGGTTTCATCCACGCGTGCCATCTCGACGCCAATCAGAGCGTCACCAATCGCCACCGCGTGGACGCCGTTGGCGCCGATGCGATCCGCCTTCTGCAGCCATTCCATCCGCGACCCATCCGCCGCGAAGAAGGAGATGTAGCGCCCGAATTCCTTGGCGCTCCCGCCGCTTTCGAC
>JBBSEX010000116.1:0-5707 GCA_038239345.1 Bryobacterales bacterium
CTCGCTTTTGACCGCGAACTTCAGGGCACTGAGAGCCGGAGTGACGGCGTGGCATGCCTCAGAATACGTCCAAAAGTTCGGGGTATGCTCATTCTGCGAACTTGGTCTTTCCACCCGAGCGCCCGCTTTTTCATGCTCTCGGCCGCCAGTTCGGAGCGGCGGAAGGCGCCGGCGAAACCGACCAGCAGTAAAGCGCGATCCCGCGACCCCAGGAGGTTATCGGGGAGATTGGTACGATTGAGCCTTGTTGATATTGCTTTCCAGACGTTTCAACTTCTCATGGTCAAGACCGTGTTGGTCGCCGATAAACCCGGACTTCGAGAGGAAATCTGCGACGTTCGCGTTGATCGCCTGCGTGCCAGCGTTTAACGTTACGACAAACGGTTTCGACAATGGCGAAGGCCGACTCGATCACGTTGGTGCTGGCCAGCGTCCTGCGCAAACTGAGCGTTTGCCGCTGGCCTGAGCTTTTACTTTGCCGAAATTTCGCTTCGCTAGGTTAAGGCCTAGAGGAAAGTTAGCGCCGCGCCGCATGCAAGCCAATGGTTGTTAGTGATACAACCTCGCCCATGAGGGCGGCGCGGGCAAAAAGTATGATTACTGCGCTGGGATCTCGCGGATGGTCCAGTTCTTGTAATTCATTTCGATCACATTATCATTTCGGATGAAGACAGAGAGATTGGGCCCGGTCATCACCTGGGCGGGATTAGCGCCGGGACAGGCAATCAGGCCAGAGCCCCAACCGGTGTCGTTATCCTCCCAGAGCTTCTGCCAGTTGCCACCGGCTTTGCCGTCATTCATGTCTCGCCACAATTCGAGATGGACAGCGCTGCCGTTGTTGGCATCGCGCACAATCAGCTTCATTCCAATCCAGATGTTGAACGGAAGCGAGGACCAGGGCTGACTTGGGCTAGCATGGGCAACGCTTTGGTACGGGTACTGGGCCGCGCCATTGCCGTGATCGACTTCTTTCTCGAGATCGACATGACCGTCGTTGCGCAGGCGACCATAATATCCCCGCGTGGCGCACAGGTCGGCGTCTGGAAGATGTCGAATTTTAGCGGCGGCTGTTAATCCGCCGTAGGGCTGCACACTGCTGGTTTCGCTGACCCGCCGGCCATAGAAAGTAATCTCGACATTGTTCCAGGTAACAACCTTGCTCTGGTCGTAGGACGTGCCGGGGTAGGTGTCCGGATCGTAAGCCGGGTCTCGGACATACATGCGCACCGTATCGCCACTTGTGATCATCATACCGTTGCCGTCTACGTTGTACACGCCGTTGCCCCGCGCCTCAAATTCACGGTCATAGTTGTCGAATCCCCAAGTCCAGGTCCGGGCGGTTCCCGTCCAATTGGCGTGCCACTCGCGCCCGCCGGGCGCTGTAGGATAGAGCATGGCGGTGCCGAACCAATCCTCGCCACCGCTGATAATGAAATTTCCTGTGCGGAGCGTGCCCGAGCCGGCGTCGACAACGGTGGCGAAGTTATTCAGCATTCCGACAGCGGCCTTTCCGGTTCGAAAGGCGTAATTTGAAGCGAGCAACAGTTCGGTCCCGCCAGGGGGCGTCACATAGACGCTGGTGAGAGCAGCCGGACTATTGAGGACCGCGCGAAAGTGGTAGAGACCGTTGGCGGAATAGGGCACGGCGGCTAGGGCATCATAGCCACTGCCATTCAGAACCTGGATATAGCCGTTGCTGTAAAAGCGAATGCCGAGCGCCGTGGCACCGAAGCTATTCTGACTACCGTTGGAGAATAGCATTACACCATCCATGAGATTAGCCGTGGGAACCGCGTCCCATTGTGCGGTGAAGATGTCGTTCTGGATGGACATCGGAGTATTAATCCAGACAGCGTTCGGCTGAGCGGACGCCGATCCCGCGAGGGAGCTGCAAACCCGCATGGAACCGGCATCCGCAAACAGCGACCAGTTGTTGGCTAGGAGTAGATTCTGCTGACCCGTGCGAAAAGAATAACCGGAGGCCAGCAGCTGCTCCGGCCCACCCGGAGACGAAACATAGACGGAATAGGTTCTGCGCGGGAAGTCAAGCGCGAACCGGAAGTGGTAAGTGGTATTGGCCGTGTAGGGAAACGCGTTCACCGAGGCATAGGCAGATCCGTTCAGAGCCTGAATATAGCCGCTCGCGTTGAAGCGAATATTGGCCGCCAGCCAGGGGAAATCCGCGTGCGCGCCGTAAGTGACACCGATACCTGTATCGACACTGGCACCGAGAGGCGTCGCATCGAACTCCGCGTTGAAGACGTCTTTGCGCGCGAGCGGAAACCACTGGTTGCCCCACGGAGTTCCCGATGCGGAGACCGTGAGGCAGCCCGCCTTCAGTTGCGCCGGTTTGGCCAGGACCGCAGCGACGACACAAAGCAAGGCAAGCAGGAAACGGGGCGATACTTTACATCTCATATTCCATTCCATCCTTTTGACCCGCTCCATGAGTTCGCCGCCCGCTGGTGGCGTGTCGATCGGGTCTACCCCCATTTAACGCGCGAACGCGACGCCTCGAAGCGACAACGCGATGACAGGCAAGCGACAGTACGACAAATGGACGCCACGGAGTGGACCGTAAACAATGTAGACAGTTTTGTCTCTGTAGCAAGCAAATGACAGCAGGCCGGGCTCACAGCCGGTTCAGGGCGGTTGTAGCCTGCAATTTGATCTTGGCTGAAGGCCCTTCCCGGAGAGCGGCCCGGAATTGTTGCTTTGCGGCGGCACGATCAGCCCCGCCGTGATCTCCTTTCTGGAACTTATTCAGGACACGGTAGCGAGCTTCATGTGCATACCCACAGTTCAGGTGTATTTCGGCGGGTTTGCTGGCCACGAATTTTGCGTATTGATTTTCGGCGAGGAGGCGATGAAAACCATCGACGGAGTCGTTGATGGGCCTGAGTGCGATCGCGAGTTGGTTCATGGACTCCCATGCATCGGAAAGCAATGCGTTCGTCACAGCGAGATTCCAAACAACATTGGCGTGGTTGGGCTCGTGTTTTAAGAATTGCGGCTCGATGCGGCCCGGTGTCAGGGCGCTGGTGAAATTCTGGGTCGCCCGATCATATGCCTCGGCCGCCTCGCGGAGTTTGCCTTGCTGCTTGAGGATATCACCGCGATTTTGATAAGCGAGCGCAAGATTGAAGGAGGCACCGGCATGCGCCGCATGGTGCTGGAGAACACGCTTCAGATCATCAATCACGAAGTCAAGTCGGGCAACGATGCCATCAGGATCGCCGGTACGGTCGCCGGCTGTATCGACAAATGACTGTTGGGCGAGGGCATGGTAGAAGCGGGCGATATCGGGATCGAGCGGGAATTTTTCCGTTGGGTACTGCTCGGTTTCGCTGAGAACGTCTCTGAAGGCGACGATCGCGTCAGCGTAACGGGATTGTTCGTAAAACCCGAGCCCCATTGTAAGGACGGCGAGGAAACGAAGTTGATGCTCAAGAGGACCGACTGGGACGGTTTTGTCGAGCGTTATGCCGAGAGGATATGCCTCCTTGAGAAACGGGAGCGACGCGCGCGGGTCCAGAACTCTGTAGTGGAGACTGCCACCTGCAACTGCTGTATTTGTATCGGTCCATACGACAGCATGCACCCCCGCTGCCGCGGCCTCACGTAGAGCCGTATCCGGGGCGTCTTCCGGCGAGACGCTGGTCGCAAACTCCGCAGCCATTGCGCCATATTGCCTCACGGCGTTCACTAAAACATCCCGGATTTGGCGCGAATACGTCGCGTCGCGTCGATCTGGGCTTACTATCACAGCGAATTTGAACGGCTCGCCAGTCCTTACCATAACCACAGGGACGGTGACGGGTACAAGCCGGGCTGGCGTCGGCAAAATTCGGTCGCTTCTTGACCGCAGCCCGGTGTTGGGAACGAAATACCCAGGCTGAACCACGCCCACGACCACCACAACCGACAGCAAAGAGCTGGTGAGGGTGCCTCTCCAATGTCGCGCGAGGAAAGAATACGGAGAAGGAGGGCACAAGCGCTGCCAGCATCGGCCTTTTCGTTCGAAGTGCTCTGTGGCTAGGGACTCATATTGTTCAGATTGAGGCTGGGTGCCATTCGCCTTGTCGTCTGTGGCTGGAATGATGCAGCCGGGCTTTCGTTCGTGAATGGGAAGCGCCTTCCAGGCATCGAGTTCTGATCTCAACGCGTAGACATGGTGGGGATTGTCGGGATCGCGGTGAACAGGAAGGCCTTTTTTCTGGTGCAATCGTTGGGCATTCCGGCCAACCGTGTTGACGCAATGCCCGATCGCCTCCCAACTCTCAATTACGCTATCAGCACCATTCTTCTCACGCTCGGGAGTATTGGGAATGGTAGGCATAATCCGTTTCATGAGGGAACCCGGAGCGTGTAACGCAACCCATTATAGCCGGGCCGAAGCCGATGTTGGCGTAAAGTCAGGTCCAACTCACACTGTATTGTTCCGCGTTGATCTTCTACGGCGGATAGCGCAGGCTGCGATCAAACCAGTGGTAAACAAGAAGCAATGTGCGGGGCTCCGGAACGGCATCAGGAGTGCTAAAGTTTGCTGAAAAAATAAGGCCGGAGGGGCCTCCGAGATTCACCGCGTCAATATACAGCCAATTGGTGCCTTGTACCAGTAGAGGACCGATGTTACCAGGGACATCAAGCGGAATAAAGTTCCGTCCCGCCCATGCCAAAGTCATCGAATCGTGAAAGGATGCTTCCGTTGTCGCTCCAGACGGATGAACTTCCCTCAGATCCGTCCAAAAGACGCGGCAACTCCTTGCTATTTGATGTCCGTTGTTTTTCACCCTGGCGCGAATATAGATCGAATCCGAGACGGTGACTTGGTTCGCACCTTCTTTGCCCTCGTAATCGATCCGAAGCTGCGGCCTCGTTAACCGGTCACGAAAATGCTGATAAGCGCCGCTACAAAGGCCACCGCTGAAGCCGCCGACCGCCCCGATTATTGCTGCGGTTATGTTATCTATCACCATCACACAATAGTTCAGATGAGCTAGGAGTGGCTACTAATGGCCGTAGACACCGCGCGGTAGCGTGTGTTGTTTTAGAGCCGCGATTCTGGTGGTCTCTCACGAGCGCCTTCGTCAGCGCAGGAGCGCCCGAATCACGTTCTCAACCTGCTCCTCAAATTTCTCCGTGTCCCTCTCCCAGCCAGTGAAATCGGCAGCGTAGCGACGGAGGATCTCGTCGGCCTTGCCGTCCTGGCATTTGAATAGATGGCCGTCGAGGTTAATCGGAATCAGCGCGAGCACCTTCCGGCCCCGCTCCTTCATCAACTGTTGCGCTTTTGCGAAAGCCTTATTGATCTCGTTGTCAACCCACCAGCTGCTCAGGGATGCGTTCGAGCAGCAGAGCAGGACTTTGTCCCAAAGCCGAATGCCGCGATCCACCTCTTCATGAATATCGTGCCCTGGTAGGAGTTGCTTTTCATCGAGAGCATGAAAAGCCGTGGGGTCATGCTGCAGCTAATTGCACAGGTGCGGAGTGCGACGATCTGAAGGTGGGGTGCCAGTGCCGGAAAGCGTTTTCCAGTGTCTCGTTGAGCACGCAGGTTCTTACCCTGAGAAATGGCTGAACTGTGGCCCGGTTCCACCTCATCTGCTGTTTCTTGGCCATTCGCTTGGAGACAATCTCATTGACCGCTGACTCCACCCACGAGCTCGAGATGAGCTGTCCCAAACGGTAGCGCTCTGCGTAGTTC
>JBBSEX010000117.1:0-5601 GCA_038239345.1 Bryobacterales bacterium
GAATTGGAGCAATCCGAATACGACTACGACCAGCGCGAGCTTTGGCAGAGTGCAGAGCAAAACGGGGTCTCGTGAGGTTCAACTAGCGCTGCGGTTCGACTTTTAGGCCGGTCGAAATAGCAGTAGATCCAGACTGAATGTGACGCGCATCGCTTCGATCGGCTGGGATCGCAGGGGCCGATAGATCGATAGCAGAAGGTCGCTTGCGGCGGCCGCGTCGAGTTCGGCTGCCGTGGTGGCGCGGCGTTGATCGAGAAGCGTGAAGTCCGGCGCGAATGTCTCTATTGTCCGGGCCACACGATCGCGGCCCGCGCCGCGGAGCCCGATGAGATCGTCTGGCGCGGGAAGGGCCACAAGCAAGCGTCCGTCGTCGCGGAGGACGCGCCGGAACTCGCCGGCATTCATCCGCGCAGTGATCGAAAGGACGATAGAGAACGAGCGGTCCGCATAGGGGACGAAGCGATCGGCATTCGCGACGATCCACTGGCATTCCGGATAGCTGCGAGCGGCAGCGTGCACCGCCGGAATCGAGATGTCGATGCCGTGCGCATTGAAGCCGATCTGACGAGCGAGGCTACCTAAGTAGAAACCGTCCCCGCAGCCGGCATCGAAAACAACATCATGGGGCGACGCGGATAGGATGCCGCCGATCGCGTGCAGCAGCGGTTGGGTGATTCCACTCTTGTGCAAGCGCCGGCGCGCTGCGACGGCATGGGCTGTATCACCCGGATGCCTGGAGCGCCGCTCCTGCGGCTGTAATAGATTGATGTATCCGCTCCGCGCGATGTCGAACGAGTGTCCACGCGCGCACAGCAGTCGGCGTGCCTCGCGGACCAGCGCCATGTGGCAGCCGCGGACCGGGCAGAGGAGCATCGACGCGTTGAGCGAAATGCTGGTCAGCTTACTTTTTCGATGACCTTCAGGAGCGCTTTGAGCGACGTCTCGGTTGAATACGCCTTGCCTTCCGGCGCACGCCAGTGGGTCTCTAGCGTGAACGAACCTTGATAGCCATCCTTGCGCAGAGCTTCGATTTGATGCAGGTTATCGAACTCGCCGGTGCCTACCGCGGCCCATTCGACCTTGCCATCGGCAGTGTGCCGGAAATCGCGCAAATGGACGTGAAAAATACGGGCGGGATCGACTAGCCGGTAGCCATCGGGGAACGACTTCTCACCGGCGGATGCCGCATTGTTGGGATCCCAGTTCAGACCGAGGTTGGCTGTGCGTACTGATTTTAGTAGCTTGGCGGCATCGGCGCCGGTTTGAACATAACCGCCCTTCAGGTTCTCGATCGCCAGACGAAAGTCACGTTTCTTGGCACGCTCCGCAGCCTGGTTCAGCAACTCATGAATGCGTGAAGCTGCGGACGGATCGGCGGCGTTTCCGGACTTCGGCATGAACGCAAAGATCCGGAGCAGTTTGGTTCCGAGAATGTCGGCGCGGTCCATGGCATCGTCCAGCAGCGTCCATTCTTTTTGGAGCGATGTATCATCGGCGGGAATGGAACCACGAAAAAAGGCCGTGTCGACGATGGAAGTGTGCACCTGGTGAGCGTCGAAAATGCTACGAGCCTCACGGATTTTCTCCACAGGCTGAGCGGTATTGTACTTGCCCCAGACAGAACGGACTTCGGCATAATGTACGCCAAAACGCTCGAGGAATTCCGCAGCTTTCGCCACGTCCTCATCGATCTCGTCCGTTGTGACGCCGAGCTTGATGGCAGAGAGCGGAATCGCTTTTAATACGCCGGTAGCTGCTACGGCGCCGATGGCGAGAACAGAACGGCGGGAGAGGGGTTGGTTGCTAGCCACGGCGGCCGCCGCCCAGTACACGCAGAAGGATGTTCAGCGTCGCCACAAACACGTTGAACACACCGGCAAAAAGCATCAGGGCCCCGGGGATCGCACTATCAGCATCGGGCGTATTCAATACGCTGCTGGTGGAAAAAACTAGTACGCAAACACCGAAAACGCCAATCCCCACACTGACTAAAACTCCCAGGACGCCGATGTTCATGAAGGCGTTCAATATGACGGCGCCAATGATCGCGAAGAAGAGTCCGGTCATGAGGCCTCGGGGCGCCGAGAAGGTTCGACCGGATGTCATGACGTACGCAGTGACGCCGAGGAAAACGAATGCGGTGATCATCAGTGCGGCAAAGATCAGGCCGGGGGCGATCCTGCGCGCGATGTAGAGCAACGGCGATATCGCTATTCCGGACACGAACCCATCGACCACCAGAGCACTCACTCCGAGCACAGGATTGTGTCTCACAGCGATAGCGATGCGAGGCACCGCATTCAAGAGTATGATGGCGAAGATCCATCCCATCCATCCGGAAAACAGGTGTGCCAGCGTCTCAGACGTTGCCCCAATGTAACCGCCCGCCAAGGCACTGAATACGCTCAGACCGAACAGCAAATAGGTCTGCTTGATAACCGCGGACTGTTGTCCGGTCAAAGTCACACTGCCGGTCAGCTTGTCCCAGGGCGAGATCTCCGGTCCGTAGGCGTTCATTCGATTTTGTCCTCCTCTTTAACGATAGCCTGTCCTCTTATTCGATGCTGGATACAATGAACGGGTATCGTATGAAAATTATCCCGCTACTCGTCCTATCCGCCGGCACCGTTGTGTTTGCTCAAACGTCCGCTTCGCTTCCGGCTCCTTTTGCAACTCCGGCCATTCAAAATGGCCCCAAGGTAATTGCGCGCCCGGACGGAATGCAATTGAAGCTGCCGCCTGGTTTTACGGTGGAAGAGTATGCCAAAGGATTTCAACGCCCGCGGTTTATGGTGGAAGGCGCACATGGAGAAGTGCTGCTCAGCGATACGGTGGCGAACGGCTCGGTCTACGCATTAAAAGGGGGCGAGAAGAAAGTGCTGCTAGGCGGCCTGGATCGTCCGTACGGACTGGCGTTCTGGAAGGATTACCTCTATGTCGGCGAGCCAACTTCGATCAAACGATATAAGTACGATTCCAAAACAGGGAGCGTTGGAGCGGGTGAGGAAGTAGTGGCCCTGCCTGGATACACCAAAGGGCATGTCACGCGCACGATTGCGTTCGATAGCAAGAACGAAAAGATGTACCTGGCGGTAGGATCATCCGGCGATTTTGTAATGGGCGACCCAACCGATCGCGCGGCCATCAATCGTTATAATCCAGATGGCACGGGGCATGAAATATATGCCAGCGGGGTGCGAAACCCGGTAGGGCTACGTTTTTATCCTGGCACCGATCGGCTTTGGGCAACGGTGGAAGAGCGCAACGACTTGGGCGACGGGCTGGTCGCGGACTACTTTACCAGCATCCGTCAGGGCGGATTTTACGGCTGGCCGTATGCGTACCTTGGGCCGCATGAAGATCCCAGGGTGAAGGAGAAGCGGCCGGATTTGGTGGCCAGCACAATCACGCCGGACATCGCGCTGGCGCCGCATTGCGCCGTGTTGGACTTTGTTTTTTATGCCGGCAATCAGTTTCCCGCGGAGTACCGTAACGGAGCCTTCCTGGCGAACCATGGATCGTCCAACCGCTCCGACCGGGTTGGATATTCTGTGTCGTTCGTTCCCTTCAAAAATGGAAAGCCGTCGGGACCCGTGCGCGATTTTCTAACCGGCTTCATGCTCGGGCCAGATCAGAAAGAAGTGTGGGGACGGCCGGTAGGACTATTGCAGTTGGGCGACGGCAGTTTGCTGGTCTCGGACGACGGCGGCAAGGTGGTCTGGCGCGTGTCGTATAAGAAGTAGTTTTTGGGGCACGTATTCTGCCGGTTCGGCCCCGCCCATTTCATCGGCTGTCTTCACCGCGTGGCCCGTAATTGACCGGCGCAACTTGTGAGGTACATTGTGGTTGAGGAGCACCTTCACGGCTGAGGTTGTTTGCGCTTAAATGGCTATGCGCTGATTGTAACGCGGACGGTCTTGCCGATCGGGATAGGGGGAAGGATCGCTCCTCCGCCCCTCCCACACCACCGTACATACGGTTCCGTATACGGCGGTTCGAATTAGTTGAGCTTTTAACATTGAGCTAATGAGGGAAGTCCGAGCGAGGCGAGTTCCGCGTTTGACAGTGCGAGCGACATGGCCTGACTCAGACTCAGATGCCATGGCCCCTGGTTACTGCCGGCCATGTTCTTCGCCATCCCAGGCTTCACGCCGCGTTTCACCAGTTCCGCGTACCGCTTGCGGCTGGTTTTCCACTGCTGCCAGAAAGCGCAACGTAGCCGCCTTCTGATCCACGAGTCCAGGGCCTTAAGCACCCACGGAGTTTCGCAGAAGCCGAAATAGGCAACCCACCCTCTTAAATACCGGGCCAGTTCCTCTATCGTTTGCTTCATGCTCCGCCCCTTACTCCCTAACGTGATCTCTCGAACTCGCTCTTTGAACCGGTCCAGTGCTTTCGGCGCAATGCTGCGCTTCGGCCCTGTCTTGGCCATAAAGAAACTGAATCCTAGAAACTTCCGCTCCTGCGGTTTCGCCACCGCGCTTTTCGTCTCGTTTACCTTGAGTTTCAGCTTGGTAGTGATGAATCGCTTCACGCTCTCCATCACCCGCTTCCCCGCCCGCTCGCTTCGTACGTAGATATTACAGTCGTCCGCATAGCGAACAAAGCGATGGCCGCGCGCCTCCATCTCCCGGTCGAGTTCGTCCAGCACGAGGTTACTCAGCAGCGGCGAAAGGGGACCTCCTTGCGGAGTCCCTTCCACGCTGGGGCTGACCAGCCCGTTCTCCATCACCCCGGCATTCAAGAATGCCCGGAGGAGCTTTAACAGCCGTTTGTCCCCTTCCCGTTTGGCGATCTGCCCCATGAGTTTGTCGTGATTGACCCGATCGAAGAATTTCTCCAAATCAAGATCAACACACCAGCCGTAGCCCTCGGCAATATACTGCTGTGCCTGCGCTACCGCGTCACGCTGCGACCGTCCCGGTCGGAATCCATAACTGTAGTCGGAGAACGTAGGGTCCCACCTTTGCTGCAGAACCTGTTGCACCGCTTGTTGAATAAACCGATCCAATACAGTCGGAATGCCGAGTTTGCGCACCCCTCGCGCTAAAGCGAAGAACCTCTGGCTTCGGTATCTCCACCCGTTTTACCGGTTGCGGCTTATAGGTCCCGCTCATCAGTTGTTCCCGTATTCCTGGCCAATGCTCCTTCAGGTATCCGGGCAACTCATCTACGGTCATCCCGTCGATTCCCGGACTCCCCTCATTCGCCTGCACTCGTTTCACCGCTTTACTCAGGTTCTCCCGCTCAAGTATCTCCTCCATTAACCCTCGGCCGTCAGCCGGGTTTTCGGGTTCTCTCTCCGCCGCAAGCGTTCCGGTCCCTTCCAAGATGACCGCCCAGGCTTCACCTGTCCCACCAAACTGCAAGGCCATCTGTTGGCTTTTCTGCCGTTTCTCGCTCATGAGGTTCGAGTCCTACTCACCACTCCAATTCGTTCGGGCCTTCGTCGCTGCGCCACTGTCGGGTCGGAGGAGGCGCGCTTGCGCGCTGGCCACCGTCCGCCGCTCAAACTGTACGTGCGGTTTTCCCGCATACAGCTTTCACGAAGACTCACGCTTCCGGGATGCCAGAGAAGGTATCAGTTGAATCAAGTTCACC
>JBBSEX010000118.1:0-5498 GCA_038239345.1 Bryobacterales bacterium
ATTCCGGTGAGAAAGAAAGCAATGACTAGGGTTCCGGGCCGGGCCGCAACATCTGTAATCCTCCAAACCAGAATCAGGAAAACAGGGAAGAACAGTTCCGGATTGTCCGTGACTGTCTGACGAGCCATGTTGCACCATCGCGTCAGCACTTTTGCCCAGTCTATTCTGGATCGATATGGGAGCGCAGACGGCACAGAGTCGCCTCAGGCCAAAGACTCGCGGCAGGTTTCACGATAGCCGCAAGCCCGGCATCTCCGGCGGTCATGGTGGCTGATGTGTTGTTCCCGGTTGCTCCGTCGGGCCAGGCGGATCTCTTCCACGATACTGAGCAGCTCAGATCGAAGCATGGAGGTGTACTCCACGCGAACACTCCGATCATCGTATTGGACGAGACCCTAGGGCACGTTGCTCTTGAACGCTTCCTCGAGCAGCAGGCAATAGGCCGCCACCTGATACATGTGGCTGTCATGCGGGCGGCCGGATCGCGGACAGTTTCCGGACTTGATCTCGACTGGCACAACTCCGTCCAGAACACGGACCACATTTGCCCGTCAGCCCGTATCGCTCAGAAGTGATCGCCCGCAACTGCGGAAACGCGGCGCCTACATCAGCCGGGAGAATATGTCGGCCTGGAAGTCCGCTCGACGAGTACCGATGCCGGCCTAAAAGCCAGAGCAACGTCGCCACGATCACGCCAATGAGGAGTTTAAGCAGCATCAGATTTACTGAAAGTGAAGATACAGCCAGTAGCCGAACGCCAGAAACAGCACCACGAAGAGGATGTAGCCACAGGCAAATCGCAGCTTCTGGGCGAACCTTACCTGCTCGCCGTGGAGCCGGTGATACTCGATTCCCGCATGTCTTTTCCCCATCTGTTCGAGACCGGGCGCTATACCAGGGGCGCTCAAAAACCACGAACGTCTGCAGTAAAGATAATTCCCGACCTCAGATGCGCGGATCAGCTTATGCGAATGCATCATTGAACTTCGATCCGATCAAAGGCGGCAAGGTATCGCGGCGAGGCGACAGAAGCTGGAGGACCATCGGACGTGTTCCGGTAATGCTGTCGCATGTCGGATTTCACCAATAAATGCGCTGGTGCCGAAATATGGAATAGGTGCCCGGACGCCGTAGCAGTTTGGTTGGCATTGAAGTTCCCCAAAGCGTGCGCGACCGGAGAATTCAAAGGAACCAGCGTTTCGTTCTCTTTAAGACCCAGGCGGTAATGCTGCGCCGTGGAAAACTCGATCACCTGACCAGATCCCTTGCACTCGGGAAAGTATGAAACCGCTACCCATTGCCCTTCCACATGGAATCGAACGGTGCCACGCCAATCATCAAACCTTCCCGAGGTGCCCATGAGAGCCACAATCCTGTCCTCCCAGTCGAACGGGTCAGGCTTCCGGATCGCGGCACGACGAATAGCGTTCGGTTCGTTGGTATACCGCATCACCGATTCGCGATAACTCTGCAAAACGTCGCAAAACCGCTGCTGCTTAACTCAGCTTGTTGGGCCGTAGCGTAGATCCCGAAAATACTGGTAATATCCGACATGGTGAGCGCTCCTCTTCAGTAGTCCAAACCTACATTTGTGGTCCTTCGATGCCGATGCTTCGAAGCAACTTTCCAATGGCAGAAACCAGTACTATTGTACTTCCGCTCAATTGCGACAGTCATGATGGCCGCTTTGCCACGCTGCGCGCCGTCGTGGATCATTACGACAGTTTCCTGGCAACCGGGCTTAGTGACGACGAGAAGAACGATCGTCGCGTATCTGAAGACCCTCTGAGAATGAAAATCTGCAATGCTAAACTCAGGAGAAGAAACGATGAATCCCCTCAGGCAATTGCAAGAGCGTCGTCAGTCGGTCTGGATGGACTACATCCGGCGCAATCTGATCACCAGCGGAGAGTTGAAGCGCCTGGTCGATGAGGATGGCGTGAGCGGTCTGACGAGCAACCCGGCCATATTCGAAAAGGCGATTGATGAGAGCACGGACTATGACGTTGCATTGAAGAGGCTGCTCGACGCCGATTCCGGCATTGATGCCGCTACCATGTATGAAAAGCTGAGCATCGAGGATATACGCCTTGCCGCCGATGTGCTCCGGCCGGTCTATGAGCGCACACAGGGCGGCGACGGGTACGTCAGCATTGAGGTTTCGCCATACCTGGCGAACAGCACCGCCGGCAGTGTCGCTGACGCACGCCGCTTGTGGCGCGCGGGGGATCGCCCAAACCTGATGGTCAAGATCCCGGCTACGCGAGAAGGTATTCCGGCAATCGAGTCGCTTCTGGCGGAAGGCATCAACATCAATATCACGTTGATGTTCTCGCTGGCTCACTACGAGGCTGTGGCGGGAGCCTTCCTGCGTGGCGCTGCCCGTTGTCCGGAGGCGCAAAAACTCTCGTCGGTTGCCTCCGTTTTTGTCAGCCGCGTGGACACGCTGGTCGATCATAAACTGGAAGCCATCGGGACGCCGGAGGCTCTCGCATTGCGGGGAAAAATCGCTATCGCGAATGCGAAGATCATTTACGGGAAGTTCCGCAACATCTTTCATGGCAAGGCTTTTGCCGCGCTCCGCAAGCGGGGCGTTCGTGCGCAACGCGTCCTGTGGGGCAGCACGGGAACCAAGAACCCGGCCTATTCCGATGTCCTCTATGTTGAAGAGTTGATCGGTCCCGAAACCATCAACACGGTACCGCTACAAACTCTCAATGCCTTCCGGGAGCATGGCAGCGTGCCCGGTCCGACCGTCGTAGAAGCAGTCGAGGCGTCGCGAGCCGCCCTGGCACGCCTGAAGGAGCTGGGTATTGATCTGGATGCGATCACCGAGAGGTTGCAGCAGGAAGGTATTGCCGCGTTTATCTCATCGCTGGACAAGTTACTGGCCAATCTGGACAAGAAACGCCATGCCATCTGCGCCTGAGAGAGCAGTCAGTATTATCACAAGTGCCGAGGGGATGCCTGTCTCATCGGTTTGACCGCATGAAAGGAAGTCATCATGGGAAAACAAGCAGTGAAGATGGCCGTTGAAACCGAGCCGAAGGCCGAATTGTACGAGGAATCTGTTCCACCCGATCTCTCCGAACCTGTTGATCAGCAGGGAATCGCGAAACTGGCTTTCGAATTCTGGCACGCTCGCGGGTGCCCTGACGGATCGCCGGAAGAGGACTGGTTTCGCGCGGAGCTCGAACTACAGAGCCGCAGGTCGAAAACCTCGTAGCACTACGGTGCTGGCAGCCAAGCGTCTAAGAATAGATTTCAAACCCAAGGAAAAGCAACTATGATCGGCTGCAGGTACGAAAAGGCCGCCACCTTCGAGGCGGCCAGTTCATTAAGAGCAAACGCATAGATTGCATAAGCGATTACCGATCCACAGATGACAAGGAAAGCGAGTCCCCACCAGGCACGCTCGGGAACCTGGGTCCGGTGCATCGTGATTACAGGTAAAGGCGCAAACGGCAGCATCCGCACCGCGCCCAGCCCGAACACAAATGTGTTCAGAACAAGGTCGTCATAGTTGCTGTGCTCGCGATTGTGTTTAGCGGTGAGCACAAAACCTTGATAATATCCGTCATGATAAGCGCTCTCTTTATAGGCTGAACTTATGTTTTGTGATCCTTCGATGCCCATGCTTCGAAGCAACTTTCCTTCACCTTCAAGACGGACCCCGCCTTCGCAAATCCCAATCGCACCGACCCGATCTCCGCGACATCTCCTCGCATCGACGAAAAAACACGAACAGAGTGATCTTGTAACGACACCGTCAAACAGCAGCTCTTGATCCTTTTCTCGAAGACCGTGTTCCCTAGTGTTTGAATCGTAATCGGCCTTGGGCGCGGTTCCAGGTTTTCATCACGTTTTCGACGGCGCGTCCTGCTGTGCCGATTCGCAATACATCCATAATCGCCGGCATCATCTCGTTTCCGATAGGGCTGCCAGGAATGAAGGTAACCCGTGGATCCTTTTTGTATTTGGGCAGCGCTACGTCATCCAGGACCAAATATTTTCCGTGTTTCAGATGTTCCTCATAGCGTGGATCTTCCGCCCGGCCGATCATGAACGTCGGCTTGCCATGCAGCGCCGTTACTGCATCCCAAAAGTGTTGTTGTTGCCAGAAATCCGCAAACCCTTTGAAATGGCCCAACGTGCCAGCCATCGTTACTTCCTCGCCTACAATGACCCGAACTGGATAGCTTCGCTCCCACCCCTCCATTTCTTCAAGATCGAGGTGAACGGATGCCTCTCGAACCGACGCGCCCACGACATCGATGCGCTCCCGTACATTGATTCCGAGGCCGCGCTCGGCGGCCGCACGAGGAAAACTCATGTTCTCGCCGTCAAAACTCGCCAGGTCTCCGCCGATCACATCCAGCGCGACGGGATCGTCCGAGGCCAGAATGCATCCCATGAAACGGCCGCGCGTCGCGATCGGCCCATTTCCTTCTCCGGCAACAATGGCATCCATGACGGCGAGGTCCGGCCGGGTTACGGTGAGCAAATCCGCGACGGTTTCCTGAACCATATCGCGATGCAAACGATGCATGGTGTCCTGCCGGGCGGCGCCTATCCAGAGCTTGATGGCTCCCGTGATCGGATCGAGAAAGTGCGTTTTCAGCTTCGGGCAGGCGATAACGACGTCCGCCTCCAGCAGCGGTTTAGGAACCGCGATCTTCCGGATCAATTTGCCCAGCGGCACTTCAACATCGACCTGCTCGACCTCATCAAAATAGACCAATTCGGCGCCGGATTCCCGAGCGGCATCTTCCATTCCCGTGATCTTCATGACTTCGCGCGTGATTTGTCCGCACGAGCTGCACTCACCTACTTGCACGACACCAGCCCCGGCCTCCCGAGCGATGCGGGCCAGAGCCGCAACCAGACGCGGATCGGTGGTGCAACCGTCCTTGGCCAGGCGCCACATGGTTTGATTCGGTTTAATCAGTACCGTCTCGCCAGCCCGAATGAAACGGTGCATTCCTCCCAAGTGCAGCAACGCTTCCCGAACCATTCGTGTAATGCCTTCCGAATCGATGTTTTCGTCCGCTGTGCGTACGATTGCGACTGTTGTCCTTGGGAGAAGCGGTTGCCGCGTCGCGACCATGTGCTGCGGTTTGGGCTGGATTTTGGGTGCGGGGGGTACGGGTGGCACGCCTTGGCAAAACTGGAGGACGGGACTCTTGGGGATGAGCGGTTCGGTGTCAAACTGCAAGAGCAGCTCCCGGTAAGCCGCCGCCACGGGCCGCGCCCGCCGCTGCAGATCGTAAAGACCAGCCGGGTTGACACGCCCCAAATCCTGTGCGAGTGCGCTATCCCAATCGACCTGATCGGTTAGCGAGAACCAGGTGAAGCCCAGGACCGGAATGCCTTGTTCTCTCAGATACCGTACGTTGAAGAATTCCTTCCACAACCAGCGTGGCGCGGCTTCCGCATCCAGGGTGTTGGTTTCCGTATGCATAACCGGACGGCGATAGCGTTCGTAATATTGTCTCGCG
>JBBSEX010000119.1:0-5405 GCA_038239345.1 Bryobacterales bacterium
CCGACGGCGAAGGCTTGGTAGCCGGCGTCGCGGAAACACTGGGCGACGGTGGGGACGTCGGGCATCGGCAGTAATTCGTTATAGACGCGGTCGCCGTGGAAGCGCGGGGTGGTGCCGGTCATGATCGTGCGGCGGGCGGGGACGCAGACGGGGCATTCGGCGTAGGCGTTGGTGAAACGCATGCCGTTGATGGCGATCTGGTCGAACGTCGGGGTCTGGATCGAGGGGTGGCCGGCGGCGCCGAACAGCGAACCGGGCCAGTGATCGGCCATAATGAAAAGCACATGCGGACGGTCGGCCATGGGTGAAACTCCCGGAGTGCGATGGAATGCCCATCATAGAGGAACGAGCGATCCCCTGATAGGCGCGATCCCCCAAAAAAGCCATCTGGCACGGGGTGAAGGTAAGGGGTGTTTTTTGATCTCCACTGGTAGGGTCGGGAACTGGCGCGCCGGTGTAGATCGACATTTGGGTTCCCTGTTTTCTCGCCCTTTCGGTTGCGAGTGTCCCACTATCGCGATCATGCCTCGTCTCCAGTTCCCGCCGCATCAAACGTAGCGTGCGGATTTCCCGCACTACGCTTTCCTGTTGGCTTCGTAGAAAGGGTTATGGGACTTTTAAGCTGGACAGGACTTTCGAGTTGTTGGCGTGTGACATACCCGGTAATTTTCGTACAGCCGGAGTTCACGATACAGCCAATCCCTACTCCACCTTTTCCAGCCAAAACCCTGACGCATCTTCGCCCGCATCATGTGTCTCCGAATTTTCCGCTCCACCCACTGTTTGACGTAGCCAAAGCAGCGGCTTGAGTGCCCGATGCGAAAGTAATTCACCCAGCCTCGCAGAATCGGATTGATTTCTGCAATCACCCGCCTGACTGGTTGGGATTCGAAGCGTCGGAATACATCCCTCAGTTTGGCCAACAGAGCCGTCCGTGCCTTCATTTTCGGCAGGAACAGAACTCCCTGTTTTCCCCGGTGCGTGGTAATCCGCCGGAAGTCAAACCCCAGGAATCCGAAGCTTTCTCCTTTCCTTGTCAGATTGATCAGCCGAGTTTTCTCTGAATTAATTTCGACATCAAGTTTTGCTAATTCTTCTCGAAGCCTCTGGTATGTCGCCCGAAATAGCCAGTTCCACCGCCGGTAGTTGTCCACCAGTATCACCAGATCGTCTGCAAAACGAGCGTACTCCAGGTGCGTGAACTCTTTCTCACGGGTCACCTCTTTTGCTCGTTCCAACATTTTGTCCACTTCATTGAGGTAGACATTCGAAAGTAGCGGTGAGATCACCCCGCCTTGCGGTACGCCCCGTTGTCCACTGGCTTTGAGAATCAGTTTCAGCAAACGCAGCACGCGATCGTCATTGATTCGTTCTGCAATCTTCTTCAGTAGAAGATCGTGGCGCACAGTATCGAAGTACGCCCTGAGATCCAAATCAATAACACGTGTTTTGTTTTTCACGATTGCTTGTCCGACTCCCGCCACCGCCTGCGCCGCTGTCTTTCCCGGACGATAACCATGAGAGCCTTCTTGAAAATCAGCTTCGAAAACAGGCTCAAGGATCAACTTCAGAGCTCCCTGAACCACGCGGTCCCGGATCGTCGGAATACCAAGGGTGCGGAACTTTCCGTTACCTTTTGGTATTTCTTTCTTCCGGTTCCGCATCGGATAATACGTGCCGGAGATCAGTTCATCCCTGATCTGCTCCAAGAACCCTTCGACACAACCCTGCTCGATGTCCTCGAAGGTTACGCCGTCAATGCCTGGCGCACCGTCATTCTTTTTGGCCATCGCGTAGGCTTCACGAAGTGTTTCTCGATTGCAGACATGGACGTAAAGTCCCCAGAAGCGCCATGACTTATCGGTCTTCGCCTTTCTGTAAATCCTTCGCCGCAGGTCTTGCAGACTTATGGACGTCTTTATCATCTCGCCCCTGCCTCCCATTTTGGTTCCAGATTGCCAACAGCAGGGCTCCCTCGCTCCACGGACATTGCTCCGCTTCGTCGCTACTACGAGCCCATCCTTCGCCCTCTTATCTTCAATCCACTTCCCGGTGTTGCCGGTTATAAGATTGATCTGCTCCAAGCTTTTCAGCCTGGGATAAGGAGGGATTCTCCAGTTGCTTGCCGCGTCCTTGTCACCGTGCTGTCGCTACGTCCCCGCCGGAATGATTCGCCGCCTCAGTCAACGTTCGCGGCGATCTCATGCAGCCTTCACTCCGCTAGAGAGAGTTCGGCTTCCGGTTCAGATGTTTCGAGGTCACTTTGCGTTCACTTGCGTTACGGCCCGGTGACTCGCTCGCCATCCAAGATGGCTTTGTCAGTAGGCTTCAGGTCATCGATTTCTCTCCTCCCTGCTACTCAAGCTATAGGGCTTTGACTATTACCCTAGTGGGACTTATCCCCACAGAAACGCGCCAGCCTTTCCTGGACGCACTCCAGCGACAATCATTCCTCCCGGTCGACGACAATTTAATTTCCGGTTTGCCTGGGCAACGAGCGTTGCACTGAAGCAGGCGTCCCTTACGATTCTGCGATCCAGTCAAACGGAGGCGAGCCCTGCTGAGGAGCAACTCACCAAGGGATAACTGGTTGCTGCGATGGAATCGGGGGAGGCTTGCAAGCGGCCTCCCCCGTTCTTTTGCGACATTCCTTTGCAGCCCATGCCTTTTTAAAACCTCATAAAAAAGCGCTGCGCTCCATTATTCCTTTTCGGTCTTCTTCAACTTCTTGGCGTGCTCCATTCGGTAACTTGGCAGATTGATCTCCAGGATCACGCTGTGGTGAACCAGGCGGTCGATGGCCGCTGCCGTCGTCGTCGCGTCCTTGAAGATGCTCTCCCATTTCGAGAACGGCAGGTTGCTTGTGACCATTAAGCTGCCCCGCTCGTACCGCTCCGCAAGCAGCGTGAACAGCACCTCCATTTCTTCGCGGTTTTCCTGAACGTAGCCGATGTCGTCGAGGATCAGGACCGTGAAGCCGCTCAGGCGTTTGAAAAACTTCGCCAGCTTCAGATCGCGTTTGGCGATCAACAGTTCCTGTACCAGTAGGCCGCAGGACTTGAACAGCACGCGGTGTCCCTTGCGGACCAGTTCCTGGCCGATCGCGCAGAGCAGATGTGTTTTGCCCGAGCCTGGATTTCCGAAGGCCAGCACGTTCTCACGTTTGCCGATGAAGTGGCCTTCAAGCAGCACGTTTGCCTGTTGCAGAACTTTCTGCGGCATCCTTTTGAGATCAAACGCGCCCAGGCTTTTTTCCAGCGGCAACTTCGATTCCTGCAACAGCCGTTCGATGCGCTTGTGCCTCCGCACTTCCATCTCGCGCTCGCAGAGTTCCAGCAGATATCGCTCGTACGATAGCGATTCCTGCCGGGCTTTGATCGCCGCGTCTTCAAAGCATTCCCGCACTGTCGGCAAATGCAGTTCTTTCAAGTACCCTGTCAGCGTGGCACGCAGATCGATTGTCTTTTCCATTACGCCACCTCCGCTTCGGAAAGCAGCGCGTCATAGCTGGCCAGGTTCACTTCCGCGACCTCGACTTCCTGAACGGGCGGCGGCTTCTGTCCAGACCGCAGCAGCTCATCCACGGCATGAACGTTCAGCGGGCGCCCGGCGTCCAGCAGCACCCGCAGCGCGTCTTCAACCCCGCTTTCCGTCTCCTTCGCCGCCACATGCAGGATCTTCAGATACTCTTTGTTCGCCTTCGTCAACGGCTGCTTCTTCAGCGCGTCGTAGGCCATCCGAAAGATGCTGCTCGGGAACAAGTCCTCGCGGTATCGGTAATTCTCGAACGCTCCCGGCTTGCGCACCAGCCATTCAATCACGTGCCGATAGTTGACGCGGTGCCCATACTCGCCCCGCAAGCGCGGAAACTCGTCCACCCTCCGCTGCGCGTACCAGACTTCAATCCGCTCTGAAAACAGACGCGCATTCACCGTTTCGCCGATCAACCGGCTGTCCACGGAATACGTGTTGTGCTTCAGGCGGATCGTGCTGCTCGGTCCCACCTGCAAATCTTCTCGCGTGCTGTCTTCCAGCCTCCGCTCCGGCAGCCGTCTCAACACTTTTTGCTCTTCGTTGAATCGTCCTTGCCGCCCCGCGTTCCGCTGCTTGATCAAATCCCGCAAGAAATTCTCGTACTCCTCACGGCTCTGAAAATCGCGGCTGCCGCGCAACAACAACGCCTGCTCCACGGCCCGCTTGAATCGGTGGTGGCTCTGTTCCACATCGCCGTTCTCGTTCGCTTTCCCGGCCTGGATCATCTGCGCTTCCAGACCGTAGTGCGCCAGCAACGCCCGGTAAGCTTGCGTGAACTCCGCGGCGTTGCAGCCGTTGTGAATCGCCGCGGACATCCGGTCGGTGCGATGCGCGTTTGGAATGCCGCCCAGTTCAAACAGCGCCTTCTGCAAGCCTTCGCTCAGGCTCTCGAAGCTCTCCGAAAAACAGATGCTGCCTGACTCCCAGTTCGAGTACGTCAGCACGAAATGATAAATCAGATGTGCGAAGCGCTGCCCTTCAATCGTCACACCCAGCGCACTCATGTGTGTGAAGTCCGACTGGCACAACTCTCCGGGATGATGCTCCTGCGGAAAATACACTTCCTTTGCAGGTCCTTTCATTGCTCGCCAGATTTTGATCCGCCGCTGTAGCGTTCGCAGTTGCCCTTCCGCAAAGCGCCCCGTGTGTCGCCGTTGCAACTCTTCGAACACCGTTTTCGCTTCCAGCCCCGGCGCCGTCGTCACCAGTGCCTCGATCTCCGACCAAACATCCTCGAACGGATCTGCACGCGTCCGCCACGTATGCTCCGTCCGGCATTGGCTGGGCCGCAACCCAGAGTCCCGATACTTTCTCGCCGTCTTTTCATCCATTCCGCCCCGCGCCGCTGCAACCGACAACGACTTTCCCTTCTGAAGTGACTTCATGAGTCTCCTCACTTGCTGATCGGTGACCATCTGTTCTCCTCGGCTTGCGAAGAGAACAAGAATGGCCCCGTTCCTCTTTTGGTCCGGGAATTTCAATTGTCGTTACGGGAAGTTTAGTTGTCGTCGATCAATTGGTAATGTACTTGAGCTTACTCCTAATGTTGGTCAAGAGTTACTTCCCGAAATCTTAAGCGGAACATGTTATTGGGCCGGCGAGAAACAGGAGCGCTGCGGAGGGCCCACGCCAGAAGATATGAGCTCCACATTGACCGGCTTTCGCTTAGCTTTTTGTGCGATAGACGGAGCGGATGACGCTCCTAGGGAATTGCCATTGAAGGATTGATAACTCGATGGATCTGTACTGTTTTGTGCTTTCACCGACGCAACTTAAAGTGATGTGCTTCAATCCGGGATTTCCTAGATGACGAGTCTTTGGCCGCTCCGGCGACCTGATCTTTGCGAATTGTAGGCATCACCATCCCGTTC
>JBBSEX010000120.1:0-5314 GCA_038239345.1 Bryobacterales bacterium
ATCATTATTTGAAATACGAGCAACCCGTCGGGGAGCACTTAAAATATCTGGCCTGGGCCCAAGGACGCCCCATCGCCTGTCTGGCCTGGAGTTCGGCGCCGCGCCATCTGGGTAGCCGGGACCGCTACATCGGCTGGAGCGCGGAAACGCGGCGGCGCAACATCCGCTTCATTGCTTACAACACGCGCTTTCTGATCTTGCCGTGGATCCGCGTTCCCCATCTGGCGTCGCATATTCTCGGTCGCATGGCCGCGCAACTTTCAGAGGATTGGCAACGGATGTACCGCCACCCGATTTATTTCGCGGAAACCTTCATCGATCCCGGACGTTTTCGCGGAACCTGTTACCGCGCGGCGAACTGGCAACTGCTCGGGCTCACCACTGGGCGTGGCAAAAACGACCAGACCAACAAGCCGAACCGCCCGATCAAGGAAATCCTCGGCTTGCCCTTGACGCCGCGTTTCCGCGACTACCTCACGCAGCTATGACTATGCGGCGGCGGATCGACGTGAATCTGGACGAACTGGACCAGATTATCGATCGCAGCACGCGCGCACCGTTGAGCGAATCCGAAGGCCAGAAGCTCAAAAACGCGCTTCATGCCATGGCAGACAGACTGCTGCGGAAACGGAGTACGAAGAAAACCAGTGCCGTTCTGTCGCAGGATGCGGCCCCCGCCGGCAAGCCGGAGACCAGCGAATCAGCTCCGTCCGGTCATGGGCGCCATAGTGCCGCTGCGTTTCGGGGCGCAAACAGGGTCACCATCGCGCACGCCACGCTCCATTCCGGCGACCCTTGCCCGGAATGTCGCCGAGGAAGAGTGTACCTCCAGAAAGAGCCGGCAACGCTGGTCAGGTTCGTGGGACACGCGCCGCTGGAAGCGACCGTATTCGAGATGGAGCGGCTACGTTGCAACGCCTGCGGGCAGGTGTTCACAGCCGACGAACCGGAGACGGCGGGTGCGGACAAGTACGAGGAGCGGGCCGTGGCGATGATCGCCCTGTTGAAGTACGGTACCGGAGTGCCATTTAAGCGGTTGGAAAGGCTACAGGAACACTTGGGTATGCCGCTGCCGGCGACGACGCAGTGGGATTTAATGGCTGCCGCCGCGAAACTGATTGGGCCGGTGCTGGAGGAGTTGATCCGGCAGGCGGCGCAAGGCAGCGTGATGCACAACGACGACACGGGCATGCGGATTTTGCGTCTGACGCGCGAGCCGGGCGACAAGCGGACGGGTACCTTCACCAGCGGCATTGTGTCGATGGTTGGTGCATGGACCATCGCGCTGTTCTTTACCGGATGGAAGCATGCGGGCGAGAACATCGCCGAGGTATTGAAACATCGCGCACGCGAACTGCCGGCACCGATCCAGATGTGCGACGCGCTGTCGCGCAACACTCCGAAGCTGGAAGGCGTCGAAATCCTGCTGGCGAACTGCCTCGCACATGGAAGACGGCAGATTGTGGAGGTGGTAGATAACTTTCCTAAAGAATGCCGTTATGTGCTGGAGGCGCTGCGCGGCGTTTATCACCACGACGCGCTGGCGCGGGAACAGGAACTGTCGCCGGAAGGGAGGCTGAACTTCCATCAGGAGCACAGCGGGCCGTTGATGAAAGGGCTGCATGAGTGGATGGAGGCGCAGTTGGCCGAGCATAAGACGGAACCAAATTCCGGACTGGGCAAAGCGATCTCCTATTTACTGAATCACTGGCCAAAGCTGACGCTCTTCCTCCAACAACCAGGCGCGCCGATCGACAACAACATCGTCGAACGTGCGCTGAAGAAAGCGATTCTGAACCGCAAGAACTCGCTCTTCTACAAAACGCTGAACGGCGCCGGGGTCGGTGATCTGTTCATGAGTCTGATCCACACCTGCGAGTTAAATGGCAACAATCCGTTCGACTACCTCACCGAGTTGCAGAGGCACGTCGAGGCGTTGAAGCGAAACCCTTCACAATGGATGCCTTGGAACTACCGCGCAACTCTGGCCCGGATCGCAACACCCACGGCCGCATAATTATGATGGGTGCTGTCTGTCCGTGAGGTCGGCTCCCGTGCATTCCTCAGGGTCGCCCCACGTGGCCTCCCCCATCACAGACAAAAGCCGAGCTGAGGGGGGCCGGGTAAACCGGATCTACGCTTAACAGATCATGACTGTTGGAAGAATGGCCATATGAAGATCACCTACCAGATCCTAGAAGCGTACCTAAAATGCCCAACCAAATGCTGGCTACGGTCAGCTGGTGAGCCGCCTACCGATGGCACGTGGCCTCAGTATTCTCAGGCCCAGGAGGAGTCATACCGCTCCGCTGAGATCGAGCTCATGCTCTTGAGAGCACGCCCAAGTGAGTCTATAAGATTTCCGCAGGCGGATAGACTGAAAGCGGGTAAGTGGCGGCTGGCAATCGGCGTTCTTGCGCAAACAGCGCATCTGGAATCCTACCTTCACGCAGTGGAGTCCTCGCCCTCGGAGGGACGCGGGAGGCCAGCCCAACTCGTCGCCCTTCGCTTCTTTTCCGCCAACAAGCTCGGCAGGGACGCGAAGCTGTTACTAGGGTTCGATGCCTTGGCACTTTCAGGAATGCTAGGAACCGAGGTCGGCTACGGCAAGATCATTCACGGTGACAACCATGCGGTGCTGAATGTCAAGGCTCCTACCTTGGATGTCGAGCTACGAAAACGTATAGCGGAAATCACAGTGTTGTTGTCCAGCCCTTCGCCGCCAGACCTCATTCTGATTCCGCACTGCGGAGAATGCGAGTTCCAAGCCCGGTGCAGACAGAAAGCGGTAGAGCATGAAGACCTCACTTTACTGTCAGGGATGACTGAAAAAGAACGGAAGAAACTCCACGATAAAGGGATCTTCACTGTGACCCAGCTGTCGTATACCTTCCGCCCGCGCCGTCGCCCCAAACAGCTGCGCGATAAACCAGAAAAGTATCGTCACTCCCTGAGGGCACTGGCGATTCGGCAGAAGCAAATCCACATCCTCGGCAGTCCAGAAATAAAGATTGAAGGCACCCCGGTCTACCTCGACGTCGAAGGCATGCCGGATCGCGACTCCTACTACCTGATTGGCGTTCGTTTCGGAAGCGGTGATTCGGTTGCCCAGCATGGTCTTTGGGCGGACGACGTCGAGGATGAAAGGAGGATCTGGAACGAGTTTCTTGGCATCCTCGCGAAGATTGAAAATCCCGTCCTGATCCATTACGGCTCCTACGAAACTGTGTGCCTCAAACGTATGGGTGAACGTTATGGCGTGCCGCCTGCAACGTCCGCAGTCGCGAGAGCGCTGAAAACACCGATGAATCTACTCTCAGTGATTTTCGCAAACGTTTACTTTCCCACATTGTCAAACCGTCTCAAGGACATCGGGACCTATATGGGCGCGAGATGGAATGGGCCTGTTACATCGGGTTTACAGAGCATTATTCATCGCCGCGAGTGGGAGAAATCACGCACTCCCGAACTGAAGGCTGCCCTGGTCACCTACAATCGCGAGGACTGCGCTGCGCTGGAGATAGTTGCCACCCGATTGATTCAGGTTATCCGCGAGGCTAAGTCGAGCCCCGATGTGGAGTTCCCGGACAACCCCAAACAAGTCGCGTCGGTCAAGGGCCTCGAAATTCACGGCTCGTTTGATTCGCTCCTCAAATCGGCGCATTCAAGGTACGCACGTTCCCGAATCAAGTTGTCGTCAGGGAAAACAGCTCAGTCGCCGCCGTCTGGAAGGAAAAAAGCCAAAGGCCGTTCGCGCCGACGTTCGTTTTCCACGATCAAGGGGAGGATCGTTCGGGTACCTCGCAGACGAATCTGTCCAACGCATCCAGGGCACAAGTTAACCGCATCCGCCAAGATTTCTCAACATTCACTACTCGACTTGATATTCAGCAAGACGGGATGCCGCAAGACCGTTGTCAGGTACACAGGAGTGATGGGCTACTGCAATCTCTGTCACGGAAAATACGCCCCTCCCGGCACACGCCTCCACCGGGGCCAGCTCTTCGGCTGGAATTTTCAGGCCTGGGTAGTCTATCAGCGCGTTGCACTGAGAATGCCATACGGGCTCATCTCGAAGGCCAGCTTTGATCTTTTTTCAGAACAACTCTCTCCGCAGACGGCAGTAGGCTTTGTTAAGCACTTCGCTGAATACTATCGACGTACGGAAGATCTGCTCTTGCGCGGACTCATGGAGGGTCCGATTGTGCATCTCGACGAAACAAAGATTAACATCTCAGGGGCAAACCAATACGTATGGGTCTTTACTGACAACGTTCGGGTGGTCTTTAGGCTGCGACCGAATCGAGAAGGGGAGTTTCTGAAGCCGTTGTTTGCGAATTTCAAAGGTACTGTCGTCACCGATTTCTACGGAGGATACGATGCGCTTCTTTGTAGACAGCAGAAATGCTTTGTCCATCTGATCAGGGACTTAAATGACGACCTCTGGAAATATCCGTTTGACGATGAGTTTGAAGGATTTGTTGCGGCTGTCCGTGATTTGTTACTTCCAATTTTCGAAACTGTCCAACGGTTCGGACTCAAGGCTCGACATCTCGGCAAGCATCGCGGCCGGGTCGATAGCTTCTACCGCCAAATGATCACAGGCAAGATTTACGCGCGGGATACGACAGGGCGATATCAGAAGAGGTTTGAGCGGTACAAGCAATCTCTGTTTTCCTTCCTTGAGAATGACGGGGTACCGTGGCACAATAACACCGCGGAGAGAGCGCTTCGTCACCTGGCCGTCCAACGGAAGATCTCTGGCTCGTTCAGCGAGAAAGGCGCCACCGACTACCTCCGTCTGCTCGGTATCGCGCAAACCTGCCGCTTCCAGCAAAAGTCTTTTCTCGGCTTTCTCCTGTCCAAAGCTGCAAAGGTCGACGAATACAAAGAGCGCGGCAGAGGGCATCCGGACTGGGCCGCCGACCCTTGGGAAAACGAATGATCCCCATCAATGGACACTGCCTTCCTCTTGCATCCGGATAGAAGTCCGACTCAGACATAGTCCGAAGCGAGCCATTCGTGGGCCACGACAGCTTTCATTCGGGGTATCCGATTGCTCACCGGCCAAGGGTGAAAACCGGCGTGCGATCGAGAACAAAAGCTTCGGCGGCGACAACGACCGTTGTTTTGATCGACAATGCCCCGGCTTGCGCACCCCAGCCGAAATCTCACGAAGCTCTCGATAGACTTGCGATCGCGCAACAAGTGAAATCCAAAATCACCGATATCGAAGACGAGAAGAAACTACCGCACAAGGTTCGGCTATACTCGATCCCGTAGTGATGGCCCTTTCACTTTGCCAAACCGGCGA
>JBBSEX010000121.1:0-5270 GCA_038239345.1 Bryobacterales bacterium
GCGGGCGACCTCCAAAAAGCGGAAGACAGAGCGGCCAAAGGCGTTGAGGCGAGTCAAAAGGTTGGAGAGACCTACGAATTGCCGGAGCGGTTAGCCTTCCTGGCAAGACTTCGTTCTGACCGCGGCAAATTCGATGAATCGGATCGGCTTTATGAACAGGCGGAAGACGTTGTCGACGGACTATTAGTGTCGGTGGCGAGCCCTGGTACCCGGACATCACTGATTGGGGCGATGAGTCAGATCTACATCGATCACTTCGCGCTCGCGGTTGATCGCATCAACGATCCGATTAGAGCGCTGGCGGTCCTTGAGAGGGCTCGCGGCCGAACAGCTGCGGACATCTTGCGAAACAAAGAGTCGATTCCGCGCAAAAGCACAGGTGTTCAATCCGCCCACGAGCGTGAGATCGCTCGCCTTCAGATTCGTCTCATGCGGGCGTCCACGCCGGTTGATCGTCGGCGAATACTCGAAAAACTGTTTGACGAAGAACAAGGACTATCGGGGACCAAGCTGCGTGATGTGCCGCGACTGATGAAACAGGGCAAACCTGTCGAACTGTCAGAACTGCAACGAAGCCTGCGGCCCGATGAGCTGGTCCTGGAATACGCTCTGGGGGAACCCGGTTCCTACTGCTTGGTGATCGATAACAAGACGATCCGCATCATTCCTCTCACAAGTGGTAGTCGTATCGAGTCGCTCGTCGATTCATACCTCGCTCAGGTTCGCGCGAAGAAGAAAGCGGCCGGAGTTGCGAATGAACTCCACTCGATTCTCCTGGGGCCACTTCACACTGATGTTTCGAAGAACCGGCTAATTGTGGTCCCCGACGGGAAGCTTCACCTGTTGCCATTCGACGCTCTGATCAATGAGAAAGGCGACTATGTCCTCAAGAGTCATGTCGTCACCTATGCGCCCTCTGCCACGGTGCTTCACCTCTTGAAAACTCAGCCCACGAATAGAGCTACGAATGTGCCTCTCTTGGCAGTAGGGGACGTGCCATATGGTGACAAAAGAAACCTCGTCGCAAGCAACAGTGGGCGCGGTAAGGCTACATCCTCCCCCACGAGGGGTCTTTACGATCTGACAGGCGAAAAGCTTCCTCCGTTGCCTGGTACCGCCGAAGAGGTGCAATCGATCGCTGCCATTGCGGGTGCTCACAGCATCGTCCTGGCGGGACCAGCGGCTACTGAGACCGGTTTCCGATCGCAGCCCCTAGAGAAGGTTCGAGTGCTGCATCTGGCTGTCCACGGAATTTCCAGTAGGGCGGCACCAGAACGTGCCGCTCTAGTACTGGGTCGCGGCGCCAACGACGAGGACGACGGGCTGCTGCAAGCGAGAGAAATCGCCGAAATGGATCTTGCGGCCGAACTTGTGACGCTATCAGCATGCGATACTGGCGCCGGGCGACTCGTAGGGCAGGAAGGTATCGTTAATCTGGTGAGATCTTTTCTCTACGCCGGCGCACGCAGTGTCGTCGCAAGTATCTGGGCCGCAGATGATGCGTTCACGACCTCGCTCATGAAACGGTTCTATGCGAACTTAGCAAAGGGCATCGATAGAGGTGCTGCCTTGCAGAAGGCCAAGCTCGACCTTATCGAACAATTTGGTGATGACGCTGTGCCGTTCTTCTGGGCAGGTTTCACTATGGTTGGGGACGGCTCGAAACACATCAACTTTTCGGAGTAGTGGGCATGATCGTTGACGAAAGCCAAAAGCAGGAGATCCTCCAACAGGTTTCACGCCTCGTAGAGAAGAAGTACTTCAATCCTGAATTTAGCGCCGAGAAGTGGCGAGCTTTGATCGACACTAGAACACCAGAGATTCTGAACTGTGGGAGCGCGGAAGAGTTCGAGCGCCGAATGCACGATCTAGTCATGCAGTTGGGCTCAAGCCACACCGCTTTCTATCACCGAAATTGGCGTCCCGTCCCACCGCGCCAGTCCATTTGCGCGACGCTTCAGCAATGCGAAACGACCGATGGCCTTCGTTGGATGTTTCAGGATGTTCAGGAGGGCGGGCCGGCTCACCAAGCGGGTGTTTGTAGAGGTGATCTCTTGGTAGGAATTGATGCGGAAGGGGTTCGACCGCCTGACCGGGTGCTGTTGCGACCTGGCCGCTCGACGTCGCTCCAAATTCGCAAGGCCGATGGAGCGGAGGCTTCTATCGCGGTTGAAATTCCTGCGCTCAAGTCAAAGCAACCGTTCAATACACCGCAAGCCGTGGTTAGTTCCAAGCTGGAGTCAAGTATCGGCTATCTGAAGATCAACATGTTTCCGGGCATCGTGGGGATTGACGTAGCTCGCGATATCGATCGGGCAGTAGCCTCCTTTCACGATTGCGACCGGCTGATCGTCGACCTGCGCGGCAACTCAGGTGGGGGTATAGGTGGGCTGAGGCTCATGAGTTACTTGACACCTGGAAAACTTCCAATCGGCTACAGCCTGAGTCGGGCGCGGGCAAAGAATGGGTACAGAAAGGAAGATCTGACGCGGTTTGACCGGATACCGGCACGCAAGATCGGACTACTGTGGCTTATCCTCCGCTACGCCTTTGTCGATCATTCGATCGCTTTGTTCACAGAGGGTCTAGGATCTCAGAAGTTCCACGGCCGGATCGTCCTGCTCGTGAACGAGCATAGCGCGAGCGCTAGTGAAATGGTTGCTGCCTTCGCCGTGGAAAACCAGTTGGCGCGAATTGTCGGGACATCGACACCTGGTCGACTGGTAGGCAGCAAGCCCTTCAAACTCCGTTACGGATACTTCCTGATCCTCCCGGTCGGTGCATACGTGACTTGGCAGGGCAAGCGGTTGGAGGGGGAAGGAATTAAGCCCGAAGTCGAGGTGCCCCTTTCCTATGAGGCTGTCGCGACAGGGCGGGACAATCAGCTCGATACTGCAATTGAAACAGTCAAAGCAATGTAGGCGCCGCCACTACCTCGTAGCCTCAATAACTTATTTGCGGTACAAACTGCGCCTTGTTTAGGTCGCCCGCAGGCGTTATTTCGCTAGAGCAAGTGGATAGTAGGTCCACCGAAAATTACCCTTGCGCACGCCAAGGAGATATCGCCCAGGTACAAAGCCGGTGAGATCGGTCCGAAGGTGCAGAGTGACCTTGCGATTCTGAAGAGTCGCCGAGCCGCTCATGGCTACTAGAGAATTGCCCTCAGCATGAAGAATCGCAACATCGTAGCTACCCTCTTCGCTCCCGATCGGCAAGTAAATCGATAGATCAAGCGGCTGCGCAGGAAGAGATGCCACCACAATGTCTCCGGAACTTGGGTCGTTCTCCCCTCTGACAGGAGAACGATTTCGAAGATCAACGGTTGCAACTTCTAATGGCCTTGGCGGAGTTGGCGTTGCTGCCGGGGCTTTTTGAACGATGAGTGGCTCGGATGGCCGGACTGGCGACGCACCTCGGAACCCGTTGAACCAGACCGCCGCACCAATTGTGATCACCAGAGCCGCGCAGAGCGTCAGTAGCTTCAGATTCCTCGAGACCTTTTCTTTTCGCAAGAGGTCTTCATACTCGCCAAAGCACGTTGAACAACACGTTAGGTGTTCGAGAATTTTCTCGCCTTCACCGCCTTCGCATCGCTTCCGCACCACCGAACGCAGGGTGGTCTGAGCCGGGCACCCGGCCCGTTCAGAATTCGGGAAGGCCGTGC
Source organism: Bryobacterales bacterium (assembly GCA_038239345.1). Taxonomy (GTDB): domain Bacteria; phylum Acidobacteriota; class Terriglobia; order Bryobacterales; family Bryobacteraceae; genus JBBSEX01. Next base: position 3,665 of record JBBSEX010000121.1, read on the forward strand.
GGAAGACTTTAGAAGCCGCCGCGAGGATTTCGTGTTCCTGCTGCCGTGGAAGTTTTCCGGCCTCTGAATCTCGTGAAATTGGAAGTCTTTGATTCACCGATCTGTCCGTCCCATGCTGTCAGCGCCTTTGCCCAACATGCGGCTTTTGGCCTTCTTGATTCCATTTCCAAACTGAACTTCAGCGTTATGGGCGCTGATATCGAGGGTTTTGCCAATTTCGGCCCACGAATCGCCGGATATCCGACGCATCAGTATAAGCCTCGTTTTGGTGTCCAGCAAACCAAGTAGTTGTTTGAATTGGATCTCGTCTTCCAGCGCTGAGACCCAGCTATTATCCCGCTCGATCACCCGATCCGCGAACACTTCAACAGATTCAACGTACTGTATCCGGCCCTCCCGGATCATTTCGCGGTTGTACTTTCTGACGAAAGCCCAAAACAAATAAGATTCAAGATTACGAATATGATTCCGCCGAATTGCCCGCGAGACGCAATGACAAGCAGATTCGAGAATCTCTGCGGCTGGCGCAGGATCTTGCGCGTGATACCGAAGATGTTGGAGCACACGCGTCCAGATCCGGTGGGCGGCCTGAATCACCTCCCGGCTGACGAGTTTGCCGTTTTCATCAGTCCCGCTAATCCATAGCGGGGGGCTGACATTCACGTGCTCCATGAGACCACCGATTGCCTCCCGCCCCAGGACTAGGCGCGAAAGGGGACTTCAAGCCCCAACATATCAAAAGAGACCGGGCGGATGGCAGACCTCAAAAACTATTTGAGATAGCGACGAAGCTTTCCGCAACCCATTCTTTACACATGAGTTCCGAACGCGTTTTGAGGTTTTGCCGCCTCAAAGCCTCTTTCATGCAGGAGGCGGCGTTCTTATGATTCGCTGGGCAAAGTGTCGGCATAATTTCCTCTTTCGGGTGGCAGTCCTTATCCCTGCTCTTGCAATCCTTACGTTCGGTCAAGTTCCCACGGGAAGTCTCGGAGGTACGGTCCTCGACGAGTCGGAGGCCGTGATTCCAGATGCAAAGGTTACCGTCACCAATCAAGAGACGGCTTTCCAACGATTGGTTACCTCCGGCAAGGACGGTATGTTCCTGGTGCCGGGCCTGCCGGCGGGTCCCTACGAAGTCAGAGCAGAAGCAAAGGGATTTCGCACGCTCATTCAGACCACCACGGTCCGGACAGGAAACAGCAGCCGAGTCGAACTGCTCCTTCCGATTGGGGTGCTTCAGCAGCTTGTCGAGGCGATCGACCGAATTCCACCCCTCGATTATGACAAGCATGGGATTGCCGGCGTCGTGTCACGATTCCAAATCGAGAACCTGCCGCTCAACGGCAGGGAGTTTCTACGACTCGCCATACTTGAACCCGGCGTGACAGCAGCGCCATCGGCGGGGTACTTCTCCCGCCAATTTGACGTCTCGTTTATGAGCGCGCCCGCAGAGCGAACGCGGACTACGATGGACGGCGGTCCGATCTATGGCCCAGCGACTGGAGGAACTCCTCAGAATTTCTCGCAGGAAGTCGTCCGGGAATTCCAAATCTCCACTGTGAACTTTGATCTGAGCACCGGATTGACAGGATCGGGAGCGATCAAC
>JBBSEX010000122.1:0-5212 GCA_038239345.1 Bryobacterales bacterium
AGACGGGACCGCGCCAGAAGGCCTCAAACAAAAACACCCAAATGGAAAGAAAAGATAGAAGGACGGCTCCGCCAGACTTACTTTTTCAGCAGCCTGCTAGAGCGAGCATCCTGATCCGTTCGAGCGGACTAGGCGCGGGCGGGAGTTGAGGTAACCGTTCGAGCTTCTCGAGCCGCCGTCGGACATTCCGCATCTGGGTCACTCAGTAGTTCCGGGTTGCTTGGCCCGTTCCGCGGCCTGCTCCAAAGCGGCGACTCGGAGTTCGATGTCTTCGCTTTCGATGGCCTGCCGGGCGTGCTCCAAGACGCGATCCGCCGCGCGCACTCGGGTCGAGGCTGGTGCGTTTGCGTCCACCATAATCTTCAACAGGGTCGACACCGCTGCACTGGAAGCCTGTTGCAGCCGTGCATAGGATTGCGAAGATGCTGCCCGGCGCGCCTCCCGATAAACCGATTGAAATTCCGGGAGCTTCAACCATCGGATCAGCGTTTGCGTTCCGATGCCGGCGACGCGGGCCGCTTCTTCGACATTCCGCTGAGTGAGCAGCGCCGTAACCGCCTCTTCCTTCTTGCGGCTGAATTTCGAGCCATGGCCTACCATCTGCGAACCTGCCTTGTCGCCCAACAAGTCATGCCGCCCTCGGCATCCCGTCCAGCGCTAGCGAATCAAAGGTCCGGCCGTCAGCTTCCCTTGTGGCTTTCTGGCCGGTCAAACCCTCCCAACGCCCGACCACGACATCGGCATACTTGGGATCGAGTTCCAGGCCGTAACAACGGCGCTGAGTCAGTTCCGCTGCGGCCAGTGTGGTCCCGCTGCCCAGGAACGGGTCATAGACCAATTCACCGCTCTTGGTGTGGTTCAGGATCGCTTTGCGCATCAACTCGACCGGCTTCTGGGTAGGATGATCGAACTTCTCCTCATCCGATCCACCCATGATGAACTTCGGCGAGGGCGAATTCCAGATCGTCGAGTTCTGGCCCGGCTTACCGAACCAGGGAGCGTTCTTCTTGCGCACGTACCAGCACGGCGCATGCTGGAACCAGTAATGCGTTCTCGTGAGCACCGTCCGCCCTTTGTCCCAGATGATCTGCTGATGATGCAGGAAGCCGATCCGCAGCAAGCCATCCAGCACCTCTCGGGCGAACTTTTATGCGTGCCATACATAGCCGACCTCCAGACTGGGGACCAGGGCAAATGCCTCCGACCAGTCGGCGCGCGTATCGCCGGAGATACTGGTTTCCCGATGTCCCTTGGTCCGATGGTGCAAATTGCTGGGCCCGGCAGGTCCGCAGCCGTTCAACCCGGCCCTGTCTCGCCACTCGGAGTCCAGTTCAATACCGTAGGGAGGATCGGTCACCATCAGGAACGGCTTCTGCTCGCCCAGAAGCCGCGCCACGACCTTCGCATCTGTTGCGTCGCCACAGAGTACCCGGTGCGAACCACAAAGCCACAAATCGCCGACCTGGGTAACCGATTGACCGGGCAACGGCGGCGCTGCATCCTCCTCGGGCTGTCCTTCAAAACCAGATCATCGATCTCCTTGCTGTCGAACCCCGTCAGGGCGAGATCGAAGTCCGAAGTTTTGAGATCGAGCAACCCGATTGCAAGCAGGTCATCGTCCCAATCGGCCCACGTAGCCGACCGGTTCACCATCAGCCGGAAGGCCTGGACCTGCGCCGGAGTCCACTCATCGCACAGGATGACGGGGATGTCAGTTATGCCCAGCTTGCGCGCGGCTTTCAGACGCAGGTGCCCGTCGATCACTTCACCGTCACTGCGCACTAGACAGGGAATCTTGAATCCAAATTCCCGGATACTTCCGCACATGCGGCCCACAGCAGCATCATTCTTGCGCGGGTTGCGGGCGTAAAAGATAGCCTCGTCCGGGGAATCTGTGGGTGAATTTCAACAGAAGAACGCCTGAAACATCCGCCGACCTGCTGATAGACAACGGTTTCAGCGTGTCGCCCAGATCCGCAGCCAGGTCCTTTTTCGTAGCCAGTTTATTCTAAGCCAGTTCGGGGCTTTCGGTGTGGCCGTTCCTTGGTTCATCCGCGCTGACGCCGGCCGTGTTTCTCCGCGTTGATCAGCGCCGAAGGCCGCCACATCGGCGTTTGCGACGTCTCACGCGCTTGGCTGCCCAATGGCGCGGCGCGGTAACACTCCCTCGAATGTACGGCAGATGGCCCCTTATATGGATCAACTTACCCACAAATTCCCCTGAGGACCCAAAAGATAAGCTTATCGATTGGCCAGACTTGGATCTCCATTGATGGCCTGATGGGTGTCACAATGACTAGTTTGTTCAGAGTTCCACGTTTCATTTTTTCCTCAGCCGCGGATATATCATTTTCCAGCAGCTCTTTGGTTAGTATTCCGGCGTCAGCAAGTACGCTGGCGATTCCTGTGAAGGCTTGTCGCATCGCATTTATCGCAGCAGAGAGCATCGGGCGACCGCCAGAAAAAAGAGTCTGCGCGCAGTAATTGAGACTTAATCCGATTCCGATGCTCGCCGGACAGACCGGCAGCTGCGCCCCCATCAACCCCATTTCAGAGGATCCTGATCCTGAGTTTTCGGCGGTCGTGGGCCCTTGTATGGCTCGAAAACGGCCGGAGTGTCAGCCCACCCCTTCTCGAGTGCGGCCTCGTCAATGGAGTTCTTTACGGTGATTGGCTTCTCGCTCCAGTCATACTTGCATTTTGGATACGCTTGGCCGATGTAGGAATCAGACCATTCGTCCGCTAGCTCGGCTTGTTCCTGAGCTGAGTTGGACCAAGGCTGGCGGTCTGATCGCATGATAGATGTATTTCGGGTATTCTCTTCCTGAATCGGTCCGCCCGGCTTGGATCTCTGAATTTCTCCCTCGCGGAATAATGCTTTGATGGCTTCGAGGATCAACCAATCCAAGCGCCGCAGGCAGGACTAGCCACACAACCGGATTCCCATACGCTGCCATACTCGATACGTCGAAATCAGCCCCGCGAAAGGGTAGGCCGCTGAAGGGAAGAGGGGATTGCCCGACGCTTCGGGAGCAAAGGGGAGAAACCGTATGGTTTCGCCTCTTGCTACTCGGATTTATTACTTGGGGGAGGCGGTAACAGGATCAGAGTGCCGGTAGGTCACCAAGGCGTATTTAGCACGTGCGGATGGGCGACAATTCCTGATGAACGAGTTACCGCGCTCGGGGGAAGAGGCAAAGAAAGGCGGCCGAAGGAGGGGAAAGCCGCACAATTACCTGAATGAGTATACTAACGAGACCCGAAAATCTTGCGCTTTTTTGAAAATAAATATTTCTGCCCTATATTTAGGCGGTATCGCGCACTCGTTTCCTAAAACATAACACACAGTCGATGTTCGGGACCGTGGGAAGGGCGCAGAAGTGAGAGCCCCCCGGCCAGATGGTGCCCAATCAAGCCTGGATCAGGGATGTTGATACTAAAAATGATGCTAAATTATTGATACTAAATAACAAGCACGTGTAGAGCTAGCCACTCGATTATTTTTACCGCCTACTATCTGCTACCATCTGCACGCCGCAGGTCTCTCCGGAGAGACTGCTCGAACTTGCCAACATTTGCCGAGTCAACTATTCCCACTACGCCTCCCGCGTCGGCTGGGTTGACTGACTAACGGCTGGAACTGCGGGAAGTGGCCAATACTGCGGGCCAACGTCACTCTCTGCCGAGGCACTATCGGTCCCGGCCGCCCGAATCGGCTGGCTGGCTCCGTTTCAGTACGTACTTCTCAAGTTCTCCACTGGGGCGTGCACGTCTGGTTAACAGCGAGGAACGGTCTCAAGCGATCACTGCAACTTTCTCCTCAATTTTGAACCCGCTCGCTAGCGTAAAATGATTGAACGTGTGGTTGGCTGCGGGTCTCTTCGGAATCGCGATCATAATTTTGCTCGTTATTGCACGGGCAGTCGCCCGGCAGCGTAAGGCACAACGGAACCGGCTGAAGCGGAACCACGTTCGGAATCTCACGTATCGCAGCGAGTAATCCAGTGACGTGACGGGCTACGAGTTCTACGGCGTTTTAGTCGTCGTCGAGATCAACCCGGCCGCGTGATGAAAGGGTGCGTGAGACGCCCGAGATTATGAATTCCACGCGGAGCGCCATTTGCCACTGCCGCGGCACATAATTTGCAAACGTGCCGAAGATTCTTCCGGCCGTACCGAGGCAGTCGACACAGGTATTGGGATTCGCCTGATTCACCTTGTTGGCGAAGTTGAACGACTCGGCGAACCTAAGAAATTGGGTATGAAGCCCCCAGTGTGGGATTGCGTGTATCTGACTCCGAGATTCTGATTGCGGGGCAACATCTGATCGCCTCGGATGGTGTATTGATTGCCGACGGTGTCGCGGTTGAAGTTGGTCACCTGATTATTTCCGATGCCGGGCGCGGTAGGGCTACCGAAATATGGCCTGAGGGCAAGCGCGGTACTGTAGATCCGAGCGCCCCCGAGGTAAGTGTCCAGGCGGTTGCCCGGAACGGTTGGGCGGCCCGATATTGGCGCTAATGGGTCCATCGGTCGTCACTTTCCAGGTCCCATCGCTGGCGACTCGCGCCGTCGTCCCGTCGGCATACTCGATCTCGAGCTGTGCGCGCGCTTTCGGGTAGCCGAAATTCTTCATCCCGATTGGAACCTTTTCTCGTGGCGCCCAATACCGGCCATTCCCGAGAATCAGGCCGACTACATTCTTCCCGGCGGTGACGTTGTTGGTTACATCGAAGGTGACATAAAAAATCCGCTTCTCATAGTCGGTCAGGTTTGGTGAGAGCACATGATCGCCGATCTTGCTCCCGTTCAAATACATTTCGAAGAGACCCAACCCCAAGACATACGCGGTTGCGCGCTTCACCCCTCCCCTGGCGACAAACTCCTTCCGCAGCATTCGCGCGGGCAGCGCACGCTCTTCGGTGTAGCCGACTTCGCCCATGGAGCTACGCCGCACTGCGCTAAGTCCCTTACAGACGGTGCGCCAGGATAAGCCTGGCTGATCTTGTGAACTGAAAGGAGTTCACCATGTAAATTGCCTGTTCGTACATGTATCCCAGCAAGCGCGAGATGGAGCAATCCATCTGGCGAAGCCTTGGTATGGGCGAACACGCGAGCCGCAATGCAAATAAACCGGATTCGGCCACGTTAAGAAAACGGAAGCGGCCAGTCCGCCGACTAGGATGAAGCCTGACATCAGCGGGGAAGTAAT
>JBBSEX010000123.1:0-5202 GCA_038239345.1 Bryobacterales bacterium
ATCGGCACGACCGAGGTGGAAAAGCAGATCGCCTGCCGCTTCAATTTTTTGGACTCTTTTGTGGCGCTCAACGGAGCCTTGATCGTCAACGCGTCAATTCTGATTCTCTCCGCCGCGGTCTTTTATCAGCACGCCGTGGTGACGGAAATCCAACAGGCCCACGCGTTGTTGGCGCCTCTGCTGGGGACAACGCTAGCCAGTGTTCTGTTCGCCGTAGCGTTGCTGGCCTCGGGGCAATCCTCCACTCTGACAGGCACCCTGGCCGGCCAAATCGTGATGGAAGGTTTCCTGGAACTTCGGATGAAGCCCTGGCTGCGCCGCGTGGTAACACGGGCCATCGCCGTTGTCCCCGCCGCTATCACTATATGGATTGCCGGTGATAAAGGCTCTTACCAATTGCTGATTTTGAGCCAGGTTGTGCTCAGCCTGCAATTGCCGTTTGCCGTTATCCCACTCATCCAGTTCACCGGCGATAAGAAGCGAATGGGTTCATTTGCCAATCGGCCCTGGGTGAAGATTCTGGCCTGGTCGGCCGCGGTATTGATTCTTGCCCTGAACCTCCGTCTGGCCTGGATGGCAATCGGCGAATGGGCCGGCACTCATCCCTGGTTGTGGTTTGTGCTGGTGCCTTGCGCGGCTTTCCTGCTGACACTGCTTGCCTGGATCGCGCTGGAGCCGTACTTGCCAAGCCGCTTCCGCGCGGGATCGTCCGCCGCGGCCGCTCCGCTAAATATCGCGATCGATCTGCCCGTGCCGCACTACCGCAAAATCTTGGTGCCGCTGGATCATTCCGAATTCGATCGCGTGGCTATCGCCCATGCCGCGGCGACAGCCAAGGTTCATGGCGCGAAGATCTTTCTGCTGCACATTGAAGAAGGTGTCACCAGCCAACTCTTCGGATCGCTTGCCTCCACCGCCGAAATCGAGGCCGGCAAACATTATTTCGGGAGCATCGTTGGTTCGCTGGTGGCGATGGGAATCGATGCCGAGATCGCGATCACGCATTCCACGAACCCCAAGGCGGAGATTGTGCGTTTTGCCAAAGAACTAAAGCCGGATCTGATAGTCATGGGCGCGCATGGACACACCGGCTTCAAGGATCTGATCTTTGGGACGACGATCAACGCCGTACGCCACGCGCTGGAAGTTCCTATTCTGGTGGTGAGGCACGGAAATCTTTCCTAGATTTCTTATGCTACTCAGCGATCCAGCGCAGCCGGGAACGGGCTGCCGGGTCCATCACCAGCAGTTCCGCTGAACTTCGTAAGAAGCCAGCCGCCGACAAAGCCGTCGCGGATTTCTGGGCGATGGAAAGCAACTGCGCCAGTTGCTGGTCACCCGAAAGTAAGCCGATCCACACCACATAAGGGCCGTCTGTTCTGAGGGGTAATTGCGGGAAATTGTTTTTCTCCGCTAGCGTAACCAGGACGCCCGCTTCGCGCCCTCCCGCATTCCGGTACAAAGCGAATTGTTCTTCGACCTGCGTGGTGAACTGTTCCAGCTGATCGGGTTTCACGGCGAAAATTTGGGCGACGACGATCCCTTGCGCGCCTTTTTCTTCCACGACAGGATCGACCGCTGGTAGCACCGGAATTTCGTGTAGCGGGCGGAGCAGCAGGACATCGTCGGAGTCGATCAGCAGATCGTTCATTGTCTTCTGATGTTCTCTCCACAGCGGACCATAATAAAATTCGGAGTTGATTATGGCTCGCGCATCCATGTTGTGGAAGCCCCGCAACCAGGTGAATCGCGATGGATTGTTGCGCTCGAGAAACTCGCCAAAAGCGATCGCCCCCAGTTGCTCAAAAGCCTCGGGAAAATAGCTCTCAAAGTATCTGGCGAATTTCTCGCGGCCGCCGTCCTTGATCACATAGCGGCGCAGTTCAATCACCTGAAAATCTTTCAAATGCGACACCTGGGCCAAAGCTATGGTGGTTATCATAAATTGCAGCGCGATCGTTTTCATGGCTGCACTCCGTACCTCCGGACGCTGGGCGGGACATCCAGATCCGAGTCGCCAATCACAGCACCAGGCGTCAATTGCAGCGGAAGTACACCAGCCCAAATCGGCAATCCGTAATCCTCTTCATCGTCTTTCGGTGGACCCCTGCGAACCTTGGCCGACGCTTCCTCCATTGTGAATTCCAGAACGGACGTTGCCTTCAATTCTTTCGCCGTCGGCTGCCGCACTTCCGCCCAACGACCGGCAATGAGATGCTCGGAAATTACCCGCAGCGCGTCTTCCTTAGCCTCCGGATCGGCAATCTTCTTCGCCGTGCCGAAGGCCACGACGGAGCGATAGTTCATCGAGTGATGGAAGGCCGATCGGGCGAGTACGAGACCATCCACCAGCGTGACCGTGACGCACGCCGCCACGCCGGTCTCCAACTGCCGCATCATCCGGCTGGCAGCCGATCCGTGCAGGTACAGCTTTTCGCCCTGTCGTCCGAACAGAGTGGGGATGACGAACGGCTGGCCGTCCACCACAAAGCCGACGTGGGCCAGGAAGGCCGCGTCCAGAATTTCGTGGATGATCGCCGCTTCGTGCGAGCCGCGGGCGGGAAGCCGGCGCAGTTGCGATCTCTCCGTCAAATCCACTTTGGATTCTCCCGCGTGAAGGTCATGATCCAGTTCGTCTCCCAGGTCTTCCCGCCATCGGAGGAAAAGGCTTGCCGCCATTCGGCCGAATCTTCTCCCGAATGTGTCCAGCGGAAACGGCACAGGACCTTCTTGCCGTCGAGTTGTTCATCGCCGAAAAATTCGCCAACGCCATTTTCAAATTTTCCGACCATCGGCGTCGCCAGAATGCCGGCGCGCACCGTATCGGCCCAGTAGATCGACCACTCACCCGTAACAGGATTAAACAGCCGCAGCGAGAGACCTTCCATCGGCTTCCCATCACGCGTGGCGTAGTACCGGTCGACGTTGCCGAGTCCGTTCAGTACCGGCTGCACCTCCGACCGGGCCTCGAATTCCAGCCACTCCGCCGATCCGCGCAATCGCCCCTTCAGGTATCGGTTGTGAATCTTCCACGAACCGGTCAGAAAATCGAAATCTTGCTTTGGTTTGGTATCGGCGGCCAGTATCGACATAGGGATTAAGAGGAGAAACGCCAGCAAATTGGGTAGCACGTTCTTATAATGCACGCCGCCATGGTATTTTCAAAGCGCCACTTTCCATGACTATCGCGATACCACTTTCTAACGACGCAGGCCCGCGATCGCGGCAGATTTATCTTTGGTTCCGTAAAGAGATTCTGGCTGGCTCGCTGCGCCCCGGTGAACGTCTGCCGGCGACGCGAGACCTGTCGGAGCAGCTCGGAGTCTCGCGTACGGTAATCCTGCTGTCTTACGATCAACTGCTGGCCGAAGGGTTTATTGCCGGGCGCGCCGGGTCGGGAACCTATGTCGCCGACGGCTTACCTATCGAACCTCCGAAGACAACCAGGGACTCGGCCAAGTTGCGCTTATCGCGTTTCGGGTCCTACGCCGAATCGGTGGCCGCCGGCGTACACGTGCCGGGGAAGCGAGTAGCCCAGGTCCGTTATGACTTCGCCTATTCGCGGACCGCTGTAGAAGATTTTCCGTTCGAAGCGTGGCGTCGAATCCTGATGCGCCGGGCGCGCGAAGCGTCGACGCTAACGCTCGATTATGGGCCATCGGGAGGGTCGCTAGCACTGCGCGAAGCAATCGCCACGCACCTGCGAAGATTCCGGGCCGTGGTGTGCGATCCCTCGCAAGTGATCGTCGTCAATGGGTCGCAACAGGCCCTGGACTTGACCGCTCGCGTATTGCTCGAGCGTGGCGACATGGTCGTCCTGGAGGATCCGCATTATCAGGGCGCGCGGGAAGTTTTTCGGGCCGCTGGAGCCCGCTTGCATCCCGTCGCGGTGGATGGTGAAGGGCTGAATCCGGCGAAATTGCCGCCGCAAGCGAAACTGGCATTCGTCACGCCGTCTCACCAGTTTCCCACCGGCACCATTCTGCCCTTATCGCGGCGTTTAGCTCTGCTCGAATGGGCGAAGCAGGCGCAGGCGGTGCTGGTGGAAGACGATTACGATGGCGAATTTCATTACGAAGGGCAGCCGGTGGAATCGATGCAGGGCTTGGATCGAGAGGGCCGCGTCATCTATATAGGAACGTTCTCGCGGACCGTATTTCCGGCGCTACGCATCGGCTACCTGATCGCGCCGAAGTCTCTGGTTGCGGCGTTCACGGCGGCGAAGTGGTTGTGCGATCGCCATACCGCCACCCTCGAACAGGAGACGCTGGCGGAGTTTATTTCCAGCGGTGCCTATGAGCGTTATTTGCGGCGCACACGCCGGGGAAATGCCCTTCGACGCGGAGTCTTGCTGCAGGCTGTGGGCGAATATTTCGGCGATCGCGTCACGCTGACCGGCGGAGGGTCGGGCGCGCACGTCGTATTGTGGCCGGCGGGTGCGAAAACGGAGGCGTCATGGATTGCACGGGCGGCCGCGGCGGGCGTAGGCGTTTACGGACTCTCCCGCTATTACCTGGGCCGTCGGCGCAAACCGGGTTTGTTGCTGGGATATTCGCGACTGACCCCATCCGCCATCCGCGATGGGATTCTCCGTCTCAGCCGCGTGTAGTAAATGTAAGCGGGGTTGCTGAAACGTTCATCCTCGGAAATGTTCCGCTGAACGATTTGCGTCTCCTGAAAAATTTGATAACATAAAGTGTTCGCCTCGCGCTGGCGTAGCTCAGCTGGTAGAGCATCTGATTTGTAATCAGAGGGTCGGGGGTTCAAATCCCTCCGCCAGCTCCAGTTTCTTCCCGAATCAGAAGTTCGGTGGGTTGGGCCGGAGTGAGGACTTTTGTGCGTAGGATTTGGACAGGTGGGTGAGCGGTTAAAGCCAACAGACTGTAAATCTGTCCCTCCTTGCGAGGTACGAAGGTTCGAATCCTTCCCTGTCCACCATTTAGTTTTGTTCGATAAGCCGTTGTAGCTCAGCTGGTAGAGCGCGTCCTTGGTAAGGACGAGGTCACCGGTTCAATCCCGGTCAACGGCTCCAGACTTTTCGTAGGGCTTCTTTTAAAACGCACTTGTTTCATACGGTACAAGAAAATGGCAAAAGAGAAATTTGACCGCAGTAAGCCGCACGTCAACATTGGGACGATCGGACATATCGATCACGGCAAGACGACCCTGACGGCGGCGATCACCAAGACGCTGGCGAAGCAC
>JBBSEX010000124.1:0-5075 GCA_038239345.1 Bryobacterales bacterium
AGTCCGAAGAAGTAATCATGGTCGAAGTTCAGATCGAAGAGATGTTTAGGTCGGACCGAAACCGATCGAGAGATTACCAAACGAGCCGTGGTCGTCGATGCAGAGGTCGAAGAAAACGAGCAAAACAACCACTCACTGAAGTGAATGGAGACGTCTGCTCAAAAAAGATTTGACAGGGCCGACACTGTTAGAGATGTCCGGTTAGCGCGTTAACCAGGACTTGAGTATTACTTCCGGTTTGCCCGTCACTCGGGCACAATCGTTGAGAAGCTCCCACTATTAGCGTGCGGTGATGCAACAGCGTACCCATTTCCCCATCGGGGTCGAGGGGTTTGACAAAGAATCAATCAACAATACCGGTCTGCCATCCGGTGGTGTCCAGCGGCGTGCGGGGAGTCCTAAACGTACCTAAATTTCCCTCTCTTGAAGTGACGCCTTCGGAGCTAAAATGGAGATTCCGGCTTAATAGTTAGGCCGCACGTCGGACGAGGCCTTTGGTCCTTGACGATCCTTCGCCGTTTCCTATTGTCCATAAGAGGTATCCAAATGACGAACCTGGTAGCATCAAGGGAAGTTCAAACCCTGCTTGACCGTGCCAGCGGCATTGGCGAAGCTGGCGGCAATGCCCGTCTGAAGGCGATCATGCGTGACTTCCTTGAAAGCACCATGTCGCTTATCGAAAAGCATGACATCAGCGAGAGCGAATTCTGGCAGGCAATCAACTATCTGCAGAATGGCGCGCCGGAATTCAACCTCATCGTCCCAGGGGTTGGCGTCGAACATTTTCTCGATCTTCATATGGATGCAAAGGACGCGGCTGGAGGCCTGTCGGGTGGCACACCGCGGACGATCGAGGGGCCGCTCTACGTTGCCGGCGCACCGCTTGTCGAAAGCGGCGCAAACCTTACCGATGATCCGGACGAGGGTGAAGTTCTGACGATGTCGGGCGCGGTGCGGGGCACTGACGGTGAGGCCGTTCCGAACGCGATCCTCCATGTCTGGCATGCCAATTCAAAGGGCTTTTACTCGCATTTTGATCCGAAGGGCGAGCAGGCCACATTCAACAACCGCCGCCGCCTCAAGCTCGGCGCCGATGGCCGCTACGCGTTCACTTCGATCATGCCGCGCGGCTACAGCGTGCCGCCGGGGGGCGCGACCGACGTCCTGATGCAGGCGCTCGGCCGCCATTGCAACCGTCCGGCGCACGTGCATTTCTTCATCGAGGCGCCAGGCTATCGCACGCTGACAACGCAGATCAATTTCGCTGACGACCCGTTTGCCCGCGACGACTTCGCCTTCGGTACGCGCGAAGGTCTGCTGCCGACGCCCGACCGCAGCCGCGGCGATGCGCATATTATCTTTGATTTCGGGCTCGTCAGGGCGCGGTCGAATGCCGACTCGGGCTTCTCGACGCGTCCACGCGCCTCTGCATGAGCAAGGCTTATGCAACGGTTATGGTCGCGGGAGATCTGGCTCCTGCGGCGGGAAGCGGACACGCGAGCATCAAGATGGTTGGCCCGTAGTTGCCGTCTCCGGTGTTGTCCTTGAGGCTGGGAACTTCCCCGGGTAGCGGACAAAAAATAGGATACTGATAATTACCCGGTACAGGTGATTGCGAACGCCAACGGCGGCCGTGAAGTCGATGATTATCGCCAATTTCTCGTTCCGCTTCCGCGATAACTATTTTAGTTCCGGGCGTGTCGTCGGCAATCCTTACCTAATCGCATTACGTCAGAGTTGCCCGTCAACCGGGGCAATCGCGATCGCTTCCTACAAGCCGACTTCACAGGACTAATCTCGCCGTGGAAGCCGGATAGCTTTCGGTTAGCCGACAATCCGAGTTGTTGTGGGGCGGTCGAATCGGAATGCATATCTCAGCCTCCCAAGCGCCCAGGTAAAACCCATGTAGAATACAAGCCGCTTTCGCATTCAAGTGAAGGGATTTCGGTCCAAGGAGCCCGCCTTGCAAAAAGCAACGCTTACGTTCAGGGGCTTTGCCGCGTGGTTCACAGCAACCGTAGTTGCGGGATTGTGTATGGCAGCTAGTCTCGCGACCGCTGCTGAAAAACCCACGTCGACATCATCTCGGGGCAAGGCTGCCGCAGTCAAAGAAGGCGCCTCGCTGTTTCGTGCCAACTGTTCTCCTTGTCACGGTTTGAGCGCTCGCGGCGGCGGCCGTGGCCCAGATCTGACTTCCGGACGCTGGACTCACGGATACACCGACGCCGCCATTTTTCGAACGATCACCTCAGGCGTGCCCGGCACAGAGATGCCCGCCAACGGGTTTGAGGACTCGGAAGTTTGGGCCATCATAGCCTACCTGCGTTCCCTCGCGCCGCCCCATCGCGCGATGGTTTCCGGCGATCCGGCGAATGGGAAGAAGATTTTTTTCGGGAGCGCGGGGTGCTCCAACTGCCACATGATCAGAGGAAGTGGAGGGCTGCTGGGCCCTGACTTGTCGCGCGTGGCCGCGGCGCGTTCGGTTGCTTATCTCATCGATTCCATTCGTCAGCCTGACAAGGATCTTAGCGCCGGCATGCTCGATCCGAACAACCACTACGGTCTCCCCCTCATATACGACACGGTCACCGTGGTCACAGCGCGCGGCGAGAAGATCACCGGCATTGCCCGCAATGAAGACACTTTCTCTGTTCAACTACTGACAACTGATCAGAACCTGCGATTCTTTCTCAAGAAGGAAGTGAAAGAAGTAACTCACGAGCATAAGTCCCTCATGCCGCCGTATTCGGAAGACGGGCTGAGCACGTCGCAGCTTCACGATCTGATCGCCTATCTCGAGACTCTGCGGGGAGAAGAATCCGGGTCGAAGGAAGGTCGATGAAGAAAATTCTATTGCTGCCACTGCTGCTCGCTTACAGTGCAAACTCCTATGCTCAGGTAACCTACGAGCGCTTGGTCGGATCGGCCCGCGAACCGCAGAACTGGCTCACGTATTCCGGGCGCTATTCCGGGTGGCGTTACAGCACGCTGAATCAGATCAATGCTAGGAATGCTTCGCATCTCGCCATGCAGTGGGCATTTCAGGTAGGAGATCTCGGGCAATTAGAAACCACACCTCTCGTCGTGGACGGTGTGCTGTACGGAACCGGTCAGAATGGACGCGCATTTGCGCTCGATGCCCGCACCGGGCGCGCCATCTGGCGGTATCAAAGAAATTTGCCCGAGAAACTTCAGCCTTGCTGCGGTATGGTCAACCGCGGCTTCGCCATTCTTGGGGACCGCCTATTCATGACGACCCTCGATGCCCACGTCATTGCCTTGGACGCGAAGACGGGGAATCTACTGTGGGATGTAACCTCGGCGGACTATCACCAGGCATACACCTTCACCGTGGCACCGCTGGCAGTGAAGAACGAAGTGATCGTCGGCATTTCGGGCGGAGAATACGGCATTCGCGGCTTCATCGACGCCTACAACGCGGCCACGGGCCGTCGCTTGTGGCGCTTCGAAACGGTCCCCGGTCCTGGCGAACCGGGGCACGAAACATGGACGGGTAAGTCGTGGAAAACCGGGGGCGTGCCGGCGTGGATTACGGGCAGCTACGATCCGGAACTGAATCTCGTCTACTGGCCGACCGGGAATCCTTCGCCGAGTAATTACGGCGGCGAGCGAGGTGGAGACAATCTCTACAGCAACTCCATGCTCGCCCTGGATGCCGATACCGGAAAACTGAAATGGTATTTCCAGTTCACGCCGCACGACCTGTACGACTACGACGCCACCCAGATTCCGATACTGGTAGATGCCGACTGGGAGGGCCACCCGCGCAAGCTCCTGATCCAGGCCAATCGCAACGGATTTTTCTACGTGCTCGATCGCACGGACGGGAAGTTTCTCTTCGCCAAACCATTCGGCAATGTGACCTGGGCTAAGGGCGTCGGCCAGGATGGCAAGCCGATCGTGAATACCAATCTCCAGCCGAACCCCGACGGAACCCGGGTGTGTCCTGGCGCGCTTGGACTCACCAACTGGTTCGCTCCGTCGTACAGCCCGGAGACCGGACTCCTCTACGTGGCAACATCCACCGAGTGCGACATCTTTACCGGTTCACCGCAGCCCTATCGCGCAGGGCACGATTTCTTGGGAAGCGTTTACGTTCCCGATCCGGTCGAGCGTCCGACAGGCGCTCTGAAAGCGATCGATACTCTGAACGGAGCGGTGAAGTGGTCTTTCCCGTATTTGAGCAATCCTAATGGTGGCGCGCTCTCGACTTCCGGCAGCGTTGTCTTTGCCGGCGATTCCGACGGAAATTTCATCGGCATCGACGCGAAGACCGGCCATGACCTCTGGCACGTGCAACTGGGCGCGGCCATCTACTCGACCAGCATTACTTTTGAAGTGGACGGCAAGCAGTACGTGGTGATTCCGGCCGGATCCGCGCTTTTTGCCTTTGCTCTCCCCTAGCGTTCATTCACCTTGCCGTCAATACTGGAGAGAACTGGTTGGGTTCGGTGAATCTTGTCATAGTCGGCATTCTGCTGGCTTTCACGCTACAAAGTACTGGCAATTTGTGGTTTGCCATTGGCGTGCACGCTGCGTGGGATTGGGCTCAGAGCTTCTTGTACGGAGTCGCCGACAGTGGCGTCACCGTCGTCGGGCACTTGCTGAACCCATCATTCCAAGGCTCCAAATGGATGACTGGTGGAACTGCGGGACCGGAGGGCAGCGTCGTCACGCTGCTCGGATATGTATTTGTGTTCGCATTGATCAATTTTCGATTTCCTGAAGCACGCTATAAAGGGGGCAGTAGGAGCGCTGCGGATCGCCGTGGACGTTCATCAGGTCGTCGCTTCTCGGACAATATACTGTGATCACTGTTAAGTGGGTTGTGAAGGCGTAAGACGACTCTGGGCGAGTTGTCGGCAACTCGGAACTTATCGTCGGGCCATGCGGTTAAGTCCCGATTAGTCGGATTACCGGACATCTCTAACAGTGTCGGCCCTGTCAAATCTTTTTTGAGCAGACGTCCCCATTCGCTTCAGTGAGTGGTTGTTTTGCTCGTTTTCTTCGACCTCTGCATCGACGACCACGGCTCGTTTGGTAATCTCTCGATC
>JBBSEX010000125.1:0-5033 GCA_038239345.1 Bryobacterales bacterium
GGCAAGGATTCTCAACGCAGACAACAAGAACGTCTCTGACCGTGTTGTCGAGGAGGCGGCCTCCCATTTAAAGGCGGAAGAGGCAAGGCAGAAGGCTGCAAGCGATACGGTGCGGTTGCTTGAGAATTCTCTCAAATCCGCAGGGCCCACAGGAAATAAGCTTCTCGTCATCGAGCGTGGAGGAGACGTTGTAGAGATTACCGCGCACCCTGGCGAAGCAGTGGAACCGGGTGCGCCAATTCTTCGCGTCGCAAAGCTGGATCGCCTGATTGCACGGGTCGATATCCCGGTGGGGCAGCATGTTCCGGCTGCAGCTTTGAGCGCCCGGATTGTTCCGGTCGGGTATGAAGATCAGCCGATTTCCGCGGAGCGGGTGGCGGTGTCTCCCGCGGTCGATGTGAAAGCTCAAGGCGAATCGTTTCTTCTACGTTTAAGTACAACGCCTTTTGGCTTGCGGCCCGGAGTGGCTGTCACGGCGTATTTGGGCGGTGCTGGGCCAAGGAAGCAGGGCGTCGTGATTCCTGGCTCGGCGCTTGTTCGAATGGCCGGTCGAGTCTTTGTCTATATCCAGACCGCGCCGGATCACTTCGTCCGCAAAGAAGTCTTGCCAGGAAGCCCAATGCGAAATGGATATTTCGTGACCGGGAACGTCTCGGCTGGGAACCGGGTCGTGACTCAAGGCGGACAAATCCTCCTCTCAGAAGAGTTCAAGTCTCAGACCGCGGTCGAGGAATAGCGAGGATGCTTTCAGCGCTTGTCGCACTCTCTATTCGGTTTCGCGGGATTGTAGTTGCTCTCGCCTGTCTCGTCGTTGGCTACGGCATGCATGCCGCGTGGAGCGCCCGGTATGATGTCTATCCGGAGTTCGCGCCACCTCAAGTGGTTGTGCAAACTGAGGCGCCAGGTCTTTCCGCGGAGGACGTGGAGCAACTCGTTTCCCGTCCTGTCGAGAACGCTCTTAACGGAGCGCCAAATGCGGAGAGTATCCGCTCACAGTCGATACAAGGGCTGTCCGTTGTAACGATCGTGTTTCAACAAAGAACCGATGTTTACCGGGCACGGCAGATTGTGAGCGAGCGCATTACAGAAGCGGCCGGGCAAATGCCGCAAGGGGTAATGCCGCCCGCTATGGCGCCGCTGACGGGTGCGACAAGCATGGTTCTGATTGTCGGCCTAACCTCGGAGACACGCTCCGCGATGGATCTCCGTACTTTTGCAGATTGGAGCGTTCGGCCTCGGCTCCTTGCTGTCCCAGGGGTTGCGCGAGTTTCCATTTTCGGTGGGGAGGTCCGACAGCTTCAGGTGCAAGTAGTTCCCGATCGCCTGGCGGCCTACAATCTTTCCCTGAATGACATTCTGACGGCGGCGCGAGCGGCAAGCGGTGTTCGGGGGGCGGGGTTCATCGAGACCGACGCTCAGCGGATTGTGGTGCAGACACAAGGGCAATCGCTCACCGCGGCTCAGCTTGGGGAGGTGGTCCTTCAGGCCACGAATAATCGTAGCGTGCGCCTGAAGGACATCGCAGTGGTGGCAGATGCGTCCGAGCCAAAGATCGGGGATGCGACGATCATGGGCAAGCCGGGTGTGATGGTGGCCATCAGCGCCCAATATGGCGCAAACACGATGGACGTTACGCGCGAGCTCGAAAAAGCGATCGACGAAATGAAGCCTGCGATCTCTTCCGCTAAAATCACACTCCATCCGGGCCTCTTTCGGCCTGCGAACTTCATAATCACCTCTGTTCGAAGCATTGGCAGCGCTCTCCTAATCGGGGCGGTGCTTGTAACCATCGTCTTATTCGTGTTCTTGTTTAATATCCGCGTGGCCCTGATCACGCTGACGGCGATCCCGCTCTCGCTTCTCGTCGCGGTCATCGTTCTTACGCGTTCCGGCGAGAGTCTGAACACGCTCACACTCGGTGGTCTTGCAATGGCTATCGGCGAAGTAGTGGACGACGCGATAATCGACGCGGAAAACATCTTCAGGCACCTCCGTGAAGCTCCGCGTAATCTGAGCGCGAAGGAGCTATTCCGAATTGTTCATGAAGCCTCCGTCGAAGTCCGGGGCGCTGTAGTATATGCGACGTTTATCGTTGCACTCGTGTTTATCCCCGTGCTCACGATGTCGGGCGTTCAGGGGAGGCTTTTTACTCCTCTGGGCTGGACATACATCGCCGCCGTCCTGGCGTCCCTGGTTGTGGCGCTAACCTTGACCCCGGCACTTTCGTACTTTTTGCTTCCCAAGGCAGTGGAAAAGGCGAAAGAACCATCGTATGTGCGTTTGCTCAAAGAACGCTACGGGCGAGTGCTTCACTTCGTAAGCGCCCGGCCGCGGACTCTCGTCGCCGCGGCAGCCGCAATGTGTGTACTGGCGGCTGTTGCGTTACCGTTCCTCGGTGGAGAGTTTCTTCCTCCCTTGAGGGAGGGGCATTTCATCGTGCACATGGTGGCGCTCCCCGGCACGTCTCTTCAGGAGTCTGCGCGATTTGGAAAGCTGGTCACGGCTGAATTGCTCAAGAACCACGACGTGCAATCGGTCGCTCAACAAATTGGGCGGGCTGAGCGAGGGGATGATACCCAAGGTCCCCATTACAGTGAAATCCACGTTGCTCTCAAACCAGTCGACGGTGAGGAGTCTGAGCGCGCCGAAGGCCAGATCCGCGGATCGCTTGGGAAGTTCCCAGGGATGTCCTTTTCGACTAAGACATTTCTTACAGAACGTATGGAAGAGGTCGTCTCTGGCGCCAGGGCAGAGGTTGTGGTCCAAATATTTGGGAACGATCTCGATGTGATTGATCAACTGGCGAAAGAAGTTGCGCAGGTCACGAGCGGCGTTCGCGGGGCGTCTGATGTGCAGGTTGAATCTCCTCCGGGCACACCTGAGATGGTGGCGCGGCTACAGCCGGCAAAGCTCGCGCAGTTCGGCTTTCAGCCTTTGAACGTGCTCGATGCAATTCAGGCTGCCTATCAAGGAACGGTGGTTGGCCAGGCCTACGAGGCTAATCGTGTTTTCAACATTGCAGTGATTCTCTCACCCGAAATTCGGAGAAGCCCGGAGGCTCTTCGCTCGTTGATGCTTCAGAACTCGGAAGGGGTGCGCGCGCCTTTAACAGAGCTCGCCGATATTTACGAGACTACTGGGCGCTACAGTGTGGCGCATGAGGGCACGAGAAGGAGGCAGGCTGTTTTCTGTAACGTGCGTGGGAGAGATCTGGCCTCGTTTGTCGAAGAGCTGAAGGGAGCGATCCCGCAGAAGGTAAAGTTTCCCGCAGGTGTTTATGCCGCCGTGGGCGGAGCCTCCGAAGCGCGCAGCAAAGCCCAGCGGGAAATCTTGGCTTCCTCTCTGATCGCCGGAACTGGGATTATACTTCTTCTCTCCGTTGCATTTCATAACGTCAGGAACATGCTTCTTGTGCTGGCCAATCTGCCGTTTGCGCTGATTGGAGGAGTGCTTGCCGTGTTTGTGACGGGCGGCAACTTGTCGGTCGGGTCGATGGTAGGCTTCGTAACTCTTTTTGGAATTACTACACGGAACTCAATTATGATGATCTCTCACTTTGAGCACCTCATTCACTACGAAGGAGAGACCTGGAACCTTCACGCGGCGGTGCGGGGCGCCTCGGAGCGTCTAACACCGGTCCTAATGACTGCGACAGTGACGGCCCTTGGACTCTTGCCTCTGGCGCTCGGAAGTGGACAGCCGGGGAAGGAAATTGAAGGCCCGATGGCGACCGTCATCTTGGGTGGGCTGGTCACGTCAACCGCATTGAACCTCCTGGTCCTTCCGACCCTGGCACTCCGCTACGGGAAATTTGAACCGCTTTTGGAGGTTGAATGAACGAGGGTGACAGCAAGGAAGTAAATAACGGCCTTCGACGAGTCGTTCGGCTCGTTGTGCTGCTGAACGTCTCCTACTTCGGGATTGAATTCGCGGTCGCGAGCGCCATCGGCTCCGTCGCTCTCTTCGCAGACAGTATCGACTTCTTGGAGGATGCCTCGATTAACTTCATCATTCTCTTTGCACTCGGTTGGAGTGCCGTAACCGTGCGCGCGTCGGGATGGTACTCGCTGGGATCTTGCTCATTCCGGGGATAGCGACGCTGTGGACCGCTTGGGAAAAATGTAACCTCCCCGTTGCGCCCGCGCCCCTGCCACTTTCGCTGGCAGGCGCAGGAGCGCTTGCGATCAATCTTTTTTGCGCAATCATGCTCGCCCGCTACCGCGCTCATCATGGAAGCCTTACACGCGCCGCTTTCTTGTCAGCGCGAAACGATACGTTTGCAAACGTTGCCATTATCGGGGCGGGGTTGTTGACCGCCTATACTCGCTCCGCATGGCCGGACCTGATTGTAGGGCTCGGCATTGCGCTTATGAATGCGGACTCCGCGCGGGAAGTCTGGAAAGCTGCAGGCGATGAGCATCGATCCACGACGGCTTAAGTTGTGAAACTTGCCAGGACCCTCTCATGGATCGGCTGTTCATTTGTTCGGAGCAGACTCTCGAAGGTGGTTCGAGTTGAGGCAGCTGCGGGCCGAAGCGCGCGTTGATTACGGGGTTGGAAACGGCGCTGGGGAGCAAAGAACTTACGGATCGCGAGAGGGCTGAAGGAAGCGAGCGCGCTGGTGGATGAACTGTTGCGGATGCGGGTGACGATCTCGGAGGGGACGGGAAAAGTACGGAGCGAGGTCCGGTGGGCATGACGATCTAGTGCTGGCGGCGGCGCTGGCGGTGTGGCGGGCGAAGCGAGGGGTTAGGCCGGTGTGGGGAACGAAGAGCTTGGGGTTGGAGTGATGGGCGACGCGGGACGCGTCTGACCTACCCTGGGTGCTCGCTAGGCCGAATCCGCGTGCGCATCGCTTCAATCGAGCGCAGATCGGCGCGGATATTTGGCACTTCGTCCTTGGCCACGGTGGTGAGTAGCTGAACGGTCTGCGTTAAGGCTTCCAGCCTGCGTATGGCATCCTTCTCTAAACCAGCCAATGAACCATTGACGATCTCTTCCCACTGCGACACCAGGCGCGAAAGGTTCATGAA
>JBBSEX010000126.1:0-4764 GCA_038239345.1 Bryobacterales bacterium
AAAGCCACGTTCCGCTTGCTTTGCAGTAATTGTTCCGCCAGCGACTTCTTTTGTTTGTCGAAATCCGCCGGATTCGCCTCATCCTTCACCGCCACCCGGTAAACCATCCAGTTTTCTCCCAGGTTCAGAGGCGCACCCACATCTCCAGGCTTCATTTGAAACGCTTCGCCCAATTGTTTCCCGCTCGCCGCCCCTGAAATGGAGTCGTTCCGAGAAATCGCATCGCTGGTTTTGGCTTCCAGCCCCAATGCCTTAGCCGCCGCGTCGAACTTTTCGCCCGCCTTCACGCGCTTGGCCAGCTCGTCCGCCTTGGTCTTGGCCAATTTTGCCGACTCTTCCTGCTTCAAATCGCCAGCCACTCGCTCTCGCGCCTCTTCCAGCGAACCTTGATGCGCCGGCGTAATCTGCTTCACCGACAAAACCACATATCCGCGGTCCGTCCGCAGCGGCAAACTCAGTTCCCCCTGCCGCAGCCGGAAAATCGCATCCTTAACCTCTTTGGAATTTCCCAACTCCAGCACCGGATCCGTAACCGCCACCGGCCGCGTCTCCGAAACCGTCAAGTGGTATTGCTTCGCCACATCGTCAAGGGCCACCTTGTTGGATTGCCGTATAGCTTTCGCGATCTGATCCGCCGCATCGCTCGCTTGCTTGTCCGCCTGCTGCAGCGCCATCGGCGCGCGCAACGAATCCTTTACCTCTTCGAACGGTTTCGTGTGCGCCGACTCTTTATCCAGCGCCTTGATAATGTGAAATCCGTACTGCGTCTTCACCAGATCCGAAATCTGCCCTTTTTGCAGCCCAAACGCCGTCGCTTCGAACTCTTTCACCGTCTGCCCCTGGGTGATCCATCCCAGGTCCCCGGCCTTATCCTTCGATCCCGGATCCTGCGAATACTTCTTCGCCAGCTCTTCGAAGTTGCCGCCCTTTTTCGCTTGCTTCAGCACATCTTCCGCGGTCTTCTTAATCTCATCCACTTCCGCGTCCGTCTTGCCCACGGTCATAAATAAAATGTGTTCCGCATGCACGCGGTTGGGCACCTGGTATTGCTGGATGTTTTGCTGATACTGCACTTTCAGCTGGTCATCCGAAACCTCAACGTTCCGCCGCATCTGAGAACTATCCAGCAACCCATAGCGCACCACGCGCTTCTCTGGCACCTGGTAACGCGCTTTATTCTTTTCGTATTGTGATTTTATTTCCGCATCGCCAGGAGTCAGTTTCGCCGCCAACTCCTCCGGCTTGATCACCGAGTAATCCAGCTTGATCTTCTCGTTCTTGAAGCGGAATTCGTCCTGCAGCTCCGCCGGCCCCACGCTGATTCCGTCGGTCACTCGCTTTTTAAACTTTTCTTCCAGCAATCCTTGCCGGATGAGCTCCTCAAATACCGGAACGGATAGCTGAAAGCGCGACTGCACTTCGCTCGCGTAGCGGTCCATACCGACAAATGTTCCGCCCGTAAACGCCGTCGGAACATATTGCTTGATGCGATCCGCGCGCTCTTCATCCGAAACCGTCACACCCACGCGCTTCGCTTCGTACTCAATCTCTTTCTGGAATACCAGTTGGTTCAAAATTTGCCGCGCATACAAAGACTCCAGTTGCTTCGGCACCTGGTTGCGCTGTTCGATTTGCGAAAGCTGCTGTCGCACCTCTCCTAGCGTCACCGTCTGGTCGCCAACTTTCGCCACCGTATCCGTCGCGGCCTCGCCGCTCCCGGGACTCTGCGGCACCAGGTACAGCAGCATGCTCCCGCCGAGCAGCGCCACTACCACTCCTAGAAATATGCGGTACCCGATCTTGCGGTTATCTGTTGCTCCAGCCATCCAGTCCATTCTCCCCGTCGCCAATCGAACGCCAAATTATAGGAGATACCCGCCCCCCGCGCCACCTCAATGACAACCGCCGCATGGCCGCCACCGGTCAACCACTAACGTACGCGCTGGCATTCGTCCGGCAACGGCGTTTATCAGGACTTAGGCAATTGGTTCCGAAGTGCCGACAAACCTACCAGAACACTGAGCACCATTAGGTTCCAGTTTTATGGAGCAGTGGGGCTATATAAAGGATGGCCGGGAGGTGGAAAACCGGTGACGTCAAACTTGGGGAGATCGTCATTCTCCGCTTTAGGGTCGATCAACGTGTTCTGGAAGTGTGCAATCTTCCAGATGCCAGCGCGCTTGACCATCGTAAAGGAAGCTCTGCTCTTCGCTGGAGTCAACCATGGATAGTGAGGGTTGGGGGCCGGTACAAAATGCATGACCGCAACGGCGATCGCCACGGTGGGTGCGATCGATCGGACTGTCGCGGATTCGACGCTCGCGGTGGTCGTCGCTTCCATGCCCTTGTGAATCGCAGCGTGGCCCTTGTATACGGTAGTCTTTCCACGCCAATAGTGGCCCACCACGTTTACCCACTCCACGTCCTCGGTGTCCAGTTCGTGCATCGCTTTCATGTCATGCCGAGTCCAGGTGTTCGAAAACTCGTTCACGAGTGCTCGCACTGCCGATTCATCCTCGGCAGTGAATCCCTGCGGTGTGTTCGTCATTGCAGAATCGCGTACGGTCCATCCTGACAGGACGATCACAGCCAGCATCGCCAAAATAATTCGATTCATGTTCAATTCTCCTTAGCTTGCAGATGTGAGACCTGCACGGCCGCCGGATCGAATGCATTCGGCCACGAACGCATCGCTCTATCAGGGAGAAGTGGGGTCACGTCCAGGATGGTAGTGAATCGCGGCGCGGCCAGATAGTAAGAACGCGACACCTTGCGGACTGTCACTCGTGCCGCAGACGGTTTTCAGTCGCGAAGAACGTATGGAACTCGGGCACACGATCGAGGCGCGCCAGAAACCCTGAAGGGGACTCTCCCGTGAAGGCCCGACAGTCGTGCACCAAATGCATTTGATCGTAGAAGTCGTGATCGTTGGCGATGTGGCTCCACGCGCGGCTGGGCCATCGCAGCTTGTGATCCAGGGCGGCGTTGAACCTGATGATTCGAGCGTAGAGCTTCGGCGGCACCCCGACCTGCGCGAGGAAGCGCCTCTCGAACTGTCGGAGTGACAGCCCGGAATAGGTCGCCATTGCCGAAACGCGATGAATACCGTTGCTCGCAAACAGGCTGTTCGCCGCGATGGCCACCGGGTCCGGTGTAACGTGGCAACCGAGCAGCTGGAAGAGGCGTTGTTCGATGAGCTGGATTCGCTCGGCAAAGCCGGTAGTGTCGCCAAGCTCATGTTCGAGGCTCGGGATCTCAGATCCGATAACGGCGTACGCGTCGTACGCGGCGTCAGTCAGTTCCGTCATGGGGATGCCGAACAGCCGGTTCAAGCCAGATGGTTGGAAATGAACGGTAAAGCTATCGATGTGTCCACAGATCGACAGGCTAGCCCGAGCGTGCGTCTGAGGACCCACTACCGTGGCACGCGGCGAGGCGTCACGGTGATCCGACCCAGGACGCTGGATGCAGTAACGGTCTGCGAAGGAGAACGTTAGGAGTTGCTTCGGCCGGGCCGGCAGCGGGATTACGAGCGGGTAATCGACCCGTCCCGTAGTCATGCCGTACGCCCAGACGTACGGCCGCAACACCTCACTAGGTGGCGCCATTTTTGTCTGAAGCATATGTGCAACCCGCCGCGAGCAGTCTAGCAAGTTTCGGGATCCTATCCGAACGAACTGCGCGCCTCTTTAGTCTTCACGTCGCCGTACAGAATCCATATCACGTAGGCGACAGTGCCCGATTAGTCGTGCCGGCTCAGATGGTCGAACCAACACTGGCTTGCAGTTTACTCGCGGGAGTTTCGAAGCCTAAGGCTTTCTGGGACGTTGATTCAAATGCAGCGCGACCTGCTCGAGTTGCGCTTGCGAATGGACAGACAGGTCGGTTCCTCGCGAAAAGTGCCGCAACCTAGGCCGGACGGCCACGGTGGCGAGAAATCTCCCGGCTCACGGTGGAGGCTGCTCGATCAAGATGTCGGGCAATCTCACGAAGCGGCGAATCGGAAGCGATTCCTCGTGAGATGTCCTCTCGCTCCACTAGCGTGAGCGCCAACCGAGAACGGCGACGAGAGACGCATATTACCGTCGCGCGTGATATACCTCACTGCAAGCCACCCACAACTCCAACCAGGAGAGCATCAATGAAGAACAACGTCCTGCTAACCATTACGTCTCTACTCTCGATCCTGTTCATGACGTTACACCTCACCAGCGACACCATTCACGCCAGCTTCGGCACCCCCGAAGCCGGCGGCTCTACTCTAGTCCTAGTGCCCGTCCTGGTCCTCTGGCTGTACGGCTCGCTAGCCCTCAACGAACGCCGCTCAGGCCACATAATCATGCTAGTCGGGTCGCTCCTCGCGCTGGGCATGCCTATCGT
This sequence comes from Bryobacterales bacterium, assembly GCA_038239345.1. Taxonomy (GTDB): domain Bacteria; phylum Acidobacteriota; class Terriglobia; order Bryobacterales; family Bryobacteraceae; genus JBBSEX01. The sequence continues at coordinate 4,381 of JBBSEX010000126.1, forward strand.
CCACGTGACAGGACCGAGCGGCATGTTTCATGGCGCCATCGCCAGGTCCAACCCCGCCTTCTTGTTCGTCTGGACCCTCCACATGCTCGGCGTCCTTGGAATGTTCTCCCTAATCCTCTCAGCCCGCGCACTGTGGAGCCTGCGCCGCAGCCAGTCCCGCCAGCCCAAAAACCAGACATGACTATTAAAACGAATCGGAGATATCCAGATGAATAATGGATCTATGTGGTGGCGTTTGTTGGCGGCTTCTGCGGCGTTGGCAGGGCCGACTCTTTCCGTCGGAACCACCAATTCCGTAGAGGCCGATCCCGTGGCGTGGATCACTCAGTACGAACATAACGCGGCCGCGGCCGATCTCGCCGGAGACGTTTCTTTCTATGAAAA
>JBBSEX010000127.1:0-4721 GCA_038239345.1 Bryobacterales bacterium
ACGCATTGCTCGGCGTGATCGGCATCGACTCTCCAACCTACAAAATGCCGACGCCGGAACTTCAAAACGGAAACGTTTTTACTGTCCTCCATGGGTGCTCTTTAGTTGCGGGGTTCTGGGTAACCCCGCAACTCCGGTGATCTAGCGCTGTCCAGTAACCTTTTGCCAACCGTACCGTACCGCGCCTTTTGCTTGATCCCAGGTGCTGTTGGGATTGTTGCTGAGGGAGTCTGTCTTCAATGTGGATTGCTCCAGTTGCTCCTGCCGCCGGTATCGATACATCGGTCTCTGCTACGGGCCGCCAGGAGTCGGCAAGACGCTCTCCGCCTGGAGCTACAGCCGTTGGTACAAGGTCAAGCAATCAGATCGTTGGGGATCAGGCCCAGTAGAGGGCCCCATGCTCGACACAGTTTTCTATACACCTGACGTCGTCAATGTGCCCGGCAGCATCGCCTCAGGCATCAGGTCTTCTCGCGACACACTCAGGGACCTGGCCAGACGCCCGCTACGACATGAGAGAGACGAACGGTTGGAAGCCATTCTGCGCAGAGACAAAGAGCATCAAGCTACGCTACTGACCAAGCATGATTGGGTGAACGAGCCATTTCCAGAACTTCGCCCTTCGTCGGCGATGTCGCCAAAGAGCATAGCGTACCAGATATGGAACTCGGCGACCCAACGACACTCATCCTCGTTTGATGAGGCTGACCGGCTGCGGATGGCGAGCCTCGAACAAGTGCGTGCGATCTTCGACGCCGCCGAGATCGGCGTGATTCTGATTGGAATGCCGGGGCTGGAGAAGCGCATGGCGCGGTATCCACAGTTCTATTCCCGCATCGGTTTCGTCCAAGAGTTTCACCCGCTCGGTGCGCCGGAGATTCGCCAACTTCTGGAGCAGCGGTGGACGCCGCCCGGCGTGCACCTTCCCGCTCTGCCTTTGGATCAAGAAACGGTCGCGGCCATCATCCGCGTCCCCGGCGGCAACTTCCGGTTGCTGAACCGTCTCCTCACTCAGATAGAACGAATCGTCGAAGTCAACTCGCTGCGAGAGGTGACCAAAGCTGTCGTGGAGTCTGCGCGGGAGAGCCTCGTAATCGGTCAGGCTTAGAAAGCTCTACGCTGTGCCGTTATATGGGAGCTATTCTGCGGAAGGCGCGTTTTCTTGAAGTTGTTGGCAGAGCCCTTGCACGACATGCAGCGCCGTCTCGATTTCCCGAACCTTCGTCCCTTCCGCCAAGCCATTGATCCACGGCACCTGCAGTCCGGTCATGGCCTCAAACGCTCGCTGTCCTTGAACGGTTATAACCATCAAGGTCGCGCGTTTGTGGCGGGGGTTGGGCTCGAACGAGAGAAGCCCGGCTGCTTCAAGATCGTCCACTACACGCTGAACGGATTGACGTGCCAGCCCCATGTCGCGAGCGACCCAGGCAACTGGCTTTGGCTCGGACGAGCGGGCGACGGCACTCAAGACCTGCCAACGGGCACTGGTCAGGCCGACGCTGTGTGTCAGCCGGGCACCCGCGGCCATTAGCAGGCCGTGTAACCGGAAGGATGCAAGGATGAACTGCGTCATCGCCGCTCCCTCCTGAGTGTGCCCCTCATAGAAACCCTTTTTCATTGGCCCTATTCTTTCAGCTTGACAGCGTGCTGTCAACATTGTAAACTGACAGCACGCTGTCAATGAGGCCTCGGGCTTGAACGGGACAGCAAGAAGGAGATACTTCATGCTGAGATTCAATCTCGAAGACACGGCCGTGATCCTGATCGACCATCAGGTAGGGACCAATACGTGGGCCAGTTCCACTCCGCTGGAGTTATTGCAACGGAATGTGATCATCCTGGCGAAGTTCGCCCAGGGGACCGGGATGCCTGTGGTGCTCACGTCAAGCCAGGAAACCAACGTCAATGTTCAGGGGCCACTGATGCCTGAGCTGCAATCCATCCTTCCTGAAGCCTTCGCCGCCCGCATCAAACGCCAGGGTGTGGTCAATGCCTGGGATGACGAGAATTTCGCCGGTGCGTGCCGCAAGACCGCCAGGCGCAATCTAGTGATGGCTGGCGTAACGACAGACGTTTGCATGGTGTCGCCGGCCATTAGTGCGCTTGAAGAGGGATTCCACGTTCAGGTGGTTTGCGATGCATGTGGGTCGTCAAATCAAATTGCCGAGGAGATGTCTTGGCGACGGATGGAGGCCGCTGGAGTTCGCCTGACCAGCACCAACGCCATCGTCGCGGAGCTGGTCAAGCACTGGGCCAGCCCAGCCGGGGCGGTGGCCTTTCCTTTGTTGACGTGAAATATTGGGTTCTTCGGGGCTGAAGGCCATTCTTGTCTAAGAATCGATAGAGAGGAGCTCGATGCTTCAATTACGCTCGCTAGATGAATTGGTCCCCATTCAGAAACAGCTCGGAGAAGCCGCTTCGCCGGTCATTCTCGTCAATCTGTTTACCGTTGCATCGGACGATGTCGCCGAATTGCTCAAGGCTTGGGAAGCCGATGCGAACTGGATGAAGCTTCAACCCGGCTACATCTCCACACAGCTTCATCGCGGAATCGGTGGCAGTTGTGTATTTCTGAACTACGCCGTTTGGGAGTCAGTTGCGCATTTTCGCGCGGCGTTTTCGCATCCCGACTTCCAAAGTGCTCTCTCCGCGTAGCCGTCGAGCGCGATGGCTTCGCCTCATTTGTTTGAGAAACTGACTGTGCCGAATCTCTGCGTAGTGTGACCGTGGATTGGGGGGAGATCCCTCAAGCTATTCGCGGTCAATTGGAAGGTGAGGAAGTATGAAAGCGATTCGCATCCATCAATACGGGGGCCCGGATGCTCTGACCCTCGAAGACGCACCTCAGCCCGTCCCCGCGCCGGATGAAGTTCTCATCCGCGTCGTGGCTGCCTCGATCAACCCGATTGATTGCAAGATCCGGGCGGGCGGGATGACCAGGAGCCACCCGCTGGTGCTTCCTGCCACGCTGGGTTGGGATGCGTCGGGCATAGTGGACTCCGTTGGTGCCAACGTGACCCGCTTCAAACCCGGCGACGCCGTGTTCACTTACCCGGCGTTTGGAACGCCCGGCACCTACGCCGAGTTCGTTGCAGTGAAAGAGTCACAGGTAGCTCTGAAGCCGAAGACCATCTCTTTCGTGGAAGCTGCCGCGTTGCCGATGACGGCCCAGGCGGCATGGATGGCGGTGATCAGCGTGGGACAAGTATCAGCCGGTCAGCGCGTGCTCATTCACGGCGCTTCGGGAGGTCTCGGCTCTGTCGCGGTACAACTCGCCAAGTGGCGCGGCGCGCACGTCATCGGCACGGCATCCCGCGACAATCTTGAACTCGTGCGCTCGCTCGGGGCGGATGAAGTCATCGACTATCGGACCACGCCTTTCCAGAGCGTGGTCCAAGACGCGGATATGGTGCTCGACACCATTGGCGGGCAGACGCAAGAAGACTCTTGGGCGGTGCTCAAACCGGGTGGCCTGCTGGTAGCCACCGCGATGCCGCCGTCGCCCGAACGCGCCAAGGCAGCGGGCGTCCGGGGAACCTTTATCTTCACTCAGCCTAGCGGTGACGTACTCGCCCAAATCGCCGAGGTTGTGGACAAGGGCAAGGTTCGTCCGATCATCGGTGCGGAGTTCGCCCTCAAGGACGCACGCACAGCTCATGAGGTGACCGAATTGGGTCGGGCGCGAGGAAAACTCGTGCTCTACGTCGGACAACCATAGAGGTATTGAGTAATGAACCTATTTACAGCCATCGCCACTGCGCCAGACGAAGGTGAGAGCATGTACACGCTGGGGCCGCACATGAGAGTGAAGCTCTCAAGCGCGGCAACCGATGGACTTTACTTTCTTGCTGTTGAAGAGACTCCGCCAGGAGTAGGTCCCGCGCTCCATGTGCATCATCAACAAGATGAGCTTTTCCACGTACTGGAGGGCCACTACCGCTTTCAGGTGGGATCGCAAAGCATTGAGGCACCGATAGGTACAACCGCAGCCGTTCCACGCGGCACGCCCCACGCCTTCGTGAATTTGTCAGACAAACCGAGCAGGCTTCTCTTTGTCTTGTCTCCAGGTCTCGACGCCGAGGGGTTCTTTCGAGCACTCTCTCGACTACCACAAGACTCTCCTCCCGAACCTGTTGAACTTGCCAGGATCGGGGCCAAGTACGATACCGAGTTCGTCGGCCCGCCGCTCAGCCGGTAGAAATCGCATCATAGAACCCCGCAAAGTCGCGCAGCGAAGGGAAGACTGCCGGACCCTGCGCGACTTATCGTTTACTTTGTCGGGCGACGAGGCCCTTGACAGGCAAGTCACAGCTTGCCTATGATTGAATGAGTGAGCGATGTTTTCGAGGCTATCGCTGTTCCGGCACGCCGAGCAATTCTCGACGAGCTTGTGGACCGGGACGGTCAGACGCTCTTCGAACTATGCACACGGTTGGCGATGAAGCATCAGATCGGATTAACGCGCCAGGCAATCTCGCAGCACCTCGGCGTGCTTGAGTCGGCTGGACTCGTTACCACGATCCGACAAGGTAAGTTCAAGTTTCACCACGTGCACACGGAACCGATCGGCGCGATCGCCGAACGGTGGCCAAAACAGTCCGGCAAAAGGAGCCGCTAATGAGGATCGTTGTGAGTAGCGTTTTTGTGGATGATCAAGGCAAGGCGCTTGATTTCTACACAAACAAGTTGGGTTTCGTCAAGAAGACGGAGATCCCAATGGG
>JBBSEX010000128.1:0-4712 GCA_038239345.1 Bryobacterales bacterium
AAGGTCTGAGCATCGCGACCCGCAAACAACACTTGGCAGCGATCCGGCATTTTTTTGATGGCATGGTTACCCGTCATGCGATCCTTCTGAACCCCGCGCTTTCGGTTCGCGGTGAGCGCTACGAAGTCGTGGAAGGCAAAACACCGGAGATTACGGTCAAGGGCGCGCGCGCGTTGCTGGCTTCGATCAACGCTTCGCATCTGGTCGGTCTCCGCGATCGCGCCGTCATCGCGATTTTAATTTACACAGCAGCTCGCGCGGCGGCCGTGGCCGGTATTCGACGCGGCAGTCTGTACGATTCCGGCGAGCAGTGGATGTTGCACTTCGATGAGAAAGGCGGTAAGTCGCGCGAAATCCCCGTCCGCCACGATCTGGAACAGATGCTTTTTGAATACCTGGATGCGGCGGGTCTCCGCGATGCACCGAAAGACGCTCCCCTCTTCCGGACAGCCTATCGCAAGACCGGCACGCTGACCGAGACCTCCATGTCCGGCGTGGACGTCTATCGGATGGTGAAGCGGCGGCTCGGTGACGCCGGCCTGCCGACCCGGCTTTCCCCCCACTCTTTCCGTGTGACGACCATCACCGATTTGCTCGAACAAGGCATTCCGCTTGAAGACGTGCAGCGCCTGGCCGGCCACGCCGACCCGCGCACCACGCGCCTCTATGATCGCCGCGACAAGAAGATCACCCGCAACATCGTCGAGAGGATTTCGATTTGAACGGAAGGCTAAAGCCAAACCGTGCGGCTCGTCGCTCGGAATTGGCGAGATTAGCAGTCTCAAACCGCTGCGTATGACCTGCATAATTTGAACCGAAGTGGCATTCTGTCAGCTTCTTAGAAATCAGCGTAAAAAAGCCGAGTTACGATAACGTCCCTTGTTCTTCAAGTCCCGACACACTAGGGTCTACGGGCATGTTCGCGTATTCAAGGTTACGAATTCTAAAAACGTGCGAGCCAAATATTTCCTGTGCGTTCGGCGGCGGGGATTATGATCTTGTCTCGAGCGACGGTAATCGCCCGGTGTCCGGGCATCACATGCGTCAGCGAAAGCCCGACCTTATGGAAGTGCTGGACCGGGAAAGCAGATCCGACCGGTTTCTTCGTGGCTCCATCGAGCCGTTGAGCCCACAAGCATCGCGTGCCGTCGCGCTCCGATTGAAAATACATAGTCCGGCCGTCAGGGGAGAACTCCGGCAGTGCGTCCCACGTTTTCCCGCCGGTGATTGGAACCAGATCCGTGTCCCGTGCGGGCCGATCATTCATAACAGGTGCCACGAAGATCTGCGTGGACCCGCCGCTCACGTGGCGATAGAACGTCAACCAGTGGTCATCCCATGACAGGCGCGGAGCGGTAGTATTGCTGGCATCCAGAATAGGCCTTCTCTCCCCAGAATCTGCATCCAATAATGCAAGACCGCGAGCATTTCGGCACAGGAAGCTGTGTCCCATAGTGCTCCACGGAAACACTAAGCAGTCGCCGGCTACTTTTCGTTTCAGTCCCCCTGCCGCGGGCATACTAAAGACGTCCTGACCCACTCGATACACGACTTCCTGACCGTCGCTGGTGATGCACGGATTTTCCTCGTCGAGCTCCGACGAGGCCAGCACCCTCTCCGCGCCGTTCCGGAGGTCCTTGATCCAAACGTCCCAATTACCGGCTGAATTCGAGTTATATACAACCTTGCTGCCGTCAACCGTCACGGATGGCCTGACGTCTGCACCCAATCCTCGGGTCAGTCGCTGAAGCTCACCCATGGGCTTGGCCCGGTCCGGCTGAATCGGTAGGCTCCATAGATCGACATTCTCGAGAACGCTGGAGAAAGCCAGCCACGTGTGAGCGTCCTTATTGAGGATAGAACCGTCGGCCTCCAATGCGGTTCCCATCGTCAACCGTTCCGGCGGCCCGGAAATCCTCCGGCTCGCAGGAGAAAAAGGCAGCCGCCAAATATTGGAGATCTGACCGAAGAATGCGGAGAAGATGATGTGTTCTTCCGTCCAGCGATTCGCAACTGGCACAAGGTGCTGGGTCGCCAGGCTGAGTTCCGACGGTGCAAGCTTCCGCGATTGCAGTTCCTTCATGATCCCCGTTTGCTTCAGCTCCCCTGAGTCGAACTGCACGATCCACCAGTCGATCACGCCCCAAGTCGGGAAACCGCCCTGTACCGCGAAGATCAGAACAGATTTGCCATCGGGAGACCAGACGGGTGCGAAGGCATTTGCAAGCTGATGAGCGAGTCGCCGCGGAACGCCGCCCCCAGTAGGGACAACATAGATGCCACCGCTCCCGAAGATCGTTGCGAGACGATCACCGGTTCGATATAAAATCCAATTGCCGTCGGGCGAGAACCGCGGCCCGAAGCCGCCCTCGGCGATCTTCTGCTCCGCTCCACCGAGTGCCGAGATCATGTACACGCCGCCTCCTTGTCGTCCGGAGCTGAACAGTATCCGGCTGCCGTCGGGGGAGAATGACGGATCCTGATCGTCAGCGGGATCGCGCGTCAAACGAGCGGGTTCACCGCCCGCGAGCTGCTGAACCCAAATGTCGAGACCACCATCGCCCGCGCGATCGGAACTGTACGTAATCAGCTTTCCATCCGGCGACAAGCTTGGCTGGAATGTCAGGCCGGGATCGGACGTGAGGCGCGTTAGAAGAGTTCCCGTGGCAGTCGGCTGCTGAGTTCCGCCGCGATAATAAAACCAGAGCAGTCCAACAACACCGGCAAGAGTAACCGCCAAGAGAGCGGCGTACGCCTTGGGTACGATTCGTTTCGGTACTGCGCCGGACAACAGCGTCACGGCGGCGAGCTTGCCCGATTCGTGCTCTTCTCTGATCTCCTGCAGCTCCACTTTCACATCGTCCATGTGCTGAAATCGCCGAGCCGGATCTTTTCGCAGACAGCGGGTGACGATTCGCTCTAGTTCCGGTGGAACAGTGGTCACGACTTCGCTGATTTTGCTGGGCTCGTCGCGGAGGATTGAAGCGAGAGTGCTTGCTATGCTGCCGCCGCCGAAGGCCGGCCTGCCCGTGGTCATCTCGTAGAGAACAAGCCCGAAGGAGAACACGTCCGACCGAGAATCAATGCCTTTTCCTTGTGCCTGCTCCGGGGACATGTACGCTGCGGTCCCTAGTACCGAGCCCTCGCTGGTAAGACGATCCGTCACTGTGTTCGTCTCGCTTCCACCGGTCGCTATGTCAGTCAGCTTGGCGAGCCCAAAGTCAAGCAATTTCACGAGCCCCGCGTCATCGACCATGATGTTGGCTGGCTTGAGGTCGCGGTGGATAATCCCGGCTTTGTGTGCTCTGGCCAGCCCATCCGCAATTTGAACGGCAATATTCAGAACCTCTCGAAGCCTAAGGGGTCTGCCTGTCAGCTTCTGCTGCACAGTATGGCCGGCCAAGTATTCCATGACAATGTAGTCGACGCCGTCCGCAGTGGCAATGTCGTGTACGACTACGATGTTGGGATGATGTAGAGCCGAAGCGGATTTAGCCTCTTGTACGAAACGCATCTTGCGTTCTGCGTCTGAGACCTTATCGGCCGGAAGGACCTTCAGAGCAACGAAGCGGTCGAGATGCGTGTCATGCGCCTTGTAGACGACACCCATGCCACCTTGGCCGAGCTTCTCAACAATCTCGTAGTGACCGAGAACTCGACCGATCATGCCCTGATCATAATGCAAACAGCCATTATGGGCTTATACGTGGTCTGGGGAGCAATGGAACAGTGAACCGACTTAAGGCCGCCTCTTACCAGGTCCGCCGTGGCCCCCTCGCTCGCTGGTCGCGGTTTGTGATACTTTAAGCTCTATTTCATAAAGAGAGAGAACAATGATTTCAGCAGCGGGAACCAGTAAGCTTCACGACGAAGTTCATCTCGAACACATCTGCTCCTATTGGGCGAGGCTTTCGGCCCCGGAAGTCATCGGCCCCCTCGCCGAAGGGCTTCGAGTGAATCTCTATGTTACAGATGGCGAGGTCTTTGGTCCAAAGATGCGGGGCCATCTTCGCCGTGTCGGCGGCGATTGGCTCTCTCTTCGTCCCGATGGAATCGGAATACTCGATGTCCGCGCCACCCTGGAGTTGGAAGATGGGGCATTGATCTATACGACCTATGGCGGTGTGGCGGATCTCGGAATGGACGGCTATCAGCAGTTTCTCGAAGGGAACCCACCAGCGCGGGTTCAGTTGCGGATCACACCGCGTTACTACACTGGTCATTCTGACTACTTATGGCTAAATCGGCTACAGTGCGTCGGCATTGGCGAAGTTGATATGCAGCAGATGAAGGTCAGCTATGATATTTACGCTGTTCGGTAGGCAGGTGTAGTCGGTCCTTTTCCTCCACTCCAGACTCCACTTGGTTCGCAAAGGTCCTTACCGGAAGTCGGCAGTTGAAGGGTTGGACCGAGCCGTCTCCGGACAACGATTACGTTTGCGCGCTATTTGGCGTACGCCCTCGTTATGAGGTGCTGGCCCCCAAGATCGTCACCATGAATACGAACAATCCGCCTGCTGTGTTCTTTTCGGCGCACTAGGGCCACAATCAAGTCCGGATGTTTCTGTATAATCCTCGGGGGTCACCCAAAACCGGCCAGTGATGGTCACCTGAAAACCGGCCAGTTGTAAGCATCAGCCAGGACGTTGAACTGGGACGTGAGGACGCTATCCTCCGTCCCCATGAGCAATGTCTTGAGCGAAGAAAAGAAG
>JBBSEX010000129.1:0-4637 GCA_038239345.1 Bryobacterales bacterium
AACATTGTCACACGGATATGTTCGGCTGCCTGGTGATAACGATCCACTTGAGAAAAGGCGTTGGATAACGGAAGGATCACGGCAAACTCGCGACCGCTGAAGGCCGAAACCGGCGCGCCCGCGCAGGTGGGCTCGGGCATGAACTTCCCCATCGCCAAGCTTATCGAAATTTTCGAGCCCGCCCAGTGGGAAGACTTCACGGAAGAGTTGGCGCACTCCCTGAAGCCTGCCTACAAACTGGTTACGCGCTGGACGGGTGCAGGAGACATGGGTCTCGACATTTTCTGTTTCTCGTCCAACAACGGCTTTGATGGCCCGTGGGACAACTACCAATGCAAACGGTATGCGCAAAAGCTCACTCCTACCGACATCTGGGTTGAACTGGGTAAAATCATCTACTATTCGCATGCTGGCGAATATACAGTCCCCGAAAGCTATTATTTCGCAGCCTCCAAAGGCATAGGCCTGAAGCTAAAACGGCTTCTGTTGAAGCCCGCGGACCTGAAGAAGGCCCTCATCGATAACTGGTCAGGCTACTGTCTCAACGGCATAACGGAAACTAAAGCAGTACCGCTCGAAGGCGATCTCCGTTCGTACCTGAACAAGTTCGATTTCCGCATCTTCAAAATGAAGTCCGTCGTGGAGATGATTGCAGGGCATATCAAAACGCCGTATCATCAGCGTCGTTTCGGCACCGCCACTTTTCCAGAGAGGCCGCCCGTACAGCCGGCGCCTGATGAAATTCAGCCAGTCGAGAGCCGCTACATCGAGCAACTCTTTGACGTTTATTCGGAGAAGCTGTCCGTTCAGCTCAGCGACCGATCGGAACTCGCGAAGCACAAAGAGATGCAGGAGCATTTTAATCGCTCCAGACAGCTTTTCTATCACGCCGAATCACTTCGCAACTTCCCGCGCGACAGTGTCGATCCGGGTGCGTTCGACGCCATCCGCGAGGAGATTTATCACGGCGTCGTCGATACTTATGAAATGGACTACGCAGACGGTTTGACGCGCGTTCGGTCCACACTGAAACACTCCGCGATGCTCACCCCTAACTGCAACGCGCTGTGCATCCGGGTCCAAACGCAGGATAAACAGGGGCTTTGCCATCACCTCGCGAATGAGAACCGTCTCCAATGGGTGAAGAAGAATGGCTGAAGCGGGGGTCCAGACATTTAACAGCCCGATAGAAACGGGCATGCGCGCCCTCATCTTGCTGGCCGAATCGTACCCTGAGCAGCTTGACCTGCAGCGCATCCTCGAATTCGATTACATAATGGTCCACACCGGCGACGTCGACGGACCACCAAGCATTCACCCTGCCCTACCGTTGCGTTCTGGAGAACTTCTGGTGAGGCGTCAACTTATTGAGCGCGGTCTCATGCTCATGATTAGTCGTGGATTGGTCAGTCGCCACGCCACCGCGAACGGGTTCATGTATCAGGCCGAGGACGACGCAGGGCCATTCCTCGATGCCCTTACCGCTGCATATCTCGAGGACCTGAAAAACCGTGCGACGTGGGTTGTCGATCGTTTTAGCGAAATGAGCGATCACGACATTCGCGTCATGCTGAGCCAAACACACGATCAATGGTCGCGTGAGTTTCAACTGCCAGAACAGCCCGGGTTGTTCTGATGGCGTTCAACGCGATACGGCTCCGGTTTATCCGATTCCTCGGACCCGACAGGGAACCGGCTGAATTTGTCTTCAATGACGGCCTCAACATTCTGTGGGGCTCCAGCGATACCGGAAAGACATTTCTCGTCGAAGCCATCGACTTTATGCTCGGCTCGGGCGATCCGCTGAAGGACATACCGGAACGGATAGGATATGACCGCATCCTTCTTGGGCTGGCCGTCGGAGGCAAGGATTACACGCTCCTTCGCAGCACCAACGCCGGCGCATTCAAAAGATATGAGGGTCTCGTTCGTGAAATCCCGGACGACCCTAAAGCAGGCAAAACCCTTTCAGCAGGACACAGTTCAAAGAACTACAACAATCTTTCCAATTGGCTCCTGCAAGAAATTGGACTCGACAAGAAAGAGATCCTCTACAGCGTCAGGAGCGGGCAACTTAAGGCACTCGGCTTCCGCGCGCTGGCCCATCTCTGCGTCATCATCTACCCCAACATTACGAAAAAGACCTCTCCGATACTGAGCGGCCAATGGATCGAAGCGACGCGCGAATACGGGTGCCGGGCACCTGCTCGACGGCCTGGCGCTTTCGCTCCCATAAACGCTCGACGTCCAGCCCTCTCTTTGAGAGCGACATCGCCAACGCTTGTTCCGCAGGAAATGCCGCGAGTCCCACCAGTGCATCGACAGCTTGGTCCACCACGGCCGCATCAGGAGCCGCGAGTTCCGCTGACTCAAACATTCCGGGGATGATCGCGCCCAGATCGTCCGCTGAGGGTAGCGGCTCATCGATCACCATAACGTCGTTCTGCAATTCAACCGGGAGAACGGAACCAGGCGTTGTCACCAGGACCAGCATCTGCCCTCCTACCTTGAACACGTCCCGGAGGTTCCAAATGCCCTGTACGATATCGACCTGTTCCCAAATGCGCTGCGGGTTTTGGAAGAACACGATGGAGTCGGCGAACTGCTTGACCGCGGCGGCTTTTTGAAGGGCCAGCAAGACATCCGCCGGACCAGCGAGGGCTGTCTTCTCGCCGAACACGTTTGCCGATGACTCTTTTGCTGCTTTGTTACGCGCCGTCATGCCGCCCATGATGTCCCAGGCGAACACAGGTACTTCGGTCTTGACGCATAGGCTCGCCGAGACCTGCGCCATGGCGCTGGCCGGGTCGGCCGTTCTCACAGCGAGCAGCGGCGTACCGGCTCGGCGTGCCGCCTTGAGCAGACTGCGAAAGTCTTCTGTAGATCGAATCATTAAACACTCCTGAAAACATAACGGGGAGCCCGAAGGCTCCCTTGGGGACCAATTTGTGTTGGGATTTACGTCAAACGAGCAGCGCAGCTGCCGCGAAGATGATGGCGTTGTAGGCCGCGTGCGCGAGGAACGGGGAGGTCGTCGAATTCGACTTGATCCGCAGCCACGCGTAGACGACGCCCATCACGAAGATCACGCCGATCTGCAGGCTCGTGATCCCCACCTTGGGAAGATGGCAGAGCGCGAATACCGCGGCGATAGAGACACCGCCGATCCACCGTATCCGTGGAACTCTCTTCGCAAGCGCCCACTCGGCGATACCGAAGAGATATCCGCGAAAGACCACTTCTTCCATCAGCGGCCCAAGGGTGATTCCGATCCAAGCATCCTGCCAGTGGAACGGCGCGCCTTTGTACAACGCCTGAAACAACAGAGCGACCGCTACGCCGCAGAGTGCTCCGAAAGCAAGCGCCTCAATGCTCTCCCGCGTGCTTGTTCGGTTCCAGTGGACGAACTCGAGTCCCATGGAGTTGAGTCGTCCACGGCCAGCCCATGCCAATACGAGTAGGGCGATGGTGAAGACGAGGCCGGCGGCTTCCATAGGATGAACTAGAGAAGAGACCACGCCCGACCTCCTTACTTGAGAATACTGCCGGCACTTCTAGCGAATGCGGAGGTGGCTCCCAGTTACGAGTCGCGCGCCCGGAATCGCCTCGTTGTTCACAAGCCCGGCGCGGACGGCTTCGCCGTTCACTTCCCATCCGTCCGCAACGGCCGGCGGATCGTTGCGCAAAGTCGCGGACGAACTCGGGTACAAGAGTCTTCAATCCCTTCGCCGCCGCGACCCTGTTCTCTGTGATTGCATATCCCCGAAACGCCAACGCCGGGAAGTTATTCCGGGTGCGCCTCAACCGGCCCGTGCGTTTCCTTCGGACGAGGTCATCAAAGACGCGCTCACCAGCGCTCTTCTGAAGCCCGTACCTCCTTCGCTGAAAACAATAGCACTGGATCTCGGATTCCGCAGCGACGCGTCCCTGTACGTTCGCTTTCCGGACTTGTGCAGCGCTTTCGCGGAGAGAAACGCTCTCGCGGCGCAAATGCAGATCGAAGCTTGCCGAGGCCAGATTGCCGCAGCAGCGGAAGAGATACCGCCTCCAACGCTCAAAGAAGTCGCCAGCCGGATCGGACGCTCCGTTTCTTGGTTGCAGTATCGCTATCCGGATCTCTGTGACAAGATTGTCGGCCGGCGCCCAAAGCGAATGTTGCTCCGTCGGGAGCGACAACGCATTACGCTCAAGACGGCCCTCGCCCAGGATCCAGTTCCCTCAATCGAGTCGGTGGTTACGCAAATCGGAATCACCGCGCACCATCTCCGGACGATCCATCCGGATCTATATGCGCAACTTCGGCAGCGATCTGAGCTATTAAAACGTTCGCTGGCCTCGAACAAGCGTGCGGCTTTCCAGACTGAGATCCGCACCGCAGTGATCGATCTCAGCCAGCGCGGACTTCATCCGTCGCGGAAACGTGTCCTTGCGGCAATCGAAAAGCCGTCTCTGAAAAGCACTAAGATTCTGGATCGCCAGATCGTGGCGACTCTGCTCGAACTCAAGTTGGCTGCTGGAGTCCTACCTCCCGCAGTCATGGAATGCAACCCGGTTCGCTCGGCTCGGAACCATCCGTTGGCCGGACAGTAGGGAACCATCAATTGGCCACAACGGCCACAGGAAGGTACTAATTACAT
>JBBSEX010000130.1:0-4625 GCA_038239345.1 Bryobacterales bacterium
GCTGTTCAGATCGGCGTCGGCCCGGGTAGTGAGCTGCCCATTGGCGAAGCCGCGGATTTTGTCCAGGCACGACGTCTCAACGGCTACGGCTTCATTTCGGCGCCTGCTAAACCACACCTGTGGTTTGGTTCCCTCAATGGGGGTTCCACTAACGGCATCCGTCACCTTCAACGTGACAATGCCAGTGCCAGGAGTGCCTGCGAGAGGAGCCACCGAGAACTCCACGGCTACGCCCGCCTGCTCGGCGCGCTGTTCGCTACCGGCCTGAAGCGAAGCGATCAGGAACAACGCGAGTGAGATGCGCTGCATAATTTATCCACGAGCCTTCTTTGTCTTCGCCGCTTTCTTGACCGGGGCAGCGACGGCCTTCACCGGCGCAGCGGCGACGAGTGGAGCGGCGACGGCCGCTGCTGCGCTTACAAATGTAAGTTGATTCACTGCGAGCGCGATGATGTTTTGTTCAGAGGTCTCGATGCTTAAGGCAATTGAGGCTATCGGTGAGTCACCCGGTGAACATTCAAAGCCGACGCAGATCGCCTTTCCATCCCGAACTCCGGTAGTGGTTCCCGCCGTTCGGATTTCCGGTGGCTCGGTCCCGTCGTCCAGGAACGCTTCAGCCACTCCCGTGAAATGACCAGGAAACGGATTGGAGATTGCAGCCATCTGGATGGCTGCGGCACTTACGGGGGGGTCGAACGTAAGAATCAGCCGATCGGTAGCTTTAGAAGTCTCTAAAACGAAGTCGCCCGTGCCAAAGTTTACGCGAAGGCCGCCTGGCGTATTCTGCTGGAGCTTCGCTGCGTCGCCGTCCACTTCCACAACTACCTTTTGCCCTCCCGCACCAGCGGGAAATGTGTCGTGAGCACTATCCAGGACTTCACCCACGAGCAGCGGGCCCTTTGACCAGTCCACCGTACCCGCGTTTAACGTTGGCCGTACTTGTATGTCTTGGATCATTGTTTTGTACTCGCTTTCTGCCGGACGCTCACGCCTTGCTCCGGCTCGCTATAGGGCATCGCTGCGTCGCATTGCGGCTTCAGATCCGGATTATGGTCCACCCGGAAGAGGCCCCAAAGACCGCCCTGAAACTGGAACGCTTCCTGGGTACGGAATAGATAATCTCCCTGGATACCCATCTCGCCACCAGCACAAGTTCGAATGTTTAAATGCCTCCCTGGACCCACCCCGCTGAAGCTTCCCAAGGCGGCTGAATAATGGTTGGTTCCCATTACCTGTGCCCAGGCTCCGGACTTTTTATCGAAGCTCCACTGCCACGGCTCGGCCTGCCAGCTATGCCCGTAGAGAGAGAACCCATGTTGCCGGGGATGGCCGCCGGGGTGAACAACATGGAACCGGACTTCAGTGCCGGCCAGGGCGTGGAACACGGGTGTTTCGGGATCTCCGCAAGGGCCGTTGCAGCCGTCATTATTGGCGGTCGAACTCAGGACATTGCTAAAATCCCGCTCCCGCATCTCCTCCGGCTTTACGTCGGAGGAACCGGCTCCCACGCGCGCCCACAGCGGTTCGGTCCGGTAATTGAAGCCTTTTGCGCCCGAATCCTCGGCATCGTCGCCGCCTCGTAGATTGGGCAGCGGAAGGCCAGCCTGCATCAGGCTAAGGTCGTCCTGATAGAGCAAGCCGAAGTCGCGGAAAAGAATCTTGCCCTCCTGCCGGATATCCGCGGTTGCTTTGGAGCGATAATACTGCCGCCGCAATTCGGCCTCATCGTTGGACTTGCAATATCCGGCCTCCTCAAATGCCTTCCGCTCCTGCTGGTTGAGTGGATCGGACGGCAGCTCGATCGGTTCGGCTCCCGCCTCGCGGACCTTGTCCGGCGGAAATGCGGCGCAAACGCCCTGGGGCTCGACTATCAGCATTCCCACCGCTCCGTGAGAAGTGTGCTTGAGCGGATCGGACAAATCACGCAGGCTGACGCCTCCGAACTCCATAGGGATGTGCCTCGCCTTACGAACCCCGTTCTCTCGAAGCAGGCGTACTTCGCCTGCGTACCAGATGTATTCGAAAGCTGGTCCGCCCAGTCTCGCTGTGGATTTCTTATTCAGCCCGGTGTTCACCCCATCCATCGCGCTCGTGTTCACCTCCAGCAATTGCGGGTGCAAACCAACCTCTGTCGCGGCCCGCACCTGGTTGAAGTTCACGCCGTCGGTGATGGGTGGTAGCAGATTGAAACTGCCGTTGGCCTGCATGAGCTTGTTTTCCACCGCCAGTTTTCTTTCGTCATTGTCGGTAGGCTTGGCATCCATCTCCTTCCGCACCTGGTCGGGGTGTTTCCAACGGTCGTCGTAGTCCGCCGGAATGAAGTTGTACAGACGTACCTTCACGCAAGCACCGGCTGGGGCCCGCAGAATCAGCGGCTCCATAACTTTGCCATGCTGGTAGGCGTACTGCAGTTTGCTCTTTAGCTCCCCCTCGAGAGGATAATGCGACTGGCCCAGCGCGGTGTTGCGTGGATCGAGCTCCACGAACACGATTGCATTCGGATCATGCAGCAGGAACCGGCGATTGTAGACCAAGCCCCAATCGCCCACCAGATCCCGGGCCAGCCAGGCGCCGACATAGTGGAGTTGCGCATTTTTAAACGCATCATCGGGGCACACTCCGGCGTCCGGATCGGCGTTCATCCCCGATTTGTCCAGCGGAGTAGTGTCGATCCGCGCCAAGCCTGTGTGCATTTTGAAGGTATTGTTGCCGCCTTCTTCCGATCCGAACGAGCGCAGGAAGCCCCACATGCCGTCCCACAGGTTGTCGGTGGCTGCAGACATGTACATATAGTCCGTCGTAGGCGCTTGTCGCAGCGCCACTGGAGCGTCAAATTCCATATGCTCGGAGATACCAATCTGCTGGGCATTCATATAGCCCGACGCTTGCAGATCGACCGGTTGGGGCTTATATCCACCTTCGCCCGGTTTCTTGGACGGCCACGTTGAAGCGGCCTGCATAGGCCATTTCACGCCGTTCATACTGAAAACATGCTGTTCCTCTTGCGCTCCTTGGACGAGGCGGACTTGGACTTTGTCGCCTTCGTAGGCCGCCAAGAGGGGCGTTCCGGGATCGCCTTCCTTGCGCCACTCTTCACAGAAGTAGGGTCGCTGTCTTTCGACTGACGAAGACGGCGGATTGTTGAGAACAGGATCGTTGCAGAACAGGCGCTTCATAAAGGTCAGCCTCTGGCTTTCGAGAGCATCTACCAGGTTCACCGGCGTCCCTTCGCCGGAGCGGGACTTGGTCGTGTCTTTCAAAAGGTGATCGGTTGGGGCATGCACCGGGGTGTTGAAGATATTCGCCATGTCGGAGCGCGCATCGCTGCGTAGCTTGTATCGTTCGCGCTCCTCGTTCTTTTCGGCGATCCGAAGCGGAATTGGCTCATTGCGATAGTTAATTAGCTGGGTGCCTGGGTCTCCACCCGAAATTCCCTCGGGAGCCGGCGTAGGGTCGTGCTCGACGCCTCCCGGCATCTGGGCCGCTTCGGTCCGATTGGAAGTATTAATAGGGTCCAGGTCTTTGGTATAGAGCAGCGCAAAATCGGCGAAGGCCAGATTAAACTCGCGCCGGCTCAAAGCAGGTTGCTTGGGCGAAAGAATATTGGCGCGATAGGAAGTGGGGCCACCGTCTTTGCGGCTCCAATCCGTCGCTTCGCGGCCGAGACGATGCTTGCCGTCGAGTGTCCACCATTGCGAGCCGGCCGGCTCCACTACCAGAGCGGCATAGAGCCCGTGGTGCTGGTGCGAGCTGGGTCCGAAATGGTCGTGCGTGAACACCGTACGCATGGTGCGGTCCTGGTGATTGCGATCCAGAATTGGATCCGCGTACCAGCGCTGCACAGTGGTCTGGGCGCCGCACCAGGGATTCTCATCCGAGCCCTCTTTGCCCATATCTCCGCACCAACCGCGCTTATCGTCCTTGAGGACGCCGGTTTTGAACAGAGGATTTGTGACCAGCTTGATAGGATCGCCGGGATTGGCGAGGTTGTGGGCGCGAATCCGCTCACGCACTTCGTCGGCCGATAGAGTGCCATCTTCGTAATTCCAACCATTCCCCGAGCCGTCGGACGCGGTGACATCGAACTTCACCAGGTGGATATGCTGACCGATGACATCTGTGGGGGAATAAATCTGAAAGTCGTCGAGATTCAGAACGCTTGGGATCAGATTGGTGGCGGCGAACTGGATGCACTCGCCCGAATTCGCGCGGAAGAAAAGCGGTTCAGCGGGGCGCTCGCGCTTTAATGTGGGTAGCAGATCTTCTTCGAGCACGGCCGCACGGGCTTGCGGGTCGTGCCAACCCCATTTGTTGACGGTCAGGTCGAGTTGCAGGTACGCAGCCCGGTACGGGCGCAGCTTAAGGGCGGCTTCCGTTGGACACGGATCGGCATAGGGCGCGCCCGGCCGCGAAAGATATTTCGGCATGGCCGCTCCATCGTGGACCTCGCGACCGATCCGGCCATTTACGCCGAAGAGGCCTGGAGCGGCGCTTTTTCCGGCCCCTGCGATTGGCGAATAGTATCCCATCGCCTTGCCCCACCCGTTCGGCGACTCTGGCCGCACGTGCGAGTTGTAGGGGGCCGCTTGCCCGGAAGCTCCTTGAAAATCGAGGCCCTTGGCCAA
>JBBSEX010000131.1:0-4616 GCA_038239345.1 Bryobacterales bacterium
AGACGAAGAGGGTTTCAAAATCACAGCGCCCACCAAGCCTTGAGCCGGCTCTCAGCCGGAGCGGACTTCAGGCGGCTTCAGCCGCAACCTCGACTTTCAGTCGCAAAGGATTCTACCGGCTTTCAGCCGGTAGTCTTTAAATCTGACAGTCGGGAACAGACAGCGTACGAAAATTTCCCTTTCTTGAGGTGACGCCCAGGAGATCGATTTGCGATGCGCCTACGGATGGGGATTGGTGGTGGGCGCGCCGTGATGGACAAATGGAACAGTGGCGCGGGGGTGCCGTTAAATGTGACCGATACGCCTTGGAACGTGGTGGCTGGAAATCCTGTGGTCTGGCTGGTGGTGCCGAACCCATTTCCGAAAAGACTGACGATAGAGCCGGGCGGCGGTTGTACCCGCCGAGCCAAAAGAGGCGTTGCTGACGATGGAGCTAATCCCAAATACCGGGAAAGTAATAGGATTCTTGGGATCGTAGGCGCGTGGTCTTTCCACCTATGGAGAGGACTATCGGCGCGGGCAAAATCTGAAGACCCGTAACCGTCGCGTGAGTAGTGCCGTCTGCCTTCACGGCATCGCCGGTTTTCACGGCTGCCAATGAGCAATTGCCGACGCCGTTCTGGATGTCAGCGGATCCAAACCGCAGCCGCCGACTGGCTGGACGAATTCCCTATGGTCAGAGTCACCCGCGCCTTCTCACCATCTTCGGTGACGGTCGGTTGCACCACTCTAATGCGGGCACCGTCGGCAAGACCGCCAGCCGGTCGTCTCAAAACCGACGACCGTCCTTGAGACAGGATCATTGTGGGGACTCAACGCCATTCAGTCCGATCCAGTCAGCTGTAGCCACTTCCCCTCGTAAAAGTATCGAACGACAGACCCCTTTTCGATGAAAGCATCATCGATCCCCTGATGATCGACTCGGGGCGGTCTCGGGCCACCATGAGCCTGATAGTGCTTCAGGATGCAATCACTTCCGGCTGCGGAGATGCCGCGGGAGAATAGGATCTTGTCGTAGGGCCCGCTCTGAAGGGAGTTAATATCCTCCGATCAAGCCAAGTCAGCCGGGTTAGTGGCCGATCCGTTCCAGAAGACGAGGATCGAAGACTCACCTTTTATGGAGCACAATACTGCCCAGTCTCTTTGCCCGCGATGCGCAAACTGCCCGCTAATCACATTATTTGGCGTCTTCGAATAATCCTCCTGAGGAATCGTGCATCCACGACGTCGCAGTTCGCGAACGACGGAAATGGGAAGCATAGGGAATGCGGCAGGTGGCAGGCGACCGATCTTCCGCTCAGCTGCACGGAAGTCCAACTCCTGAGCAGGGACGTTAACTGTGGCAAGCACAGCTAGCGAGAGGACCAGACGTAGAGCGTTCATGCCGTAAGAATACACCTTGCGGCAGAAAGATCGCGCAACCGAGCATCCTTACCTCTACCCCTGTTCGTCAGTGGAGACTCGGGCGTAACCGATCAGCATTGCACAAATGTTTGCGCAACACTAGGAGCTAGCCGTATTCAGCGCAGTTCGATTAATCTAAAATTGTGATTCGGCCTCGATTAGACGGCTTCCCATGCTGGCGACCGCTGGTCATGTTGCTCGCGTTTCTTCAAGCGTATCCTCTCGCTGCGATGCAAAATGTTCCTGCTCCGCCCTTGAACCCGGCCACCCAGAAAATCAAGGATCAAATTAACGCTATACAGATTGGCAGCAAGCTCACCATCCGAAAGACTGATGGAACCGAATACCACGGTCGCTTGGACGCTGTCCAGACCCAAACGTTTTCGATTCGTGAAGTCGATCTCAAGCAAATAGTGACTTTCCCGTACAGCGAAGTTGACAGAGTGCGTAAGAATTATGGCGGCAAGGGCATTGGCGGTCGGCGCGTCGATCCGAAGAGAAGCTTAATCGTCAGCGCCGCGATCGTCGGCGCACTATTTACTATCCTGATCGTTGCTCTTGCAAAAGATAAGTCTTAGGGTATTCATAGATTTCGGCATGTGAGGCCCAACCCGAAATACTTCGGCTTCGAACGAGGCGTCACCTACTATAATCTCGTCTCCAATCAGTTCACTGGGTTGAACGCCATCGTCATCCCCGGAACATTGCGAGACAGCCTGTACCTCCTGGCCGTGGTACTGGAACAACAGACGGAGCTTCAACCCACCGAGATCATGACCGACACCGGCGCGTATACCGACGTCGTCTTTGGTCTGTTTTGGCTGCTGGGTTACCGTTTTTGCCCGCGGATCGCCGATATCGGGGGTGCCATGCCCTATCGAATCGCGTCGAGCAACTTCTTGCCGATGAAGTCGGACTCTTTAGTGGATGGTGACGATGCTTTCAAGCCCGCCTCGGCAGGCGCGAGACTAAGAAAAGGCTGGCGAGCCGCCGCATAAGGTCTAACGCCAATAACCCGCACGGGACCGGATGGTGTAATTCTGTTTTGAACCGCTGGCGAGGTGGACCGTGATCGTATGATAGCCTGGATCGCGGGCGTCTTCGCCCGGACTATAGGCTAGCGTGTAGCGCGCACGTAGGCGGTCGAAGATGCCAGCCAAGGCTTCGCGGGGCGTCTCCGGGTAAAAGGTATTCTCCACCGGAATCCTGCACCAAGTCCCGCAAAGAGCGGTGCGGTTTCCACTGATGAGAGCGCGTTTATGTCGCGGGCGGATTGAAGCTCCAGGGGGCCCGCAAAGAGCGGTGCGGTTTCCACTGATGAGAGCGTGTGTCCCGTGTAATCGGCGGCAGTCCGGGAATCGGTAAACCGATGCGCCATATCCCTTGGTTTCCAGACGGCTCGAGCGGGTAGGTCATGACCAAGTCCAGAATGGCGTTTGAGTCCAGGAGGCTGCGTCTAAGCTCGGAGGTGGAAATCTTGGACGATTCGTCTCGATCATCGGAAATGACGAGTATGGCGCGGCGGCGTAGAGGATCGCGAGAGTTGTGGAACAGCGATATTGCGCTCGAAACGGCATCGAACAAGCGGGTGCCCGACTCAACCCGGGTGATTCTGTCCACAGCGTCGCGAATCGCGGTGGCAAGCGCCGTCGTATCATCGGTCCAGGACTGCATGACCCGTGCTCGCGACGAGAAGGCAAGTACCGCCATCGAATCATCCCGTTTAAGGGCGTCCAGCGCGGTCATCGCGCCATCTGCGACGCGGCGCGCCGACTGCACCATGCTGCCGCTGATATCGAGTGCTAATACTACGTCCAGGGGCGATACGCCATAGTCAAATTGCCGGATTTCCTGGCGCTTGCCATTATCGAATATCTCGAAATCCCCGCGATTCAGATTGTTAACGCTATGGCCGGAAGCTTTCTCGACAACTTGCACATCCACTACAACGAGTTCAGCCGTGGCTTGGATAGGTTGTGAGGCTTCTTGCGCCGTCGCGGGCGGCAGGAGGGCGGCCGCCACCAAATAGCGAAGTAGTAACAAGTCTTTTAAGATTTCTATACAACAAAAGCAGTGTCATGTCAACCCTATTTCCGGCCCTTTCTGGGCCTCCCGCTCTACCTCCTGCCGCAGGTTCTCGACGAACGCTTTCCCATCCTGTGGCAGACGCAACGCGGCATAGTAAACGCTCCGCTGGGCGTCGAAATCAATAGGTAGGTCCTCGTCCGGATTCCGGTACCGGTTCGCTCCGACCACCCAGATTTCTTTACAGCGCAGCCGCTCCCGCAATATCCGCAATACGCAGATCTCATAAACGACGCGATTGACCCTCCGCACGCCTCTTTTGTCCTCGTCATAGATCGCGTCTTTCCAGGGCCCGGACCCGTTCGCAGGGGAGCTTCCGGGCATGCCGCGACTTGACGTCGTGGAGGAGAGTTTCCGAACCTATTTCTACATAACAAAAAAGGGAATGGAATTTCATCTAGCTGACGAAACGTGGTGGCCGTTCGGTGACGAAGCCGAGACGCCCGCATAGGAACCTCCGCTCTACAGTCACGGTGGGCAAGTTTGCTCGGCTGTCGCGTTGCACAAAGAACCCTTTGCGAAACACAGAGATGGTTTCCGGTGGTTTCCGGTAACCGGACCCTAAGGCGATTCCGGGAACTATCGGACATGGGCTGGTTTGGGCTAGCGAGGCCGTTCGTAGGGTGCGAGCGTCCACAACGGATTTGTCCAGGACGTACCCGGGATTTCCAGCACACGTCCGCCGATCCAGGTCGTGCCGGGCGACGCCGCGGCTAACCTGCACAGCAGTGCGCGGACCGTCGTGTAGCGGCCATCCAAAGGACCGACAATGTCGCCTAGATCTCCTGGGGTGTCCCCGGCAAAGCCTTTGCGCGAGGGGTCGAGCACTAGTTCGACCCGCATCCACAGTGACAGGTTTGCCAATCCCAGTTGGGACTTCGGGACGTGTATGGTAGGCACGGTTGTGTCTAGCCAACCTGGACCCCGCGTGTTCCGGTCCCGGATAATGAGCGTGTCGGCGAAGCACTCCGCCCTCGTGAAATTTGTTTAACGACTACCGGCTGAAAGCCGGTAGAATTGGCACGACTGAAAGTCGCCGGAACGGCTGAAGCCGCGTGGGTGTTCTCGGTTCCGAATCGGCATCGTGATCAGCGGGAGAGAAATCGCCTTTGCGTGTTCGACAGCGC
>JBBSEX010000132.1:0-4569 GCA_038239345.1 Bryobacterales bacterium
AGTTTGGTTTTGGCTGGCACCGATGGTGGCCTTGAACTGGGTCATGCGCCCGGTATTCGGATCATATTGAAAGCTGTCGGTATCGCTCGACCCCAGCGTGACCTGCGTCAGCGACCCGATCGGCTCGGTCGTCCCACTGGCCGTATAGGCCACACTCGACACCGGATTGGTTCCTGAGGTGACGGTGACCGCCTTGAGCCGCCCTTCTCCGTCCAGATTCCCTCCGCCGGTGCCGCCGTACTTGAAAGTAGGCAAACCGGAGATGTTCGGAGTCAAAATGTTGAGCAATCCGTGCGCCCAATACGTTGCCGACACATGATAATAACCGGAAGAGTGCGCGGTGGACTGATACACGTCGCTCACCTCCCCGCGAACCGAATATCCAAATCCTAGGTCGGTAGTTTTGGTTGAGGTGGGGCAACTGCTTCCAGTGCCGGTATAAGCCTCGGCGAGCCGCCCATGCGCGTTCGGCATTGTCTGCGAATTGACGGTCGCCGTGTCGTAAACGTAACACTTGGTGGGGGTTGCTGCAGCGTAGCTGCCACTGGGGTACGTAACGCTCGTCAGACGGTGGAGACTGTCGTACTTGTAGCAGGTGACATTTCCGACCGCATCGGTCCGCTTCACGAGATCGCCATTCGAGGTGCCACATGTCGAGTCCGTGTCATAGACATAGGTGACTGCCGCGCCGTTGGTCTCGGGATTCTTCTCCGAGGTCAACCGACCGAGCAGGTCGTACGTGTAGGTGCGCGTCTGCCGGCTCCCAGAAGCCGCCTGCGCGTTCTGGGTGACACTCGTAAGATTGTTCAGCGCATCACGCACGTATGTCGTGTAGTACCCGGTTTGGCTGGTCTTCTGTGAACAGGTGCCGGACAAGGTTCCGGTGGTCAGCTCGCACACCGACGTGAGCCGACCAAGACCGTCGTACTCAAATTGCCGTTGCTTGTCATTTTCCCCACTGGGCGCGACGATGTCTTGCAGGACATCCTGTTTCGTGTAGGTCCAGTTGAAGGTTCCGCCACCTCCATCAACCACTTGGACCAGCCTGCCCAGTGCGTCGTAGGCGCTCGTCGTAACCGGAGTTCCCGAACCCATGGCAACCCCCTCAGCGGCGGCGTACGGCATGCTCGACTTCACCGGGCGATCGAGGTCATCGTAGGTGATCTCGGTTGAATCGAAAGTGCTCGATGCGGGCGATTGTTTGCGCTGGCTGTACAGAGGTCTTCCGAATCCGTCGTAGGTGGCGAGAATATCGACGGCCGAGGATGTGCCGTTGAAGGGAAGGCTGGCTTCGACCGTTAATGGAGAGGTGCCATAAGAAATCGACGTTGTGTTGCTTCCTTGGTCAGTGGAGCCGTCAGGACGCCAGAAATAGGCGTTGGTATAGGAAATCGAACTGACATTTCCGTTTTCGTCGGTCACCGACTTTTCCACGCCGCCGACGCAGTCCCACGTCATCGAGCGCGAAAGGCTGAGCGGCTCGCTGATCGAGGTGGGAAATGAACTATTGCAGGAGCTGCCGGTATAGTTGTAGGTTGTGACCGCGCCATTGACATCCGTGACGGTGTTCAGGGTACCGTTGCTGTTGTATGAAATATTTCTGGTAAGTGAATTGCTCCCAGATGTCAGAGAGCTCACCGACGTGGTATTGCCCTTTGCATCATAGCCGAAGGTCGTCTTAGCTGCTGCACCGTTCACGATAATCTGGTAGGGGCTATCCACAATACCATTCGCGATCGTGGCATAGCTCGTGGTCGTCTCGCGCACGAGATAGCTACTTGAGGGCGCACTCCCGGTTGCCACGCCGTAGCCGTATTCTTTCGCGTCGGTCGGAAGTCCGTTGCTGTTGAAAACTACCTCGACCAGCGAATTCTGACCGCTGGGGATCTCGCGGTACGCGTCAAGCTGCGTTATCGGGCTGTTCACAGCCGTAGTCGTGCAATTGGCGTAGTTCCCGTTGTAGCAGATCAGCGTGGTCAGCAGAAGCGTTCCGCTTGTGTGGGAGCCTTGGTATACCTTGCGTTGAGTCTCGTAGAACGAATGGTTTGAAGCGCTCGCATCCGCCTGAAAATCGATTACCGTGTCGTCAGCCGCCGACGAGGCATTCGCCACATCCGGAGGCGTCGTAACCGTGGTCGTCCAATGGTTTCCAGACACATCCGAACGCACGTATGACCATATGTTGCTTGCCACGCCGTCTGGGCTTAATGTTCGCTGCAACCCAGAGGCGCTACCGTCAGCACAGGTGATACCGTTCGATCCTCCCGTATAGCTATAGCTAATGGATCCGCC
Source organism: Bryobacterales bacterium (assembly GCA_038239345.1). Classification (GTDB taxonomy): domain Bacteria; phylum Acidobacteriota; class Terriglobia; order Bryobacterales; family Bryobacteraceae; genus JBBSEX01. The sequence goes on from JBBSEX010000132.1 coordinate 2,293, forward strand.
AGTCGGCAATGTCACTCTCGCAATGCGGCCAGTGTAGTAGCCGGTGTTGCTGGGGGTGGGCTCATAGGTCAATGTGTACTGCGTACCGTCGGGCAGTCCGATGCTGCTGATGAGCAATACGGAGCTTGCCGTGTATTCTGTTACTCCGCTACAACCGAAGTTGGTCTTTATGTTGTAAGAACTATAGTTCACGTTGTACGAAGCACTCGCTCCGCTCGGGGCGGTGTAGGTAAACTGGAGCGGATTCGTGCCCGACACAGTCAGCGCGGTCTGGCCCAGCGTATCGGTATATACACCGGAGTTACTCACTGAAATCTGATTACCGTTGGGGTCGGTCTGCGTGGAAGCGATCGCCCCACCCGTTGGATTGACGGGCGGACTGATCACCGTGCCATTTCGTTTGGTAATGGTGGTCGCTTGCAAAACTCCGTGTGACGAGAGGCTAGTTGCTAGCGTGATGCCGGAGCCGTCCGTGGCCATAGCGCTATATGTGAGAGTGTTCCCATTATCGCAGTTCGTGGGGTCATATTCCATGAAGCCGCCAAAATGATAGGTCATGCCCTCGGGCGCGTAATACGTAAAGTTCTGGTACCACCAATAATGCGTGCCCACCAGATCGCAATTGTATTCGTGGGAATCGTACGTGATATACCCATTGTGGCCGACACTTGTACCGGTCCAGCCCCATGTGCCCGAGGGTTGCCAGGTCAGCACGCCGTTAACTGTCAAGGGCTGCCAAACCGAGCTGTCATAGTCCAGCGCATATTGAAACGGCAGTCCCCGTCCAGCCTTGCTAAAGATTGGCACCTTGAGGTGCACGTTCAGATTTCCCAGATTTACCACATCGAACGGGCCACCCCCGAAGCTGTTAAACGGCGGGGTCCCCGCGGCGACTTGGCATGAGGCAACTGGAGTCGCAATCGCTAGAATCAAAGCGGCGCATAGAATGTATTTCATGACCTTCTCCCGTCTCGGAATTCTTAGTTGATTGCGAAGATTGAGAGACTCAGCCCGGTATTGAATGTGGCGCTGGCAACTGTGATGTCGGCATTTAACGTGCCCTGCATATAGCGCTGAATATGCATCGGGACCGTGACTCCGTTAATGGTCTGATAATTGGAAAAGTCGACTTCGACAGGGACGTTCGCCAGAGAATTCGTGTCGGGGTGCGCGTTGTAGACAAGCGCTGTAGGCAGGAACGTGGTCGCGTCCAAATAGAAATCCATCGTGCTCAGCGGAGCGCCCGAACCCGAACTCTGGTCGGATTGCGACGCGTAAGACTGCAAATGCTGGACAGTCGCGCCGTTCCATGTTTCCTGGCCGATATATGAGAGAACCACCGAGGTTCCGGCGGCCAGCGACCCGAGAGCGGGAAAGAACCAGACTGCATCTGTGGCGCAATTTTGCGGCGCAAAGTACCCCGAACTTCCGCCTGGTGCGAACCATTGTCCTTGCGCATTGCCGGTCGATGCGTCTCGAATCTCGGTTCGGGTACCGCCGGCAAGCACGAGATCCACTCTACTCTCGGCCGATCCCGAAGCGCGTAACGTCGCGCTCCCAGTGTCGCTCTCTGATCCAGCGGTCCAAGTGACGTTGCCGGTGAGCGTTACGTCGCTAATGCTAGTGCCATTTGTAAGGGCCACTAAGGACTGGTTGGCATAGGTAAGGGCTTGTGGGTCGCTTGCAGGAGGATTTAGCGCGGAGGCGATCGAAACCATCGAGACGACCACAAACAAACATCCCAAAAAGCGAGCCATAAGATCCCCCCAATAGATTCTGCTTTCCTTATCGCAGAGTTGTGGCGGAACTTACCAGGCGGATTGTCCGATGTCAAGTGAAATCGTAAATCGTAAGAGAGTTTGGGCCCTGAATCGGGGATTTGTTGTAAAAGGGGCAAAAGGCGAGAGTCGTTTTGGATTTCCGCTGCGCTTTCGGGCCGATTCTGGCCGATGAGCAGTTGGATAATCCGAAAGCGAGCGTGTTGCCTTGTTTTTTCAGCTCTCACGGGGTGCTTTTACCGACAGATGGCGCCCCGGGCCCAGCCTGAAGGCACTCACATGGGGCCAACTGCCGCTTCAGGATATTCTCGCGTCCGGCGCAGGTGGCAGCGCCACTTGTTTTTTAACAGTGGGCGAAATCTTCGTTCGACCAGGTCGGCGCGCCGCTTTAGTAGCGCGCCCGACCCCTCCCCTATCGTGTACGAGGTTCTTGCGGAGCACGAGGGGTTATATCGCCCAGCATGTACTCCGCGCGCGGCACTACTCAGTCGCGCCTGTA
>JBBSEX010000133.1:0-4508 GCA_038239345.1 Bryobacterales bacterium
CGATATCCGCACGACCGAAATCTACCTGCGGGTGGATCCATCGGAGAAGTTAGAAGCCGTGGAGGCGGTAGTGCCACTTGCCTTGCGCCGCGGGCGGTTCAAAGCGCCCGACGCGTTGATTGCCTCACTGTTCGAACCGGGATAATGCAGAGTCCCGAATCATTGATATGCAGGCCACACCGCCACTCCAGCGCTGTGGCTTTGCATAATAGCGAACTCCGCATTATCGGCGAAGGCCCCGACCATCTGCATCATCATCCGGCCTGCCGCTGTAGTCGTGTCGATGGCTTCGGTCAGGCTGCGGAAGCCCGTGCCTGCGTCCTCGAGCCGTTCCATAATCGTGAGCACGTCACGGAGCGACCGAGACAGCCGGTCGAGTTTCCAGACTACAAGCACATCACCTTTGCGAAGTTGATCGAGGAGTCGATGAAGTTCCGGCCGGTCCCAACGTCCACCGGACGCCTTCTCACGATACATCCGCTCGCATCCAGCGGTCTTGAGCGCCGCCACTTGGACGGCAGTGTCCTGATCGTCGGTTGAGACTCGGGCGTAGCCAATCTACATTGCTCAAATGTATCGCCAATCGAATTAGTAACGCAATACCTTTTTGCAACGCAGAAAACCCAGCAAATCATCTCGGGCTGATCCGCTGGTCGTCACAGAGCCGGGTACCAGTTGCCTCACGACATCGTGACTTCCCGCGAGTTGAGACCTTCCTGTGCGCCGGATGATGGAAGAGATGATATCTTCGTCGTTATGCTGGCAGGAGATCCATTATTCCTTGAGGTATCCGGCGCACTCTCTCTTGCCGCGAGGGCCGCCTTGGAGGATTCTGGCTTCGTCGTGCTTCCAGGGCCCTTTCCTGTTGAGCAGCTCGGAGTGCTTTCTGACGCGTACGACACGGAGGTCCGTGCCGCAGTCGGAGACGACATCCGAGTGGGGTCCTCATCGACCCGTGTTGTGGACTTCGTCAATCGCGGTCCGTTGTTCGATTCGTTGTACGTGTATCCGCCGCTACTTGATGCCGCGCATCAGACCGTAGGCTCGACGTTCAAGTTGAGCACACTGAACGCGCGAACCCTCCGGCCCGGAGCCGCAGTGCTGGACATCCACGTGGACGTAGAACGCGCCTCCACGGACTGGCCTCTGCTTGGCTTCATCCTCATGATCGACGCGTTTACGCCCGACAATGGCGCAACTCGCTTCATACCCGGCTCGCACCGTTGGAACGACCCTCCAAATGGTGACAGCCTCCAGGAATACGTTGGGCAGTTAGTCTCAGCGTGTGGACCCGCAGGATCACTCCTCCTGTTCAATGGGTCGACATGGCACGGACAGGGTCTCAATGGCTCCGACCAGCCACGCCGGTCTCTCCAAGGCGCGTTCATTCCGCGAAGTGGACGGGCGAGCACGGACTTTTTCCGACGGATGTCGCCGGAGACCCGCGCGCGACTTGGTTCCCTCGCGCGCCAAGTGCTGGCGAGCACGGACTCCTGCTCCCTGTCACCGGCAACTGGTCGCTCTTGAGGGAATTGCGGGTCGACTTCTGCAAACTCGTGCAAAACGGCGTGCTCGGCAGTAGACTGGCCCGGCCGTCGCGACCATACCAGTCGCGCCTACGCGACTGCGTGGCCAATAGTACACCCGCCCGCCGGCAGCGGCGATGGCCGCGCAGGGAGCACGACTCCTCTTTGTGCCGACGAACAACGCCCTGCTCGCCGCCCGCGCGAGCCTTTCGTTGGTGAAGGAAGCAAGAGCGACAGACATCGCCCGAGCAACAGAGAACAGCGTTGGGGTGATCCGAGCGGATGTCGCTGGCGCAAGCGGTGAATTGATGTCGTATGGTTCGTCCGGCATCGTCGATCCCACGGGCAGAGTAGTGCAAGAGGCCGCGCTTCAATGCCCGGATTTGACGATCGCGGATATCGTCTTCATGGGAGACTGTGGGGGAAAAGCTTCTGGCGGATCCGCTAGAATGTCCAGCATGATTCGACTCATTGGGCCGGGCGGTTCCGGCAAGAGCACGACGGGCGCGCTTCTCGCGCTGCGCCTTGGTGTTTCCTTCGTCGATCTGGATCGATACTTCGACGAACGGGTTGGCGACATCAGCGAGTTCATCGAGGAGCACGGCTATCATAACTACGCTGAGCAGAATATCGAAAACTATTGCTCGCTGCTTGACCGCGAAAATCGACCAGGTGTAATGGCATTATCGTCCGGCTTCATGACTTACGTTTGGAACGCACATCCTCAATATGCGCAAGTTCGTGCCGAGGTCGAACTTTGCCCCAAGACATTCGCCCTTTTGCTATCTCTTGATCGCGAGGTTTGCGTGAGCGAAACGGTTCGGAGGCAGATCGCCCGTCCCTTCGGCCGGTCCGCTTTGAGGGAAGAAGCCGTCATACGAACGCGATTTGATGTTTACATGGCGATGCCCGTGCGCAAGGTTGAAACTATGCGTCCCGTCAGCGCGGTTGTTGACGAATTGATCGACGCGCTGACGCGCGAGATTCATGTAATCTCGACTGCGAATGACGTCATGCCGTTCCCCAAAAATCAGCAACCCACGAACAACGGCATAGTGTAGAGTTTCCTAGGAATGCCCGATGACAAGATTCTCTCGCGCCGCCTCAACCACCTCTTTGGTCACTGTCGGCAGAGCGTTGATTTCGAGAATCCGCTCGACTTGAGTCAAGAGCCAATTCAGCAGCCGGAAGTTGCCGCCAGTGATTCGGATGATTGAAGCGGCGGCGACTAAATCAATCGCGCCGCCCGGAAGTTTCACGCCGGGTGGCGTCCAGTGTCGTTCCAGAAGTTGACTAATCTCGCTCGCCGACAGCGGACGAAACTCGTGGACAAAGCCGATGCGGGAGTAGAACTGCGGATAGCGAGCCAGGCGTTTTTCAATGCCTGGCATACCGATCAGAATCATTCCAACCCCGCCCTGATCGAGAATGCTCCGTGTCTGCTCCAATCCTGCAATCTTGAGCCGGTCGGCTTCGTCGATGACCAACAGCGTGGTCGGATCGAGGACCAACCTTTCTAGCCCCATCGTTCGATGGCGTTGTTTGAGGAAGGCGTCTTCAGCGTCCTCAGTCTCCTGGCTGCGATATCCATCTGGGTTCTTCAGACGATCACGCAGGTCATCAAGAATACCCAGAAGCCGCCGCATTTCCGCACTCTCAAGCTGACGCCGCACATCAATAGCGGCGCTATGCAGGCGGTCTCGGAGTCGCCCGATCTGTCTCTCTATGACGCTCGGCGCGCCGACTACCGGCGCGGTGTAAAAAACTGTGGAACTGGAAGAATCTCCTCGACTGCGGCTGCATCTTGGCCCGGATGACTAAAGAGATCCTGCATCCTGTCCCAGTTGGCATAGTGCCGCGCTGACACCGTCTTGCCGACGCCAGGAGGGCCGTAGCAGAGGCCGATGTACTTGTAGCGCTTGCACGCGTCACAGAACTCTGCGAATCGGCGGTGTTCGAGGGTTTCGACTACGGCGTCGCTACTCGTTTTTGTATCGCTTGAGCCGAGGGACGACTGCGGGTAGCTTTGCGGGCTTTGCTGCAGAGCCGCTTTCTTGTGGGGCATGTTCTTTCTCCGTGATTCCTCCGCGCTTCAAATCGAGCAGAGTATTTACGGTGCTTTCGCGGTCCCGAAGAACGCCGCGCAGTTCCCGTCGTCGCCGATTCCGGGCGCGGAGGATCTCCCGAAGCGGCACGGTCTCACCGGCGAGTTCAGCGCAGACGGCGCGGCATAAGAACTTCTCTTCGTGGAAGACGCGGATCTCTGCCAAGTCCCTCGGATCGAACCGCAGCGTGACCGTTTCCCCAACGTACGCTGCCAGTGTGGTCGAGATGTAGCGGAGACTCTGAAAATGAATTCCATCGACTCGCACCTGGCGCGCCTTTGCTACTTGAATCAGCAGCAGGTCCAGTTGTTCCAGCGAGCCCGGCATTCGCGGTAGAAAGCCGTTGGCCTCCCAGCGCTCAACAGGCGGTGTCTTGGTTTCTGAATTCGCTCGGCGGTGGTACACGTCGAGAAGGAAGGCACGGAACAACGTATCGAACTCTGCCAGCGTCAGCGTTGGCTTCCCTCGCACCGCGCCGCCAGCCGGAGCGTAGCCATCCAATTCGCACAAGAACATCTCGTTCACCGTCGAGAAGAACCGTTCGATACGGCCACGGCCCCTCGGTTTGCCGGGAATGGAAAAAACCAACCGGATCTTCAGATCCGCTCCTACTTGTTCCAGATGATTGGATGTGAAATCGCTGCCGTTGTCCGTGTAGAGAACATCGGGGGGGGTTCTGTTGCACCTTGGTTTTAGGTTCACTCAGAATGAGAACATGCGAAAGCACGGCACTGGCCGTAATCCATTGTTTAGAAAACGATGGTTCTCCGACGACGTAATCATCCTGTGTGTGCGCTGGTATTTGCGGTTCAAGCTGAGCTACCGCGATCTCGCCTCGATAGCGGCAGAGCTGGGAGTTGCAGTTGCGCCCTCGACG
>JBBSEX010000134.1:0-4327 GCA_038239345.1 Bryobacterales bacterium
CATTCTCCTTCCAGGTCCGCTCAGTGTTCGTCTGCAACTCCAGGACGATACGCCATTTGCCCTTGTCGCGAAAGCACTCCTCTCGTTCCAACATTCATCGCTCCTGAGCCGGCCTCGTCTTTCGGACACCGGTTCGCACCGCCAAAAGCCGCCGCACTGACGTACGCCCAATGCGCAACCGCCGCGCGATCTCTGCTTGGCTAAACCCCTCCGACGTCAATTGACGGACCTGATCTGCTTTCAGTGCCGCTGATCGGGGCCGCCCCAAACGCTTTCCCTGCTTCCGTGCCTGGGCCAGTCCGGCCCTCACACGTTCACACAAAATCTCTCGCTCGAATTCCGCGAACACTGCCAGCAACCCAGCCATGGCCCGTCCACTTGAGGTCGTTAGATCCAGCGCTTCGGTCAGTGACACGAAGGCGACACCGAGTTCATTCAGCTCCTTCAAGGTCATGACCAAATCGGCCACCGAACGGCCCCATCGGTCCAGCCTCCAGACCAAGATTACATCGGTATCCCGGCGGCGAGCCGCTTTCATGAGCACCTCCCTCTTCGGCCGCTGAATCGACCCTGATCCGACATCCTTGGTCTCACTGACGATAGTCCATCCGCGCTGCCGGGCGTAGTTCCGCATAGCTTCCATTTGCAGCGGCAGCGTGTGCTGATCATGCGTCGACACCCGCGCGTATAATCCCGCGCGGAGACTTGGTTTCGACTTCGAGGAAGGGTGGCCAAAAACCTTCGCCTTGGAGGGCAACGAAATTGAACGTTTTTCGGCCATTTCAGAAGCACGCACCAGCATGGCCAAAACCTTTAGTTTTTGGCCCTATGTGGTACATTCATTCAATCACACGTACGGGGAGGGGATCTCCCGAGCGATGCTCAGCGCGACGGACACCGCATATCCAGTACTCAAACCGAGCCCATCGGAGCGCGAACTGAACGATATCTTCACTCCCACGCTGTGGGAGCTTGCGTTCGCCGAAGAGCGGACCAAGGAACCAGCACCTAATGTTGGCCTGCTGCTTCTCCTGAAGACCTTTCAGCGGCTCGGGTATTTCGTTCGCCTGGAAGACATTCCGGCCTCTATCACGCGGCACGTGTCCAAAGCCGCCGGGCATAAGGAAGTTCCCGCCGGGCTGGCGGCTTACGAAGCCAGCACCGCCAGATATCGTCACATGGTTTTTGGTACGTTCCTGGCTGGGGATCACGCCCTTCGACCGGGACGCACGGCACGGGATGGTGGAAGCGAGTGTCAAGCGTCACGCGTCCGCGAAGACTTGGCAGACATCAGGGGATGAACCTGTCTTGTCGCATAGTGTTCCGCAAAGCGGTACCAGGAACGGCGGGACCGGTAGCAGAACAATCGGTGGCAGAGCTGGCTTGCACAAACGTTCGGTTCTGCAACGCAACGCCGCTCTCGCGATTTGCTTGAGTTCGTCGTTGCGAAACTGTATTGCGTTTCGGTCAACAATGGCGAAAGGTTTGCGCACTGGCTGCGCCGCTCCGCTTCCCGGACTCGGTACGCCACATAGCGTGCAAAGTTTTACGCCAAATAATTTGCAAAGTGACAAGTTTTCCACTGTCATTTTCGGAATTTTTGGCGTAGATCCGTCGTTGATATTACTTGACGCGTTTGACCTTCGTTGGATGGCCTTTGGACGCCGAGCACCAATTTCAGCCCTCTTCACGGGCAGCATCCAATCCCGCTTTGGTTCGTTTCTTGAGCATGGACCTTTCGAATTCTGCGAAGGCCCCCGACCATCGTATTCTGATTGGGGGCAATGTTGGTGCATGCCACAGGTGTATACTTGGCCCACGGCGAGGCAATCGCATCGTTGAGAAGGAGCTACCCATGCACTCTGTGACCATACAAGCGGCGGAGGAAGACGTTCGCGCTTTTGTCGAAGAGTATTTGGCTTCCTGGACAGGCACCGATGAGGATAAGATTCTCGCCTACTATTCGGACAACATTGTACTCCGCGTCCCAGCAGGAACATTCGAAGGGAAGACGGCTGTGCGAGATAACTTTGTCCGCCCGTTCATCACTGCGTTTCCTGGCAATGTAAATGTCATTCTGAACTTGGCCCACGGTAAAAATCTGGTCGCAGTGGAATGGAGTTTTGAAGGCGTGCATACAGGTCCTTTTGGGAACATCGAGGCAACAGGCAAACAGGTTCAGGTTCCAGGCTGCTCATTCTACGAATACGACCTCGCAACCAGAATGATTCAGGCAGCACGACTCTATTTCGATGTTGCTACCCTTTTGCGGCAGATTGGCGCGGGAGCGTAAGCGCTTCGGGGTTACAAACGTAAACGCCCGCCCCTTAGTGCCCGGCCAAGCAAACTTCCGGCTGTTGAACCGGTTGCTCACGCAGATGGGACGAATTATCGAAATAAACACCCTACAACAGGTGACAAAGGCCGTGGTGGAATCGGCTCGGGAAAGCCTGGTGATCGGCGAGACATGAGCCTTTACGCTTCATGATCGTGTCCGGATTGCCGACGATCCGCTCGGAAAGCAGATTCCGATAATGCGACTCTCCAGGGGGAACTGCCGTGTTCAGTTCTGCTCTTGATTAAATCGAGGATTGGAACTACTAACGAGCGTATATAATACACTTCCATGGACATTCTACTGCTCGCATCTACGTTCCACGGTGAGCTTTTTGAGCCTCACGACGATGGCTACAATGACGCGTCTCGGATTTGGAATGCCAGCGTCAAAAAGAGTCCGGCGCTGATCGCGCGTTGCTCAGGTGTCGCCGACGTCATCGCCGCCGTCAACTTCGCGCGCGACAACAATCTGCTCACGGCAATTCGAGGCGGAGGCCACAATGTCGGCGGCCGTGCCCTTTGCGACGATGGCATTGTCATTGATCTCGCGCATGCGCGCCGTCCATGTGGACCCGGCCACACGCACCGTACGCGTCCAGGGTGGCGCGACGCTTAGTGATCTCGACCGGGAAACGTACCCATTCGGTCTCGCAGTCCCATCCGGGATAGTGCCGAAGACAGGTATTGGGGGTCTCACCCTCGGGGGTGGTGTTGGCTGGCTGCTTCGCAAGTACGGCATGTCCATCGACAATTTGTTGTCCTGCCAGATAGTCACCGCGGACAGTAAAGTACTCACCGCCAGTGTCTCTGAGAATGAAGATCTCTTCTGGGCCCTCCGCGGCGGAGGTGGGAACTTCGGGGTTGTTACTTCTTTCGAGTTCCAAGCGCACCCGGTACACACTGTCTTGGGCGGACTTCTCCTTTACCCTCGCGATGCCGCTGTCGATGTAATCCGCCACTTCCGCGACTACATCGAATGTGCTCCCGACGAAGTCACAGCCTATGCCGCGCTCCTTCATGCTCCGGACGGCGCTCCGCTAGTCGCCGTGATCCCCTGCTACTGCGGCGATATCGCCGATGGCCAACGTGTCCTCGAACCTCTTCGCACCTTCGGCAGTCCGGTCGTTGACGCTATCCAGCCCTTGCCTTTCCCCGCGATGCAGTCGCTGCTTGCCCCATCGTTCCCGGATGGCAATCACAATTATTGGAAGTCCACTCTGCAGCGGAAACTATCAGACGACGCCATCGCCGCTACTGTCGAGCACGCCAACCGGATAACATCCCCTCTTTCCGCCGTCGTTCTCGAATACTACGGCGGTGCCGCTGGCCGGGTCGCGAAGGATGCCACCGCATTTCCACATCGCGATCTTCCTTGGGATACTCTATTTCTCGCTCAGTGGACCGAGCCAGCGGACACCTCTCTCCACCGGGACTGGGCACGGGCCGGCGAAGAAGCTCTTCGCCCTTTCTCGGCCAATGCGCATCTTGCTTCCGCGCTCGATGTTGAAGTCCAGGAGGTCATCAACACAGCTTTCGGCCCTAATCTGACGCGCTTGGCCGACATCAAGAGGAAATACGACTTCACTAATTTCTTTAGGGTGAATTACAACATCAGGCCGGCCGAGGCTCAGGCCCGGATCGCTTAGGGAACTGCACGGCGATTAGGCAGCTTGGCAGAAAGGCCAAGATGTAGTGTCAAAAGTCGTGTTCTATGAGGATCTGGATGATCGCATTATGTCCGTTGTCTACACCGTCTACGGCGATTCCACGTCGCCAAAGTCGGTCGGTTTCGTCCTGTCCAATGAGAGGTTTTTGGATTACGCAGCCAAGGCGGCTTGCCAGATCTCCAGCATCGTCGCCGTGCATCCGCCGAGCTTGCCGATTTTGAACTGGCCCTTCTTGATCTTCTCCGCCAACTCGATTCCACTGATCACAACCGTCGCAGTTCGAAAGCTCTTCAGCCCCAGCATCGGCCGAAGCCGTTGTTTCA
>JBBSEX010000135.1:0-4261 GCA_038239345.1 Bryobacterales bacterium
ACCAACCCAGGCGCAATGCCCGCATAGAGCACTGGCGCAGGCTCACCGTTGATCGTTGCCGACACAGGCAACTGGCACAAAGGAAGGGCATCTCGCGTGAGCGCGCCGCAGCCGGTCGCATAGAGCGTCAGCGTCCCATCTCCGTTCGACACAGCGGCGAAGATCCCCGGCGCGGATGGTGCCACATCCAAGCTGACCGGAATGGAAGTGCCGACTTTCAGCGCGGTTGTCGGACCGGTCACTGTGTACGGGACCGTGGAACTGATCTGAGTGGCTGACGAGTACACGATCGTTGCCGGGATGTTGTCGAAGGCAACGTTCCCGGCAAGATTGGTTCCGAAGATCGTGACGATTTCACCCGGCGCGACCGGGCCGCCAGCAAAACTGCCTGCGTTCACGACAGAAGCAGCCGTAAAACTCGGTGCCAGGACGCCGACCGAAAGCGCAAGCACGTTCGACAGCGCCGACTGGGAATTCTGGACGGAGATGCTCAACGTGTAGGCATCCATGAGATTCGCGGCTGGTACGCTGAAAACCAGTGTCGAGGGGTCCACGAATTGGACGGGTGTGGTCAACCAAGGAATCCCGTTGACCTGAAGCACGGAAACTTTGGTAAATCCGGAGCCGTGCACCGTGACTCTTGTGTCGTCCGATCCAATGGCGATGATGGGTGGCTGTAAAGACGTAATCACAGCCGCAGGTGCAAGCACCAGAAACGACACATCCACCGTGGCTGGTGTGCCCGCGGGCGGCGTCAATTGCACGCTTCCCGTGTAGGCTCCGGGAGCTAGGCCAGCAGGCAGCACTGAAACCGTTAGTGACGATCCGAGACTAGAGGCCGCCAACCACGAAGTGGAGCTAGTCGGTGTGAACGACCCACCGGCGACGGCGACGCTTTGGGACGAAGGGAGGCTCCCACCCTGTATGTATTGGAAACCAACCCGGCTCGGGGTGACCGTGATCGGCGATTGACTAAGTAATGCATCATCCGAGATTTTGGTCAGGAACCCATCGCCTCCACCGCCAAAACTAGGTTGGAATGCGTTCTTCACCGGAAAGCCGAGGGAAAGAGTCCAACCGACAATATAAGCATTTCCCTTTGAATCCAATGCTATGTTGCTAACATTCTCTCCGCCTGAGCCACCGAGGAAAGTTGAATAGAGGAGCGCGGAGCCTGAGGGGTCGAACTTACTAATGAACACGTCAACACCATCGATCCCGCCGCCTAAAAACTTCTGCAACGAATTCTTCGTAGGAAAGTCTGCCGACCCTACTTGGCCGGCGACATAGGCGTTTCCGTTCGAATCCACGGCGATGGCGGTTGCCATAGATCTACCAGATCCCCCTAAATAGGTGGCGAAGATAGCATTCTGCATGTTCGCATCGAATTTCGCTAAAAAAGCGCTCGTGTCAGAAAGCAAGACACTTTGATATGCATTCTTGGTCTTAAAATTGTTATCACCGACCCAACCATCGACATAAATGTTTCCAGATGTGTCAGTCGTCACTCCTGAAGTGTCTCCCGCTGCTGGACCGCCGTAGTAGGTCGCGAACACCACACTTTGGCCGTCTGCTGTGAACTTCATTAGCGCGGGTGTGTTGTACCCCCCTCGTGCAGTGGTTTGAGTCTGAATTGCGTTCTTGAACGGAAAATCAGAAGAATTCGATGAGCCGCCCAGAAGCACTCCGCCATCGCGAGTCAGCGACACTGCACCGCAAAACTCTCTCCCGCTTCCTCCGTAATAGGTTGAGAACGCAAGCGCCCCCGACGCCGTTATCTTCGCGAGAAAACAGTCGGAACTTCCTCCATAGTTGGGCTGAATGGCGTTCTTGATCGGAAAATCGCGTGAATTTGTATATCCTCCAAAGTAGGCGTTACCCTGCGCATCCACGGCTACTGCTATCGAGTCATCTCTGTTCGTTCCACCGAGATACGTCGAGTAAATGAGAGATCGGCCATCCGGCGACAGCTTAGTCATAAATGCGGCATGGATACCCGCTGTCAATTGCGCTTGGATCGGATTCTTTAGAGGAAAGTTCGGTGATTGCGTACTGCCGGTAATGATTGGGCTTCCATCATTGGAGTCCAGAGCAATACTGTAGGCGGGATCCCAGCCCCCAGATCCGATCACCGAAGAGTATAAAAGTTGTTTTCCGTCAGGAGTGAATTTGAATACTGCCGGTTGCAGGCCCACAAGATTAGTCTGCTGAAAGGGGTTCAGGCTCGGCGTGGCAGGGGATTGCGTTGACATGGCAACAAATATATTTCCAGCAGAATCCAATGCAATCCCGTGGGCTAGGTCCTCCCCGGGGCCGCCCAGAAATGTAGAGAACTCCAGAACCGGATCGATCGTCAGTTCGTGCGTCCGGTCGTAGCCGCCGAGCGCCAACCGCACCCGCCCCGCTGAGCCGAGTGTATAGTCCGCGTTGATTGCAATCCCGTCCTGGATTACGCGAGGCCGGTGTTGGCGCAGGCTTCCAACAACCAAATCGCCGTGGTCAATCCTAACCGGTTCGCTGAACGCCAGTTCGATCCTGTCGGGGTTTCCTCCAGGCTTCACGACGAAGTCATACTCGGCATTGCGCGCGGAACCGTAATACACGAGGTCGATGCCTGGATATACATCCTTGTACTGGAGTCGGGCGTAATGAGGAATGCCTGTGAACCACGTCTTCTCATCCCGGCCTGTGAAGTAGTTGGAGTAGCCTCCGGTAGGCTCGAAGCCCTCCACCCGCGCGTGAGCCGTCGCGCCGAACAGCCGCATGTGGGTGTTCGTCTTGTTCGCGTACACAACCTCATTGCCTGTGATGTAAAGGTACGCGCCTTTTGAGTGCCCGACCCATTCCGTCTGACCTTTCACTTGGCCGACATTCGCTTCAAACCAGACGGTCTGTGCACCAAGTGCAAGGCTAGATAGAAAAAAGACCAGCGATCTCATAGAAACCTCCTCAATTCGGCCGGGTCCAGATCAGAATGCTTCCTTCGCGAAAGGAGTCGCCGGCGAGAGTGGGCGTCACTGCGCTCGGAAACAAGCTCAAGTTTTGCGGCAACTGCAACTTCACTTGGCCCACGCCGCTGATGGTGCCCGGAACAGTCGAGGTGCTTAATGCCACGATCGATGGTCCAGCGTTGGCATCCACCCCTGGAGTCAGTGCCACAGCCGGCCCTGACATGATCACGCCGGTCAGTTGAGCCGGTTTCACCGGTCCGACACCATTGAGGAAAAGCGTTACCACCGAGCCCGCGGCCGCCGGGTTTGTGCAATCGTTCAGCGTGCCATCCGCGTTCAAAGCCACTGCGGTTTCGCCAACAGCCACGGTCGTGCCGCACACGGTCACTCCGGGAAACGGACTTTCCAAAGCGGGCGGCGAAAGAAAAATACTGGGCTGCCGCTGCACCACTCCGAGCGTGCGAGTCTCCGAGACAGGAAGCGGAATCTCTTTACTGAGCACCTGAATTTCTACGCGGGGTTGGCCGACGATCTCGTAGGGAACCTGCACGTTGATCTGCTGGGCCGAAGAAAAAAGGATCGGCGCTGCGATGCCGTTGAAAAACACTCCGAAGCTGTCAGAGGAGTTCACCACTCCGCCCGATGGGACAAAGGGAGCTGCGGGCGCGAGGTCCGTACCGAACAGCGAAACGAGTTGACCTGGCGCAACATTGGCAAGCTGCGCGTTGTCGGCGGGATCGATGATGCACGCCAGACGACTGCTGGACGAAAAATCAATGGAGGCTAGGATGCCGTTCACGCCCCCAACTACTGCGGTTCCATCCGCCCGAAGCGCGAGCGGCCAGCCGGGTTGATAGTTCGGCAGAGTGTTGCAAGACCCATAGAGGCAATCGGGGGCTCCATAAACCAGTTGAGTCGGGCCGGCGGTCACTCCATCGGGAGCCATCATACGGGCCACAAAGCCAACCACCTGATTCGGCGACGGCTTACACCCGTCCGGCGCTCCGGCGAGGACCGGCAGATCGCTCGAACCAGCACGGCCCGAGAGAAACAGAACGCCCGTTGCACTGACGGCCATGCCGGTAATGTGATCGGCGTAAGAACCACCAAAGTAGGTGGACCACACTAGACCGGTTCCCGTAGCGTTGATCTTGGTGACGTACCCGGTGGCGGGAGGCGCAAACCGCGCCCCCGGAAATCCAAAATACGGCGGTGGTGCGGCGGCAGGAGCGTAGGCCGTCTGGAATGCACCCGGCGTAACCGGGTAATCGTCCGAGCTGGTGGTTCCCGCAACGATTACGTTCCCGGCA
>JBBSEX010000136.1:0-4213 GCA_038239345.1 Bryobacterales bacterium
CCTCTTCAAACGAGTCTTCTGAGAGCTGCGTTATGGGATAGGAAATGTGCTGTGACAATCCCGGTAGATCGGTAAAGCGCAGGTCAAACTGGCGGGCTTCCTTCTGCTTGGCAAACTCCAGGACTTCTTTCGGATTCATCGTACCTCCACGTGAAATAGATCGTTAAATTGATATCGCGAGACGCAGAGGTTGCGGTCGAACAGGAACGACCCCTACGGCAACTGGCTAGGATAGCACAGGACTCTATAAGAGAGCCGGGCATGCGCGCACATGCCCGATTCTCAAGGCCACCAACTTAAAAAACAACGCGCAGAGCGACCTGCAGAATTCTGGGATCGGCAGTAGTGCTGATCTGCCCGAAGACGCCCGATTGGAAGTTGAGTTGGGGATCACTGAAATTTGTGTGATTGAGGACGTTGAAGGCCTCTCCGCGCAGCTCCGCTGCAATTCTCTCGCGGAAGATTGGAATCTTCTTGGAAACTGCTAAATCCAGATTTATCCGATTGGGTCCGCGGAACGAATTGCGGCCTAGATTCCCGTAGGTATACTTGCCTGGAATCGCATCGGGGAGCACGAAGTTGGCCGGATCGAAGTAGAAGTTGCCGGTCGCTCCAGACAGCCTTTGCGTAAGGTGGGGATCAAACGTAGAAACGCCGCCGCCCACCAGATTCGGGCGTACCTGATCCGGATCGCCTGCCCCGGACGGTCCCGGCGTTCCGCCGGCAATCAAACCCGAAGCGATATCCAGTGGGAAGCCTGTTCGAAATGTGAAGATCGGGAATATGGTCCAGCCGCGCAGCGCGTACTTCACAAATGTATTGCTGGAGTTCCTCCCCAAGGGGAGGTCCCACCCTCCGCTGAACACCACGCGATGGCGGACATCGTTGTCCGAGGAACCGTAAAACTGGCGCCAATTGTAGGCCGGTACAATGCCGCTATTCTCACGAAAGCCGTCGGCATTATTGAGACCATGCGCCCAAGTCCACGATAGTGTGAAAAAAGTGTCACCCAGGAAACCGGTCCTGGCAGGACGTTTAGTCAGGCTCGCCTCAAGGCTGTCATAGTGGCCATTGATGACATTCGCAAAGGTATCCAGAAAGCTGAAGTTTCCGGGCTGGACACCTGGTTGCGTATCTAGGCGCTGTGTGTCTGTGCCAACAATGTATGGGTTCGCGTCGACCAGCGCCGTTCCCTTTCTGGTCTGTGAGCCGACATAACTGACTTCGCCGACCAACCCCGACGCCAACTGTTGCTGTACGCTCAAGTTGTATTGCAAGGTATAGGGAGTGCGGAGATTCGGATCGACGAAGTAGACGCTCGCGTCGCCGATCGGTAGAAACCCATTTGCGTCGAAGTTCAGGTCCTTAGGAGGCGGCCGCGACGGGAACGTGTTCACGGTCCCGGTGGACTTGTACGGATTAATCAGATATTGCACTTCGCTGTTGATCGCAGTGAGCTTCGGAAAACGGAATGAATTGAAACCGAAGAACGGGGCCTGACCGTTGAACTGCAGATTGTCCTCGCCTTTCAAGACGTCGTAAAACACACCGAAACCACCACGAACACTAGTCTTGGAAGTGGCCGCGTAAGCGAAGCCGAAGCGGGGCGCCCAATCGTTCTTGTCGGGGAAGTTGGCGCCTTTGGGAGCTCCGGGATCGCCTGGGAACAGCAGCCCCTTGGGAGCATTGACGAATCGTTGCGACTGCTGCCCGTATACGATGGAAAAAGATCGCCCCTGAGTATCGTACTTCGGAGAGTTATATTCGTAGCGCAGTCCGAAGGTAAGTGTCAGGTTTTTCGTGACCCTCCACTCATCCTGCCCGTATCCAGCGTACGAGCGTGAGCGAATGTTCGACGGGGCCGCGGGAAATTGAGTGTACTGATCGGGCAAACCGAAAAGCACGTCGGCAAGGTCGTTCCCCGAACCCCGGCCAGAAGTCCCCAGGAAACGGAAACGGCCATCGATATAGAAATCGTAAACGGTGTTGTCCTGATAGGGCGAATAATAGAACCCGAACTTCATCGTATGGCGGCCCTTAATCCAACTCAGATTGTCCAGGAAGCCATAGGTGTTGTCGATCAAGGTGGTGGGACCGCCGCGGCTGAACCCGATTCGAAGTCCACTATTCAGGCGAAACTGGGTCGGACCAGTGGGATTATCAGGCGTAATTCCGGTGATACCCAACGCAGACGGTATCGGTAGTTGGATAGCTGGAACCGATTGCGTCTGGTTGTTCCTTTGCGCGGTTACGCGCGCCTCGTTCAGCAAATTTGGGGAAAAGGTTTTGGTGTAGCTTACGTTCCCGAAATATTGCTTCGCGGTGGTCGTGGTAGGATACCCGGGCACATTCGCCTCAGCGCTGAAGGGGTCGAGTTGAGGCGCTCGACGAAACCCCAGAAGGACCGAAATCCGATCGTTCTGAGTTACCAATATATCGCTCTTACCCAGAATTTCATCGTTGTCGCGTTTCTGAGAACCCTGCGGGAAAAGAATGCCCGCAGGCGAAGTCGGAATCAAGTTTGCTTTGATATAGTTTTTCGCAACTGTGTTGATCCGGCTCGGGTCGATGATTGCTTGAGACGCGAGTGCCGGGTTCGGTTGATAATAGGGGAAATTCTGAAGAAACGAAGCTACGCGGGTATTGGGACCATTACGAGCGGCATTCGAAAGCGAGAAATCGCCCGTCAACTCGCGGGGCGTGTAAGTGACTACCGAAGGATTCTGGACCAGCGCCGTCTGTCTCTGCGATTGCCAGCCCACGAACCAGAACACGCGATCCTTACCATTGACTACTTTAGGGATAACGAGAGGCCCGCCCACGGACGCGCCGAACTGGTTCCGCTTCAGAATCGGCCGTGCCAGTCCATTTGCATTATTGAAAAACGGATTGGCATTGAATGCATCGTTGCGGAGGTAGTCGTACACGCTTCCATGCAGTTCGTTGGTTCCAGACTTGACGACAGTGCTAATAATTCCGCCGGCGTTCCGTCCATACTCGGCCGTGTAGTTGCTTGTGAGAATCCGGAATTCTTGAATGGTGTCGGGATTCGGGTTGAACACCACTCCATTACTCAGCAAGTTATTGTTGTTGCCGCCATCCAGTAGAAAGGTGACTGAGTCCGATTTGCTTCCGGCAATGCTGAACGTGCCGGCTGATCCCGATCGCGAATTAGTCGGCGTAACGCCTGGCTGCAGAAGTGCCAGGTCCAGCACGTTGCGGCCATTCAAAGGCATGTTAACAATTGCCTGTGTCGTCACCGATTGGCCGAGTGTCGCGTTGACCGTTTCAACGCCCGATGCCTGTGCTGCGACTTGAACCGTTTCAGTAACCGCCCCTACTTCCAAGGAAACGTCAATGCGAAGTGAGCGATTAATCTCGAGCGCCTGGGGATTGCTGACAGCCTTGCGAAAGCCCGGCCCTTCCACGGTCACCGTATAAGAGCCGATGGGCAGTTGCACGACCTCATAGGTCCCATCTCTTCCGGTAGTGACTTCGCGCGTTGCTCTAGTCTGAGCATTAGTAACTGTAACGCGTGCGCCCTCAATACTTCCGCCTTGCGCATCCGTAACTGTTCCGATAACTCGACCCGTTGCATCCTGACCAGACAGGCTCAGTGCAGAAAATAGACAAGCGAATACCGAAGTTAAAAGCAGTTTACTCATTTTGACTCCCTTTCCCGGTGCATCAACAGAGAGACACGAGATTTACTCTTTTGTATCAAACCACAGCAGATGTAGTCAAATTGCGATACGTCAAGCGCAGTGTCACCGGCGCGGCATCTGGGCCAACCTACGCTCACGGTCACGGTTTTGAACCGCGCGCGTAACAGCAAGCGGCGGGTACCCGTAGGACACGCTTTAGCTTGTCCAGCCGAGCTTTGCGCGGCTTGCAGGTCGGAGACCCGCGTTACGCTTATCCCTGCGCTAGAATCAAAACGCATGAATGAATTAGTAGAAAGCAGCAAGCAAGGTGAGATTGGAATTCTCACCGTCAACAACCCACCTGTAAACGCGCTGAGCCCCGGTGTCCCGGAAGGCATCGCGGCAGGTATCGAAGAGTTCGGGAAAGACCCGCAAGTCGTAGCCATCGTATTGATTGGCGGCGGCCGCACGTTTATCGCCGGCGCTGACATTAAGGAATTCGGAAAAATCACGTCGGGTGGCGACCGGAAGCGCGGCCCTGGCCTGACGGCTGTGCTCGATATTATCGA
>JBBSEX010000137.1:0-4175 GCA_038239345.1 Bryobacterales bacterium
GAGTCATTCAGTGAAGAACCCTTCTGAAAGAAAAAGTCTCACAGAGAACCTGGAACATGCCAGCATCCGGCAGTACTGCAAGGCGGTGCGCACGCCGGCCATCGGCGCCAACTTCGTTTCTTTGGCGGAACAGGCTGTGAAGGAAAACCAGAGTCATATCCTCTACCTGGAAGCATTACTGGCACTGGAATGCGAGGAACGGGACCGGCATGCGATTGAGAACCGGACGCGCGATGCGCAACTGCCACGAATGAAGACCCTGGAGGAGTTCGATTTTGCGCAGGCCCCGCAGATACAGGCCGCTAAAATTCGCGAACTGGCTGAGGGTGGTTACATTGAACGCAGTGAACCGGTCGTGCTGATCGGCGAGTGCGATCCTGCGACATTCTGCACCTCCTTGCTACATCTTTGAAAATAAAAGTACTCGATCTTTTGATTTGAAGCCGACGGGCATTAGATCTCCTGGAACATCGGCAGTTCTGACTCCGGTAAAGGCGTTTTCATGCGAGTCCCTCGTTTTACCCTCTTTACTTCTTCTAATACTTCCTCACATTCCATCGCCTCTGCGGAGATTTCCCACGGAGCCCACGGGACGATCTGGGTGGCTGCTATCTTTCCCGATTCGATCAAGCGCCGGACTACTTTGTGACTTACCTTTAACTGCTCGGACGCTTGTTCCAAAGTGAGGGTCTGACGGTTGCATACCGTCGCGTCATAGGCTGGCAGCTGATGATAGCTGCGGATAGAACGAATACGGCCTTCGTTCCAGGTATTTCCTGGACCTGTCCGAAATCCGAGCCGGTTTAGAGTAGCGGCGATCTGCTCATCCGGAAACCGTCCCGCCATCCGGCAAACGATCTCTACCGCTTCGAGACTGGTGCAACGGCTGTGCTGCCCGGTCGGGTTCTTTTTCATGCGAAGCTCCGAATGCCGACCGCCGGTCCAGTGGATCAGCAAAACAATCTCCGTGCTGGCTTCATCCACATCGGCGATGATCTCCTCGATCAGAATGCGAACGACTCGTTGCTTCAGTCGCATGTCTGTTGCCGGTGAGTTCCAAACAGCAGGTAGGTCTTGCGCCAAACTGAGTAAAGTTTCCTTGTCGGGTATTCGTGCGGCTTTGTCGGGGAGCTCATTCTGGCGCAACCGTTGTTCCATTTCTCCTACGGATCTCAGGGCGGCATTCCAGCGCGCCTCCAACTCAGCAGCCACCAGACGATTGTCCGGATCAACCGCTTCGTAACGACGAGCTGCCAATCGCACTTCATATTGCGCTTGCTCCAGTTCCAACGAAAGCGCGCTGTGCCGCTGGCGTTGCTGTTCGACGACACGCCCTGCGGCTTCTAAAGCGGCCTGGATAGCATTGCCTTCCACGGCTTTCAAGATCTCTGCGGCAATCACCCGGTCGGGACGCAAGCCGCCGAATGAGATGCACAATGCCTCGCCGTGATTGATGTGTGCTCCGCGGCAATGATACCGTGGCACTTCGCCATGTGTGCCGCTATAGGCAACGTGGAGCATTCTTCCGCAACGGCGGCAACGTAGTAATCCGGCCAACAAGCTCCGGCCTCCGCGGCCGGCTTTTGGTTCCATACGCGATTTCATGTGCGCGTTATCGGCCAGCATCGATTGGTTCCGTTCAAACTGCTCCCATGAAATGTACCCGGGATGGTGGTCACGAATCAAGACCATCCAGGTATCGAACGGTTTGAAGTGTCCTTTGGTCTTTCTCGCGCGACCGTCAATCACCTTGGTTCGCGACTCGGTCTTGCCGAACGCATAAGCACCGGCGTACATTGGGTTCCTCAGCATGTGCCAGATCGAGTTATAGACCGGCGGTTTCCAGAGGACGTCGTGTCCCGGCGCTTCCATGACCAACGAGGGCAGGTGGATCTTTTCTCCGCGAAACCACAACAGTACCTGCCGGGCGCTTCCGAGTTCAATCAGCTTTGCGAATACAAGGTAGATGGATTCTTGCACGCGGCGGTCTGGATCGATTTCAACCTTCCCACTCAATGTCCATCGAAATCCGATTGGCAACCGGAACTCCAACTCGCCCCGGCGGGCTTTCTGGCGAATCGCCTCCAGCGACCGCTGCCGAAGCAGGTTCAACTCGAACTCGCTCATCGTTCCCTTCAGACCAAGCAGGAGCCGATCGTTAAGTACGCCTGGATCGTAGACGCCATCCGGATCGATCACGATGGCGCGAACCAGGCCGCATAGCTCAATGAGATGATGCCAATCGCGCCCATTTCGCGCCAGACGCGATGCTTCGATGCAAAGGACCGCGCCGACCTGTCCGGTGCAAACCTCTGCAACTAAATGCTGGAATCCAGGTCGATCCACCTGACCGGATCCGGAGCGGCCGAGATCATCATCGATCACCTCGACTTCCTGAAACCCAAGCTCGCGGGCATGATCGGCGAGACCGTATTGCCGACGCTGGCTCTCCTGGTTGTGGATTACCTGACCGGGTGACGACTGCCTGATGTAAACGATTGCGCGCCGCTTCAAGTGGTCTAACGTAATCTTCGGATTCATGCGTGGTCTCCCGCATCTGCTTCTGTTCGCTCCACCGCCGCAGCATTTAACAATAGATCGGCGAGAGCAACGGCGAGTTCCTGTTGTCGGTCCTGGGGCAATATCATCGGTTCGCTGCTATAAAACAGCAGGTTCATCTGTGTCGTTACTGGCGTCTTTTTTGGCATCGTTCGCGGCATTCCGTCGCACCTCTTTCAGTGATGCGTTACCGCGTCGGGAATCCAAATGCAAGGTGTCGAGCAATGCCCGAAGCTCAGCCAGGGCTCTCGCTGACGGGAGTGGTGCTCCTACAGCCAGATCCGCACACTTGCCCGCATCCGCGATCCAGGAGGGAAACCCTCCAATGGTCCCGTCCGGCAACTCGCAGAAAAGGTACTCTCCGTGTGGAAACCTGGCCCGGCGCCGAACACGAAGACTCTCTCCGTACAGCGCATGAAATCGATAGTGGATCCTTATAATCCCGGGTTCATGGGCATTATGTTTCTGTCTCGTGCGGTACAGGCAAGAGTCATCTGGCGACTGGCTTGTGTCTGGCCGCTTGCAGACAGAAGCGACGCGTACGATTTACGACGGCGGCCGCACTGGCCAATGAGCTGGTGGAAGCCAAACTGAACAATCAGGTACGGCGTGTAATGGCGAAGTGGCAGAAATACGAACTCATTGCCCTCGATGAAGTCGGTTATGTGCCGCTTGCCGATGTGGGTGCGGAGTTCCTGTTTCAGGTGATCTCAGACCGGGCTGAGAAGACCGCCCTGATCGTAACAACGAATCTGCCGTTTTCGGAGTGGACTACGGTGTTTCCGAATCCGCGGTTGTGCAAAGCGCTGCTGGACCGGGTAACGGATCGGGCTCACATCGTCGAAACCGGAACTGAATCGTTTCGCTTCCGGCGAACTATGGAAAGGCGGCAGAAGAAACGATGAGGCAGATCAGAACATCACAACCGCGCCCGGCGCGGAGAAAACGGCGCCAACAACTCAGCCCCCGATCAACATGGAAACGCGGCGGACGGGGAATGCAATATTGTTAATTCAGGTGGGCCAAATTACGTGATCGAAGTGGGCCACGCCGGATGATCGAACTCACCCCGCGTTGCGTTATGAGCGAATGAATTAGATTACGGAGGTTTTGAAGGAACATCTAGCGGACCGCCGAGTGGATCTTGCAGGTCTTGTTCAATTAGGACGTAGTGAAGCAAACAGCATGAAGGCGGAGAGAAACTCCTCGACGCAATTCGTGTCTCAATTGATTCCGTGGAACCGACCCGCCACTGACGGATCACGAGCTCTTTCGATACGGCCTATCGGTCTTGGAGGTGGAGAGCCGCAGCTTGAATGGCACCGCCCGGATGCGACGTGTCCGGTGTTCAGCTTTCCGCTCAAGACTCAGGAAATACTGATTGGACGCGATGAGACGAACCATCTCGTTCTCAAAGGTGGACGCGGCGTGTCGCGCTTTCACGCACGCCTTCGATACAATGGCCACGCCTTCCTCTTCGAAGATCTGAATTCCTCGAATGGCTCATACGTGGATGGATCACGGGTGCTGACCCCCATAACCTTAGCGGACGGGGCGTCTATCGATGTTGGTGAGGAACACCTCGTGTTTCACGATCAATCCACGATCTAGTTGCC
>JBBSEX010000138.1:0-4152 GCA_038239345.1 Bryobacterales bacterium
AGTCCTGGTGCGCAACGCCGAAGCCCTGGAAACCATGGAAAAAATCGATACCCTCGTCGTGGACAAAACCGGAACGCTCACGGAAGGAAAGCCGAAGCTGGTTTCGGTTATCCCTGCCCCTGGCGTCGACGAAAAAGAACTGCTCAGTCTGGCGGCAAGCCTCGAACAAGCCAGTGAACATCCGTTAGCCGCATCGATTGCACGCGGTGCCCAGGAACGGGGCGCTATCCTACAGAAAGCCAGTACGTTTCGCTCCCTTACCGGGAAAGGCGTGACGGGCGAAATTGCGGGCAAGCAGGTGGTCGTAGGCAACGCGGCACTCCTCGAAGAACTTGGAATCACTTGGGGCGCGCTCGAATCACAAGCCCAAACGCTGCGCTTGGACGGTCAAACCGCGATGTTTGTCGCCATCAACAATCAGCCCGCAGGCATTCTGGGAGTGGCCGACCCCGTCAAATCTTCCGCGCTTGCCGCACTTCAAGGGCTCCACGCGGAACACATCCGCGTTGTGATGCTCACGGGAGACAGCCAGGCCACAGCGCAAGCTGTCGCAGCAAAACTGGGTATCGATGAAGTGGAAGCGGAAGTTCTTCCGGAGCAAAAAGCGCAAGTCGTCAAGAAACTACAGAACGAAGGTCGCCGCGTAGCCATGGCAGGGGATGGCGTGAATGACGCTCCGGCTCTGGCCGCCGCCAATGTCGGCATTGCCATGGGCACCGGGACCGATGTGGCCATGGAGAGCGCTTCGATCACCCTCCTCGGGGGCGACCTTTCGGGCCTCGTTCGTGCGCGTGTCTTGAGTCGCGGCGTAATGCGCAATATTCGCCAGAACCTATTCTTTGCGTTCGTCTACAACTCGCTGGGCGTTCCGATCGCCGCGGGAGTGTTGTATCCCTTCTTTGGAATACTTTTGAGTCCCATGATCGCCAGCGCGGCCATGACGTTCAGTTCGGTTTCGGTCATCCTCAATGCCCTGCGGCTTCGAAAAATCAAGTTGTGAAAGTCCCGGAAATTCCAGCTTCATCGAAACAAGCCAGCGCTGTATGTGCATCGGCGGATGACTGTGCTAGGCTGAAAATGTTATGACCAAGAGAGCACACTGGGTCAGAATCGTCGCCGTGATGATTACGCTGGCGGCGTTCTATGCCTCGGCTTGCTCCGCGGCGTGCGTGATTGCTGTTTGTCCAAATCAGGTTCAACAAACGTCCGGCCACGACTGCGACCAAACGCCTTCGCACCATTCGCATCAGTCCGGCCAGCAGATGCCGGGTAAATCCGAGTGTTCCCAGCACCAGCATCAAACTCTGTTCCTCGAAAAGGCCGGCAATCTCTCGACCTTTGAACTAAGCACCGCGGCTCATTTCCCCGCTTCCGTGACTGCGCTCAATTCTGGGCTCGACCTAATCCTGAGTGCCTACAGTATGGAAGCCTCCGGCATCGCCCCTCCTCTTGGGTCGAGCACTCCGCTCTATCAGAAAATCTCCGTTCTTCGCATCTAGTTCCCTTCGAAATACTGTTCCCGCGCAACGTTTCGCCTGATTCTCGGATCTCAAGGTCCGCAGCACAGAAAATGCGTTGCTCCAGACCCCCACATCGGGGAGAACCCTGCGCGCTGGCTGCCTGTTGCGCCACCGTCCATTCGCTAAAACCATTCCATTCTCAACCGCTTAAAAAGTGGAAAAAATCTTTGGAGGAACTATGGATAGATCACGCAGGAATTTTCTGCAAGGCAGCATTGTCTTGGGGGCTGGAGTTGTTGCCGCCGCGCGCGCGGCAGCGAGCTCGCCACCGCATCCGGAACAGGAACCAATGCAGATGCCACCCGGGATGAAAATGAACGACGAGAAAATGCCCGCGCATGCAAAAACGTCACACCACATGGCCGCGGCCGGTGCGGGATTTCTGCCCGTCCTTACCTCGGACGTGCCCGATTTGCCGTTCGAAATGGACAACGGCGTCAGAGTATTTCACCTGGTCGCCGAACCTGTGAAGCAGGAAATCCTTCCGGGCAAAATCGTAAATCTCTGGGGCTACAACGGAAGCGCGCCTGGTCCAACCATTCAAGCCATGCAGGGCGATCGCGTTCGCATCATCGTGGATAACCATCTCCCTGAACCTACTTCCATGCACTGGCATGGCTTCGACATTCCCTTCGATATGGATGGTGGGCCCGGCCTCTCGCAGGACCCCATTCCCCCGGGCGGACGCTTCGTCTACGAATTCACCCTCCAGCAGGAAGGAACTTATTTCTACCATTCGCACATGGCCATGCAGGAAATGCTGGGGATGATTGGCGCGTTCATCATGCACCCGAAGGAAGCCTACGATCCCCCCGTGGATAAGGACTTCGCCATCATCCTGCAGGAGTACGCCATCCTGCCGAACAATGCCACTCCCAACACGATGAGCATGGAATACAACTGGCTCACGTTCAACGGCAAGTCCGGTCCGGCGGCGACACCCCTTATTGTTCGGCACGGCGAACGCGTCCGCATTCGCATCATCAACCTCGGCATGGACCATCACCCGATCCATCTTCACGGTCACCAGTTTGTGATCACCGGTACCGAAGGCGGGCGTCAGCCAAAAACCACGTGGGGTCCCAATAATACTGTGCTCGTCGGCGTGGCGCAGGCACGTGCTGTTGAATTCGTTGCCAACAATCCCGGCAACTGGATGATCCACTGCCACATGCCCCACCACATGATGAACCAGATGTCTTCGATGGTTGGACCGATGACCCGGCGCATGGGAATGCCCGCGGGCGCGGGCATGCAGGAAGGCATGGGAATGGTCCGCTCCGGCACCGCCACTTCGGACAGCAACGGGCCCAGCATTGGGCGCGCCCTGGGCGTTGGCTCAACACTCGAACAGGCTACTTCGAATGGCCCACTTTCACAGAAACAGTCGGGCACGCCGCAACCGGAGATGCCGGGAATGCAAATGCAAATGGACAAGGCCGACGTGAGTAAGGATGCCAATTCCGTTCCCGGCTTTCCGCAGGATGCCTATATGGAAGGTCCGGTCATGGCCATGGACGACATGTTTCAGAAACCCGAAACCTACGGACTTCGCCCCGGCTGGACCGGATTCATGATGGGCATGATGACGCTCGTTCGCGTCCTCCCGCCCGATCAGTACGATCACATCCAGGAACTTCGCAAGAAACAGGAAAACAAAAGACCCGACGCGATGCCGGGCATGAAAATGTCGCGACGCTGAGCATGCGACCCAGGAGATCAGCAATGAAAAATAATTCGATTCGGCCGACCGTAATGCGCTTGGTGTTCGCACTGGCGCTCGGGACATCTTCTTTGGCAGCACAGCAAGGGATTCCACCGAAAAAACCGCTCATCCTTCCGCGCGAGCTGCTGCTCGTAACCGCGAGCACGCAGGAACACGAGCATCCGCAGACTTCAGGCGCCGCAGATAAATCCACGGCAGGTGTAACGCTCGAAGAACTCCAGCAGATGGCTCTCACCTACAACCCGACACTTGGGCAAGCCAAAGCCGGGGTAAGTGCCGCCGCTGGCCGCACACGACAGGCCGGACTCTGGCCCAATCCCACCGCCGGTTACACGGGAGAAGAAATTCGAGGCGGTTCCTATGGCGGCGGACAGCACGGAGTTTTCGTCCAACAAAATGTCATCCTCGGCAGCAAGCTCGGTCTCGACCGTAAAGTCAGGGCCGAGGAAGGCAAGCAGGCCGAGGCCGAGTCCGAGGAACAACGCCTACGCGTCGAAAACGGCGTGCGAATCGCCTTCTACCAATCGCTCGCCGCACAACAAATGGTGGAAACCCGGAAGACACTCAGCAGTCTCGCGAAAGATGCGGTGGAGACGACACGCCAGCTTTTCAATGTAGGGCAAGCTGACGAGCCCGACGTGCTCCAAGCGCAGGTCGAAGCGGACGAGGCGGATCTCGCCGTGATCGCGGCCGAACAAGACCAACTGCGCGCCTGGCGCGTGCTCGCCGCGGTCGTGGGTAAGCCCACTATGATGACGGCGAAACTCGAAGGCAATCTCGAAGACCTCCCGCAACTAGACGCGGACCAGATGATCGAAACCATTCTGCGGGACAGTCCCGCGGTGAAGATTGCGCAACTCGAAGTCTCGCATGCCGACCTGGCCTTCACTCGGGCTCGTCGGGAAG
>JBBSEX010000139.1:0-4130 GCA_038239345.1 Bryobacterales bacterium
CTTTGAACTCAGCGGGCCATAGCGAGAGACGAACACGTCGTATCGCACATTGAGTTCCGTGCGGGCTTTCTGAACCGCGATTTCGTCCGCTGTCCCAGAAAGTTGCGTTCGAAATACATCGCGCAGAGCGTCGCGCACCTCAATCATTCCTCTGATTCGCGTTGACGCCGATATCGATAGTGACAGCGGCTCCAACTGATTGCCACGGCGGATGCATATCTGGCCGTGGCGATCGACCATGCCGCCTTCCTTCACTCCGTCAATTTGCGCCGATTGACGACTATCAGCCACAAAGATTGCCGTCTTCCGGTCTCCGTTCTCTACATAAGCTCCCCGCGGGAGCCGAGAAATCGCGGACCTCAAATCTTCCGCGTCCAGCGCTCCGTCCAGATAGGGAGTTGGGGTCGCATACTGCCCGCGTTCGACGGCCATACGGCCCAACATCATTTCAGGGTGACGTGCAAAATATTCGTTTATCTGAATTGGTCCATCGCTCGTGTCGACCGGCGTCAGGCTGGCCCAAGGCTCTTCGCGGTATTCCACCCGCTCCGAACGCTTTTGAAGAAATAAGATATCGGTCGTTACGTCTGTGCCGGCGTTGGCACGGAATGCCGAATTCGGTAGTCTAATCGCACCTAACAACACGGCCTGTTCGGAGAGGTGCTGCCGGATAGCCGGGTCCTGCTTGTCCATCGAAAACCGGCTCGTGATGAGCGCGACGACCCCGCCGGGCCGGACCAGATCGGTGGTCTTCGACAGGAAGTAGTCGTGGATCGCCCTGGTTAGATGAGGGCTTCGGCGATAGGCCGCATCGGATACGGGATAGTTTCCAAACGGAATGTTCCCGACGGCGGCATCGAAAAAGTTCTGGGGAAGACCACTGTCCTCGAACGCCTTTGCCCGCACGGTCGAGTCTGGATAAAGTTTACTGGCTATCTGTGCGCTGATGGAATCAAGCTCAACCCCGGTTCGTTTGGTGCCAGGGTAGAGGCCTTCTGGCATCAGACCGAAGAAGTGGCCGACACCCATTGACGGTTCCAAGACGTGAACACCAGGTCGCACGCCGAGGTGTTCCATCGCTGCCCAGACGCTCTGGATTACTTCGGGCGACGTGTAGTGGGCGTTTGGGGTAGACGCTCGGGCGGACGCGTATTCCTCCGGTGTGAGAATTTCGCGTAGCTGGCTTGCCGCATTTTTCCACTCGCGCGCTGGGTACTGCTCAAATACGCCTGGGAACGCGCCCCACCCTACGTACCTGACAAGGATTCGCTGTTCCTCTGAGTTGGCGTCCAGCCCCTCCGACTCAATCTTCTTAAGCGTGGCAATGGCAGAAAGATTCGCGGCCACCTTTTCTCCAGCGCTGCCAACGCCAATCGCGTCCCGTTCAGTTATTCGGTAGTCGCGCGAGAGCGTCGAGACTGGCCGAGTGTCGCCGGATCGAATGAGAGTTGGGGCTGATCGTCCTCGTCCGGCAGGAACGCCCACTCCCCCGTCGCCATCTCCCAGGCGATCTGGTAATCCATCTTCTTCACCACTGCCAATTCGTGCAGGAGGTCCGTCGTCAGCTCCTGGGCTGTGAACACGGCCTGCTGCAGCCGGTTCTCCCGGACCAGAGAGGCCACCATCTGCGGGCGATGGAGTTTCCAGTGTGCCAGGATTTTGAACCCCAGCGGCGTCATTTCGTTCGATTCGTGCATCGGATGACTCCGGTCTTACGTTATCAGTTTGAATGCTTCCAACAGGATCAGCGAACAGGCTGAGCTGCTCGCTGCTAATAATTTGTCGCCGAGACATAAGGAATTGAATTTAAGCGTGCCCACCCGCGGACCGCAGCGAGTTGGACGGCAGGAATCGTTGTACCCGCCGTCCATACGTCATTCGCAACGGCAACGATCACCGTCGGGTCATCCACCATGGATGAAAGGATCGGCCAAGTCAGCAACTGCTCATAGCAGATGAGGACCGCCGCACGTTCGCCAGCGACCGATAAGATTCCTGTGCCGTTTAGACGAAGGGGCACTCCGCCCGTGCCAAGCGGTTTCCACATCCCAATAGGAACGGGAACGCGCTGCTCGAAGATCCCGGTGTGGGCACCGCGAACAATCAGCACGTTCCTGAAACCAACATTGGCGTCAGGCTGAGCAATTATCGGGCGAGGGAAAGAGCGGCTCGTTCCGTTGAGGATCGCGATACTTGCAGCAAATTCCGCTGCGGAGAACCGAACCGCGCCGATCGAGGCCGTCATCTTCGAGCCGACGATAACCGTCTTGCCGTCGATGCTAAGTGCGTTCAGGGCAGGTGACCAGAATGTGTCGGTGGCATCATTCCAGTCCGGCACCACTGTCTCAGGAAAAACGATCACACGTGCAGGAGAAGCCAAAGCGAGACGCTGAATCGATTCGATTGCGACCAGTTCCTTTGTAGGCGTGGCGGCGTCATCGGATGTGCGTTCAAAATGCGTGTCGATGCCTTCCCACGCAAGGACCCTCAATGGGCCGTTGTAATGGAAATTGGTCAAAGTCGCAATGACAACGATCGTCAATGACGCGGATCTCCTGTACACGGCGAGGCTCCCCACCGCAAGAGCCACGGCCAAGATTCCAAACCATGAAGTGCCTGGGAAAAGATATCCCGCTGCGTTTACCGGCGAAGCCCAGCCGATCAGGCCGAACGGCGGGAGAACGCTCAGGAGAAGGGCCAGCGGTGCTCGCCAAAGGAGTTGGAACTGGTGATTGGTCCAACTCAGAACCCAAGGTAAGGGCAAGAGGAAGGCTGCCCCGATCCAGAGCGCGATGCCATCCGATAGGCCGGCGTGCGGCCCGAAAAAGTTTCGACCTGCAAAGACAATTGGCCACGACGTTCCCGCGAAGTACAAAGCCGCAGCAAAGAACGATGTGCGTCGTGCCTTCGCATTCAACACGAGTGCTGGAAAGGCCACTGTGGACACGATCCCGATTGGGTGTGCACTGGAGAACGCGAGCCCTGTGCCAAGGCAGAGTGCATAACGAACACGATCGCTGCACTTCATTTGCCCCCCGTCACGATGGGTCGAACATGATCGCGAATCCGCCAGGTAGCAATTGGTCCGAAGTAACGGCTATCGAAGCTCCGCGGGTGATAAGAGGACGCGACCCATGTCATTCCGTCCTGCACCTGATAGCGCCCGGAGGGCCATGCAGCTAAAGCGCGACCTTCAGTGTCGGCCCGCACTGCAGCTGTATTCGGGATTAGCCTTCCATTAACAGCGAGCCCGCGTGGAGTCACTTCGACGGAATCACCAGCTTTCGCGATCACCGGTTTCAGAAGAGGAGCCGCGCCATCCGGGCAGTTTCCAGCGTCTCGGTAGCCGCGAGTAATTGCCAAACGCGCATACGGCTCTGGCGGGCAGAACTCGACAAATGGCGAACTTGCGTCCGCAGTCGTCATGTACAGGCCTACGGGAAGAGACGGGGACATATTGATGCGTAATCCAAGGCTGCCCCACAACTGGAAAAGACCGAAGAGGATCAATAGGCAGAGTGCGCCCAATCTTTTCGCGACTCTGGCGCGACTCGCTCTGGGGTTAGTGAACAGGCCACGGATCACCCTGATCCTCCAGGCCTTCAGTGCCGTTGTATTGGGTCGCGTCGTTTTGCGGAACCTCGGCGCCCTGAATAACGGGCTTGCCGTTCTGGTTGCGCGACTGTGCGATCAAGTGGCAGCTTCGAACGATAATCTCGTGGACGGTCCGTTTAACTCCGTCGCTCTTCGGCGCGAACTGGCGCTGCTCCACACTGCCCTCTACGAAGAGGTTGTCGCCTTTTTCATAGGTCGCCGCGATTGACGAGAGCTCCCCGTAAAACGACAGACTGTGCCAGTTGGTATGTTTTTGAGGTTTACCCTCGCTGTCCTTAAACGAGTAACTCTCGCCGAGGCGTACGTTCGCAACCGGCGTTCCGGACGGTAGGTAGCGGATCTCGGGCCTGGAGGCCAAATGACCCGCAACTTCAATGCGATTCTTTTGCATTCTGTAATTAGTACCTTCCTGTGGCCGTTGTGGCCAATTGATGGTTCCCTACTGTCCGGCCAACGGATGGTTCCGAGCCGAGCGAACCGGGTTGCATTCCATGACTGCGGGAGGTAGGACTCCA
>JBBSEX010000140.1:0-4119 GCA_038239345.1 Bryobacterales bacterium
CGTACCAGTTCATCGGCCGCATTGTAGTGGTGCTCCTCCACCAGTTTGGCGATTTGCGGTATCACCGTCAGGCGTGCCCGTCGAACGCGCGCCTGCCGCACTCCCCAAAGACTCGACGCAATGGCCAGCAGCAATAATACAGCGAGCGTCGGAACCAGCACCTCTCTACGTCGGAGCAACCGTGCCATCCGTCCGAGAGGAGCATCCAGCTTCTTTTGACAGTCGTTCAGCGCCCTCAGAAGTTCCTGTGCCGACCCGTATCGTTTCTCGCGATCCTTTTCTAAACAGCGTTCGACGATTCGGCCGAGCGGACGGGGCGTGCCGGGACGGAGCTTTCGGATCGGGGCGGGCGTGTCACGCAGAATCGCGGAAAGTGTACCCGCCAGCGATCCACGATCGAACGGCCTCTCACCGGTGACCATTTCGTACAGCACGACGCCGAACGAAAATACGTCCGAGCGTGCGTTTACCTGCTTGCCTTCGGCCTGCTCGGGCGACAGATAGCAGGCTGTGCCGACGATCTGTCCCGTCGCCGTATGCATCGAAGGCGCAGCGCCCGTTTCCAAAAACTTCGCCAGGCCGAAATCGAGGATTTTGATCGAGCCGTCCGGCTTAATCATCAGATTGGCCGGCTTCAGATCGCGGTGAACAATCCCGGCAGTGTGGGCGGCAGCCAAGCCTTCGGCGACCATGCGAGCAAGGCCCAGCGCCTCTCCGGCGGGCAGGCCACCAGCGGGAATCGTCTCCCCTAGAGTCCGTCCTTCGACGTACTCCATAACGATATAGTCTTGGTCGTCGGCTCTTCCCACTTCGTAGACGCTCACTACATAGGGATGATTCAGGGCCGATGCCGCTTGAGCTTCCTTGAGATAGCGACGGCGTTGTTCCGGGGAAACCAAGGCGGGGAAAACCTTAATCGCCACCTGACGGCCCAGCCTCGAGTCCCGTGCCCGATAGACGGTTCCTGTGCCGCCACGACCGCTGACAGCCAGGATTTCGTAGTGCTCCAGCCGGGTACCGGCGGCCAGTTCGCCCGTGTGCAGCAGAAAGGGCTGGGGCAGATTCAGGGTGCTCTCATCGGCTCGGAGTAGCGTTTCTACCTGGTGGCGCATGTCGTCATCGCCATTGCAAGCGGCTAAGAGGAACGCCCGTCGCTCGTCGGGCCTCATCTCCAGCGCTTCGTGAAACAACTCCTCTACTCTTTGCCAGACCGTGGACATGGTTGAAACTATTCACTAGTATTGATCGCCGGCCAGCCCGGTTTGCCGCTCAAGTACGAATCCCGATAGCGGTGGACCGCGAAACCGCCGAAAGCGCGGCTCCCGCGAAAATGTTCTGCCACCAGGAAAGCCTGTTCGAACAGCGCGTTCTGCCCGTCGTAATAAAAAGAGACATCGGTTCCACAGCCGGGTTCGCAATTGCTGGTTTCCAGGCCCACCAGAATCATATTATTTTCGCCCTTTCGATTCGCGTAGCTAATTTGATCCTGATCCAGGCAGATGATCCCATCGAACGGGCAGGCTGTCCCCGCCTTATCGCGGTAGCCCATCACAATGACGTGGTCCAGTTCCATATCGATGATGCGCTCGTACACTGTCTTATCCCAGAAAAAGCGGATCGCCACCGCAAGACCAATGCGATCCGCGCCCCTTTGCGGCAGACTGTTGCGAACGCACTGATACAGCGCGAGTAGGTTTTGAAACTCCGCTGGGCTCTGAGGCTCCGTCGGCTCGACATCGAGCGCCACCCCATCGAACTCCGCGTCCGCATGCGCTGCGTTATAGGCGTTCACTTCAGCCATGCGCTGCATCGGGAAGCTGGTTGCCGCGCAGCCCAGCGACGGCCAGTCCGGTGCGCCGTATGCCGCCCAGATCTTAATGTGCTTTCGATGAGCCTGCTGGATGAGATCGGCGATCGCGGTGTCGGCATACATCAGGCGTCCCGCGGAATTTGGAATGGATTGGTAAACACTAACGTAGAGATCGGTTACATCGCTGGCAGCGGTGTTCTCGATCATGGTGCGTCGACCATATTGAGCCTCTGATCCAGTAACGCGCCAAACGCAGCAAGAATCCATCACGCGAATTTTCCGTGATGGCTTTTCTCCCGAAGCGGCGCGTTTATACATGAAGCAGGTCATTCCAGCCTGGCACTCACACAAGGAGAAATTATGAACAAGTTTACTTTTGTTGGCGCGCTGGCCGCGCTGCTTTCGATCAGCCCACTCGGCCGCGCGCAGGTTCAGAACAGTGACAACGCCATTGGCGATTTCACTTTGGAGCGCGTACTGACTCTTAGCAGCGTTACATCTCCCACGCCGCCGACTTTCCCACCGCCCGTTCTGGCAGGTTTGCAGAATGGCACTATCGAGGTGCATCAGACATTCGTTTACAACTCGGCCCAGCGGACCATCGAGGAGACGATTCTGGTTGTCCCGGCCAAATCGCCGCTGCCATTTCCCTCCCCGGGAACCGCGCCCATAGGCGATCATTACATCATCCACGTCGATAGCGCCCGGATTACTTCGCAGCCGGGAGCATCCGCGGTGATCACCGGAAAAGTAATCTCGAACGATGCACCAACGCCCTGGGGCGATATCACGGGGGCGATTGTCACGATATCGTTCGGCTTCCAGGGGTCCGGCGCCTCAATTCACTTCGGGCCGATCTATGAATCCGTGTCCCCGCTGTATGGACTGTATTCCGCGACCGGAGTTGGCAGCTTATCGCTAACGCCGTCGCCACTGGCTCAGACTTGCAGCGCGGCCACTCTCAATGGCGTCTACATGTTTCAACTACAAGGTTCCCTTCAGGCTGGGTCCGGAGCCTCTTCGCCGTTCGTCGATAGCGGACGTTTTGTCGCCGACGGCCAAGGTAACATCAACATCATCGACGCGGTCAACCTCAACGGAACCGTCTTTACCGACCGGAACTTCCCAGCTACATATGTACTCGACCAGTACTGTGCAGGAACATTGAAACTGTCGAACGGAGCGATGAGTATAGTCGTGTCTAAGGATGCGCAGCGGGTGAACCTGATTTTCACTTCACCATCGTCAATCGCCGTGATGGGCACCGCGCAGCTCCAATAGGTGGCACAGACAGTCTGTCTGTGTCCGCCCGAAGGGCCAGTTTCATCCAATCGAGCCTGTACCACAGGGGGGCGTTTAGTGAGTGATATACACTTATCAGCCATGAAAGTATCAGTTGAACGCAAACGCCCTTTGGTCAAGAAATTGTTCGGGGGGACTAAGGAAGCCGATTACGAATCCGCCTTGGTCACCATCCACTTCTCCGACGAAGAAAAACAGACAATCAAACAGAACCGTCTTGAAGACCGTAGTCGCTTTGTAGGCAAAAAACGCTTAGCGTACAAAATTCCTGGAAATCGGGGCTAGCACCCCCTGGCCGCCACGCTGAGCAATCCGTGTGTTTGAAACAAATTACTAAAATAATGTTTGACTATTCTTTATAATGTGGCATACTATATCCCGGCCAAGATGCCACAACTTCGGGTCAGAATTCTGGAGGAATCCAATGAAAAGCAGGCTTTCCTTAAGATTACACGTACCTGAAGGATTTCCGAGGAGTAAATAGGCTTAGCGGCCCGCATGTGGGAGGCGAGTAAATTTCGACGACACACTAAGGAGAGCTAAATGACGAAGAAACTTCTAGCATTTTCAATGACAATCTCGTTGATTGTTATCGGAGGACTACTTTACACTCAGACCGGGGCGAGCCAGACGTCCCGGGGGAATATTTTTCCACAAGATGTCCAGGACGTTGCAGAACAATTACTTTCCTCGCCTGGCGCACAATTTCTCTCGGCTTCCGGGCTTACCGCATTGGAACTGATTACGGCCAGGATGCCTAACGTCCGCGAATTAGCTCCAACAGGTGCAGGTACGGCTATAGAAGCTCTGCCTCTGATACCATCGCCTACTAACGTGATGGTCAATAACCCGGCCATGGATACTCGTACGAATTCGGACATTTCCAGCCAGAGCGAAACTTCTGTCGCTGGCCACAACAAAATTGTTGTAGTCACGTTTAATGACTCACCCGAGTTCGTGCTCACTAACAGCTTGATGGGATACAGCCGCTCCACGGATGGTGGCAC
>JBBSEX010000141.1:0-4094 GCA_038239345.1 Bryobacterales bacterium
GCTTGTTTAGCGCAATCACAGCAGCGTTCCGCTTACCTCTTGTATTCGAGCGTCTGTAATGCGATAAGGGAGTCGTCGGCGATCCGCCGAACTCTACTTCGAACCGAGCACGACAACGGGCAGAGATTGGCCGGTTATGCCCGTCATTCGGAAGTAATCCGGAAACGCCACATCTCCGAGACGGCAACAAACCGTCAACTTGGATTCGTAAACGCTACGCCGTTGATCGCGGGTAATGGGCCAGGGGCATTCTCGCCACATTCCGGCAGCACCGTTCTTCGGGAGCTGACTCGGATAGCGGTAAGGAACGGCTGCATGTTCCGAGCGTTCTCAGAAAGGCGATGAGTTCCTCCCGCTCCTTTAGCTCTAACTTTAAACCCGAACTCGTGACCCTTGATAGCAAATGTCTTGCTGCCCGGGGGCATCCATCCGCCATCATGTCATCTCCTTTGACCAAAAGAATCACCGCCAAGTTGATTGGGCCCGTATTCACTAATCACTACAGATAGAGAGGTTGAAGCGCATGAAACGAGCCGCATTGTTGCATAGAATATCGCCCTTCTGTCCCTCGCTCAGAAAGTCGGCCTGCAGAATGGCGGTAACCCCCACGTCC
This sequence comes from Bryobacterales bacterium, assembly GCA_038239345.1. GTDB lineage: Bacteria > Acidobacteriota > Terriglobia > Bryobacterales > Bryobacteraceae > JBBSEX01. Next base: position 614 of record JBBSEX010000141.1, read on the forward strand.
ACTTGGTCAGGGAAGTCGGAACCGAACATGATCCGCTTGGAAAAGCCCGCATCCACCAGTCTTTGAAGGAACTGATAGTAGCTGATGCGCGGCACGAGTCGTTCCGCCGAAAGCGCGGCGACATCCACGTAGACGTTCGGATGAGCATACAGGAGCGCTATCATTTCGTCCAACCGCGGCCAGCCCGCGTGCATGACCCAGAGCCGGAGCTTCTTATGCCGGAGAAGAACCTCCTCCAGGATCAGGGGATCGCCCAATGCCATCCGATAGTTTGGAGACTTGAAAGGCACCGGGCTGGAATCGTAGGCGGCACCCTGAGGACCTGGCCCCATATGGACAGCCACTGGAAGATCGAATTCTTCGGCAAGATCCCAATATGGGTCAAGACGCGGATCGTTCGGTGACATGCCCAGGTACTGAGGCGAGAGTTCGCCAAACGCTCGAATCCGGCCGGCCTCAATTTCTGACCGGAGCCAGCGAATGTCCGGCAACTGGTCCGAGGTGCCGAAACAAGAGCGACCTGTTATGGGGGCGCGTCCCTCATCGCACGGGAACACTAGTCCGGGGATGAATCGACCCTTGTCAATCCCTGCAGTCCAGGCCGGCAGGTCAGACGTTAGCGCCGAAAGGAAGACCACCCGAAGGTTGCCGCGGTCCATTCGGCCCCGCACTACTTCTGGAGTGGTGTTCGTGCTATGGACATGCATGTCGATGAATGGGGGCGGAGCCGATGTTTGTGCATGCGCTTGCGAGGTGAGCAGCATTCCCAGACTAAGTCCCAAATGGGAGGAGGAGAAGATCCGGGCAGCCACGGACGTGATTCGTTGTGTTCTCATAGAATGAGCCTGCGTCAGGAACGTGGCCCTTTGGAAGCACGGCACGGCTACGTACGCGTACGTACGTATATCTTTCAGGCACTTGCGAGATTTGGAAACCGGAAAACACAGAATGAGCATGTCGGCGCCCGCTCGGGATGAACTCGTCCAACAGCTCGAACGCGTGTTAGGCAGTGCACTCTTTCGTACAGGGGGCCGATCCGGCCAGCTGCTGCGTTTCCTGGTGGAACATTCTTTAAACGGGAATCAGGAGACGCTGAAAGAATATACAATCGGCGCTGAGGTGTTGGGCAGAGGCGACTCGTTCGACCCCCGGATCGATTCTATCGTTCGGGTGGAAGCTTCCAGATTACGAGGCAAGCTCGATCAATACTTCGCGTCCGAGGGTAAGTCCGACGCATTCGTGATCCGGTTGCCAAAGGGCGGTTATGTACCAACTTTCGAGCGCCGCCCGCACACCGTCCCCGTAAAGACGCCGTTAAGGCTGCTTGTCTTGACGGCTCTGACTTCAGCCGCTTTGGCGAGCGTGGTCATCCTGTTAATCTGGCGGCCCTGGAGGACGCCAACCGCCCAGGTAAGCCCAGTCGTCCAGTTCGAGTCGGAACTATGGTCAGAAGGGGAATTAGGCTCGGCCGCCGGAACTCACCTTGTTCTTTCACCTGACGGAAGCCGAGTAGTGTTTATTGCGTTCAACGCCAGTGGTGTTCCACAACTGCACACCAGACGCCTGGACGAACTCGAGATAGCCCTGATGCCGGGTACTGAAGGAGCCCGCAATCCGTTCTTTTCGCCCGATGGCCAGTGGATCGGGTTTTGGTCGGACCGCAAGCTGAAAAAAACACCGATTTCTGGCGGAGTTCCAATCGTTATTTGCGAGGCCTCGGATATGCTTGGCGGAAGCTGGGGCGATAACGGCAATATCCTCCTCAGCTTGACGGCGGAGCCAAAGCTTTGGCTCGTTCCGTCGTCCGGAGGAACTCCACAAGTAGCAGTGGAGTTGCCGCGGGAAGTCAACCGGTCGGTCTGGCCGCAAGTCCTGCCGGGTTCAACAGCCGTACTCTACACCGCCACCGGGGATCGAGGAGGAGACGCAGCCAGCATTGAAGTAATCTCATTGGCGGACCGCAAACGAAAGGTTTTAGTTCGCGGTGGAACGTTCGGCCGATACATCGCAAGCGGCCATCTGGTGTACATCAATCAAGGAACTCTTTACGCTGTCGCGTTCGATCTGACCCGTCTCGAAGTTCTTGGTTCGCCGGTGCCGGTTGTGAGCAACGTTGCCTACAATCCCATATTTGGGTTTGGTCAGTACGATTTCTCGCAAACTGGCATTCTCGCCTATCGGCGAAGTTCCTCGCGGGGTGAGGTCACCGCCAAATGGTTGAATGGCTACGATCGAGCCAGTCCGATTTTTACGAACCCTGGACCCTATCTGTGGCCCCGGCTGTCTCCGGACGGGCGAACACTCGCTTTGACCCGATCAGACAGTGACGGAAGTCATCTATGGCTCAGCGACACTGCCAATGGCAAGCTGTCGGCTTTGCCCTCTGCCTCCAAGACGCAGTTGTCTCCTGTGTGGACTCCTGACGGACGGTTCATCCTCTTCTCCGGAGTGAAAACAGTAGAGTGGATGGCGACCGACGGAAGTGAAAGAAAGGGAACGCTGCTTCGAAGCCGAACCATACAGATACCCTGGTCTCTCACCGCCAATGGACGGCTCCTGGCATTCCACCAGCTTGATCCCGCGACTCACTTTGATCTTTGGATCGTGCCGCTGAAGGAGCAGGATGGGCAACTGAGCGCTGGCGAACCGCTGGCAATACTCAAGACCCCGGCAATAGAGACATATCCGACGTTCTCTCCTGACGGCCACTGGCTCGCCTACACGTCGAACCGTTCTGGAAATTATGAAGTCTATGTGCGAGCATTTCCTGAAGGACACACTGATGTGCAGATCTCCGTGGGCGGGGGGCGTTGTCCGCGTTGGCGGCCGGGTCTAAAGCAGATCGTGTATAGTTCCACGGACCGTCAAGTGATGATTGTGCCCTACCGAATTACGGGTGGGCGCTTCGAGGTGGATGCCCCCAGGCCATGGTCCAAGATACAACTCGCGGATACGAATGTTTTTCCGGCGTACGATTTGGGGGTTGATGGCCGGATTGTTGCACTCCTTCCGCCTGATCCGGCGCCCCATCAGAGGCGCAACCACGTCACGTTCGTCATGAACTCGTTCGACGAGATTCGAAGGCGCGTGGGCACGAACAACAGATAGAAACTTTGGACCTATGTCTTGATCAGATGATCTTCATATATCTGCGGCATCAACTGCCGAAAGATGATCTCAGGTCAGGCAGGTTGGCCGGTTAAGTCAGGTGACCGGAATGTGGCTGGGAACAGCGCCATCTTGCCAGCAAGGGCCTGCCTTGTCGCGCAGCGTAGACCTATGGCCTTGGCACTTGGACGGAAACGCCCAAACCGCTGAAGTGCGCTGCGTTCCGAGCGGGTGGTCGGCATAACCGGCCAATCTCTGCCCGTTGTCGTGCTCGGTTCGAAGTAGAGTTCGGCGGATCGCCGACGACTCCCTTATCGCATTACAGACGCTCGAATACAAGAGGTAAGCGGAACGCTGCTGTGATTGCGCTAAA
>JBBSEX010000142.1:0-4071 GCA_038239345.1 Bryobacterales bacterium
CAGCGCGGCGTGGGGCGCGATCACAATCCTGGCGCGATGAGCATCTGGATGGCGGGCGCGAAAATTCGCGGCGGGCAGGTAATCGGTTCAAGCGATGAGTTCGGATACAAGGCGGAGGAACAGCCGATTTCGGTGCACGACCTGCACGCAACGATTCTGAACCTGCTGGGCATGGACCATCTGAAGTTAACCTACCGCTTCAATGGGCGCGATGTGCGGTTGACCGATGTCTATGGCGAGTTGATCCCGCAAATCGTGGCATAAAGAACCACGCCATCCTCTCCGCCCTCTCTCCCGTCCACCTCGTCCTTCATGAATCATGTCCTCGTCATCGGAGCCACCGGCAACGTCGGCCGCCAGGTTCTCTCTCAATTGCCGGCCACCGGGACGCAAGTCCGCGCGCTCGTGCGCAACCCGGACGCGGCTCGTTTGCCGCCACACGTTGAAGTGGTGCGCGGAGATCTCACCGTCCCCGAGTCCCTTGCTAGATGCCTCGATGGAATCGATACAGTGTTCCTGGTGTGGGTCGCACCTCCGGCCACTGTCGCTCCCGCTTTGGAGCGGATCGCGAAGCACGCACGGCGCATCGTATTCCTCTCGGCTCCGCTCAAAACGGCACATCCCTTCTTCCAACAGCCCAATCCGTCCAGAACGCTGGCCGAGCACATCGAGCGGCTGATCGAGACCTCAGGACTCCAGTGGACGTTCCTGCGGCCCGGAATGTTCGCCTTAAATGCCCGGCGCTTTTGGGCGCCGCAGATTCGCGCCGGAGATGTCGTGCGCTGGCCGCATCTCGCCGTTCCTACCGCCCCGATCGACGAGCGTGACATCGCCGCAGTCGCGGTCCGCGCGTTGTTAGAGGATGGACACGCAGGAGCCGAATATGTTCTGACCGGGCCTCAGTCCCTAAGCCAATTCGAGCAGGTGGCCACCATCGGTCGCGTGCTGGGGCGCTCGCTGCGCATCGAAGAGATCTCCCCGGACGAGGCGCGCCGTGAGTTGCTCACTCTCATGCCTGCGTCCGTCGTGAATATGCTGCTCGACGCCTGGGGTGCAGCAATTGGCCAACCTGCGCTCGTAACATCCACAGTCGCAGAAATCACCGGAGCACCGCCACGGACGTTCCTCGACTGGGTCACCGATCACGCTGCGGAGTTTCGCGCGTGATCTAAACTTCCCGGACCGGGACTTGTGGCCCGCGCTGGTTCTCTTCTCCGGATAGGGCGTTTATCCGGCCAAGTGACGTATTCTAGAGATCAAGGGCTACCAATATGGACTTCAGAGAAGAGATCGTCGCGCGAGTCGACAAACTGCCCCCCGAAATGCAAGAGCAGGTGTTTCGTTTCGTAGCGTCGTTGGGAGTACCGGCTTCGACGGGGGAAAGCGGAACAGCACTGCGTCGGTTCTCGGGATCCCTCGATGCGGTTTCCGCCCAGGAAATAGCTCGAGCTATCGAAGAACATTGCGAGCGGGTGGAGGTCGGCGAGTGGTAGGTTTCTCCTCGACACCAACATCATCAACGCGTTGCTGGAGGGTGACGAGGCGGTCCTGTCTAATCTGGATCGGGCACCTAAAGTATTCGTGCCAGCCATCGTGCTGGGCGAGTTGTTCTTCGGTGCTGCGAAATCAGGTCGTCCCGATGAGAACGCCGCCAAACTAGAACAATTTGCGGTGCCTTCGGCTTTCAATTTTCCTTACGGAGACTGACATTTCGTACTCGAAGAGTTCCACGTCTGAGAGACCGGAGCAGGCTAAAACGAGGTCCTGGCTGATCTCCCTCGCTACGATGATCCCGCGAACTGCTTGCCCGGGATCAGCGTGGTTCTGGGCGATCCAACCCATGTAGCGGCGAAGTTGCCCCACTGCACGATCATAGCCGCGGGACACCTTCAATTCGATCACCACATATGATGCGTTGGCATCCAGCGCCAGAATGTCAATGAAGCGACCACCGACCGGAAACTCTATACCCGTGATTCCTTCTTCTTCGTACAGGCGAAGTCCCTCTTCGAGGACGTGCAGGTTCTTCGATAAAAAGTTACGAAGGTCGGACTCGTACGCGAACCCAGCAGTACTCGGTTCGTCCTCATCGTCGCTCGGCTCCGCGGTGGGAGGCGCGTTCGTGTTTGGAGTTCCTTTTTGTATGGGCGGCGGGTCACTGACCGGATTGTACAAGCGGAAATGGCTGCCGTCTAGTTGAAAGAAGATGTCGTCCTCGCCGGGCTTGGCTTGGTAGTGGAGGCGACTCGGCGCGTTGGTCGAGAGTCGAATCAGATGCGCCGCAACTGTGCCTTCTTTGAGCTTTGGGTAGCGCGCTGCGAACCAGTTGAGGACAGCGTCTTTGGTAACCACCTGACCCGCAGCGATCGGCATCTCAGCTACCATTTGTCGCATTAGTACGCGTGTCGACTTCTCGTAAATGGGCATGGCGTGATGCTAACACTTCGCGAAGCCAAGCCTCCAGGACCGGAAGGGCAAGAGCACCATACCCCTCACAACGGCGCTCGAGGAGATCGCCTCGTGTCGTCCCGCATAACGCAGCGGAGTTGTCATCTCCCAGAACGAGACTTCTTGGGGCGTCTCGGCGGACCAGATCAGCGAGTAGCGCGTTTATCTGGCAATCACGATGCCCACGCGCCTCTAACTTGCCCGGAATGTGGCGCGTGCACAGCACCTCGTGGTTAACCCCACAATCCACTCCCCAGAATCTGCGTGGTAACGCAAATCTGTCACCTCAATCTCTTTCCGATTCTTCCACTTACCCAAAACTACCCACCGAACTTCACACAGTCCCAGCTATACTGAAACCGAAATCAGATACCCGCGCCCCTCACCGCAATGTGTTCGGGCCCGGAAGTATCACAGTTCTCTGACAACCGAATAAAGCCTTCTCGATCAAGGCTAAAAAGCCCTAAGCGCCCTAACAACCGTGCAGCGCATCTTACCGCAAGATGCGCTGCAAACCGGTCCCTAATGCTAGCATCTTCAACAATCCAAAGGGCCTAAACATAATTCGCAAACAGATGCGAACTATGCGAAGATGCGCCTTTGGCCTTTTCTTCGCCTCCCCGCGCGGCTCTCACTTCCGCACTAAATTTCGCGCCAGAAAAACCACGTTCGCCGGCCGCTCCGCCAGCCTCCGCATAAAGTACGGATACCAGGCGTTTCCGTACGGCACATACAGGCGTAACCGGTAGCCCTTTGAGACCAGCCGCTGCTGCAAGTCGCGCCGGATTCCATATAGCATCTGAAACTCAAAACTGGCTGGCTCCACGCGCCTCTGTTCGATATACTGCAAAGCCTGAGTCAGGATGCTCTCGTCGTGACTCGCGATCGCGGGATCGGTTCCGTGGTCCAGCAGCGCCTTCATCAACCGCACATAGTTGGCATCCACGTCGGCCTTTTTGGGAAACGCAACCTCGGGCCGCTCCTGGTAGGCGCCTTTGCACAGCCGCACAGGAATCTTGCGCTCCGACAGCCACTCGATATCCTTTTCGCTGCGGTGCAGATACGCTTGAATCACCGCGCGCACATTGCCGTGTTTCCCGTGCATGTCTGCGACGATGCCAAGCGTCCGGTCCGTATACTCGCTCGATTCCATGTCCAACTCGACGCCGCTGCCGGTCTTATTCGCGCACTCGACCAATTGCTCCAGGTTGGCCCGGCATCGCTGCTCGGATAAATCCAGACCGAGTTGCGTCAGCTTGATCGACACAGTGGATTGCAGTCCCACCGTTGCGATGCGTTCCAGAATTCGAAAATACGTGTCCCGTGACTGGTCCGCTTCTACCAGCGACGTCACATTCTCGCCCAGGTAATCGACCGATGTCAGGATCTTGTCGGCGTTGAGCCCCTGGCAAACCGCGATTTCGGCATCGAGTGAATTGCCCGCCACAAATCGCGACGTAAGCCGCCCGGTGATTGAAGATGTCTCTATCCAATGTCGAAGCCGGGCTTGTTGGGAGAGAAACAGCAGCAGGCTGCGCAGCACTCAGATCCAGAATACAGGACCGGGCTGCTACGATATGTCTCTATGCGCATCGCGGTTCTCGGTTTGGGTTTCATGGGCAG
>JBBSEX010000143.1:0-4023 GCA_038239345.1 Bryobacterales bacterium
CCGATCTGTGGAAGGCCTTTTCTGCCGTGAAGTCCGGCCGGTGGTCGAAGAAGACCCAGGAGGATTCGCGATACCTTTTCGGAAAGCACGTCCTTCCGATCATCGGGAGCCAAACCCCGCGCGCAGTTACGCTGACATCGCTGCAGTTGCTTCTGAACAAACTGGCGGAGGATGGATATCGGAAATCCGCTGTCGGACAGATTCGCACGTACATTAAGGCTTGCTTCAAGTACGCGATGGAGGAAGAACTGATCGAGAAGAATCCGGCGCGAAAGCTGGATATGCCAAACATCCAAAAGAAATCGTGCGAACGTTTTCTGAGCCTGGATAGAAGACCCAAGAAAATACCGGCTGTATTCGCGCAGGATCTGCGTGATGTCCGCGGCTGCGTCCCACCCCAGCGCGCTCCAGACGATCTTGTTGACGTCGTCATTGCAACCTTCGGAATACGCGATGAACCCGATTGTGTAATGGCGCATCAGCCGGTAGATGTTCGCCATGTCCAGCGGGCGCGGGTTGACCGGTTCGCGGCCCTCGGTGAGCGCGAATGCCACATCCCAATCCGGCACCGGAAATTGCGCGTGACGGGTATGAGTGATATCCGGATAGAGGCGCACTGGATATTTCTTAGGCACCAGCTCGCGGAAGCGGGCGAGCGGCACGCGCATTTCCGGGCCGTAGACCACGCCGGCGAGCCAGGCGGGCTCTGTTTCCAGAATTTTGTAAAAGTCGTTCGCCCAATCCCGACTGAAGCCCTGCGGCGCCACCCACATCGTAGCCTTTGGATGATACCGGCGAAGATTCGCGGCCTGCTTCTCCAGTAAATTCATCAGCAGATTCGGAGGCGTGTTGCCTGGGTCGCCGCCAGGCACGAGGACGGCGTCCACTCTGGGAAGCGCCCGGAAGATTTCACCCCACTCTTTCAATGCGAAATCGACCGTGGCCGGATCGCCGTAATCTTTGTCGAGCGCCGGGTACCAGATCCAACAGTCCAGTCCGTAGTCGGCAATCAATTGGGACATGCCGATCATCATGGCTCGCTGAGGCAGGGGAAAGTGCGGGCTATCGGCGGCATCGTCCGAACGAGGCGGGATCAACTCAATGGCGTTGGTGCCGAACACAACCAGGTCGCGGATATACGGCTCCCACATGGGAAGAGTCCAGCCGTCATAGGAATTTGTTTTCGGACGGTAGCCAAGTTGATGACCGCGAAGAGGCGTTTGTGGGGAAGCAGTCAGGGCAAGCGGTTCGTCTAAAGTGACGCTGCCGCGTTCCATCTTCATCAAACGCAGCAGACGGCCGGTTCCGAACAGCGTGCCTCGCGCGTCCGCCCCCGCAATAGTTACGCCACGGTTATTCGCGGTCAAAGTGTAGCTTTCGGGCTTGCCTTCGTGCCGGGATGCGAAGCGAATCACGGGAGCGTTGCCGGTTTCGTTAGTACGCGCCCATCGCACCTGCGTTCGCTTTTCGACTTCTTCGATCAGCATCTGGACAGCCTTTTCTTCGGGCCGCGAAAGACCGGACGGCAGGGCGATAACGGCGTGGGTCAGGTCAACGGCCGCCAAGCCGAAAGGAAAGCAGAGAAGCAGGACCCAGCGCATCCTAATAGTCCTTTGAGATGAGCGTGTCCAATTCGGCAATCGAGAAGTTTAGCCCCTGGCACAAATCGATCATGCGCCGCTCTTCGCGATCGATCTCCGCTGCCTTGGCGGCAACGTGCCGAGCGACCTCCGGCGGAATCACGACAGCACCATGCTTATCGGCGTGAACGAGATCGCCCGGATGGACAGTCAACCCGAAAACTTTCACCGGGCGGTTGAAGTCTTCCAGATGCGCCCACCCATGGCTGACATTTACGGCACGGGCGAAGAAATGAAACTGGAGGCGTTCCACCTCGTCCAGATCCCGTACGGCACCATTGGTCAGCACGCCGAGGCAGCCCAGCCGTTTGTGGATATTGGAGTTTACTTCTCCCCAATATGCGCCGACAGGCGTTTCGCTGAGATCCTGGAGCACAGCGACGCGCGGCCCCGGAGAGGCTAGCAGACTTTCCCAATACTCACGCCGGTCGACAAGACGTTTGGGCGCCGCGGGTTGGCCGCTCAGGATGGTGGCTGTGGACGCGTAGCCGACCATCGGACCCATCTGCGGGAATAGGCAGCGCACTTCGCCGTGAGTGTATCCCTCATGGCGCGGCCGCCCCGTCAATACCTCCACAGCGTTGGCGACGGTGGGGCTGCAAATCAGGCGCAGCACATCCAGTTCGGTTTCAGTGAGAATTTCGTTAGAGTTCAAGAGTTGAGTAGGCATGTTGAGAAGTTTGTGAATGGATGGGAGCGAGCGGAGAGGCGCGCAAGAGCCGACCGCCTGCCAGCAGCGCAAGGCCGAGAGACAAATATATGATCGAAGTGGCGCTGAGGCAGGCGCTGAAGCCGAAGCGCTCCGCACCCCAGGCGATCGCGATGGGCGCGCAGCCGCCGCCCAGCCATCCGATAGAATTCATCACGCCCAAAGCGGTGGACCGGCGTGAGGCGGGCACCACGTCATAAAGCGCGGCCCAGATGTTGGCATCGTACAGCCCTTTGCAAAACCCGAAGCCGGTCATTGCCACGATGAGAAGCGGGACGGAGAGCGTCCAGCCGGTGAGAAACAGAAACGGCACGCCAGCCAACAAGCCGAGCGCCTGCGTTCGGATGCGTCCATCGGCGCGGCGGCGCGCCCAATTATCGGCCAGAACGCCGCCGGTGAGCACACCGAGCACGGAGGCGATCTGGAGGTAACCGGTGGCGCTCCAACCTGCCATGGCCAAACTCATACCGAACTTGCGGCCTAGAAACGATGGCATCCAGGTCAGAAATATCATCGCCACAAAGTTCGCGCCCACAAACACGGCGATCAACAACAACGAAAGCGGATGACGAAAGGTGGCGGTCCAGGGCAATAGGGGGGCTGCCGCTTGCCGCTGCTGCTGCGGCGGCGGCGGCGGATCCCGAAGGGTCACGATCAGGACCAGAGCCAGCAGAAGCCCCAGTGCGCCAAACAAATAGAAGCCGGATCGCCAGCCGAAAAACTGGCCGCACACCCCCGCGGCGGTACCCCCCGTAATAGTGCCGACGTAGACGCTGGACTGATGCCACGACATGGCGCGCGACCGGCTCTCAGGACCATGGTAAGCCGCAATCATGGCCAGGGACGCCGGAAAGTAGAATGCCTCTCCCAGGCCCTCCAGCGCGCGGAATGCCACTAAGTGCGAGTACTTGGTGGACAACGCCGTCAGCAATGTGATCATCGACCAGAAACCCAGCCCGCCGATAATCAGAGGCTTGCGCCGCAGACTGTCTCCCACCAAGCCGGCCAGCGGACCGGTCAGGGCATAGACCCACATGAAGGACGAGCCGACCAAACCCAGCTTAGAGTCGCTCAGGCCCATCTCCTGTTTCAGCAGCGGAAACACCGAGAAGATCGCTTGGCGGTCCGCGTAGTTGAACAGGCAAACCAGCCACAGAAGTGCAACCAGCAGCCAACGATAAGGCACTTAAAACTGGTACCGCAGCACAAGTTGAATTTGCCGCCCATCGCCGGCTGCGGTGATGCGTCCGAAAAGCGAGTTATTGAATTGAGTGTTTGGGTTGTTTAGCGGCGCGTGGTTGAAAATGTTGAAGAACTCGGCGCGGAACTGGAGTGTATTTTCGCGGAACAGGGTCGTACGTTTGACTAGAGACACATCGAAGTTCACGCGCCCCGGTCCCCGTGCGATGTTATAGCCGGAGTTTCCGAACGTTCCTGTGGCGGGAAACGCGAACGCCGCACGGTTCAACCAATTGCTGATGTTTTGACTGTCCGGGTATAACGAGCCGCCGACATAATCCACCCGCTGTGTGCCGGTCCGTTGCAATAAACCCGGTTGCCGCTTTTGCGAGAAGGGCAAGGGGAAGGGTCACGGACCGATTTGGATTCTCTCCGTCAGCCTGGGAAATCGGCAGGTGCGTCAGGTTCCCGTCCCCGGCGAGATGAAGAAAGAGG
>JBBSEX010000144.1:0-3898 GCA_038239345.1 Bryobacterales bacterium
CGAATCGTCGGGTACTGAACCCCTCGTTTTTATGCGGAGTCCTGCATCATTGATATGCAGGCCATACCGTCATTTCGGCACTGTGGCTTTGCATAATCGCGCACTCCGCATAATCCGCGTATTGCGGTTCTCCGCAATAGGCCCGAGAGCATGAAAAACCGGGGGCGGATATAGCAGAGTTCGCAGAATAAGCATACTCCGAACTGTCGATCGTATTCTGAGGCATGCCACGCCATCACTCCGGCTCCCCCGGCCCTGAAGTTCGCGGTCAAATGGGAGAAGCGAACTCCCTGAGGGAGGTCGTCAGCCAAACGACCAAGCTTTGGCGCAAGTATCACCTTACGTACGACCAGACCAAACACATCGTCGAACAGGCACGCCAGGCGCTCTCGCTGAAGGCACCGCGCGAACGCCGCAGGACAGTCGAACGATTGGATCGCGCTGAAATCGAGCGGCTGATCGAAACGGCCTATGGCCATTCCAGTCGGCGAGGGTTTCTGGTGAAGATGCTGTTCTACACAGGCGCGCGGGTCAGCGAACTCGTTCAAATCCGGATCGAAGATCTGCATTTGGCGCTCGAGCCTCCGCAGATTTACATCGCCAACGCCAAGGGTGGAAGCGACGGCTACGTCCCGATTCTCCCAGCTCTGGCGCAGGAGATGCGCACGCACCTCAATGGCCGTAGAAGTGGTTACATTTTCGAGAGCAATCGCTCCGACAAATACACCGCGCGATATGTTCAGAAGTTGGTCAAGGATGCTGCCCAGAAGGCGGGCTTAGAGAAAAACGTCACTCCTCACCGCTTGCGAGCTAGCGTCGCCACTATTCTGCTCGATGCCGGCATGCCGCTGGACCAGGTGCAGAAGTTTCTTCGACATAAGCGGATCACCACGACCCAGATCTACGCGGAGACTAGCCTTCACGGTATGGGTGAGAACTACGTTCGCGCCCTCGGCAAGACGCGATAAGCGACGCGCCAGAGTGACGCGCCAGAGTGTGGCGATACAATGCCCTCAATGCCGGACGCCGAGACGACCTGTGCCTACCAGTTCAAGGTTGTCTTGCGAGATGTGAGTCCTATGGTCTGGCGTCGGCTGCTTCTCCGCAGCGACCAGTCAATAGCCGACCTGCACTACGCGATTCAGATTGCCATGGATTGGAGCGACCAGCACCTCAATTGCTTTCGCATTCACGCCAAGGACTACGGCGTGGCTCACATCGGTGGCAATAGTTTTGCCGACAACGCCGACCACGTTTTCCTTGGCAGTTTTCGTTTTCGCATCCGGGAGCGCTTCCTCTACGAATACGACTTCTACGATCACTGGGTACATGAGATCCGTCTGGAGAAGAAGTTGCCGCTGAGCGCCAAACGATTCTACCCTGTCTGCGTTGGCGGCGCGCATGTGGCGCCAACGGAGGATTGCGGCGGAGCTCGGGCCTACATGGAGCACATCGATCCGCGGTGGAGGCAGTGGTGGGATAAGTGGCCCCAGAAGGAATTCCAGAGTGCCCTGGAAGTCTTGAAACGGTTCTTAGATCGGCCTGAAGAACACATCCAACCGGGCGATGGAGAGAAGTTGTTGGCCGCCGCCACGGCCTGGAGGGAGCATCGGAAGCGTAGCCCGGACAAGATAGACCGAAGTGCGATGAATAAACGGCTGCGTCAGTATGCGGTGGGAGACCGCGCGTGGCTTTTTTGTGAAATCATCGGCGGATGAACCTGATTGTCCAGATCATCATGGAAACCGAGACGGGGCCGCAAATACAGGAAGTTGCTCGACTGGAACGGCAAGGCGCTTGTCTGGAGAATGTCGGATTGACATTGGTGGAGAGCAAGCAACTGTTGGCTGCGCTTCAGGCGCGAATGGTGGAACAGCAGATCGCCGAGTATCTGGATCGACATCTGCAGTGCGCTCAGTGCGGCGAGATTCGATCCAACAAGGGCACGCATGACCTTACCTTCCAAACGCTGTTCGGCAATGTGAAACTGAAAAGTCCGAGATGGAAACACTGCGGATGCCATCCGCATGAGGCCAAAACATTCAGTCCACTGGCGGAGTTGCTGACGGAGCATGTATCGCCGGAGAGGTTGTATCTGGAGACGAAGTGGGGTTCGCTGATCGCGTTCGAACCCGCCGCAAGCCTGCTGGAGGACACTCTGCCAATCGTAGAAACAGTAAGCGCCAACGCGGTTAGAAATCATCTGCATCATGTGGCCCAGCGCGCTGAAGACGAGTTAGGTGAAGAGCGGGCCAGCTTTTATCGAGGGATGTCCTCGCGATTGGGAAGGCCTGCCGAGGCCGCCAGCGCCCATCACTGTTGGTATAGACGGTGGATACGTCCGGCAATGGGAAGACAAGAAGGCGCACTTTGAGGTGATCGTTGGAAAATCGATTCCCGAGGAGGGAGCGGCATGTCGGTTTGGGTTCGTGCAGACATATGACGAGAAATCGAAGCGGCGGGTGTTCGAAGTTCTGAAGGGGCAAGGCATGCAGAGCAATCAGTCAGTGATATTTCTCTCGGATGGAGGCGACGATGTACGCGAGGTGCAGCAGTACTTGAGCCCGGAATCCGAACACTATCTGGACTGGTTTCACATCACAATGCGAATCACTGTGATGAAGCAGATGGCGAAGGGCCTGCCGACCGACACAGGCAAGACGGAGGTGACACGGAGTAGGCCGAAGCCGAAGATCGAAGAAGAACTTCAACTTCTGAAATGGAACCTCTGGCACGGCAACGTGAGTAGGGCGCTGAATCGAATCGAGGAACTGCAGCTCGATTTAGAAACGGCCAACGAATCAGAGAACCGAACGAAGTTGCTGAGGGCGCTCCGAGAATTCGAGATCTACATAGAGAACAATCGCGCCTTCATTCCGAACTTCGGGGAAAGGTATCGAAACCAAGAGCGCATCTCGACAGCATTCGTCGAATCCACGGTTAACCAGGTAATCAGCAAGCGGATGGTGAAGCAGCAGCAGATGCAATGGTCCAAGAAGGGCGCCCACCTTCTGGTCCAGATGCGTACGAAGGTTCTGAACAACGAGTTGGAGGGACTGTTTCGCCAATGGTACCCGAGCTTTCGGACAGCCGGGAGCGGTAAGCAGGAGCACAAGGCTGCCGCGTGAGCACCCGGTTTTTCATGCTCTCCAAGGACATCTATACTGCACGCCAACATAACGCGTCAGCGCCGTCCAGTTCTTCAGCGCGTAAGCCACGGCCTGTCCCGCCGGACTTTTCGGCAGCACCTCGCCTTCAATTGTAGGCCACATAAGCAGCCGCCGGCAGACATCCCCTGTACTGCTTCAGAAACGCTTCCGGCCTTGCCCGCTGCCGCCTCGGCGTGTAATCGTGAACCCCCACCGGATAACCTCTGTAATATTCCCGCCGCGCCGGGGATTCCTTGTTGTTCATTCCTCAAATATCCGGCGATCGTGGGCCGTTAGCCAGTGGTGTTCATCGGATGCTTACCATCAAATGAAGATCCTGTTGCGGGACCCAAAAAGAGGATTGCGGCCAACGTCTCACAATTGGTGCCGAACGTGTCGAAACACGCACGACACGGACGGCGAGCCTGCCCCAAGTGTTCATGCAGGCATTGAAGACATGCGCTGATTCAGCCGCTCGCACGTTCCTTTGTGTCACATCAGGGAGGCTACCGCAGGGGACGTCCCAATTGAACGGTTGCGGTCATCTGAATCACCGAAGCGACATCGGCTCCTGCCTGTTTGCCGGCCGGGCTGCTTGTCAGATACGTGCTGGATGGCAGAAGCCGGTAGTCTTGGTTCGCTGGATCCGTGAAGCCGACAGCTTCAAACGTCGTGAAGAAGTTGTTGCTTGGATACATCGAAGCCCAACCCGTTCCGTCGATAATTACATTTCCTGTGAAAGTGTATCC
>JBBSEX010000145.1:0-3892 GCA_038239345.1 Bryobacterales bacterium
GCCTTCAGTGGAACGTGTACCGCAGAGTGTCAAGAAAGAGTCATCGGACTCGCATCTTCGCAGCAGTGAAGCCGTCACGGGCTACCACATCGAGGCGTCCGATGGCGAAGTCGGCCATGTGGAGGGGTATGTGGTAGATGAGGAAGCGTGGGCCATTCGCTACATCGAGGTCGCAACCCGGAATTGGTGGCCTGGCAAGAAGGTCCTGATATCACCCGAATGGATTGAACGTGTCAGTTGGCCGGAGTCCAAAGTCTACGTTGGCCTCACCCGGGAGGCAATCCAAGACGCGCCGAAGTATGTCGAGTCCATGCCAGTCACGCGGGAGTATGAAAACCGGCTCTACGTTGGTTATGGTCGGCCCCCCTATTGGCAGAAGGAAGCCGAAGGCAAGCCACGTGTTGACGCAAACGTAGTCCAGTGACCGAATCTGCGCAAACGCTGAATCTTCTCGAAGAGCAATCCTGGGGTGCCTGATGCAAGGAGGCGCAAATCTCACTGCTCGCGGTCTGGGTGATTGTGCGTCCGCTTGAAGTTCTTGCAAACGGAAACCGAAATGAGAAATCCCCAATCGCGACAATCTATCGTTCCGCTGCGCAGCTGCTCAGCCTGGATCGCGCTGGAAGAACACTGTCAAAAAGTCCAGCACTTAGATCTCCAGCAGCTTTTCGCTGAGGATCCACAGCGCAGCCGGCACTTCACCCTCGACACCCTTGGTCTGTACTTCGACTACTCGAAGCACCGGATCACCAAAGAGACGGTCCGTCTTCTCATTGACCTTGCGGAACAGTCCGGTCTTCGCCGGCACATCGAGGCCATGTTTGCAGGCGAAAAGATCAACGTCACCGAAGGGCGGGCCGTTCTGCATGTCGCGCTGCGCGCTCCAAAAAGTGAGCAAATCTTGGTCGATGGCAAGGATGTCGTTCCCGAGGTCCACGCAGTGCTCGACAAGATGGCCGCGTTTTCCACCCAAATTCGCAGCGGCGACTGGAAAGGGCATACCGGCAAGCGTATTCGCAATGTAATTAACATCGGTATCGGCGGCTCCGATCTGGGTCCCGTAATGGCTTACGAGGCACTGAAGTATTACAGCCAGCGCGACCTCACGTTTCGCTTCGTCTCGAATGTGGATGGCACCGACTTTATCGAGGCCACGCACGACCTGGACGCTGAAGAGACCCTGTTCATCGTCTGCTCCAAGACGTTCACAACGCTCGAAACAATGACGAATGCGCACACGGCTCGCGAATGGGCGCTCAATGTGTTAAAGACTGACAAGGCGGTTGCACGGCACTTCGTCGCCGTCTCCACCAACACCGCGAAGGTCGAAGAGTTCGGGATCGATGCCGCCAACATGTTCGGCTTCTGGGACTGGGTTGGCGGCCGCTATTCAATGGACTCCGCGATCGGTCTGTCCACCATGATCGCAGTAGGTGCCGAAAATTTCCACGCGATGCTTTCCGGCTTTCATGCAATGGACGAA
The DNA here is from genome assembly GCA_038239345.1 of Bryobacterales bacterium. Lineage (GTDB taxonomy): Bacteria > Acidobacteriota > Terriglobia > Bryobacterales > Bryobacteraceae > JBBSEX01. The sequence goes on from JBBSEX010000145.1 coordinate 1,484, forward strand.
CACTTCCGCACTGCACCCTTCGAAGAGAATCTGCCCGTCCTGATGGGTTTACTTGCGGTCTGGTACAGCGATTTCTTTGACGCCCAGACAATCGCGGTGCTGCCCTATGAGCAATACCTGAAGCGATTCCCTGCATACCTGCAGCAACTGACTATGGAAAGCAACGGCAAGCATGTCACGCTCAAGGGAGCTCGTGTCGACTACCAGACGGGACCCATCTACTGGGGCGAGCCGGGCACCAATGGACAGCACTCTTTTTACCAGCTCATTCATCAAGGCACCAGGCTCATCCCGTGCGATTTTATCGGGTTCGCGCAATCTCTCAACCCTATAGGCGAACATCATGATCTACTGTTGGCCAACGTTTTCGCGCAGGCGGAAGCTCTCGCTTTCGGCCGCTCGCCGGAAGAAGTACGGTCAGCGGGCACACCCGAATGGCTCGTGCCGCACCGGACCTTTGAGGGGAACCGTCCCTCGACTACGATCCTCGCCGAGCGGCTGACGCCCGAGACCCTCGGAAAGCTGATTGCCCTCTACGAACACAGCGTATTTACTCAGGGCACCGTCTGGCAGATTGATTCTTTCGACCAGTGGGGCGTGGAACTTGGAAAAGTCCTGGCCGAAAAGATAATCCCGGAACTTTCCGCTGGCGATGACGTGCCACTGAATCACGACAGTTCCACCAACGCGCTCATTCAGCGTTACCGCAAGCTAAAACTAAGGACAAAATAATGGAATTGGGCATGATCGGATTGGGTCGGATGGGAACCAACATGGTGCGGCGCCTGATGAAGGCTGGGCAACATTGCGTCGTGTACGATCTTCAGCCGGAGGCGGTGCAAACGATTGCCAAAGAGGGAGCGGTTGGCGCGACATCGCTCAAGGATCTGGTGAGTAAGCTCAAATCGCCGCGAACGGTTTGGATGATGGTGCCTGCCGCGGTAGTCGAACCCACGCTGCAAGCCCTGATCCCGCTCCTCGATCGTGACGACGCGATTATCGACGGCGGCAATTCTTATTACCTCGATGATCTGCGCCGGTCGAGCGAACTGAAATCGAAGGGCATCCAGTATGTGGACGTTGGGACCAGCGGTGGTGTCTGGGGTGCCGAGCGAGGCTACTGCCTGATGATTGGAGGCGATGAAACGGTCGTCCGGCAGCTCGATCCCATTTTCTCCGCGCTGGCGCCGAACATCGCCGAGGCGCCGCGAACAGCCGGCCGGGAGAATGTGGGTGGCACCGCCGAGCATGGATACCTCCACTGCGGTCCCAGCGGTGCCGGTCACTTCGTTAAGATGGTCCACAACGGCATCGAGTACGGCATCATGGCGTCGTATGCGGAGGGGCTAAACATTCTTCGCCATGCAAACATCGGCAAGCAGCAGCGGACTTCCGATGCGGAAACCGCACCGCTTCGCCATCCGGAGCGCTATCCTTACGATCTCAACCTGGCGGATATCACAGAGGTCCGGCGGCATGGCAGTGTCATCGCTTCTTGGCCTCTGGACCTCGCCGCCACTTCGCTCCTTGAGAGCCCGGACCTCGCAAAATTCACTGGCCGTGTATCGGACTCAGGCGAAGGTCGCTGGACAATCGCCGCAGCCATCGACGAATCGGTCCCGGCACCCGTCCTGACTACCGCGCTGTACGAACGCTTCAGTTCGCGAGGCGAGGGTGACTTCGCCGACAAAGTACTGTCCGCGCTTCGTTATGAATTCGGTGGACACGTTGAAAAGCCTGCCGCATCCCCCGGGCAAATCACGAAGGGCAATTGATGGCGACCTCTCATTCGGACGCGCTGGTGGTCTTCGGTGTCACGGGAGACCTCGCCCACAAGATGATTTTCCCGGCACTCTACGCGATGGTGAAACGCGGCACGCTTACGGTCCCGGTAATCGGCGTTGCCCTTCCGAAGTGGAGCCTGGATCGCCTGCACAAGCGCGTCACTGACAGTATCAAGCGCTCGGGCGGGATTGATGACAAGCACGCCTTCAGCCATCTGCTCTCTTTGCTGAGCTATGTAAGCGGTGATTATGAAGACCCGGCGACGTTCAGCGCGTTGAAGGAGGCTCTCGGCAAAGCTCGCCGCCCGGCGCATTACCTCGCGATTCCGCCTTCTCTCTTCGCAAGCGTAATCAAGGGACTCGGAGCCGCGAACCTCACCGAGCATGCGCGCGTTATCGTTGAGAAGCCTTTCGGACGCGATCTTGCCTCCGCGCGGGAACTCAACAAGGTCGCTCAGGCGGTGTTCCCGGAAGATTCAATATTCCGCATCGATCACTTTCTCGGCAAAGAAGCCATCATGAACATCCTCTACTTCCGCTTTGCAAATTCGTTCCTGGAGCCGATCTGGAACCGGAACTACGTGGCCAGTGTTCAGGTGACCATGGCCGAGGATTTCGGCGTGAA
>JBBSEX010000146.1:0-3884 GCA_038239345.1 Bryobacterales bacterium
AAGCTCTCCGGAGATCAGCGTCAGTTGTTTGTTCGCCAGAGCCTTGCGGGACCGAAAATAATCGAACATCAGCCACGCAAATAGTTCATCATCGAATTGCCTAACCGTTCGGCAACCACACCACCCGAGCAAACTAGCCGGACTCCGGTACCCGTTACTTCCGGCCTGAAAGGGGGTTGCGAAATATAGGGAGGCAACCGCTGCGGCCAAAGCAGGAGACACAAGCACGCGATGCTCCCGAAAACGACTCCTGCCGCGATCCAGAGAATTGCGCGCAACGTTCGGCTTGAGTTTTCATAGATTCTTTCCATTTCTTCCCAGCCCCGCTAATCTAGTTTTTTTATCTTGCTGCGATTCAGTCTGAACGTAGAACAGCATCTCTCCGGTGATAATGGAGAATACTTTGAAAGACATGCGATCCAACTCTGCTGCGCTTGCTTTCGCCCTCGCGTTAATACTATCGCCCTGCTGCGCCTTCGGGTCTGAGTCAACAGCCTTTCGTGATCTGCTCCGCCGACACGCGGAGCGCAGTGAGAACAGTCTGGAGAGTGAATTGCGCTCCGGGACGATAGCGGCCTCGCTCCACCACCGCGCTGGAGAAGTTGCAGTATTCGGCGCCGTTCGTATTCCGGTAACAGTGGAGTTCTACCTCGATCGCTTTCGCGACATTGCCGCGTTCAAAAAGGGAGCTGAAGTGTCGAATGTTGTCCGGTTCGGCGATCACCCCGTCGAGCAGACTCTCGCCAGCCTCTCATTGGAGCCGAAGGAAACACTTGTTCTCGGCGGATGCAGGCCCGGAAAGTGTGGGATTAAGCTTTCGATCGCCATGATGAATCAGCTCCGCGTTGTGCGCGGGTTTGATGCCGTGAACCGGGCCTTTCGCAAGGTTCTCCGGGAATATGTGGCGAAGTACATTCAGGAGGGAACACCTGCAATGATCAGTTATGCCGATAGAGATCCGGCCACAAACAGTTCCTCCACGTTTTCCGGGATTCTTTCCGAGTTCACTTGGCTGCGCGACTATGCTCCCGGTCTTGCGGATGCATTGAACGGGCCTTACCGGAGCGCGGATGGCCAACTGGAGGAATTTTTCTACTGGTCAAAAGAGGACTTCGGACTGAAGCCGGTAATCAGCTTCACACACGTTTTTATTTACAAAACGCTCATCGATGGCAGGCTTTGGGCGTTTATCGCCTCGAAACAGATTTACGCCGATCACTATCTGGAAGGATCGCTGGGACTGACGGTGCTGGCGGCCGAAGCGGCGGACAAGAACACTCCCCTGTTGTCCATGGCATATTTCAATCGCTCCGTAACTGATGGTCTTCGCGGCTGGTTTTCATCCATATCGCGGGCCATTGTGGAGCGACGCGCTCGGGAAGCGCTTGACAGACACCTTGCCGCCACAAAACAACAGCTCGCCAGTTCGTATCGTCAGCATTTACATTGAACTGAACAGGCGGACGATGATGACGGATGAAAGCGCTTGTTCGGTCAGTGTAACTGGACATCTATTCGAGCCGGGTTCCCGGCATCGGGCGGCTAAGCCATTGACCTTTCGAAATGATTTCTCGGACGGGCTCCTCTCTAGATTAGCGGGTCGGCTCGCAAACCCCGGAAGGCTGATGTCCATGTGACTGCGGCCACGTACAGAAACCTGCAGGCCCGGACCCTCGCAAGTGAGTTCCGCGAATATCGTTACGACCGTCTTTCCTCCCTCTTTTCGCCGGCGGAGCGGAGGGAGGATTTGCCGTTGCGATTACGGAAAGCAATCCTGGATATGACGACCGGGCGCGGATACCGATGTCGAGCCATACATGCCTGGCAACCTGCGCGCGAACTCGAAACGCCGTAGGTGACGCGTACATGATGGCAGTTGCGCCACAAATGGAGGGGCAAGAGCGGCCAAGCCAGGCTGGAGATGAGATCCGCAACTTCACTCTTGCTGGCAACCTCCTGGACTGGCAGTTCGATTGAAGGCCAATAGTGGCAGCAGGACAGCGCCTGTGACCGAAAAGCGGTCCGAGACTGCCCGCCAACACAAGCATGTGGACCGCCCACCGGGCATCACTGATCTGCTTTGCGGAGGCCGTGGAACTTTGCGTTCTCCGCGCTGACTCGCAGAGTTGGCCAGACGGCGCACTCTCTTACTGCGCTGCAAGAGGACCTTCTACGTTGAATGTTGACGACGAGCGATAAACGAAACCAGTTTGGCCGGAGGAACTACCCAGGCAACTCACCCATACGGCGCAACAAAGGCGTTATTGTGAGTCCTTGAACGAACGTAGAGAAAGCTACCACTGCGAATGTGACTGTGATGATCTCTTCACGCCCGGGCAATTCAACAGGCAGCCCGAGGGCCAGGGCTAACGCCAACGCGCCGCGCAGGCCGCCCCAGAACAAAATGTGTTGGTGCTGCCGGCTGACCCGGCGAGTAGACCATGAGAACGAAAAGCATAATGGATATACGGCCATGGCCCGGCCGAGAATCACCAACAACATGGCGGCCAAGGCCGATCTCCAAACGGACGTAAAGTTCTGATGAGCCTCGTACATTCCAATGAGCAGGAACACAAGAGAATTGGCGACGAAAGCGGCATATTCCCAAAACGCCTCGACCGCCTCTCTGCCCTTGTCCGAGATCGACCCAAGAGAGCCGAGGCTCCCGAGCATCAACCCTGCCGTCAAAGTCGCCAACACGCCGGATAAATGAAAATGTTCTGCAAGCAGAAACGATCCGTAAGCCGCGACGGTAGTGAACGTTATTTCAGCAAGGTGGTCATCTGTTCGGCCGGCGATGAAGAGTAAAATTCCCGCCACAACAACTCCGCATACGATACCGCCGCCAACCATTGCTACCAAGGTGCCGATCATATTTGCTGGGGTGAGATCATGGCCTGTCGCTAACCCGATTACGATCGCAAACGTGACCGCCGCGGCGCCGTCGTTAAAGAGACTCTCCGCCTCAACAAGCAGGCGCAAACGTCCAATTACTCCTGCCTCTTTAAAGGTGGCGATGACCGAAACCGGGTCGGTGGCCGCAATAAGCACGCCGAAAACGAGTGCGCCAGGCCACTGCCAACCCACGATAAGGTGCATCCCCAAAGCTGTGATGGCGGCGGAGAGCAAAACCCCCACGCTGGCCAAAACCAGGATCACCGGAAGATCGCGACGTAGTTCTTTCCAATTCAGATAGAAGGCCGCTTCAAAAATGAGCGGCGGCAGGAGGACTGTGAAAATAAGATCTCTTGTGAGTTGTACTTTGGGCGAAAATGGCAGGAGGGCCAACGTGATTCCGGCGAGCACCAATCCTATGCTGTAGGGGACGTGAAGCCGCCGGGCAAGCATGGCGACGACCGCCGCGATTAGCAGCAGAAGTTCAATGCTTTCGATACTCAATCCCAAATTCACATTCATCGATTCGACGCCCACCGGACCTCGCTTCAGCCGTCAACTCCGGCGTGCCTGCAGTGTTTGTGCCCAGGCGCTATGATAACCGGCAAAAGGTCAGCATTCGGTTCTCAGGGCGGGTAGTGCCTCCAACTTCTCCGAACGGGATACAATTGCCAAGTCCGCTTATTCCTTCATTTATGCGATCCGATCAACTGTATTGGCCGATCAAGACGAAATGTAAGGAGAGAACCTATAGGGCATCGGATTGCAATGGCTGAATCTAGTTCAGGTTTCAGTCCCGATTGCCAAACGGTTCCCGCGACACCACCGATGAAAGCCCCCAGGCTCGCGCTCCCGACCATATCATCAGCGTTGGATTGGTTCCGCGCCAGGAAGGTGTCGCCGTTCAGAGTGGCCGACGCGATCCCCAAAACGAATGAGGGTTTGGATTCGGTTGGCGTTTGTGCCGCTAGTACTATCAGGACTGCTGG
>JBBSEX010000147.1:0-3763 GCA_038239345.1 Bryobacterales bacterium
GAAGCCGAGCGGTGTTCGCGTCGCCTGGGCAACTTTCGCGACTTGGCCGAAGCGGAGTTTGCCCGATTGCTCCCAGGCTTCGACTTTGCTCGCCTGCGTCCCCACCTTTTTCGCGAGGGCAGCCGGATCCAACCGGGCGCGCTCCCGCGCCCAGCGCAGGATTCGCGGTGCCAGTGTGACAGTCATATCCCAGAATACCTCAAGCTTGCGATGTGAGGAAGCCGGGTGTGCTCACGCTGTGACCGTCTCTTCGGCCTCTTCTGGTTCAACGCCTTCAACAATGTCGTCGTTCTCGGGCACCACCAAGGATGTTTGCGCTGGTAGCAGGGACGCTTCTTCCCGCACGTCGAGCTTGCCCGTCACCACATCGGCGATCAACCGCGTGCGGTATTCGCGCAGAAAGCTGATCGCTCTCTCCGTGCGGGCGATACCGCTGTCGAAGATTTTCACTTCGGAATCCAAGAACTCGCAGACGGCATCCTGCTCATCCCTTGGCGGCACAAACACCGTGAGCGCCTTGATTTCTGCCACGTTGATTCTCTTAAAGGTTGAGCCAACCAAGATCAGTTCGAGTTGGTGCTCCATGAATGGACTGTGCAGCAGATAGTTTAGGAATCGCGGATTCTGACTTTCAGAGCGGAGCAAGCACACGTCCTGGCCCATCGCGAAGTCAATGTCGATTTCCACCAGCGCGCAGGCTCCGACGCTCGCATTGCGACAGTAGATAAGGTCACCGCGCTTCGGTTTGCGGTCGCCATCAATTAAGACGCGATACCAGTGGGTCTTCGTTTTCTTGCATCGAGATAAATTGAGAATGAAGGACCGAACTTCTACAACACTTGCAAGCGGGATTCCCTCGTCCACAAAAGGAACGGTCAAGTGCTTGCAATCGGTGACCCGCCAGTAACGACGAAGTGCTGTGACTTCCCAATGCGATGGGATGTCGCCGAGCCAGGGGATGCCGGAGGGTTTGAGGGGGACGGTGGGGTCGAGGCCGCGGATGACGGCGCGGTGGATGATGGCCTGCTTCTGCTCGTTCAGCAGCGCGATCAGCTTCCGCTTCGCCCGAATCGCCCGCTCAATCCGCCCGTTCGCGTGGTCGAGGAATCGTACGATGGCGTCTTGTTCGTCCGCACTCGGAACAAGAACTGGGATCTGCCGCATTCCCGCAATCGACAAATCCCACTGACCAACGCGCACGCCATCCGACGCTTGTCCGAAATGCGCCACATAGGGTTTGCTGCGCAGAAGCGCCTGGCCAAAGGCATGGTTGCCGATGCGAAAATCGAACACGAAGTAGGCGGGACTAACGATGCCATCGCACGGCGCGATGCCCATCGAACCTTGCCACGCCTTCATCTTGTTGATCACGAGATTCCCGGCGCGGGCGACCTTGTAGTTCGTGAGGTCCTCTGGAATGACGTTGTGGTTTTCATCCTCATCGGTGAGCGAGCGAACGAACACGCCCTTTTCGCGGGCAACCGATAGCAGAGGGAGATCAGAGCGATCGCGTTCGGCACGTTTCGTAATGAGAGTGCGGAGATTGCGAACTTCCCAACCAGCAGGGACGGCACCCAGCCAGCGCGAACCAGAGTCTTTGTATTCCGGGTAAGGCTTGAGCCCATCAATCATTTCGCGCCCCCGTTGACTGCTTTGACATGGTCGGGACGGTTTGCGTCTAAATAAGAATTGCCTTGGTTTTCAAGGGATTGCGCGACGGGATGAGGCTGCATCGGGTTAGCGTCTAAATAAGAAAGTCTCTGAAAACGAGAAGGTTGAGGCGTCGCCGAACCTTGCGAGGCGACTTGCGTCTAAATAAGGGTTCAGGCCCAGAATGGAACATAGCTGCGATAGCGGAGAGAGGGTTGTGCAGGATCGGCCAGGCGGATCTTGCCGGCATCCATTGCGTCCCGGATGACGCGGGAAGCAGACTCGGCCTTGGATTCAGGAAGGCTGAAGCGTTCGCGAAGAGATTGGTTGGTCATTTTTTGGCGGAGCACATAGCGCAGACAGCAGTGCTGGTAGCAGGCGCGCGTGCGGTCGCTGCGATCCATCACCTCGAAGTTGCGCGGGGCGAGCAAGACGACCGAAAAGCGTTTGAACCCGGCGCAGAAGTCCGGCGCGGGTAGCTGGTGCCGTTCGACGGCCTGGATCACTTTGTCCACGCCGCTGCCTTTTTCTTCGCAGATGGTGAAGCGGCGCATGAGATCAGCGAGGCGTTCGTTGCGGGACTGATAGCCGTCGATGAAACGGTCCACCGGAACAATCGGCTCGCCGGGATTGGAAATCTCTACGCGGTCAGCATAAATCTCGACCATGACGGATGCGCCGCCGATCCGAAAATCCTGATGAATGAGGGCGTTGGCGACGAGTTCGCGGATGGCAGTTTCGGGCACGAGCTTTACTTCTTTCCGCAGCGCATCCTCGATAACTTCATTCTGCGGAAGCTGCGACATGATGAAATGGACAAGTTCGCGGAAGCCAACGGCGTAGCCCTTCGAGGCAGGCTGATCGAGTTTTGTTTCCAGCTTCGATGTGCCGCTGTAAACCACGATGCGCGGAGCTTTGCGGGAAATATCAGGAAAATCCTGCAGCTGCTTCGCCAGCAAGAGCGCGCCGAGACGGCGAATGGAATATTTGTCACCGACCTGATCCACCAGACGTTCCTGCTGAAGTCGATCGAGGACCCCGGTCTGTTCGGCAGGATAGGGCAATTTATGAAGCTCGAAGTAGCTTTGTGTGTCGAGCAGTTGGACCACTTGCGCCATATCAAGGTCCGTCCGCGAATACTCTTCTAGCCAGTCGGGTTCACCTTCGGCGAAGATGCGGCGCAATTGGTCTTCGCTCATGGGCACGAGTTCCTCGCCCGCGCGCATGAAGTAAGTACCGTTCAGGTGATAAGCCGTTCCTCGCGGACGCGAAGGGATGTGAAACACAACCACGCGGCCATCGGGATGATTGACCTCCTCAACGTCCACGCGGAAACCAAGCGCCTGAAAAAGCTTTTCCGCCATCCCGACCGGATTGTTCACTGCCGCCGTCCCGACCACGGCGCGCGGTGGCTTGTCGGCTATGCCGAGTAGAAGAATCCCGCTGCCTTCGTTGGCGAGCGCGACGCAATATTTGCACAAGGTGGTGAAGTCGAACTGAGTCTTCGCTTCCTTGAATTCGAGACGCTGATGTTCCGAAGGAGCGTCGCGCCAGAGATTGATTTGTTCGGGCGTGGTGCTCATGATTCTTCCCCGTTCACGATCTCATTGAGCAGACCCTCCGTCTCCTTTTCCAATTCTCTCAGCAGTGTTGAGAGAATTGGCTGTTGTTCCCGGTCGGCATCGAAAAACTGTCGCAACGGCCGGAGCTTTTTCACCCGCGGTCTCCCTTTACGATCTCACCGAGCAACCCTTCGGTTTCTTTTTCCAACGCTACAATGTTGGCGCGGATTTCATCGAGCGTGCGGAGCGGCTGCGGTTTGTAGAAGTGGCGCGTGAAGGATATCTCGTAGCCGATCTTGGTCGCGGATTCGTCGATCCACGCGTCGGGCGTGTAGGGCAGGACTTCGCGGCGGATGAAGGCTTCGATTCCGCCATCCTCGAGTAACGGCACTTGCTCGGTGTCGCGCAGGTCGGAGTCAGGTTCGTATTCGACAATCACCTTCTCATCTGAAGTCGAGGGATAGCGGCCGCGCAGAGGATCAGCTTTTGCCTTGCCGGGGCTATGAGCTTTCGCGATCACAGGCGAGGCACTCTCCACGCGCCAGCTCACA
>JBBSEX010000148.1:0-3689 GCA_038239345.1 Bryobacterales bacterium
CGGACGATTCAATACCCATAGGCCGACGATTCGTGCAGCGGTTTAGTCCAATCCATTTTTAGCTCACCGTCGCGGCAATCAGCGTTCCGTGACTCCGTCAAGTTATCGGCGCCGCGCCGCCGAGCTAAAAATGCTCTGCATCGTGCCGACTCCCGGGTTATGCCGACTTCTCCAAACAGGATTCGTCGACTTGCCGCCCGGCGCGGAGTTCAGCGCGTTGATGACCGGTTGAAGTCGGCATAATCCAGAGGTCTTCTCAGACCTGGCATGAAGCTAGAAGAGGAGAAGACTAATGCTGACACATTCTTTTGAACGCCTCGAAACAGACCCACGCCTGCGAGACAACCCATTGGTTTCGCACCTCGCGCCGTTTGCAACGTCCCTAGTTGAAAATGGGTATGCCAAGTCGACCGTACAGTCGAAACTGTGTTTGCTTGCGAGTTTCGGTCATTGGCTGCTAAGGCGGCGATTAGCAATTACCGATTTCGATGAGCGGCTCGCCGACCGATTCATCACCAACAAGCGGCGAAAGGGCCGAGTCCACAGGGGTAATCGAGAAACGCTTTTTCAGTTTCTGGATCATCTTCGAAGCCGTGACGTGATTCCCAGTCCGACGCCGATTTGTGATGACTCTCCGTTGGCCGCCATTCTGAAGCGGTACGAAAAGCATTTGCGGTCCGAGCGCGGGCTAGCCACCGCAACCATCATCAAATACCTGCCGTGCATCCGCAAGTTTCTGATTGAACGCTTTCGAGAGAAGCCGTTACTCGTGAACGAAATCAGATCATCCGATGTTTCGGCCTTTGTTTTGCGGCATGCACCGACCATGAGCCCCCGAGGAGCACAACTGATGTCGGCCGCATTCCGCTCTTTCTTCCGCTTCCTTTTTCAAACCGGGGAACTGCAAGTCAATCTGGCTCTTTCGGTGCCGTCCGTCGCCGATCGGCGCCTGGCCGCAATTCCCAAGTACCTCAGCCCGGATCAAGTTGAACATGTGCTTGGTACCTGCGACCGTCAAACCGCTACCGGCCGTCGCGATTACGCCATCCTTCTCTTGTTGGCCCGTCTCGGCCTGCGTGCCGGAGAAGTAGTGTCCCTCCAACTCGATGACATTGACTGGCGAGCCGGCGAACTTCTCGTTCGAGGTAAGGGCCTATTGCACGATCGGATGCCCCTGCCTGTCGATGTCGGGGAGGCCGTCACATCCTACCTGCGCTTGGATCGTCCCTCATGCAAAACGCGGCGGGTGTTCGTCTGCATGAAGGCTCCGCGCTCTGGCTTTTCTGGACCCTCGACATTGACGACGATTGTTCGCCGCGCACTCGACCGAGCGGATTTACATCCGGTATTAAGGGGAGCCCACGTGCTGAGACACAGTCTCGCCACAACGATGCTTCGTTCTGGCGCAAGCATGTATGAAATCGGAGAAATTCTTCGACATCGAACCTCCGGCACAACGGAAATCTACGCCAAGCTCGACTTCGATGGTCTGCGCTCACTGGCTCAACCTTGGCCCAGCGTTGGAGGCGGACGATGAACTCGCTCGATCAGGCATTGAACGAATACATCGCAATTCGCCGCGCTCTTGGGTTTGAACTCCGGGAAGTGGCAGGCTGCTTACGCAACTTTGTCGCTTTTCTTAAAACCGAAGGTGCCTCCTACATCACGAAGGAATTGGCTCTCCGCTGGGCGACCCAACCCGCGGCCGCTCAGCCTTACACGTGGGCTTGGCGTTTGGGTATGGTCCGGCGCTTCGCCGCGTGGCACAGTGCGACGGAACCGCGGACAGAGGTCCCGGCTCCCAGCCTACTTCCTCACCGGTATCAGCGAAAGACGCCTTACATCTATAGCGACGAAGAGATAGTGAGCCTTCTTCGCGGAGCAGCGCAGATTTCATCGCCGAAAGGACTTCGAGCCTCCACCTACATCACTCTCTTCAGCCTTCTCGCAGTGACTGGAATGCGGGTGAATGAGGCTTTACATCTGGACCGGCCAGATGTGGACCTCGACCAAGGAATTCTCACCATACGCCGCACAAAGTTTGGCAAGTCGCGTCACGTACCGGTTCATTCATCGACCGTGAACGGACTCAAAGAGTATACCGAAAAGAGAGAACGCATCGTCCCTAAGCCGCCGAGCCAAGCCTTCTTTATCTCCGAGAGCGGCACGCGGATCACGGAATGGATAGCGCGCTATACCTTTGCCAAACTATCTCAACAACTCGGTTTCCGCCCCATGGCAAAGGGCCACGGACGTGGTCCGCGACTTCATGACATGCGTCACCGATTTGCCGCTCGCACATTGGTCCAGTGGTATCGAGAGGGACTTGATGTTGAACGAGAACTCCCGAAACTGGCCACCTATCTCGGGCACGTTCATATAAATGAAACCTACTGGTACCTGGAGGCGGTGCCGGAACTGCTTCAGTTGGCCACGGAGCGTCTCCTGGACAACGGGAAGGAGCCACGACAATAATGTCTACCGGCCTTCCACCTCTTCTTCAGGCATTCTTTACAGATCGGCTGCTTAGGCAAATGCGAGCCAGTCCCAATACTGTCGCGGGGTATCGCGATTCCTTCCGCCTGCTCTTCCGTTTTGCAAAAGAACGGCTCGGTAAAGCACCCTCGAATATCACGATCGAGGATCTGAACGTGTCTTTTATTGGCGATTTCCTTGATCATCTCGAGAACCATCGAAAGAATAGCGCTCGCACCCGAAATATCCGCCTGGCCGCGATTCATTCCTTCTTTCAGTACGTGGCTTTCGAGGAGCCGGCCCATGCGTTACTCTGCCAGCGAATCTTGGCGATGCCCGCCAAACGCCACGAACGGCGGCCTATCGAATTTCTTAATCGGGAAGAGATCGACGCCCTCCTAGCTTCAGCCGATCTTGCCACCTGGATTGGGCGCCGCGACCAAACGCTGCTCCTGCTCACCGTTCAGACGGGCCTTCGTGTTTCCGAGTTGATTAGCCTCAACTGCCAGGACGTCGTGTTGGGAACTGGTGCGCATGTCCACTGCCAGGGCAAGGGCAGAAAACATCGATGCACTCCTCTCCGTCCAGAAACCGCAAAAATGCTGGAGGCCTGGTTGCGCGAGCGCCACGGCCGTCCAGACGATCCGCTCTTTGCCAGTATTCGAGGCGGAAGGTTCAGCCGCGATGCCATTGAACGCCTCCTGGCAAAGTACACCTCCATCGCCGCGGAAAAATGCCAATCCCTGAAACGGAAGAACGTCAGCCCACATTCGCTTCGACATTCGGCTGCCATGGACCTCCTCCACAATGGGGTCGACCGTTCCGTGATTGCTCTCTGGCTTGGACACGAATCCGTCGAGACTACTCAGATCTATCTGCATGCAGATATGAATCTGAAGGAAAAAGCGCTGTCCCGGACACCGCCTCTTGGTATCAAGCCAGGACGATACCGGCCCGACGACCAACTGCTGGCCTTCTTGGAGAGCCTCTGATTATGCCGAATCTCAGTTCGCCGCGCCCGCCTCCCTAAAAGGCACAGGGGGAGAAGTCGGCATAACCCGGGAGTCGGCACGATGACGAAAGTCGTGAATCCGTGGCAATTTCCCTTTCGGGGTGACGATGCCGCATTTTTGGAGTAGGGGCTGGAGAGCGTGTCGCAAAGCCGTGCCGCTATAAGCTCCTCCACCCCAGGCGGCATTCCAGATGAGAGCCGA
>JBBSEX010000149.1:0-3562 GCA_038239345.1 Bryobacterales bacterium
AGAAAATTGGGAGAAATCACAGCAGGCGCCGTAGCTATTGTGTTTGATGAAGTAGGGTACCCACGATCCGAATAGGTTCGTAGGAGATCTGATCTTTGGGCGCGTTGTGATTTGATGTTGAAGGCCTGCCGGACCAGTTCGCGGATATAGTGTGGGGGCGGACCGACCACCCATTGTTCATGTATATCGCGTGACCTACCATTGAACAGAACCCCGCCTTGGGCGGGGTTCGCTTATTGAAATATCGAAATGTTAATGGAGTTTTGAAACCAACCTATCAGGATGAGCAGAAATAACCTGACTGTTCTACGATCACACTCGAGCGTCAATTTCATAAATCCTCCTTCGTTGTTTAGAGACCCACCAAAGATGGCAAGCCTCTTGAAACGAAGAAAGTTTCAGTGCTGAAGATTAACAATAATATAAAGATGTGTCAAGGCTGTGACAGGCGCATGAGCGACCTGCTGTGCAGTTTGCAGGCTGTCATTACGGACAACCCCAGTAGTGGGACTCGTGGGGACGGAGCTTGGCGCCGCACTTGGAGCACTTCGGGTTACCGGCGTGCTCGCGCATGTGGCTTTCAAGGCTGCCGAATGAGCGGAAGCGGCGGCGGCATGTTGGACAGCGAAAAGCCCGCTCCTGGTCATCCCTGACCATAACGGTTTATATTCTCCAGCCGATTACCTGGAGGACTGGGATAACGACGTTTTTGGCGCCGCAGGCAAGGCACTGGATGAACCAGTCACCTTCGCTGCGTTCGGGGGAGGTTTGGAGCTCTAGGCCGCAGTGTTTGCAATAGTGCATGGGCGTACTTTGTTTGAGGTTCCTGTTTGGCACCTCAAAGGGTTACTTATCTTCTGGAGTTTTAAAACCGATTTGGCGTTTTGGAGGGGTCGGTGGGGCAGCTTTCAACTTCTTTATTTGTAAGCGTCCGAGAATCACCGGGACCTAGCGAAGCCGAATCAGTCCCGGTTTGAATGTGGGATCAAGCCTGAGCGGGCTTCCAGTTGTGCGGCAGGAGCTCAGCCAACCGGGTGATAGGATGATCGGCGATGCGCGAGAGGACATCTTTGAGCCAGGCGAAGGGATCGATTTCAGCCCGTTGGCACGAAGCCACGAAACTCCGTAGCACCGCAGCCGTCTTGCCTCCGTAGTCGCTGCCAAAGAAGATCCAGTTGTTGCGGCCCACCGCTACCCCGCGGATCGCCCGCTCGGTGGCGTTGTTGTCGATCTCCAGATCCCCGTCTTCGGCGTAACGGGTCAGCGCCTTCCAGTTCTTTAGGGTATAGCGCGCCGCCCGCCCCTCCGGACTTTTCGGCAACATCTCCGCCTGAATTTCTTCTAAGTATCCATGCAACTTGTCCAGGATCGGTCGCGATTGCATTTGTCGCAGCCGCAGCCGCTCTTCTGCCACCAGCCCGCCCGCCTGCTTCTCCACTCGATACAACTGAGCCATCAGCAACAGCGCCGGACCCATACGCGCCTGGTCCGACTCGAGTGCCTTGTGAAAATAGCGGCGAGCATGCGCCCAGCACCCCACCTCGATCAAACCCCGCGCCGGGTCCTTGAAAAATGCATCATAGCCGCCATAGGCGTCCGCTTGTAAGTAACCACGGTATCCTTTGAGGAATTCCTCCGGCCCAGCCCGCTGCCGCGTCGCCGTGTAATCATACAGGATCACGGGGTGGTCCTGGTCGCCACAATATGGCCAGATGCGCCCCGTGCGCGCGAACGGAAGCTTGGCGTCCAACACCTTCACGCCGGTATCGTCGGTCCCGATCACTTTCGACTGGAACAGAATTTCCTTGGCCGAGGCGTACAGCGGCTTCAGCAGATCGGCCGATTGTGCCAGCCAGCCGCACATGGTCTTACGCGAGATGTCCGCGCCATGGCGCTCAAAGATCTTTTCCTGCCGGTGCAGCGGCAGATGATCCGCACACTTGGCTACGATCACCTGGGCCAGCAGGCTGGCTCCCGCCGTGCTCTTTTCGATCGGCTGCGGCGGCTTGGTGGCCGTCTTCACTGTGCAGGCACAAGCGTATTTCTTGCACACATCCTCGATGACGGTCAGTTGCGCCGGAACGTATTCGTAGCGCTCACTGGACTCTTCCCCGATGGGCCGCAGATCCTGCCGGCAGTCGGCACAATGCTTTTCCGAATCCGCCAGATCGTGCACAATCCGCTCGCGTTTCAGATTCCGTGGAAGAGGCTGCCGTCCGCCCGTCCTTTTCTTCGGAGCCGGCGACTCACCAGCACCAGGGGTGCCGGCCTCGTCATCGGAATCATCCGGCGCCGCTGACGCTTCCACTTCCCGCGCCTGCCAGGCGGCCGCGAATAGAGCCAGTTGATCGGCCGAGAGTTGCTCGCTTTTGCGGTTGCGCCTGGCTTCCAGTAGCTCGCGTAACAGGGTCTCGATTTTGTTTCGCTCGGTGAACTCGCGGTCCAGTTGCGCCATCAGATCCAGCACCATACTCTGTAAGATCCGGGGGTCTTCCGGAAGATGTTTTGGATCAATGGCCACGAGTAAGTGAGTTACTTATGATTTTACTCATTTAGTGAGTTTCAGACAAGAGAAAACGAAACAAATAAGTAGTGTTTTGTTTTATGCCGTCCGGTGGTATCGTGGGCGCCGTGTGGCTTGCTCCAGGTCGATTCCGCTCAGCAGCGCCCCTAATTCTTGTGCCGTGATCTCTCGCCGGCGCTCCGCGGCATCGCCAAACGGCACCGCGTAAGTGCCCTGCTCTAAACGCTTGCTCCACAGCGCGAATCCATCCCGGTCCCAATACAGAATTTTCACCCGGTCGCGCCGCCGGCTCGCGAACACAAACAGATGCCCGGCCAACGCATCCAGCTCGAGCTGCTCCCGCACCATGCTATGCAGCCCGTCAAAGCTTTTGCGCATGTCGCAGGCTGTCAAGCACAGATAGACTCGCACGCTGGCCGGCAGGTAGATCATGCGCGCAACGCGTCCAAGACGGTGCGTAACGTCGTACTCTCCACCCCGGAGCCGATGCGCAGCCGCCCGCCGCCCGGCAGCACCAACTCCAGACTCATTTCCCTCCCAAGCTCCTGCCGTGCCGGCTCTCGCTCCACCAACGCGAAACGCACCGGCCCTTGTTCCAGAAACCGTTTGCGCTGCCTGTAGAAGGAGTGTTCCGCAAGCCCCTGTTCCTTACAAAACCGCCGCACAGACATGCCGCTACGCGCTTGTTCGGCGATCCGCTCGCGCCACTGGTCGTTCTTGGTCGCTGGCCTCTCAGCGATGATCGTTTCACTCATGAGACCACTATGCAGCCCGATCGGCCTATTTGGAAGAGGGGTTCATCGGACGCTTACTGATGGAAAACCAACCCGCACGCCTTCGGCGTGGATGATACTGCTTGACCATCCAACTCCTCCAAGGCACGCCCTCGGCGCGGATGATGATGGCTTCTGCATCTACCACATTCCCAGTTCCGTTCTTCACCTGGGTTACTTCAACCGAGCACTACTGGGTCACTCTTGCCAAGCGCTGAAGCGAGCTTGCTCCCCTGGCACAGTTAGCAGCCCAACGGAATTGTAG
>JBBSEX010000150.1:0-3444 GCA_038239345.1 Bryobacterales bacterium
GTTCGCCTATTCCCAGTTTCTCCATTTTCAGGATCATCTTGCATTGGAATCGACTTGCGCTTCAGGATCATCTTGTATTGGACAACTCTTAACTGCACGATGGTCGTGCAATGTGGTATAATTATACATGGCACTGACCCTCTATTGTCGCCATCGCCGGGAGTGCAAAGCTGGTCATCCCGAGCAGTCTTTCTCTACCGGATTTGACGAGCGCAAGCGAGGCTGGAAGCGTTGCGAATGCCCCATAGTCGTCTCGGGAACGCTTCAAAAGAGATTCAAGCGGCACAGCACGAATTTATGGGAATGGGGCGCTGCACGGTCAATAGCAGAACAATTTTTGAGGCCGCTGGAAGCTGGGAGGGAATCTCTCCAATAGCAACCCCGCCGCCCCCAGAATCCGCACAGCAATCGCGCACCACCGTCGAGCACGCCCTCAAAACTTTCCTGGCAGAACTTCAGGAAACCATCGCCTCTGGCACGCACAAGAAGTACCGACTGCTCCTGACGAAATTCAAGGAATTCTCCACCGCCCGCGGCTATGTCATGATCGACCAATGGGAGACACCGGATGTGCGTGAGTTCCGAACCTCGTGGGCTATCAACCCCAGAACAGGCACCCGGCGGATGGCGATGCTCAAACCGTTCTTCGAGTACTGCGTCTCTAACCAATGGATCATCCGCAACCCCGCGCAGGCCGTAAAGAATCCGAAAGGCCGCGAGATAGAAACTGCCGAGCAGCGGCTTCCCTTCACCGATGTAGAGCTGAAAAAGATGTACGACGCCTGCCCGAAATACGGCACGACCGCCAAACACAAATGGACCGGTGACGACGTAGCCGATTTTATTTCGCTATCCATATATACGGGCCTTCGCATTTCGGATGTTCAACATCGATCGAAATGAACCAGTCTGGCGAAATCCGCCTGAGAACCACGAAAGCGGGCACTCATGTTTACACGTGGGTTCCCCAATGGCTGCAGGAGCGCGTTCGTGCGCGAGCGAAGGTCCATGGTGAATTCATATTTGGATCACATGCGACCAAGGACATCGACGTAATTACCGAGGGATGGCGAAGGAAACTGCAAGCTGTTTGGAAGCTCTGCGGGCCGTGGAAGGTCGAACCGACGCCGCATCGATTCCGACACACGTTCGCGCATCCTATTGCAGAAGCCAGGCGTGACTGTCAGGGACGTCGCTGAACTGCTGGGCAATACCGAAGAGATGATCCGGAAACATTACGGCGCTTGGGTTCCCGAGAGGCAGGAGCGCTTGACAAGGATTCTGCGCGAAGCGTTTGACGACAAACCGAGACCGAGACTCGCCGTGATTTCCGGCGGCGGCAAAGGTGGCGGTGCGTAGCGACGTTTGATTTTGCGCCTACACCTTTGTTGAGATGCGTGTATTCGTCCGCAGTTTCACATGCATGGTGGAAGGCAGCAACCCGCCTTTTGACACTTCAGCCTCGCTATCGCTCTTGTGCGAGTCGTACCTCTTGACTCCCACTTTCTGGGCCGACTACGTTCTGCTCAAGCAGTGTTCAGCAGACGAGTGTGTATGCGGTGCGCGGCGGATTCCGGGACGCTGTAGATCGTGTGTGCCTTCTTGCGTCCCATCCGAATCTTGATGACGCCAGGATCGTCTTTGACAAGCTTGCGCACCGTCTCCCTGCCTAAGCTCCACAGGCGAGCGAGATCACCGATGCGATAGTGCTTTTCGAAAGTGGCGTTCTCGGCCAGCACCGCTGCCACTCCTTAGTCTTTCGTCTTAGCTCCCGTGGTCCGGGTATCGTTGGACCGCGGGTCCGCGAGGACCGGCTGGTATGGAGCTTCAAAGAGAATGTCGCGGTTCACGCGCACCGTGAACTTGTAGCCCGCTGGGACCTTGATGGTCGGTTGAACATTGAGGTTGCGCCGTGTGATCTGAGCACCGGTTTGGCTGAGTTCCTGGCCGACCGCGCTTCCGGCGGTCTGCGCTGGAGTCGGATACGTGAGAGCACTTTGGCTGCTTCGTTGGGAGATCTGGAACGCGGCGGTGAACATACTCGTGAGGACCGAAACCGATCAGGCGGCGATAGTGGCGGTCCATCTGGTCGCGCAGTCCGGCGGTGCCGTGGGAGTCGAGACCCATCATTCCGTCGAGATCCACGGAGGAAGCGTCGGGGTAGATGATGCGGCTCCAGGCAACCTGCACGCCGTCCTGCCCGTAGGCAATGCGGGAATCATACTTTCCGATCAGACGCGATCCTTGGGGGATCAAGAGGTATAGGCCCGTGCCGGTGTCGTAGACGTTCGAAGTCACCAGCGCCTTCAACTCTCCGGGGAGGTCTGAGTTGAGGGACTGTTCGAGAACTGCTGGAATTTCCCAGCCTGCTTTGATCTGTAGCGCGAGAGGGGCGCTTCACGCGTCGAGCGAAGATAATCATCCGTTTGGCGATTGCGGGCTGCCGCGAGGAAGGCTTCCTTGCGGGACTGCATGTTCTGACCGTCGTAGTCGCTTTCGAGATTCTGTCCATTGGGCACCGCGACCGAATCACCGCCCTGCCGCGCGCCCAGAGCACGGCTCAGGGCTTCGACCTGGGAAAGATCATTCGAAGCGGCTGTCCTCTGGTTGCTGAGAGCGATGATGCGGCGGAATTGCGGATGCTGGTGGGGGCCTGAATTGCTTCCTGCTCTCGCTGGTAAGCGGCGGCAAGCCGACGATCTTCCGGTGTCTCTTCATGGATTGGCGTCGGCGCGACCGCCTGCGTTCTTATCGCGTTCGGTTGCCGCACGACGACTCGCTCCTGGGGAAGGTTGGTAATTCCTCCAGACTCCGGCTGTCGTCCACGCTGGCCAGCGCGTTCAGCAGTCGATCGTTGGCTTTTTGCGACACTTCGGTACGGCGATGCAAATCGGCGATCCCTTTCCGCATGGGCCGCCACTGAAGATCCTCCTCCGGTCCTCCTTCTTTGGGCCGGTAGGCGCGGAGTCCCTCTACCGTGTTGATCGTGGTTTCCGCTCCCCGCAGCACACTGCCGATCTCGCTGTAGGCCTTGTCGTAAAACTTCGCCGAGTTCCCATTCATCCGGTATTTCACCCGCTCGCCCTCCTGTCGGCGTTTCAGATCCGTTTCCCGCGTCCCGTTAAAATTGGCCGGAATGTCCCCCGACCGATTTACCCTCCTGCCGAAGTACCGCATCCCGTCGGCGCTGGAATAGCTCAGCATGCCGTGCCGCACCGGCGGCGGCATCACCCGCTTCAGAAAATCCGCCTCGTCGAACACCATGTCGGTAGCCCACTCGGATTGGTAAGTGGTCCAGTAGTAACTGGCCGGGTAGTGTTCGAACGGACTTTCATGCAGTGGGTTCAACTGTTCGGCGAAGCCGTTCGGCAGTCCGGCCCAGTCCATCTTCAACTGCCGGTCCATGAGTTTCTGAGCTTCCGCGTAATCCTCGAGCCAGACGAA
>JBBSEX010000151.1:0-3346 GCA_038239345.1 Bryobacterales bacterium
CGATTCAGCGACCGGCCAACCCTATCTGATTTATGAAGGCTCAGTGCTCGACACCGTTCTGATGAACCGCCTAGATGGGGACGCCGTGGGGCCGGTCAAGGTTCTTGTCTCAAATCCGTTGTACTCGCATGACCATCAACACGTCATCATTCCCGAAGGAACGGTTGTCTTGGGCGAAGCAAAGAAGATTGGAGCGGCAGGCTTCGGCCAACAGCGGCGAATGGCCGTTGTTTTTCACCGCCTCATCATGCCGGACGGTTACTCCGTCGATCTCGACCAGTTTCAGGGTCTCGATCAAGTCGGGGAGCAAGGGCTAAAAGACAAGGTCAATAATCACTACCTTCAGATTTTCGGCACCTCGATCGCTTTGGGAGTTGTCGCTGGGGCGAGCCAGATCACTCAGGGTGGCGGCACCATTACAACGAGCGGCTCTCAAGCTTTCACCAACGGAGCGGCGGGCAGCGTTTCGCAGTCCGCCGCGACCATCCTTGACCGTTTCATCCAGATACCACCCACGATCACGATTCGGGAAGGACATCGCGTGAAAGTCTATTTCAGGCAGGACTTGCTTCTTCCTGCGTACTCGAACCACACTATTCCACAGACTTTTTAAGGAGGCTTTCGATGCGAAAAGTTGCTCTTTCCCTCTTCGTTCTGTGGACTCTCACCTTTGCCGGCTGTCAGAGCAAGACGGCAAAGGTGAAACAGTTGCAGGATCAATACAACGCCGAATATCCGGCCTATGCCAAGGACTGCATGGATCCAGTGACCGCCGGATCATCAGCACTTCTGACAGGAGAAAAGCTGACTCCGGAGCAGATAGCGGCCCTGGAAGCCAAGAAGAAAGAACGAGACGCGCGATGTAAGCCAGAAGCGGACCGCCTCGCACAGATTCAGAAGGAAATTATCGCCGCACAGCAGTAGCGCGGTATTGCTGTGAGAGCCTGCCACACCAACCGCAGACGAAAGGACAAGAAAGTGAAAAAGCTAATCGTTACCGCACTCTCTATCGGCCTCGCTGCGGCATTGCAACCCGCTGCGCACGCACAATTCGGTTCCGGTATCGTCTACGATCCTACGCAGTCGGTCCACGCCATTACGCAGATCGAACACGAAGAACAATCGATCTCCAACCAATTCCAGCAGATCGAGCAGGGCCAGCAAATCTTTACCAACACCGTCAAGATTGCCACCACGGCGCTGCAAGCCTACAACGTCGCCAAGCAGCAGTACAACCTCGTGCACCAGATGATCCTCGCACCGAGAATGCTCTATTCGCGGTTTCTATCTCCAACTTCTGACTTGCTCCTGCTACAGCAGATATCGAACACCTATGGGAATTCGATGGGATGGCTCAATTCGGCGAATACGGGAAAAGGAGCTACAGCCTCCTACCAGCAAGTGAGCGTGCCGACTACCACCAACGTAATCCCTGGCTACAGCACTGCCAGTGTTGCTGGGCAGTTGCAGATTGCCGCACAGGGAGCCACCGTTGACATCAACGACTCCGTAATGACCAACAACTTGCAGGCTCTCGGGACCATCCGGGCGAATCAGACCTCAAGACAAACCGACATCGCCAATCTTGAAGCCGCGACGCAAACTCAGGACGCCTCCCAACAGACCGTCATGGCAACATTGCAGCGCATCAACCAGGCCTTGCTGTTGCAACTCCGCACCCAGCAGGATGCGAACCAGATCAATGCCAATCTTGCGCTGCAGCAGATAGTTGCCCAAAAACAGCAGCAGGACGCAATGAAGTCGGCATTCCGTGACTCGGCAGGATACGAAAACTATTACAACGCGAACATCACCACAACCAGCAGCGGGTCGGGAAATCTCCTTACGCAGGCGTACTGAGTAGGAGAAAACACAAGGGGATGAAATATGAGTCTCTTCCAGTTTATAGCTCAAGCGTGCCAGTCGCTTGCAGCCACGGTGGCGCCCTCCATTACCGCAATGGGGATTCACATCGTCATAGCGTTGGCAACCATCGTATTGGTTTGGTTCGGTGTGCAAGAAGCACTCGCATCGGCCCACGGCGAGGCCGGGTTCAGCATGGGGAGGTTCCTGAACCTCTTCATGCTGCTCACCTTCGCTTATGTGATGGTGAACTATTACGACAGCTCCATCCCTGGACTTGGCTTTTCCCTCAAGGGCTTTATCGACGGCGGCACTATCAATCTTGTGAACCTGATTGGATCAGATGGTTCCAACACCATGCTGAACGAGATCAATGCTGCATCCTCCAAGACAGGGCCGGGACTGCTGAACACCATGATGTCTCCGTACTACGCCATCGTGTACTTTGTGGTGCAGTTCTTATTAGCCTTGTTAGCCGCAATCGTGTCTGCAATCGTGGCCTACGGCGCAATTGCGGCAACGATCATCGGATTGCTCGGGCCGATCTTTATTCCATTCCTTGTTTTCGACAAGCTCGATTGGTTGTTCTGGGGATGGCTCAAGGCTTATCTCGGATTCAGCTTTTACAAGGTCGTAGCTGCGGCAACGCTGAATGTTCTGTCTCATGTTCTCACCAATTACTACATTCAACTGGGCCAGAGCTTGTCGGACCCTTCATTGATAGTCCAGACCTTGCCGCTTCTTGTTCTTCTGGTACTGGTCAACATCTACATCCTTTTCAAGATTCCGACCATGACGCACAGCTTATTCACCGGCGGTACCGGCGGACACGGTGGGGGTTTGGGCTTAGCGATGATGGCGATACGGGGCGCGATGTAATCGCGGTACAGGGAAAAGAGGCCGAAATGAGCACAGAAACGATGAGCGTAGAAACGAAAGCCACCCGGGGAATCACCCGCGCCGCAGAGCGTTACCTGGAACAGTACGGCGATCCGCTGGTAATGAATACCTATCTCAAGGTTACGATTCTTGTGCTCGCCGCTGTGTGTATCACCTTGGCCGGACTCACATACAAGAGTCAGACCGCGCTTGCTGGCATGCACCCAATGATTGTGCGGGTCAATGACGTAGGCCACGCGGAAGCGATCGACTACCGGAACTTTCAGTATCGCCCGCAAGAGGCAGAGAACAAGTACTACCTTACCCGATGGGCCGAACTGTATTTCAGTCGCAATCGTTTCACCATCGAACGTGATCAAACGCAGTCGCTTTACTTCCTCAATAGCGATGTACAACGCGCGGTCATCGACCAGGAGCGCAAGGACAACAGCATTCAGAACTACATCAAAGACAGCACCTTGCCGTATGTCGATGTCGAGATCAAGAACGTCATCCTTGACGACCTCCGACAGTCTCCGTATTCCGCGCGCATCGAGTTCGAGAAGGTTTACAGCAACCCCGCCGATCATAGCGAACTCAAGCG
>JBBSEX010000152.1:0-3340 GCA_038239345.1 Bryobacterales bacterium
ACTCGCTTTCCTCTCGACGGAAGAGTGACCCTGTCGGTGGTGGAAGGGAACGGCCGGATGCCGGTCTCGTTGAGAGTACCGTCGTGGACAGCGCGGTATCGCGCCAAATCGACGATGAAGTCTATCAAGGTAAACCTGGCGAGTTGCTTACGATAAATCGCGATTGGAAGCCGGGTGATCGGATCGACATCGATATGGACATCACGACTCGCGTTTTGAGGGGAGGCCCGAGCTATCCTTTCTCCGTCGCGGTGCAGCGCGGACCCCAGGTGCTGGCGTTGGATCAGGCCGTGAACCCAGGGGTTGCTGATCTTCAAAATAGCCGGGCCGCGCTCGAATGAAGTTAGGCTTAGCGACGCGGCGTCGCAATTAGCCGCAGCTTGGCTCGGTAAACAGATGTTATGGATGGGCTGGTCGCCCGGCAAGCCGCATTCGCTGGTTCTGGTTCCGTTCGCGGATGCGCGGAGTTACCGGGTCTGGATGGCTAAACCGCAGTAGTCCTGCCCCACACGCTAAAATGGGCTCAGATGCGCACTGAATACTTGCCGTCCCGCTTCTCCGATCCGATTCGCACGCAAATGCATTACGCCCGTAAGGGAGTTATCACCGAAGAAATGCGGCATATTGCGAACCGGGAACGGCTGGCGCCTGAAGTGATCCGAGCCGAAGTCGCGCGCGGGCGCATGATCATCCCCGCCAACATTCATCACACTAACCTGGAGCCCATGTGCATCGGGGTCGCCTCTAAGTGCAAGATCAACGCCAATATCGGAAACTCCGCCACGACCTCTAACATTGACGAGGAGTTGGATAAGCTCCGCTATTCGGTCAAGTACGGCGCCGACACCGTGATGGACCTTTCCACCGGCGGCGACATCCCCCGCATCCGCAAAGCGATCATCGCCAACTCGCCGGTACCGATTGGCACCGTGCCCATCTACGAAGCTCTCTCACGCGTGCGCCGCGTGGAAGATCTGAACATGAATGTGATGCTTGAGGTAATCGAGGAACAGGCCGAGCAGGGCGTCGATTACATGACCATTCATGCGGGAGTGCTGGTTCAGTATGTTCCGCTCGCTTCTAAACGCATTACCGGAATTGTAAGCCGCGGCGGCGCAATCCTGGCTGAGTGGATGGTGAAAAATCACAAGCAGAATTTTCTCTACGAGCGTTTCGACGAGATCTGCAAGATTTTCCAGAAGCACGATGTCAGCTTCTCACTAGGGGATGGCTTGCGGCCGGGCTGCCTGGCGGATGCCAGCGACGCGGCGCAATTTGCGGAGCTGAAGACCCTGGGAGAACTCACTCGCAAGGCCTGGGAATACGATGTGCAGGTGATGATCGAAGGGCCCGGCCACATCCCGATGGATCAGATCCAGATGCAGGTGGAGAAGGAACTGGAGCTATGCAATGAAGCTCCGTTCTACACCCTTGGACCTTTGGTGACGGACTTCGCGCCTGGTTACGATCACATCACTTCAGCCATCGGAGCGGCCATGATCGGATGGTACGGCGCATCGATGCTGTGCTACGTCACTCCTAAAGAACACCTGGGGCTGCCGAATCGCGAGGACGTGAAGGCCGGCATCATTGCTTATCGGATCGCTGCGCATGCGGCGGATATCGCGCGGCATCGCCCTGGCGCGCGCGACCGGGACGACGAACTCTCGCGAGCCCGCTACAGCTTCGATTGGAAGCGCCAGTTTGAGTTGTCTCTCGACCCCGAGACTGCCCAAGCCATGCATGATGAAACGCTGCCCGAGGAAGGATTCAAAGAGGCCGCTTTCTGCTCGATGTGCGGCCCGAAGTTCTGCTCCATGAACCATTCCGCGAAGACGGAGCAATTCACGGCGGCGGACGCCGAAGCTGTTCTGGCGGCAAGCAATCCGCTGGTTGCGATCCAGCCGTAGGGCTCACCCGACCGTCATTTTGCGCTCGTATAACCTCCCCTTGAACCCGGGATATGGTGCGAAAACGCCGGAGTACGCGGTCCTTGGCGTCCTTGTAAAAGACGCTGACGCCCGCGTGCTCCAGGTCGTGTGGATCTTGGATCGTGTAGTTATAGAACGCTTTCTTGTCGGCAAGCTGCTCCGGAGTGAAAGATGCCTGGTAGTCGAAATTGAAATCCGTACCGAAGGACGACACCCATTTGAAATTCCAGCCCATCCGCTTCTCGTAGGCTGCTAGCTTGGCGTAGGGCGCATGTGACGCAGCAATCATAGTTACGTCGCGGTGGTTCAGGTGTACAATGACACCGTTGAAATTGTCGGCCCAGAATGAGCAGTGCGGGCAGCCGGCCTCCCAGCTTGGATGAAACATGAAATCATAGACGATCAGCTGGCTTCGGCCGTCAAAAAGTTGTTCCAGCGTCTGTTTCCCATTCGGCCCCTCGAAGGCATACTCTTAGTCAACGACCTCGCGGGGAAGCTCGCGCCGTTGCTGGCTTAGCTCGTCCCGGAGCTGGGTTAATTTCTTCTCCTTCGCGAGGAACGCTGTCCGCGCGGAGAGCCACTCTTCGTGCGAAACCACCGGATGGTCCTTGATAGGGCTGCTGCCGGCTTTTGGCATGTTTTCTCCTTAGACAAATCCCAAGACTCGCGCCCGCGGCCGGAAAACTGCCCGCAGTTGTGGCGGAGAGTAGAGATCTGGATTCCGTCAAATGGGGTTTAGATCCACCACGATGACCCTGCTAACATCCTATTAGGCAGTCGGGTTTTTCGGCTATGGTTAGAACAATGGACTTTCTGTCCAAGCGTCTATTTTATGAAGCGGATCTGAAACGGTATCACCGATCGTCGTAAAGGCGCCATGGCAACCTGCGCGCCTGTTCCTCGGGGAAAGGGAACTGCTCTCCAGCCATGCCAGGACGCGATGTACGGGCACTGTGTGCTTCGTAGCAGGGGAACTGACGTGACCTCCTATGTTTTGGGACGATCCCTGTCGCGCCTCGCCGGCGTGCCGCCTGGCCACAGAATTTCAGCGATAAATGGTTCGGCAAATTGCGCAGAGCCTATTCCTCGTCACTTGATGTTGCTACGACACACCGCGCCATTCTCCTCGTGCTTGCTCTTCTGGTGGTGGTTACGGCGCTTGCCTCCCTGAAATTCATAGGCACTGAGTTCATGCCCAAGCTCGATGAAGGCTCCATCCTGATTACCTCTCGCAAACTGCCGGGGATTGCCCTCTCTCAATCGGTTGATGTCAGTAAAGAGATCGCAACTACGATGCGCAGCCTCCCCGAAATCACAGGTGTTGTCACCAAACTCGGCCGACCCGATGTCGCAACAGAAGCAATGGGCATCTACGAGTCCGATTCATACCTCCAGCTCGCCCCGAAAGA
>JBBSEX010000153.1:0-3231 GCA_038239345.1 Bryobacterales bacterium
ATTGCCGATCATCCCATGAAGCGGTTGGACGAACTGCTGCCGCATCGCTGGGCCGAGACAGCCCGCTCCTGATCCGGCTATCACTCCAAAAACTGGCTGAATGTTCGCCGCAATCTCTCACCCATCCCATTATTAGCCGTCTCGGCCTCATCCGCCAGAGGGGTTCATCGGATGCTTACCTTCAAGCGGCTGGTACTACTGCGGGTTTTTAGTGAAGTCATTCTCCTACGTTGATCTTGTGCTGCAAGACACGCCTCTAAATGACCCAAATGTGGAGCTAACACTTCGGGGTTTTGTTCAGCAGGTTGATAATCTCACTGGTCGTGAGGACGAGAAACTACCTAGGATGGAAGTGCGGTTCGCCCGAGTGCGAGCATTTCTGGATTATATAGCTCACGAGGAGCAAAACGAAAGGGCAGCGTTTAGTTTGCAGGCAACTAGCGACGTGTGGGGGGTGCCGTTTATGCCCAGCATCAGGGAGCAAGTCGAGCGAGAGATAGAGTGGATCTCACGGCGACTACGAGAGAATCGAGAGCTCTTCCCCGAAGAGGTCATCGTTTGGGAGGACAACCGTGAATTGGTCGGACTCGGCGAAACGACTGAGGACGAGGATGAAGCTGCGATCGCGGATTAAATCATATTCCTATCGGAGTTCGAAGCGGTTGTCGGTTCCCGACTCCGCGCGAGCGGATTACTAGCGAGAGTCGACTGGGTTCCCAGAGTTCCTCGAATCGGCAATTGGCCGTAAAATGCCCAACTCACCGAAGTCGTTCAGTAGCGGCGGGGCGGCGGGCCGTCTGAAAAGCCTACGTCGTTACAATCTGGAGCGCCCGGCACGACTGGAGGTTGGTTCGTGGTTGACCGCACCCCGAGCTGATATGATTTGCGACACATATGGCGCTCACCGGAGAGATTTATTATCGGTCTGGAAAACAGATAATCACCAGTCGATTCAGCTCATTCGCGAGGCCGGCTATCGCGCAATTCTCAGTTACCGGGAACGGAACGGTCGTTATCCGGAGGGGGATAGCGCGCGTGATAGGAAAAAGACTGCCCCGGCGAGTTTGCCGAAGCGTTGGATGAGGAGGGGCAGCTACTCGATCCGTTCGGATCGCCTTACGTTTACCGCTGGCCCAGTGAAATTTTAACGACGATTTCGATCTCTAACATTCTCGGTCCGCAGCGAGAGGACCGGCGCGGTCATTGGCCGAACATCATCTTCCAACTGGGCGCGCGTTGAGGCGAGGTTTCCTCAACCGCTTCCCTCTAACTAGCGCTCGATTTGAATCGAGACGCTTGTGCGTTTCATATTGAGCCACGCGCTGCAAAATTGGGTGGAGAACGAAACGCGTCACGCGAAATCACCAGTTCGCGATGACCAATCCGTCGAGGTCGCGGAAATGCCGGTTTCGTGTGGCAAGAACTAGTTCATGGGAAATGGCGGTGGCGGCGATCCAGATGTCATTCTCAGGGATGGGCTTCCCCTTCGTACGAAGATCCTGTTTCAGCCGTCCATACTCACGAGCAACTCGAAGATCGCAGGGAAGAATGAATCTGCCGGCCGCAAATTGTTCCAGTTTGGCGGCGTTCTCACCAGGACGACCTGATTTCGCAGCACCGAAGAACAACTCGCCGAGCACGATGGCAGGCACGAATACTTCAGGCGCCCGATCCAGATAAGACAGGACCGCCTCGTCACCCTCCAGCAACGCGATGATGATGTTGATGTCGAGCAGAACCTACCACTCGCCGACATCCACCCGCTCGCAATGTTCTTCGATAGCTCGAGCTATTTCCTGGGCGGAGACCGCATCGAGGGATCCCGAGAACCGGCGCAGTGCTGTTCCGCTTTCCCCGGTCGAAGTCGGAACCTCCAAAGACGCAACGAAACGAAACACCTGCTCTTGCATTTCGGGGGGCAGTTTGTCGACTCGCGCGACGATCTCTGCTCTTAAGTCCATATTGGTAGCCCTTGATCTCTAGAATACGTCACTTGGCCGTCTAGCGCCCTAACCGAAGAAGAGAACCTTCGCGGGCCACAAGTCCCGGTCCGGGAAGTGCAGTTCACGCTTGAAACTCCGCAGCGTGATCGGTGACCCAGTCGAGGAACGTCCGTGCCGGTGCTCCTGTGATTTCTGCGACTGTGGATGTTACGAGCGCAGGTTGGCCAATCGCAGCGCCCCAGGCGTCGAGCAGCATACTTACGACGGACGCAGGCAGGAGAGTGAGCAGCTCACGCCGCGCCTGGTCCGGCGAGATCTCTTCGATGCGCAGTGAGCGGCCGATCACGCGACCGATGGTGGCCACCTGCTCGAATTGGCTTAGGGACTGAGGCCCGGTCAGAACATATTCCGCTCCTGCGTGGCCATCCTCTAACAACGCGCGGACCGCGACTGCGGCGATGTCACGCTCGTCGATCGGAGCTGTAGGAACGGCGAGATGCGGCCAGCGCACGACATCTCCGGCGCGAATCTGCGGCGCCCAAAAGCGCCGGGCGTTTAAGGCGAACATTCCGGGCCGCAGGAACGTCCACTGGAGTCCTGAGGTCTCGATCAGCCGCTCGATGTGCTCGGCCAGCGCTCTGGACGGATTGGGCTGTTGGAAGAGGAGATGTGCCGTTTTGAGCGGAGCCGAGAGGAATACGATGCGCCGTGCGTGCTTCGCGATCCGCTCCAAAGCGGGAGCGACAGTGGCTGGCGGTGCGACCCACACCAGGAACACCGTATCGATTCCATCCAGGCTTCTATCAAGGGTCTCGGGAACAGTGAGATCTCCGCACACCAATTCAACTTGTGGCGGGAAACCATCCGCGTCCGGGTTGCGCACGAGCGCGCGGACTTGCGTCCCGGCGGCCGGCAATTGAGAGAGAACCTGGCGGCCGCCGTTGCCGGTGGCTCCGATGACGAGGACACGATTCATGAAGGACGAGGTGGACGGGAGAGAGGGCGGAGAGGATGGCGTGGTTCTTTATGCCACGATTTGCGGGATCAACTCGCCATAGACATCCGTCAGCCGCACATCGCGCCCATTGAAGCGGTAGGTTAACTTCAGATGGTCCATGCCCAGCAGATTCAGAATCGTTGCGTGCAAGTCGTGCACCGAAATCGGCTGTTCCTCCGCCTTGTATCCGAACTCATCGCTTGAACCGATTACCTGCCCGCCGCGAATTTTCGCGCCCGCCATCCAGATGCTCATCGCGCCAGGATTGTGATCGCGCCCCACGCCGCGCTG
>JBBSEX010000154.1:0-3188 GCA_038239345.1 Bryobacterales bacterium
ACCGCCGCAAGGCGGCTCCCGTCTGGGAGCTGGGCATGCAGGACAGGGTTGTCTTCGTCGAGCTTCTTGCCGAGCTGATTGGCGATCACTTCGAGGCCGGTGCGCAACCTGCTGCCGTCGAAGCGCACGCTTTCATCGCGGCACATGATCCCATCGCGTTCATACCACCACGAAGCATCGGGGTTGCCCATGATCTCGCTGATGCTGTCGTCCAGCAGTAGCGGCTCGATCGGTCGTAGGAACGGGAGGATCAATTCGAAGCTCACAGCGGGAACCTCACAGGGATGGAAGCCCAGCGATCCGCCAGGCTTCCGGGAACGAATTCGAATGGCCTATGCGGCCGCGTCGTCCTGGGTTGCGTCATCGGACTCTTGCTCTTCCGGAGCGGCCTTCTCGGCGCGATCCAGCTTGAGAATCGAGTCCACCCGGATTTCCCAAATGCGCTGCTTGGAGTCCGTGTTCTTGTTGTCGTACTCCCGGCTGCATATCTCGCCTTCGACCAGAAGATGCGCGCCCTTCTTGAGGGTGCCGGCGAACTTTGCGAGCTTGCCGAAGACGATGCAACGATGCCATTCAGTGTGCGAGACGTACTTGCCGTCCTTCTTGTAGGAGGATTTGGTTGCCAGCGAAAGTGTGGTGAAGCTGCGATTGCTGTTGGTGCGAATTTCTGCGTCGCTGCCGAGGAAGCCGATGAGGGTAACTTTGTTCTGGTACATGATGGTGTCTCCGTTTGGTTGAATTTCCCGATCCTGCTCGGGTCACACCCGGCGAAGCCTAGCGAGATACCGGGGTCCCCGGCACGCGCTCTCTGCGTGCTGGGGTGGGAGTGGGCCCGGCTCCCAAGCACCAAGTCGTGCTTTCTCGGAGGGACCCGGAAGAAATTTGTGCGGCGCTCGTTGCCGCGGCTTACAAACTTGTTCTGGGAGGAACCGTGACCCCGAAGGGGCGCTGAAAGCGAAGCAGAACGACGCCGTGCCGCAGGGCGACGGTTTTGCCCCGAAGCGGTGACCGAGCAGAAGGCGGGATACGGAACGGCTGACACAATCTGGACCAAAGTTTCGGACTGCGCCCTGGCTACGGAAGTTCGCCTCAACTGCAGCTCCATATGGAGCTGCAATGACTCCGCAAAAGGACGACAACTACCACCCTCGTTGCCTGTCTTCAGGCTCGGAGTTCCCGCCCCAGGCAGCTTCGGGGACAGGTGGACTAAAGCAACCGGATTGGCAGTGTGAACGGACATCTCAAAGCCTCTGGAGTTGGGTTCGATTACTAGCTGAATGCCTGGTCGGCCCGGAAGCGCACGATCGTCAATCCCAAGGGATTTACGGCCAGCTCGTTATTCTTCACGTTCTCCCGGAAGACATACGTGACGCTGGCGGTCCATCGCTCCCGCTTGAGTTCGCTATGATCCGCGGGATTGGTGTACACCATCTCAAACTCAATCCGCGCCGAATAGGGAGACTGTCTGAGGTCGTCAAGCACGATGCTTTTGACCTCCACATCGACATAGGGAAGCGCGCTGTCGTTGCGATAAGTGAGAATGACGTTGTCCTTGCGTTCTTGCTCGATGACGGCCCGTTGCACGTCGCTATTCAGGAAGTAAAGAGCGTTCGTCTGATCGCGCTCGATGGTGAAGCGGTTGCGGCTGAAGTACAACTCTGCCCAGCGGGTCAAGTAATACTTGTTCTCCGCCTCCTGCGGGCGATATTGAAAATTGCGGTAGTCGATGGCTTCGGCATGGCCTACATCGTTGATGCGCACAATCATGGGGTGCATGGCCGCGAGAGCCTTCTGGCTCTTGAACGTCAACGCGGCGAGCGCCAGGCAGACAACGACAAGGCACAGGATTGTGACCTTGAGGTAGGTGTTCATCACCAGCGGATCGCCATACTGCTCCAAGTAGCGTTCCGCCGCGCGTGTGATCTCGGGAGACGCTTTCGTTGTTGCGGTGTTCATTTCGTTGCTCCTTAACCCAGCATTGCTCTTGTTGCGAGACTGGAGAGAACGCCCGTGCCGGCGTCGTGTCCGCCCGCATGGCCGGAGAAAATGGTCGCCGTCATCACCGGAATTTTGAGGATGAGAAAGATGTTCACAACGATCAGCATGATGAGGAATGGGAAGTCTTTGATCATCGCGAGGGGGTTGTTGAAGTTGATCGAAGTGGCGTAATAGGACACGAAAAGATGGCCGAGTACGCTCATCGTGGCCGCCGCCACGACCTTATAGAAGGCGAAACTTAGATACGCCTTCACCCAGCCCCAGAAAAGGAATTCCAGCTTATCGAAAACGAGAAATGGAATGAAGATTGGGCCAAGAATTCCGACGATGGTTCCGGCGAGCGCGCCATACGCAAGAATGACTGCTACGAGCGCCTCGAGAATGCAGAGAGACAACTGCGAAATCATGTAAGCAACGATCATGTAGGGCGCTGTGAACATCACCATTCCCGGGCCCGACTTCGACAGTGCCCCGTCAATGTCCTGGAACATGGTCCCGATCGAATCTTGCCCGATGGTTTGGGCGAGATTGGTCGTTCCCTGGCTGATGAAACTCTTGAGCGAATAGCCGATGCCCGGAATGGTGCTGTCGTAGAACTTCACAAAGCAGTACGCGAAGGTGATCAGCATGAAGAAGTTGAGAAACTTCGCGATGCTGAAGCCGGGTCCTCCCTGCGCCGATGCGAGCGCTTCCTGAACACCGAACCAGACGAGCATGATCGTCGCAAGCGCGATCACGATATGCAGGCCTATGGCGTCGACGCTAGGCGACATGGTCGCGGTCAGCGAATCGCATTGCGTCATGATGAAGTTGAGTAGTTGCTGTCCCATATGTGTCCCCGATGCTTAATAGCTGAGTGCTTTCTTGATGCCACTGGTATCGGGGTTGACGTGGCTGTTGTAGTTGGCTTCGTATCCATCCGCAGCTTGCATGGACAGCTTGAGTGAGTCCTGCTGCTGCTTCTGTTGCACCATCTGATCGAGGGTCTGTGCCTGGGTCATCTGGCTTGCTTCCTGCTGGGTGCGAAGCTGGATGAGCATGGCCTGATTGATTCGCTGCAGCGTCGCCATCTCTGTCTGCTGCGCCGGGTCGGCCGAGTGCGTGGCGGCTTCAAGATTGCTGATGTCGGCTTCGCGTTGCGCAGCGTTTGCCCGAATCGTTCCAAGTGTCTGCAAGCTGCTGGAATTGAC
>JBBSEX010000155.1:0-3167 GCA_038239345.1 Bryobacterales bacterium
AGACGAAACGCTTTCGAATTTATTGGGCGCTGTCTTTGAAGCGACCGATCGTCAGTGGGACGCAAGGAAACAAGGCAATGATGAATTTCTTGCTCCGGACGGGGGTGTGCTCGACTCGATGCTCAGCGAGCATCAATGCGAAGGCTGGCTTGAGGGCTACCTTCTTACCGGGCGGCATGGACTTTTCAACAGCTACGAGGCTTTCATTCGGATCGTCGACTCGATGTTCAGCCAGCACGCCAAGTGGCTGAAGGTTACTTCGGAACTGCCCTGGCGTCGCAAAATTGCCTCGTTGAACTATCTGCTGGCGTCCCACGTGTGGCAGCAGGATCACAACGGTTTCACGCATCAGGACCCAGGTTTTCTGGATCATGTCATCAATAAAAAAGCCGATATCGTGCGTTGCTATTTACCCCCAGATGCGAACTGCCTTCTCTCCGTCTTCGATCATTGCCTTCGCAGCCGGCACTACGTCAATGTAGTGGTTGCCGGCAAACACGCACTTCCGCAATGGCTGACCATGGAAGCTGCGGTAGTGCACTGCACGGAAGGTATCGGCATCTGGCAATGGGCCAGCAACGATCAGGACAGTGAGCCCGACGTCGTGATGGCCTGTTGTGGGGATACGCCGACGCTGGAGATTCTCGCCGCTGTTTCCATTCTTCGAGAGCATCTTCCTAAACTGAAGATCCGTGTGGTCAATGTTGTGGATCTCATGAAGCTGGAGTCGAGCAGCGAGCATCCGCATGGCCTAACCGAGGCCGGCTACGATTCGCTCTTTACGAAGAACAAACACATCATTTTCGGCTTCCACGGTTACCCGTGGCTGGTGCATCGCCTCACTTACCGCCGCACCAACCGAAATCTCCATGTTCGCGGCTACAAAGAAGAAGGAACCATCACGACGGCTTTCGACATGCGCGTTCAGAACGATCTGGACCGCTTTCATCTGGTACAGGATGTTATCGACCGTTTGCCCGACTTGGGCTCCCCGGGCGCGTCGCTGAAGCAATCGATGCAGGACAAGCTGGTCCAGCACAAGATCTACATCGACAAACACGGCGAAGACCTGCCGGAGATCCGCAACTGGAAATGGCCGGGAACGCATTGAGACTCATATGCCGATTCAACTGAAGCAAGAAGACCATGGCAGACTCGTCGTTTTTCACGTAAGTGGGGTCCTGACAAAGGAGGAATACGATCGCATACTTCCTCAGGTGGAGCCCCTTCTGCCTCAGCACGGAACATGGCGGGTTCTGTTCGAGATGACCGATTTCCACGGGTGGCAGCCCGCCGCGCTGTGGGAGGAACTCAAGTTCGACTGGGCACACGTCTCCGACTTTTCCAATATCGATCGGTGTGCAATGGTTGGCGACCAGAAGTGGGAAAGCATCATGGCGACGCTCTCGAAGCCCTTCACCAAGGCGGAGATCCGATACTTCGATCACACGGAGTTGGCTGGCGCGCGGGAGTGGCTGGATGAATCGCCACCGATGCCAAATCAGGGAAAGGCTGCCCGATGACCGGCGCACCGTATTGGAAACGCGCCCATCACGACTGGAAATTCTGGCTTGCCATGGTCATGATGTTTGCCGCGATTGCCATGTACGTGATGAGCAACGATCTATCCATGGTTCCCCGATTTTGAACGATACCTCCGAAAAAAACATTGGCTCGGTTGTTTCCGTTCGCGGCGGAGTTGTAGACATTCGGTTCGATCGCTCGCTGCCGCCGATTCATCGCGTCCTGCATACCGGCGCGGAAGGAAGCATCGTGATCGAAGTGCTCGAACAGCTTGACTCGCATCGGGTACGAGGTATCGCCCTGACTCCTACACAGGGTCTCGCGCGAGGAATGTGCGTGGAGGACACGGGGGAAGCTCTACGTGTGCCAGTCGGCAAGCAAATCATCTCCCGAATGTTCGATGTCTTTGGACACGCGATCGATCGCCAGCCCGAACCTGAGGATGTGGAGTGGCGAAACATCTTGCGCGCGCCGCCGCCCCTTGAAGAGCGATCCACGAAGTCGGAAGTCTTCGAGACAGGGATCAAGGCCATTGACGTTTTGGTGCCGCTGGAGCGGGGAGGCAAGGGCGGCATGTTCGGCGGCGCTGGCGTTGGCAAGACCGTGTTGCTGACAGAGATGATCCACAACATGATCGGCCGTCAAAAAGGAGTCAGCATATTCTGCGGAATCGGCGAGCGGTGCCGCGAGGGCGAAGAGCTTTACAGCGGCATGAAAGAAGCCGGGGTTCTCAAGGATATGGTGATGCTCTACGGGCAGATGAACGAGCCGCCAGGCAAGCGGTTCCGCGTTGGGGCTGCCGCGTTGACCATGGCGGAGTATTTTCGCGACGACGAGCATCGTGACGTTCTTCTGCTGATAGACAACATTTTCCGTTTCATTCAGGCCGGTATGGAAGTGTCGGGGCTGATGGGCCAGATGCCTTCGAGGCTCGGCTACCAGCCAACGATGGCCACGGAACTCTCAGGCCTGGAAGAGCGGATCGCGAACACGCATGCAGGCGCGATCACGTCGATCCAGGCCGTGTATGTTCCAGCCGACGATCTGACCGATCCCGCGGCGGTGCACGTGTTCTCGCACCTTTCCGCGTCAATCGTGCTCTCGCGCAAGCGCGCTACGCAGGGCCTCTACCCGGCCATCGACCTACTGCAATCTAATTCGAAAATGGCCACTCCAGGCATTGTTGGGCAGCAGCATTATGACTTGGCACAGGAAATCCGAAAGACCCTGGCTCAGTACGAAAACCTGAAAGATATTGTCGCGATGCTCGGGATGGAGCAGCTTTCCACGGAAGATCGTCAAATCGTAGGCCGGGCCCGAAGGCTGGAACGCTTCCTCACACAGCCCTTCTTTGCAACAGAGAAATTCAGCGGGATTAAAGGCCAAATGGTTAGCCTCAAAGACTCACTGGACGGCTGCGAGCGCATTCTACGCGACGAATTCAAAGACTACCCGGAGAGCGCGCTCTACATGATCGGGGCCATCGGCCAAGCCAAAAAGCAGGAGGCCGATGCCAAACCTGAGGCCGATGCGAAATCGGAACCACCCAAGCGTGATTCGGGAGCGGCCCATGCATCTTAAGATTCTTCTTCCGTCCGAAGTTTTCGCGGACCAGGGCGGCGTCTCGAGCGTAATTGCCGAAA
>JBBSEX010000156.1:0-3103 GCA_038239345.1 Bryobacterales bacterium
GATGTAAACGTCCATGCCGTGGATGATCGACATCACCGCGATCAGGGTAGTGGTGGCAAGAATAATTCCAAACAGCGTGAGGAAGCTGCGAAGCTTACTGGAGCGAAGATAGTCGAATGCGACCGATGCCGCCTCGCGAAAGGACGCTGTTTGGGCCATCTGGTTAGAGGACGGAATCCGCAGTCACTTTGTTCCTGGAGTTGGCGGCCGGTCGTTCCTGGTGCGTTCTTTCCTCCAGCCATTCCAGTAAAAACCCGTCCAGCCAGAAGCGCGGTCGCTGCTTGGCAAGAAACCCCAGGTGGCCGCCGTGCTCCACCGCAACCAGGCGCAGGTAAGGATTCCGCGCGAAGGCCGGGTGATCGTAGACGGAGAAAGGGACTAGCGGATCGTCTTTGGCGTGCACGATCAAAGCGGGCACGCGGATGCGATCCAGGAACTGGTTGGACGATTGCGTCGCGTAATAATTATCGGCCGACCCAAAGCCGAACGACTGGGCCGTAAAGAAATGGTCGAAATCGTAAACAGTCTTGACCATATCCAGCCGGTCGAGCGTGAACACCCCTGGGTTCAACTGTTCTTTTAGTTTGATGCGCTTCTTAAGCCGGTCGAGAAAGCGCCGCGAGTACACCAGGTTAATGCGCTTCTTCAGCGCTCGAGAACAAGCTGCCAGGTCGATGGGAGTGGACACGGCAATGACTCCAGCAATCAGCGCTGCCGCCGAATCGCCCAACTCCCCCGCTAGCTTGAGCACAACATTGCCACCCAGTGAAAAGCCGCAGAGATAGATCGGGCTCTCACTTGTTGCCGCGTTTTCACGGGTCACGGCCAGGAGGTCGCTAGTTTGACCGGAGTGGTAGAGCTGCGGACCGCAGATCGCTTCCGTGCCACCGCAGCTCCGCATGTTGTAACGGTGGACAGCGTAACCCGCCGTGAGCGCGGCCTGTGCGAGGCTGCGTGCGTAACCCGCCTGGCTGGACCCTTCCAGGCCATGCACCAGAATCAACTGGCCCCGCGCTGAAGATTCGGGAAATTGTGAATGGACCCGCACCTGGACGCCAGGCTCCGTCTGGTACAGCCTCTCAGTGACGGGGAACCGTTGCTCGTCGAGAGTGCGCCGCCAAAAATTTCCCGCGATGGTGGCCAGGTGGGGATTGCGGAATAACGGAACGAAGGGCTGCAAACTTCAGGATACAGTTACATCTAAGCCGGATGGTACGCTGAGGTGTGGTCCTTCGGACACTGCGTAGGCCAAATCGACATGAACACTCGCAAGGCGGGCAAAATCGCCGGGGTTGCATTTGTAGGATTCGTTGCAACGGCCTTCGCTGCGACAAAATTTGATTTTAGCCCGGCAACTTCACAACTGGCAGGCTTTCTGGGAGCCGCTCTGGGCTCTCTGGCAGCCAATCTCCAGCGGCCCAAGAAGTCGGGCGATAATATAAAACCTAAAGACTTCGCGCAGAAGAAGTTAATCAACAAATGACGTGAAAGCAGTCCGGAAATTAACTTAATTGTTGCGCAGTACACCCCGGGTGAGTCTATGCTTGCATATGGCTGAATTAAAAGTGTATGGAGCGGATTCGTGCGAGCATACCACGAGGCTGCTGGCCCACCTGGATGGTCTGGGCGTCAAGTACCGTTACATTAACATCGACCAAGATAAGCAGGGCGCCGCCTGGGTACGGCATCAAAACGACGGAAAAGAAATGAAGCCGACTGTCGATGTCGGTGGCATTATTCTTCTGACGCCAAGCGAGCTGGCGCTAGACGACGCTTTGCGCGATGCGCAGTTGCTTCCGGCTGCTAAATGAACTTGTAAGTTCCCGGCACCGGGAACGGTGCGGGCTCCATCTTCAGATCGTAATCGAACGCCTTCGGCTGCATGTCGAGTTGCGAAGCCATGATCTGATCCCATGTAATCTTTTGCCCGGAGTAGGCGGACTCGCGGCCCATGATACAGGTCATAGTGCTTTCGGCCACAGTCATCCCGTGATTCACATAAGGGCCGTCACCGCGAATGCTTGCAGCCATGGCAGTATGTTCGGCCACATAGGGCACCGTCTTGGCATTTGGCCCTAGATCCTTCGCGTTACTGCGGCCTTTTGAACCGACGACCATCTCACTAATGTTGGTGGCCGCGGGTTCTGGAAACTGGCGGCAGTAGCTGGACATTCGAACGCCGTTGGCGTACACAAAATCTGAGCTGAAGTGGTCGTAGATATTTCCATATAGCTCCTCCCGAGGCCGCCAGATGGCGCCGCCGGTAGATACCACCTCGATGGGATGAGTTCCCATCACCCAGTTGGAAACGTCGATGTTGTGCAGGTGCTGTTCCACGATGTGATCGCCG
Organism: Bryobacterales bacterium; assembly: GCA_038239345.1. Classification (GTDB taxonomy): domain Bacteria; phylum Acidobacteriota; class Terriglobia; order Bryobacterales; family Bryobacteraceae; genus JBBSEX01. The sequence continues at coordinate 2,351 of JBBSEX010000156.1, forward strand.
CAGATCCAGACAAACGAGTACCAATTACGGTGTTCCCAGGTCATGTCATCCCACTTGGGATTGCGGCCCTCCTTCTGCTGGATCACCGGCCGGCCCACCCAGTAGGCATATGTTGCGACGACGTCGCCGATTGTTCCATCGTGAATCTTTTTGACGGTCTCCACATAGTTAGCGTCATTGCGCCGCTGCGCTCCCGACATCACGGTGAGCTTCAACTCCTCGGACTTCTTCGCGGCAGCCATGAATCGCCGCACGCCCACAGGATCGGTTCCAAATGGCTTCTCGCAGAAGACGTGCTTATGGGCTTCCACCGCCGCCTCAAAGTGCATAGGACGGTAACCCGGCGGCGTCGCTAGCATTACGATGTCGATTTCGGATGCGAGCACTTTCTTATACGCATCGAACCCCACAAAGCGATGCTCGGCGTCCACCTTGACTCGATCGCCGTATTTATCGGAGTCTTTCTGGCCGCGAACTTTGGCTAGAGACGCTTCCAGTTTGTCCTCGAAAATGTCGCCCATTGCGACGATGCTGACGTTTTCGGTACCTCGCAGCATGTCCACCACGGCCTGGGTGCCCCGGCCGCCGCAGCCCACCAGACCGGCTTTTAACTGTTCTTTGCCTGCTCCTCGAACCAGTTCGGGTTTGATAATTGTGAAGGCGGCGGCGCCCGCGCCCGCGAGTCTCGATTTCTCTAAGAACGATCTTCGGGATATAGTAGTCAATTCGCGCTCCAATGTTTCTGTTCCATAC
>JBBSEX010000157.1:0-3086 GCA_038239345.1 Bryobacterales bacterium
CCGCAGATCAGCGCGATCACCAATGCAGCGTCGTTTGCGACGGGGGCCGTTGCGCCGGGAGAGATTGTCACTATTTTTGGATCGAACCTCACCGATAGGGTTACGTTTGATAACATTCCGGCAACGCTAGTGTACGCGTCTATGAGCCAGGTGAGCGTGACTGTGCCTTACACGATCACAGGGGCGGCGACGCAGGTGCAAGTCGGTTCCTCCGCGCCGTTCAAGTTAAACGTGGCGGCTTCCGCGCCGGGTATATTCGCCGCTGTATCCGCCGGTCAAAATCTCCTCGTGCTTTATGCAACGGGCTGCGGCCAACTCACAACTGACGAACTGCCGCGTTGTGCGCTGCCGGTGACCGCCACTGTGAATGATCAGCCCGTGACGGTGCTTTACGCGGGTGTCGCCCCGGGCCTGGTGGAAGGAGCGAACCAGGTTAATATTCAACTCCCGGAAGGCATTACGTCCGGTGCGCTTTCGATCAGCTTAACAGCAGGCGATATAGCGAGCAAGCCGTTCAGCGTAACACTCCCATGAAACTGATTTCATTACTCGCCCTCTGCGGCACGATTCAAGCGCTTCCTCTTTGGTTCGAGCCGAATCAGGGGCAAGCGCATCCGAGTGTCCAGTTTCTGAGCCGTTCCGTCTATCTCGGATCGGCGCGCATCGGCGCTCGTAGAGACGTCCGCGCCGAAGGTCTCGATCTGGAAACAGGGATCAGCAGTTATTTCATTGATAACCATCCAAAGAAGTGGCACGCCGGAGTCCCGCATTACGGAAAGGTTCGGTACAAGGGTATTTATCCTGACGTCGATCTAATCTATTACGGGAACGCTGAGGGACATCTTGAGTACGATTTTGAACTTGCGGCGGGCGGGCACCGATCCCGAACGGATCTCGCTCTCCTGGAATCAACCCGTACGTAAGGAGGCAAACGGTGATCTGCTGATCGCGGGTTTGCGGCAGAAGCGTCCGAAAGTTTCCCAAGATGGGCGCGAGATCGAAGCACGCTACGTACTCAAGTTAGACAACCAAGTCCAACTGGCACTCGCCGATTATGATCGCTCGCAGGCCATCACGATCGACCCTGTTCTGCAGTACTCCACATATCTCGGTGGTCCTGCCCAGGAGTGGGGCGACGTGATTCAGGTTGACCGCTCGGGGAGCGCATATATCACTTGCTCGGCGCGCTCGCCTGCATCGCCGAGTCTGAATCCATTTCAGCAGCTCGCAAGTATCAGCCAGGATGCTTACGTCCTGAAGCTCACACCATCCGCCAATGCGGTTGCGTTTTATGTAGTTTTAGGCGGAAGCTTCGATGACAGCGGCGAAGGTATCGCTCTAGACAACGCCGACAACACCTGGATCGCAGGCGTGACACAATCCCCTGACTTCCCCACCAAGAATGCAGTGCAGCCAAATTTTAGGGGTGGATTCGATGACGGATTATTCGCAAAGGGTTCCGCAGATGGCAGATCTATTATGTTCGCGTCCTACGTGGGTGGTTCGAGTGAGGACTGGGGGAGGGGTGTTTCTGTCCCGCCGGACGGATCGGCATGGATAGTTGGTTATACCAACTCCCACGACTTCTTAACAAAGAATTCTTTTCAGGCAACGCTTGCTGGTGGAGCAGACGCTCAACGACTATCCTCTTATGGCAAAGTGCTCTTCTCAACATATTTGGGCGGTCAGGGTTCGGATTTTGGCGCAGCTGTTCCTTCGGATACCGAAGGCAATGCTTACCTCACCGGCTCACGCGTGCAATCCGATTCCGCGACGGTCAGTACTGTCATCATCAACCGGCAGTTCATCGAGCTCGACGCGCTGCAGGCCATGGCAGTAGATAGCAAGTCAGGCCGTTGCACGATTATCGCGCCCGCTAATAAGCCCGAATTTGAGCCACCTACAACGGCACGCGTCCACAGTTACACCGTAAGCCGCCTCAATGTTACTGCCGCCCCAATAGGTCGAATATAGAAGTGTACGTCCATCAACTGACAGCTTTGCAAAGAGGGGCGTTGTTCCAAATGGCCTTCAACTGGCCCTGAATCGGATTCTTGAGAGGAAACTTCGGAGCGAGTGGTGCCGGTGATAGTCGGGCTACCTGTCGCATCTACAGTCAAACCCGCAACCGCGCTCCACAAGTGGCGCTCATTGTGACGCGGCCAACGGGTCGCATGTTGGACCCGTCGTGTCGAATCATCTGATTTCTAGCAAGGCCCACCATCAATCGAAAACGGCTGGGATCGAGGGAGATGAGGTTCCGGGCAGTTGGGACGATCCTGGTTCGATTCATCGAAACTTTTATTTTGGAGCTGTAGTTAAATCACCCACCTGGATTGTCTCTATACTTCAGGCGTCTGCTCACGATCAGAGGAGATGATCGGTAATGGCGGACAGCATTTTCCAGGGGGGGGCGGCTGCATGGCTTCACTTGGCGGCAACGCAGCGGATGTCCATGACGCTCGATCAACGGGTCACAGCGGCTTATGAGGAGCTTCGTATGGATGTGTACCGGTACGTCCTAACGCTCGGTGTGGCACCCGAGCTGGCTCAGGACATCACGCATGACGCCTTTGTCCGGTTTTACGAGACGCTTTATACTGGCGGTTCTGTCGAGAACCCTCGGGCTTGGCTGCTCAGAGTAGGGCATAACCTGGCGATCAATATGGTTAGCTCCAAGGGTTTTGCAACAACCGATCTGGATGCGAGGGAAGCAACAACGGCACTGAACGCCGAGGAGCGATTGATCGAGCAAGAGGACCGTATGCGCCTTCGCCGCGAAGTCGCGCGACTTTCCACTCAGCAGCGGGCCTGCCTGGAACTGCGGGCGCAAGGCCTCCGCTATCGCGAAATTGCCGAGGTCGTCGGAATAAGCATTTCAGCCGTCGGAGAATTCTTAAGGCGGGCGGTTTCCAAGTTGAGAGAGGCGCTCGATGAATAAGGCGCACGCCCATCCGGCTGAGGACGAACTCCTGCTCTTTCTTGATGGAGAACTCGACAGTAATGGCCTAAACTCCGTTAAGCTTCACCTCGATTCTTGTTGGACGTGCCGGATGAGGGCGGCCAACGTGCAAGCCGCGATTCTA
>JBBSEX010000158.1:0-3076 GCA_038239345.1 Bryobacterales bacterium
CACGCCATACCTCGACCCACAGATCGAAAACATAGTGCAAGTAAACGTTGGCCAGCAGCGGCGAAACCACTGCTCCCTGCGGCGTACCCACCGTCGTCTCCGACCATTCGCCGTCTTCCGAAACGCCCGCTTTGAGCCATTTCTGGATCAGCCGCAGTAATCGGTTGTCGGCCACCCGATGTCCGATAAACTTCAACAGCCACTCATGACTGACGTGGTCGAAGGAAACCACCACACACTACCCATCATCAAGACTTTCCGGAACGGGTGACCATCACCCGCCCGCATCACCCATTTCAAGGACAGTCTCTGGAGGTACTTCGGCAGGCCCGCATGCCCGGCGGCTTGCAGTTCGTGCTCATGCTACCCGACGGTAGTAAGTCGCTGGTGTCCGCTGACTGGACAGATTTCAAGACTGCGGACGACGGCGCTCACGTTCCACATCTCGTCGGTTCGCCCGATGACCTGCTACGTCTTCGCAGCCTCGTCGACGCGCTCCAACGACGCGCCACCGTGCCAGTAATATCTGGGGCAGGCCAGGAGGGTCATGCCACAACTGAATCTGAACTTCATCGACATCCCGATTCCGGAGACGTGCCTGTGGGAGCAACTCGACGACGATCAAAAGCGGATTGTCATCGAGACACTGGCGCGCCTCCTCGTCAAAGCCACCGAGGACCACCACAAGGAGCAGACCAGTAATGACTGAGCTCTCCAAAATCAAACCTGCGCACACGCAGCGTGCAGCCTACGTTTACATTCGCCAGTCCACGCCCGGCCAGGTTGAGCACAACCGCGAATCTACCGCTCGCCAGTATGCCCTGGCCGATCGGGCCTGCCAACTCGGTTGGTCCAAGGAACAGGTGGTCCTCATCGATGAAGACTTGGGGTTATCTGGCTCCAGCACTGACAAGCGATCCGGATTTGCTCGCCTCACTAGCGAAGTAGCACTGGCCCATGTAGGCATCGTTCTCGGACTGGAAGTTTCCCGTCTGGCGAGGAACAATGCGGATTGGTATCGCTTGCTGGAGTTATGCGGCATCACCGACACCCTCATCGGCGACAACGATGGTGTCTATCATCCTGCGCTGTTCAACGATCGCCTACTACTCGGGCTGAAGGGCACCATGAGCGAAGCAGAGTTGCACATCATTCGCGCCCGTCTCGACGGCGGCATTCGCAACAAGGCCGCTCGCGGAGAACTGCGACGCGGCTTGCCTGTAGGCTTCGTCTGGGGAGAACAGGATGGCGAAGTCCTCTTTCATCCGGACGAAGCAGTCACCGGCGCGATCCGCACCGTCTTTGAACGCTTCGCCGAATTCGGCTCGGCGCGCCGGGTCTGGCTCTGGTTTCGTTCCGAAGCGCTGTCGTTTCCGCTGCAAACCACGCCCGGCAGTTTCACCAGCCCGATCCGCTGGGTTGCGCCGACCTATACCGCACTCCATCACATCTTGACCAATCCGGTGTATGCTGGCGCTTACACCTACGGCAAGACCAAGTACGAACGTTACATTGATGAACACGGCACCGTCAAGAAACGCTCTCGTCATCTACCCATGGATCAGTGGTCCGTTCTCATTCAAGATCATCACCGTGGTTTCATCGATTGGGCGACTTTTCAGGCTAATCAGGCGCGGCTCGACACGAACATCCGACCCATGCCGCATCACGCAGGAGGAGCGCTGAGAGAAGGATCGGCACTATTGCAGGGCCTCGTCACATGCGGTCACTGCGGCCGCCGTCTGCATGTCCACTATCGCGGCCGGAACTCGGCTCCCGGGTATCACTGCGCCGGCAAAGATCTCGTCGCCGGACGCGGCGTGTAGTGTCTCAACATTGGCGGAATGGTGATCGAGCAAGCCGTGGCCAACGCTTTTTTAGAGGCCATTACGCCGGCCGCTATAGAAGCCATGAAGCTCTCCGTCGAACAACTCCAATCCAACCACGACGCGGCTTTGTCGCAGTGGCGTCTGGAAGTGGAGCGCGCTCGTTACGAAGCCGAACGTGCCCAGCGTCGTTACCAGACGGTAGAACCCGAAAACCGGCTGGTCGCCCGCGGGCTGGAAACCGAATGGGAGAAGCGTCTGCGTGATCTCGCGTCCGCAGAAATGGAACTGCGGCGACGGGAACAACAACGACCCAGCACGATCACCCCCGAGCAACTCAAAGCGATTGGGAAGCTCGGCTCCGATATTCGTCAAGTCTGGAATGCGGCCACCACCACTGATCGCGACCGCAAGGAACTGGTGCGCACGTTACTGGAGGACGTGGTGCTCAATCTCAAGCGGGCCGAAGGTCGCGCGCACCTGACTCTTCGCTGGCGTGCCGGCGCGATTACGCTGCTGGAAGTTCCGGTCCCGCGATTCCAACCGATGGGGCCGCGCACGGATGAAGACACCATCTCCTTGCTTCGCCGACTGGCAACTCTCTATCCCGATGAAGTCATCGCTGGAATTTTGAATCGCCAGGGACGCAAGACGGCCACCGGAGAACGCTTCACGGCCAATCAGGTCGGAAGCCTACGGCGATATCGCGACATCCCGCGCTTCCAAGCGTCCACTGCACCACCGGACGGAGAGCTTGTGACCATCCGCAAAGCGGCGAAGATTCTGGAAATGAATTCTTCCTCGATTCATTCGTTGGTTGACCGATGGCTTCATCGCCGGTGAGCAGGTGACTCCAGGCGCGCCGTGGCAGATCCGCATCACTGATGAGTTGCGGGCGCGCATTGTGCAGCAGGCGCCGGCGGAGTATCTACCGATGCTGGAGGCCACGCAAAAACTGGGTGTCTCACGCCAGACGGTGTTGCAGCGTGTAAAGCGCGGAGAACTCGAAGCCGTGCTAGTTCGACAAGGACGACGCAAAGGCTTGCGAATCAAAATCGTGGAGCAACAGCCGGGTCTTTTCAGTAACCAGGGGGCAGTATGAAGCACGATCGAAGAAGCCCTTAATATCGGCATCGAGTATCCAGTTCACTCGCTTCTTTTGCAGCCCCGCATTGAGCGCGTCGAGCGCCTGATGCGGGTTGCGTCCCGGCCTGAACCCATACGAAAAGCCCCTGAAGTCCGGCTCATAG
>JBBSEX010000159.1:0-3031 GCA_038239345.1 Bryobacterales bacterium
AAGTCTTGCCCGAAATCTTCGAAGCATTTGTTTCGACTCGCCTGGACGCTCGCGGCACCGGGCTGGGGCTAACAGTGGCTGAGGGCATCATCCATCAACACGGCGGCACCATTTCCGCAGGGAACCGTCCAGGCGGCGGAGCCTGTCTCGCTGTGACCCTTCCGGGGAGCGCAGGGTGAGGAACTCCGCGGAAGCAGTTTCCGAAGCGCCGAGTCCCACTGAGGCTGTAGAAATCGCTTTGCTTGATGACGATGCCGATTTCCGAAATTACCTCGAAGACACATTGAAGGATGAAGGACTTTATTCTGTTCGAACATTCGCCCATCCGGACGATCTATTCATAGCGTGCGAGCAGCGGATGCCGGACATTGTCCTCCTGGACATGAAGATGGGCGCTTTCCGAGGGGAACAAGTGCTGGAAAAGCTTCTTTCGGCGCATCCTGGTCTGTGCGTGATCATCGTTACCGGGTATCCATCGCTCGAAGACATGCGTGCCACTTTCAAAATGAAGGTCTTCGATTATATTGCCAAGCCATTTTCCCTGGCCCAGCTTCGCCAAACGCTGAAAAACGCTGTTGACCAATTCGGTTTCGGGCGAGCGATGCAGGACCGCCTTCGCGAGCGGCTGGGTCACCGAATCAAAATGCTGCGGGTTGAGCGGGCGTGGTCGCTGAAAGACTTGGCCGCTTCCACCAAGTTAAGCGTTTCTCAGATTAGTTCGATCGAGCGGGGAGCGAATTTGCCGAGCATCGAGAGCTTGCTGGCGATTTGCCGCGCCTTCGACAAGCGGCCGTCGGAGCTGCTGGCCACAATCGAATTCTGAGATTATTCTCAACCGATCGGCACTCAGAAGTTAAGCATGAATTTCTGGGAGCCTTGTGTGCTGCTGTTTGTCGGATATGGGTTGGCGCGCGCGCTCGATTTGTTCGGTGTGCCCTCGGTCTTGCTCGCGTGGGTGCGGCGACTCCTTAGCCTGCATTTCTCACAGGGATTGTGCTGAGGGCCGTGCCAAGGTCGGAAGCACTAAAATTGGCAAGTTGGCCCAAACGTTTGGTCGAGAGCACGAGCCCAGGAGGTAATCCGGCCTGGATCGGCGGTCCATTTGTCCGTCGCGGGTCGAAAATGCAGTTGGTGCGAGCTCTTCAAGCGCACCGGTCCGCACCCCTTGATGAGGGCGATTTCAAGTTCTAAAAAACCGGAATTCTGTAAGTGCCCTGTTAGCAACGCAGGTTGGACCAGACCTGTTGGTAAAGGTCCTGCCAGGGGTAACTGGACGCCATCGATACCCACACTTTGCGCACTGTTACCCGGATCCGAGCGCCGATCTTGAGCAGCTTTGTGCGAATGGTAGAGACTTGAGCCTCAGCTAACTTGGTTCCCTTGAGTCCCAGCCGGCGTAACCCGCTCACCAGAATGTAAGTCATCGTGGATAGGTATAACCGCATCTGATTGGCTCGTATTGTTTCGGCGCTCACTCGGTCGGCAAACAGAGTGAACTGTTCCTTGATGCGGTTCTCCATATCGCCACGCGCGCAATACAGTTCTTCGTACAGCGCCTGCCCGGCCCATTGTGTGTTCGTCAGCGATGTCACCACGAAGCGCGGGTTCTCTTTTCCGTCGATGTGTTCCGCCTTGGCCACCACTCGCCGCGCGCGGTCCCAACCACCGGTCTTGGTCTTCTTGGTCTGGTAATCGAACTCCTTGAATATCCGTGCCGGCTTGCCGGTCTGATTCCATTGTTGCGTCGCTTCGCGCATCTCAGCCCCGATAATCTTGCGCAATCGCTTGTTGCGCGCCAGGCCGAGTACGAAATCCACTCCGTTGCTCTCGCACCAACTCATCAGTTGGTTGCGGCAGAATCCGGAATCTCCGCGCAGCACTATCTTTACTTCCGGCCACTTGGCCCTAATCTGCCGCACGATCCTTTCTATTTCCACCAAACTGCCAAAGAAGGCGTCGTGATTGGCTTCTCTCAGCCGTGCGCACAAAACGTGGTCGCCACAGAAGATGTACAACGGCAGATAGCAATAACTGTCGTAGTAGCCATGAAAGAATCTACCTTCTTGCTTGCCATGCAACGGCAGGTCGGTAGTATCGATGTCCAGCACGATCTCACTGGGAGCTTCCGCGTGTGCTTCGAGAAACACATTCACTGGCAACTCGTCTATGGCCTCTTTCCAGAACGTGATCTTCTTGTAGCGATCCTTAGTCCCCGTCCCTAACTCCATCCGGTTCAAGGTGCTCTTGCCCGCCAGTGGTTCATCGCGATCCTCACGACCCGCCAAAATGCCGAATACAGGATCGCTGCGCAGTTCGTCGTGATCGTTGAGATCCTCGTAGCCCAAGGCCAGCCCATAAACTCTCTGAGCCAGCATCTCTGCGACTGTATGTTCGACCCGGTCTTGGCTGCGGCCATCCAGGAAACACTCAGCCAATCGTGGGAGCAGGTTCAGGCGTTGGTCGGTCTGGCGCAGCAGCAAGGCGCCGCCATCGGAACTGATCGTCCCACCGTCGAAGCGGGCCACGATCGCCCGCCTGCCGCAGGCTTTAAATCCAAAGCTGGATTGGTTACACTCTGTCATCGCGGAAGGACGCCTCCTTTTGGCCGAAACGTGTTGTGGCAAATACGTTTATGCCAGAAAAGCGGCCTTTTCGCTAGTCTATTCGTGAGAAATGTGGGCTAGCCACCTCCGCGGACCGACGCCCGAGGACATGCCGTTGACTTTGCCGCCAGCACTGGACAAACCAATCCCGGCGTTTTCACAGTAGAGCCAACCGGCGAAGCTGAACCGGAGCAGTAGCCAGTGCCGCCAAAACGGGTCGTAATTCGACTTGCTTCCGTTTCGGGGCCACGGTAATGTCACAGAGCTATGCGGGCTATCGGGTACACGCGAGTTTCCACTGACAAGCAGGCCGAGCACGGCGTTTCGCTCGAAGCGCAAAGCGAAAAGATTCGGGCTATGGCTTTGGGGCATGACGCGGTGCTGATCGACTTGATCGTGGATGCCGAGTCGGCGAAGAGTTTAAAGCG
>JBBSEX010000160.1:0-2942 GCA_038239345.1 Bryobacterales bacterium
CGCTGCAACTGATCAAGAATCTGGATCCGGCCAATATGCTGCCGGACGACGACGAGTTTTCAGCGCGAATCAACGCCTACGAACTCGCGTTCAAGATGCAGACGGAAGCGCCGGCGGCGTTCGACATTTCCAAGGAATCAGCCGAGACGTTAGAGCTCTACGGAGTGGGCCGGGAGCCCACCGACGATTATGGCCGTCGCTGTCTGCTGGCGAGGCGGCTGGTGGAGCGGGGAACCCGCTTCGTCTGCGTCGTCTCCGGCGGCGGGGCGGGCAACATGCAGTGGGATGCGCACGACGACATCGAAGAGAACCACGTGCGGATGGCGGCACAGTCGGACAAACCCGTGGCGGGCCTGCTCAAAGATTTGAAGCGGCGCGGACTGTTGGACAGCACGCTGGTATTGTGGGGCGGGGAATTCGGCCGGTCACCCGAAGCGCAAGGCGGCAAGGGCCGCGATCATCACAACCTGGGGTTCACGATGTGGATGGCCGGCGGCGGTGTCAAGGGCGGACAAGTCATCGGCGCAACCGATGCGATCGGGTTGCGGGCGGTGGAAAATCCGATCCATTTCCGCGACATCCACACGACCGTCCTCAACCAGATGGGGCTGGAGCAGAACGACTTGAGCTTTCTGCATCAGGGCCGCAAAGAGCGCCTCACCGAAGTGCAGGGGAAAATAATCGAACAGATCGTCTGAGCCGAGGTGGGCGGCTCTACTGCTGTTCTTTTACTTTGAGTTTGTCCTTGTTCTCGACGATGAACTCCTTGATTTGGTCGGCCATCGCGAGCAATTTCTCCCATTGCTCTTTGTAGAGAGTCACTGGGAACCGGCCCAGTCCGTAAACCGATACCGCGCCTTTTTCGCTGACCTTCATGGAAACGGGTCCACTGCGGCGGCCTTGCTTCAACGATTCATTCTCCGCCTTAAGGCGGTCCAGTTCTGCCCGGAGATCTGTATCACTCATTTCTGGTTTGTCCTCGATCCATCATGTTACACCACACTGCCTAACGCACAAATCCGGTGATCATAAAGAATTGGAGTTCGGAGACAAAATGGATCCCGCGGCCTTGCTTTTCGGCCTCGACGATGGCGTCTTCGATTCGTTGCAATCCAACCGCATATTCGGCGTCGGTCAGTAGCGCCAGTTGTGAATTGCTGTTCTTCTTCAGAAACGGATCGGAAAAAACGGACCGTCCTACCAGAGACACGGTTCGCTTTTCTACCACGCGATACTCGATTGCATCAAATCCCGCGCCGGCCATCCAGTCGACTATGTCGCCCGTGGCGGGAAATCTTCGAAGGTCCCGTTCATGGGTTCCCTCGAAATATTCGTAGAAATACCATTTGCGAATCAGGCGCGGATCGATCCCCGCGATGGACAGAGCGCCTGGTCTTCGCAGAAGTTCCGCGACCTGGTTGACGAAGCCGTGTTTATCGTCGAAATGGTGAACGGCGTTAACACAAAAAATCAGATCGAAAGTGTGGCTCCGAAAGGGCAGGGAATTTGCAAGCGCGGCAGCTAGATTTGCGGAGCCAGGATCGCCAGCTTTCAACATGCCAAACGACGCGTCGATGCCGTAGAGCGCCGCGAGATGGGGCCGCAGCTCGCGAAGCCAATGCCCGGTGCCGCAGCCTACTTCGAGGACCCGGTGCGGTTGGCAGCGGTCCACCAAGTTCAGCAGAGCGTCGGCGATACCCTGGAGTGACCCAACCTTGTAGCGGTCCTCATAGGTCGGCGCGAGTTGGTCGTAATCGACGCGGAGGTTATCCACGTTACTTCGCTATGTCGGAGCCGGTTTCCCGGAGGGCCCAGCGGATCGCCTCCAGGTACATTTTCCGGACGCGAGGATCGTCCCAGACCGAATCGTTGTGGCCGAAAGTTGAATAAAATACGCGACCTTTGCCGTACATATTCGCCCATGCGACGGGGAAATCTTTATCGGTCCGGTGGATGTTCGGCTTGCTGAAATCGAGCTTGGCGGCGTCCAGGCGCGCGAGCACCCGAACTTTATCGCGCGAAAAAGTTTTGTGTTCGTAGATCTCATCCCGGATAGTAAATTCGCGGGGAAACGCCTTCATGGCGGGGAAGTTCTGGTCCTCCACAATCACGGGGGCGTCGAACACACCCCAGGGGTGATTATCGAAATAGCCGCCGATCATCTCTCCAAATTCGGGCCAGTTGAAGTAGGCATCGTCGCCGGTGTGCGCGCCCACAAACCCTTTACCGTCCTCCTTGATAAAGGACATCAGGTCCTTTTTCTGTTGCGCCGTGAGATCGTTTTCGCCGGTTCCCATGAAGAAGATCGCATCGAAATAATCCAGATTGCGCGCGTTGATGGATTTGCGTTCCCCGAACGTGATGGGCGATTTAGTCAGGAGCTGTGAATCGGTTCGGATGTAGGCATCATAAGCGCCTGATTCGCGGCCGAGGCGTTCAATGGTGGCCAGGGCATGAGAAACGGAGTCGTGCTGGAAGCCAGTTCGCACGTCTCCGATGGCCAAGAGTTTCTTCCGCTCGATAGGCGGCTGTGCTAAGAGCAGCGTGGTAAGAACGGCGGCCAGAGATAACCCACAGTAGCTTCGGAGCATGCTTAGAACGTGAAGCCTACCAGGAACTCGACCTGGTTTTGGTTGGACGACAGGCCGCTATTGCTGGGCGCGAGGTTAATATTCTTGTCGCGCCAGCGTGTGTAACGGAGCTCGGGCGAGAGACGAAGTATTAGCGCACGGACTTCGATGCCCGCTCCAATGGTGAAACCGGCGGTGGAGGCATTCGGCCTGTCCAGGAACATGCCGGGATCGCTTACGTGATTGAAGGAAGGTCCAGCATCCACGAATGGGTGGACGAGAGGAGCCCCTGAGAAACGGTACTTCACCAGAATCGGGAATTCAAAATGGTTCACGGTGCCGCCAATGTTGTAGCGCCGGTACAAGGCGTCC
>JBBSEX010000161.1:0-2928 GCA_038239345.1 Bryobacterales bacterium
GCGTCCACCATGCAGCGGATGTTCGACGTGACCAACATTTCGACCATTCCAACCGGGGTGGATGTCGACCATTTTACACCGCCTTCTTCGCAGCCGGTCACCGCCGACCTGGTCTTTCTCGGAGCAATGGACTGGCTTCCCAATATAGACGGGATGCGATGGTTCGTGGATGCTGTTCTGCCTCTGATTCGTCGATCGCGGCCGGAAAGCTCGGTGACGGTAGTGGGCCGGAATCCCTCCCGCGAGGTCCAATCGTTCGCGGCCAAAGATTCACTGATTCACGTCACCGGAACCGTACCGGACGTCCGGCCGTGGCTGTGGGGATCGCATGTTTCCATAGTGCCGTTACGCATCGGAGGTGGAACCCGCATAAAAATCTATGAATCGATGGCGGCCCAAGTGCCGGTTGTTTCGACCGCTATCGGTGCGGAAGGACTGAATGTTCATCACCCGGCGGACATTCGGATCGCCGACAACCCGGAAGAGTTCGCGTCAGCATGCCTGGAACTGCTGGACGATCCGGAAATCCGGGCAGCGCAAGCGAGGACAGCCTGGGAGCTCGTCGACTCCAATTTCCGCTGGGAGAATATCGTCCGCCGCTTTGAATCTATTCTTGAGGGAGCGGCACTCAGCCAACCGGCGCGGTAGCAATCGATCAGGACAAGCCGGGTAGCGGTTATAGGATCTTGGGTAAGAACGGCAGTTGGCTGCAACCGTGCCCTACGTAGGACATGCTTCAGTTTGTCGCCAGGCGCTTCCGATCGCCTGAGGCTCAAAAAAGGCCGCAACGCACTCCTTGACGGTGAAATTGTTGCGGAGTCTCAAGTTCTACGAGCGGGCCCCGGAATGATCACCGACGGTCCGCGAGAAGCTTGGATAACGAGCGCGAATCCGAAAGTCAAGCCATGGCAGGTTGCAACCGCTTAACCTTGATGCGGTCGGCGCGTAACTGGGCCAGATCGTAGTGCGCTTGTTGGGTCAACCAGCTTTCGGCACTACCGCCGAATGCCTTCGATAGCCGAACGGCCATTTCCGGCGAAATCCCGCGCTTGCCGTTGACCAGTTCCGAGAGGGTAAAGCGCGACACACCGAGCGCCGTCGCCGTATCCGTAATGGTCAAGCCAAGGGGTTCAATGCAGTCGTGCAGCACCAGACTGCCTGGGTGGGGAGGATTTTTCATCGGCATAGGTTTGGGTCCTTTCAGTGGTAATCGAGATAATCAACGTCAGAAGTTTCGCTCTGGTCAAACCGGGAAAATAACTCGCCAAGTTGGCCCGCACCGTCACGGCATAAAACCCAAGCAACTCACCCTTAAGCGAGTGCAGCCCGTAATCGGGCGAATTCATATCGGAAAGAAACCTTTGATGCGTCAAAGACGCGCCAGAATGCGGCGCAGCTTGCCCGCGTGTTCGGCAATCACGCCGCGCGGGTCGTCGCCCTCGTGAAGGCGTTTCAGCCCCTTATGGCGGATCGACCGTATCATTTCTTCAACGTAATGCGGCATGTGTCGCATGTCAATGGGCCGCCTATATTGCTGATTAATCCCTACCCAGCACCACCGCCCCACGCGCCGGCCCAACGAAAGCCCTCCGCGGCCCCACTCACGCAGGCCTCGAACTCAACGTCATCCAGGCTGGTCGTATCCACTATGCGCGGCAACAGCAACGGGTCCGATGTCGGGGCCGCCAGTCCGCTCTCACACGTAGTAGCCGATTCTACGCCTTCGCTGCGCAGCCAGGGCAGAAACTCGCTGCGATAAACGCCGCTCGGATAACAGAAATGGACGGGATGACCGTGGGTAATCTCCTGGATACTGTTCCGGTTGTCGCGAATTTCGCGAATGAACAGATTGGAATCGTCTGGCGTTCGATGCCGGTGCGTATGCAGTTCGATATCGACGCCAGCGGCCGCACACTCGGAAACTTCCGGCGGCGTCATCAAATGCAGGATGCGTTTACGGCGGATCGCTTCGCCATCCGCTCCCAGCCGTCTCTCTAAATCTCGCGCGATTCCGTCTTTGTCCTCCGCTGTCCACCCTTGCTCGCATGCGCGCCTGTTGATGGCGTCGAGTACCGCCAGACGGCCTTCCCCGGAAGCGAAGTCGAGAGGCGTACGCACACCCACGAGCTCCGCTCCGCGCGCCGCATTGGCGCCTGCCTTCCACAGTAAATAGGAACAAAACACTGCAAATACAGGCCGGTTGAAATCACAATAGAAAGTAGTGAGATACACCGTCGCGGGGAAACCGTACCTGCGCAATACCGGAAGCGCGCGAGCGTGAAAATCATGATTGCCGTCGTCGAATGTGATGACGACCGTGCGAGGAGCAAGAGACCCTTCGTATAACCGCCGGAGGCCTTCACGGAGCGGAACGACATTGTAGCCGCCCTCTTTTAAGAACCGCATCCGGCCTTCGAAGGTGTGTTGCGACATATAGAGCGAGGGATCCCACTGGTCCTCATCGTCAATGGCGATGCCGTGATAACACAGGATGGGAAGCCGGGCCGACCGCCATGCGCTGTTGCGGATGAGACTTAACATTCCAACCCGCTTTAAGCTACTGAACAGGGCGCGTTTACAGGCTTTGCGCAGGGAGCTCAAACGACAATAATACCGTCCGAGGCCGCGCGCCCTTCGTAGGCGGTCGCCGGTTGGAATGGACTCTATCTATCGGGCAAGGGGAAGAGGCTTATCTCGGGCATTGGGAAATGCTTCCGGTTGTCGGTGAGGAGTTGCGATTGGTTGGCTATGGCGACGGCGGCGATGGTCACGTCGGTGTAGGAAAGTGTGTGTCCTTTTGCCCGCCAGTCCCGGCGCAAGAGACCGGCTTGCTTGGCGATTGCCGGTGTGACCGGGAGGCACTTCAAGCTGTCCAAGAATCCCTCGGTTCCTTGTTCCTCGCCAGCGCGGAGTCCGGCATACACCTCC
>JBBSEX010000162.1:0-2898 GCA_038239345.1 Bryobacterales bacterium
TGCGAGCCTCCATCGCCGGCGTCTGCAATGCGATCTTCCGCAGCCGCAAGCCGGAGGTGTGGGGCGAAGGAACCACGGCATGCGCGTCCGACTCCAAGCAGTTCGGAGCGTGGGACCAGAACCTACTCACCGAGTGGCACATGCGCTATGGCGGCCGCGGCGTCATGATCTACTGGCACGTCGAGAAAAACTCGGTGTGCATCTACTCCCAGTTGAAAGCGCCTTCGTCGTCCGAAGTCTCCTCCATGATCGAGGGGGTGCTGCGCCACGACACCGAGATGGACATCGAGAAGCAGTACGTCGACACCCATGGACAGAGCGAGGTCGGCTTTGCCTTCTGCCACTTGCTCGGCTTCGAGCTCTTGCCCCGCTTGAAGAATCTCCGCAAACAGCGGCTCTACAGAACGAACAAGGGAGAGCCGGACAGGTATGCCAATCTTCAGCCGGTCCTAAGCCGCCCGATCAACTGGGAGATCATCGAACAGCAGTACGACGAGTTAATCAAGTTCACCACCGCCTTGCGCCTGGGAACCGCCGACGCCGAGTCCATCCTGCGGCGCTTCACCAAGAACAATGTGCAGCACCCCACGTACAAGGCGCTATGCGAACTCGGCAAGGTATTGAAGACCACCTTCCTCTGCGAATACCTCCGGCTGGAACCGCTCCGCAGGGAGATCAACGAAGGGTTGAATGTCATCGAGAACTGGAACAGCGCCAACAGCTTCATCCTCTATGGCAAAGGCGGCGAGTTCACCAGCAACAAACTCGAAGACCAGGAGATCCTGATGTTGTCTCTGCATCTGCTACAGGTCAGCCTCGTCTACATCAATACGCTCATGATCCAGCAGGTGCTGGAAGAAGAAGGCTGGAAGGGACGGCTCACCGCCATCGACCTGCGTGCCCTGTCTCCCCTCAAGTGGCAGCACATCAATCCATACGGCACCTTCACCCTGAATATGCTCCACCGGCTCCCGCTCCAAGGCACCCTCGCCGCGTAGCCGGATTACCTTGCCGTTTTTTCCGCCTTCGCTAGGTTAGGGCCAATTAGCTGCGGCATGACCCCACGATTTTTCATGCTCTCCTCTTCATGCTCTCGTGAAAGCCGTCAATGAGCACGCCGGCTTCGGCATTTGGGCATGGGACGTCGCGCTGCAGCCAAAGGAAATTCTAGACATACTTAAAAAGCATCATGAGGGCTCCGTTCCTGAAACGTTAGGCGGGCGATCCCAACTGCCTGCGGCACAAGGAATTTGATCCCCCTTTCTCATTTCCCCAAGGGGCAAGCCGGGGCGGGGAAGGTTCCCCCCACGCCGGCAAAGACGGCCGGCTCCCCCCACAAGAGGGGTTTCAAACCGCTCCGCTGACCCCCCTTGTGCATCCCCCCCGTGACCTCGGGGATTTAGCCGACTCGCGTAAGCGTTCGGCTGATAGAGCGGGAACTTTCTCGTAGACTATCGTTGTTACGATTGAAGGAGAGAGCCCGAACGCGATGAAACACCAGACGACATCCCCGCACGAAGCAGGTGCAGTGCCGCCGATTCCATCGTCAAACGGAACGATCGACACTGCCACGCTTGAACTACTCGCCTCTTGGAAAGCTCAAGATGCTACGACGGACCCGGAGCAAATCCGCAAAGCCGATGAGGAAGTCGCCGAGTTCAAGAAAGCGATGAATGAAAATCGTGCAGCAACCGGCGCTCGTCTGCTCTTTCCGTGAGCCGCTTTCTCGTTCTTGATTCAGGCCCGCTCGGCCTTCGGTTCCGTTGCAAGCTCCGGGACCGTTGGCTACACTGCCGAGTATGGCGACACCGCGCACTACTCGTGATCCTCTATTCCTCGGCCGCTGGTTCCAAGATGAAGTCATCGTTGTCGCGGTGCGTTGGTATTTGACATATCCGCTCAGCTATCGCCAGATCTGCGAAATGCTCCGGGACCGTGGGGTCTCCGTTGCACCGAGCACGGTCATGCGTTGGGTGGTCCGCTACTCACCGGAGTTCGAGAAACGTTGGCGCAGAGTCGAGAAACCCGTGGGGCTGAGTTGGCGCTGCGATGAGACGTATATCAAGGTTGCCGGCGCGTGGACCTATTTATATAGAGCGGTCGATCGAAATGGCAAAACGGTGGATTTCTTCCTGAGCAAACAACGAGACGTACGCGCTGCGAAAACCCTGTTCCGCCATGCTTTGCTGAAGTACGGCGATCCGCTTTCGATCACTCTGGACGCGTATGCGGCCTCGCATCGTGCTGTGAAGGAGCTGAAGGACAGTGGAGAGATCTTTTACCGGAAGATGCGAGTGCGATCCTGCGCTTACCTGAACAACACGATTGAACAGGACCACCGTCGCGTAAAGAGTCGAGTGCAGCCGATGCTCGGCTTCCAGTCGTTTGACAACGCACGCGTGGTGATTGCTGGCATCGAGTTCGCGCAGAAGATCAAGAAGCAACAATACGACCTACGACGGTTGGGTGGGATTCAGACGAGCCAGGCTCAGATGTGGCAACGCGCGATGGCCGCCTAGGTAATTCATCAATCGGATGCGCTGACGTAGTGTACCTACGCTTGACGTCAGCCGACGTCTGCAACGGAACCAGGGCAGGGAACTGGCTCACGCGCGAACAGGCCAAGCTCTTGTTGCAGGTCCCGGACCGATCCACTTTGAAAGGGAGACGCGATCACGCCGTGCTTGCGTTGCTGATTGGCTGCGGCATGCGCCGGACCGAGCTCGCCCAAGTAACACTCGAAGTTTTACAACAGCGTGAAGGCCGCTGGGTACTGATCGATCTCGAAGGAAAGGGAAGACGGGTGCGCAGCGTTCCGGTGCCGGCCTGGGTGAAGGCTGCCATCGAGGAATGGATCGCGGCGGGCCGGGATCTCCTCCGGCCGTCTCTTGCGCGCCA
>JBBSEX010000163.1:0-2837 GCA_038239345.1 Bryobacterales bacterium
GGAAAAAGAACCCGCGACGGCGGCGTGGTTCGCCATCCGTCTTGGCCCTTCCACTTTCGGAATCTTTGACGTGTTCCCGGACGAATCCGGGCGGGAAGCTCACCTTTCCGGCCCGATTGCCAAAGCACTGATGGAGAAAGCTTCCGAACTGTTGTCGCGCCCGCCGATAATTGAAAAACTCGATGTTCTGGCAGCAAAACTAAACGTTTAAGAAGACACAGCGGATGTTTCAGTAATGGAAGGCTCAGACACTATTCGCAAAGTTTACAGTGTTTCGATTACTTCAGCAGTTGACTTTAACACTTTAGCTATCGGCGGCCCGTGGTCTTGCGCCTTGGCTCGGAGCTTAGTAGCCAAGAGCGCAAGCTTGTCGTGAATTTGTTTGGCGATTTCCGCCCGGATGTCGTCATCAGTCATCGGTAAGATTTCTCCTCGTTTAGAAAACGCCGTTAGCTCTGGATTTTAACAGATTCGCTCAGGAATGCGTGGGCCGAAAAGGACCCTATTTGAGGACATGCCGGGCGACTTTGACCATTTCGACGAGCGTAGTCAATACGAAATTCTCTCGACCTCATCAAGCGCCACGGAATCGTTGCGGCGGTCATAGAGGCCCGTTGTGCGGGCGGATTCGTGGCCGGCCATCTGTTGCGCTACTTCCAGCTTGCCGCCGTTCTGGAGATATGTGGTGATGCCGGTAGCGCGGAAGCTGTGGCAGCTGATCTTGGTTTCGATGCCCGCTTGTTTGGCGCGGCGCTGGATCATCATGTGGACGTTGGCCTGGGGTAGCGACTCTCTGCCGGTTAGCTTGCCGTGGCGCAAGGTAGGAAAGAGGGGCGCGGTTGGCTCGGCTGAAAGTCCGGAAGCGCTCAGCCACTCATCCAAAAACTGTTCGAGGTTATGGTGGCAGGGGAGCTCATTTACTTTGCCGCCTTTTTCGTGCAACCGCACCCAGCCGCGTCGCTTCTGCACGTAGTAGTCTTCAGCCGTTTCCGGCCATCGGGCTGAAGCCAGCCAAGCACTCCAGAAGCTTGAGGAACTCGCCAAAGAGCGTTACGTATCCAATTATCAGAAGGCTCTTATCTGCGCCGGTCTCGGAGAGAAGGATCGGGCACTGGAATTTCCCTTTCTTGAGGTGTCCCCTAGGTTGGCCCCGAGGATCTGGCGCGGAGCATCACTGCGTCCGCAGCACACGGGCTAAACCGCTACTTCCTTCCGGACCTGGCGGGGTTCACAGCCGTCCTCCTACTAATTGAAGGACTTTCTAAGTGTTGCGACCGAAATGTGCGGCCAACCCAAATTGACCAACAGTGGAGGCGCCGGCGGCACCGGGTGGTGAAGCGCGCTGAAAATGGGGAAGTTCAGGATCACCATTTGAGCGTACTGAAGCTGCATGAAGGCCGGATGATCATCGTGACTGACCTTCTCGATCCAGAAAGTTGCGTAGACCAGCGCAGCCTCTGCGTTCGGGCCCTGCGCTCCGGCCGGCTCGCCTCCCTCAAGGAAGAGGATATTCTCGACGCCGCCCGCTCCGTCGGTCAAGTCCACATCGACCGTCGGATCTGTCGGGTGGCTATTCGGCTGTTTGAAGAACCTGACCTTAGCCTGCGTCGCGATGTTGAGCACCGTCCCCTCGAACTTGTGTCCATTGGCGATCTGTTTCTGGACAATATTTTGCAGCAGCTTGATGGGATCGTTCACGATCTCCTGCATAGGGACGCCGTGAATGTTTGTGGGCAATGCGGGCTCCGGCGGACTGGTTGCGAAGGGGGTTCTGGGATTGGTAACGCTCTCCGGGATGGTCAGATTATATTCGTCGAAAGGCGGCAAGCCGTTCGCCACCGCATTGGCATGCTCGTCCGTTCCAGCCGCATTAAGCACGGCCGGGGGCGGAACGGTTGGCGCGGTAGCGAAGGGAGTGCTATTGAACGAAGGGAACCGCGAAAAAGCATACTCGGCGGTAGGGATTTTCAGCGTTGGAGGACCTGTGAAGGGTTCGGCGATGCCCTGCGCCAGCATGGCGTTACCGTGCGGGATGGTAGCCATGCGGGCGATGATCTGCGCGTTGGCTGGCGCCGTTTCAGGAGGATAGGTGGTGAAGGGTTGCGTGATCCAGATACCCGGTTCAATATGGAGCGCGCCCCCGGTGGGAAGATCGCTGATCTTCTGCAGGTAAGTCAAGCCGTTCAGTTCGATGTCGTCCTGCCCAAAGCCGCGATTGGGGATGGGCGATCCGATCGGATCGATCTTCAAGGTCTCGCGGGTCTGATTGAGTTGAAGGTATAGATTGGCTTTGTCATGGAAGTTCGGGCGGGCGATGAGGTTGAAACCCTCGCCTTGCCAGGTTCCGGCCAGATCTTTTAGAAGCCCCAACTTGGCCATGACTGTCGCATTGTCAGGGCTGATTCGAACCGAAGAGAGCCTCTCGTGTCTCTCGTCGTCGTTTTCGTCGCTCATGATCTGCTCCTGTTTGACCGGAACTTTCTGTTGTCGCCGATCTACATTCTTAGTGCAGGACAGGCTTGGAGCGTTTCACCCGCGAGAAAATTGTTTTTATCGATCACGGCTTATGTGGCCGATAAGGTGTACAGTGCGTCACTGTAGAGTCGAGGTGTGTCGCGGTGGTGTAGATGCGGCCTATCTGTTGACCGACTCTTTCGTCTGTCGGTGCCTCACTAACCCCATCGTGCTCCGTTTTCACACCCCGCTCATCGAACCGGACGGGCGAGCTAACGCATCCGGCTCTCGGAGAAAGGTTCACGGGTTCGCCCACGGAAAGCTGCGGGTCCGCGTGGCAAGGCGGACGAGTCCCAGCACATCGTGTAGGTGCGCATCCGAAA
>JBBSEX010000164.1:0-2733 GCA_038239345.1 Bryobacterales bacterium
ACTGGAAGTAGTCATTTGGACGAACGAAGAAGGCAACCACTTCGCCCTGGGCACGCTGGGTTCCGGTGTCGCCGCTGGACTGCTGGGGCCTGAAATCCTCAGCCGCAAGGATTACCAGGGCCTGACCCTAGCAGATTGGCTGCGCCGTTACGGTGAGGACCCGTCTCATCTTACTGAAGCGCGCATTCCAAAAGGAGCGCTGGCGGCCTTCATCGAATTGCACATCGAACAGGGCCCTCACCTTGATGAAGCAAAAATCCCCATCGGGATCGTACAGGGGATCGTGGGCATCAAGAGATCGGATTGCGTCGTCACGGGTTTCGCCAATCACGCGGGCACCACGCCGATGAATCGCCGAAAGGACGCCCTTGTGGCCGCTTCAAAGGAAGTCCTCGCCGTTCGTGAGGCAGTGCGTGAGGAAAACGGCCACCAAGTCGGCACCGTCGGCTATATGAGGGCGGAACCTGGAGCCGTCAACGTCGTACCTGGCCGCGCTGAGTTCCCTGTCGAACTGCGCGATCTCGATGCCGCGAAAATAAAGCGCATGTGGGAGCATATCCAAGTGAAATTCAAACAGATCGACAAGGAAGAGAACGTCGTGACGCTCTGCACATCAGTAGACGATACGGAGCCGGCTCCGACGGATCCCGCCCTGCAGGCCGCCATCCGTGAAGCCGCGAAATCCCTCGGCCTCCCCACCATGGATCTACCAAGCGAAGCGGGGCAGGACTCCCAGCAAATTGCCAAGATTGCGCCGATAGCCATGATCTTCGTCCCCAGTCGTGACGGCATCAGCCATTCCCCGAAGGAATTTAGTTCTTGGCAAGACGTAGCCAACGGCGCCGAAGTTCTTTACCGTGTGGTTTTGCTTCTCGATGACCGGGTGAATCGCAACTGATCCTCCGAGCTGGTATTAGCGTCACTTTCCGGCACAGGCCCGTGACAATCTTGCTTTTGGCGCCTGAGATAAGGTTGTTTTGGATTTTGATACTGGGGAGAATCATGCCGCTCGGATGTCCTTTCACCATAGGCTCCTTCGGCGATTCCCGATTTTCATCAACACCCTCCGCAAAAAGAGGCCTCCTATGAACCATGTACCAGTCGAGCTGACGGGCAAATATGGCGGCGAGGCGATCTCGTGTCGCAAAGCGCTGCGGATACTGGGAGTGGCGACGGCCGGGATGCTGTTGGCCACTTCCGCTTTTGGACAGGGTCATTGCAGGGATGGCTACGAGACACAGTCTTGTCCAATGACCGAGAAAGCGGCAACGGTTCCGATCAAACCAGTGTTCGCGCCTACGGGTTGGAAGACAGTGGCACTGGATCACATCACTTTCGAGACGCCGGATTATCGGAATGAGGCAGCGTTCTACATCGCGCTAATGGGATGGAAGCTGCGAAGCGATGACGGCACGCAGGCGGTGCTGGATATTGGCGACTGGGGATCGGCTACCTTCAAGGAGTCGCCGGAACAACGATCGGCCGTGGTGACGAATTTCTGCTTCGTCATCGAGCCGTGGAACGCCAAGGTGGTGGAGTCGGAATTGCGGAAGCGCGGATTAAAGCTTGTCGCCGAAAACGACGGCAAGGGTTTTGAAAGTTTCCATGTGAAGGATCCCGATGGATGGGACCTTCAGATCAGCAACGGCAATGGATTCACGAAGGCGCGCAAGGGTGCGGCGGAAGCGACCCTCGCGACGCCGACGCCGTTTGCGTCTACCGGATGGAAGACAATGTGGATAGACCATCTGTCGTTTCAGGTGACTAACTACAAGGAAAGCGCTTCGTTTTATTCGAATCTGCTGGGCTGGAAAGAGACCTATGACGAGGGGAGTCAGCACGAGCTGATGATCGGCGAAGTCGGAGACATCATTGTTCGAGGCGGCAACCCCAACGACCGGAATTTCAGAAATGGCAGCGCCGCAGAGGCGCGCAGCGCGAAGGTCGATCATATTTCGTTTGGGATCTCGCCGTGGGATACGGACGGAGTGAAGGCGGAACTCGAAAAACGCGGCCTGAAAGCAGAAGTTGACACTTCCACTAACGACGACATTCATGTCGCCGCTTACAAGAGTTATCACACGACGACGCCCAACGGATACAATCTGCAGATCAGCTATGTCACGCACGACCACCGGTTGACATTGGCGAACGCCGTCAAACCGAAAAGTCTGGGTCGCGGTGGTCCGTAGCGCATGCTGGTAAACGCACGCACCACTGGGCCCGCGAAACGGGCTTCTGGGAAATCAAAGAACTGGGTTCTGGGTGAATGTTGGCAATGCGGGAACGGCGTTCGAGGAGATCGGAAAGCAATCAGTGTTCCGAAACGGCGCAATTCCCCCAGCGAACTCGGGACACGTCATGGTAGAATCCCTCAATTTTTTATGCTGCCCGACAAATGAAGCCGACCGCTATTCGACTGAAGCTGCTGATAGCGCTGTGCTCATTGGCGTTGTTTGTGGCTTTTTAGGGGTAGTATCCGGCCTGTGGAAAGGCGTAAACATTCGTGAAAAACTTCATCACAGGTTTCATCGTGTTTATTGGGGTCTTGGTACTGTTCTCAATCTATCGAGTTAGCTCGGTGCGCAGGGACCTAGCAGCTTGTTGAAAAATACCGTTCACTTGCAACTTTAATAGGAGAGCACTCGTCTGAAGGAAAGAAGTACGGAGGCGAGTGCATGCGCGGCGACGACAACCTGCAAGAAGGAATATTCAGCTACATCTCTCCAGAGA
>JBBSEX010000165.1:0-2690 GCA_038239345.1 Bryobacterales bacterium
GAGACGCTGTCGAATCTCCTGGGCGCCGTATTCGAAGTGGCCAACCGCCAGTGGGACGCGCGGGAAGCCTCGAATGACGAATTCCTGGCGCCTTCCGGGAGGGTCCTGGACTCCATGCTCAGCGAGCACCAGTGCGAAGGTTGGCTGGAAGGGTATCTGCTGACTGGACGTCATGGCCTGTTTAACAGTTACGAGGCTTTCATTCGTATCATCGACTCGATGTTCAGTCAGCACGCCAAGTGGCTCAAAGTTACCTCTGAACTGCCCTGGCGCCGCAAAATAGCCTCGTTGAACTATCTGCTGGCGTCCCACGTGTGGCAGCAGGATCACAACGGTTTCACGCATCAGGACCCCGGCTTTCTGGACCATGTCATCAATAAAAAGGCCGATATCGTGCGTTGCTATTTGCCTCCCGATGCGAACTGCCTTCTTTCCGTCTTCGATCATTGCCTGCGCAGCCGGCACTACGTCAACGTAGTGGTTGCAGGCAAACACGCCCTTCCGCAATGGCTGACGATGGAAGCCGCGGTGGTGCATTGCACGGAAGGTATTGGCATCTGGCAATGGGCCAGCAACGATCACGACAGTGAGCCGGACGTAGTGATGGCCTGTTGTGGGGATACGCCAACGCTGGAGATTCTCGCCGCTGTTTCCATTCTTCGAGAGCATCTTCCAAAACTGAAGATCCGCGTGGTCAATGTTGTCGATCTCATGAAGCTGGAGTCCAGCAGCGAGCATCCGCATGGCCTTACCGAGGCTGGCTACGACTCGCTCTTTACGAAGAACAAACACATCATTTTTGGCTTCCACGGCTACCCGTGGCTGGTGCATCGCCTCACTTACCGCCGCACCAACCGGAATCTCCACGTTCGCGGCTACAAAGAAGAAGGCACCATCACGACTGCTTTCGATATGCGCGTTCAGAACGATCTGGACCGCTTCCATCTGGTGCAGGATGTGATCGACCGTTTGCCCGATCTGGGATCCCCGGGCGCCTGGCTGAAGCAATCGATGCAGGACAAGCTGGTCGAGCACAAGCTCTATATCGACAAACACGGCGAAGATATGCCGGAGATCCGCAACTGGAAATGGCCGGGAGTGCGCCGAGGTTAAATGCCTATTCAATTAAAGGAAGAAGCCGGAGGAGAACTTGTCGTTTGCGTCAGCGGGGTCCTGACGAAAGAGGACTACGATCGCATGCTTCCTGAACTGGAGCCGATTCTGCGTCAGCACGGAAAATGGCGGATTCTGTTCGAGATGACCGATTTCCACGGGTGGGAGCCGGCCGCGCTGTGGGAGGAACTCAAGTTCGACTGGGCACACTTCCGCAACTTTTCCGATATCGGGCGGTGCGCTATGGTTGGCGACCAGAAGTGGCAAAGCATGATGGCAACGCTCTCGAAGCCGTTCACCGGCGCGGCGGTCCGATATTTCGACCACACCGATCTTGCCGGCGCGCGGATGTGGCTGAATGAATCGCCGCACGTGGCAAATCAGGGAAAGGCTGCCCGGTGACCGGCACACCGCACTGGAAACGCTCTATATCGACAAACACGGCGAAGATTTACCGGAGATCCGCAACTGGAGTTGGAAGGCGTTAGGCAATGAGCAAGACTAACTACGGTCACCCTGGGAACGAAGGACCTGATCCAGACAACGTCCATCATGACATCCATCAAGACCAGCGTCCTTATTGACAGCGTGCTCATCATGACTTCCGTTTCTGGATCGGCCTGGTCTTAATGCTAGCCGCGATAACGATCTACGTGCTGAGCGATGACCTGGCGCTTCTGCCGCACCGTTAATGGCCGATAACCGCGGACACGCAATCGGTGCGGCCATCTACCGGTATTGAACCATTCGAAATTACAGGAGCGTATTATGAAAGTCCAAATCAATACAGATCACAACATCGAACGTCACGAGGCGCTGGCTGCTCAGGTTAGTGGCGTAGTCGAGAATGCCCTGAGCTCGGTCAGTGATCACATCACGCGGGTAGAGGTGCACCTGAGTGATGAAAACAGCGATAAGAAGAGCGGCCAGCACGACATGCGCTGCATGTTGGAAGCCAGGCTCGAAGGCCGCCAGCCCATCGCGGTCACTAACCAGGCAGCCACCCTGGATCAAGCCGTTGACGGCGCTGCGGACAAGTTGACCCGATTGATCGAGAGTACTCTGGGCCGGGGGCGCGATGAAGCGCGCCGCCGGACTGCCCCGGCCCCCAACGAGCCGAAACAAACTGGCCATGGCCGGGATAACGAATAAGAGCCCTGCCTGATGCCCGGTACAATTCACACGACTGGAAGTTCTGGCTTGCCATGGTCATGACCTTCGCCGCGAAAGCCATGTACGTCATGAGCAACGATCTATCCATGGTCCCCCGATTGTGAGCGATACGTCCGCCAAAAATATCGGCTCGGTTGTTTCCATTCGTGGCGGTGTTGTAGACCTTCGCTTCGATCACTCGCTGCCGCCGATTCATCGGGTCCTGCATACCGGCGCCGAAGGAAGCATCGTGATCGAAGTGCTCGAACAGCTTGACTCGCACCGGGTAAGGGGGATCGCTCTGACTCCTACACAGGGCCTCGCGCGAGGAATGCGTGTGGAGGACACGGGGGAAGCACTACGCGTGCCGGTCGGCAAGCAGATCATTTCCCGAATGTTCGATGTCTTCGGACACGCGATCGATC
>JBBSEX010000166.1:0-2687 GCA_038239345.1 Bryobacterales bacterium
CATTCCCACCGCTTCGACGACTGTTCCTTATATAAAGGACAAAACCCGGTGAGGCAAAAACCGCCTCACCAAAGAATCAACAACTTAGGGTGGGCCAAAATAAACCGCCGAAGTGGGCCAGTTTCACTTGCCAAACGCACCAATCGGTAGTTTCGCCGAGGTCAAATGGCTCATCAGACGAAGAACGCCGAGCCCACCGCCCAGGTGACCCCGCAAGTCGAGGATCAATCTATCGCAGTCGGCAAGGCCATTTACAGCGGCGTCGATTTCACGCGCCACGTCGAGCCCAAGAAGACCTGGCAAGATCGTGACCTTCAGATAACCCAGTCCATCACCGAGGACGGATGAAGCCACCGCCTTCGGCTCCGCATACGGTTGCTCCCGAGATCGAGGTGCCGGAATATCGACCTCCAGTTCGGTCTGGCCTGATGGCCGCTGCACGGTGATCCGAGGTTTAGTTCCCATTGGAAACATTGGCTGCTCCGGCGGGACCACCTGCGCGGCATTGATTTCGCTCAGCATGTCCAGGGGCCTGAGGCCTGCCTTGTGTCCAGGGCCGCCTTCATGTACGTCTTGTACAACCCATCTAAGGCCATCAGGAGTTTCAACCTTGCGGAAATTGGCACCGATTGCCAGGCGAGCCGGAACCCGTCGCACCGATTGATGAAAGAACCCGGTATGGCTCGTCCCCAGACTCCGCACAAGATCGTGCATCGCCAGTTCGAACGCCTCTGGATCGGACACGGCTAAAATCCGGTCTCGATCCTCCTTTGCGCGGTCCGGCCACCCCGAGCCGTTGAATTCGGGGTCGAAATAATGTTTCAGGACGGTTTGCGCGGTTTTATCGAAGATTTTTGACCGCTGTTCCGGACTGAGTTGTTCTGGTCTGCGTAGCAATTTTTCTCGTGCCATCACCAATCACCATGAATCCGGACCAAAAGTAAGGCTTTGCTTCGTTGCCGAATTCCGTCAGCATTTCCTTTTGCGCGTCCCGCAACGACTCTGCAATCGTCTGTCCGGTCGCCACGTGCTTATAAAAGTGGGCCATGAGCGTCGCCGTTGAGCGGTCGTCGACCTCCCACAGACTTGCCAGCACGCTCTTTGCACCGGCAACCAGAAAGCTTCGGGCCAGATTCATGATCCCTTCTTCGCCCTGAAGCCGACCCACTCCAGTGTCACATGCTGAAAGAGTTACAAGGTCCGCCGCCAGGCGCGAACGTCTTATCTCCCGCGCCTGCCAGAAGCCGTCATCGGAGGGACTTGCCGACGCCAGCACGAGACCGGCCCGATCCGGTTCGACGAGGTCGCTAACGCCGTGTGCAGCGATGTGAATGATCCTAAAGTTCGCCAGTCCCTCCGCGCTTAACGAACTCTCGGAGGCGCGATTGCCCTCAAGCAACACACTGGAACTGCCGAACACGTTAGCCGCGGCAATCACTTCCTGCTGCGCGAATGGCAGCGGCTTCAGATTCATGCGATGTTAGCCGAACGATACCTCCCGCGAGCTACTGATCATTCCAACATTTCTGCTGCCTTCCTGCGGACTGAAAGCTACACCAAGAAATGGCTTGGTAGGCGCGGACTTCTGCTCGACCGAACGTAGGCGGTGAAACACAGTGGCAGACGGAGAAGAAGCCATTTGGACGGAGTTGATCCAATACTGGTTGTTCTCATCGCGAAGAGCTGCGAAAGGAACCACGTGGAGCACGCCGTCCGGTATGACCGTGACCGATTCAGGATGGCTCGTCAACGCGGGGGTCACGAGGGTTTGGAACAGCAATTTGGCTAAATCCGACGCATCTTCTTTTGCACGAACAGACTTGATATATTTCTGCGCGAGCGCCTCGATCTCACGGCGGGGCGGGAGCGGGTGAACCTGAACGTGCGCCTTCGTAATCTCGAATGCGTACGAGTGAGCTTCGTCCATCAACACATACTCAATCAACGTCTCGCCAGGGCTAAGGTCGTTCTGAACAACGCTCAGTGAAACGGATTTGCCACTACTGGTAACTTCGGCCCGATCCCTCGCATAGTCAACGGGTACAAGAGAGCCATACGCATGGTCGAGCTTTACCTGCAGGCGTTTCGTGTCGGCCTCAGAATTGCCGGGGCGGCGCAACTGAGCTTGAATCCGCGAAATTTCCTGATCGGCCGGTGTAACGGTGTCCGAAGAGGGGGTAGCGCGATGCGAGAGGAGCGTATCGGCAAGAGTTCGTCCCCGCGCTGACTCGACAATTTGAAAGGCTTTAGCGGGGCTATGAAATGTCGTCAGCGCGAGCCGGAAATGACCCAAGTACACGGTACCCATCGTTTCAATCATGGCGCTTTTGACTCGGGAACTCGGCGCATTAACAAGCATCGATTCGGTCAGAGCGGTGGCCTGAACGAACAAAGCGTTTGCCTTCGCAGGGTGATGAAGCGCGTTCTCGATTTCTGCTTTCTCCGCGATATACAGGGGCAGATCGAGTGCTTCCTGTGCTCTATTCTGCTGAGCAATGGCCGCATCGATAAATGCGTTGGCGCGAATCATCTTTCCCTGCGTTTGGTAGACCTTCGCGGCGTAGTACAGTGCGGAAGCTTCCATCCGGGGCAGTGCCGCTTTCCTCGCAACGTCGGCGGTATCAGAGAAGTATTTGGCCGCAGAACTGAGATCACCCTTTTGCTGCGCTATCAGGCCAGCTTGGTTC
>JBBSEX010000167.1:0-2607 GCA_038239345.1 Bryobacterales bacterium
AGCAGTTTGCGGGAAAAGAAAATGCCGCTGTGACAGTTTCGCAACCCGCCACTTGATCAGAGGTGGCCAGCGTGTAGACAGTCCATCAGGCGAGGTGAATAGCTAATCTTACATTTTTGGCGGGATGGGCATAATTAGCCCTTATCGGTCCGAGCCGAGCGTAAAGCCGGAGTGCTGAACATCCACATCTCCCAGAGCCGTTTTGTTGCAAATCGAGAGATAAGCGAATCTAGTTCCACCCCACAGAGTGGGTCACGAGTCCCATTCGACCCCGATTCCCCTCTGGCCGACAGCGTCCGTGTGCCGCTGAACCGGCTGCTACAGAGCTCGCTTGGCGCGATCGAAGATCCGACCGTTTCTCAGATTTGCCAGAAGCTGCAATCCTCCAGCATCACCATTGAGGACCTTTGCCGGCGGGTACACGATCGCCGGTCCATGTTCACCGGGTCGAAGGGCACTTGGGGCGGGGTGATCACACTCCTCGATGGGATGATCACGGCCAACGCTAAGGCCGAGCGCGCCGCGGCCAGGCACAACCAACTCGTTTTGCCGGAAGAAATAACCCCGGATGATATCGCGTGGCTCAAGAAACACGGGTGGACGACAGCGGCCGAACGTACCGCGGCCAGCCATAACCAACTCGTTTTGCCGGAAGAGCCCGAACTAACGATCGATCAAATCGCTGAGCGGGAAATGCGGAAATGGCGGAACTGAGAAAAAGACGGTATCGGCAGACGCCCGCGGGCATGGTCGGCCATTCCACCAGCGCCGCGCACACGTCGGCCCAAATTGAATCCGTATTATCGAGGTTGCGCTCGCGCGCGTACCGCCGCTCTACCCAGTTCACTGTCTACTAGCTTTCGTCCCTGAACAGGAACTTTTCGAGAACGCGCCGGGATGCCTGCCAGAACTCTAATTCCTCGTTGCCGATCCGTACCCGGCATTCACCTTTCTCGTTCAGTAGCGGGGTCATCATTACCGAAGATAGCTGGCCTGCCTGCATCGCCACTTCCGCTGCGATGGTCCGCTCTTTCAAACGCAAGGTGATTTTCGACACCGACGATCCAGGCACTTTTCGGGTTATGACGGCGGACTTCTCCTCAACCGAAAACTCCACCTTATCTCCGGCCTGAGTCGCCTTCCATGTTTCCAGGTCTGTCTTGATTCGCTCGCACAGTACGCTCCAGGAGTGATCCAGCGAGCATCCCAACCGGGCCGTGATCCAATCCATTCAACTATTCTCTACAATGTCTGACGTCGGTAGTCGCGCAAAACTGATGTGTACCAGACTTCGACACTCCCAATTCGTGTTCCTACAATCCGAGCTTCGCCGCCGGATTGTCACGAAAAAGCGATCGATCTCGAATGTACTTCCGAACTGTGTCGAGCGACTTGTGGCGCGACTGCCGCATTATTGCGAGCTCGGGAACGCCATTAAGGTAGGCCTGCGTACAGAAACCAGCACGTAAAGAGTGGCCAGCGTACGGTACCGGATCCAGGCCCACGCGCCTCGCCGCGCGTTTAACAATTCGAGCTACGGAGTTCGAGTCCAATCGATCACTCGCCAGCTGACCGCGATTGTCGACACCGCGGAACACTGCTCCTTGGGTGAGCTGGGCGTCCGCTTTCCACGCCCGATACGACCGAACGGGACACGTCTCCTCGTGGGATCCCCAGGGCAATGCGATCTTACTTCCCTTCCCTTCCTGGTCGGTCTTCGAGCGTCGTAACCAAAGCACCAGGCCCTCATCGGTCTCCGCGACGTCGTTGATGTCGAGCGCTGTCAGCTCCGACCTGCGAAATCCGCCGGCGAACCCCATAACGAGCAATGCGCGATCACGCACGCCCTGCAGATTGTCCGGTAGTGCCCGGATCATTTTGCGCAGATCGAGCGTGAAAAGCGGCTCCTTCCCAGGTTGAGCCGTTCCAACCGTGCGCTTGATACCCTTTAGAATTTCGCTAACGCAAGCGTGCTGTGTCGACGCTGGCGACGCATGCCCGGCCGCTTGGTGCGCTTTAGTGATTGCAGTTAACCGCCGTTGTAGGGTTGCAGGTTTATGTGTCCCCGCAAGAGCTGTCAGGTAATAAGCAACGGTTTCAGGCAGTGCGGGCAGGGAAGCCTGTCCATGTTCCGCGCACCAGGCCTTGAAGTGTTTCCAGTCCGCGCGGTAGGCGCGCAGGGTGTTTGAGGCCTTTGCCGCCACGATGAAAGCGCGGGCCCGGGGCTCATACGTTGCCATCGGGTCCCGGAGTGCTACGTCCTCGATTCCAGCCTTCTCTACGGCTTCGCCTCCCTGTTCTATCCCGATCGACTCAAATTTCTGCACTAAATGAGCATATCACATGTACGCCTGATAATACCCCTTTATCAGTCGCACACGACCTGCGGTTCGAGCCACGGGATTTCAATATGTTGCACACATGTGCACATACATGCTGAAATGGACTTGCTTCCGCCCTGCCCCGCCAAAGCGATTGATTGCTTCGACTTTGTCGGGTTGCATAATTCCTGCGACTGACCATCTCATAAACTCAATCACTTAGCTGCTTCAGATTTGCAGAATTCGTGCGACCGGCGCGCATAATTCCTGCGACGGGAAAGCATCC
>JBBSEX010000168.1:0-2522 GCA_038239345.1 Bryobacterales bacterium
CGCGACTTGTCAGACCTTCCCGAACGTAGTGAGGGGCAACGGCTCGATCCCGAGCCGCATGTGGGAATTTGTGGACCGGGCGACCTATTGCCCGATCGTCTACAACTGGATGGAAGCTGTGAAGGAAGAAACGGGATTCTCGGCTAAGCAGTAAGCGGCGATTGCCGCTCAATTAACACAGTTGCCGGATATCCGAAACACCATCGTATACTCAAATTAATGACGTCGTGGTTCCGGTTCTGGAGAGCAGCACTCATTCTGCTCGTCCTCTGTGGAACCTTCTGCCATCAGGTGGAAGCGTCCTCGGAAGATCACCGGCACGATCAGGGTCAAGTTCCAACCCATTGTTGCGCTGTCTGCCACACCGGGCACATGCCCGCGCTGCAATCGTCGGCCGCTCCCGTTTGCAGTCTTAGTTACATTCCAGGGTATTGCGGCCGTCTTCATAACTGTGCCCAAGTACCCGAGCCACTAGTTACCTTCCGGACTCCTCGCGGTCCTCCTGTATAGTCCGCCTCTCAATTTGAATTTCACAACGTAGGGTCGTCGTCACCAAAGCCGACCTTCGCGTGGTGTTGTTATTGATTTATTCATTCAAATTTTTTATTCAGGAGAAAAGGACTATGGACATTAAGACGACCGCAATTCTAGTATCGAGCGTTTGTATTCTTGGTTTTTCGCCAGCCCTGTCAGCCCAATCTGTCAGCGCCGGCACAGTCGGAGGTACAATCACCGATCCGTCCGGGGCCATCATCACTCAAGCGGAGATTGAGCTTCGAAATCCCATCACCGGATATCTGCAAACTACCCGCCCGGACTCTACCGGCTCTTTCCGGTTCAGCAACGTTCCGCTTAATCCTTACCATCTCAAAGTAACCGCATCCGGATTCACAACGGCTGAGCAGGATATCAATGTCAGAACTTCAGTACCGAGCAATCTCGCTGTCAAACTGGCTCTGGCAGGCGCCACGACCACGGTAAATGTCGAAGCGACCGGGGAGACGCTGGTTGAAACCGATCCCTCCGCGCACACCGACGTGAACCGCGGACTACTCGATAAGCTCCCGACCCTCTCGCCCGGTAACGCCTTGAACCAGGCGATTCTGTATTCTTCGCCCAGCGTAGCGGCGGATTCCAATGGCTTCTTTCATCCCCTGGGCGATCATGCTCAGGTGTCGTACAACATCGACGGCCAGCCCATCAGCGATCAGCAGAGCAAACTATTCTCGACACAAATACCTGTCAATGCAATCAGCTCGCTGGAGTTGATCACAGGCGCGCCGAACGCGGAGTTTGGCGATAAGACCAGTCTGGTGGTGGATGCCACAACACGATCGGGGTTAGGCGCAACCAAGATGTTCGGAAGCCTGCTGGGCTACGGGAGCTCATTCGGTACCTGGGGGGAGGATGCAACGCTGGGTTTCGGCACGGCCAGATTCGGCAACTTTCTGGTTGTGGATGGAGTACGGTCCGGGCGCTTTCTCGATTCGCCCGAATTCCGGCCGGTTCACGATATTGGAAATAATCAAACAGTTTTCGACAGGCTGGACTTTCAGCTTGGGCCGGTGGACGTGCTGCATTTGAATCTATTCGCGGCGCGCAACTGGTTTCAGGTCCCCAATACATACGATCAGCTTGGCCAGGATCAACGGCAACGCGTGCTCACGTTCAACATCGCTCCAGGCTATCAGCATACTTTCAATGCGCACACCCTGTTCACCATAAATCCTTTCATTCGGCGCGACCAGGTGAACTACTATCCAAGCGGCGACATCACCAACGATGCGCCCGCTACTCTGGCGCAACAACGCTTTCTAACGAACTACGGCGTTAAAGCGGATCTCTCCTATGTGGCTGGCGGACACAACATCAAGCTGGGCACCCAGATCATGCAGACTCGCCTGAAAGAGAGCTTCAATATCGGCGTGACGGACCCTCTATTCAACGCCGTTTGTCTGGACAGCGAAGCTAACCCGGCGGCGCTCCCGGCTGTCACGAATCAGTCGAACTGCGCGGCGGCTGGGGCGGGCTTCACTCCCAATCCGGGTTTCACGCCCGGCCTGCTGCCTTACGATCTAACTCGAGGCGGAAGCCTGTTTCAGTTCAATGGCCGGAAGAACATCAACCAGTACGCGTTCTACGTGCAGGATCAAATCACCCGCGGAAGGTTTACGTTCAACGTTGGGCTGCGTGGCGATGTTTACTACGGCCTGACCACCGAAACTGCAGCGGAGCCTCGCTTCGGGATCTCCTACCTGGTTAAGCCCACCAAGACAGTTTTGCGGGCAGGCTATTCCAGAACATTCGAAACCCCATACAACGAGAATCTAATCCTCTCCAGCGCAACCGGAGCGGGCGGACTGGCCACCAATGTATTCGGCGCGTTTCGAGCGGAGCCAATCAAAGCCGGGCGTCGCAATCAGTACAACGCGGGGCTGCAGCAAGGCATCGGACGCTGGCTTCAGGTGGACGCCGATTATTTCTGGAAGTACACGCAGAACGCCTACGACTTTGACACGCTC
>JBBSEX010000169.1:0-2499 GCA_038239345.1 Bryobacterales bacterium
CCTCATCGCCGTCGCGAATCGTCAGGCAGCGGAAGCCATCCCACTTCGGCTCGTACTGCCATTGCGGCCCCTCCGGAATCTTGGCGGCGGTGACCGCTTCCATAGGCAAGTACGATATCGGCAGCGCAAGGTTCATTTCAGAAATTGCTCCAGCTTCAGACGATTTGTCTTCACCAGCAGAGGCTTGTAAAGATCGCCCAGGCTCTTCACCCGCTCCGGCACGTTGCCGATCGTGAAATCGTTCATATGAAAACCCTTTTCAATCTCCTCCCACGTAATCGGCGTCGAGACCGTAGCGAGCGGCTTAGGTCGGACCGAATAAACTGATGCAAGCGTGCGACCCCAGGCATTCTGGTTGTAATCGACCAGCACGCGACCTGCCGGGCGCTTGGCGATCCGGTATTCCGCAGTGATCAGTTTTGGATTCCGCGCCTCCATCGCCTTGGCGAACTCCTTCGCGAAAGACCAGACCTGTTTCTGGATCGGTCCGCGCACGATGGGCACATAGATATGGATTCCGCGCGACCCGGTGGTCTTGGGATAGCTCGGGATTTTCAGCGCCTCAAGCGATTCCCGCACGGCGCAAGCCGTCTCGATCACCTGCTTCAAGTGCGCCTCTGGAACGGGATCGAGATCGAAGTGAAGGTAATCCGGCCGATCGACATCGTCGCATTTCGCATACCACTGGTTCAGATCGATACAGCCCAGATTCACTACCCACAGCAGCGCGGCAAGGTCGTCGACGATGGGGAAATCGATGATGTTGCCGGAGGCGTGCTTGATGGAGCAGGTCCGCAGCCAATCGGGACGGCCCGGCGGCGTTCGCTTCATGAAGAAGAAATCCCCCGACGCGCCATTTGGATAACGCTTCATCACCATGGCGCGGTCACACAGATGGGGCAGCAGAACGGGCGCGACGTCGGCGTAGTACTGCAGCAGGTCGCGCTTTGTTACGGTGGGCCAAAACGGCTTGTCCAGATTCGTGAGCTTGACAGTCCGGCCCTTGATTGTCAGTTCCGTGTTCGCCGCCTCGAGAGGAATCACCATGACTGATTACACAAGAATACCCCTTCAGCCGAAATCCTGAGACCATTGACCGTTGCCACGTATCGCGCAGTTGCGTATTCTCAAACTATGGAATCGCTCACCTCCGACGAGATTGTCCGTTTGTCACCGTCCGAGCGGATTGCTTTGATTGCGCAGCTTTGGGACAGTCTGGAAGGCGATCAACTTCCCCTGACCAGTGCACAGCGGGCGGAACTTGAACGCCGTCTGACCTCACTCGATCAGGATCAACCGGCCGGCGTGACATGGGCAGCCTTTAAGGCCGAACTAGAGCAGCGTTGCCGCTAGTACATCGTCCAGTTAGTTATTTATAGTATTAGGCAAAGCCCTTTTTTGCCTCGTCTTCTTGGGATTCGCGGCTTGATACTCCTTGGTGGCTTGGATGATGCGCTGGAAGTGTTCTGGCCCTTTGGTCCAGGTGAACGGTGTGGGGTTTTGGCTGTATTTGCTCAGGTAGCGAAGCAGAAAATCCTTCAAGTCTTTCTTGGAACGTTGGACGCTGTGGGTGAGTGCCTGCTTGGTAAGAATGCTGAAGAAGCATTCGATCATATTCATCCACGAAGCGTGGGTGGGTGTGTGGTGAAAGTGCACTCTCGGATGACGCAACAGCCATTGTTGAGCTGCTTGGTTTTTGTGGATGTTCAGGTTGTCCAGCACAACATGCATCTCGCCCAGCGGATAGGATTTCACTACATCGTCCATAAAACTCAAGAAGTCCACCGTGGTTCGGCGATCACGGACGTGGGCCACGACTTTGCCGGTAGCGATTTCGAGCGCGGCCAGCAGCGTCTGGGTGCCGTGACGGACGTACTCGTTGGTCCATGAGCGGGACTTTTTCGCGCGTAGCGGTAACAACGGTTGCGTGCGGTCCAGAGCCTGAATGCTTGGCTTCTCGTCCACGCACAACACCAAAGCATTCTCGGGCGGGTTCAAGTACAATCCAACAATATCCAGTAACTTGGCTTCAAAATCAGGATCGGGGCTGAAGGTGAAAGTCCGGATGCGATGCGGTTGCAGCTTGGCGGCCACCAGCATGGAGTGCACGGTGCTGGCCGGCAATTTGAGTTCTGCCGCGAGAGTACGGACAGTCCAGCGGCTTTGACCTTCGGGTTGCTGGCACACCCGTGTTTGCACTTTGTGCCGCGTCTCGGCATCATGCTTGGGCGGCCGCCCTGCGCGAGGTGCGTCGC
Organism: Bryobacterales bacterium; assembly: GCA_038239345.1. Lineage (GTDB taxonomy): Bacteria > Acidobacteriota > Terriglobia > Bryobacterales > Bryobacteraceae > JBBSEX01. The sequence continues at coordinate 2,256 of JBBSEX010000169.1, forward strand.
GCAACCCTTCGATACCGTGGACGGAAAATGACCGCCGCCACTTACCCACGGTGACCGCCGGAAGCTTCAGCGTCGCCGCGATTTCCTGGTTGCTGGCCCCTTTTGCCGCCGACAATACGATTCGACTCCGCTGGGCCAACGACTGGGGTGCCGAGGAGGAATGCACAATCTTGTTCAGGTTAGTGCGAGTCTCAGTGCTCAATTGGATGGGAACCGCAACGCGGGACATGCCCCAGTGTACAGG
>JBBSEX010000170.1:0-2464 GCA_038239345.1 Bryobacterales bacterium
AGCCGGCGAGCCGGCTTAGTGATAGCATTATCCACTGTGTCCATTCTAGGCCTAACGGTCAAAGCACAAGCCGCAGACTCGCAGATCAGGACATCAGCCGGAAGGTGATCCCAGAACAGCGCTTACTCTAAAGCAGTGCCCGCATCCTTTGGCAAATCGCCTGATCCTGCCATCATGCGGACGGCCATTGCCAGATTGCGAGCTTCAAGTAAGGGGGTCTCCATTTCACTTAGGCCGGCTCGAATTTCCTCCATCACACCATCCCCACATTTTGCCAGCCGCGGAACGGGACCTGTTCGTCCAATCCGTCCTGGTCGCCGATGCCAGAATCCGCACCGTCAAGTTCGCGATCATCCCGCTTGCCGGCCGCCCAATATTCTTGTTTGAAATGCATATCGCCGACGCTGCCGAGCGAGGGTTCGGCGTCGGCTTCGTCCCGCTCGGCGTCGTTACCGCTGCAAAACTCGCCGCGCTGTTGCCAAGCCTTGGACTGGTCAACCACACGCTCGAAAGACCCGAGGGATGGCTCCATCTCGCTGTCGTCGGCCTCGTCCTCCGGCTCCAGCTCCATTTGATTTTCAGTCTCGTCGAGGAACCGGACAAGCCGGTCAATCTCATCTCTGGCTTCCTTACGAAGCCGCCCGATCGCTTGCAGTGGCCTATTTTGATTTTGGGCTGGAACCAGGAACGCCTTTTGCTAATTTATTAGGCGCCAATTTCATCCAACCACCCTGCCTTTAGGACATCAGGGAGTGACCAATGCGCAAGATCACGATTGAAGAGAAGTGGCACCAACAATCGGAAGCGGCCAAAAACGCGGCTCAAAAGCTTCCCCACGGTAGGGAGCGCGACGTCCTTATAAAAAAGGCGCGCCAGCTAGAAACAGCCTCCCAAATCAATCAATGGCTATCGTCGCCTGAGTTAAGGCCGCCAGAATAGTTCTAAATCATTCAATTGAACCAATCGGCCGCTGATCTGTCTTCTTCCGAAGACAGGATAGCTAATGTGTGTAAGCAGTGCGTCGAGATCGACAAGAAGATCGAGCATTACCGTTTCATGGCGTCCCGGATCACAGATCAGCCAATGCTTGATGGGATCAAGGAACTGATAGAGCGGATGATTGCCCAAAAGGCTGCGCTTCACCCCGAACAAGAGCAGTAAGGCGGCCTCAGTTGGCGGCCTCTTTCATCTCAGACCATGTTTCTGCCGATTGAAACGATTGCCGTTGGCATCACCTAAAAACTAGGGCGTGAACCCATAAATCCGCCGGGGGACCGCTCGCCAAAGTCCGCTATGCCCCGATAGTGACCAAATTCCGCACCGCACCGAAATGACGCGATGTGCCATGCACCGCAGCAACGGCCGCCTATTCGGCCCTTCCGATCAACGACTTAGAATGACTCTAGTTTAGAAGGAGTCTTTTTGCGGGTTCGGCGGTGAGCGATTACCAAAGGCGCTAGATCCCGATCATTGGCGGAGACGCATCGATGCGAGCGGGAATTGCCTCTGGGTGGCGTCACGCCGCTGTCTTCGGTGCATTCGCATTGCTCTGCCTTGGTGGCGCTGCGCGCGCCGAGGACGCCGAGTCCTGGAAGGAAATCGAGACCAAATACATTTTCGGCTTCACCACCGGCTCTGGCATCGGCATCGAGGGCGAGAAGGAATTTACCGTCGATAGCATCGGCCGGTTTGGCAAACGTGATGGCCACTATGCCGGGACCGAAACCAAATATGAGTACGAGTTCACGCCCTCCCAGTTCATCCAGATCGAATTTGGCGCGCTCGGCTCGACACACAATACCGGTGGCGTGAACGATCTCGATAACCGCAACGCCGCGGCGTTTGCTGGCAGTTTCGCTGAGTTTCGCTATCTCGCGCTCGAGCGCACGTCGAACAATCCGTTTTCCGTCACGCTCGCTTTCGAGCCGAATGTGCGGCTGATCGACGAGACCAGCGGCGAGCATGTGCACAATTACGAGTTCGAAACGACCGTCAACGCCGACGTCGAGCTCCTGCGCAACCGCCTCTATGCGGGGTTCGATTTGCTGTACGAGCCGGAGGTCACCTGGACTGCGACGGGTGATACCATCCGCGAAGCGACCCTTGGCGGTTCGGCAGCGCTTTCGCTCCGCATCACCCCCGATGTGCTGGTGGGCGCTGAAGTCTGGTATCTGCGTCACTACGACAGCCCGACATTTTCCGCCTTCACCGGCGACGCCATCATGCTGGGCCCGACGCTGTACGTCCAGTTCACGCCGAAAATGTTCATGATCGCTGCCTGGAACAGCCAGGTATGGGGTCGTGAGGTCGGCAATTCCCTGCAGCTCAATCTTTCGGAATTTCAGCGCAATCGTGCGCGCCTGAAATTTGCCTGGGAATTTTGATCCCTATCCATCGAAGGAGCGCCTATGTTTCACCATATGCTGATGCCGATACGCCTGACCTTGGCTGCCGCTTGCGCGAT
>JBBSEX010000171.1:0-2461 GCA_038239345.1 Bryobacterales bacterium
ACGGAACCGCGATGTTTCTTCTTCCCGCCGCAGCCAGGACTGATAACTATCATGATCGAGACAAGCCAAGCCGTACGCTGCATCTAACACCAGCATCTAACACCAGCATCTAACAGCAGTGTGATACTATCGTGAGTTTTCGTTCATACCAAATATGCAACCGTGGAATCAGAACTACGATCCGTTCTCGAACGCGTGGCTTTCCACCATCGCCGCGGCGGTGCCGGTCATCCTTCTTTTTTACTTGTTAGCGGTGCGCAAAATCCTGGCTTACCGGGCGGCGCTTTATTCCTCGGCCGTTTGCATTCTGCTCGCGTTAGTTGTATTCCGCATGCCGTGGAAGATGGCTGCCGGCGCGGTGAGCGCGGGGTTGGTGTACGGCGCAATCAGGATTGGCTGGGTACTGCTGGCCGCCGTCTTCGTCTACGAGCTCACTGTCGAATCCGGACATTTCGAGGTAATCAAGCAATCGATCGGAGGAGTCACTTCCGACCGGCGTTTGCAGACTCTTCTGATCGGTCTGGCGTTCAGCGCGGTGCTCGAAGGCGCGGGCGGGGGCGGCGCTCCGGTGGCTATTACAGCGGCGATGATGGTGGGCCTTGGCTTCCAGCCGTTCGCCGCGGCGATACTGTGCCTGGTCGCCAACACGGCGCCGGTGGCATTCGGCGGCGTGGGAAATCCTATCCGAGCATTGATGGCCGTGACTGGCATCCCCGGGATGGAGATCAGCGGGATGATCGGCCGCATTCTGCCGTGGCTCGCGTTTATTCTTCCCTTCTGGCTGATCCGGATTATGTGCAGTGCGCGGTAGTCGGGAATCAATTCCGCGCTCTTCACCAGCTACGAACTGCACATAATCGCCGACTGCACATAATTTCACCCCAAAGCGATCGGTCGCATGGAGTTCTCCGCCAGGTTATTCGATAACTCCACCTCTGCATAATCGAAACACCGCCGTAACTTCGCCCACTGATGTTAGCGGCGGCGGGCGAGGGGGCCATTTCGGCGGGCCAGCTGGGACCACACCGCCAATCCTCGATGGCGGTGATCGGACTCAACGACGCTGAATACGCAACTGGTTTCAAGTGGAGAACTTATTTGCAAAAGCCTGGGACTTGATCTCTTGGACAGCAAACGAGGAATTCAAGTTTATCCGACAAGTTCACCGGTACCCGGTTTCAACCTCAGGAAAGCACAACGAAAAGGAGAGACAACGACGACGACGTTAAGAACGATAGCCTAATCACGGCCTTCCCAGAAGATTTTCCTTGACTCCAGCGGAAACTTCGGGCAATGATCATGAGACATTCGGCGACTGCCATGCGGGCAAACAGATCGAGCGGTTGCCGCAGGGCAACTAAAGTTGCCGTACGGCAACTCGGTCGGCTGCCCTGGTGTAGGTCAGATCAAATTAGGCTCCTTCAACATCCTGCCGACGACGTCTATAGCGTAACCACACCACTGGTCCCAGCTGGCCCGCCGAAATGGCCCCCTTTTTCGCCGCCGCTAACACATCAAGGTCCTGGTCGACCTGGTCGGGAAAGGCAAGCGCGTCCGCACCGTGCCCATGCCCGCCTGGACCAAAGTGGCGATCGACCAGTGGATCGCGGTGGCCGCGAGCGGCGGGCGCGTTTTACGCTGCGTCAACAAGGGCGACCGCATCTGCAGCGACGGCATGACGGCCCAGGCCATCTTCGCCATCGTGCAAGGATATGGCGCGCGCCTCGGCCTCACCATCGCGCCGCACGATCTGCGGCGGACCTTCGCCAAGCTCGCGCACAAAGGACACGCCGCGCTCGAGCAGATCCAGATTTCGTTGGGGCATGCTTCGATTCAAACCACCGAGAGCTACCTCGGCATCGAACAGGACCTCACCGACGCCCCCTGCGACCACCTTGGCCTGCGCGTATGAACAGAGGTGGGGTGTGGTGCGGTAAAGGGGGTCTGGGGAGCAATGGAACAGTGAACCGACTTAAGGATCGTATACCCTTTGCCATACCCGATGCCGTCACCCGAGAAGCATTGCGGCCCTTGTGAATCGCAACCGAATCGTGACGATTCCACTCTCCGTAGTAAACAAGAGCGTCAACATAAGTCTCGGGAACCATGGGATGACACCTCGATGGTGGCGATGGAATGTTTGAGTGTGTGGAAGTGCTGCTTGTCGGCCCGGCAGTTTTCGCTTTTTATTAGCTTCTGTATTGTCTGCCAGGCAGGCGCGGGAACCGCATCCAGATGTATACTCGACGCCTAACAATTACTCGAACATCCGCTGTGGCTGCTTAAACGTTTAGTTTTGCTGCCAGAACATCGAGTTTTTCAATTATCGGAGGACGCGACAACAGTTCGGAAGCTTTCTCCATCAGCGCTTTGGCAATCGGGCCGGAAAGGTGAGCTTCCCGCCCGGATTCGTCCGGGAACACGTCAAAGATTCCGAAAGTGGAAGGGCCAAGACGGATGG
>JBBSEX010000172.1:0-2284 GCA_038239345.1 Bryobacterales bacterium
ATACAGGTGTGCCGTCACGACCGGCAAAGCGATACGTCTCGCCGAGGCGAACGTTCGCCACTTTGGTGCCGGATGCAGAAAGCGAAGTTCCGGCTTCGTGGCCAGGTAGCCCGCAAGTTCGATTCGATTCGTTTGCATAATAATTTACGACCTCCTCAGCTCTTCGATGAACCCGCGCTCTAGCCCGGTCGTGGCACCATCGTCCGTCACGAACTCAGGCTTGTCGATGTGAAGCGCCGGCGGCGGCGCAATCTGGCATCGGGACGCAATCGGCGGTGTGATGGCAGACCGGCGCGCCAGTTCAGGATCGGCAAAGTAAAGCATCTGCATCCCGAGAATTGGGAAGTGTCCAGAAACAAAGATGAGCATGTCGCCGGGCTCTGTAATCACCTCGGAGTCGCCGTTGCCCTCCTTCTTCGGGGGCCTGAGCCGCATGATCTCGTCGGGCGTCATGAGCGGTCGCTCGATGTGATCCACACTCGCATTCATGTGAGACATAACAGGAGAGAATCGGGAGCCGGAGAAATTGAAGCTGGCCTTCTGCACGGTCGCTGTGCCGGTCATCTTGGAAAGCAGCTCCGCAGTCTCGACCTGGTTTGGTGCAAAAGCAATGCGAACGTGGCAATTCGAAACGATGCTCTCGTTCTGCCCATAGGCGTCGACGATCTGGCGGATGTCCTGGGTGATCAAATAGGCTTTCAGACCATACCCGGCCATATAGGACAAGGCGTCAGCGAAGATTTCCATCCGATTCAAACTGGGGAATTCGTCGATCAGGAATAGAAGGCGATGTTTGTTTTTCCGCTGCTCGGAGCCATCGAAGGGCATCCGCTCGGTCAACCGATTTACGACCATCGTGAACATCAGGCGGATCAAGCGGCGCAGGCGAATCTTGTCCGAGGGCGGCACAACGAGGTAAAGCGATACTGGGCGGTCATCGTTCACCAGGTCATTGATGGTGAAATCGCTCGCCGCCGTGTTCCGCGCCACGAGAGGGTCGCTGTAGAGAGCCAGCGCCGTTTTCGCGGTCGATAGCACGCCAGACAACTCCTTGCTCTCCTTGTCGAGCATCTCCTGCGCCTTTTCCGACACGACTGGGTGTGTTGAGGTCTTGAGGCCGGCCGGTGTCCGCCACCCATGCCGGTACTCGGTGTCATGCGGATAGCTCACCATTTCGTTTAGGGTTTCGCGGAATTCGACACCGGGGCGCGTGAAATGGCCAGCGAGGTCGGCCAGACTGGCGACTCGATCTTCAGCGGCTGCGGTGTAGCATGCGTGCAGGATCATGCCGGTTGTGAGTGACGCCGCACTGTCTTCCCAGTGCCGCTCCATCGGGCTGTCCTCTCCACTGCGAATGATCATGTCGGCGATGTTCTGAGCATCGGAAACGTCACGCGGAGTGAAGAGCCGCACTTCGGCCAACGGGTTAAAGCGAGAGGACGTTGTCTCCTCGACGGGGGAAAACTTGAAGCACATTTGACCGCGACTGGCTCGGAATCCCGCCGTCTTTGCCCAATTCTCGCCCTTAATGTCGTAGATAACAGCGCTTTCGTCCCAGGCGAGCAGAGTGGGAATTACGAGCCCGACTCCTTTGCCGGATCGCGTTGGGGCGAAGGCCAGAACATGCTCCGGGCCATTGTGACGGAGATATTGCAACCGTCGGGTCGAGTCGTTGTACCAGCCGCCAACGTAAACCCCACCTTCGCTGCGCATGACGCCGGTCGCCTCGATATCGCTCGGCGAAGCCCAGCGTGCGGAGCCATGCAGGTCCTCGGCGTTTTCTGATAACCGCTGCGCCCGCTTGTTGGCGGCGACAAAGAACGCAATCATCGACAGAATGCAGCCGCCCAGCACGATCATCTCTCCCTCGAATAGCGGTTTGCGGACCCGATCGTCGCGACTTGTGCAGTTCCGGAAACCCCAGATGCACCAAGCGAAGGGCTGATAGACGGCCACTCGACTGGTCCTTACCAAAGGTGAACCCAGCGCCGGTTGGTAGTGGAACTGGGCAGCTATGTACTGCGTCGCAACGAAGTTGAACCCGACGAGCAGGACGAGCCCCAATCCGGTTGCTCGCCAGTTATACCCAAACGGGAAGCCGCCGGGATCGCGAGGAGTCCGATACATCCCTGGCTGCGGCCTCATCTCGCGAGTTCCCTCGTTCTCGACCGTTCGTGTAGTTCCCTTACAGAGCCCAATTCGTTCGCGTAACCAATCCCAACTTTGTCGCCGATATGGGGAGCGGTTTCGAGCAGATGTTTCATGTGTGCGACCGCTGACTGTG
>JBBSEX010000173.1:0-2193 GCA_038239345.1 Bryobacterales bacterium
ATGATGAGAAAGCGTGGAGCTGGGTATCTCCAGCTCGCTTCCGATTTCACCGACGACGAGGCCCTCCGGATGAGCGGAGAGAAGCAACTGCATGATGCGCAGCCGCGGCTCGGTGCCCATCGCCGAGAGCATGTCCGCGTAACGGGTGATTTCGGCCGAATCGTGTTTCTTCCTGGGTGCCGCCATTAGTCTTCGTCGTCCTCCAAGCTCCCAAGAGCGCAGTACAGACAACCGGCCGGAGCGTTCTGCATACTTCCATAGTAGTAGAAATATAGAGAATGTCAAGCGGTCGAAGGCGTAGAAAAGCGGGTCGCCGGCCGTCTTTGATCACCAATGGTCAGTCCGGAAAGGCGCGGCAGGTAAGCCGGCGATCTCAAAGCACGTGAGAGGACCGCCTTTTGCCATCAGTCCACCGCCCACATGTGAGAACTTGATCCGGATCGTATTATCTTCGACCTTCATCGATTCGTACACAGGGCCGGAGTATTCGATCTTCCGGCCAGACACCTTGCCAAGGCGATGCGTGACAAGCGGTCTCCCAGATCCTGCTTGTTGTGCGGATGAACGTCCTTGGGGTCGCCGATGTCGATCGTGACCGCCATCGCGGTATTTGGAAGCGACAGCACGGTTGCCTGGGCTTCTCGCACTCTCGGATTGTTGCTGACGTTCCCCAATGCGGCAAGCTGCACGATGTAAAACGGAAAATCGCCTTCGCCCCAGAGCTTGCGCCAGTCGTTCACGAGCGTGGCCTGAACATGAGGGTACAGCGCAACGCCGGCCTGACCACCGACGATGGACTCACCCTGATACCAGAGGACGCCGCGAATCGCGAACGGTATGACTGGATGGATCATGCCATTGAACAAGACGGTGGGTTGGTGCTGGTCCTGCACGGGATCGCGCTGCTTGCGCGGCTTGGCTCCGGGACGGGCGTTGATGGTTTGCGGCGCTTGCGGAGCCTGGTCCGCCGGCGCATCCGGATTGGCGCGATAAAACTGGACCGCCGCATCGAACTGGTCGAGCATGGGTTTGAGCAACGGGTCGGAATTCAGTGCCTCTCGCCGAATCCACGACTCCGCCGTGCTGGCGCCAAACGCCAGCGTTACAATGCCGACCGGAACCTTGATCTCCTTTTGCAGATCGCGAGCGAAGAAATAACCGGCGGCCGAGAACCCGGGAACCGTTTCGGGACTGCACACCAGCCACTCGCCCTCAACGCTCGACTGCGGTTCGTAAGTCTTGGCCGCTTGCCCGGTGAACATGCGGATTTCGGGATAATTCGCCGCCGCGATTTCCTGCGCCTCGTTAATCACGCCGGCGTAATAAGCCTTTGCCTTCGACACAGTGAAGGCCATGTTAGATTGGCCGGAGCCGAGCCACACCTCGCCAACCAGAACGTCCTTGATGGTCACCGAGTTGGCGCCGGCTACGGTCATCTCGTACGGGCCGCCGGTCTTGAGGTCGGAGAGACGCAACATCCATTTGCCGTCGGCATCCGCGCTGCCGGAGCGCGTTTGGCCGTGGAGGGCGATGCTGACTTTCTCAGCGGGCTCCGCGGTCCCCCAGACCGGTACGGACAGGGCACTCTGCAGAACCATGTGGCTGCTGAACAGCGCGGCGGGTTTGACGTCGGCTAAGGCCGTTGGTACATATGTCGTTAAGTATATGGCTGCGAGGCATCGGATGGCCCATGCGCCACGATTGTGTTTCGTCATGTTCGCTTACCCTCCCTGAGTGCTTATTCTAGATTAGAAGAGCGGAACAAACATGAGAATGCGGTTGTCGAGTTATCGCAGCGACGCGGTACAGTAAATGAATTTTCGGTTCTATCCGCTGCGGTTCAGTTTTGTCGCGCTCGAACCGGTTTTCTTTCCGCCCGGAAAATCCTCTAATCTCTTGCGAGGGGCGTTCGGCTCGATCTTCCGCCGAATCACGTGCCTGCCTGAGTGCCCTGGAGCACGTGAATGCGATCTCCGGACGTCGTGCCCTTATGCAAGGATGTTCGAACCGTCGGCGATCTCACACGGCCCTAGCGGGCTAGCGGATTGGCCGCGGCCGTTCGTTCTCCGAGCGACCCATCTGGATGGCCGGACGATAGGAGCAGGCGAAAGGTTTTCCTTTGACCTGAACCTATTCGATATGCGGAACCCCGCGGTGGAGTATCTGGTGCTCGCTTTTTCGCAATTCGCGAAA
>JBBSEX010000174.1:0-2164 GCA_038239345.1 Bryobacterales bacterium
CGCGACGGACCTGCATGTAGCTAATTTTTTGGATTGCGTGCGGACGCGCCAGAAGCCGACGGCGCCGATGTGGGTAGCCTTCAAGGCGGCGCTGGTGGTCCAGATGGCGAACTTATCGCTGAAGCATGGGCGAAGGGTGCGCTGGAATCACGAGGCGAACAAGGTCGAGATGTAAGTGTCACCCATTCCGCACGCCTGTAAGAGAGTTTGTTGAGTCGCGAGATCGTGCTCAACGCTATAGCTCGGACGGATGCCCTCACGGATGATGCGGTACATTTCGATCAACTCGGGGGTGAATCCGGGTTGGGTTTGCACGGGCGCTTCGACCTGCTGTTGACCCGCCTTGTAAGGACCTGCGGCATCCTTCAGATCCAGCGCTAGTTTGCCATTGAAAGGTCTCAGAGCAGCGGTTCCATTTGCGCCGTATATCTCGAAAGTGCGGTACTGCTCGCCGTGCGGTTGCATCGCGGCGACCCCGATTTCCGCCATGGCGCGCTCGTATTCCAGGATTGCGAGAGTATTGTCGGCGAGTTTGTCGGGATAGGAAGAATCGTGCCGCAAAATGCCGCTAACCTTCTTCGGTGCGCCGAGGAGATCGACGGCGCGGTCAATGAGGTGGCAGCCGAGTTCGAACATCATCCCGCCGCGGAACCGGCCGAGTTCGTGGCGCTGCTCTTGAGGGATTGGCTTGTCGATCCTGGCCCGGAGTAGGTACACATCGCCGAGCCATCCCCGGCGCGCGGCTTCGATCGCCTGGCTCATCCCAGACAGGTAGCGCCACTGATAGCCCATCTGGACCACGAGCTTCCGCCGGCCCGCCTCTTCGAAAATTGTCTTCAGGGCTTCCAGGTCGTCGCCGGGCGCTTTGTCGAGGTGGACGAATTTGCCGGCTTCGACAGCCATGCGGGCGTAGCGCAAGTTATCCACCACGCGGCCTTCGATGAGTGCCAGCTCGATCGCCGCGTCCTTGAGAATCGCATCCAAACTGAGCAGAGGCGCTCCCGATTTCTCGACCAGTTGCGCATCGCGGTCGAAAACGCCGGCCAATTCGTATTGCGGAAGCGCGCGGAGAGCGGTCAGCTTCCCAAATGCATGGGCGTGTCCAAGGCCTATCACCGCGGCCCTGACCTTTCGAGTGGTGGCTGAAGAACCGGCCGAGCCCGCTATGGCAGCCATCCCGAACAGTATCGATCGTCTGCCGATCTCTTTCATGTGAGCGCGATGCGATCTGAACCGTCGCGCTACGTTAGAAGACCAGTTTCAACGCGAACTGGATATCGCGCGGCGAACTGGCGCCTGAAATGATCCCGAATTGCGAGTTATTCAGCGTTCCATTCGGGTTGCTGAAATTCGGGTGATTCAACCCGTTGAAGAACTCCGCCCGGAACTGCAGCGACATCCTCTCGCGAAACCGGAAAGTGCGGAGCACGGAGAAATCCAGGTTCGCAAATCCAGGACCGCGTAGCGCGTTGCGTCCCTCGGAGCCGAAAACGTACTGCGGGGGAAAAGCGAACGAGGCTTTGTTGAGCCAGCCTTGCAGCGTCTGATTGGATGGATACGGATTACCCACGATGTTGACTCGCGAACTTCCGCCGCCCACGTTTAGATTGTCAAATCCCGCCTGCACGGAGAATGGCAGACCGCTATGGAGACTTCCGATGGCGCCGATCTGCCAGCCCCCCAGCAGTTGATTGGCAAATCCGCCAGATGCAAACCGTTTCCCTGTCCCGAACGGGAGCTCAAAGAGAAGATTGGCCGTGAACACCTGCGGGATGTCGTAGGCGGAAACCGACCGGTTGGCATTCAGGTTATATTCGTTCTGTATGTCGCAGTTCTCGCCAAAACCAGAACATGCGATATCGATCGACTTGGATTTTGTATAGCCCAAAAGGAAAGAGAGTCCATTGGAGAGCCGCTGGGTGGCCCTGATCTGGAGACTCTCGTAATTGTCGCGGCCGATGGCCTGGTCGAAGTTAAATTGCTGCATCCGCGGAATTGGCACGCGGCTGGCCACCGCGCCCGGACCGGGAGTGAGCGCCGTATTGTAAGACACGCGGATGGGCGTGTGGTTACCGTGCGAGCCCACGTATGCCGCGGATAATGTCAACGAATTGGTGATCTGGCGCTGGATGTCAAGGTTCCACTCAAACACCTGGGCCGAACG
>JBBSEX010000175.1:0-2157 GCA_038239345.1 Bryobacterales bacterium
AATGTGGTGGCTTACGCGCGGCGATTCATCCGCTTTAAATCCAGCACGGATCCGCGCATCCGCCGTCGGATTGAGCCCGTCCCGCATGCCCTCACATCGGATGAAGCTCAACAACTAGCGGAAGATATCGTCCGCATCGCCCAGTTTTATGACCTTCCTTTGGATTTCTTCCTCGGCATTGGAGCGATGGAGAACAACTACATGAACGTGAAGGGGGACCTCGGCCACGCCATCTGGAAGAGACGTGCCGCCAAAGACGACATCATTCTTCGCCGCCGCGGGAACCGGGTCCTGGTTCTCAACGAGTCATCCGGGGTCTGGCAGATCACCCGCGAAACTCTCCGATACGTTCATGCACTCTACCTACGAGACAAGCGGGACTACGCCTTGCTGCCGGAGCATCTCCGGCCTCCAAGGAACTTGAATGTTGCCGGTCTCGACCATCGGGTTCTCACCACATACGCGGGTCTCTTGTTTCGAGATTTACTGGACCGCTTTCAAGGAGACGCGGGCACGGCAGTCGGCGCGTACAATGGTGGCCCAGGCAACCCGAACCCAAAATACGAAGCCGGAGTCCAAACTGTCGCTGAGTATGCCCGTACGATCCTGGAACAGGCGGCGGCACTACGGGGGAAACGGGTCGTAGACCTGCAATTCCTGCGAGCGCCAAACTCTGTTGTGAGATGAATGCGTCGCTATGCCAGATGCACTGCCACAGGGGCACATACCCAACGGACGATATATTCAAGATGGAAGATGCAGATGTGGATCAGTTCAATCTAATGGAGGTCAACAGCTATCGACGTGCCGTTCTAAGCTACGCAGCCCGGGCGATCACCTTGGGTGGCCTGGGGTGGAAAGAACTGATCTGGCAACTCGTGAAAAGAATCGTTGCTCACGATATGCTTGGCCGCGCAGCCCAACTCTCCTATTACTTTCTGCTGGCGCTCTTCCCATTGCTGATCTACGTGTCCGCAATTGTAGGACACCTCTTCGCCCAAGAAAGGGGCTTGTACTTCCGAATGGTGTCATACCTGCAGAACGTCATGCCACCGTCGGCTTTCGAATTGCTGTCCGGCACGCTCCGGGAAATTACCCAGCAGGCAGTTGGAGGAAAGGTAACATTTGGACTGGTGGTTAGCCTCTGGATCGCCTCTTCAGGAATGGAAGCGATCATTAAGGGATTGAATGTCGCGTATGATGTATCCGAGGCTAGATCCTGGTGGAGGCGCAGACTCGTGGCCATCGCATTGACTGGCTGTTTGGGAGTGCTGATTGCCGCAGCTGTATTCGTGATTCTGGCAAGTAACGGGGTGGCGGATGCCATTGGTGGCTATGTTCCTGCCTTCGCACAAATCGGCCGACTCTCGACCGCGGTGCAGTGGCTCGTCGGCATTCTCTTTCTCCTGCTAGGGCTGTCTCTTGTGTTTAGATTCGGGCCCAATCTCCGGCGGCCTCGTTGGGAAGCGAACTTGCCCGGCGCGATTGCGACCTTGCTCTGCTGGCTTGGTGCGTGCGTTATTTTCAAGTTCTACCTGCGAACCTTCGGCTCTTTAGATAGGACCTACGGATCTCTCGGGGCGGTGATCGCTCTTCTAATCTGGCTTTACGTTTCCGGCGCCGCCGTCCTGGTCGGTGGAGAATTTAATTCAATCATCTGGCAAGCGGAATTGCGTAGGCGAGGCCCCGCGAGTTAAGAGGGCACGATGGACATGGATAAAGGAAAAGGAAGGGATAACGCGAATGACAGAACGAGTTCAAGCCGGCCGCCGGAATAGGTGGATCCTCGCTGTAGCACTTCTGGTTGTAGCCTTTCTGTTGGGATTTGTCCCGCAATATCTCAACAACGCTCGCGCATCAGTGGATTTGCAGGCCCGCGATCAGCAAATCGTACAATTGCAGCGACAGGCAACGCTTTCGCGGCTGCGGGATCTGGCGAGTTTGCTGTATCTTGAAACCACCCGCAAGAACTACGGAATAGCAAGTCAACGTGCGAGTGCCCTATTCGACCTTATCCGAGCGACCATTAACGATGGCCCAGACGCCGCACTCAAGGATGGACTAGCGACCACTCTTGCTCAGCGGGACGAAATTGTATCCAAGCTGGCCAAACCGGACCCTGGTGTTGAAAGGGACGTCCAGGACCTGATGGACCGG
>JBBSEX010000176.1:0-2111 GCA_038239345.1 Bryobacterales bacterium
CTTAACGTCCCACCCAGGCGATCCCCACCCACCCGGATAACGACCGGTACCGCTCCCGAATTAACTCCATTCGGCAGACGCACGTTCACCTGGTAAGGGACCGGCAGACTTAACCCGCGCTCCGCACCGTAAATGGAAGCCACCGGAGGGTGAAGGCTGAACGGAGGCGCATGCGAAGCCGCTGCGGGTAACGGGAAGAAGATGCCGTCATAGAATTGAACAGAGCGGTAATAAGGGAAACTGCTGGCCGCTTGTCCGATCAGTCCCGTACCCAGGTCGTAGAACAGACCGAAACCGGCCCGTAATGTCGTCTCGCGGCCTCGCTGTTGGGAAAGCTGGTAGGCCACGCCCAGACGCGGTGCAAAATTACCCCAGGTAGTCTGATACAGCGGCGTGCCTTTCGGAGCGAGCTGCAACTGCTTTGGATTTTGGTAGTTCTCGAAAGTGTACAGGGGATGGTTCGAGCCGCCCTGCGGGGACGGATTGATTTCCCAACGAAGGCCGTAGGTCAGCGTCAAGCGCCTACTTATCTTCCACGTGTCCTGGGCAAAAGATGACATGTTCAGGAAGTGGATAGAGCCGGCGTCTTGGGCCTCAACAACAACAAGCGAAGTACGCCCGGAGGTTGCGCCCGTTCCTCCTGTGAAATACGCAAATTGATCATACGCCCGCGGCCCGTTGAAAGTGCCGAGACGCCGGTAATCCACTCCGAATTTGATTTGGTGCGAACCCTTTATGAATGAGAATGTGTCCGTTACGTTGTATTGACGCTGGGCGTTTGCAACATTCTTGCCCAGATACCAGCTGGAGTTAATGCCGCCTGAAAGAAAGAATCCCCCAAACGAATTCTTGGGATCGGCAAACGGTGGAAAGAAATCAGAGGCGCTGATCGGCGTTGCTCCCCCAAAGTTGTCTAAACGGCTATAGCTCTCTCCCGTCGTGTGGCTTGAATTGATCCGCAGCTCGTTGCTCAACCGAGGCGAGATTAAGAACGTTGCTCCCAGCGTGAGCGTCGTTGTGTTCGCAAGAGTGTCTGTTGGATTGTTGATGGAATAGAGCCGTGCCGTCGTATTTGAAGGCGCGTAATTGAATCGGCCAAACAGAGTGACGCGACCGCCGACGCTGTGATCGATCCGTAGGCTCGTCGCGTTCAATGTGGCTATATCCGTATAACTGGCGATAAAAGGCGCGAAACCGTAGCGGGTGGCTGGCCGATTCGGCAGAGGGAAAGAATTCAGGTAAGGTTGCAGATTGTCAGGCGAGATCATACGTACTTCGAGCGAAGGAACGTCAGTCGATTCAACCTGCGGCTGGCGCAGCCGAAGCCCCTCATACGAGAAAAAGAAGAACGTATGATCTCGCCCGTTGTAGACCTTCGGTAGAAGCACCGGCCCGCCGAGCACCGCGCCGAAATCGTTCTGTCGAAGCGCCGGTTTTGCCAGGGAGTTGGCATTCGCAAACCAGTCGTTCGCATCCAGCGCGTCGTTGCGGAAATAATCGAACAGCGCTCCGTGCGGCTTATTCGTGCCGGAACGGGTCAGAATCGTGATCTGCGCTCCCGGAGTGCGCCCGTATTCGGGAGCGTAGGAAGAGGTCTGAACGCGAAACTCCTCCAGCGCATCCACGGACACAAGAGTATTGGTCCCTCCGGTTGCGCCCAGTCCTGGCAAAGACCCGGAAGCGGACTGTACAAGAGTGAGACCCGCACTGACCCCGATGTTCGCGCTGGCACCGTCAATGGTGAAGTAGTTGGCATTGGCACGTTGGCCGTTCACACTGAACTGCCCCTGCTCGCCAAAGGTGGCCTTGGTCATGACCACACCAGGCGTCAGAGCGATTAAAGATTGAAAACTTCGCCCATTCAATGGCAGGTTCTCGATGAACTGCCGGTTGACGACAGTACTGACCGTCGCGGAGTCGGACTGCACGCGTGACGCTTCGCTGCTCACCGTAATTGATTCGCCAAGTGTGGCCAATTCCAGCCCAAAATCAATCCGACCCGTCTGGCCAACGGCGAGGTTTATATTAGTTCGGCGAATTGTGCGGAATCCGCGAGCCTCAACAGTAGCCGTGTACGCCCCAGGCAGCAAGAAGGGAACGCTGTAAATCCC
>JBBSEX010000177.1:0-2101 GCA_038239345.1 Bryobacterales bacterium
CTCCCTGCTGCACCAGAGTGGCTGGATTATCGGGCATGGGTTCCTGCCCGTGTAAGAGCAGCGTTGCAAGAAACGGGACACATGTGAACGATGGCTTCTGCATGCCATCAAATATACTCATGGATGCGGGCCGCATGTACAGTTCTGTCCGAAATTTGTTGACCGGGCTAATCGACTATGCCGGGCTGTTTCCGCCCGCCAGTCTGGATTTCGCTACTGCACTTAACAATTTCGAGCGCTACCGCGAAAGCGAGCATGCATGGATGCTGGGGAAGTTCATCATTCCGGCTTCCCGGCTCGCCGAGTTGACAACGTCGTTCGAAGGCTCATCCGTACCAGTCAGCGTACTCGCCGGAGACGACCTCGACCTCAATCTGAAAAGTGTCCGCGATTTCCAGCGGCTGCAGCCAGCCTCGATCCAGGCGATTGAGGTGAAGGGGGCTACAGTTGAGAAGATCCGCGAAGCTTCCGAAAAGATTCCGAGCGAAATGCGAACCTTCTTCGAGGTCCCGGCGGGCATTGCTTCGACGCTGCTGGTTCCAGCCATCGCCGAACAGGCCGGTTGCGCGAAGATCCGAACCGGGGGAGTTACCGCCGGCGCGTTCCCGGCTTCATCAGACGTTGTGCGGTTCCTCCAGCTCTGTGCCGTTTACAGCGTGCCATTCAAGGCCACAGCCGGGCTACATCATCCCTTGCGCGGATGGCATGCGCTGACTTATCAGGACCAGAGCCCTTGCGCGGCGATGCATGGGTTCCTCAACATATTCGTGGCCGCCGGATTTGTTCGCAGCCACATGGCGCCGGAATTAGTGGGTGAGCTGATTGACGAGCAATCCGGTGAGGCGTTTCAGTTCAGTGAGGAGGGCATCAGGTGGAGAAATCACCTGCTCACATCGGATGAAATCTCGGCAACACGGAGCCAGTTCGCCCTCTCGTTTGGATCGTGCTCCGTGCAAGAGCCTATCGACGATCTCAAAGCAATGGGTCTCCTTTGAAAAGCTGGGTGGAAGCGGCAAACGACGGCCGCACGGATTTCCCGATCGAGAACCTGCCGTTTGGGGCGTTCCGTCGCGGCGATACGGCACGCATCGGCGTTCGCATAGGGGTGGCTATCGGCGATTCCATCCTGGATGTTGGGGCGCTGCTGGAACTCGGCGTCTTGCGAAATCTGGCCGCGGAAGCAGCCGAGGCCTGCCGAGCGCCTGTACTCAATCAACTGATGGCTCTGGGGCACGCGCATTGCTCCGCTTTACGCAACCGTCTTCAGGAGTTGTTGAGCGCCGGTTCGCGCGATCAAGCCAAACTCGAGCCCTGTCTTTTTCCGATGAACGCAGCCGAGCTACTCTTGCCAGTCGCGATCGGCGACTACACGGATTTTTACGCTTCCATCCATCACGCCCGCAACGTGGGCCGCCTGTTCCGGCCAGACAATCCTCTGTTGCCGAACTACAAATACCTGCCGATCGGCTATCACGGACGCGCGTCTTCAATTGTCGTGAGCGGCACGGATGTGAAGAGGCCAAGCGGTCAGACACGCCCATCCGATTCCGAGGTTCCCAGCTTCGGCCCGAGCAAGCGGTTGGATTATGAATTAGAAGTCGGATTCTTCATTGGCCGGCCCAACGCGCTCGGCACTGCGATCCCGGTCGATGATGCGGAAGATCACCTGTTCGGGCTCTGCCTGGTAAACGACTGGTCAGCGCGCGACATACAGGCCTGGGAATATCAACCGCTCGGCCCATTCCTCGGCAAGAGCTTCGCCACTACGATTTCGCCCTGGGTAGTGACGGGCGAGGCACTCGCGCCTTTTCGCGCAACTTTGCCAGATCGCCCGCCAGGAGATCCTCAGCCGCTCGACTATTTGCAATCTCGCAGAAACAACCCCGCTGCCTTCGACATCAACCTCGAGGTTTACCTCCAATCCGAGAAGATGCGGGACTCAGGACACGCACCCGTTCGGCTCAGCCGCGGCAATTTTCGCGACATGTATTGGAGCATCGCCCAGATGATCGCTCATCACACCAGCAACGGTTGTAATCTGCGGAGCGGCGACCTGATGGCGAGCGGAACTGTTTCGGGCTTAAACGATGACGCGCGCGGC
>JBBSEX010000178.1:0-2057 GCA_038239345.1 Bryobacterales bacterium
AACCTCCGGCTCATTACGAAATCAATACTTTAACTGAAACTGCGCCTGGGGAACGCCGCCAGTCTGGCATGCGCTCAGTTACAGCCTGCCTGGGTCAGTTTTGGAAAGCAGAGGCGGGTCACTTCTCGCGAGCGCCGAAGGCGAGCCGTTGAAAGATGCCTGAACGTAAAACATTTCGCGAACAAGTTTGCACGGTATTACGACCGATTGCGGGAGCTGCCCGTTCGTTAGGCCTGCCCACAGAAACGAGACAAGAAACCCGCTAACGACTGTGCGTCTGTACTCGGGCATGGTACGAGGCTAGCATCGTGGCGAAGATTGTGCCGCCTAAAAGCCAGCGAGATCACAGCGAATCACGGGTAGCGGCGCAGTGTTTACCTATCGCTCCCGGATTGTCGACCATCGGACAGAATTGCCACTTTCTTGAAGCTTTGGTCCACAAAGTCGATTTCCGTCCGGTTTAGCAAGAGAAGAGTTCTGACCGTCGAGGCAAGGCTCGCGTTCTCGCAAGAGCTTAGCGTGCAATGTTTGACCAATGGAGGAGTCACCCCATCGGTATGCCTTTATGCGGAAATCTTAGCCGCCGAGTTACAAGCAAGCGCCGCCTCAGAGCCGGCCTGAAGCCACCCACTCCAATAGAGTGCGGTGGCTTTTATCCATCAGCAAGAAACTTTAGTTTCTATAATCAACAAAACTGGAAAGAGGTGCTCGATGGAAATTGAGAATGCGGGTGAAAAACAGAATGTGCGAATGGCGTCTACGAGGTTTTTGAGAGGAGCGAATTTACTTGGGTATCCGGCTGTCTCGATGCCTTGCGGATTTACGAGCACTGGGCTGCCGATTGGGTTGCCAGTTGATAGGACGGGCGTTTGAGGATGAGATTTTGTTGGCGTGGTGCGGGCGCTTGGAGGAGGAATTGCATGTCCTACTGGACTGCTACGGTGACGGTTTGAGTGGTGTTGCTGTTTTCGCCTACGGTGAGGACGATTTTTTGGGGTCCCGAGCCGACGCTGTCGGGGACGACTGCGTTCACCTGCAACACGCCGGATAGTAAGCCCGGCGCTTCGCTGAAATATTGAAGCTCGGCCGGCGTTCCTCCAATGGTGACCCGTACTGGATTGGTAAGCACAGGGAACGGTGGTTGGGAAGGCACAACCGAGCCGGTCGCCGCACCCGGATACAATCCTTCGCCCGTCGCGAAGATCTGAATCACAGAGCCTTTAGCGGCTGGATTGGTGACGCTGTTATAGGAATTGTCAGCGTTTAGAATCCCGGCGAAGATGGCCGGCGCGGTGTCCGTCACCGGCACCGCAAGCGGGGTTGAGGCTATGCCGTTCCGGTAGACGACTACGTTGGTCAAGCTTCTTCCGGCGATTTCGTACGGCACGATCGCGTTGATCTGTTGGGTGTCTGCATAGATAACCGGAGCGGGATAGCGGTCGAAGCTAACGGTGGCGCCGGCTAGTGCTAGGCCGAAGATAGTCACGAACTCTCCTGGAGAAACTGGCCCTGGCGACAAGCTTGCGCTGCTCACCAGAGTACCCACGGGGACAGGCAATGGGGGTCCAACGGTTAGCGTCACAGGAACAATTTGCCGCGTTCCGGAATTCATGTTGGTGATGGCGACTTGGCCTTGATAGGTATTTGGCGCCAAGCCGGCGGGATTGACTTGTACAGCGACTTGCATCGCCGCCGTGTTCGGGGATGCTACCAGCCATTTGCCACCGGCGGAAGTGGTTGCTTGAACCGCGTAGTTTGTGGCAGTGGTGCTGGTCAGGTTTAGGGTCTGCGTCTGTGGAAACGGGGAGCCCGCCGGGTAAGAGAAGGACAGTTGCGACGGAGTCACCGTCAACGCGGTG
The DNA here is from genome assembly GCA_038239345.1 of Bryobacterales bacterium. Lineage (GTDB taxonomy): Bacteria > Acidobacteriota > Terriglobia > Bryobacterales > Bryobacteraceae > JBBSEX01. The sequence goes on from JBBSEX010000178.1 coordinate 1,860, forward strand.
TCCTTGCCCGAATTCACGTTTACCGGGATCGTCAACGCGGTGCTCCCGTCGCCACGAATTAAAGTAATAAAGCCTACGGCGGGTCCGGGTGGAACAAGCGAGGGGTTCACGTCGACGGTGAGATTGACCGGCATCCCGGGCGAAACGGTCACGAAGTACGGCTTTATGGAAAGCCAGGGCTGGGTGGCGCTGGAGAAT
>JBBSEX010000179.1:0-2005 GCA_038239345.1 Bryobacterales bacterium
GCCGCTCTACCAACTGAGCTAGGGTGGCCCTGCCCTTTGATAATAACAACTTGCAGCGAATCTTGGCAACTCAAATTGATCAGCCCCTAATCCGCCGGTAACGAATCGCGGGTAGCGTGGAGGCTGGAATTGAGGCAATCAGAAGACGGAATTGAAGGCGGTTTTTGAGGAAATTAGGATAGACAGGCGAATCGAGGATAAAGGGACGGTGTCCGCCGACTCTACAGACCGGATGAGCCGCGAAAATTTGATTTCAGTCGCGGTTCCTCCAAAAGCGCTCCGCAAATCCGCCGGTAAGAACTGTGATGCGGTTTTACGTCCCGACGGGAAGCAATCGCAAGGCGGCAAGAACCTCTCCCAGTCGCGTCGCGCTCATGGCCAGTCGCAACATCGTCTTGCGTGCGTGCTGGACCAACCGGCCCGCCGTATTGAAATACAAAAACCGCAAACGCTTCGGCCGTGCCTGCAATAGTTCGATGGGCAAGGCCAGCCGTTTCAGCGCGGTCAGCGTGTTGTACGTGAGCACCGCCATGCGCAGCCATGCCGCATTGGCCCCGAATCGCCCGCACGGCAGCACCCCCGCCGAAAGCTCATTCTTCAGAACGTCGTGCACCGCCTCGATCGTTCCGGCTTTCTCCCGATGCCACTGCAACAAACGGGCTGGTTTCCATTCCCGAATGTTGGTGACGACTGCGAAGTGCTTCACCTGACTGCCATCGTTCAGCAACCCGCCCTGCCGTTGCCGAATCCGTATCGCGACGTAACGCAACGGTTGAGAATCTTTCTTTTCGCTATGCTCGTTGGGAACAAACAATACATCCGCACATTCGCGCGTTACTTCCGCATCGTGCTTACCGTAAGCTTCCCATTGCCCTTCCGGCATTGCCGTCACCGCTTCGCGCAGCGCCGGGCTCATGCGCGCGCTGACGCCAAAGCCGATGAAACCCTGCGGACCATCCAACCGCTTCTCATCGCGCAGCCAATCGATCAGTTCGTGCTCATGGCACGCCGAGTCGCCGCGAAAGTAATATTCGTTCACCGTCGAAGGCAATGCCGCGAAGGCAACCTTTGCCACGGGCAAGCCCTGATACGCCGCCGGCACATTGCCATCCCGAAACTCGTCCGCCAACACCAGATTCATCTCTGCCCAAACAGCCAGCATCGGCTGGTAGCATCGCTCCCCCTCATCGCCTCGTAATGCTTCCTGCTTGCGGCTCTCCATGATGGTGGCATCTTGATCCACGGTTGCGATCCTCTGCTCCGGGCAACGTCGCCCGACTTCCTGCACCACATCGCGATTCACCAGCCCCAATCCGCTGAGCGTCGCATTCTCGCCAGGAATGCAGGCCTTGGTTCCCAAAAGAATGCACTGCTGTTTGGCTTGGTCGATGCGACTCTCATCGTGAAACTCATACAGGAAATTCCGCGCGGCGCCAGGCGAAGGGAGTTCATGACCGAGCAGGGTCGCCAGACCGGCGTCGGCGCGTAACTGATCGAAATCGTCCAGACAATCTCCACCCACACCATTCAACACCACGAAGCTTTCCACAAATGTCGCTTCGTCGTAGCCGCGATCCCGCTTCTTGATGTGGACGTGGCGAGCTACACTTTGCGCGACACCGAGCGATCGCAACGTCTGGACGAGTACGGCCGCCCCACCGTAAGAGGTCAACCGCTCTGGGGCGGGTTCGGGATCGATCTCAAAGAGAAACTCGCTCTCGGCGGGGGATTGCTTGGCAGACTTTCGCACTTATTCGAGTATGATCCCTTAAAAACACCGCTGGGTGATTTTGTTTTAAATAATATTCGTCGCACCGTCCTCCTTCATCCCACCGCCCGCAGCCGTTCCATTCATACCAACCTTCGCGGATTCACCAAACCGATTTCTTTACCGGCGGATTAGGGTCTGACCGGGATACCAGCAACGGCCATAGGCTCGATCGGTGCTGAAAACCAGTGCGCCATGAGGCATCTCGGGGCGAACATGCCAAAAGTTGGGGACAAA
>JBBSEX010000180.1:0-1985 GCA_038239345.1 Bryobacterales bacterium
ACGGCTTCGGCCGATGCTGGGGCTGAAGAGCTTTCGAACTGCGACGGTTGTGATCAGTGGAATCGAGTTGGCGGAGAAGATCAAGAAGGGCCAGTTCACAATCGGCAAGCTCGGCGGATGCACGGCGACGATGCCGGAGATCTGGCAAGCCGCCTTGGCTGCGTAATCAAAACCTCTCATTGGACAGGACGGAACCGACCGACTTTGGCTTAACCTTGAATTTGCACCAGAGCCGGGCAATGTTCAAGACCGCGCCGGCGAGGCGCTCCGGTTTTTGGCCTTAACCTAGCGAAAGCCGAAATTTCGGCAAAGTGAACTGGGAAACAGATCCAAGCAATTCTTGGCTATCGTTTGCCTCCAAGTGCGCGGACGTAGTTGTCACCGAGGGCCTGCATGATCGGCACGTAGCGATCGGACATCCGTTTGGCGTGCACGATGTGAATCTGCGGTGGATCGCTATCCAGAAGCAGATCCTCGACGCCGATATGCACGAATTCATCCACCCTGGCTCCGCTCTGGAACAGCGTCTTGATCAACAGGCCGTATTTACTCTGGCTGCGGTAGGTGATCTGAATCAGGCGCTCGACTTCGCTGTGTTCTAACCGGGCTACCGTTCGGTTCCGTGTGCGGGGTGGCTCAAGCGCCAGCCGTCTTCGGACCCGCTCCACAACGTATTTCGTCTGATAGTAGCCGAGATGGTGCTTGCGCCAAAGACGTAAGGTTTCCTGAACGCCTCTGTCGAGAGAATGCGTGATCACCTTTTGACCACGCAGTTTGCCCGGTACCGAGCGCTTCAAAGCGGCCGTTACGGACCTCGAACCTGCAGAATTCTGCGCAGTAACCCTATTCTGCGCAGTTTTGATTCTAGTGCGGTCGAGAGAACCGATTTGGTTCACAAGGGCCTAGTAAACGCTGCGCCATATTTCCGGATTGGAAGTCGGGCCCGGCGGCTCCAGTCAATGGGCTTCCGGGCGCCGGTGCTTCGCGATGATCAAGTCGATGGAGGGCTTCGTCATGAGCCTGCCCCGCAACATCACACCGGAGATCCGCGTGATATTGCGGATGTCGACTGAAGGATCGGCGTCCAGCAGCACCAAATCGGCTCGCTTTCCAACCTCAACCGTACCCTGCGATTCTTCGCGCCCCAGGAAACGAGCGGGATTAATCGTGGCTGTCTGAAGGGCTTCCAGAGGAGAGAACCCGGCCCTGGTAAACCACTCCAGCTCATCGTGAAGGCAGAAACCCGGCACCAGCCCATCGCATCCGGCGAGAAAGCGGTTACCTGTGAGCTGCAGATCGTGAATCGCCCGCAGGCTGATCTGTCCCGCCAAGCGGTACTTGTCCAGCGTCTTCGGGGGGACGCGCGAAGCCTCTATGTTCCGACGTGTGAGCTCCAGCAAGGAATCGCTCGCATACTCGGAGTGCGCCAAAGGCGTACCCGAAAAGACGTCGGGGATCGTTTGAAAGAAAGCCATCGTGGGTGTCTGCCAAACACCTTTCGCGGCAAGTTTGTGGAACAAGCGCCGACATCCCGCGGCACTGTATTCTTCGCCGGTCATACACTCACCAAACACGTTGTAGTTCGACAAGTGCTCAATACTCCTGATCCCGGCGTCGGCGGCCTCTTCGATCGTGATTGTCGACGGAACGTGGCCGGCGAATGTCAAACCTACTTTTGGCACCTCGGCGGCGACGGCAAAGAACACGTCGCGCGGCGTATGGTCGTGAACCTTGATGAAGTCCACGCCAAGCCGTTTTAAGTCATGCACGGCTTTCAGAGCCTCTTGCGCATTGCGAACGCGGAGACGATAGGGAAAGTTCGTTGGCGCGTCATCGACGATCGGTCCCGCGGCTACGATCTCCGGACCGAAAAGCGAGCCCGAGTTGACGCGCTCGCGGAGAGGCAAAATGAAATCCGCATCCCCACCCATATCGCGCGTGCCCACCACGCCCTTAGCCATGAAGAGATCCAGGCATTCGGCTCC
>JBBSEX010000181.1:0-1951 GCA_038239345.1 Bryobacterales bacterium
TCCCGGCAGCAGGAGGTTGAATACCTTGGCTACTACGGGTATCCCAGTTATTGGGGCGGTCCCTATTTGTGGGGCTCAACTCTGACCCCCGGCTTAGCCGTACCAATGCTGCCTTCAGCGGAACGGCTCCCGCAGAGTGTCAAGAAGGAGTCATCGGACTCGCATCTTCGCAGCAGTGAAGCCGTCACAGGCTATCACATCGAGGCGTCCGATGGCGAAGTCGGCCATGTGGAGGGATATGTGGTGGATGAGGAAGCGTGGGCCATTCGCTACATCGAGGTCGCAACCCGGAATTGGTGGCCTCGCAAGAAGGTCCTGATTTCACCCGAATGGATTGAGCGTGTCAGTTGGCCGGAGTCCAAAGTGTACGTTGGCCTTACGCGCGAGGCTATAAAAGACGCCCCGACGTATGTCGAATCCATGCCAATCACTCGGGAGTATGAAAACCGGCTCTATGTCGATTACGGCCGTCCGCCCTATTGGCTCGACGGGGCGAAAAGCAAGCCGCGTGTTGACGCAAACGTAGTCTACTGACCGTCGCAGCTTGACCGGATTGGGTCGGATGGACATCGATTTGGTGCGCCTCCGCTCGAAGTTCTTGCAAACTGAAACAGAAATGACAAATCCCCAAACGCGACAACCTATCGTTCCGCTGCGCCGCCTCCCGGCCTGGATCGCTCTAGACGCACATTACAAGGACATCCGGAATTCAGACATCAAGCAACTGTTCGCTGAAGATCCACAGCGCAGCCGGCACTTCACGCTGGAAGCCCTCGGTCTGTACTTCGACTACTCGAAGCACCGGATCACCAGCGAGACGGTCCGTCTTCTCATTGACCTTGCGGAACAGTCCGGCCTTCGCCGGCACATCGATGCCATGTTCGCGGGCGAAAAGATCAACGTCACCGAGGGGCGGGCCGTTCTGCACGTGGCCCTGCGGGCTCCTAAGGGCGAACAAATCCTCCTCGATGGCAAGGATGTCGTGCCAGAGGTCCACGCGGTGCTCGACAAGATGGCGGCGTTTGCCACCCAAATTCGCAGCGGCAACTGGAAAGGGCATACGGGCAAGCGTATTCGCAATGTAATTAACATCGGTATCGGCGGCTCCGATCTGGGTCCCGTGATGGCATACGAGACGCTCAAGTATTACGCCCAACGCGATCTCACGTTTCGCTTCGTCTCGAATGTGGATGGCACCGACTTCATCGAGGCCACGCGCGACCTGAATGCTGAAGAGACCCTGTTCATTGTCTGCTCCAAAACCTTCACGACGCTCGAAACAATGACCAATGCTCACACCGCCCGCCAATGGGCACTCAACGCGTTGAAGGATGAGAAGGCGGTTGCACGGCATTTCGTCGCCGTCTCCACCAATACCGCGAAGGTCGAAGAGTTCGGGATCGATACCGCGAACATGTTCGGCTTCTGGGACTGGGTTGGCGGCCGCTATTCAATGGACTCCGCGATCGGTCTGTCCACAATGAACGCAGTGGGTCCCGAACAGTTCCACGCCATGCTTTCCGGCTTTCATGCGATGGATGAACACTTCCGCACTGCGCCGTTCGAAGAGAATCTGCCGGTCCTGATGGGTTTACTTGCGGTCTGGTACAACGATTTCTTCGACGCCCAGACGGTGGCGGTGCTGCCCTATGAACAATACCTGAAGCGATTCCCTGCATACCTGCAGCAACTGACCATGGAGAGCAACGGCAAGCATGTCACGCTCAAGGGGGATCGGGTCGACTACCAGACGGGGCCCGTCTACTGGGGCGAACCTGGCACCAACGGGCAGCACTCCTTTTACCAGCTCATCCATCAGGGCACCAGGCTCATCCCCTGCGATTTTATTGGGTTCGCGCATCCTCTCAACCCGCTGGGCGAACATCACGATCTGTTGTTGGCCAACGTGTTTGCGCAGGCGGAAGCTCTCGCTTTCGGCCGCTCGCCGGAA
>JBBSEX010000182.1:0-1943 GCA_038239345.1 Bryobacterales bacterium
CGCGACGGACCTGCATGTAGCTAATTTTTTGGATTGCGTGCGGACGCGCCAGAAGCCGACGGCGCCGATGTGGGTAGCCTTCAAGGCGGCGCTGGTGGTCCAGATGGCGAACTTATCGCTGAAGCATGGGCGAAGGGTGCGGTGGAATCACCAGACGAATCAGGTCGAGATGTAAGTGTCAACCCATTCCGCACGCCTGTAAGAGAGTTTGTTGAGTCGCGAGATCGTGCTCAACGCTATAGCTCGAACGGATGCCCTCACGGATGATGCGATACATCTCGATCAACTCGGGGGTGAATCCGGGTTGGGTTTGCACGGGCCCTTCGACCTGCTGTTGACCAGCCTTGTAAGGACCTGCGGCATCCTTAAGATCCAGTGCTAGTTTGCCATTGAAAGGTCTCAGAGCAGCGGTTCCATTTGCGCCGTATATCTCGAAAGTGCGGTACTGCTCGCCGTGCGGTTGCATCGCGGCGACCCCGATTTCCGCCATGGCGCGCTCATACTCCAGGATTGCGAGAGTATTGTCGGCGAGTTTGTCGGGATAGGAAGAATCGTGCCGCAAAATGCCGCTAACCTTCTTCGGTGCGCCGAGGAGATCGACGGCGCGGTCAATGAGGTGGCAGCCGAGCTCGAACATCATCCCGCCGCGGAACCGGCCGAGTTCGTGGCGCTCCGCCTGAGGGATTGGCTTGTCGATCCTGGCCCGGAGTAGGTACACATCGCCGAGCCATCCCCGTCGCGCGGCTTCGATCGCCTGGCTCATCCCAGACAGGTAGCGCCACTGATAGCCCATCTGGACGACAAGCTTCCGCCGGCCGGCCTCTTCGAAAATTTTCTTCAGGGCTTCCAGGTCGTCGCCGGGCGCTTTGTCGAGGTGGACGAATTTGCCGGCTTCGACAGCCATGCGGGCGTAGCGCAAGTTATCCACCACGCGGCCTTCGATGAGGGCCAGCTCGATCGACGGGTTTTTGAGGATTGCATCCACACTGAGCAGAGGCGCTGCCGATTTCTCGACCAGTTGCGTATCGCGGTCGAAAACGCCGGCCAATTCGTATTGCGGAAGCGCGCGGAGAGCGGTCAGCTTCCCAAATGCATGGGCGTGTCCAAGGCCTATCACCGCGGCCGTGACCTTCCGCGTGGTGGCTGAAGAACCGGCCGAGCCCGCCATGGCAGCCATGCCGAACAGTATCGATCGTCTACCGATCTCTTTCATGTGAGCGCGATGCGATCTGAACCGTCGCGCTACGTTAGAAGACCAGTTTCAACGCGAACTGGATATCGCGCGGCGAACTCGCGCCTGAAATGATCCCGAATTGCGAGTTATTCAGCGTTCCATTAGGATTGCTGAAATTCGGGTGATTCAAGCCGTTGAAGAACTCCGCCCGGAACTGCAGCGACATCCTTTCGCGAAACCGGAAAGTGCGAAGCACGGAGCAATCCAGGTTCGCAAACCCAGGACCGCGTAGCGCGTTGCGTCCCTCGGAGCCGAAAACGTACTGCGGGGGAAAAGCGAACGAGGCTTTGTTGAGCCAGCCTTGCAGCGTCTGATTGGTTGGATACGGATTACCCACGATGTTGACTCGCGAACTCCCGCCGCCTACGTTTAGATTGTCAAATCCCGCCTGCACGGAGAATGGCAGACCGCTATGCAGACTGCCGATGGCGCCGATCTGCCAGCCCCCCAGCAGTTGGTTGGCAAATCCGCCAGATGCAAACCGTTTCCCTTTCCCGAACGGGAGCTCATAGAGAAGATTGGCCGTGAACACCTGCGGGATGTCGTAGGATGAAACCGAACGGTTGGCGTTCAGGTTATATTCGTTCTGAATGTCGCAGTTCTCGCCAAAACCAGAACATGCGATATCGATCGACTTGGATTTTGTATAGCCCAAAAGGAAAGAGAGTCCATTGGAGAGCCGCTGGGTGGCCCTGATCTGGAGACTCTC
>JBBSEX010000183.1:0-1931 GCA_038239345.1 Bryobacterales bacterium
GCCCTCGATCCCAGGTCAGCGAGCGTTTCAGCGTAGCGGGTAGTTTGCGAACCTGTTGACTCAGTGCGGCAACGACCACTTCCGTGTTTTTGCTGGGCACCTTGATCAGCATGGCGAAGCGCGAATGGCGCTCTACCAGCGTCGCAATATAGGTGTTCTTGGCGCCGGCCAGCAGATCCCCTTCCCAGTGGCCGGGAACCGCTCGGTCTTCTACCTCCGCAGGTCTTTCGCGAATGGAGACGGCATCGACGATCTGCCCTCGTGACTGACCGCTAGCACTGGCATGGCGCGAGCGGCGCATGCGCCGCTTGGAGCGCAGTTGGTCCAGCAGCTCTTTTTTCAGCGCTCCGCGGGCCTGAATGAACAGGCTGCGATAGATGGTTTCGTGGGACACCCGCAGGCTCGTGTCATCAGGATACTGGGTCTTCAGCCATCCGGAGATCTGTTCGGGCGACCAGTCCAGAATTAGTTTACTCGCAACAATGTTCCGCAACTTGCGGTTGAGGGCCAGCAGACATCTCTTCGATCGCAAAGCCGAGTCCCAGGCTTGGCCATCCGCATCGTGGGCGCGATAGGCGGGACGGCCACCGTGGCGAGAAATCTCCCGGCTCACGGTGGAGGCCGCTCGATCCAGTTGTCGGGCAATCTCCCGAAGCGGCGAATCGGAAGCGATTCCTCGTGAGATGTCCTCTCGCTCCGCTAGCGTGAGCGCTAGTCGCGAACGGCGACGAGCGGCGGGAGGAATGCCGCCGCGAGGCAACAACACCGAACGAATGCAGCTATGGGGCTTGTCAAAGGCGCGCCCAATCTCATGCAGGGACTGTCCCGCCTTCCACCGGTTCCAGACATCACGCTTCTCGATCTCAGAAAGTCCAAATCGTTGTCCTGGCTTCATGCCAACACCACCTTTACACAGCAGACTTACATCAGATGGTGTTGCATCGACCTATCGAATGCACCCGGATTACCGGACAAGTGGCTTGGAGCTAACAGATTCGCCTTTGATTCGATTATCCCATCCATTCACTGCCTGCATCCAACCCACATGCCTCTCCCACGCATGGACACCGCTAAGCTAACGCTCGTGCGCCAGCCGTTCGACCATCCGGATTTCCTCTTCGAACTAAAACACGACGGCTTCCGCGCCCTGGCGTACATCTCCGAAGGGAAGTGCGAACTCATTTCGCGCAATCGCAATTCCTACAAAAGTTTCCCGGAGCTACGCCACAATCTCGCCGCGCTGAAGGTCAAGAACGCCGTGCTCGATGGCGAATTGGTGTGCTTAGACGACGAAGGGCGCAGCATGTTTGATGAACTTCTGCATCGCAAGGGCAGCCCAATCTTCTACGCTTTTGATTTGATCTATCACAATGACCGCGATCTGCGGCAGCTTCCACTCGTGGAACGAAAGAAGAAACTGCGGGCGGTACTAGAAAAGAGCCCATTGGCGGACGTGGTTTGCGGGAAGTTCGTCGAGGGTCGGGGCGTGGATTTGTTCAATGAGGTGTGCCAGCGGAACCTCGAAGGCGTTGTTGCGAAGAGGAAGAGCGGATCGTACTCCACGGTCAGCGGCTGGCTCAAGATCAAGAATCCGAACTACACCCAGTCGGAGCGCCGCCACGAACTGTTCGAATCCTTCAAAGCGAAGGGGTTGCGCGGGCAGCTTCCGCCTGTGCCGAAGAAACCGCCGCAACGCGCTGTGCCGTTATCTAAAAAGCTTGTTAAGCCGCGTTCACGCGCCAGCTTGAACCGCTGAGTGGAAGTACGTCTGGCCTTGCAGTAACGCCTCGATTGCCTCGGTGATGCAGTCGGTGTTGGTTTCGAGCAAAGGCCTCTGATTCCGGATCGTTGGACCTCTTTCATCAACTGCACGGAGGTGAAAACTGTCACCATTAAAATTTTCGCCTCGGCGTTCTTGCTCAAAATTTGAC
>JBBSEX010000184.1:0-1851 GCA_038239345.1 Bryobacterales bacterium
CAAGGTGATCTATCTTGCCGCCCAGATGCAGAAACCCGTCTTGGCCGAGGGGCCGCCGGGTTCTGGGAAGACAGAACTGGCCAAGGTGGTTGCTCTCGCGGCCGACACGAGCATCGAACGCCTGCAATGCTATGAGGGCATCAATGAGGAAAAGGCGATCGGCAAGTTCGACGAGTCGCTACAGCGTCTGTTCTTAAACACGCAGGGTAACACTGCGTCGGCTAGTTGGGCTTCCTTGCGGCGGGATCTGCATACGCTGGAATTCTTTCAGGAAGGACCGCTCCTGAGGGCGCTCCTGTATGAGAAGCCGTGCGTATTGTTGATCGATGAAATCGACAAGGTCAGTGAGGAGTTCGAGGCGGAACTCCTCGAGATTTTGAGCGACTGGCAACTATCAATTCCTAAGATTGGCACGATCAAGGCGAAGAGCAAGCCCTTTGTTGTGCTGACATCGAACGAGGTTCGCCGGATTGGTGATCCTCTGCGGCGCCGAAGTCTATATCTTCGGTTCGAACATCCAACGATCGAACGGGAGACCCAGATCCTGGAAAAACGAACGGCTGGCACCCATGCGGAACTGCATGGCCAGCTTGCCGGCTTCGCGCACGCGCTTCGCGGCTACACCCTGGAAAAAGCGCCATCGATAGCCGAAATGCTCGACCTAGCGGAGGCTCTTAAAGTCCTGGGCGTTCACGAAATCAGCGCCGATCTGCGCGATGTTCTTCTGCCTCTTATTGCCAAGACCCAGAACGACCGCAAGCGGCTCCTGCTTCGGGATGGCTTCGAAAGCCTGGTCTACGACACACAGCAGTACAGCAAGGATCGAGGCCAAGCGGCCGTTGAACAGAAGGAACTGGTATGCGCAGAGCGGCGACGTTACTAAGCGCTGTGTGCGTGATGGCTCCCGCGCTTGCGGGAGATCCTCTCAGTATGCGCGAATACGAGGAGCGCTGTGTGAGTTACTACGCCGGGCAATACGGGGTCTCGCCAGCTCTTGTGCGAGCCATCATTCAGATCGAGTCGGCTTGGCAGCCAGGCGTGGTTTCCTCCAAGGGCGCGATGGGTTTGATGCAACTCATGCCCGCGACTGCTCAGCACTTCGGCGTAACTCACCCGTTCTACATCCACGAAAATGTGCGTGGCGGAGTCGCATACCTGGCGGAACTTCAGGCTCTTTTTCATGGAGACTTTCGTCTGGTCGTGGCCGCCTATGCAGCTGGCGAGAAGCCGATTCTTTCGCGCGGGCTGGACTACTCGTCAGAAGAGGTTTACACATACGTTCAACGAATTGTGCAACAGTATCGCGCCGAGTTGAGGCGCAATGGAGGGAGATAGCATGGACCGTCCGAAGGCATGTATTTGTGTGATTTGGCTGATGGGACTTGCCTCGGCCCAGACAGTGCAGCAGGGCCTAACAAGAACGACGCCAGCGGTATTTGTGACGCCCGCAACCAGCCGGGCACAGCTTGAACCCGTGATCCTGACTCGGGCCAGTCTTGACGAGAAGGTCATCACTTTGCGGCTAGCTCCGCGGGTGGCCACATCGATCCGATTGCCCGAGCCCGTGAATTCGGTTGTGGTAGGGGACCCTGAAAACTTTCAGGCTGAGCATTCCGAACACGAGCCGGAACTCGTGACGGTAAAGCCAGTGGCCACCCAGGCAGTGCAGACCAACCTGCTGATCACGACGACATTAGGTCACCAGGTAAATCTCTTATTGATCAGCTCCGGTGAGCAGAACAGCGCAACCCAAACCGTTGACGTGCTGCTGAAGTACAGTAAGCCCACGGCGGGAAGCTTTCTTGTAGAGGAAAGCCCGTTTTCTGCTTCGTTCATCGCTGAAACGCAAAA
>JBBSEX010000185.1:0-1719 GCA_038239345.1 Bryobacterales bacterium
CTTCCCAGCCCGAGCGGTGCGAACGGAAGCTATCCGCTGGTGGATCTCATCCGTGAGCTTCGCGAGTTCTACTGCGCGGTCAATCAATCTGAGCCCGTCGAACGCGGCTAGAGTGGGCACAGCTATCTCCTGGATGTGATCGCATTCCTGACCGGCTTCCCACTTCTGCCTTTCGAACAGTGCAGCGTCACTGATATCGCCGTAAAGTGGCGAATACACGACGACCAATCTCCGCGTTGCGCGCCACGCTGAGCATTGAGATCAGTCCGATGTTGACGGCAGCATCGCTGACCACAGGTGCTCCGTGGCGTTTCTAAGAGTCGAAAGATGCAGGCTGTTGCGCGCGAATCATCTCGCCATGATCGCCGCCCTCGCACGGTCCCGTGCTGCAAACCCCAAGCCGGCGTAGGCGACGAGGGACTGTGCGGGAGTTACCTTCCGGTAACATGGCAGTTTATCGTGACGATAATGAGGCTGAGGAGGTGATGCAGGATGCGTATGTTCGCGCCCTCATCAGATGCTTCGTCAAGACCCCTACACACGAGTGGGTGCGGCCATTCCCCAAGCGTTTTAATTTGGAGGAAAATGTTGTGATCCGGTTGTGCGGCGGATCTTCGGCAAGCTGGGCCCCCCAGAAACGCGCCGAGTTGTTCGAATAGGAGATCGGTTATGCTCGAATCCATCATGCGGACTAACAGATCCACAACGCCTCTGAAAACCATCGGATACGGCGCTGCAGCGGGCCTCGCTGGCGCTCTTGTACTTATGGTGGTTGCTCGAATTACACTGGCATTCGAAACCGAATCCAAGCGGAAAAATGAACGGCCCCAGAACTTACCGGCCGATTCGTTCGATGAAAAGAAGGTAATCGAATGGCAAGACCGCTCCCGGTCGCCGGCAGCGTACTCACCTGGACGCTCCGGGGGACAAATCCTGGTGGAACATGCGGCCGCCGTCACGCCGGCCGGCGCCCTGGCGGAAGCGCAAGGCCCCAGCCCGGAGGGCGCCGCTGAACTATTTATCGTCAAACTGGGCTCTGGCCTCTTCGATCGGGATCTCTCCAAGTATTCGAAACCAGCCGGCAAAGCCGTTCATCTCGCTTATGGCGCCTTTTGGGGAAGTGTCTATGGAATACTCCGAGGCCGCCGCCGACACAATGTCTGGCTGGCTGGCGCAGCCAATGGGCTCGTCGTATGGGCGTTTGGCCCGGGGTCGCTCGTGCCCGCGATGCGCCTGATGCTCCCGCCTGCCAAAGCCCCCAAACACGAGACCATTCAGATGATTGCGGGGCATATCGCTTACGGCCTGACGGTCGCGAAGCTGTATGAGATTCAGCTCCGGAGAAAGAGATGAGGCCCGCGCACGTTCAACCCAGCGGCGTTTGGCCGCCGTGGAAGTTCATCTTTGCCACGGGTATTGAATGCAGCTATCCCGTAATTACCGGGAAGGACGGCCGCAGCCAAAGAATCGACGAACTCGAGAAAACGTTTCATTACAAATTCTGGAAAGAAGATCTGGCGTTGGTCCGCGATATGGGACTGCGCTATTTGCGGTACGGACCGCCGTACTACAAAATTCATCTCGCCCCGGGGAAATATGAGTGGGAATTTACGGACCTGGTTTTTGAGGAAATGCGGCGGCTAGGAATTATCCCCATCGTGGACCTGTGTCATTTTGGCGTGCCGGACTGGGTTGGCGATTTCAAAAATCCGGATTGGC
>JBBSEX010000186.1:0-1524 GCA_038239345.1 Bryobacterales bacterium
GCCAACAAATCCCGGACGTCTCTGTAGGACAGGCTGTAGCGCAGATACCACCGCACGGCGCACATGATAACCTGCGGCTCAAAATGCCGCCATTTGAAGATGAAGGGCCGTGATCGCATGTATGCCTTTCAGGCTATCAGCGACCTTCCGAGCTTTTTGCAACACAACCCAAGAAAAGGGTCACCGTTCTGGACGCTTCACAGTTCTGGTGGCAAGCTCTCTCGGAGAGCCTGTCGTCACGACGATATGGTATAACTGCTTTGGCGTCCTGAGATAGATCTCAAGCTAACGCGAAAAGGAGAGTTACAAAATGGCCCAACACGAAGGCTCCGATCACCACAAGAAGGCGGCGGAACACCACGAGCATGCCGCGCGTCATCATCGCGAGGCGGCGAAACACCACGAGGCGGGTGCCCACGAGAAGGCTGGCCATCACGCGCATATTGCCCATGGACACCATCTCCATGCCATTCACCACTCGGAGGAAGCGGCAAAGCATCACGCGGGACAGCACGGTAAGTAGCCAATCTTTGATCATTCGTTCCTGCGTCGTCGGGCACTGGGAAAGAATTCTGATGGGCCCCGTCTAGCGGAGTTGCTCAAACGACGCCGGGCGCTCAATCCAATACCGGAGGACGAATTTTTCTTTCGGTTCGAGGTCTGAAGGGGAATATAGGAAAACTAAAAGCGGGGCGGTCGGCCAAGTGATGGCTGCTCGTCCCGCGTTTGTTTTTGCGCGGTCTGCCATTTAAGGCAGAACAGGCGGGCTTCTTAAATTTGTACTTCGGTTCCGAGTCGTCGATTGTGCGGCCAATCGACTCGTCCGTCCGGCCCACCTGCAAGGCCTGCGGGACCGGGCCTTGCTGGTCCTTGTTTTGCGCCGGCGGATTCCGGCGCTCGGACTCGCGGCGTTGGATGTTGCCGATATCGAGGGAAACCGAAGACGGCCTGGTGTTTCTGCGGCGCTCGAAAACCGACCAGGAAGGGCGCGTGATCTTCCCAACTGGCCAGAGAACTTATTCTGAATGGCCCGTCAATGGCTCCCGATTCGAAGAGCTGCTCGAACGCCTGTTGCGCTCGCCCAGGCGCTGGCGAATTCGCGCTTTCGCTTGTGGCTATCAAACTGATTCGGGATCAGGCAATATTGTTGCACAGCAGTCGAAATTGGAATCTCATTCCTGCGTCCATCAATTAGGAGATTCCTATGATAAACACTTGCCGCAATACTATTGTTGGGTTATTTGAAGACCAGCGTTCGGCGCAAGCCGTCGTTGATGATCTGATTAAAGATGGGTTCACCTCTGGTGAAGTGCATCTCAGCTCTAGCCCGAACTACACCGGCGAGGCAGCTTCTGGTGGATCGGGATTAACTGGGCGCGCCCCGGTCGAACATCATGAGGGCGGCTTTACAGGCTGGCTGAAGTCGCTTTTCGGCGCGGATGATTATGCTGATGAAGATACCACCCGCTACTCCGAAGCCGTTGAACGAGGAGGCTATGTGGTCGCCGTCGATACGGACGAAAA
>JBBSEX010000187.1:0-1524 GCA_038239345.1 Bryobacterales bacterium
AGCCCATCTACGCCGACGGGGTTTATCGTTCCTATCACGTCGAGCCTTACTTCACCACGAACGCGGTGGCCGATGCCAACAACACGGTGCGCAATGTGCGAGATCGCAACAATCAGACCCTGACTCCATTCGACCAAGGCAAGAGCCCTAGCGATAGAGACATCACCACTCGGATCCGCAAGGAAGTGGTAGCCTCAAGCGACCTCTCCACGAGCGCTCATAATGTGAAGATCATTACTACCGGGGGGCGCGTTACACTTCGTGGACCGGTCAATACGGCGGACGAAAAACGCATTCTCAGCGAGATCGCGACCAGAGTCGCAGGCTCGGAAAACGTGGATAACCAACTGGAAATAAAGGTCAGTCCCACGGGCCGGAACTAATTCGATAAACTAAAAACGCAAACAAAAAACAAACCAAATATATATGTCAAAGAAATCTGTCTTCTGCATCTCTACCAACCGCGTCCAGGCGGAACAAATCGTCGAGCGCCTGAAAGCGGACAACTTCTCCAATAACGATATTTCGGCCCTGTTTCCGGACAAGGAAACGAGCCGGGACTTTGCGCATGAGAAAAACACCAAGGCGCCGGAGGGCGCGGCCACGGGCGCTGGCACTGGGGGGCTGCTCGGCGGCACGCTGGGCTGGCTCGCTGGCATCGGGGCGCTGGCTATTCCGGGAGTTGGGCCGTTCATCGCGGCCGGCCCCATCATGGCGGCGTTGAGCGGGGCGGCCATCGGCGCTGCTGCGGGCGGGGTTGCAGGCGGGCTGATCGGGATGGGCATCCCCGAGCTGGAAGCGAAGCGCTATGAGGGCAAGATCAAGCAAGGCAACATCCTGATCTCCGTTCATACCGATGACTCCCAGGAGATTGATCGGGCCAAAACTATCTTTAAGGAGGCGGGCGGCCAGGACATCTGCACCACGGGTGAAGCTTCCGTACCCAAGCCGGCCAACCAGGCATCGCGCACAGGGGCGTCCGGGCCAGTGACCCGTCATTAATCCTCGCCGAAACGAAAATAACTGAAACAGGTATGAAAACACTTAAAATTCTATTCCTGGACGAACTGGCCGACATATATGACGCCGAACAGCGCCTCGTGCGGGCTCTCCCCAAGATGGCCAAAGCCGCCACCTGCCCTGACTTGCAAGCGGCGATTCGTTCCCATCTAAAGGAAACGGATGGACACGTCACGAAACTGGGAAGAGTATTCGCGGCCTTTGGGCAAAAAGCCAAAGGGAAGAAATGCGAAGCCACCGTGGGGTTGCTGGAAGAAGGCGACGAAATTGCGGCTGAGTTCAAAGGGTCGCCTGCCATCAACGCCGCGCTGATTTGCGCCGCCCAGAAGGTGGAACATTACGAGATCGCCTCGTATGGCTGCCTGCACGAATGGGCTGGGGTGCTGGGAAACAAAGAGGCCGCCGATCTCTTGGAGAGCATCCTCGACGAGGAGAAGGCTGCCGATGAAGCGCTCACCGAGCTGGCGCGCTCCAGCAACAACGTAGAGGCTCTGGGCGAGTCCG